>NZ_JNKR01000008.1 GCF_000702905.1 Mitsuokella jalaludinii DSM 13811
AACATTGAACCATACTGTATGGGAAGATTTGAAAAACAGAATTATTGATTTGCATTGTTTTGAATATACGGACGAAGGTGAAATTCTTTATGATGGGGATTGTTTTCCGGTAGAAACTTTTTCGGGTAAAGGAAGAATTGAGGAAATAGAGGTTTCCTGTATTGAACCATATAGTCAAGTAATGTTCCATCTGGGATACGAGTTTGATGAAAATGATGCACATGATGTGAAGTTATTGTGTGAGACACTTCATATCGAAATTCCAAATGAGTATAGATAACTGCAAATAACAGTTTGTAGGGGAGTTCTGATACTCCCCTATAAAAATGGCTATTTATCAACTGTTTGTTGTGACATAGCCTTTTCTAATATCCTTAGTATTCATGATACCCTTTATCTCCCTTCCGGACTCAGTATCAGGTATGAAATACCTCCCCCGTCGCACTCTTACGCAAAACATGAGCAGGATTGCCAACCATGACTGAGTCACAGTCCACATCGTGCAATACCACAGCCCCCATACCAATGATGGCACGAGCGCCGATTGTCAGATTCTCGCGGACAACGGATCCCAGACCGAAATAGCATTCTTCTCCGATCTGGAGCTTTCCGCCTAAAGCAACGTTTGCAGAGAAAACCGAATTTGCACCGACATGGACATCATGTGGAATATGTACATATGGCTGGATTAACGTGTTTTCTCCTACAACAGCATCACTGGAAACCCTCGAGTAAGGAAGGATTGAAATTCCCCCCCCAGTGAACATTGCAGAAGGTGAGATGATGACAGACGGATCAATCAGGTTTGTCAATGATATACCTGCTTCGCGAAGAATCACTGCCATTTTTTTGCGGTTCTTCGGCGTACCATTGGCCACCAAAGCTTCTACAGGCTCATCCATCTGCTGTACTTCAGTCAGACGGTGAACGCGGCTCAGATAAAATTGACGCTCCTGACGAATATCATCGATAAAAAAAATATCCGTCCACCGGCGATCTTGTTCATTGACACGCAGGGCAACATCATATAATTGTTTGCCCAGACTGCCTGCACCATATATTGCTAATTGCATTCTTGCGCCTCCCTACGTAACTGTACTTGCTCAATAAACTCATGTTGAAACTCTGACTTTGACATGACATGAACATCCTTATACAAATATCGTTTCAAATCACTCAAGCCAAATTTACCCTTCGCCCTGAAACGATTATTGATTCTTTCTCTATCCACTGTCTTCGGATCATCATTAGGATTGTTCCAGACTAAGATGAGGTCGATGTTTTCCCGAGAGAAGGAGACGTTTCCACGAAAATCAGCTCTCCGCCATTCCAGCCCCATATCATGGTCAAAGAGAACGAGAAGACTATCATAGGCCTTCTGGATAACGTTCTTTGGCTCTACCTTGCCATTCTTGAACTCAATAAAGGTAATTCGCTCATTGTCGATATAAAGTGCATCATTCGAATAAGGTGTATATTGAAGCTGTTCACGCGACGTATACTCTCCCGTCACACCATCGTAATCATAGATCGATATCGCCTCATCTTCTACCATGTATTCTTTCTTGGCGCTATCATAAGAAGCCTGCTTTAATGTTGATCGATGTTTCAGATAGATATCTCCAGCAGCCATATCAGCACCATCCTTTGCCATTCTTCACTGCATCCAGTTTATCAAACGGCTCGGCGAGGAGATGGTAAATCCTGGCAGTATCATCAGTCACATCGTCGAAAGTAGCATAGCCATCCTGCATATGGGCCAGATAGTACCTTGTCTTTTCCTTCAGGCCGTGCTTCTCCGAGAAGACTTCGATTGCTTCAAGGAAGTACGGGCTATGGGTCGTCAAGAGAATGGTCAGATTGAATGTCTTTTGCAGCAGCACGATCAACTCTGCGTAGATAAGCTGCCATTCTGGGTGAAGATGAATCTCCGGCTCATCGAGGATCAGGACGTCCTGCTCGTTGAGGTTGTGAGAGTCAAGCAAGCGTTTAATAATCGCAAACGCCTTCAGGCCAGCTGATAAATTGCCGACCGACAGGTCATCAAGCAAGCCCTTTTGACGAAAAGACAAGCCATCCCTTGTATCGACAAACTCTCCAGCAAGAACTTGATGAAGAGAATTTGTAATCTGTTCCGTTTTGTCCTTTCGCATTTGGTTAGAAAGAGAATCTGTCTCCTTTGAATATCTCATCTTCTCCAGTAAATCATCTGCCATGATGCTTCTCCACGTTATAAGATGATTATCCACAAAATCATCAATAACAAAAGGATCATCGATATATGTTGCAGAGTGCAGAATTGTTATTTCTGCAGAAGTATCTTGACATATTTCATCTTTTATGTTGATACGAATGGGCTTATTTTTTATCGTCAGCCATAAATCAGCAGGAGATGTATTTCGCTTCGAATTAGCTTGCCTAGTGAATACAGTATTAAAATCTGTGGTCAATATTGTATTCTGAATCTGCTGATTCGAATATTGATAAACAGCATTAATGTCTTTTTGGATTGCATCACGAAGATCATCCGATAAGACTACCTGTCCTTTCAAATCTGTTTTTATATATTCTTCAACAACAGTGAAACAATCTTGTGCATTATCGATTTCCTTACTATGTATAAGTCTATTTCGAATAGCTTTTCTACGCCTCCATCTTGCACTGTTAAGAAGCCTCTCACCTGGCTGGATTGTTATATCCATACTCTCATCAATATTCTGAGACACTTTATTGGCAATCGCCTCCCAGCGATTGCTTTGAATCTTCTCCTGCATATTATAAAATCCATGGAACAATGAAAAGAGTATCTTGCCTACGGTACTCTTACCGGCATTATTCTCACCTGCAATCACGGTGATACCATCAAACTGGATATCAGCTTCTCGGATTGCAGCAAAGTTCTTGATCTGGAGTCTCATCCTGCACCTTCCTTTCTTCTATATCTCCCATACAATCTATATCAACCAATTTTTCGTGCGATAAGCGGCTTGATGACCTGGAATAGGTACAGTAGCGAATCAACATGGAACAGATACGACAAGGCGAGATAGGTTACAGCTCCGACAATGACCTGCAGAGCGATGACGAGCGCTAAGTGTATCGGCAGCTGCATCATGCCGATACCATACGCCACAACCCCTGCAATCACTGCCAGCACAATGCTTGGCAACAGGTCACGTAGCTGATGAAGATATCCATACCCCAGCAGCTTGCGGTTCGGCCACGAGTTGATAATCTGGCTCAGCACGCCCGTCAAGAGCATGCCATATGCCATGGCCATGACACCGTACTGCATCGTGAAGAACAGGACACTGAGTCCTACTGCTTTTTTGATAATCTCCAGTTTCAGGAAGATATCACTGCGTCCCAGCGCATTGATAGCGTTGAGATTTGCCGTATGAACAGGCCAGAACATGTAGTTGATGCAGAAGATGCAAAGGAACGGCACGCACGGCAGCCACTTCTCCGTCAGCACGAGCGTCACGACGTTCGTCGACGAAAACGCCAGGACCATCATCATCGGCGCCATGATGAAGATACTCGTCTTGATAGCCCGCCGCGTCATATCACGCACCCGCTCACGATGATCCTGCTCACTTGCCATCGTCGGGAGCAGGATACTGTCAATCGAGGCGTTGATGTTGGTGACGATGACCTGTGGAAATTTTTGACCTTGATTGAAGAAAGCCAAACTGGAAGGAGAATATATCTTACCGATGACCAACTGCCAAAGCTGATCATAAGCATTTGATATCAACATTGCCACCAACAATTTCGAACCAAAAGAAAACAATTCCTTCAAGCGAGAAAAGGAATACGAAAAAATAGGTCGCCAAGGAACAGTCCACCATAAAACAATTGTAGCAATCAATCCATTCGACAGCTGTTGAGCCACTAATGCCCACATACCAAAACCAGCATACGCCATGCTGATACCAATTACAGCAGAAAGAACAGACGCCGTTAATGTCGAATAAAAGAATCGCTTAAATATCATATGCTTAGAGACATATG
Organism: Mitsuokella jalaludinii DSM 13811; assembly: GCF_000702905.1. GTDB lineage: Bacteria > Bacillota > Negativicutes > Selenomonadales > Selenomonadaceae > Mitsuokella > Mitsuokella jalaludinii. The sequence continues at coordinate 4,015 of NZ_JNKR01000008.1, forward strand.
ACTGCTGTACATTACGCAACCCATTAATCAGCAAAACTAAGCTGAGTACACGTATCAACCCCACTAAATCTGGCATTGAATAAAAAATTGCAATCAAAGGAGCCAGCAGATACATTATTATATACAGGCCTACTGCAAGAAAGATATTTGTATAAAAGACAGTAGAAAAATCTAAGTCATCGGGATCTTTCTTTTGTATTAACGCCGTTCCCAAGCCACTATCTGCAAAAACTTGTAAGATAGAGATAAAGACCATACACAAAGCAATGATACCATAATCTGCTGGCATCAACAATCGTGCTAAGATGATTGAAACGATGAAGGAAATTAATTGTGATCCTGTTCGTTCCATAAATTTCCATATAAAATTAACAATTACCTGATTTGTTGAAATCATATATGCGTATTACTCCGGCTTACGACAAATGAAAACATTTCTTACAGAGATTAATAAAACTTATAGTGTTCTCAAGATTAGATGATAACATCCGATCAATCCTGTCAGCAACTTTCTCCTGTGTTTGAATAGCATACTCTATCTCTTCACGATTTTCGCCATAAGCTACTCCGCAACTATGATCATCTTTTTTTAAATAATCTTTTCTGGTTTTTCCAGGTTCGGGGACGACAATAGAAATGCAACCACATAGTGCTGCGATTGATGCATAAAAAGTCTGCGTATCATATAAATAGCACTTTTCACATTTATTGAGGATACGAACTTTTTCGGTTTCTGGAAGAAGATCCAGAACAGGCCCATCAAAATGCTTCGGCAAATCTGTACGCTTACTTCCTTTGCGGATAAAATAACAGACACCATTTCGTTCTCCGTAGTTTGTTCTCTTATATAGTTCTCTATCAAAGCTAAATATCTTCAATAAATTTCCATCTGGATTTAATTGCGAATCATTAAACTGTTCACGATATGCAACAAATAAATCCGTATCAGAATACCATGTGCTATCATTGGGAAATCGATTATGATATAGCAACCATCTTACCACATGCTTGGCATGCAAAGGATTACCACGCAGAATCTCCGGATAAATGACGACCGTATCATCATCTACTACAGGAAGATATTTCTTTCTGCATCCTCGCACCGGAAGATATGCATACCCCTGATAATGACGTTTGGTAAAGTTGGATTTTGGAAATAATTTTACTAAAGAATATTTAATCGACTCTTTTGCATCATATTTCAACTGTTTATAGTAAAATTCAATTCGGTTATCCGATACTCCACCAATATTAAAAACAGACGCATCATACCCTTGTTCTTGTAAAGTCTTAGCAAGCTTATACAATACAATAGGACCGCCACCGGTTTGTTTAGGAGAAACAATAACAAATTTCATAAATCATATTGACAGGAACATAAATAACATCAAGTTATACTCCTGCCACTCCTTTCGTATATCAATTCCTTACAGCTATACATCATATATAATCTGGATAATATAACTTCTTATATGTTCTCGATGCATACTGATCTGTCATACCACCGATATGATCTGCAATTAGGCGAATAAAAAGACTATCTTTCTGCATTTCTTCTATCACCTTATCATTCAACAAATCGCGGTTAAAATCCTTGATATCAGAAGATAACCGGAAATAGCGACTCAAAACATAATCAGGCAACTCAAGAGGATGCTGATAAAAGGCCCTAAACATTTGACGGATGATGTATTCCGATTTCGAATCCGAAATGCTGATTTCTTCAGAATGGATAATTTTATCGCTCACCCATTTCTGTAATTTCTTCCGGTTTACATCAACCTCGTCGGAGAATACAATGCAGGGTTCGGTAAACCAATAGTCACCATCTTTTTTGCTAGTCTGCTCAATATATGACTTTATCTTCTTCTCAGAAGCCTTGTCGACATCCGAAATCAGGAAGCCGACAAGATGCTTGATGATGAATGAGCGTGTTTCATAGGCTGGCGTATTAGTATGCTCGTTTGCTTTAATGCCATATTGGCTCATAAAATCCTTTACAAGAGGCTGTTCAAGCAGTTCACGGAAGTCAATGATACCACTGCGCACACCATCTTCGAGATCATGGGTGCACTGCGCAATCTCGTCTGCAATTGCTACGGTCTGTCCCTCTAACGTAATAGACGGCTTATCCATTTCAATACCGTCTAGATTCAGGTTGTCACCATACTGATATGGCTTGCCTGTCTTCTTGTTTAAGCATTTCGTATGCTTCAAAATGCCTTCTCGCGTTGCAAAGGTCAGGTTGATGCCCATATACGCCTCACAACGGGATTCCTGTGTATCTAGGACGCGAAGCGACTGGAAGTTATGCTTGAAATCTTCCTGAATGGCACATACTTTTCCATCACGCAATTCAATCCCCTCGGTCAGGATCTTGCCTAAAGTCCGTTCCCCGATATGACCGAACGGCGTATGGCCCACGTCATGCCCCAATGCAATTGCTTCGACAAGCTCATCATTGAGTCCTAAATCCTTGCCGATAGAACGAGCAATCTGATTGACTTCCAGCGTGTGCGTCAGGCGGTTACGGTAATGATCCCCCTTATTCGCATTGAAGATCTGCGTCTTGTGCATCATCCTGCGGAATGCGCGGGAATGCAAGATTCTGTCGCGATCCCGCTGAAATGGATCGCGATGAACAGTCCCAGATGGATCGTTTTCCTCGGTATGCAGTCGCTGCGTCAAAAAAACCGAATCATTCCGTGCTGCATAATCTTTCATGGCTATACTTCCCCCTCAAAAAGGCACCAGTATCTCCCCTTTTGATACTAAAGTATTATGTTTTTATTATACTCCAAAACCCTATGCATTACAACAGGGTACGGATAGCGGCGTGTTGCCGGGCGTCAATCCTCTGCGGGTATCCTGTGGATATCCTGTGGACAATATGTGGATATCTACCGTGTAGCTGTGGATAAATATGGGGAGTGCTCCGCTTTGTGTGTCAGGTTGTGCGCGTTCTGTGTCCGCTCTGTGTTCTGCTCAGGCACTGTGGATAGCCGTCAGGCGTTGGCGCGGCTGGCTTCCGGGCGCTCTTAAGACGTAGCTCAAGCAAGAAACAAAGAAAAGTAACGTAGTACGGCGCGCTCCTCTGCTCATCTTCCCGTCCTTCGGCAGCGTCATCTTGCTCTCTCGTTTCTTCGAGTTGCCTCGCGATTCTGCCCGTTTTCTCTGTCTTTTCGCATGTGTCAAAAATTTTTCTCGAATGGCTGTCGCGCCATGTCTGGCAAGGGTTGACACATGTTTGACACTTCGCCTGTCTGCGTCCCGTGGGCAATCTTCTCTTGACAGAATCATACTCTCTCGGTATACTAGGAGCATAGCACGACAAAACGCGCGGAAACGCGGAACACACCTTTGCACGACCACAATCAAGACGTATGAGCTTGCTTGTCTCTCTGTAGCAGATCGGCGGCTCTATGTTCTTGAGGCCGGTCTGCGGAGGGGCGGCAAGCTCTTTTGTCTGTGCGAGGAGCATTTCATGGACTCGAAGGAGGGATTCGATGGCAAAAGAGGCGATGACGGGCTTCATCACGGAGTTCCGTTTCTTTCACCAGATGCAGCCGGTGCGGCCGGTCTCGGCCTGTGCGCAGGCGCTCTGGCACTACTTGTTCTACCGGGCAAACGCCGCGTTCTGGCAATTTCCCCTGAAGATCCAGGCCAACGAAATTGCCGGGGCGCTGCGGATCTCGCGGTCGGCGTTCATGCGCTCGCGCGAGGAGCTCCGCAGCGCGGGCTATCTGCTCTACGAGCATGACCCGGGCACGCGGACGGTCAAGTACTACCTCGTCAGCAATGTGCGGCCGCACATGCTCGTGACGCCGGCTGAGATGCTGGCGGGCACGAAGTCTTATCAGGATTTTCTCTCAGGAACACCAGTGCAGAAGGAGGTAAACCATGTTGCTTACGAATCATGCCCAGAAGCTGTATCGGGGAATTGAGGCGCTCGGCGGCGGCGTGATCCGCGAGCAGGTGCTGCGCGCGAAGGCAGGCGGCATCTCGCACGGGACGTTCATCGCGGCGCGGCAGGAGCTCTGCAAGGCGGGCTTCCTCGCCATCGAGCGCACGGCGCGCAAGCCGCACTACCGCCTCATCGACACGGAGCGCGCGGCAAAGGTCATCGCGGAGTCGGAGGCCATCTACGCGCAGGGCGAGGTCGCCGTCTTCGAGGCAAAGGCGAAAGAGTCGGCCGCCCGGGCAGAGGCACCGCCGCCGCGCAAGGTGATCCCGATCCGGATTGCTCTGGCAAAGAAGGTATCGGAAAATTCCCGGGATTCTCGCGATACGACAGACAAGATGGACGGCGTAGCGCTGAAGCTCGTGCCGATCGCGATCTTCGAGGATGGCCTGCCGCACATCGCGGGCCACTTTGCGGATTTTGCGGACTGGCACGAGGCGCTCGCGGAGGCGTTCGGCGACTTCGACCTCGATGAGGGCGCGGCGCCGCGGACGTACATCCTCTACGTGCCCGCGCGGCGCAGAGAGGACCACTACGAGGTCTGGCCGATGCCGGACGGCCTCATGGTACTTTAGCATTCATAGATTCGATAGTTGATGGGATGGGATGGAATTTGTGCAAGGTCCATCCTTTCTTTATCCCTATCCCCCACCACCTCTCTAGAAAGGAGTCTATCATGCGAATCTTCATCAACCCAGGTCATGCGCTCGGCGGCCGTCCGGACCCCGGCGCAGTCAACTGCGAGCACGGCGTGACGGAGGCGGCGATCAACGCGCGCGTCGCGGAGAATGCGCGCATCGCGCTCGAGCGCTGCGGCTACGAGACGAAGGTCGTGCAGAGCCACAACCTGCGCGGCGAGGCGCCGGGCTACCCGAATGTCACAGGCCTCGCCAACAGCTGGCCCGCCGATGTCTTCGTCTCGATCCACGCTAATGCCGGCGGCGGCCGCGGCTGCGAGACGTACGCGTTCAGCACGCACTCGTGGGGCCACGCGCTCGCGACGACGGTGCAGCAGACGCTCTGGCGCGCCGTCAGCCGCATCGACAAGAGCTTTCCGAACCGCGGCGTCAAGGTCAACCCCGACTTCACGGTGCTGCGGCGCACGGCCATGCCCGCCATCCTCGTCGAGACGGCCTTCCTCGACACGGAGGAGGACTTCCAGCTGCTCGTCAGCCACGCCGCCGTCTTCGGCCACGCCATCGCCAGCGCCATCGACCAGTTCCTGCGCGCCCACATCACGCCGGAGGGCGATCTCATTTTCGAAGAAGACGAGCCCGCACCGTTGATGTGGCGGTATGTGCCCGCTACTATATAATAGGAAGGAAATCGTCAATGACGTGTCAATTTAAGTGTCAAAACTTTCTTATAAATACCCCTTGCTTTTGACATGTCAATCCCGTACAATAAAATCAAGGCAAGGGAAAACGCTCCTGAGCCTCGGGCAGCTGCCCGGCCTCGCGGCTGCCTGCTGAGGCCCCCACCCTCTCACCTGAAAGGAGAACTATCATGGCTACGCAGCGCACGAACATCACGACTTCCCTCAAGATCAAGGTGGAGAACGGCACGACGGATGCCGGTGCCGTCAAGTACGCGACGCGCACGTTCAGCTCCATCAACCCGGAGATCAGCGACGAGGACCTGCTCGCCGTCGGCCAGGGCCTCGCCGCCCTGCAGTCGCACGACGTCGGCGACATCCAGCGCGCCGAGAACGCAACGCTTGTCACGGCCTGAACAGCTGACTCGCACTCACCCCTGCACCGGCCGCCGCGGCAGCAGCCGTGACCCTGGCCGGATGAACGGATGAACCATCGCTCACGCATCGAAAGGAGTCACCACCATGAAACGCACGCTTGAAATCGAATTCCTGCTCGACAACGCCAAGACGAAGACGCTCTCCCTGACCGACCCGAAAGATGACATCTCGGCCACCGCCGTCCAGACCTGGGCCGAGAACGTCGTCGCCAAGAAGGCCTTCCTGATTGGCGGCGCCTTCCCCGTCGCCTACAAGGGCGCCAGCATCCGCAAGGTCGACGTCGAAGAGCTCGCCTGATCCAATTTCCCCAGCTGACGGCAGCCGGGCTTCCCATCTCCGGCTGCCGCAGCTTTGCCCCACGGCTCAATCGCCCCACTTTGCCACGCCTCCGGCAATCGCCCCCTGACAAGAAGGTGACCCGCATGGAACAGAACCTCCTGACCGCAATCTCCAGCGTCGGCTTCCCCATCGTCGTGACGCTCTACCTGCTGACCAGCTTCCAGCGCTCCATGGACCGCTTCACCGAACAGCTCAGCGAGCTCGTCAAAGAGCTCCAGCACCAGCGCCACCTCACCCACTGACCCCTCCCCATAAAAAAGCCGTCCTGCAGCATCGTACCTGCAGGGCGGCTTTTTGCGCCTATACGCCTATATATAGGAAGCTTTTTGTTCCGTTTTGCTGCGGTAGACCTCAGAGGCTCAGCAGATACTTGCCGTAGTCGTTCTTCTTGAGCGGCTTGGCGAGCTCGTGGACCTGGTCGCGCGTGATGTAGCCCATGCGGTAGGCGATCTCTTCGAGGCAGGCGATCTTGAGGCCCTGGCGGGACTGGATGGTCTGGACGAAGGCGGCTGCCTGCAGCAGGGAGTCGTGGGTGCCGGTGTCGAGCCAGGCGTAGCCGCGGCGCATGGTCTCGACGTGGAGTTTGTGGCGCGCGAGGTAGGCTTTGTTGACGTCGGTGATCTCGAGCTCACCGCGCGCCGACGGCTTGACCTGCTTCGCGATATCGACGATGTCCTTGTCGTAGAAGTAGAGGCCCGTCACGGCGAAGTTGGACTTCGGCGCGGCTGGCTTTTCCTCGAGGCTCACGGCCTCGCCCTGCTCGTCAAACTCGACGACGCCGTAGCGCTCCGGGTCGCTGACGTAGTAGGCGAAGACCGTCGCGCCGTCCGTCTGTGCGGCCGCGCGCTGCATCATCACGGCGAGGTCGGAGCCGTAGAAGATGTTGTCGCCCAGGACGAGCGCACAGCCCTCGCCCGCAAGGAACTCCTCGCCGATCAGGAACGCCTGTGCGAGTCCCTTCGGCTCCGGCTGCACGGCGTACGAGATGGATATGCCCCACTGCGAGCCGTCGCCGAGCAGCCGCCGGAAGTTCGCATTGTCCTCCGGCGTCGTGATCACGAGGATGTCCCGGATGCCCGCGAGCATCAGCGTCGACAGCGGGTAGTAGATCATCGGCTTGTCGTAGACCGGCATCAGCTGCTTCGACACCGCGATCGTCAGCGGGTAAAGACGCGTCCCCGAGCCGCCCGCCAAGATAATTCCCTTAGTTATCATATATTCTCCCCCTAAAAGCCTTCCCCGCGCACGAGGAAGGTGGCAGCCACAGGCTGACGGAAGGGGTCGCCTCTCGTCAGCTGCGCATTTCCCTCATCATTTCTCTCCGTAGACGAAGTTCAGCGACGTCGCCACGCGCTCCTTGAGCGATGGCGCCTTCGTGTCCTTGTCCGACAGGATCACCGGCTCAAGCGGCCACGCGACGCCAATGTCCGGGTCATCCCAGCGGATGTTGCCGTCGCACTCCGGCGCGTAGTAGTTGTCCGCCTTGTACTGCACCTCGACGTCATCCGTCAGCGTGATGAAGCCGTGCGCAAAGCCGCGCGGGATGAAGAGCTGCTTCTTGTTCTCCGCCGACAGCTCCACCCCGACCCACTGGCCGAACTGCGGCGAACCCTTGCGGATGTCCACTGCCACATCAAAGATCGCCCCGCGCGTCGCCCGCAGGAGCTTCGCCTGGCACATCGGGTTGAGCTGGTAGTGCAGCCCGCGCAGCGTCCCCTTCTGAGCCGAGTACGACTGATTGTCCTGCACAAAATCCACCGAGATGCCAGCCGCCTCCATCTTGCGCTTCGACCAGCTCTCCATGAACCATCCGCGCGCATCCCCAAACACCTGCGGCTCCAGCATAAATACACCCTTGAGTTTCGTTTCTGTTACTTTCACGATAAAGGCCCCTTTACAAACATAATGATACCTTATTATAGCACGATGAGCATGGCAATCAAAGGCGCAGTATCAAATCCGCCAGATACGCCTGGAACGGTGCGCCGAGGTCTTTGCGGCGCAGGGCGAATTCGACGGTGGCTTTGAGAAAGCCGAGTTTGTCGCCGAGGTCGTAGCGGATGCCTTCGAAGTCATAGGCGTAGACGGGCTGACGGTTGGCGAGCACCTGCAGGGCGTCGGTCAGCTGGATCTCGCCGCCTTTGCCGGGCAGTGTATGCGCGAGGATGTCAAAGATCGCCGGTGTGATGATGTAACGGCCCAGTACCGCCATGCGGCTCGGCGCATTCTCTACGGCAGGCTTCTCCACCATATCAAGCACCCGCATCGTGCGCGCATCATCCGTCGGCTCTCCCTTGATGATGCCATATGAAGACACCTTGTCCTCCGGTACCGTCTGGCAGCCAAGGACAGATGAACCTGTCGCATTGTAGACATCGATGAGCTGCTTCAGCGCCGGTCGGCCCTCGCCGTTGTAAACAACATCATCGCCAAGTAGCACGGCAAACGGCTCATCCTGCACGAACGCGCGCGCACAGAGAACGGCATCGCCGAGGCCCCGCATATGCTGCTGACGGATGTAATGGATATCAATGGCCCCCGTCTCGCGCACCATCTTCAGAAGCTCGGTTTTCCCCTTCTTCTCGAGCTCCATCTCCAGCGCCGGTGCCGAATCGAAGTGATCTTCGATGGCCCGCTTCGCATGGCCGCTGATGATCAGGATCTCCTCAATCCCGCTCGCCAGAGCCTCCTCCACGATGTACTGGATTGTCGGCTTGTCTACGATCGGCAGCATCTCCTTCGGCGTCGCCTTCGTCGCCGGTAAAAATCGCGTGCCAAAGCCAGCTGCCGGAATGACTGCCTTGCGAATCCTCTGCATAATAAATTTCCCTCACCTTCTAAAACACGATATTCCCTTGTACTTGTAATTGTCACAAATCAAACACATGCTCAAAATTCTTCCGGATAACGGCAAACTTCTTTTTTGCCGCCGCCTCGTCCTTCTCGACAAGCGAGCAGTACATCTTGAGCTTCGGCTCAGTGCCGGACGGGCGGATGGCAATCCAGGAGCCGTTCTTCATCTTGTACTTGAGCAGGTTCGTCGCCTGGAGACCTGCGATGCCCTGGAGCTTGTACGAGGCCTGCGCGTCGTAGTAGTAGCCGTACTCCGTGTAGAGCTCGTGCAGGCGGTCGCAGAGCGTCTTGCCCTGCTTCTTGCAGCAGGCGGCCATCTCGGCGACGAGCAGGAAGTCCGCGAGCTGCAGGCCGAGCGCCAGCGCGCTCTTCTCCTCCGGGTTCGGCGACTCCGCTCTGCGTAAAAGCGATTCCCTTACTTTCGCACTCCCAAAATCAGGAATCTCAGCCAGCTGTTCTTACGTATCAAGTGCTCACTGATCCAGATGGAAAGGACAATTGCCAGTACTGTACATAGAACAAAGCTGAGCGTATAGAGATGCAGCTTATTCCAAAGGACGACGCGGCAAGGGATCTTGATAATGTCGCTGAGGATGTAGATATCCATCGACAAGATACCCCAATGCTCCAAGAGGCGGCTGAGAGACGTGAAGGCTGACTCCTGGCGGCTCAGGATGAGGGAGAGCCACAGGACCAGCACCGTGCCGCTTGTAGCGGTCAAGAGGAAGCAGGCATGCTCTTTCAGTCCCAACAGGCCATAGAGGCCAAGCAAGAATACTGTCACGGCCGCCAGGACGTGCCGAGCAGTCAGGTGAAGAACAAAATCTTTCTGCTCCCGCCGCATGTAAATGCCTAAGAGGAAGAAGAACAGGAAATTCGTAATGATGCCCCAGGGATTCCAGATCAGCAAAGCCGCGGCCGCCACGAGTCCCAGCAACGAAATGCGGAAAGCGAACAAAGCTGCTATGACGGTAATCACAAATAACGCATAGAGGAACCAGAGCTCACCGTCTGGGTTGACGCCAATGAGGATCTGCCAAATTGTGCTGATGTCATACGGCTTGTTGGCGAAGTTCGACAGCAGCATCTTGAACGGTGCATAGCAAAGACCGACAAAGACATACGGCACTAGCAAACGCGAGATGCGCTTGCGCACTAAGTCCAGCGGCTTCTGCGCCCGCGCCAGCATCTTCTGGCGCGACACCATGAAGCCCGCTAAGAAGAAGAACAGCGGCATATGGAAGGAATAAATCACGTCATGCAACCAGCGATACGCCGGTATCGATATCCCGGTTGGACTTGTCGCATCTGGGATACAATGGCCAACGACCACCAAAACGATGCCAATGCCCTTCGCGACATCAATATACGTCAGACGCTTGCTTGTCCCCCCCTAGGAGACAAAATTTCCTGCTCATTCTGCATCAGTACATACACTCCTCTTACTTCTTCATTTCGACCTTGACGCGCTCCAGGGCGCTCTTAATGACATCGTCCATGTCGTAGTACTTGTACTCCGCCAGACGGCCGCCGAAGATGATGTTCTCCTCCTGCTCGGCCAGGGCGGCGTACTGCTGGTAGAGCTTCTGGTTGCGGTCGTTGTTGACCGGGTAATACGCTTCTTCGCCGCGGTGCCAATCGGCCGGATATTCGCGCGTGATGTAGGTGACGGGCTGCGTGCCGAACTCAAAGTGCTTGTGCTCGATGATGCGGGTGTACGGGACTTCGCGCTCTGTGTAGTTGACGACGGCGCCCCCCTGATGATTCTCCTCCTCAAGGCGCTCCGTCTCGAAGTGCAGGCCGCGGTACTCGAGCTGGCCGAGCTTGTAATCGAAATACTCGTCAATCGAGCCCGTGTAGACGACCTTCCTGGCCATGGCCTGATAGGCGGCGCGCTCCTTGAGGTAATCCACACCGGTGCGGACCTCAATGCCGTCAAGCAGAGCCTCAATCAGCTTGTTGTAGCCGCCGACCGGGATGCCCTGGTAGCGGTCATTGAAGTAGTTGTTGTCGAACGTGTAGCGGACCGGCAAGCGCTTGATGATGAAGGCTGGCAGCTCCGTGCAGCTGCGGCCCCACTGTTTCTCCGTGTAGCCCTTGATGAGCTTCGTGTAGATGTCCGTGCCGACGAGCGAGATAGCCTGCTCCTCGAGGTTCTGCGGCTCGCCCTTGACGGCCTGGCGCTGCTCCGCGATGATGGCCTTCGCCTGTGCTGGCGTCACGATGTCCCAGAGCTCGCGGAACGTGTTCATGTTGAACGGCAGGTTGTAGAGATGGCCCTGATAATTCGCGACCGGCGAATTGATGAAGTTGTTGAACGTGACGAACTGATTGACATACGCCCAGACATCTTCATAGCTCGTGTGGAAGATGTGCGCGCCGTACTTGTGGATGTTGATGCCATCCTTTTTCTCGCAGTAGACATTGCCCCCCACATGATCCCGGCGCTCCAGCACCAGCACCGACTTGCCCGACTTCTTCGCCTCATGCGCAAAGACCGCGCCAAACAGGCCGCTGCCAACAATCAGATAATCATACATGATAATACCCCTCTCTCAACAAAAGCCCCTGTCGGCAAGCACGCATCACAGCTGCGGCACAAGCTCTTCAGATACTGCTTGGACTTCTTGCTATGATCTGAATAGAGCCTGCCAAACTGTACAATAAAACTTTATATCCAGCACCCTAAAACTGCTTTGTATGAGCGCTGATGAACGGAAGCTCGTTTATCCCACGCGCCGATGCCTATTCTACAATATACTGAATCGTCGATTTGTCCACGATTGGCAGCATCTTCTTCGGTATAGCTTTCGTCACTGATAGAAACGTACACCAATATCAGCTACCAGAATGGCTACCTTGCTCAATCTCACTTATTTTTCATACAATTTATCTTTTTGATGATATTCAAAATAGCCAGCAGTGTACCTCTCTTTTTGTACAGGAAAAATAATTAAAAACTTCAGAATCTGAAAAGCAAAAGCAAAATCACCTTCTAAAAATCTTTTTATAGATCTCAACCACCATAAAAAGTATATTTTCTTTATTTTTTTAGGATAATATTCTTCAATAAACAAAAAACGACTTCTCAGCATACAAAATCTGGACAGTGGAGATTGATACGAAGCTGTTGCACCTTCTTTGTGGTAAACAATTGACCTATTAGCCATAAGAATTTTAAATTTTTTTCTACTTCGAATTGTCCAATCAAGCTCTTCAAAATATAAAAAATATTTTTCATTCATTAGCCCAATCGTCTCTATAAATTTTCTCGTAATAAAAAAAGCCATTCCTGTATATTTATATAAATATTTCGGCAAAGAAATATGTCCTTTTGTAACAATCTTTTCATTGCCAGTATCGGGATTAAAATAAGCAAGCTTCCATGCTGATTGATTCGGATTATCATAATATTTGACATTCGTACTACAAATACCAGCATTCACTTCTTCTTGTAGCTTAGTAACACCTTCATAAATTGTTGTTCTTGTCACAACAGTATCATTGTTTAAAATAAACAAATAATCACAATCTATCTGTCGTAATGCAATTCTTATTCCTACGTTATTTCCAGCAGCAAACCCCCTATTATCGCCTGTTTCTACTAACAGAAGAGGTGAGTTATATTGTATATCTTTTTCTCTATCCCAATAAATATATGGAGGCCTTTCGTTAAGATGTTGTTTAAGAAAAGGCGTAGGATTTATATCTGTCAATTTAAGATTTCCATCTAACCACGATCTTATATATAGCACTGAATTGTCTTTTGAGTTATTATCACATACGATAACCTTATAATCTATATTAGTAGTCTGAAAAATAGAATCTAAGCATTCTACTGTATCTTTCCATCCATTATAATTGAGAATAATAATATAACAAGACATAATATCCCCCTTAATATTCCCCTATTGAACTATATTCACAAAATAAAAGTGTGTGTTTAACGATTTCTAGTGGATTTAATCAAAAAATCACGACGCAACATCATTACAATAAAAATAGATGGTAGTGTTATAATCCATAACCAAATCCCCACCAGTATATGCGGGATAATCAAAAAAAACAAAACTAATAATTTATCATAATTTTCTTCCGCAAAAAGCATCTTAAACCATAGGTATACTCCAAGCAATCCAGTATAAGATAAAAAAGTCATCCAACCGCTATGACAAGATTCTACGCTGAGCCCCACTCCCAGCAAGGGCCTGTCTAAAAAGTCCAATCCTGTTTCATAAATACTCATAAATCGTGGTAAAGCCGATGACAAACCACCAACCCCACGCAATCCATCTGTCGACAATAACGACAAAACTAAAAATGATGCATTTATTCGACGTCCCAAATAGGAATCATCATCTAAACCTACTGTTGCTAGATACGCAATTCCTCCCAATATAGAAATGAATAACGCAACATAGAAAACAAATCGCTTCTTTTTTGATAAAAAAGCCAGTTTATAGGCTATCAGCATACATAAGAATGAAAAAATATAAATCAATGCTGCAAAAGAGCCACTCAAAAGCATAATAAGGAACGTTATTATAATTGTAAGAACTTCCCTTTTAAAAAAAGGTTTTCTTGATAAGTATTGTTCCTTTACAAAAATAAATGTTAAAAATAAGAACAATGAAAATACATAATGAGAAGGTTCTCTTGAAAATCCCTGTAAAGCTTCAAAACTTCCGCGTTCCATTGAAGCTGTATATGTACTACTGCCGGTCCCTAAAAGCCCCCCGATTAAAGTAAATAATATCTGATTATTTATGAAGTTCTTTATGATGAACTCGAATATTCCATAGAAAAACAAAATATATAAAAATTTTATAACTTTACCAGTTATATACTGATAGTCATCAATCGTCAATTTATCTCGAATAATTACTACACTTAATAATCCTTCTAAAAAATACATTAAAGCAAAGAAAATAGTTCCATAATGTAATACTGGAAGCCCTTCAACATTTGCCCCAGCAGCATAATCATCCCACGAGTATCCTACAGTACTATAAACAACATAGCCATGAAAAGGATCTATCGTGAAATAAACTAAACCTAAAAAGATTGATAAAAAGAACAAACCTGCCCATGTAAATGTTTTGAAGTGAACTTCTGAAATGTATTTGCGGAAATAATTTATCGATATCAAAGTGAAGAATATATTCATAACTAAATCATATGGTCGTTCGTTTCCTCCTATATATACAAAATATCCCTGCATATATAGAGCATTTATTACAATTGTTAAAATCAAAAAGTTAATATAGCACGTTTTTTCATCTTTCGATACATACATTATATATCCAATTATACACACTAATATTATCGAAAATGGATTCATCAATTGCATATAACATACTCCTATACGAAGAACAATCCTGCAAAATACCTTCCTGTATTATTTCTTTTTATAAAATATATACCCAACCCGCATCAATAGTACAACATACTTAAATTTCTTAAATAGAATAAATTTTAGCCTATCTTTATAAGACAATTTACGAATATATTTCTTTTTATCAAAAAAGGAATATTCCGGCTTGGAAATCTCCTTTTGAAAATTTTCTGTAGCGCATTTTAACGAAAATGGATATTTCTTATTGGCATATTTTTGGCGTAGTAGTTCCGCTATGCATTGAAGTGTCTTACTCAACAGCACTTGTCCATATTTTTCATCTCTGCCAATTATCCGTTCTAAAATTATCAATCGTCTTCGTTCTTCTTCCTCTATGTTGTCACGATATTGAACGGTTGCAGAGTTGATATTATGAACATAATAATACCAAACAGCAGGAAAAAACATGATTTTTGTTGCGCACTTGGCAATAAGTATATTCCATATCTCATCTTCCCCCAATCGCAAATCCGTCCCAAAAGGAATCTGAATCGCTATTGCTCTAGAAACAAATCGTGCTACTGGGCCACGACTCAAATATCCATATCCTGAACGACTAAAGGTAGGTTGTCCTAATGAAATAAGTTGCTGTAGTAAAATACATTTTAAATCATCAGTAATTAATATAGGAGATACCTGCATCGACATCTCAGATGGGGAGATCGATAAGTGTCGTTTTTCAAATTTTACTAATCCATAAAGAATATCCGGTTTATGTAATTCTAAAACAGGAAGTCCATCAGATAGCATTCTAGGACTAATTAAGTCATCCGCATCTACAAATACAATGTAATCACCAGATGACACTTTCACACCATAGTTTCGAGCAGCCGATACGCCTCGATTTCGCGTATGATAAACTATACATACCGTATGCAACTTTGCAATACCATCTAGATACATCGCACAATCTCTATTGCTTCCATCATCAATAATGATAATCTCAATGGCTGAATATTGCGTAGATAAAATTGACTCTATACACCGTTCAATCAAATCCACTTCAGTATTATATACCGGAACAATAAAGCTAATTTTAATCATTAAAGTAATCCTTATTCTGCAGTTAAAATCATGCGAGAAAACATCTCATCTAAACTATACCTTGCGTACCAACCGGTTGTCCTTAATTTTAAAGTATCCAACTTCATATAAAGTTCCGGTGGATATAGCTTGCCATCATTCTTTGATTCATCGATGACAACCGATACCGGGCCATTAAATTTCTCTCGAATGATAGGCAGATTTGCTACAGTTTCTGCCATTTCTTTAATAGAGCAATAGGTATGTTCATTGGCAGCGTTATATGCTTCGCCATCTTTACCAAGCAAAAGGACGGTCAAGATAGCGGTGACAGCATCTGCCGTATAGAGGTACATGTGTTCTGTTCCTCCACGCGTAAACATAACGATATCTTCGTGATTCATGGCAGATCGTGCAAACTGCGCAAAGACACGATTGTCTTCTTTGCGCACGCCGGCACCAAAGGTCTGCGTCAGTCGAATGACCTTCGCTGGCACATGGTATTCCTCTGCATAGCAAGCACACAGAGATTCTACCATACGCTTTACTTCCGGATAGCTGCTACGCGGTACCATCGTATCAATGAAACTTGCATGATGCTCATCGACTTTCTCATGTTGATGAATCCCACCGTATACTTCCATACTGGACAGGAATAAGAAGCTCTCTGTCTTATTTTCCTTCGCCAGTTCAAGTAAATGCAGCGCACCATTCAGATTCGCTGTAATCGTCTCGACAGGATGCTCTGCAAAATATTTGCTGGCTGTCGGACTGCCTCCGTGAACAATATAATCCACATGTGCATCGATCTCTGGAATATGATCTAAGTCACCTACGACAAATTCCAGCGGCGCACCTGCCTCCAAGATCTCCTGAAAGCGGTTCTCTGCTTTTTCATGGTTGCGAACCAATGCCAATATTTTCAGCGGAATATTCTTATAGAGGTGTGCATAAGCCAGAGCAGAAACAAGATTGAAACCAATCAAGCCGGTAGCCCCCGTCACGAGAATCGTCTTGTTACGTAACTTTGCCCACGGAATATACGAAGCCTCTGTGATAGTCTCCATATCCTCTTGAAAGATTTTATTTTCTATCCACATATCAAAATCCCCTTAAACACCAACAATCTGCATATTTTCTTTTGCATCCAGCATCGCTCGGAACAAATAAAAGTCCATAGGTGTAGTAATCTTGATATTTTCCACCGGACCATCTACAGTATACAGTTTTGCACCGTAATGCTGCATGAGCATCGCAGAATCAATAAAATCCGCCTTTCCCTCTGCTTTTGCCTTTTGATGTGCTGCATAGATATCCTTAAGATAGAAGCACTGCGGCGCACGTGCCATTGTGCATCGCGAGCGGTTAAAGATCTCACCAACCTGACCGTCCTGCCCATTAACAAAGATTGTCTCAATAGCAGGAGTCGTAGTGACAGCATTACCATTCTTACGTACACAAGATAAACAAGAAGTGATGGTATCCTCATCAATCATCGGACGGACACCATCATGAATCAAGACAATGTCCGAAGCACTTGATGAATGACGGTGCGCAGCTACGAGTCCGTTATAGATAGATTCCTGACCTGTCTTTCCGCCGGGAATTACATCCACTACTTTTGTAATCTGAAATTTCGCCAAAAGTTTTTTCGCATATGGAATCCAGGGTTCCAAGCAAACCAGTACAATCTGATCAATCTCAAGATGGTTATCAAATTTTTCTAATGTGTAAATGATCACTGGTTTACCATGTAACTCCAAGAACTGTTTTGGCACAGACTTTGTATTCATACGTTTGCCAGTTCCACCGGCAAAAATGACCGCAGTATTCATTTTTCCCCTCCAGTGAAATTATTCCAATATGCAATAAATCCATGATGCGTCACACGATTTTCCTTTGGAGGTAACTTCATATAATCATGATATAAATTCTTCAAATAAAGATCATAGCAACCCATTACATTAAAATCGCGAGTTTCAAATTTGAATTTAACCATTCTTTCAAATTCATTTTTTGGCATGACTTCACGGTTTGTGTCTCGATAGCAAGAGATATTTACTGCAATATCTGAGGAACGATTATATGGTGCAATTTTTTTTGATAGCCAATTCATCAAATAGACAATCTTCGAAGTAGGAAATATACGAAACAATGTTATAGCGATATATTTTATAAATGTACGTATAATTCCTTTTGCAGGATTAGTATTTATATCAGCATAATGTATACTTTGGGTATAGGTCAAAATTGAGCCACAATAGATGACATTCAATATTTTTAACACATTGAACAGGATCTGCCTTTTCCACATACTTTTAGGAACACCATCTATAGGAAAGACATCTAAAAAAACATGCATATTATTAATTCTGAAATTTTTATAATCTATAGTAGTACGCATATCATAGACTTGTGCAGACTTAATCTTGTAATTAGGATTATTCTCGATTGAATGTACACGATAATACCTATGATTACCATTATACGTATGAACAAATCGTTCATAATCAGGTCTTGGCATCATAATGTCCACATCATCATCCCAAGGAATGAATCCTTGATGACGTACGGATCCCAATAATGTTCCTGCGCTTAAAGAATATCTTAAATCATTTTTTTCACAAAAAGTTGCAACATCAACTAACATAGCATATGCGATTTTTTTTAAATCATACTCAGCTATTTCTATCAAAGCCATTATATTCTCAATCCCTCAATTATTTATTATCTGCATTATTATAGGATATCCAAAAGCTTTATATTTCTCATTAGTGCCATTAAGACTTTTTATACGCCACGAATGAATACCCAATTGCGGCAAGCCAACCTATCACAAAACCTAATGCTGTCATAAGCTTTGGTCTAGGCCATACAGGTTTCTCTGCAAATGGTAAGTTAGCTGAATCTACAACTTGAATATCCATAGAATCCATTGCCTGCTGAACGCGGCTCTGCTCGCACTGTTTGACAAGGTTGACATAGACTTCATTCTTGATCTTTGCGTCACGTTCTAGTTCCAGATAGTCGACGACACCACTTGGCAGGTCACCGAGTTCCTTCTGTTTGCTGTCACGCTGCGACTTGATAGCAGCTTCACTAGCCTGGGCTGTGGCTACTGTTGCCTGTGCCTGAGCCTGCGTCTTCAGGAGCTCTGCCTGGGCAGGGTTCAGGCTCGTTGCATTGGAAGATACGACCGCATTGACTTCGTTAGCCAAACTCTGTTGCAGCTTACTGAGCTGGTCTTGTGCAGCGATGACACTTGGATGGTTCTCGGTATATTTCTGTTCGAGCCCGACGAGTTCGACCTGTTTTGCTACGATCTGCTTGCGGATTCCCTGAACAGTCTCATTATCGTTGATGTTATAGGCCTGACTGCCTGCCTTCATTTCATTGAGTTTCGCATTGGCTGTGTCCAGCTGTGCCTGTCCGGATTCGGCCTGGACCTGCATCTTGCTGATTGCATCATCATATGCTTGTAACTGCCCGATTAATCCTTTCGCTTGGGTCTCAGGGGCATAAATTTTGTGCTCTTTCTGATACGCAGCAAACTTTTTAGCAGCATCATCCGACTCTTGCTTGGCCTGGTCGATGCGCTCATTCAGGAACTGGACGAGGAGGCTCTGCGTCTCTTTGTTCATGCCCGTCATCATGTCGAGGAAGTTGTTCACGACATCCTGCGAGATTTTCTGCGCTTCCTCCGGGGTCTTGCCCTTAGCCGTTACCTTGATGAGATTCGTCTGCTTCGTATTCTCGATCTTGAGGTTCGACTTCGCAAAGGATTCCGGCGTCAAGAACTTTTTCTTGTCTTCTGGCCAGTCGAGATCATCAATGATCGGTTGCAGGACTGTATTGCTCTTCATGAGCTCCACATACGTGAGCGTGGGCGAGCTCACATTGCCGATTCCCAGGGCTGCAGCGGCGGCCGCTGCGCCACCGCTGGCCAGCTGTGAGCCCGTCATGCGGGTCTGGACGGTGGTGGTGGATTCGTACGTCTTTGGCCAGACGAGACCGGCCACGAGTGCGACGGCTGTGCAGCCCACTACGATGCCGCCGACCACTTTCTTGCGCTGCAGCATGATGTCTTTGAGGCGGCCAAAGTCGATGGATTCTTCTTTTTCCAAGGTGTTCTCTCCTATCTATGCCTGTAATGATTCCGGATATGATGCAATATTAATGCGAAGTCGTCAGACCGAGCTTGCGCGCGACGAAGAGGCCGCCCTTGCGCACCCAGTTCTGTTTCTCGAGGAAGGATACATTCTGTTCACGGTACGGGACCCTGTTCTTCTCCAGCCAGATGTCGAGCATCAGCTCGCTGACGAACCCGTAGATACGGGCTTCATAGGCAGAATAGCTGCTGATGTCCACCCTGTCCTCAATCTTGAACAGGATGTCGAACATCCACTGGCAGTAGGCGTCGTAGAGGTCTTTGCGCATGACGAACATGTTGAACATATGCGCCCAGGTGCGCTTCATGACGGTATCATGTGCCTCGATGTATTCAGGATAATCCGCGCGGATGATTTCGTCAAGGGCCTGCAGGCCTTCTGCATGATGGGCGTGCAGGTAATGGGATTTGTTCGATTCGATGTAATAGCGACGTTTGTCGGCCACGATGACCGGTGTCTCAGCCAGCAGTCTCTCCCAATCCGCCCGGGACAGGATTGCCGCCCGCTTGCCCTCGATCGAGCGCGCTTCCTTATTGGTGAAGTAGCGGCGGTAATGGACAAGCCCCGTATAATCCGCCTGGAGGTTCTTCCACGCCCAGTACAAGGCCGTCAGTTCGCAGTAATGCGGATTCTTGGCGCTGATGTTATCGCCGGTATTGTCACCGGTGAAGCCGATGCTTTCTTTGCCCTCACAGCCAACGTGAATCGGCATGTAGACATCATCCTGCGGCATCCAGTACGGCTTGTGCGCCGCGACCATGATTTTTATATCCACAAAATCTCTCCTTATGAAACGAATCCTCAAGAACTATTTTTCTTTCTTATGAATGAGGTTATATGCTACAGCACAATCCTCATGGAATACGAAAATATTCATGCGCCCCCAATAAAACAAACTGGATCAATAGGCGCCTTTCTTGCCGCAGACGACGCCGATGGTCTTGAAGAGCAGGACGATGTCCTGCCAGAGGCTCCAATTGCGGACGTACCAGGAATCGAGCTGGAGGCGGCCGTTGAAGCTGATGTCGTTGCGGCCACTGACCTGCCAGAGGCCCGTGATGCCGGGCGTGGTCATGCAGATGACGGGCAGGAAGTTGCCAATCTTCTCTTTTTCACGCGGCAGGTACGGGCGCGGGCCGACGAGGCTCATCTCGCCCTTGATGACATTGAAGATCTGCGGCAGCTCATCGAGGCTGTACTTGCGGATGAACTTGCCGACTTTCGTGACGCGCGGGTCGTCGCCGCGGAGCTTCTGGAATTCTTTCCACTCCTGCTCGGCTTCGGGATGCTTGCCGAGGAAGTCTAAGAGAATCCTGTCGGCGTTCTGGTACATCGAACGGAACTTGTAGCACTTGAATGTCCTGCCGCCCTTGCCGATGCGCGCGGCGTTGTAGAAGGCCGGGCCATTGGAATCGAGTCGGATCATGATGGCGATCACGGCGAGGACGGGCAGGATGCAGATGGCGATGGCGGAACCGACGATGAGGTCGAAGGCGCGCTTGAGGATCTGGTTGCCGCGGCTCTTGAGGTTGTTGCTCGTCTTGAGCACGAGCAGCTTATCGTCAAGGCTGCTCTCGATGTCGACGTTGCCGATCGGCACGCCGAAGATGTTCGGGATGACCGAGACGTTGCGGACAAACGGCTGCACGCGGTAGAAGATCTTGACCTGCTCTTTCTTGGAAAGGCCCGGCGTCGCGAGGATGACTTCCTGCACGGGGTGTTCCCGCAGGATCTGCTCTGCCTCATCGAAGTTGCCGAGATGCGGGTACTTCTGCAGGAGCGGACGCGTCGTGTCGTCCTCGACAAAGCCGACGATGTTGTAGTTCATCGAGAAGGCCTTGACGAATTTCTCGGCTGTCTTGCCCGCACCGATGACGATAGCGGTGCTCTGCCAGATGCCGATCCGGCGCAAGATGATGCGCGCGATGAAGCGGTCGAGGCAGATCATGGTATAGCTCAGGGCCCAGTAGCACATCAGGAAGCCACGCGAGATCATGCCATTATTGCTGTGAACGATGTAGTCGAGCACGATGACGGTCACGATTGTGTAGAAGGACGCCTTGAAGATGCGTCCGGCGCACTCGCGGAAGATGCGCCGCGTGCGGTAGAGGCGCGACGGCACCATGTACAGGATGTAGATGCATGGCAGGAGCGTATACCAGGCGCGGCCAACGTGGAGCGTTTTCCCCAAGATAGGCTCCATGATGGCGACGGACAGGTAGACGGCACCGTAACAGACGAGAACGTCCAGGATGAGCAGCACGACGGGTGTGACGTACTGGTTCAGGCTGATTCGCCAATTCTGTTTATTCAATGACATGGAAGCAGTTCCCCTCATTTCTTCTTCGAGCATGTCTCAAAAATCCCCCTATTTCTTCTGCCTGCCGTCAGTCGGTCAGGTTTTTGTAGAGCGCCCAGGCGTTGACGTACGGCAGGATGTCGGTGTCGAGCTTGATGCCGTTGGAGCGCGGCACGTAGAGAATGTCGCCGTCCTCGATCTCGACGTTCTGGGTGAGGTCGTGGCGGACGGTGTAGGCTTTCATGTTGAGCGTGCGGTAGTACATGGTGCCGTCGACGACGCGCATGATCTGGATGCGGGTGCTGCGGCCCTTGCGCGCCCAGCCGCCCGCGGTGGCGAGTGCGGCGTAGGCGTTCATGTTGTCGATGCCCATGGTCTGGACGCCGGGCTTGTTGACCTCGCCCATGACGTAGACCTTGCGCGGGCCGTAGCTCGTGATGACGAGCGAGAGGTCCGGGATGCGCAGGTACTGGGTCAGGGAGTCCATGAGGACGGCCTTGGCCTCGTCGAGCGTCAGGCCCTCCATCTTGACGCTGCCGACGTACGGCAGCTGGACGTAGCCGTCGAGGCCGACGGTCAGGCTGTTGATGCCGATGCCATCGGGAAAGCCGACGGCGAGGATGCTCAGCGTGTCGCCGCGGAAGAGGCGGTAGCTCGGCGAGACGGTCGTGTGGCGCAGGGATGCCGTCTTGAACATCTCCTTGGACTCGACGTAGCGCGCGCTGTCATCCTCGTCGTCGGCGGCAGCCTCGCGGACGGCGGACGGCTCTGCCTGCACGGCGGACGGCGCTGCCGGTCTGGACTTGGATACGCGTGTCGGCGCCGCCGCAGGAGCCGCGAGCGTGCCCGCAGCCGTCTGCGCCGCGACGTCCGCGGCCGTCGGAGCCGCAGGCGCGGCAAAAACGGCACTTCCAGACAGCAGGAGCGCCGTGATGGTGAAAGCCGGAAGGCTGTACTTCATGATTCCAAAACCCCTTGTTTTCATATTTTCGTAATCGATGCTAGATATACGATATCAGTTTAACACTTTGTGCTAAGAATGGCAAGACAGGCAGGCAAAAACAGGACGTATCCACAAAAAGCCCTCCCGTGCCATGCATGGGAAGGCTTTTCTGTTGCCTTATTCTTTTTTCTCGGCTTCGCGCTGGCGGTCGAGTTCTTCGAGCTCTTTGAGCTCTTCTGTGCGCTCGGCGAGGGGCTGGGGGCGCTGGAGGAACATGGCGTCGCCGAAGGAGAAGAAGCGATACTTCTGTTCGACGGCTGTCTTGTAGGCGCTGAGGATGAAGCTGCGGCCGGCGAAGGCGCTGATGAGCATGATGAGTGTGGATTTTGGCAGGTGGAAGTTGGTGATGATGGCGTCGACGATCTTGAAGTCGTAGCCGGGGTAGATGAAGATGCCGGTCCAGCCGCTCTTGCCGGCGATCTCGTTTTTGGCGGTGGCGGCGGACTCGAGGGTGCGGATGCTCGTCGTGCCGACAGCGATGACGCGGTGGCCGGCCTTCTTGGTCTCCATGATGAGCTTGGCGGTCTCGTCGGGGATGCAGTAGTACTCCTTGTGCATCTCGTGCTCTTCGATGTTGTCGACGCTGACGGGGCGGAAGGTGCCGAGGCCGACGTGCAGGGTGACGAAGCCGAGGTTGACGCCCATCTCGCGCAGTTCCTGCATCTGCTCTTTGGTGAAGTGCAGGCCGGCGGTCGGGGCGGCGGCGGAGCCCTCCTCGCGGTTGTAGACGGTCTGGTAGCGCTCCTTATCCTCGAGTTTCTCGTGGATGTAGGGCGGCAGCGGCGTCTCGCCGAGGCGGTCGAGGATCTCCTCGAAGATGCCGTCGTAGTGGAACTCGACGATGCGGCCGCCGAAGTCGGTGTGCTCGGTGACGGTGCACGAGAGCTCCGCGCCGAAGCGGATGACGTTGCCGGGCTTGGCTTTCTTGCCGGGCTTGACGAGCGTCTCCCAGTGATTGGCGTCGAGGCGGCGCAAGAGGAAGACTTCGACTTTACCGCCCGTCTGGTCGCGGTGGCCGATGAGGCGGGCCGGCATGACGCGCGTGTCGTTGAAGATCAGGGTGTCGCCGGGCTCGAGGTATTCCTTGAGGTCGTAAAAGTGGCGGTGCTCGATGGTCTTCTCTACGGGGTCGAGGACCATGAGGCGCGAGGCGTTGCGCGGCTCGATTGGCACCTGGGCGATGCGCTCTTCTGGCAGGTCGTAATCAAAATCGGATAATAACATGGTAAAAACCTCTCTGTCTATCTCTATATATTAGTAGGAATCGGTCTGCAGGGTGACGCCGGTATAGTAGTGGTGCAGGATGTCGGCATAGGATTTGCCCGTCTCGGCCAGCCGCTTTGCACCCCACTGGGAGATGCCGAGGCCGTGGCCGGCGCCAAAGCCCGTGAAGGTGACGCTGTCTTTGGTGAGCTTGGCATCGAAAAGCGCGCTCTTGAGGCCGAGCAGGCTGCGCCAGGCGGTGCCGGAAAGCGTGACACTCCCCTTCGTGCCCGTCACGGTCATCGCCTTGACGCGGCCAGAGGCCGTGCGGTCCTTGGCGGCGCGGCCGACGGCGAGCGGCGAGAGCTCGATGGCGCGCAGCCTGCCGATATTGTGGCCCTTGGCGGAGAGCTTCTTTTCGAGGTCGGCGGTGCTCATGGTCTTGGTCCAGGGCATGGTGCCCAGCGGCGTATCGCAGACGGCGCGCAGGTACGGCACACGGCTCCCCCAGACGTCTTCGCTCGACTCGGTCATGCCGCCGCTGTCGGTGTGGAACAGGGCTTCGATGGGCTGGCCGCCGTACGTCAGCACCTCTCCCCTCGTCGCGCGGACGGCGGCCGTCGAGGCTGTCTTTTCGGAGGCAATGCCCTTGTAGAGCTGGCAGTGCGTCGTCGTGCAGAGGTCGTAGCCCTCAGCGGCATGGCGACCGCGGCTCTTGAGGGCAAAGCTGCGCGCGGCGACGCTCTGCGCCTTGAGGGCCTCGGCGGGCCAGTCGGTCGGCATCTCCTCGGGCACGACGCTCAGGAGATAGTCGTCGACCGGCACGATGTTGACGGCGATCAGGCCCGCGCCCCTGTGGCGCAGCTCGAGCACGCCGCGGTAGCGGCGGCCGTCGAGCGCCAATCCCCCATCCGACTTGTCGGATGGGCGGATGATCAGTATCTCGCCGCGCAGCTTCTCGCGGCCGACGAGGAAGGCACCGTTCTGCCAGCGAATCTCATACGATGCCGTGGCGGTGAGCGCGACGGGCTTGGCGGACTCGGTCCGGGCTTCTGCCCTGCCGCCCGCTGCGACGGTGACGCTCGGCTGGCCGCTCGTGAGGCCGATGCGCAGGAGAGGCGCCTGCTCTGCGGGCTGGGCCGCTGCTGCGGAGGCTTTATCCGCCTTCGGTGCGGCGGGCGCATGATGGCGGGCCATGGCCGGGGTGGCGGCGGACAGCACGAGTGCGGCGGCCAGCAGGGCTGACAAAAATCTTCGCATTCTAGACACTCCCTTCACGATTGCATGGACCCCTTCCGCCTCGGGGGCTTGGCACCTTCCCCAGAGGGGAAGGCGGCGCTTCATAGCGAGGCTCCTGCTTTCAGGGGTTGCCGGCGGCTTCTCTTGCCGCGCGGGCTTCTCGTTCGAGGCGGGCGCGCTTCTTGGCTTTGTTCTCTTTCTTGCGCTGCTTGCGGATCTCGCGGGAGTAGCGCTCTTCTTCGCTGAAGATGCAGCCGCAGTAGGGCTGGCGGTAGAGGCCTAAATCGTGGCTGATGTCGATGCCCTCCTGCCAGCCGGGGCGGAAGTCTTCGTAGTGGAAGGCGACGCCGTACTCTGCCGCAAAATGTTCTGCGGTGCGGCGCATGAGGTCGTGCTGCTGGTAGATGCTGTAGAAGAGCGTCGAGGTGAAGGCGTCGAAGCCGTGCTCCGCGGCAAAGCGGGCCGTCTCCTCGAGGCGCCAGGTGTAGCACATGGTGCAGCGGCCGTTCGGCAGGGCTTCTGCGGGCAGGGCTTTCTTGAGGAAGTCGCGCAGGCGGTAGTGCTCGTCGGCGTGGAATTCCATGCCGACTTTCTCAGCGAACTCTTTAGCGGTCTTGAGACGCATGTCCCACTCCTTGTAGGGGTGGATGTTGGGGTTGAAGAAATAACCGGTGGGCTCGATGCCCTCTTCCCGCAGTTTCTTGACGGGATAGCAGGAGCACGGGCCGCAGCACATATGGAGTAACAGTTTCAAGTGGCTCACCTCTCTTATCTTATTTTTCGGGATATGGGATGCCCAGATGGCGGTAGCCGGCCTCGGTGACGACGCGGCCGCGCGGCGTGCGGTTGATGAAGCCGAGCTGGATGAGGTACGGCTCGTAGACGTCCTCGATGGTGTCGCGCGCCTCGCTGATGGCGGCGGCGAGGGTGTCGAGGCCGACGGGGCCGCCTGCGAACTTCTCGATCATCGTGCGCAGCATGCGGCGGTCGGTGTGGTCGAGGCCGGCCTCGTCGACTTCGAGCATGCGCAGGGCCTTGTCGGCGATGGCGTTCGTGATGACGCCGGAGCCCTCGATCTGGGCGACGTCGCGCACGCGCTTCAAGAGGCGGTTGGCGACGCGCGGGGTGCCGCGGCTGCGGCGCGCGATCTCGAGCGCCCCCTCGTCCTCGATGGCGATCTCGAGGATCTCAGCCGCGCGCTTGATGATGTGCACGAGGGCGTCGGGCGTGTAGTACTCGAGGCGCGAGATGACGCCGAAGCGGTCGCGCAGCGGCGCGGCGAGGGCGCCGGCCTTCGTCGTCGCGCCGATGAGCGTAAAGGGCGCGATGTCGAGGCGGATGGAGCGGGCGCTCGGCCCCTTGCCGATGATGATGTCGAGCGCGAAGTCCTCCATCGCGGAGTAGAGCACCTCTTCGACGCTGTGCGAGAGGCGGTGGATCTCGTCGATGAAGAGCACGTCGTGCTCCTGCAGATTCGTCAGGAGTGCGGCGAGGTCGCCGCTCCTTTCAATCGCGGGGCCGGACGTCTGGCGGAAGTTGACGCCGAGCTCGTTGGCGATGATGCCGGCGAGCGTCGTCTTGCCGAGGCCCGGCGGCCCGTAGAGCAGGACGTGGTCAAGCGCCTCGCCGCGCGAGAGCGCCGCCTGGATGAAGATGGAGAGGTTCGCCTTGACCTTCTCCTGGCCGATGTACTCGCCGAGCTTGCGCGGGCGCAGGCTGTACTGCCAGTCGTCGCTGTGCTGCTCGTCCATGGAGACGATGCGGTCCTCGTCGTAGGAATCGAATCCGTCCAAAATGACACTCCCTTCTTACATGTGGCTTAGTTCCTTCAAAGAAGCCTTGATGATGGCTTCTGTCGTCTTGTACTTGGCCGTCTTGCGGATGACGGGCGCGATCTCAGAGGGCGTGTAGCCGAGCGACTGCAGCGCGGCCATGGCCTCCGAGGCGGCATCGTCGCCGACTTCTTCGTCATTCTCGATGGTCAGGAGCTCCTCCTCCCCGCTGTCCCTGAAGGCGACCTTGTCCTTGAGCTCGAGGATCAGGCGCTCGGCCGACTTCTTGCCGATGCCGGGCAGCTTCGTCAGGACGCTCGCCTGCTTGTTCTGGATGGCGCGGCAGAGCCCTTCGACCGTGATGGCGGAGAGGATGCCGAGCGCGACCTTCGGGCCGATGCCGGAGACGCCGATAAGCTGCAGAAATAGGTCATATTCTTCTTCGGTGGCAAAGCCGTAGAGCACGATGGCGTCCTCGCGCACGCTCGTGTAGACGAAGAGGCTCGCCTCCTCCTTGAGGCGCAGCTTCGTCCGCGTCGAGTTCGCGATGAAGACGCGATAGCCGACGCCGTGGACGTCGAGCAGGCAGTGGTCCGTGTAGAGCGCGATGACCCTGCCGTGAAGATATCCGATCATAGCTGATTCCTCCAAGTGATGCTATTCAGGCAGTGCGTCGTGCAGATGGCGATGGCCAGCGCGTCGGCCGTGTCGTCGGGCTTCGGCGGCTCGGGCAGGTGCAGGATCTTCGTGACCATGTAGATGACCTGGTTCTTGTCGGCCTTGCCGTAGCCCGTGACATCCTGCTTGATCTGCATCGGCGTGCGCTCGACGAGCCGCAGGTTGTTCTTGGCGGCCGTCAGGAGCACGATGCCGCGCGCCTGGCCGACGGGGATGGCCGTCGTGACGTTGCGGTTGAAGAAGAGCTTCTCGACGCCCATGACGTCGGGCTGGTACTTCTTGATCAGCGCGTCGAGCTCATCGTAGATCTTCATGAGGCGGTCCTCCATCTTCATCTTCGGCGAGGTGAAGATGGAGCCGTACGCGTGCGGGATCAGCCGGCTGCCGCGCGACTCGACGAAGCCGTAGCCGCAGATGGCCGTGCCGGGGTCAATTCCTAGTGCTAACATAAATTCCCCTAACATAAAACGTATGAGAAATGCGAAAACAAGCCCCTACAAATCAAACGTTCGAATCGTTCGAATCGTAGAGGCTTGCCTCAAAAGCCCGTCCCCAGTCTATTACTCTTCGTCGTCCGACTCGTAGTTGCTGTAGACGTTCTGGACATCGTCGTTCTCTTCGAGGGCGTCGATGAGGTTCTGCATCTTCTCGGCATCCTTGCCGGCGAGGTGGACAGTCGTGTCCGGGACCATCGTGACTTCGGCCGAAGCCGTCTCGATGCCCTTCTCGCCCAGTGCCTTCTCGATGTCGTCGAAGGCGTCCGGCTCAGCCGTGATCTCGAAGACCTCGTCCTCTGCCTTCATGTCCTCGGCGCCGGCGTCGAGGACGATCTCCATCAGGACGTCCTCGTCGTCGAACGTCTCCTTCTCGACGATGAAGACGGCCTTCTTCTTGAACATCCAGGCAACGCAGCCGTCCTGGCCGAGGTTGCCGCCGAACTTCGAGAAGAGGTGGCGCACATCGGCAGCCGTGCGGTTGCGGTTGTCCGTCAGGATGTCGAGCATGACAGCCGTGCCGCCCGGGCCGTAGCCCTCGTACATGAGCTCTTCATACGTGCCGCTCTCCGTGTTGCCGAGACCTTTCTCGATTGCACGCTTGATGTTGTCCTTCGGGATGTTGTTGGATTTCGCCTTCGAAAGAGCCAGCTTCAGGCGCATGTTGCCCGTGGGATCTGCGCCGCCCATGCGGACTGCGATCGTGATCTCACGGCCGATCTTCGTCGTGATCTTGCCGCGGATGGCATCGTTGGCACCTTTCTTGCGCTTGATATTGGCCCATTTAGAATGTCCTGACATAAAAGAACACCGCTCCTTCAAACTAGATTACACGCTATCGTGTGATAACTTACTTATCTTATCATAAAACGCGCCATCCCACAAGCGTCTGGCGCGTTTTTCTCATCTCAGATCACTCGGCTCACTTCACGAGCTTGAAGTACTTCTTCTTGCCCTTCTTGACGATGGCCTCGCCGTCCGTGAAGTCGCTCTCCTGCAGGATGTAGTCGACATCCTTGACCTTCTCGTCATTGAGGGAGAGGCCGTTCTGCTGGATCAGGCGGCGGCCCTCGCTCTTGGAGGCGAAGACTTTGCCGGCCGTCAGGACATCGAGGAGCTTCTTGCCCGTCTCGGCGGCGATCGTCGGCATGTCGGCCGTGTTGCCGGCACCGCCGAAGAGCGCCTCGGCGGCCTTCTTGGCCTTGTTGGCCTCTTCTTCGCCGTGGACGATCTTCGTGACCTCGTAGGCGAGCACGCTCTTGGCCTCGTTGATGGCGGAGCCCTCGAGGCTGCCGAGGCGGCGGACCTCGTCCATCGGCAGGAAGGTCAGAAGCGCGAGGCACTTCTCGACGTCGGCGTCATCGACGTTGCGCCAGTACTGGTAGAACTCGTACGGCGAGGTCTTCTCGGCGTCGAGCCAGAGGGCGCCGCCCGCCGTCTTGCCCATCTTCTTGCCGTCGCTCTTCGTCAGGAGCTTGTTCGTCAGGCCGTAGACGGCCACGTTGTTCTTGCGGCGGTTGAGCTCGACGCCGGCGATGATGTTCGACCACTGGTCGTCACCGCCCATCTCGAGCTTGCAGCCGTAGCGGCGGTTGAGCTCGAGGAAGTCGTAGGCCTGCATGACCATGTAGTTGAACTCGAGGAAGGTCAGGCCCTTCTCCCAGCGCTGCTTGTAGCACTCGGCGGCGAGCATGCGGTTGACGGTGAAACAAGCGCCGACGTCGCGCAGGAGGTCGATGTAGTTGAGCTTCCGGAGCCAGTCGCCGTTGTTGACCATGATGGCCTTGCCGTCCGAGAAGTCGATGAAGCGCGCAATCTGCTTCTTGAAGCACTCGCAGTTGTGCTCGATGTCCTCGTCCGTCAGCATCTTGCGCATGTCGGTGCGGCCCGTCGGGTCGCCGACCGTGCCCGTGCCGCCGCCGACGAGGCAGATCGGGCGATGGCCGGCGCGCTGCATGTGCGCCATCGCCATCAGGGCGATGAAGTGGCCGGCGTGGAGGCTGTCGGCCGTCGGGTCGAAGCCGATGTAGAAGGTCACGCGCTCCTTGTCGAAGAGCTCGCGAAGCTCTGCCTCATTCGTGCACTGGGCGATGAAGCCTCTCTCTTTCAGGGTGTCAAATACATTTGCCAAAGATCTCTCTCCTTTGTACAGGTGTTATCTGCTTATCCGGTTATCGGAAAACAGCACCGTCATGCGATGCTGCTCTCTCATTCTATGCTGTTAGGCAGCTCTGCGGTCAGTTGCGTCCCTTGGAGACGCTGCTGCCCGGCTCAGGCGCGGCACCGCCGCCACCGCCGGCAGAGGCCGGAGCACTCGCCGGGGCCTGGCCCTGCGGCGCTGCGGGCTGCTGGCCCGGCTGCTTCTTGCCTTCGTCCTTGGACTTCTTCTCGGCGGGCTTCTCTTCCTTCTTGGCCGGTGCGGCGCTCTTCTTGGTGACGGCCGTGCTCTTGTCGTCCTCGAGCGAGCCGATGGAATCGCCGCCTGACGACTCGGAGCCGTCGAAGTCCTTGGCCGGCGTGCCCTTCAGGGCCTCGGTCATGAAGTCCTTCCAGATGGTGGCCGGCACTGTGCCGCCGTAGATGCCGCCCAAGGAGGTGTTGTCGTCGTTGCCGATCCAGACGCTCGCGACGAGGTCGGGCGTGTAGCCGACGAACCACGCGTCGTGGTAGTCACTCGTCGTGCCCGTCTTGCCGGCTGCCGGGCGGCCGATGCTGGCGCGGCGGCCCGTGCCGGCGCGGATGACATCCTGCAACATGCTCGTGAGGTCGGCCGCGCTCGACTCGCTGATGACATTGTGCTGCTCGGGGTTCGCCTCGTCGATGACCTTGCCGTTGCGGTCGAGGACCTTGACGATGACGACGGGGTCGACGTGGACGCCCTTATTGGCAAAGGTGCCGTAGGCGCTCGTGAGCTCGAGGGGCGTCACGCCCTTCGTCAGGCCGCCGAGGGCCGAGGCGAGGTTCTTGTCGTTGTGCGGGCCGTCCATGACGAGCGTCGAGATGCCCATCTCCTGCGCGTAGTAGAGCACCTTCTCGATGCCGAGCTTCTGCGCGATCTTGACGGTCGGGACGTTCATCGAGTGCTGGGCGACCTGGCGCATCGTGACGGGGCCGCTGAAGGTGTGCTCGTCGTTCTGCGGCTCCCAGTCGCCGATCTTTATCGGGCTGTCGTTGATGACGGTCGACGGGGAGAACTTGTTCTCGAGCGCCGCCGCAAAGACGAACGGCTTGAAGGCAGAGCCCGGCTGGCGCTCGGCCATCGTCGCGCGGTTGAACTGGTCCGTGCCGCGGCCGCCGACCATCGCCTTGACGTAGCCCGTGTGCGGGTCGAGGGCGACGAGGGCGCCCTGCGGCTGCACGACGCCGTTTGCGTCCTTGCGGCCGTTCGGCAGGCCCTTCATCGCCTTCTCGGCGGCGCGCTGCATGTCCATGTCGATCGTTGTGTAGACCTGCAGGCCGTCCTTGTAGACGGCGTCAGCGCCGTACTTGTCGATGAGCTTCTGGGTGACGTAGTCGACGAAGTACGAGGCCTCGCCCTTGTCGTCTTTCGCCGGGTCCGGCTTGACGAGGTCGGGCTTCTCCTGCTTCGTCTTCTCCGCCGTGGCCGAGTCGAGGTAGCCGTACTTGACCATCTGGTCGAGCACGGTCGCCTTGCGCTCCTGCGCGGCCTGCAGGTTGTTGAGCGGCGAGTAGTAGTTCGGGCTCTTCGGGATGCCGGCGAGCATCGCGCACTCGTTGAGCGTCAGGTCCTCGACGTCCTTGCCGAAGTACGTGCGGGCTGCGGCCTGCACGCCGTAGGCGCCCTGGCCGAAGTAGATCTGGTTGAGGTAGAGCTCTAGGATCTCGGACTTCGTGTACTGGTGCTCGAGCCGCAGTGCCAGGAAGACCTCCTGGATCTTGCGCTTCAGCGTGCGGTCCTGCGTCAGGTACGCGTTCTTGGCGAGCTGCTGCGTGATGGTCGAGCCGCCCTCTGAGACGGTGCGGCCGCGCAGGTTGGCCCAGATGGCGCGGGCGATGCCGCGCGGGTCTACGCCGATGTGGTCGTAGAAGCGGTTGTCCTCGACGGCGACAAAGGCGTCCTGCAGGTTCTTCGGGACCTGGTCGAGCTTGACGGGCATGCGGTTCTCCGCCGCGTGGATCGTCGCGATCTCGTTGCCGTCGCTGTCGTAGACGAGCGAGGATGCCGGCGGGCGGATGTCGTCCGCCAGGTCGGATTTCGTATTCATGCTAGCGGTCAGGAAACCGCAGCCGATGCCGGTCAGCATGACCAGGAAGACAATCGCAATGCCGATGAGAGTCTTGTGCTTGGCGGTGTTGCCGCCCTTCTTCGGACTGCGTTGTTGTTGATGGCTTCGTTGGGAACGTTTTTCCATAAGGCGCCTCCTTCAAACATATACGGCTCCTATTTTACCACACTTTCGCGGAAAAGCCTATGCCTGATGTCATTTCCGTCCATCTGCCGCATACCGCGCATCACTTGAGCTCGACGACGGTCGCGCCTGTGCCGCCCTCGGTGATGTCGGCGAACTGGAAGCTCTGGACATTCCGGTGATGCTTGAGATACGCGTGGATGCCCTTGCGGAGCGCGCCCGTCCCCTTGCCGTGGATGATGAGGACCTGCGAGAGGCCGGCCATGACGGCATCGTCGAGGAACTTGCCGACTGCGACCTCGGCCTCGTCGACCATCATGCCGCGGATGTCGATCTCGCGGCCGATTGTCTGCGTCTTCTGCATGAAGGCGTTGGACTGGCGGCGCGAAGATGAAGCGGCCGGCGCGCCCGCCGCCTTTGTCTCTTTGGGCGCATGGTCGAGGAAGCGGCAGGCGGAGGCCTTGACCTTCGTGTGGAGGCTGCCGATCTGGACGGTCAGTTCCTTGCCCTGGACGGAAAGGACCGTACCCTTCTGGTCGAGCTTCTTGACGTAGACGATGTCGCCGGGCTGTATCGTCTTGAGGCTCACGGCCTTGCCGACGCCCTTCTGGGCCATGATGCCGGGGCGCGACTTCTCGAAGGCCTCGTTGAGCTTCGCGCGGGCGTCCTGGATGGCCTGCTGGCGGCGCTTGATGCCCTGGTCGTCGAACTGCTCTTTGAGCTCCTTGATGATGGCCTCGGACTCGCGGCGCGTGCGGCGCACCATCGCGGCGCTCTGCTCGCGCGCCTTGCGGATGAAGTCGCCCTTCTTCTTGGCGAGCTCTTCCTTCGTGCGCGCGACTTTCGCCTCGAGCTCGGTGACGCGCTGCTGGCGCTCGAGGATGTCGGCGTTGCGCTGCTCGTACATCATCTTCTCGTTCTCGAGCTCGTTGATGACGTGCTCGAACTGCGCGTGGTCGGCCTTGACGAGCTGCTGCGCGCGGAGGATCAGGGATTCTGAGAGGCCGAGGCGGCGGCTGATGGCAAAGGCGTTGCTCGCGCCCGGCATGCCGATGAGCAGCCGGTACGTCGGCCGCAGTGTCTTGACGTCGAACTCGACGCAGGCATTCTCGATGCCCTCGCGCGAGTAGGCAAACGTCTTGAGCTCGGAGTAATGCGTCGTGGCGACGGTCGTCGCGCGCAACTGCAGGAGCTTCTCGAGGATGGCCATGGCGAGCGCCGCGCCCTCCTCGGGGTCGGTGCCCGCGCCGAGCTCGTCTAAGAGCACGAGGTCGTCCTCCTCGACGCGCTTCAGGATGCGCACGATGTGCGTCATGTGCGCGGAGAAGGTCGAGAGGCTCTGCTCGATGCTCTGCTCGTCGCCGATGTCGGCGTAGATGTTCGGGTAAACGGCGATGACGGGGTCCGGCGCCGTCGGCAGATAGCAGCCCGACTGGGCGAGCAGCACCATCATGCCGAGCGTCTTCATGCTGACCGTCTTGCCGCCCGTGTTCGGGCCGGTGATGAGCAGCATGCGGTAGTCCTCGCCGATGCGGATGTCTATCGGCACGACTTTGTCCTTCGCGATGAAGGGATGGCGCGCCTCGCGAAGATCCGTGCGGCCCTCGCGGTTGAGCTCCGGGCGGTTTGCCTCCATCATCTGCGCGAGGCGCGCCTTGGCGAAGGCGAAGTCGAGGTCGCCGAGGATGCGGCAGTTCTCGGCGAGCGTCCCGCTGTTCTTGTTGATCTCGGCGGACAGGTGGCGCAGGATGCGCTGGATCTCCTGCTGCTCGGCGAGCGTCAGCTGCTTGACGTCGTTGTTGAGCTCGACGACGGCCATCGGCTCGATGAAGAGCGTCGCGCCCGTGGCCGACTGGTCGTGGACGATGCCCGGGAAGCGCGAGCGGTACTCCTGCTTGACGGGGATGACGTAGCGCTCGTCGCGCACGGTGACGATGGCGTCCTGGAAGAATTTCTGGTACTCGGCATTGTGGAGGATGCTCGAGATGCGCTCCTTGATGTGCGCCTGGGCGGCGTGAAGCTCGCGGCGGATGCGCCGCAGCTCGACGCTCGCGTCCTCGCGCATGGCGCCGTGCTCGTCGACGGTGTTGTCGAGCAGGCGCTCGAGCTGGCCGAGGATCTCGATGCTCCTCGCCCACGAGCGGAGCGTCGGCGCCTCCACCTCGCTGTCGCGGAAGAAGTGCTTGATATTTCGCATCGCGTAGAGGGTGCTCATGATGCTCGTGATCTCGTCGAGGTCGAGCACGGCCCCCATCTTCACTTTCTTCAGATGCGGCCGGATGTCGAAGATGCCGCCGAACGGCGGTGTGGCCGTCGCGAGGACGGTCACGGCCTCTGTCGTCTGCTGGATCCACTCGACGGCTTCGTCGAAGTCGCTCGTCGGCAGCATCGTCTGGGCGCGCTCCTTGCCGATCAGCGAGGAGGCACAGCCCGCGAGCATCTCCCGGACCCTGTCGTATTCCATGATCTTATAGGTTTCTTGTTCCATCAGTTACCTCTATCTCAATCTACATCTGGGGAAATCAGAGCACGCCGCGGAAGTAGTGGCCGCGCGTGATGTCTTTGCCCTCCTGCTCGTGGATCCAGGAGAGCTGGGCCTCCGCGGGCTCTTCGGGGAAGGCCATCGCCTTCCGGTAGGCCTTGACGATGGCCGCGATCTCTTTCTCCCCCATGGCCTTGGCCTCAATCTGCATCGTCTCGATGCCCGCGGCGCGAAACTTCATCGCGTGCGGCATCATCGAGAGCACCTTGCTGTTGAGCACGTGCATGTGGCAGAACTGGTCCATCGCGAGCGGGAAGAGCGCATCCTTGCGGTCCTTGAGCGCGAAGTGGCCGCGCGTGCACGGCTGGGTGCAGGGGCCCTCGCCACAGCCGCCTAAAAAGCTGCCTGTCACGCAGTAGTTCGAGACCATGAGCTCGAGGCGGCCGTGCACGATGCACGTGAGCGGCAGCGGGCTCTCCTTGGCGAGCTGCCGGATCTCCTTGGCCGTGAGCTCCGGCGAGAGCGTCGCGCCAGAGGCGCCGTAGTCCTTGAGGAAGGCGAGCGTCTGCTTGTTGTAGGAGATCAGCGAGTAGTCGGCGTGGATGGCGAAATCCGTCAGGCGGCGCACGAGCGCGAGCATGGCGATGTTGTGGACGTGGACGGCGTCGGGCGGGAAGGCGGCAAAGGCGGCGAGCAGGCGCTCAACGTGCTTCTGCTGGCCGTCATGCACGATGCGCGGCGTGTTGAAATCGATGCGCGCGCCGGCCTCTCTGGCCATCTGCCAGGCCCGCTCGTACTCCTCCGGGGCGATGACGCGGTGCTCGTACGACTCGCCGCCGAAGAGGATGCCGTCGGCGCCGGCCGCGAGGGCCGCCTCTGCCTTGCCGAGCGTGTCGACGGCGACGAGGAAGTCGGCCTTCTTGGGGATCGGGCGCGCGATGCGGTCGGTGAACTTTGGCTCGGGGCGATGCTCACGCGCTTCGATCTCCTTGAGGCGCAGCGCGTCGAGCGCTTCGACGGCCTTGCGGCGCGCCTCGTTGATCTCGCTCATTGGCACCATGACCTCACCCGCGATCTCGCAGGTGAGGCTCTGCATCTCATAGACGCTAGTGCCAAGGCGGCTGACCTGCTTGCGGATAATCTCCTCCGAGAGCGGCCGCTTGCGCGCGCTCTCGCCGATGAAGTCGGTCCTGCCTTTCCCCCGATGCCCCTCTGCATCGCAGAGGGTGACGGTCAAGGGCTCGCCGATGGCGGCGCGGACCTCGATCGCGACGGGGATGCGGCGCACAGGAGCGCCCGACGCATACGTTTCTTTCGCGCGCTCCATCAGCCTTGCGTCGTAGACCTTGAAGACGCGGTCGTGGTCGCGCACGGCCGAAGGGATGGCAAAGGAGACGGTGTCGCCCGCCTGCCCCTCCTCGACTGCGCGCCCTTTCGCATCGGTCAGGGCGGAGATGGTCGCCGTCACGCGGCCGCCGACCTTGACCCAGAAGTCGACCTGGTCGCCGAGGCCGAGGCGGCCGCTGAGCTTCACGGTGACGATGCGCGCGTCCCAGTCGTAGGCCGTGACGCGGCCGATGAGCAGGCCACGGTTGTTCGGGCGGCGGTCGCTCATCATCGCCTTGCCCGGGCGTCCCTCAAGGTAGGCCGTCGTGAAGTCGCGGTTGAAGATCTGCGCGAGATCGTCGCGCTCTTCCTGCGTGACGGCATAGCCCTTGCCCGCATAGTACGTGTCGATGGCCTCGCGGTAGGTGCGCACGACGGTCGCGACGTACTCGGGGCGCTTCATGCGGCCCTCGATCTTGAGCGACGAGACGCCGGCCTCGATGAGGTCGGGGATGACGTCGATCGTGCTGAGGTCGCGCGGCGAGAGCAGGTAGGAGCCGGCCTTGTCGCCGAGCACGTCCTGCCCCTTCTCGTCGACGAGCGTGTACGGCAGGCGGCAGGGCTGCGCGCAGCGGCCGCGGTTGCCGCTGCGGCCGCCGATCATGCTGCTCATCAGGCACTGGCCCGAGTAGCAGACGCAGAGCGCGCCGTGCATGAACGTCTCGATCTCGACGGGCGCATGGGCGCAGATATGGCGGATCTCCTTGAGCGAGAGCTCGCGCGCGAGCACGACGCGCGTGAAGCCGAGCTCCGCGAGCGCCCGCACGCCCTCGAGGCTGCTGACCGACATCTGCGTGCTCGCGTGGAGCGGCAGGTCGGGCACCGTCTCATGGGCGACACGCGCGACGCCGAGGTCCTGCACGAGCACGGCGTCGGCCCCTGCCTCGTAGAGGAAGCGCAGGTAGTCCCTGAGGGGTCCCATTTCCTCGTCTGCCACGATCGTGTTGACCGTCACGTGAATGGCGACCTTTCGCAGGTGTGCGAAGTGGATGGCCTCGCGCAGCGCCTCGCGGTCGAAGTTACTTGCATAGGCGCGCGCGCCGAAGGCATTGCCCGCCAGATAGATGGCATTGGCACCGTTCTCCACCGCAGCCACGAGTGCCTCGCGGCTGCCGGCGGGTGCTAAGAGTTCTACCAAGATAATTCCTCCTGAAAATCCGAAAAAACAGCACGGGAAACCGCGTGCCGCTTTTCAGTCGATGTTATTCGTGTTGTTCGTTTTCGTGTTGCGCGCTGCCGCCTCCAGGCGACGGCTCTGCTGGCTCTTCTGGCCCGTCTGCTTGCCCGGGCTGCTCGGGCTGCTCGGGAACATCCGGCAGCTGCGGCAGGTCGTCGAGCGAGTCGAGGCCGAAGCAGCGCAGAAAGGTCGCCGTCGTGCCGTAGAGGATGGGGCGGCCGATGACCTGCTTGCGGCCGAGCTCGCAGATGAGGTCGAGCTCCAGGAGCTTGGCGAGGGCGCGCTCGACGCGCACGCCGCGCAGCTGCTCGATCTCGGGCTTGGTGATGGGCTGCTTGAAGGCGATAATGGAGAGCGTCTCCATCGTCGGCGCCGAGAGGTGGCGGTCCGTGACCTGGCTCAGCCGCTCGACCGTCGCATAGGTCTCGGGCCGCGTGACGAGCTGGTAGCCGCCCGCGACGCGCTGGACGGTCAGGCCGCTGCCTTCGGAGGTCAGCTTTGCCTGCAGGTCACGTGCGAGCTCGACCACGTCTGGCTCTTCGCAGTCCATGATGGCGGCCAGGCTCGCGAGCGGCAGGGGATTGCCCGCAGCAAACAGCACGGCCTCAAGCGTCGCCTCGCGGCTCAGTTCCGCCTGACGGTCGGCTTCATTCTCTTTCATCCTCTTCCACTCTCCTTTCGTTCCGCCAGACAATGGTGATTGTCCCGAAGAGATGCGACTGCTGGGCTGTGACGCTCTGCTGCTTCATAAGCTCAAGCAGGGCCAGAAATGTCACGACAAGCTCGCCGCGCGTGCCGCGCTCAAAGGCATCCTCGAAGCGCATGCGTCCGCCGCGCTCCCGCAGCAGCGCCTCGATCTCTTCCATCTTGTCCTCGATATGGTAGGGCTCGGGCCGGACAATGGCGGCCGGCAGCCCTGCCTCCTCTTCTTTTACATGCATGACCTCGCGAAAGGCCGTCAGGAGCAAGTTGAGGTCGAGGCTCTCCGGCGGCAGATGGCGCACGGGCAGGTCGAGCGGCGCGCGGCCGACGAAGTGCTCCTGCAGGTCGGCCATCGAGCCGAGGACCTCGCTGATCTCCTTGAAGCGCCGATACTCGAGCAGGCGCTCGACGAGCTCCTGGCGCGGGTCTTCCTCGCTCTCCTCTTCCTTCGCCTTCTTCGGCAGCATCATGCGCGACTTGATCTGCAGCAGCGTCGCGGCCATGACGAGGAAGGCGCTCGTGACCTCCATGTCCATCTCGCGCATCGCCTCGAGGTAGTCGAGGTACTGGCGCGTGAGCTCCGCGATCGGGATGTCGTAGATGTCGATCTTGTTCTTCTCGATGAGGTGCATCAGGAGCTCTAAGGGGCCGTTGAAGGCGGCGAGGTGAAACGTATAGTCTTTCTTTGCGTTCGTGTCGTTTATAACGTCCATGCTATCTCAACTATCTCAATCCGCTCAAGGCGCTCAGAAGAACGGCATCAGGAGCAGCACGAAGATCTGCCAGATGAGGCGCTGCAGCGGGATGAAGATCATGCTGAGGACCGGCGTCATGATGAGCGCGATGAGGATGAGGAAGCTGTAGCGCTCGAGGCGCGCGTAGCGGTAGGCCAGCCTCGGCGGCAGCAGCTGCATCAGGACGTGCGAGCCGTCGAGCGGCGGCAGCGGGATGAGGTTGAAGATGGCGAAGTTGATGTTGTAGATGATGATGAGCTGGAAGACCTGGTAGACGCCGAAGCTCAGGTGGCCCATGGTGCTCTTGAGGACGAGCAACGCGACGAGCGCGAGGAAGGCCGTCACGAGGTTGGCCGCGGGGCCTGCGAGCGAGACGAGGATGTCGTCGCGGCGCGGCTTCCTGAAGTTGCGCGGGTCGATGATGACGGGCTTGGCCCAGCCGAAGCGCACGAGGAAGAGCATGATGAGGCCGACCGGGTCGATGTGGGCCGCGGGGTTGAGCGTCAGGCGGCCCATGAGCATCGGCGTCCTGTCGCCGAGGGCGACGGCCACGCGCGCGTGCGCGTACTCGTGGATGACCATCGCGATGATCAGGCCCGGGATGCCCGCGATGAGGTCGAGCGGATTGAAATCAAACATAGATTCTCCTTTACTTGCTTCACTTGGCGGCTTTCTGCTGGGCGGCGAGCATCAGGATGGAGATGACGGACTTCGCGTCGACGATGCGGCCGTCCTGCGCCATGGCCACGGCTTCTTCCAAGGGCACCTTGACGACGTTGATGAACTCGTCCTCGTCCGTGTGCTGCTTGCCGGCCGTCAGGCCCTCGGCCGCGTAGAGGTGGATCTTCTCGTTCGAGAAGCCGACCGTCGTCGCGATCGTCGTGAGCTTCGTGATGCGCGCGGCCGTGTAGCCCGTCTCCTCCGAGAGCTCGCGCTCGGCGCAGACGAGCGGGTCTTCGTCGGGTGCGTCGAGCTTGCCGGCCGGCACCTCGAGCGTCACCTCGCCAATCGGGTAGCGGTACTGGCGCACGAGGATGATGCGGCCGTCCGGCAGGATGGGGATGACAGACGATGCCCCCGGATGCTTGATCCACTCGCGCGTCGCCTCCTTGCCGTTCGGCAGCTCGACCGTGTCGCGCTTGACGTGGAGCAAGACGCCGTCAAAGATATCTTCGCTGCTGACTTTCTTCTCGATCAGATCCTCATACATAACCATTGACCTCCTAAACAAGACTATCTATCTTACTTATCAATCTATCAATCATGCTTCACATGACTCATTGCCCGTATCATACCATCGCAAGATGAGAAAAAGCGGGAAAACTCACGAGCTGGCCTCCCGGCGGAAGGCGTCCTTCTTCATCTTCGCGTGCGAGACCATCTCGCGCGCGTTGTCGAGCGAGGCGGTCGTCATGTCGGCGCCTGAGGCCATGCGCGCGATCTCGCTGATGCGCTCGCGCTCGGAGAGCGGGCGGATCTGCGTCGCCGTCGTGCCCTCCTCGGTGCGCTTCGAGATGTAGAGATGCGCGTCGGCCATGCAGGCGATCTGCGGCAGGTGCGTGATGCAGAGCACCTGCTTGTACTGCGCGACGAGGGCGATGCGCTCGGCGACCATCTGGGCCGTGCGGCCGCCGATGCCCGTGTCGATCTCATCGAAGACCATGCTCGGCACGGACGAGTCGCGCGAGGAGGCGACCGTCTTGATGGCGAGCGCGATGCGCGAGAGCTCGCCTCCGGAGGCGACTCTCTGCAGTGGCTTTTCCGCCTCGCCGGGGTTGGCCGAGAAGAACATGGCGACTTCGTCGCGCCCCCGGGGGCCGTAGTCTGCGGCCGGCTCCACGCGGATGGCGAGCTGTGCCTTCGGCATGCCGAGCGCGAAGAGCTGCTCTTCGATGGCCGAGGAAAGGTCCTTGGCCGCGGCTCTGCGCAGCTCCGTCAGGGCAGCCGCCTTCTTCCCCAGCTCCTTCTCGAGCACGGCGATCTCCTTTTCGAGCGCGGCGATGTCCTCGTCGTAGTTCTCGATCTCTGAAAGCTCGCGCTCGACTTTTTCCTGATGCGCGAGCACATCGCCAAGCGTCGCGCCGTACTTCTTGCAGAGGCGGTAGATGACGTCCATGCGGCTCTGCAGCTGGTCGAGGCGCGCGGGGCTGAACTCGACGCTCTCGCCGTAGTCGCGCAGCTCGTACGAGGCCTCCTGCAGGGAGATGTAGGCCTCCTCGACCATCTTCTGGGCATTCGCGAGCGCATCGTCGAAGCGGCTGATGTCCTCGAGGTCCTTCTTGACCTGCGAGAGCGCGGGCAGGACGCCGAGACCGCTGCCGCCGCCCCCCTCGAGGAGCTCGTACGATTCCTCGATGGAGCCGACGATCTTCTCGGCGTGCGAGAGCTTGCGGATCTCCGCCTCGAGCGCTTCGTCCTCGCCCGCCTTGAGGTTGGCCTCGGAGATCTCCTTGTCCTGCCAGTGCAGCATATCGAGGCGCTGCGCGTACTCGCGCGAGGCCTGCTGCTTCTCCTCGTAGGCCTTCTTCTTCTCGCGCCACTCGCGGTAGGCGCACTCATAGGCGGCCAGCGCCTCGGCGACGTCGGGGTCGTAGCCGTCGAGCAGATGGAACTGGTTCTCCTCCTTGAGAAGCGCGAGGTTCTCGTTCTGCCCGTGGATATCGACGAGGTAGGCGCCGATCTGGCGCAGGATGGCCAGCGTGACGTGGCAGCCGTTGACGAGCGCCGTGCTGCGGCCCGCCCGCGTGAGCTGCCGCGTGATGATGAGCTCCTTGTCCGAGTCGTCGATGGCCTGCTGCGTCAAAAGCTCGTGCAGGCCGAGCGACTCGTCCTCGAGTGAGAATACCGCCTCAACGCGCAGCCAGTCGCAGCCGGAGCGCACCATGTCGGCCGACATGCGCGCGCCGAGCACGGCGCCGAGCGAGTCGATGAGGATGGACTTGCCCGCGCCCGTCTCGCCGGTCAGGATGTTGAGGCCGGACTGGAACTCCACCTGCACGTGCTCGAGCAGCGCGAAGTTCCAGACCGTCAGTGATTTCAACATAGAATGTACTTCCTCCTACTATGCCCTGCCCGCTCAGTCCTGCAGCATGTCGAGGATGCGCTTGCGGACGACGGGGGCCGTCTCCTTGGGCTTGATGACGACGAGGATGCTGTCGTCGCCGGCGACCGTGCCGATGATCTCCGGCCACTTGCAGTAGTCGAGCGCGGCGGCCACGGTGTTCGCGCCGCCCGGCAGCGTGCGCACGACGAGGATGTTCTCGCTGTAGTCGCAGTCGACGATCGTGTCGTTGAAGACGCGGCGCATGCGCTCCTTCGTGAAGGCGTAATTCTCCTGCGCCGGCAGCGCGTAGCGGTAGCGGCCGTCGCCCGTCGGCACCTTAATGAGCATGAGCTCCTTGATATCGCGCGAGACCGTCGCCTGCGTGACGGCGATGCGCCGCTTGCGCAGCTGTGCCGCCAGCTCGTCCTGCGTCTCGATGATCTCATGGCGGATGATCTCGCGGATCAGCTCCAGTCGTCTTTCTTTCATCAACATACCTGCCTTCCTTCTTTATGCTTTATGCATTTTCTTTACGCACTTTACGCAATCTTGCGCAGTCACAGGGGTCTACTCGCCTGCGGGACGCCAGAGCTTCGTGCGCAGGATCTGGTAGTAGTCCTTGTCCTCGAACTTGATGATCTCCGCCTGTGCCTCCGACTTCCTGACGACGACCTCGTCGCCCGGCAGCAGCCGGTAGCAGACCTGCCCGTCGAAGGTGACGATGATGTCCTGCGGGATGGAGGCGATCGCGACGTGCACGGCGTCGTCCTCCTGGATGATCAGCGGGCGGATGTTGAAGGTGTGCGCGCAGATCGGGGTGACGATGAGCGCGCGGACATTCGGGTTCACGATGGGGCCGCCGGCCGACAGCGAGTAGGCCGTCGAGCCCGTCGGCGACGAGATGATGATGCCGTCGGCCTTGCAGTCGAGCAGATGGCTCTCGTTGATCGAGAGGCCGAGGTGCAGCATGCGCGCGACGCCGCCCTTGACGACGATGTCGTTGATGGCGTGGCCGAGGAAGCGCTCCTTGCCGCCCGAGATGACGGAGCCCGCGAGCAGCAGGCGGTGCTCGATGCGGTAGTCGCCGTCGAGGAGTTTCTGCAATTTCTTCTCGAGCTCGTGGAGCTCGATGTCGGCCATGAAGCCGAGCGTGCCGATGTTGACGCCGCAGACGGGCACGGCGTGGTGGCTGTAGCGCCGGCAGACGCCCAAGAGCGTGCCATCGCCGCCGATGCTCAGCGCGATGTCTGTCTTGATGTTCTCGATGTCGGTGACGCCGTAGCCCGCGTGCTGGAAGATGCGCGCCTCCTCCACCGGCATGATGATGCGCACCGCCTTGTCCGCATAGAAGTCGAGGATGCGCTGCAGGACCCGCGGGGCCTCCGGCTTATTCGTATTCGGGAAAACTGCTATCGTCAGCATAGAATCTCCTCTCTGCCATGGCCCAGCTCCGCTTGGGCGTCTGGCAATGGATTAATGATCCAGGTCCGCATGGGCCTCGGCGACGACTTCCTGCAGCCGCTCCTCTGTCACCGTGTCTTCGCCTGCTGCGCGCGTGAGGTAGATGAGGTACTCGATATTGCCCTCGGGCCCCTTGACGGGCGAGTACGTCAGCGCGAGCGGGCAGAAGCCAATCTCTCGCGCGAAGGCCGTGACCTTGCGGATGACTTCCTCGTGGACGGCGGGGTCGCGCACGACGCCCTTCTTGCCGACGTTCTCGCGGCCCGCCTCGAACTGCGGCTTGATGAGCGCAACGATCTCGCCCGTCTCCTTGAGCAGGGTGTAGGCGACGGGCAGGACCTTCGTCAGCGAGATGAAGGCGACGTCGATGGAGGCAAAGTCGAGGGGCTCGCCGATCATCTCCGGCGTGACTGTGCGGATGTTCGTGCGCTCCATGTTGCGGACGCGCGCGTCGGTGCGCAGCTTCCAGGCCAGCTGGCCGTAGCCGACATCGATGGCGTAGACCTTCTTCGCGCCGTTCTGCAGCATGCAGTCAGTGAAGCCGCCCGTCGAGGCGCCTATGTCGGCCGCTGCCTTGTCCTGCAGCCGCACGCCGAATTCCTTCATCGCCTTCTCGAGCTTGAGGCCGCCGCGGCTGACGTAGGGGATGTCGTGGCCGAGCAGCCGTATCTCGGCCTCGGCCTTGACCGTCGTGCCGGCCTTGTCGATCTTCTGCCCGTCGACGAGGACCTCGCCCGCCATGATCATGCGCTTCGCGCGCTCGCGGCTGCCGGCCAGTCCCCGCTCAACGAGCAGGATATCCAATCGTTCTTTTGCCATTCGCTTACCCTTCTCTTTCTCTCAACTATCCTGTATCATGCCTGTATCATGCGTTCTCGTCCAGCTGGCTCAGCCGCTCGCGGATGCGCTCGGCCATCTCATCGGGCTGCAGGCCGCAGAGCGATAAGAGCTCACAGCGCGTGCCCTGCTCGATGAAGCGGTCGGGGATGCCGAAGCGCAAAAGCGGCACCTCGATGCCGTGATCCGCGAGGTATTCGGCCACGGCCGAGCCGAAGCCGCCCGCGAGCACATTCTCCTCGGCCGTGATGAGGAGCCTTTTCGTCCGGGCCATCTCGCCGAGCAGCTCTGTATCGAGCGGCTTGATGAAGCGCATGTTGACGACGGCCGCCTCGATGCCCTCCTCTTTGAGGATGGCGGCTGCTTCCTTTGCCTTCTCGACCATCGTGCCGACGGCCAGGAAGGCGATTGTGCCCTCCTCCTGCAGCACTTCGGCCTTGCCGACGGGCAAGGTCTCTAGCGAGTCCGTGAGCGGCACGCCGAGGCCGGCGCCGCGCGGGTAGCGCACGGCAGCGGGCCCCTCTATCGCGATGGCTGTCGCGAGCATATGGCGAAGCTCCTCCTCGTCCTTTGGCGCCATGACGCACATGT
Organism: Mitsuokella jalaludinii DSM 13811; assembly: GCF_000702905.1. GTDB lineage: Bacteria > Bacillota > Negativicutes > Selenomonadales > Selenomonadaceae > Mitsuokella > Mitsuokella jalaludinii. Next base: position 48,979 of record NZ_JNKR01000008.1, read on the forward strand.
TGGGCATCTGGCGCAGGTACGAGAGGTCGAAGACGCCGTGATGCGTCGGGCCGTCCTCGCCGACGAGGCCGGCGCGGTCGAGGCAGAGCGTCACGGGCAGGTTCTGCAGGCAGACATCGTGGATGAGCTGGTCGTAGGCGCGCTGCGCGAACGTCGAGTAGAGCGCGATGACGGGGTGCATGCCCGCGGCCGCCATGCCGGCGGCCAGCGTCATCGCGTGCTCCTCGGCGATGCCGACGTCGAAGAAGCGCTTCGGGTACGCCTGGCCGAAGGCCTTGAGGCCCGTGCCCGACGGCATGGCCGCCGTGATGGCGAGGATGTCGGGGCGGTCCTTCGCGAGGTCAATCAGCGCCTTGCTGAAGACAGAGGTGTAGGAAGGCGCACAGCCCGCCTTCTTCGCGGACTTGCCCGTGCTCGGGTCGAAGCAGCCGACGCCGTGGAACTTCTCGGGCGCCTGCTCGGCCGGCTTGTATCCCTTGCCCTTGACGGTGTGGATGTGGATGAGCACGGGGCCCTCCATCTCCTTGGCGCTCGCCAGCACTTCCTCTAAGAGGCCGATGTTGTGGCCGTCGATCGGGCCGATGTAGTGGAAGCCCATCTCCTCGAACAGGCTGCCCGGCACGAGCACGGAGCGCACGCCGTCCTTGAGGTGGCTCGCCGTCTTGTAGACCTTGTCGCCGATGTGCGGGATGCTCATGAGCAGGCTGCCCATGTCGCGCTTGGCGCGCGCGTACTGCGGCGCGATGCGGATGCGCGAGAGGTACTCGCTCATGGCGCCGACATTGGCGTCGATGGACATCTCGTTGTCGTTGAGGATGACGATGAGCTTCGTGCCGAGGTCGCCGGCATTGTTGAGCGCCTCGAACGACTCGCCGCCCGTCAGCGCGCCGTCGCCGATGACGGCGATGACCTGGTTCTTCTCCCCCTTGGCATCGCGCGCGAGGGCCATGCCGAGGGCCGCCGAGATGGAGGTGCTCGCATGGCCGACGCCGAAGGCGTCGTAGACGGACTCTGAGCGGTTCGGGAAGCCGGTGATGCCGCCCTTCTTGCGCAGTGTCTTGAACGCATCCCTGCGGCCCGTGAGGATCTTGTGGGTGTAGGCCTGATGGCCGACATCCCAGACGAGCTTGTCCTCGGGGAACGAAAAGACGCTGTAGAGCGCGAGCGTCAGTTCCACCGTGCCGAGGTTCGGCGCGAGGTGGCCGCCGTTCTGCGAGACGGTATCAATGATGAAATGGCGCAGTTCGGATGCCAGCTGCTCGAGCTCGCGGACCGTGAGCGCCTTGACATCCTCGGGTTTCTCTATGCGGTTGAGCAATGCATACATGGAAACACTCCCCATCAATTCTCAATTCTTTCGCTCGAGCATGTAGCGGACGAGCTGGCGCAGGAAATCGGCTTCAGGGCCGAAAACGGCGAGCGCCTTGACCGCCTTGTCCACGGTCTCTTCGGCGAGGCGCTGGGCCTCGTCAAGCGAGGTCAGCGTCACGTACGTCGACTTCTCGTTGCGGATGTCGCTGCCGACCGGCTTGCCGATGAGCTTCTCGTCGCCCGTCACATCGAGGATGTCATCCGTGATCTGGAAGGCAAGGCCGAAGCCCTCGGCATACGAGGTCAGGGCCGCGAGCTGACCTTCCGTGGCGCCCGCGAGGATGGCGCCGCTTCTTAGGGCGGCGCGGAAGAGCGCGCCCGTCTTGCCCATGTGCATCTTCTGGAGCTCTTGCATCGGGATGCGGTGGCCCTCCGACTCGAGGTCGATGGCCTGGCCGCCGACCATGCCGTTCATGCCGGCCGCCGTGCTGATCTCCTGCACGACGCGCAAAAGAGTTGCCGGGTCCGTGTGCTTCTGGCGTGCGATGACCTCGAAGGCGAGCGTCAGGAGCGCATCGCCGGCGAGCACGGCCATGCCGTCGCCGTAGACCTTGTGGTTCGTCAGCTTGCCGCGGCGGTAGTCGTCGTTGTCCATCGCCGGCAGGTCGTCGTGGATCAGGGAGTACGTGTGGATCATCTCGAGGGCGCAGGCCGCCGTCAGGTAGTCCGTGCCCTTCGCGCCGACGGCATCGGCCGCCGCCATCAAGAGGATCGGGCGCAGGCGCTTGCCGCCCGCCATGAGGCTGTAGCGCATCGACTCGGCGAGGCGCGCGTCGAGAGGCGGCTCCTGCTCCAGTTCACGGACGAGCTGCTCTTCGACCAGCTGCTGACGCTCTTTCCAAAGTTCCTTCAACATATCATCATTCCCCTTATCCCTCAATATCAAGCTTGCTCTCTTCGACCTTGCCCGTCGCTTCATTCTCCTTGACGAGCAGGTCCATCGTCTGCTCGGCGCGCTCGAGGGCGCCCATGCAGTTCTTGGCGAGGCCGACGCCCTCGGAGTAATGGCTCATGAGGTCCTTGAGCGTCAGGTCGCCGCCCTCCATCTCCTTGACGATGGCCTCGAGCTTTTCCAGTGATTCCTCAAACGAGAGCTCTTTCTTTCTTGGCATATGCAACTTCTTCCTTTCTTTTCCCGCCGGCTCACTGCTCCTGGTTGTCCTCTCCCTGCACCTTTACGGCGCGCGCCGGGATGCGGCCGTCCTTCAGGGTGATGGTGAGGAGGTCGCCTGCCTTTACGGCGCGGACGCTCGTCAGGGGCGCCCCCTCCTTCTCGACGATGCCGTAGCCCTGGCGCAGGATGTGCACGGGGTTCAGGTAGTCGAGCTGCTGCAGCACGATCTCGAGCGCGTGGCGCTTCTCCTTCATCTGGCCCTTCATCTGCGACTCGAGCGCGGCAATTGCGCGGTCAAGGCGCTGGGAGCGGCCTGCGAGCAGGAGCTGCGGGTTCTGCAGGGCGGCGCTGCGGAGGCAGGCCGCGAGGCGCAGGCGCTTCTCCTGCAGCTGGCGCCTCTCCTGCTGCGAGAGGCGCGCCATCAGGCTCTCCGTGTAGCGCAGGAGCTCTGCTCTGTCCGGCACGGCGAGCTCGGCCGCCTGCGAGGGCGTCGCGGCCCGCTGGTCGCTCGCAAAGTCGGCGAGCGTGAAGTCCGTCTCGTGGCCGACGGCCGAGATGACGGGAATCTTCGAGGCGTAGATGGCGCGCACGACGGGCTCCTCGTTGAAGGCCCATAGGTCCTCCATCGAGCCGCCGCCGCGGCCGACGATCAGCACGTCGACGGGGTACTTCTCGTTGAAGAAGGCGATGGCCGCGGCAATCTGCGCGGCTGCCTCCTCGCCCTGGACGAGCACGGGGCGCAGGACGAGCTGCACCGCGGGCCAGCGGCGCTTCGAGACGTGGTAGATGTCACGCAGCACGGCGCCCGAGATCGAGGTGACGATGCCGATGCGCTTTGGGAAGCGCGGCAGGGGCTTCTTGTGCGCATCGTCGAAGAGCCCCTCAGATGCGAGTCTCGCCTTGAGCTGCTCGAAGGCGAGCGCAAGGTCGCCCGCGCCCTCCGGCATCATGTGGTCAGCGTAGAGCTGGTAGACACCGTCGCGCTCGTAGACCGAGATGCTGCCGCTGACGACGACCTGCATGCCGTTCTCCGGTCGGAAGCGCAGGCCCTGCGCGCGGCTCCGGAACATCACGCACTTGATGGCCGACGCGGCGTCCTTCAGCGTGAAGTAGCAGTGGCCCGAGGCGTAGCAGCGGAAGTTCGACAGCTCCCCGCGGACCTGGATGCAGCCGAGCACGGGCTCGCGCTGGAACATCCGCTTGATATAGTTCGTGACCTCACTGACGTTGTGTATCCCCACGGCAGCAATCCCCCTTCTCCTGCCTTCTCCTGTCTTTCTTCAGATTCCCGTATTACAAGAAAGAAGCCAGACAAAAAGTCTGGCTCCTGTCTGCGTCACTCTGCGCTCTTCGCGCTTTTCATGATCGCGCCGAGAATCCCGTTCACATAGCGGCTGGAGTCATCCGTACCATACTTCTTTGCCAGTTCTACCGCCTCGTTGATGGCGATGTTCGGTGTGAGCTTCTCTTCGGCAAAGCACATCTCATACGTTGCCATGCGCGTGAGGTTGCGGTCGACGGCCGCCATGCGCTCCACCTTCCACTCGCGCGAGTTCGCGGCGATCTGGGCATCGATGGCCTCTACGTTTGCGCGCGTGCCGTGCACGAGCTGCGCGGCGAACGCGCGGTCATGCGCACTCATCGCCTCGGCCTCGCCGAGCGCCGTGTCGAGGGCGAGCGTCTCCTGCATCTCTTCCTGAGCGGCCGTTTCCGCCGGGTTCAGGTCTAACTGGAAGAGCGCCTGCAGCGCGACTTCCCTTGCTTGTCTACGACTCATTCCTAACCTTTCCTAACCTTCCTAACCTTCCTAAAATCATGTATCGTGATGGCCGTTTCCGCCGCCCGCTAGCCGCGCAAGCGGTTGATGCGGTCGAGCAGGTCATCGGCAATCCTGCCGAAAAAGTCCTCTTCGCGGTCGGCTTTCCTGCCGATGCAGAGGCCGACGACGCCGCACAGCACGATGAAGGCCGTGCGCCAGAAGCCGATCAGCAGGATCATCAGGGCCAGGATGATGCCGGAGGCGAGGCCGAGGCACTGCCCCCGGTCCTCCTGCCAGATCATCGCCAGCCATTCCTTGAATTCTTCTTTCATTTTTCCACCGCCTCACGCCTCAGACCACGCGGCGCTTGCCCGCAGGCACAGCGTCCGAGAACGCCGTGATGTGCGACTCGACGGCGACGTCCTCGAGTCCCATCGTCTCGCGGAGTTCCGTGCGGATGGCCGCGGCGGCTGCCTCCGTGAGCGATGCGACGGGCGTGCCGCGGCTGACCGTCAGGTCGAGCACGAGGCGCAGAGTCTCAGGTGCGTTCTTCGAGGCCCTGACGCGCTGGACGCGCACCTTCGCCATGCGAATGCCGTGCAACGAAAGGAGCGTCCGCTCGGCCATCGCGCGGATGGCGGGCAGGGCGACGCGGACGCCGCCCTCTGCCCCCTGCAGCAGGATGAAGTCGCCGCGCTCGTGCGTGCGCTCCGCACGCCCCCGCAGGGAGACGCCGAGCAGGTGGAGCGCGACCAGAAGGAGGACGACCGAGACGGCGACCGTCTCGCGGCGGGACAGGATGTAGTGGATCTCATTGAGCCAGACCGACTCCGGCAGGACTCCCATGCAGAGCACGAGCACGAGCACGGAGAGCAGGGCCAGGCCAATCATCGAGACAAACAGCAAAAAACGGTTGATAATCCCCATAGTATCCGCCTCGCTCCAGATCAGCGCACGCGTACCTCATCGGCCTTCGCATTCTCCTCCGGGAAGCCGACGCCCTGTACGTGGACGTTGACCTCGACGACGGAGAGGCCCGTCATCGTCTCGATGGCCTGCTTGACGTTTTCCTGCACCGCGAGGGCGATGTCCGGGATGCGCACGCCGTACTTGACGATGATGTAGAGGTCGACAGCGGCTTCCTTCTCGCCGACTTCGACCTTGACGCCCTTGGCGAAGTTCTTGCGGCCGAGCATCTCGGCAATGCCGCCCGCAATGCCGCCGCTCATGCCGGCGATGCCGTCGACTTCCGTAGCAGCCAGGCCCGCGATGATGCTGACGACCTCATCCGCGATGCGGATCGCGCCGAGACTCGAATCTTTTTTGACGATTTCTTTTTCGTTTGCCATGATAAAGGCCTCCTTGCCTGGGGCAGCCCATGGGACTGCGCATAAACGGTAATCCGCACGAGAGGGCGTATAACATGCCTCTCCCATGCATATTTATACTGTACTATTCGCGGACTCGAACGCTTTTTCCTGCCAAGAACGAAAATAAAACAAAATAAAAATGAAAGAAATGCAGCTGCTGTACCAGTTGCATGAACATGCCTGGCGCAGCAGCTGCCAAGAGAAGCAGATGTTTCTTATGCGCGCTCGATGTAGTTGCCCGTGCGCGTATCGATGCGGAGCGTATCGCCCTCGTTGACGAAGAGCGGCACGCGGACTTCGTAGCCCGTCTCGACCTTGGCGATCTTCGTGGCGCCCGTAGCCGTGTTGCCCTTGACGCTCGGCTCGCACTCGACAACCTTGAGGTTGACGGAGTTCGGCAGCTGGATGCCGATGATGCGGCCCTTGAACGTCTGCAGCGAGACTTCCATGTTCTCCATGAGGTAGTTCAGCGCATCGCCGAGCTGGTCCTTGTTGAGCTCCGTCTGCTCGTACGTCTCCGTGTCCATGAACGTGTACATGCCATCAGCCTCGTAGAGGTACTGCATGTTGCGCGTCTCGAGGTGAGCTGCCGGCATCTTTTCATTCGGATTGAAGGTACGTTCTACCACTGCACCCGTCTCAACATTCTTGATCTTCGTGCGTACGAAAGCAGCGCCCTTGCCCGGCTTTACGTGCTGGAAATCCACGATCTGCCAGACACCGCCATCAATTTCAATCGTTAAGCCCGTGCGGAAATCAGTACTGTTAATCATTCTACGCCCTCCAAAAACTTCATTATTTCATTTCTGATTCAAATTCAAGATACGAAACGTATCATAACATTCTTTATTATAATCAACTTGCGGCCCATCGTCAAGCACTGCGCATCAGCGGATCTCGACGAGCTGCTTGGAGGACTTCGTCAGGCGCTCGCTGCCCGTCGCGGTGACGAGCACTGTGTCCTCGATGCGCAGGCCGCCCCAGCCCGGCAGGTAGACACCCGGCTCGTCGGTGATGAGCATGCCCACCGCGAGGTGCTCGCAGGTGCTCGACGGCGAAAGGCGCGGCTCCTCGTGGATCTCGAGGCCGAGGCTGTGGCCGAGCCCGTGGCCGAAGTACTGCGCGAGGTCGTACTTCTTGAGGAATTCGCGCGAGGCGGCGTCGATCTCTTTGCCGGATTTCCCCGGCGCGATGAGCGAGAGCACGAGCTCCTGCGCACCGAGCACGGCCCCGTAGACCTCGCGCTGGCGCGCCGTCGCCTCGCCGACGCAGACGGTGCGCGTGATGTCGGAGCAGTAGCCCTGGTACTTCGCGCCGTAGTCCATCGTCACGAAGTCGCCCGCCTCGATGACCTTCTCCGTCGCCGTGCCGTGCGGCATGCTGCCGCGCAGGCCCGAGGCGACGATCGTGTCGAAGGACGGCTTCTCGGAGCCCGCTTCGCGCATGACCTGCTCGAGGCGCGCGGCCACCTCAATCTCCGTGCGGCCCGGGCGGATGAAGTGGACGATGTCCTCAAAGGCCTTGTCGGCAAAGGAGCAGGCGCGGCGGATGCAGGCGATCTCCTCCTCGTCCTTGACCTGGCGCAGAGCGTCGAGGTCGAGCATCGTGCCGAAGTCGATGCCCGCGAGCATGTCCTTGAGCGCTCGATAGTCGGCGTAGACCATCGAGCAGCCCTCGAAGCCGACGCTGCGGCAACCGAGCTTTGCGATGAGCTCCGCCGTCTTCTTCAAGAGTCCATGACGGTGCTCGACGACGGTGAAGAGCGGCGCCTGCTTCTCGGCCTGCTCCGTGTAACGGTTGTCGGTGACGAGCAGCGCCTCGTCCTTCGTGATGACGAGCGTCGTGTCATCGCCGCGGAAGCCGCTGAAGTAATGAAGGTTCACGTATTTTGTCACGACGACTGCGTCGAGCCCCTTCTCCTGCAGGAGGCTGCGCAGTGCGGTCAAACGGTTTTCATTCAAAGGATCATCCCCCTAATCTGATTACTCCGCCCGGTTGAGCTTGTAGATGATGGCCTCGAGCGCGGCGAGATAGCTCTCGACGCCGAGGCCGCAGATCTGGCCCATCGCCACTGGCGCGAGCACCGACGTGTGGCGGAATTCCTCGCGCTGGTGGATGTTCGAGATGTGCACCTCGATGACCGGCACGTCGATGGCCGCGATGGCATCGCGGATGGCGATGCTGTAATGCGTGAAGGCCGCCGCGTTGAAGATAATGAAGTCGAACTTGTGGTTGGCCTGCTGGATGGCGTCGACGAGGTCGCCCTCGTGGTTCGACTGGTAGAACGCCGTCTCGATGCCGGCCTCAGCCGCACGCTCCGCGATCATCTCGTTGATGTCGTCGAGCGTCGTCGAGCCGTAGATCTCCGGCTCGCGCGTGCCGAGCAGGTTGAGGTTCGGCCCATGGAGTACAAGGATGCGTGGCATGAGGATTCCTCCCTTTCAATGTGTAGACGTTTCTATAAAAAAATAAAGCGGGTCAGAAGACGGCTGCGCCGGCTCTTCCCGCCTCAAATCCTGGCCAATGGCATGTGCTCAGTAACGGACGACAAAGCGCGTCTCATCGGGCACCGTCTCGACTGGCTCAAACTTCAGTTCTTTTACCTTGATGAAGTAATTGCCCTCGCGGATCAGTACTGAGAGCTTGTCGACTTTCTCGGGGTCACCCTGGATCTCCATCTCGACGCTGCCGTCCTCCATATTGCGCACCCAGCCCGTCAGGCCGAGCTCCGATGCGTGCTGCTGCACGAACATGCGGAAGCCCACGCCCTGGACGCGTCCAGTAGCTCTGCCAAAGTAACGGACGGATGTTTTGGATTCTGCCATAGAAAAGACCTTCTTTCCTCTGCCCTGCGCGCGCCTCAGGCCTTGGCCGGGATATCGCGGCGCAGGATCGTATACGGTTCAACCGGCTTGTCCATGCGGATCTTGACGATCTGCTGGGCATGAGGAGCAACCGCGATGGGATTGCCCTCTTCGTCAAGCATATCAGAAAGTACCTGGCGATACAAGGGGGCATTTGGCTGGAATACCTCAATTTCCTGACCGATCTTCATATTATTGCGCTGCTCGACCGTGGCGTATTGCGTGGTCGTGTCGTAGTCGCGCACGAGGCCGATGAACTCGGACGTCTGCTGGTATGACGAGGTGCCGTAGAGCTGGTCGTCCGCCGTCGGCTGGTGGTAGTAGAAGCCCGTCGTGTACGGGCGGTGCGAGACTTTCTCGAGCTCGTCGAGCCACTCCTGCTGGACCTTGAAGTGCGCGGGGTCCTCGAAGTAGGCGTCAATGGCCAGGCGGTAGGCGCGCACGACGCTCGCCGCGTAGTGGACGCTCTTCATGCGGCCCTCGATCTTGAGGCTATCGACGCCGCTCTCGATGACGTCGGCGATGTGCGGCAGGAGGCACATGTCCTTCGAGTTCATGATGTAGGTGCCGCGCTCGTCCTCCTCGATTGGAAAGTACTTGCCCGGACGCGTCTCCTCGACGAGCGCGTACTTCCAGCGGCACGACTGCGCACAGCTGCCGCGGTTGGAATCGCGGCCCGTGAAGTAGTTCGAGAGCAGGCAGCGGCCCGAGTACGAGATGCACATCGCGCCGTGGACGAACATCTCGAGGTCGGCTTGCGTCTTTTCGCGGATCTCGCGCACTTCCTGCAGCGACATCTCGCGCGCGAGCACGACGCGCTTCGCGCCGAGCTTCTGCCAGGCGTTGACCGTCGCCCAGTTCGTGTTGTTCGCCTGCGTGCTGATGTGGAGCTCCATATCAGGGATGTACTCTTTCGCCATCATAAAGACGCCGAGGTCGGCAACGAGCAGTGCGTCGACGCCGATCTCCTGCAGGTAGCGCAGGTAGTCGGGCAGGCCGCGAAGGTCGCTGTTGTGCGGGAAGATATTGACCGTCACATAGACCTTCTTCTTGAGCTTGTGGGCGAACCCGACCGCCTCGCGCAGCTCTTCTCGCGTGAAGTTGCCGCCGAGCGCGCGCAGGCCGTAAAGCTTGCCGCCGAGGTAGACGGCGTCGGCGCCGTAGAGCAGCGCCATCTTCATCTTCTCGAGATTCCCTGCTGGGGCCAGGAGCTCAGGCTTTTTCATCATGTATGGTATTCCTCCGATAATCTGTTTGATTCGTTTGCTGCGGGGCAGCGGCGCGAGACGGCCAGGCCGTCGCCGCGCTCGAAGATCTCCGTCTCGTAGCCTGCCGCATGGCTCGTGAGCTCGATGTAGCGGCGCAGCCGCTTGACAATCGTGCGGTAGCGGCGCGGGGCCTTCTCCTCGCCCATGACGTAGCCGCGGAACAGGACATTGTCGGCCACGATGGTCGCATCCGCTGTCAGGAGCGGCTGCACCTTCTCGAAGTAGTCGACGTACTGGCCCTTGGCCGCGTCGATAAAGACAAAGTCATACGGGCCCGAGAGCGTCGTCAAGAGCTCGCCCGCGTCGCCCTGCAGGATCTCGATGCGGTCCGCGTAGGGCGAGCGCGCGATAAAGCTATGAGCGAGCGCAGCGCGCTCCTCGGAGAGCTCGAGCGTCGTGACATGTGCGTCCGCCGCGCCGTTGGCGGCGAGCAACAGCGCCGAGTAGCCGATGGCCGTGCCGATCTCGAGCACGCGGTGCGGCCGCAAGTCGCGGATGACCGAGAGGAAGACCTGGCGGCCGTTCTCGTTGATGATCGGGACATGGTGCTCGGCCGCATACGCCTCCATCTCCCGCAGAAGTCTTTCAAAATCGCTTGTATCTGTCATATCTGTCCTTGCCTTCCGCGCCGCCTCAGCGCACCTGCTCGACGATGGCCAGGTGCTCGTCGTACGTCTGCGAGTAATGGTTGTGGCCCTGACGGTCGGCTACGAAGTAGAGGTAGTCGGTGCTCGCGGGGTTCAGCACCGCCAGGATGGACTTCATGCCCGGGCTCGCAATCGGTCCGGGCGGCAGGCCCGCGTGCTGATACGTGTTGTAGGGCGAGTCGATCTTTGTGTCCTCGATCGAGACGTCCTCCTTCGGGCCCGCCATGAGGTACTGCAGCGTCGTGTCCGACTGCAGCGGCATGCCCATCTGCAGGCGCTTGAAGAAGACCTGCGCGATGATTGGGCGGTCCTCATCGTAGCGCGCCTCCTTCTCGACGAGCGAGGCCAGCGTGATGAGGTCGTGGATCGAGAGGTTCTTCGCCGCCGCCTGCTGGCGCAGCGCCGGCGTCAGGCGCGTGTCGAAGTCCTCGGCCATCATCTTCATGATGGCCTCAGGCGTGACCTCGCTGTGGATCTCGTACGTGTCCGGGAAGAGGTAGCCCTCCGCCGCATAGCGCTCATTCGGGCGCTTCTTCATGTAATCGTACGGCGCGAAGTCCTTCGCCTCGGCGAGAAACTCCTGCTCGTCGACGAGGCCCTCGTCCGCGAGGCGCTTCGCGATCTCCTTGATGCCGAAGCCCTCGGGGATCGTGAACCGCACGACCGTCGTGTCGCCCGAGACGAGCTTGTCAAGCACGGCCTGCTCGTCCATGTGCGGCGCGAAGGCGTACGTGCCCGTCTTGAACTTCTGGGCATCGCCCTGGAGCTTCATGAGCCACCAGAAGCGCAGGCGGCTGTCGATGACGCCGAGCCGCATCAGGTGGTCCGAGATCTCCGACGCCGTCGTGCCCGGCTTGACGACCATGTAGATGTTCTCCTTGGCATCACGGTCCGAGCGCTCGATGACATGCGTCGTGCCAAAGGCCAGGAAGAGCCCCGCCCCCAGCAGGACGGCAAAGACTGCCGCAATCGCCGCCCACTTCTTCCAGCCAAGGCGGCCGACGGCCGCGCGCAGCTTCTCCCTAGCAGATGGCTCTAAAAGATTGGAAGGCTCGGAAAGCTTGGAAGGCGGCTCGGAAGGCTCGGAAGGCTCGGATGGCTTGGAAGGCGCCCTCGACTCCGCTGCAGGCGATGGGCTGCCGCCCGTTCCTGACTCCTGCGCCTTCTCCGCGTTCTCGGCTTTCCCCTCCTGCTCCGATTTCTCGGGCTTCTCGTTTTCCTCGTGTTTCTCACCTTCGGCAGCCGTATCTGCTTTTGATGCGACGGACTTCACCGCAGCGCCCTCTGCTGCTGTATCCTTCGCGGACTCTGCGGCTCCTGCAGCGCCATTATCTTCAGTGCCATCGTTTACAGATGGAGCCTCTTCTCTTTCCGGCAACGTCTTCGGCGCCGAAACGTCCTGCGGCTTGCTTTCTGGCACAGCTGCGTTCTCCTGCTGCTTCACCGTCTCAGCGGGCTGCGGCGCCTGCTTCGGCGCGCGCTCTTTCTTATTCCCATGCATAAATCGTTCTCCGTACATGAAAAAGCCGCCATCCAGATGGATAGCAGCCAATCATTTCGTCATTCAGTCCTTTTCGGCTTCGTCGACCAGCGCGTCATACGCCTGCTGGACCGCCTCGAACTCCTCGTCCGTCGGCTCGACGTACTCATCCTCGCCGTCCTCGTTCGTGACGATTTTCGCGATGATGACGTCCTCGTCATCGTCCTCGCAGCCGCAGCCGCACGTGTGGGCGTGCTCCTCATCCTCATCGTGGATGCCGACGAGCAGCGCGTATTTCTCATCCTCTACCGGGATGATCATCTCTTCGCGGTAATAGTACTCATTGCCCGCCTCGTCCGTCATGACGACAACGATGTCGTCCTCATTCATCATATCCTCTGCCATAGGACTCACCTCTTCTTTCTGGTCGTGCCAAAATCTCGATTTTACTGGTTTCATTTTATCGTATCGCGGGAAGGCTTGTCAACGCTTGCTGTCCAAAAAGCCCTGCAGGATGAAGACAGCCGCCATCTTGTCAATGACCTTCTTGCGCTTGCGGCGCGAGACATCGGCCTCGATGAGCGAGCGCGTCGCCGCGACCGTCGAGAGGCGCTCATCCCAGAAGAAGACCTCCACCTCAGGATACGCCTTCTTGACCTCTGCCATGAACTCCTTGACGATGGCGCAGCGGTCGCCCTCCGTGCCGTCCATGTTCTTGGGGAGCCCCGAGACGAGCGACTTCGTCTCGTACTGGTCCATGAGCTCGCCGAGGCGCTTGAGGTCGTCTGCGAGCGACTTGCGGCGGATCGTCTCGACGCCCTGCGCCGTCAGGCCCAGGAGGTCGCTGACCGCGATGCCGATCGTGCGGTCGCCGATATCGAGTGACATGTATCGCTTCATCTCTTGCCGCCCTTTTCCAGATACGAGCGCACGAGCTCCTCTAAGAGCTCATCGCGCTCGAGCGTGCGGATCTTGCTGCGCGCATCATTGTGGCTCGTCACATACGCCGGATCGCCCGAGAGCAGATAGCCGACGAGCTGGTTGATCGGGTTGTAGCCCTTCTCCTCCATCGCCGCACAGACCGAGCGGATGATCTTCTCCGCCTTATTCTCATCGTTCCCGAAACGGAACATCATGGTTTCTTCGTTGTTGGCCATATTGCATACCTCCAAAGCACTCATGCGGGAATCCCCGCTCACTTGCTTCTATCTTACCACATCTTGGCTTTGATGACTATGATACGCCTCAATCCTATAGTTTTCCTGAAAGGATGTGCCTCTTCCGTCATGCAACATAGTCAGGCAAATTTCGGCATCAATCATCGCATAGACAGCTTGCGGAACACTTCTTCCGTCATGCCCGCCCGCTTGGCCGCTTCTTTCACCGTGATGATGCCGTCACGCACCAGTATTGAGGCCGACCATGTTGACATCACGACGGAAGGCGCTCACCGACGGCAGCAGTTGGCGCGGCTCACTGAACGAAGACAATCAAACCGACAGTGCCTCCATCGCGCTCGACCGATCGAGCAGCTGGGAGCTCACAGCGAATTCCTATGTGACTTCCATCAGCGACAAGGATGCCTCCTTTGCCAACATCAAGAGCAACGGCCATAACATCTACTATGATGCAAGCCAGAACAGCGCCCTTGCTGGCAGGACCATCGACCTGCCCGGCGGCGGCAAGCTCCTGCCACAGACAAAGGGCTGACAATCGCCTTCCCCAAAAAGCAATAGTTAACTGAACAAAAGAACAGACGACCTCAATACATCTTATGTTGTAAAGTAAATTACTTTACATTTTCCTCATTTAGCTTTATAATATCAATAAAAGGAGTTGATTCTTATGGCTGATACAAAAACGCTGAATCTTCGTGTCGATGCAGATTTGAAGCATCAGGCAGAAACTATTTTTGCGAATCTGGGTATCCCGACTTCTACAGCAATCAATATGTTCCTGCGCACCGTTGTCCGCTATGGCGGTATCCCGTTCGATTTGCGTATTTCTCCTAATGAGCTAGAGACCTTAAGAGCTGTTGACGATGTAAATCATCATCGCAATCTCAGCAAGACTTATGATTCTGTTGAAGATGTCATGGAGGCCCTGAATGCTTAAGATCCGCTTCCGCAAACAATTCCGCAAGGATTACAAGCGGGTAATCAAGCAGCCTGGGCATACCCCGGAGCTTTTTCAGGAAGTACTTGACTGTCTTGTGATGGAGCAATTGCTTCCTGCCAAGTATCGGGATCATGCCCTGTCGGGAAACTACGCCGGTTTCCGTGAATGTCATATTCTGCCGGATTGGTTGCTGATTTACAAAGTCGAAACTGACATTCTAACGTTGACGCTGACCCGTACGGGGAGTCACAGTGATTTATTCTAATATCCATCTCATCTGTATGAGCATGGCAGGATTTCACGATGCTGCATCGAAATCTAACGGTAAGAAACCTACCAAGGAGGAAACTTAAGCAACCGAAAGGATGCTCAAATATGAACAAAAGTGTAGCAATATGCTAAAGACTCAAAGAATCCATTGAGTTAGTTTGTGCTGACTTTACAGCAGTCGGAACGGCTGGAAATAAGCCAGAGGCGGTTGAAACAGTCCGTCTAACTACGGGGTAGCACCCTGATGGTAGCCGTTGGACAGTGGTAAATGCGAGAACCAAGCAAGGTTGGCGAACCAATACGCAAAAACAAAATATTATGAAAGGAGAAAGCTACTAGATGTAATTGGCAGAATATCACAAACAAGATACTGTCAATATGTACCGATGGCTAATCGGGAATTTACGCCTTTGGAGTATCACTCAAACGTTAGTAGCCTGTCTTTTGACGGCGAGGACGGATACGATGAACAAGGAACTACAAATCGTGAGATTGTAGCAAAACATCTTGGCATAGGCACATTTATCTATGTTTTAAGTAGCAGATGCTCTACATGTACAAGCCGCTGACGGTCACTGCGATCTACCCGTTTGACAAGAATCCCACCCGGGAAGAGTGGGAGGATTACGACTACATGATGCGGCGGGCGGGCAGCTCCAACAAGTACGCGCTCCCTCTAAAGAATCCAGATCACCTAGAACATTCAGGAATATCCAGGAACATCTAGGAACATCCAGGCCATGCACAGGCAGCAGAAAAAGCACAGACGATCACTTGCGCATCGTCTGTGCTTTCTGCTGTATCAAGGGCTCCCCCTATCAATCTGCTATTGTCGCTTGCCTCACTGCTTGCCTAAGGCTCCGTTCAGCGCGATGGCGAGCTGGTCGGCGCACGA
Organism: Mitsuokella jalaludinii DSM 13811; assembly: GCF_000702905.1. Lineage (GTDB taxonomy): Bacteria > Bacillota > Negativicutes > Selenomonadales > Selenomonadaceae > Mitsuokella > Mitsuokella jalaludinii. The sequence continues at coordinate 64,135 of NZ_JNKR01000008.1, forward strand.
GGTGCCGCGGCCGCCGCAGTCGTTGCCCTGGAGGAGGGCTGCCGTGTCCTTGGGGTCGGCGCCTTCGAGCAGCTTGCTGATGGCGGAGAGGTTGCCCGGGCAGCCGCCGACGAAGTGCACGTCGTGGAGCTTGCCGTCGTCGCCGATGGCAAAGGTGATCCGCTTGGCGCAGACGCCCTGCGGAGTAAACGAGTAAGACTTCATATTCTTCTTCTCACTTTCTCAATCGGATGCATGCATGAAAAACCGCCCCGAAGGGCGGTTCTCTTTATCTTGGTTCAGCTTCAGATCATGTCGTTCTTGATCATGTACTCGGCAATCTGCAGGGCGTTGAGCGCAGCGCCCTTGCGGATCTGGTCGCCGCAGACCCAGAGGTTCAGGCCATGCTCGATGGACTCATCCTTGCGGATGCGGCCGACTTCGACGTCGTTCTTGCCGGACGTGAAGAGCGGCATCGGGTAGATCTGCTCAGCCGGGTTGTCGCGGACGATGGCACCCGGGAAGGCATCGATGGCCTTGCGGGCTGCCTCGACGCTGACCTCGTCCTCGAACTCGATGTTGACGGACTCGGCATGGCTGCGGTAGACCGGCACGCGGACCGTCGTGGCCGTGATGCGCAGGCTGTCGTCCTCGAGGATCTTCTTCGTCTCGTTGACCATCTTCATCTCCTCTTTCGTGTAGAGGTTGTCGTAGAAGACGTCGATCTGCGGGATGAGGTTGAAGGCGATCTGGTAATGCTTCGGGAACTTCGCACCCGGCAGGATGTTCGCCTTCGGCTCGCGGCCGGCGACGATGTCATCGACCTGCTGCTCGAGCTCGGCCATGGCTTCCTTGCCGCCGCCCGAGACGGCCTGGTACGTCGAGACGACGATGCGCTTGATCTTCGAGAGGTCGTAGAGCGGCTTGAGGGCCATCATCATGATGATCGTCGAGCAGTTCGGGTTGGCGATGATGCCCTTGTGGCGGGCGATGGCCTGCGGGTTGACCTCCGGAACGACGAGCGGGACTTCCGGATCCATGCGGAAGGCACTCGAGTTGTCGATGACGACGGCACCGGCCTTGACGGCTGCCGGAGCGAACTGCTTGCTGGCAGCACCGCCGGCGAACAGAGCAATCTCGACGTCCTTGAAGGACTCGTCCGTCGTCTCCTCAACCGTGTACTCCTTGCCCATGAACTGGATCTTCTTGCCAGCGCTGCGCTTCGAAGCGAGCATCTTGAGGTTGGCAAAGGGGAAATTGCGCTCCTCGATGAGGTTGAGGAATTCCTGGCCGACGGCGCCCGTTGCGCCAAGGATTGCTACATTGTACTTCTTCATGTCCATCGTTCCTTTCTGCGATGCAGTTGTTTTATATTATGGATAAGGAAAACAAAGGTTGTATCAGTCGAGCAGCTTGTCGAGGCCGACCGTCAGGCCCTTGAGGCTGCGGACCTTCTTGGCGGCGAGCACGACGCCCGGCATGAAGGACTCGCGGTTCATCGAGTCGTGGCGGATGGTCAGCGTCTGGCCGAGGCCGCCGAAGATGACTTCCTGATGCGCGACATAGCCCGGCAGGCGCACGCTGTGGATGTGCATGCCCTCGTAGTCGGCGCCGCGCGCGCCCTCGAGCTTCTCGAACTCATCGGGGTTGCCCTGCTTGTGGGCCTTGCGGACTTCCGCAATCATGGCCGCCGTCTGGATGGCCGTGCCGGACGGTGCGTCGAGCTTCTTGTCGTGGTGCAGCTCGATGATCTCGACATCCGGCATGTACTTGGCTGCCTGGCGCGACATGACCATCAGGAGCACGGCGCCGATGGCGAAGTTCGGCGCGATGAAGGCCGGCGTATCATTCTCTTCAGCTGCCTTGGCAATCTCTGCCTTCTGCTCGTCCGAGAGGCCCGTCGTGCCGACGACCGGCGAGGTCTTGTGCGCAAGCGCCGTCATGACATTGCCGAAGACGACGTCCGGGCGCGTGAAGTCGACCATGACCTCTGGCTTCTTGCGCGCGAGCAGTGCCTCGAGGTCTGTCTCGACGAGGATGCCGTTTGCCGGCAGGCCGACGAGCGAGCCCGTATCCGCACCGCCCTTGATGTCCACTGCGCCGACGAGCTCGAGCCCGTCCGCTTCCTGTACCGCTTTTAAGACTGCCTGGCCCATGCGGCCGCAGGCACCGTTTACGATTACCGTAGTCAAAAGTATGCGCCTCCTGTTAGCGTCAAAAGATATTGCTATTGTATAGCATGTCCACCATTTGTGTCAAGACGTCTCGTCGAAAAAGACGACTTTTCACCGATATTTTCACGTCTGCGGCGCTTTGCGCCTGTCAAGTCTCCATGATGTGCGCGAATCTCTCCTTGTACTGCAGCGCGAGGATTGGCCGGATGAAGTCGAGGTCGCCCTGGCTCGAGAGCGTCGCCTCGGCGGCCTTGTGGGCGTCGAGGAGGATGGCGAGGTCCTCCGGCACGCGCGCGATCTTGAGGTCGGGCAGGCCGTGCTGCATCGAGCCGAAGAACTGCCCCGGGCCGCGCAGCCGCAGGTCCTCCTCCGCAAGCTTGAAGCCGTCGGAGGTTTCTGCCATGATCTTCAGGCGCTCGCGCGCGTTCTCCGTCTTGCCCTCCGAGACGAGGATGCAGTACGAGGCGTAGGAGCCGCGCCCGATGCGGCCGCGCAGCTGGTGGAGCTGGGCGAGGCCGAAGCGCTCGGCGTGCTCGATGACCATGATGCTGGCGTTCGGCACGTTGACGCCGACTTCGATGACGGTCGTCGAGACGAGCAGCTTGATCCTGTCCGCGTAGAAGTCCTGCATGACGCGCTCCTTCTCGGCGGGCGCGAGCTTGCCGTGGACGAGGCCGCACGGGATGCCGCTAAAGATGCCGAAGCGCAGCTCATCGTAGACCTCCTCGGCCGACGGCAGGTCGCTCTCCTCGTTCATCTCGATGAGCGGGCAGACGACGTAGGCCTGGCGGCCCGCCTCGATCTGGCTGCGCACGTACTGGTAGATGAGCGGGCGGCGGTCCGGGCGGCGCACGAAGGTGCGGATGGGCTGGCGGCCCGGCGGCAGCTCGCGGATCAGGGAGACGTCGAGGTCGCCGTAGACGGTCAGGGTCATCGTGCGCGGGATCGGTGTCGCCGTCATGACGAGCACGTCGGGTACATGCGCGCCCTTCTTCTCGAGCGTCGCGCGCTGCGCGATGCCGAAGCGGTGCTGCTCGTCCGTGATGACGAGGCCGAGATGCGCGAAGTGCACATCATCCTGGATCAGCGCGTGCGTGCCGATGACGATATCAACCTCGTGGCGCGCAATGGCCTCGTGCATCGCGCGCCGCTTCTTGGGCGTCAGGTGGCCCGAGAGATAGCCGACGCGGATGCCGAGCGGCGCGAGCTTTGACGAGAGGTTCTCATAGTGCTGGGCGGCGAGAATCTCCGTCGGCGCCATCATGGCCCCCTGCCGGCCATTCTCAACGGTCTTGACGAGCGCGAGCATGGCGATAACTGTCTTGCCCGAGCCGACGTCGCCCTGCACGAGGCGGCGCATCGGCACCGTCCGCTCCATGTCGCGGCAGATCTCCTGCCACGCCTGCTGCTGGTCGTGCGTCAGCGTAAAGGGCAGTCCCGCAAGAACAGCCTTGACGAGTTTGCCGCTTGGCTGATGGCGGATGCCGCGCTTCGTCTCCTGCGACTGCTTCTTTAAGAGCAGCAGGCCGCACTGGATGAGGTAGAGCTCCGAGAAGGCCAGCCGGTAGCGCGCCCGCTTGAGTTCTGCCCCATCCTTCGGGAAATGGACAGCGTGCAGGGCCTCCCTGCGCCCCATGAGATGATGCGCCGCCAGGATGCGCGCAGGGATGAGCTCGGGGAGATCTCCTACTGCCTCCAGCGCCTCACGGACAAGCGTGCGGAAGAACTTCTGGTTGAGGTGCTCGGTGGCCGCGTAGACGGGCAGGATGCCGCAGAGGCCCTGCGCCTGCTCCCCGGGCTCCAGGACCTGGAAGCTGCGCAGCTGGCTCATGGCGAACTGGCCGCGGCCGCCGTAGGCATACGCGGCCTTGCCGCTGACGAAGACGCGGCGGCCCGCCTTGAGCGTCTTCTTGAGGTACTTCTGGTTGAACCAGGTGACCTGCAGGATTCCCGTGCCGTCATTGAGGTAGGCCGTCAGGATGGTCAGGCCGCGCCGCCCCGTCTGCTCCTGCAGGTTGACGATGGTCCCCGCGACTGTCGCGACCGTGCCCGGCTGCAGGTCGGCGATGCGCGTCAGGACGCTCTGGTCCTCGTAGGTGCGCGGGAAGTACGTCAGGAGGTCGTAGACCCGCGCGATGCCGAGGCGCGCCAGCTCCGCTTTCTTCTTGGGGCCGACGCCCTTGAGGTACTGGACTGAGTCTTGGATCTTCATGGGCAGCATCGAATCCTTTCTATCGGTGATCTTTCCCTCATTCTAGCACGCCTGTCAATCCTCTATCTACCTACCCCGCACTCCCCCGCACGAGAGCCGCGGCGGCGCAGGACACAAACCGAACACAAAAAGGAAGAGCCTCCATGAGACTCTTCCTTCTATATTAGTATATTACTATGCGGCTTGATGTGCGACGAGCGAATCAGAGCTGCGGGCCAGCTGCAACGAGGCCTTTGCCGATCTCGGTGTCTGCATACTTCTTGGCGAAGTTGTCGATGAACATCTGAGCGAGCTTCTTTGCTCTCGTATCCCACTCGGACTCATCTTTGTAATCCCACTTGGATTTGGACGGATCTTTGTAGGTATCCTTCGGATCGAGGACTTCCGTAGCAACGCCTTCGAGCTTCGTCGGGATCTCGAGACCGAAGTACGGGATCTTCTTCGTCGGAGCTTCGTTGATGGCACCGCTGTGGATGGCGTCGATGATGCCGCGCGTATCCTTGATGGAGATGCGCTTGCCATAGCCGTTCCAGCCCGTGTTGACGAGGTATGCCTTCGTGCCGTTAGCCTTGACGCGCTTTACGAGCTCATGCGCATACTTCGTCGGCGGCAGCTCGAGGAATGCCTGGCCGAAGCAAGCGGAGAACGTCGGAGTCGGCTCCGTGATGCCGCGCTCCGTGCCAGCCAGCTTGGACGTGAAGCCGGAGAGGAAGTAGTACTGCATCTGTTCCGGCGTCAGGATGGAAACCGGCGGCAGGACACCGAAGGCATCAGCTGCGAGGAAGATGACGCTCTTAGCAGCCGGAGCAGCGCTGCGGTCGTTGACGAAGTCTTTGACCGTGCTCTTGATGTGGTCAATCGGATAGGATACACGCGTATTCTCCGTGATGGACTTGTCGGCGAAGTCGATCTTGCCATTCTCGTCGAGGACAACGTTCTCGAGGAGTGCGTTGCGCTTGATGGCGCCGAAGATGTCCGGCTCGGATTCCTGATCGAGGTTGATGACCTTTGCGTAGCAGCCACCCTCGAAGTTGAAGATACCGTCATCATCCCAGCCGTGCTCATCATCGCCGATCAGCAGGCGCTTCGGGTCCGTCGACAGCGTCGTCTTGCCCGTGCCGGAGAGGCCGAAGAAGATAGCCGTGTTCTTGCCCTGCTTATCCGTGTTGGCGGAGCAGTGCATAGCAGCAATGCCCTTGAGCGGCAGGAAGTAGTTCATCATGGAGAACATGCCCTTCTTCATCTCGCCGCCGTACCAGGTGTTGATGATGACCTGCTGGCGCTCCGTGAGGTTGAAGACGACAGCCGTGTCGGAATGCAGGCCGAGCTCTTTGTAGTTCTCGACTTTAGCCTTGGATGCGTTGAAGACAACGAAGTCCGGCTTGAAGTTTGCTTCCTCTTCCGGAGTCGGTTTGATGAACATGTTGCGGACGAAATGTGCCTGCCATGCAACTTCAACGATGAAGCGGACAGCCATGCGCGTGTTCTTATTTGCACCGCAGAAGCCATCGACGACGAAGAGGCGCTTGTTGGAGAGCTCTTTCTTGGCGATATCCTTTACAGCAGCCCAAGCTTCCTTGGATGCCTTGTGGTTATCGTTGTGATAAGCCTCAGAATCCCACCAAACCGTGTCGTGCGACGTCTCGTCGTCAACGATGAATTTATCTTTAGGCGAACGGCCCGTGAAGATGCCCGTCTTGACATCAACAGCGCCGAGTTCGGAAACCTGGCCCTTCTCGTAGCCCGTCAGGCCTTCCTTCGTCTCTTCCTCGAACAGCGTCTTGTAGGAAGGATTGTAGATGATTTCCGTCGTACCCGTGATACCATACTGACTAAGATCGATGTTTGCCATTTGCATTCAACCTCTTTCATAATTTTTGGTCCTGGTAAACCTCTGAGGCATCTCACTCGACGCAGCCTTACAATCGCGATGCAATGGTCTGCATCCTCGATGACCTGCTGTTCACTTTCCGGTGAGCTCCTCATCACAGGTATTATATTAACTTATTCATCCATAAATGTCAAATATTTATTTGCACTTTTTTTAACGTTTTATTTATTCCTCTTGTTCTCATTTGCTTCCATAAAAATAAGAGAAACGACGCGGAAAATGCGTGTCGTTTCTCTCATGGTTTTCGTTATTTTTTCAAAGAATCTGCTGTGGCGAAGGCCATGACAGCCTTCTCCATCGAGGCGGGCGCGCAGACGCCGTCGTGGCGCACTTCCTTGCAGCGGAGCGACGCGAGGCCCTCGGGGATGGGGTCGCTGTTCTTCGCCTGCAGCTCGTCGAGCAGGGTGAACTCATCGACGCCTGCCGTCTTGACGCCAAGGGCATCGAGCACGCTGCCGTTGAACTTGTAGGGGCTGGCCGTCGAGACGACGACCATGTGATGCGCATCGCCCGTCGCCTGCTGGTACTTCTCGGCGACGCTCCAGGCGACGGCCGTGTGCGGGTCGGCGACATAATGGTCCTTCTCGTAGACGTCGGCAATGCACGCTTCCGTGTCCTCGTCCGACGTCCAGTCGGCCCAGAAGGTCTGCTGGATCTTTTCGAGCAGCTCGCTGCCGATGTCGTAGCGGCCCTCCTGCTGGAGCTGCTGCATCCAGGAGGCGACCTTCGCCTTGTCCTCCGCCATGTGGTAGAGCAGGCGCTCGAGGTTGCTCGAGATCAGGATGTCCATCGACGGCGAGATCGTCTTGAAGAAGTCGCGCTGGCGGTCGTAGACGCCCGTGCGCAGGAAGTCCGTCAGGACGTTGTTGGCGTTCGAGGCGCAGACGAGCTTGTGAACCGGCAGGCCCATGCACTTCGCGTAGAAGCCCGCGAGGATGTCGCCGAAGTTGCCCGTCGGCACGGTGAAGTCGATGGCCTCGCCCGGCTCGATTGTGCCGGCAGAGAGGAGGTCGGCGTAGGCGCTGAAGTAGTAGACGATCTGCGGCACGAGGCGGCCCCAGTTGATGGAGTTGGCCGACGAGAGGCGGATGCCCTTCTCGGCGAGCGCTTCATTGAATGCCTTGTCGCCGAAGATTTTCTTGACGCCGCTCTGCGCGTCGTCAAAGTTGCCCGTGACGGCCGTGACGTTGACGTTCTTCCCCTCCTGCGTGAGCATCTGCAGCTGCTGGATGCGGCTGACGCCGCCCTGCGGGTAGAAGACCATGATGCGGATCTGCGGCACATCGCGGAAGCCCTCGAGCGCTGCCTTGCCCGTGTCACCAGAGGTCGCGACGAGGATCAGCACCTCATCCTTCTCGCCCGTCTTCTTGAGCGCCGTGCTCATGAGCTGCGGCAAAAGCTGCAGCGCCATGTCCTTGAAGGCACTCGTCGGGCCGTGCCAGAGCTCGAGGACGCTCTTGTCGCCCACCGCCTTGACGGGCGCGCGCTTTGCCGTATCGAAGCGGCCGCTTCCATAGGCGCGCGTGACGCAGCCAGAAAGCTCCTCTGCCGTGTAGTCCGTCAGGAAGAGCCCGAGCACTTTCTCGGCGCGCTCCTCATAAGACAGGGTCTTGAGCCCTTCGATGAAGGCCATGTCGACCTTTGGCATGGCATCCGGCACGAAGAGTCCGCCGTCTGCTGCCAGGCCGCGGATGATGGCCTGCGCGGAGTCGAGCTGCTCGGCATTTCCTCTGGTGCTGCTGTATTTCAAAACAATCGCCTCTTTCTTCATTTATAAATGAATCAAACTATGCTAAAATGATAGCGGGCTGCAAGGGCAGAGCGCCCCGCGCAACCAGACAACTGTCATTATACCATAGAATCCCCGGGAATCCTATAGAAATCTGCGAAATGTCAGCACCCGGGATACGGCCATGACGTTGCCGTTACATTATAACCGATAATATGATTGTTTCTTTCTCTTTTTGTAACAGGAAAGGATGTTGAAGTTGTTGAAAATTGCCATGGCTCAGATGGAGGTCGTCCCCGGCCATCCAGACGTGAACACCGCCACGATCCTGCGCTTCATCGAGGAGGCGCGCGCAAAAGGCGCCGATGTCGTCATCTTCCCGGAGATGGCCGTGCCGGGCTACTTCCTCGGCGATACCTGGGAGCAGAGCGCCTTCCTGCGCGACTGCGAGAGCTACGGCCGCGACATCATCGCGGCGTCAAAGGACATCACGGTCATGTTCGGCAACGTCGCCATCGACTGGCAGAAGAAGAACAACGACGGCCGCGTGCGCAAGTACAACGCCTTCTTCATCGCGCGCGACGGCGAACTCGTCCAGCCGGACAACATGCCGTACCCGTACACGATCAAGACGCTGATGCCGAACTACCGCGAGTTCGACGACACGCGCCACTTCTTCAGCCTGCAGAAGCTCGCGCGCGAGCTCGGCACGACGCCCTCGAAGCTCCTCTCCCCCGTCACGCTCAAGATTCGCGGCCAGCGCTACCGCGCGGGCTGCCTGCTCTGCGAGGACGGCTGGAGCGACGACTACGAGTTTGCGCCGTTCGAGCTCCTCGAAAAGGAACACCTCGACTTCTACGTCAACATCTCGGCCTCGCCGTACACGCTCGGCAAGAACGACAAGCGCAACCGCGTCTTCGGCCGCCAGGCAAGAGAGGCTGGCGTGCCGCTCTTCTACGTCAACTGCATCGGCCTGCAGAACAACGGCAAGACGGTCTACACCTTCGACGGCTCGAGCACGGCCTACAACGAGAAGGGCGATGTCGTGCGCACGCTGCCGGAGTACGAGGAGGCGCTCACAGTCCTGCCGCTCGCTGAGATGAAGGACATGGCAGCCGAGCCGGAGAGCGAAGAAAAAGACATCGCGCACATCTACCGCGCGCTCCACTACGGCATCCGCCGCTTCCTCGAGAACATCCACATGAAGAAGATCGTCATCGGCATCTCGGGCGGCATCGACTCAGCCGTCGCCGCCGCGCTCTACGCGAAGGTCGTCGGCCCGGAGAACCTGCTGCTCGTCAACATGCCGAGCGTCTTCAACTCCGCCACGACGAAGGGACTCTCGCAGCAGCTCGCCAACAACCTCGGCTGCCAGTACATGATCATCCCGATCCAGGAGTCGGTCGACCACACGATAAAGCAGCTCGAAGAGACGCCGATGGTCAACCTCGGCACGGGCAGCGAAACGCACCTCAAGGTCTCCTCCTTCGTCGCCGAGAACATCCAGGCGCGCGACCGCAGCGCCCGCGTGCTCGCCGGCGCCGCGGCAGCCTTCGGCGGCGGCTTCACCTGCAACGCCAACAAGGCCGAGACGACGGTCGGCTACTCGACGCTCTACGGCGACCAGTCGGGCTTCCTCGCCGCGCTCGCCGACCTCTGGAAGCACCAGGTCTACGCGCTCGCCCACTACATGAACGATGCGGTCTACGGCCGCGAAGTCGTGCCGCAGGGCATCATCGACATCGTGCCGTCGGCCGAGCTCTCCTCCGCCCAGAACGTCGACGAGGGCAAGGGCGACCCGATCAAGTACCCGTACCACGACTACCTCTTCCGCTCCTTCGTCGAGCGCTGGCAGAAGGCGACGCCAGAGGACGTGCTCGAGTGGTACAAGGCGGGCACCGTCGAGAAGAACCTCGGCTGCGAGGAAGGTCTCGTCCAGAAGTACTTCCCAACGGCCGCCGACTTCATCAGCGACCTCGAGCGCTGGTGGAACCTCTTCACGGGCATGGCGATCGCCAAGCGCATCCAGGCCCCGCCGATCCTCGCCGTCAGCCGCCGCGCCTATGGCTTCGACCACCGCGAGGCGCAGAACGGCGCCTACTACACGCGCCGCTACCGCGAGCTCAAGGCGGAGCTGCTAGCAGAGTAAGCGCTAGACGAGCGCATCCATCGTCGTCAGGAGTGGCAGGACGATGGAGAGCACGAAGAAGAAGATCATGCCACCGACAACGAAAATCATGACCGGCTCAGCGAGGGCTTCGACTCTTGCCGAGCGGTGACGGGCATCAGCCGCGGCAAACGCCGCGGCTTTTTCCATCATGGCGTCGAGCGTGCCGGTCACCTCGCCCGCCATCAGGAGCTCGACGAGCAGGCGCGGGCACGAGGTCAGCTGGCGCAGGCTCGCGGCAAAGGGCTGGCCCGACTCGACCTGCGCGCGCAGCGCCTTCATCTCGCACGCGATATGGCGGTTTGCCGGCACATCGGCGGCCATCGCCAGCGCCGTCGTCAGCGGGATGCCATTCTTCAGCATGACGGCGAAGAGCTCCAGGAGGATGCGCCAGGCAGACGAGCGCTGCAGGGACCCGAGAACCGGCAGCCGCAGCAGCCAGCCGTCGAGGACCGTCCGGCTCCTCGCATCGCGCACCAGGGAGACGGCTGCCAGGGCTGTGAGTGCAGCGCCGCCGAGCAGTCCGGCCCAGTTGTCGCGCACAAAGTCCATCAGCGCGAGCAGCAGCCGCGTCGTCCACGGCAGCTCCGCCTGCAGGTCCTGCAGCATGACGGCAAAGGCGGGCAGCACAAAGACGGCCATGAGCACGAGCGCGACGAGCGCGACGGAAAGCAGGATGACGGGATAGAGCAGCGCCGACTTCAGCGCCTCGCGCGCCTCGTAGCGGTGCTCTTCAAAGTCCGCGAGCTGCGCGAAGATCTGCGTCAGAGAGCCGCTCTCCTCGCCCGCACGCACGAGGCCGCAGAGCGAAACGGGAAAGACAGCAGGGTGCATGGCCATCATCTCGTGGAGCGGCCGCCCCGCCAGGATGCCCGCGAGCAGCTGCTGCAACAGCGACTGGTACGCGCGGTCGGCGTCTGACTTTGCGAGCGCCTGCAGCGCCTGGTGGACGGGCATCCCCGCCTGCATCATCGCCGCCATCTGCCGCAGGAAGAGCACGCGCAGCTTGGCAGGCGGCGTCTTTGCGACTGCCCCTGCGAGCTGCTGCCGCCAGCGGGTCCCCCGCTCTGCCGTCACCTCTCCGTGCTGCCGGCAAAGCGACGCCACCCAGAGGCCGCGCCGCCGGATAAGCCCCGCCGCCTCGCGCTCGTCATGCGCCTCGACCGTGCCCGCGAAGAATTCGCCCGCGCGGTTCCTCGCCTCGTATTGAAAAACGCCCATAGGACCTCCTTTCTTTCAAGAAATGCTGCCAGATAGCGCCATCAGCCCAGGCGATTGGCCGCCCGCTCATAGACCTCGCGCGCGATGAGGCCCTGATGCAGGAGCTTCTGCAGGGCCTGGCGGCGCGTCTGCATGCCCTGCGCCTGATGCGTCATCATTGCCATCTCGATCTGGCTGTACTTGCCCTGGCGGATCAGGCTGCAGACAGACGGCTCGCGCAGCAGGACTTCCACGAGCGGCACGCGGCCGCCCCGGCGCGCGGGCAGGAGCTCCTGCGCGAAGATGGCGCAGAAAACATCGGCGACCTGTGCGCGCACGATGCTCTGCTCCTCCTGCGGGTAGAAGCCCTCGATGCGCCGCACGGCCTCCGCCGCGCCGCGCGTGTGCAGCGTGCCGAGCACGAGCATGCCCGTCTCCGCGGCCATGAGCGCCGTCGCCATCGTCTCGCGGTCGCGTATCTCGCCGACGAGCAGGATGTCCGGCATCTCCCGCAGCGCGCTCCTCAGGGCCTCCGGGAACGACTGGAAGTCGCGCCTGAGCTCGCGCTGGCTGATAAAGCACCGGGATGGCGCGAAGACGTACTCGATGGGGTCCTCAAGCGTCAGGATGTGCGCCGGCCGGCTCTCGTTGACCGCCTGCAGGAAAGCGGCCAGCGTCGTCGTCTTCCCAGAGCCCGTGCGCCCCGTCACGAGCACGAGGCCCTGCCGCGCAGACAGTAGCTCCTGCAGGGCCGCCGGTGCATGGATGGCCGCCAGGCTCGGGACGCGCTCTGGCAGCACGCGCACGACGAGCGCCAGATGCGCCTGCTGGCGGTAGAGATTGCCGCGCAGCCGCCGCCCCTCGTGCGCCAGCGAGAAGTCGACGGCATGGCCATGGCGCAGCTCTGCCAGCTGCCCGGGCGACAGGAATGCCTCTGCCAGCGATTCCATGAAATCATCATCCATCGTTTCGCCCGCCTGCGCGATCCTCCGCAAGCTGCCGTCGACGCGCAGCCAGGCATCCTGTCCCGCCGACAGGTAGATGTCGCTCGCACACGCCGCGACGGCCTCCTCTACGATCGCCTGCCACCTCGTGCGCCCTGCCTCATCCATAGAGCACCCTCCTGACCTCCTGCCACGAGGTGATGCCCGCCCCCGCCTTGGCCCGGCCGTCCTCGAGCAGGGAGCGCATGCCAGAAGCCCGGGCACGTGCAGCCATCTCACGGCGCGGGACCTTCTGCAGGATGCCCTCGCGCACCGCTTCGTCCGGCACGAGGATCTCCGCAAGGACCGTCCGGCCGCGGTAGCCCGTGCCCTGGCACGCATCACAGCCGCGGCTCCTGTAGAGCGTGATTCCCTCACTGCCCGCGCCGAAGAACGCGGCCTCCTCCGAATCGCCCGCCGCGCGGTACATTTCGCGGCAGTCGGGGCAGAGCCTGCGCACGAGGCGCTGCGAGATGATGCCCGAGAGTGTCGCCGCCAGCAAATACGGCGCGACGCCCATCTCGAGCATGCGGTAGAGCACCGCGACGGCGTCCTCCGTGTGGATCGTCGTCATCAGCAGGTGGCCCGTCAGCGCGATGCGCACGGCCATCGCCGCCGTCTCCTCGTCGCGGATTTCCCCGAGCAGGATGCCCGTGACATCCTGGCGCAGCACGGCGCGCAGCCCCGCGACGAACGTCATGCCCGCCTTCGGGTGGATCTGCACCTGATTGACGCCCGGCAGCACGCGCTCGATCGGGTCCTCGAGCGTCACGAGATTGCGCGACTCCGTGTTGAGCTCCGCCAGCGCCGCGTAGAGCGACGACGTCTTGCCCGAATTCATCGGCCCGCAGAGCACAATCATGCCCGCCGGCCGGTGGATGAGCGCCCGGAAGCAGGCCGTGTCCTCCTTCGAGAAGCCGAGCTCATCGAGCGAGAGCAGCTGCTCCGAGACATCCATCAGGCGCATGACGATGACCTCGCCGGCCGTTGCCGGCAGCGACGAGACGCGGATGTCGATGCGCCGGCCCTTTGCCTGGAACAGGATGTGGCCGTCCTGCGGCTGCTGGTGCACGGCGATGTCCATGCCCGCCATGACCTTGAGGCGCGAAATCACCGCCGGGCCGAGATTCGCCGGCATCGCCATGACCTCGCGCAGGAGACCGTCCACGCGGAAGCGCAGCCTGACCCGCATCTCCTGCGGCTCCAGATGCACATCGCTCGCATGCATGGCCACCGCCCGCCCGAGCACGAAGTCGACGAGCTCGATGACGCCCCGCTCCTCCGGCCGCAGCCCATAGCGCACCTCCCGCACCGACTCCCGCACGAGATCCTGCCAAAGCAGTTCTGGTGTCTCCAACACAATCCCCCCTTTTCATTCTCAATATTATTCTCAATGACTACTTCTACAAGATATGAGAAAATCCTTTATTTTCTGAATAAGAAATTGCCAGCAACTCCCGCGCACAAATAAATATCCCCCGGCATAGCCGGGGGTTTTATATTTACGGCCTTATAAGGCCTCTGCTTACCAGCTGCGCTTAAAAGCGCTTGTCGGTCCGTCATACGCTTACTATTTCCGGCTACCCGTAAACGGGTCTGTCATATCCAGTACCAACTGTTCCGACATGTAATCTTCCTTCAGCTGGTTCTGAATGTATTCCGTTATTTTCTTTTCGTTCTTGCCTACCGTACTTACATAGTACCCTCGACACCAAAAGCTTCGATTTCTATATTTGTACTTCATATTCCCCCATTTCTCGTAAATCATCAAACTGCTCTTCCCCTTCAAAAAGCCCATAAAATTAGACACG
>NZ_JNKR01000009.1 GCF_000702905.1 Mitsuokella jalaludinii DSM 13811
AGTAAAGAAATTGCCGATTGCTTATGTTCATAATCAATCGATGTTTTAAAAACATCTGGCTTGAATCACAAATGATTCATGTTGCATTGTTTAGTTTTCAAAGAACAACTTTGTCTTTTCAGAATGGTTTGTTTTTCCGTTCCTTATGACATCTATTATTTTATCGCAGCCCGTTCAGTTTGTTAAGAGATTTTTAAAATTTCTTTTTTGTCTGAACTCGAAACTCTTCGCTTTCAGATGCTTGCCAGTCAAGGCTTCTCATCTGTCCGCTCCCGTGTCTCTCGCAGCGACTTGTATTATATTACACGCTTCACCCCTGCTTGTCAACACCTTTTTTGAAAAAATGATAAAAGAAGACGAGCAGCTGTGGGATGAACAGCTGCTCGTCTTCTTTGGGAAAGAATCATTTATCTTAGAGAGAAATGGAGGAAGTGGGATTCACTTCACGTCTTGTAGAGAAGCCCTTGGGGATATCGGCTTTCCCTATCGACAATTGCATTGTAACAGGGCAATCTGAAAAACATCTCAACTTATCTGAAAAATACCTGATTCCTGCAATTTTTTTCGACAGTCATTGCCTGAGCTGGATGCTGCTGATGATCTTGTCGGCAAGTTTTCCCTGATTGTCCTCGTGTTCTTTCGGATAGGCGAAGGCAACGAACCAGTACTCCTCAGGCAATGGCAGGAAGACGACCTTGATGACTTCGTTCTCGCCGCGCATCTTGCACTGAACGGTCGTGACACTCGCATCCTTGCCTGATATCGTGATGCTCTTGGTGTCGCGCGAACTCTCACGGGCCTTAGCATTCTGCTCAAAGGCAGTCAGATAGCCGTCGAGCGCTTTCTGCTCAAACGTTGCCTTGCTTGCCGCATCGTTCTTCAGCTTATCGGCATTCATGACGTACGTCGTGAACTGCATCAGGTGGAAGTCCATGCCCTTGGCCTGCGTGATGCGGCTGTCTGTGATGGACTTGACATAGTCGTTCGACTTCGCTGTCTCTTCCTTCGGCTGCTGCTCGAGCGTGAACGGCAGGTCCATCTGCAAGCTCGTCACGCCGCCCTTGACTTCCTGCGATGTCAGCTTTGCCTGACCGCAGCCGAGCAGCAGTGCTGCCATGGCAACGACTAACAGGCTCACGGCAATGATTTTCTTCATGCTATTCCTCTTTTCTTCAATCGACTGATACAGATTGATGCTTTTGATACCAAGGATATTATAGCATGATTACGGCAGTCTGAGACAGCTCCACCGACAAAAGTGCTGCTGCGTGCTAAAAAGTGCGAAATGCGCGTTACCTCATCAGGTAGTCCTCGAAGTTCTGTGCCTTGCGATAATCGTAGACGACACCGTATTGGAGCCAACTGTCGATCGAGGCGATGACGATGTTCATGATGGTATGGGCACTCAGGGCGAAGTTGCTGATCTCGCAGATCTTGATGGCCTCGCCCGTCCGGACGTGCTCGAACATGATGGTGATCTCATAGGCACTGCAGGTCAAAAGGTAGAGGTTGCCCGTGCTCTTCTCCTTCAAGGACATGTAGTGCGCGTCCTCTCCATCGCGCGGCACAAAACCGAACTGCTGGAAGCGCTCGATGAGCTGCGGCTCCGTCTCGCGGTGGAACTTTGCATTGACGGCATCACGTTTGGCTTCAAGCTCGGTGAATAATGGAAAACTGATCATAAGGCATCCTCCTCGCATATACACGGCGTGAAATGGATTGAGCTACTGCATCATGTGGAGATAATGAAAAAGACACGCAGGGAGCGTAGCCGCTTCGTTGCGTGTCTTTATATTTTGCATTATATCACAGGCGAGCGATATCATCAAGACAGTATACAGCATATTGCCTGGATTCTTCGTCATTGGTCCGCTTTATCGGATACGGCATCCATCCGTTCATCGGGAACGAGGATCACATAGAAGATGCGCCCGTAGAAATCGCTCTGGACGAGGCGGCCGCGATCGATGACCCAGCGCACTCTGCCATGCTTCGTGACGATGCGGTAGTTTACGGCATCGTTGGCCTTCTCCCGCTTGTTCAGGTTGCAGGCGTAGACCTGCTGCCAGATGCTCGTGTCCACCTGCTCATAGTCATCAGGATGGACGATGCCGCGGAATCTGCGCTTCGTGTAAGCGAGGAAGTCATCGAGATCGTCACACTCGAACAGGGAGATGAGTTCCTGATTGGCAAAGAGGATTTCCTCGCTCTCTGCATCGTAGATCAGGATGGAAGCTGGCAGATTGAAGACGACATCGCGCAGCGAGAAGCCCATCTGCACGCGGCGCGTCGCCGCCATGCCCTGTGCATAACGGCAGCAGCCGTTCTTGCCGCGCAGCTTGACCATATAGAGGGCCGTATCGGCATCGCGCAGCACGTCGAGCGGGGACTTACCATCTGCCTGATTGGCGGCATAGACAGCATATCCCATCGAGATGGTGTACTGATAGACCATCTGCTTGTAGTTGAACTCCTTCTTGAGGCTGACAAAGTCGCGCACCATGCGCTCAGCCGCTGGTATGGTGCGCGTCGGCAGCACGATGATGAATTCATCACCACCGTTGCGGGCTAAGACGGCTTCGCGCGGAAAGAATACGCGCATGATAACAGCGAGGTGACGCAGCGCTTTATCGCCGATCCTGTGGCCGAAGATATCGTTGATGAGCTTGAAGTCATCGATGTCAAGCTGCACAAAGATTGCCTGATCCATCTTATCCTGATTGAGTCTCTCCTGGATCACAGACTCGAGGCCGTGGCGGTTGAGCAGCCCCGTGAGCTGATCTGTCATGGCCAGACGGCGCAGACGTTTCTCCCTATCGCGCATGTAGAGCAGAACGTATGTCAGCACCGTCAGCATGATCAAGGTCAGGAAGCCGAGAGTGACAGCCGTGCTCAGGGGGCCCATGACTTGCCAGCCGTCTTTCGGGGCGACCTGCATGTGCCACTGGCAGCCGCCGTAAGAAAAGGTGTAGCTGACGGGGTCAGTCGGCGGTACATCAGACTCCAATATGGTCACATAACCATCATGGCTGACCCCCGTCTTCTCGAGTCGATAGGCCAAGCCAGATTGATCCAGATTAGCAACTGTCTTGGCGAAGATGTCCGGCACCTTGACGAGGACATTTGCAAATCCCCACAATGATTCCTTGTCACCCGCCGTATGCAGGAATACTGGATTTACGATAGCCATGACCGTCCCGCCGCCTGTCGTCTCTATCGGCCCTATCACGGCAAAAGCATGCGCCTGCAGGCTGTACTGCATTGCCATCTTGCGCTTGGGTTCAGCAAAGATATCGTACCCAAGTGCACTGCTCCGCGAATCAGGATAGACAGCCGCAACTACGCCATTCGGCGCGAGCAGTATACTGTCAAGGGGGATATCTGTGCGGCTAGCGACAATCTCCATCACATGTCCGAGGCCCTCTGCCGATTGATTCTGGCTGTTGCCGATGGTCAGTGCCAGCGCCTTGACGATAGACTCTCCCTCCGAGAAGTCCTGCTGGAGTTCATCGGCAAAAACGACGGCGTCGAGGCGGCAATGCTCGCGCAGGGACAAGATGCGCTTTGTGTAGAGATCCTGTAGCATGACCCCCCAGCACAGGAGTCCAATCAGGAATACGCAGGCCGTGATGATGATGTTCTTGGACTGCTGCCTGCTCTCACTTAGCTTCATGCATCGTTCCTCCCTTTGTCCCGGATGATGATTCTTCTGCTGGCATCTGGCGCTGCCCGTCCTCCTGCACAGAAACGATCCGCGTCTCCAGCGCAAATCCCTATCCAGCCTCTCTGACGTCATTTGCACTGTCGGACCAGCCAGATAATACGATCTGTTCTTGCATTCATTATAAGTGTATATATACGACAAGAGCGGGGCTCTATCCTTCTAGAGGCCCGCTCTTTTTCGCAAATCCGGCTCAATGCTCTCCCATGCTGCGTACATCACCAGGGCTGCGGTGTCATCGGTGTGATGACGCCGAAGGTATAACCCTTCGCCTTGAGGATGCGGATGATCTCTGGCAGTGCCTTGACGGTCTCCTCATGGCCCTCGGAGCAGTGCATGAGGATGATGGCCGCATGCGCTGCCACCGGCTTGTCGGTCTGACTGTCGATGTTGTCGATGAAGTCCTGCGCGACCGGATGGTTCGGCGCTGCATCGGCCGAGCTGACGTTCCAGTCATGCTCGACGTAACCGCTCGCCTTGAGTGCCGGATCGTATGCCTTCGTGAAGTGACCGATAACGCCGCCCGGCGCGCGCAGGATCAGAGGGCGAACACCGAGGATGCCGTGGATGATTTCGTCGGTGCGTTCCATCTCAGAGAGGAATGTCTCCGGCGAGACGTAGAGTTTCTTGTAATCGTGATCGTAGCTGTGATTGCCGATGGCATGGTGCTCTGCATAGATGCGCTGCAGGACATCGGGATGGAGCTCTGCATGCTGGCCCGTCACATAGAAGGTCGCCTGGACGCCGTTCTCCTTGAGGATGTCGAGGATGGCAGGCGTGTTCTTCTCGTCGGGGCCGTCGTCAAACGTCAGGTAGACGACCTTGCCCTCTTTATACGGCGTGAGATCTGGCATGGTCGTCGTCAAGCCTTTCGCACGGCGCTCCGAGAGCGTGTACTTGTCGTAGACAGGTATCGTCGGGTCCGTCATCTGCAGGTTCGAGAAAGCATCGTCAACAATGACGCAGGAGGATCCTGCACGGGATGATGACTCAGCAACATCTGCAGAAGAAGATGATTCCGGGCTCTCCGCCTGCTGCCGGCCGCAGCCCGCGAGCAGCGATATGCTCGCCAGCAAGACGATGCTCCCCAGCATCAGCCGCCTGACAAGACCGGTTGCCCCGCCAATCCTGTCCATGGTTTTTTCCTTTCTCATCTGCGCTCTGCTCTCCATGATCCTCATGCTCTTTCACCCTCCTTTCCTGCTGGATTTCCGGATGCCTCTTTCACGGCTGCATCTTCCGCTTCTTCCTTTTCCCTTTGCACAGGCTGAACCTTTCCACTGCCTGCTCCAGATACGCCATAAGAAGCCTCCATCTTGGCCATATACTTGGCCATGTACTTCTCCTGCAGGGACTCGATGCGCGCGGCATATTCGGCCTTGACCGCGAGCACGGCCGACTGGCGCTCATTCTCTGCCTTGAGGAGCAGCATGTGCTTCTCCTGTGTGTACTGTGCTTCAAGCGCGTCGGTGCGCGCCTTCATCTGCTGCTCTCTGTCATCGAGAGCTGCGCGGAGCTCTGCCACCTGCTTCTCGGCCTGCTCCTTCGCATGCTCTGCTGCCATGAGGCTGCGCTGCAGTCCATCCGCCTTTTCCTGGATTTCCTTTGCAGCCGCTGCCGCATCGCGGCAGGCCTCAACTTCCTGTTTCAGGGCCGCGAGCTGCTGGGCCTGCAAGGCATTGAGCCGCTCCTTATCGGCCAGTGAGTCTGCCTGCGCCTTGGCCGCGAGACGCGCCTCCTCCTTGACATGGCCAAGTTCCCGCGTGAGCTTCTCCAGCTCTTCGCGCAGCGTCTTTGCCTGTCCCTGTTGCTCCTGGGCGCGCAACTCTGCCTCTTTTGCCCTCTTGGCGGCCATCTCGGCACGCGTCTTCTCGGCCGCGAGGTCCTGCTGCTGCGCCGCGAATTTCTTGGTGAATTCCTGGCGGATGCGCTCTTCCGCATCCGCATTGACCGTCAGCGCATATGTGAACGCCTCTGAGACGCGGTTGAGCAGGCTCTGGAACTCCTTGACTTCCATGCCGCGCTCCGGCAGCGCTCCGATGGCTTTCTGCTGCATGTAGAGATTGGCGAGCGTCTGGAAGGTCCCATCCCAGGTCAGGTTGAGCTCCTCACAGATTTTCTGGAGCTTCTCGCTCGTCTCCGGCTCCATCTTATATGTCTTGACATTTGCCATACAATCACCCCGCAAGATTTATCTGCCCCTCTAGTATATCGCTTTCGCGCAGAATCTGCAAAGAGACCTGCCGCAGTGCAGCAGGTCTCTTCCGTCTCGATATAAAAGCAAGGCTCAGTCCCAGCCGAGCTTCTGGCGCTGTGCCTCGATGTCTGCGACGATCTCCTTGCCGAGAGCGATCGGGTCGACATTGACGTGCATGACAGAGCCGAGCAGCTCTCTCGTATCACGCTTGAGGAAATTCTCCACATTCGTCGAGCCCTGGACAGGCGGCTCGACACAGTGGTAGGAGTCGACGCCGAACAGGCGGAACGCCAGCGAAGCATCCAGTCCCTTTTCATTCGACCACTCCGGGCTCGAGAAGGCGTATGGCATATCCTTGATTGCCTTGCCCGCAACGGCTGCAATACCGCCGAAGATGGCAGACGAACGCGTGTTGTCGACGCATTCGCCAACATGCCAGACAGGAGGCAGATCGTATTCCTTGAGGAAGGCCTTCAGCGAGGCGCCGGCCTCCTCTGCCCCGTCCTTGCTGCAGAGTCCCATCTTGAGCAGCGGGAACGAGGCGCAGCCATTCGTCAGGATCAGGATATTGTTCTGGATCAGCGTGCGCGCGACATCGAGCGTAGCGCGCTCGTAGACGACGCGCGGATTCGAGCAGCCGACGATGTTGCAGATGCCGCGGATGCGGCCGTCCTTGAGCGCTTCGTAGAGGCCCTTGAAGCCATCGAACTGCTCGGCGACGTTCTCCGCCGTGAAGCCAACCTCAGCCGTGACCTCGTACTTCGGGATGTGCACGGGGATGTCGCGGCGCTCCGCGAAGCTCTCGATGGCGCGTGTGACAATCTTGCGCGCAATCTTCTCGGTATCCTCGACGTTCGAATGATGATGGTCGTAGGCATAGTGCTCCGCGCCCGGCAGGCGGGCATTCTCCGACGTCGTGACGACAGTCGTCTTGAAGCAGCGGGCCACATCCATGATGGCCGGGTAGACATCCTGGACGTCGGCGCACCAGAGGTCAAGTGCACCCGTGCCGAGCACGAGCTCAGCGCCGACAGCATTCGAGAGTGGGATGACGCCCTCGTAGCGGTACATGGCCGCAAGGCAGGAGCAGCAGACGCCGTAGAACTGGATGCCCTCTGCGCCATGCGCCTTGGCAAGCTCGATCATCTCCGGCGTGCGGCCGACGCGGACAATCTCGCTGACGAGTGTAGGCAGATGGCCGTGCACGGCGATGTTGACCCAGCCCTCCTTGAGCGCGCCGATGTTGACCTTCGAGGTCGCGCGGTGGCCATTGCCGAAGAGCACATCCGTGCCGATGTTCGCCGCGACGACACCCGTGAAGCAGAAGGCGAGGCCGCAGCGCAGGAATTCCTGCATGAGGCTCTCCCAGTCACCGTCCGTGCCGACAGCCGTGCGGTGATAGGCGTCAAAGACCTCGTTGTAGGCGCTGATGGGGATGATGTCGAGCTTGTCCCAGACATCCTGGCGCTCTTTCGGCGCCATCGCGCGGATGGTCTTGTAGTCATCAGGAACAGCGCGGCTCAGGTCCTCGAGCAGGATGTCGGCGAGCTCGCCCGTGAGCTCGCGGGCCGACTTCCCTTCCGTCTCGAGGCCGAATGCCTTCGATACCGTGCGGAGCTTCTTCTCGCCGAGGATTGGCAGCTTGAGGCGCCCCTCTGCGACGAACTTCATCGAGAGCAGGAGCTCGCGGGCATGTGCGCCGTGCTGGGCGACGCCTGCGGCCGCACTGCGCAGCAGGTTGCGGGCCACGATGACATCGGCATCCGCACCGCAGACGCCGCGCGGACTCTTCTTCGTGATTTTGCAAGGCCCCATATTGCAGTTCTTGCAGCAGACGCCGGCGAGGCCGAACGTACACTGCGGCTTCTGCTGGTCGAAGCGATCGAAGATTGTCTCGTGGCCGAGCTGCCCGAGGTACTTGATCATCTCGCGCACAGCCGGGTCCGGTGTCTGCTCGAGGACATCCTCTTTCGAGGCAAACGTCTTGCGATAGGCGGCGACAGCCGTCATGTAGTCGTTGACGCCGATCTCGTGATGCTCGCCCGGCGCATGGACGTGCGTGCGCCAGTCCGGATGCTCACCCGGTTTCAGCGGGCTTTCCTCGTGGTGATGGTGATGATGGTGATGACCGTGCTCATGGTCATGCTCGTGATGATGCGTGTGTTTCTCTTCCGCCATAATACCCTCCTGTATCCTGCTCTCCAGATTAATATCAGTAAAACATATATAAATGGTATATTTTCTTATTTCCTATCATACTGGCTCCTCGCGCTTTTGTCAAGCCGCGGCATGGAAACGCGCGGCCGCACTGGTGATGCCGAAACGCTGCAATACGAGCGCGATGATGAAGTTCAGCACGAAACAGCCTGCGAAGAAGAGCAGCGGGACGGTGTAGCCGCCCGTCTGGGCGCGCAGCCACGAGACGAGCATCGGGCCGACGATGCCCGCTGCTGCCCAGGCCGTCAGCATGCGGCCGTGCACAGCGCCCAGGAGGCGCGTGCCGAAAAGGTCCGTCAGGTAGGCCGGCATGACGGAGAAACCGCCGCCCGAGCAGCTCGTAATCAGGAAGATCATCGCCTGGAACAGGAAGGCGTCGCGCGTATTGCCGAGCTGCCAGAAGGCGATGATCTCCATGAGGAAGAACAGCGCGTACATGCGGCCACGGCCAATGTAATCCGAGACAGTCGACCAGATGAAGCGGCCACCGCCATTGAAGAGGCCGATGAGCCCGACCATCGCCGCCGCTGCGCCCGGCTCCATGCCGATGACATCCTGCGCCATCGGCGCTGCGAGCGCAAAGAGGGCGATGCCGCAGGCGATGTTGACGAAGAAGACCCACCAGAGCGAGGCAAACTGCCATGTCTTGAACGCATCAGCAGCCGTCGGCCCCGTCTCGACCAGTGTCTTCGCATGCGTGCAGGCCATGCTGTCCGCAGGCGGCTTGAGGTACAGCGAGGCCGCCAGCATGATGGCCACGTAGAGCGTGCCCATGATCAGGAAGTTCTCGGCGATGCCGAAGGTCGCCGTGACCTGCTGCATCGTCGGCCCGGCGAACAGCGTCGCAAAGCCAAAGCCCATGATGGCCAGTCCCGTCGCGAGGCCGCGGTTGTGTGGGAAGTAGCGGATGAGCGTCGACACAGGCGCCATATAGCCGATGCCGATGCCCACGCCGCCGAGCACGCCGTAGAAGAGATAGACGAGCGGCAGGGTGTGCCAGGAAATCGCCAGATACGTGCCGAACATCGCCAGAGCGAAGAACGCCGTTGAAAGAAGGCCGCTCTTCTTCGGCCCGATCTTCTCGACAAAATTGCCGAGGAAGCACGTCGTGATGCCGAGGAAGAGGATGGCCGTCGAGAAGACGCCCGTCGTCTCCGAGAGCGTGATGCCCATCTCCGCCATGATGGGACGCGTCAAGACGCTCCAGGCATAGACGCTGCCGATTGAGATGTGGATGCCGATAGCCGCCAACGCGATGAGCCAGCGATTTCGCATAAAAACTCCTCCTGTTCCTTCTCTTTGCTTTCTCTTTGCTTTTCTGCATACTTCATTCTCTGTTTAGTTGAAAAAACATATTAATTATATATGTTTTAACTCACGCTTCTATCATAGCAAATGTAAACATATCACGTCAATAGGTTTACAGGTAAAAAAATACCGCTCCTCATCGGAGCGGTATGAATGTCCATTCCATATGGATGGCCCATGAATACACTTGATTGTCAATGGAGCGAGATATGGTGCAATCAGGCCTGCGACTCAGCGGCAGCCGATTCTTTCTCCTCTGCCGCCTCAATCTTGGCTTCACCGCGGAAGTAGAGGCCGATGGCGAGGAAGCAGAAGAGATTGACAATGAAGGAGAACTGCATCGAGCCCGTGACATCCGAGACAAAGCCCTGGATGGCCGGCACGAAGGCGCCGCCGACGATTGACATGACAACGATGGCGCCAGCCGTTTCCGTGTACTTCTTCTCGACGGCTTCGAGCGTCTTGGCATAGATCGTTGCCCAGCACGGTCCGAAGAGCAGGCTGACCGAGACAGCAGCCCAGAGCGCTGTCATATCCGGTACAAACGAGGTGTAGAGCAGGACGAGGCAGCCGATGATGGAGTAGACCACGAGGACCTTGTTGGCCGAGAAGCGCGTCATGAGGAAGTTCGCGATGAACTTGCCGACAAAGAAGCAGATGAAGCTGTAGACCATGAAGTCAGCGGCCATGCGCTCATTGAAGCTCGGATTGAGATGGAGTGCAAGGCGAATCGTGAAGGACCAGACGGCAACCTGCATGCCGACGTAGAGGAACTGTGCGACGATGCCCTTCTTGAAGCGGCTATTCTTCGCGAGGTACGAGAGCGTCTCGCCCATGCCCGGCACCTTCTCGGCAGCCGACTTGACCTTGCATTTCGGGAATTTCGTGATGGCGAACAGCGCGAAGACGGCGAGCAGGATGTAAATCATGACGTGGTACGGCTCCAGCGTGTGCTGCAGCATCTCCATCTTGAAGGCAGCGGCCTGGACGGCATCCATCGAGGCGAGCTGCGAATGCATGCTCTCACCTTCCTGGAAGATCAGGTACTTGCCGAGCAGAATGCCGCTGACAGCGCCGATTGGCTGGAACGTCTGGCTGATGTTGAGGCGCAGCGTCGCGTTCTTCTCCGGTCCGAGCATCGTGCTGTAGGTGTTGGCCGACGTCTCGAGGAAGCCGAGGCCGATGGCGATGGCGAAGATCGCAACAAGGAACATCGTGTACGTCGCCATGTGCGAAGCCGGGAAGAACAGGCAGCAGCCGGCGATATAGAAGCCGAGGCCCGTGAGGATGGCCGTCTTATAGGTCGTCTTGCGGATGACGATGGAAGCCGGGATGGAGATCAGGAAGTACCCGCTGTAGAAGGCGCTCTGCACAAGGGCACTCGCGAAGTCGCTGAGCGCGAAGACGCTCTTGAACTGCGTGATCAGGACATCGTTGAGGCTCGCGGCCGCCGCCCAAAGCGGGAAGAGACACGAGAGCAGGATAAACTGGAAAATCGGTGTCTTGCTGATATAACCGTTGTCATACTGGATGATTTCTTGTTTTTCCATGAAAAATTTCCTCCTGAACCGATTGGGATGCAGACGTCAAGCGTCAAGGAATGCGGCAAACTCTTTGGCATCGGCGTACGAATCCTGCGTGCCCTTGCGCGTGACGCTGAGCGCCGCGTAGCGGGAAGCGCGCTGCATCGAGCCGAGCACATCCTCGGTCCGCGCATACGTATCGACGAAGCAGCCGATGAAGGCATCGCCCGCGCCCGTACTGTCGACCGCATCGACCTTGAGCGACGGCACGAGCTGCGTTTCCTCTGACGTGACGAGCAGCGAGCCGCGGCTGCCCATCGTGACGATGACATTCGTCAGGCCGCGCTCGACGAGGCTCTCTGCCGCCTCGCGGACCTGCTCAACCGTATCGACCGGCTTGTCGACGAGGATGGAGAGCTCCGTCTCATTCGGCACGAAGAAATCGCACTGGCAGGCCATGTCGAGCGAGAGATCGCGGCTGGCCGGTGCCGGATTCAGCAGGACCTTGATGCCGTGTGCCTTGGCAAAGCGGATGGCCGCATAGACCGTCTCGAGCGGGACCTCGAGCTGCAGGACGAAGAGGCCGCACGTCGAGAGTTCATCGCCAGCCGCCTCGATGTCTGCGGGACTGAGTTTCTCGTTGGCTCCCGGATTGATGAGGATGCGATTCTGGCCCGTGGCATCGACGACAATCGTCGCGATACCGTTCGACGTTCCCTCTGCCGTCTTGACGAGGCTCATGTCGATATGATGATCCTGGAAATTCCTGCGTGACTGCTCGCCGAACATGTCATCGCCGACCGCGGTCATCATCACGACATCTGCGCCGAGCTTGGCCGCGGCGATGGCCTGGTTGGCCCCCTTGCCGCCGCTGGCAATGTGGAAGCCGCTGACGCGGCGCGTCTCGCCGGCCTGCGGCATCTCATCTGTGTACGAGACGATGTCCATCATCGTCGACCCAATCACTGCAATCTTCATGGAAAAATCCTCCTATACTCTATATCGCATCACTCGGCGCGCGGCCGGGCGACACTCCCTCTTTCGATCAGCTTGTTGTAAACCTGGATGCGCATCTTCGCCTGTCCCGGTTCGCGGATGAGTTCGAGCAGGCGGCGCACAGCCGCCTGTCCGAGCTCTTTCTTGTAGACATGAATGGTCGTGAGCCCCGGCGCGCAGACCTCACTGAACGCGATGTCATCAAACCCGATGATGGAGATATCCTCCGGCACGCGGTACTTGTGGTTCTGCAGGGCCTGCATGGCGCCGAGCGCGATCATGTCGTTGTCGGCAAACAGAGCCGTCGGCATCTCCCGCCCCTCGTCGAGAAGATGGCCAAACGCCTCGTAGGCGCCCGTGATCGAGACCGGCATCTCGAACTGGAACGAATCGGCAATCGGCAGATCCTGCTCAAGCAGCGCCCGGCGGTAACCGTTGGCACGGCAGGTGAAATTTCGCGTGCGGACACTGCCGTAGAGATAGCCGATCTTCGTGTGGCCCTGCGCGATGAGGTAGCGCACCGCTTCTGCCACGGCGTTCTCGTTCTCCATGAGCACGCACTGGAACGGCAGGTTCTCGAAGGCACAGTCGAGCAGCACAAGCGGCACCTGTGCCGTCAGGAACACCTTGGCGTCCTTCTCACTGAGCTCCGTACCGACCAGCAGGATGGCCGAGGATGTATCCCCCAACAGGTCCTCGACCTGCTGCTCGTAATCCGCCTCGCGGCGGTAAAGGTTCACGAGCTTTGTCTCATAGCCGTTGCGGCGGCTCTCGTTCTCGATACTCTCGATGAGATCCGAGAAGAACGGCGCGTCCGAAAAGACCTCGCCACTGTCGCGGTACGTCACGAGTCGGATGCTCTGGATGCGGCTCGCGGGCACATAGCCGTACTCTCTGGCCAACGCCAGGATCTGCTGTGCCGTCTCATGATTGACGCCGCGCTTGCCATTCAGGGCATTCGATACGGTCGCTGCCGAGAACCCCGACAGCTCACTCAGTTTCTTGATATTGATTTTCACGGTTCCAGCCTCCTTCTTTCTCCTATTCATTCTAAACGAAGCAGGCGGAACGCGCAACGACAGCGGGTAGCTTTGCTCAGAAGACGACACCGGCCCGCAGGATCACATTGGGATACGGCGAGAACTCCCCGGTCCGTATCGCGAATTTGGCCTTGGCCGACAATGCCTTGAGTTCGTCATGCGGCATGTACTCGGCCGGCACATCTTTTAGCTTCTGCTGCAGATAGGCATGAAGCTCTTCATTATTGGTCCGGATTTCGTCAGCCAGGTAATAGCCCTCGACCTCGGCCTCCGTGAGCACCGCATCGAGTACCTGACGGAATGTCGGCACACCAGCCGTCACAGCCAGGTCAATGATTTCGACACCTGGAGGAATCGGCATGCCTGCGTCACCGATCATGAACAGATCTTTGTGACCCAGCGCCGCAATGCAGCGCGAAAGCTCTGCATGAAGCACACCGCGTTTCTTCATCACAATCTCTCCTTTTCTCTATCGTTTGCGTTTCTTTTCGTTGACAAGGTCATTATACACCATGGAATAAAATAAATCAATAAAAATTTAGATATTATTTTACATGATTTTAGAGAAAACTATCTTATTTCGTTGTGAAATCGAGACTTTTCGCGGATTATAGCCTTTTTGCAGCGTGATATTGCCATTATTTTCTCGCCTTATTGCAGCTTACAGCATATTTGGCTATAGTTTTATGTAAATATTTATATGAAATTTTACATAAACAGCCTAGAAAAAAGCGGCCAGCATCTGGCCGCTCAATCTCGACGAAGAAAACCTTCTTGATTTATTTCATTTTATTTCGACTGGGCGAAGCGGCGGATGGCCTGCTTGCTGATGCGCCGCACACCCTCGAAGGGCTCGCCCCCCACTTCGGCCATGCACTGCGCGACGATCTCCGTCGAGATGGGAGCCATGCTCTTGAAGAGGCCGATGGCATTGAGCGCCTGGAGGGCCTTGACAGAAATCGTCTCGAGCGGCCGCTTCGCGTGCTTGCGGATGAGAAAGGGAGGCTGCACGATGGTCAGGCCCGCAAAGCCGAGCGCCTCCACGTCCCTCTCGATGACGCCCTTGAGCTTCATGTAGAAGAACGAAGAGCCTGTATCGGCACCAGCTGACGAGACGAGCACCATGTGGCGGACGCCGTTCTGCTTCGCGAAGGTCGCGAACATCAGCTGGTAGTCGTGGTCGATGTGATACTGCGCCTCCTTCGAGCCCGCCTGCTTCTTCGAGGTGCCGAGCGCCGAGAAGATGACATCCCCCTGCACGAGATCATGCCAGCCTTCCGTGCGCTCAAAATCAACGACGTACGGCCGCAGCTTCGGGTCATCGACACCGAGTTCGCGGCGCGTGAAGGTGCGCACCTCTGTATAGCGCGGGTCGGCGCAGAGCGCCTCCACGAGGTCGCGCCCGACGGCACCTGTCGCACCGACAACAATCGCTCTCATATCGTCATCCTTCCTCTACCATACCAACAGTCAATAATCAAAATAACGCTTTGCCATCCCCTGCAAGATGCCCCTCGCACGGAAATCGGCTAGGACGAGATTGACCACCCTGACCATATCGGCACGCTTCCGGCTCATCACGATGCAGAATGCCTCACGCGTGAAGGGATGCGCCAGGAGCGGTGCGGCCAGAGCTGGCACCTGCCGCGTGTAGAAGGCTGCCTCCACCGTCTCCGTGATCATGACATCCGCCTTGCCCGCTGCGATGCAGTCCGGGATAGCGGCATTCCTGGCAAAGACACGGCAGTCGGCATGATGAAGATGCGTTTTGACGAAATCCTCATTCGTGCCGCCAGGATTATACAAAACGCGGACCCCCGGGCGATCAACATCGGCCAGACTGCCGAAGCGCGCCGCGTCGGCCTCGCGGCAGAGGATTGTCTTGCCCGTCTCAAGGTAGCTGTCTGACAGGATCAGCTCTTCTTTGCGCTGCGGCGTGCGGGATATGCCGCCGATTGCCATGTCAAAAGCATCCGTCTTGGCCTCGTGGGCTAGCATATCCCAGGAAATCTCCTTGAACACCACCTCGTAGCCGAGCTCCGCAGCGATGCGCCAGGCTAGTTCGATATCAAACCCGCGGTACGAGTCCGTGAACGGCTCATGATAGGCCATCGGCCGGTAATCGCCTGGCGTGCCTAACAGCAGACTTTTCTCAGTGGATTCCATAGCTTGCATTGAACCGGCGATTGATATCGCGGATTTCTTCCTTTCCTTCGATATACGGCTGATACATCTTGAACGGGTCTCCGACCCCCAGGGCACAGCCGGAGCAGTTCTCGCAACCCGATTCACAGGAGAGCGACCGCCGCACGATCTCCTCGCGCTCCTCTCGCGTCGTATCCTTTATGAGTACACTCTTGTATCCTTTCATGACACATCATTTCCCCTATCTGTCCAGTCTCATCGTAATATAGCGTTTCCTCTATTATAAGACTATTGTTCCTGATTTGCCACAGGCAAATTACTGCTGCAAGAACCTTCCCTTTTTCTTTTATCTCATCTGTGCTATCATCAAGAAAGTATCT
This sequence comes from Mitsuokella jalaludinii DSM 13811, assembly GCF_000702905.1. Lineage (GTDB taxonomy): Bacteria > Bacillota > Negativicutes > Selenomonadales > Selenomonadaceae > Mitsuokella > Mitsuokella jalaludinii. Next base: position 15,528 of record NZ_JNKR01000009.1, read on the forward strand.
CTTGTGATTCACTTTGGCGCGCATGACGTGCCAAGAAAGGAGCGACAACATGACAGAGAATCATGCAACTATACCAATCAAAGAAGAGATGGCGATGCGCGGACGCATCATCGTGCGCACGAGTGTTATCGGCATCATCGTCAACATCCTGCTCGCGGCCTTCAAGGCGGCCGTCGGCATCACGGCGAATTCCATTGCTGTGCTGCTCGACGCGGTCAACAATCTGTCAGATGCCCTGTCGTCCGTCATCACGGTCGTCGGTGCCAAGCTCGCGGGGCGCAAACCAGACAAGGAGCATCCATTCGGCCATGGCCGCATCGAGTACCTGAGCGCCATGATCATCGCGGCCATCGTCTTCTACGCGGGCCTGACCTCGCTCTGGGAATCGGGCAAGAAGATCATCGAGCCAGAAGCGGCCGACTACAGTGCCCTGTCGCTCGTGATCATCGCCGTGGCCGTCATCGTCAAGATCGTGCTCGGCCGCTATTTCAAACGCCAGGGCCAGGCCGCTGAATCAGGCGCACTCGAGGCCTCCGGGGCCGATGCCCTGTTTGACGCCATCCTGTCCTTCTCGGTCCTCATCTCGGCACTCATCTATCTCGGCACGGGCATCTCACTCGAGGCATACGTCGGCGTCGTCATCGCGGCTTTCATCATCAAGTCCGGCATCGACATGATGCGCGAGACGCTCAAATCCGCGGTGCTTACGACCTCATGATGAACAACTACGGCCCCGGACGCAACTACGCCTCCGTTCACATCGAGCTGCCCGACACCATGAGCGTTGAAGAAGCCGACCGCCTGACCCGTCGCATCCACGACAAGATTTTCGAGGCCACCGGCGTGCGCCTCATGGGCGTCAGCGTCTACTCCTACAACGCAAAAGACCAGGGCGCCACCCCCATCCGCAAGGCCATCTACAAGATCGTCATGGCACATCCCTACGCCCTGCAGGTCCACGGCTTCTACGTCGACCGGGCCAAGAAAGAGATGCGCTTCGACGTCGTCGTGCGCTTCGGCAACGACCTGCAGACCATCCTCAAAGAACTGCACGAAGAAGTCCAGGCCGCCTACCCCGACTACCACATCCTCATCGACCCCGACATGGATATCTCCGCCATCGGCCAAGGCCGACATGCATGATGCGACGCGTACGCCACAGGATCAAAGCTGCCCCTGCTCCGTCAGGAACTTCCTCGCCCACGCCTCATCCACCACAGGCTCCGCCTTCCGGATATCGCCGAGCTTCTTTGCGTACTCCGCGTGGATCTGGTTGTAGATCTTGCGCGGGAAATCCGCGAGCCCTAGCGTCTCTTTGCCGCGCACGAGCTGGATGCGGTGATGGCCTTTCGAGTCTGTGTAGAAGTAGGCGTGCTCCCCGCCCTGCGCCTTGCCAGCCGCCGCGTACTGGTAGCAGACCATGAACTTGTAGATCTCGACGAGGCGGTCGTCGAGTCCTGCATCAAAGATGAAGAGCTTCTCGCGGAAGGCCAGGCGGTCGTCAACGGCGCGCAGCACGTAGGGGCGCGTCGTCTTTTCCATCTCCGTCGCCCAGTCCTTGAGCGCGACGCCCTTGCCGCGCAGCATCTCGAGCGCCTTGGCACCATCCTCAAGCTTGCCGTAGTTGATCATGTAGTGATCCTCCGGCTGATGGTAGAGGAAGGGATAGTCAACCGTCGTCTTCATCCCGCACTGCGGGCAGACGAACTGGAAGAGCGAACCATCGCGCACCTTCGCCTTGAGCGCCGGGCTCTCCTTCGTGTTGATGCTCTTGTAGACCGTAAAATCACCCTGTGCATGGCAGCTGGGGCAGGTAACACGGACATGTCTCGTACTGGTCATCGTATACAATCCTTTCTGCATTGCTTATAGCCAACTATTGCCTATGATAACACACTTTCCGCCGCTCTGCCGCCTCCTCTCCTGCAAAATCTTCACATTTTCTTCACAATCTCGCCATATCTTCTGCACAGTCTTTGCATATACTGGTTGCATCAGATGGTTATGAACAATCGTGCTAGAAACGAAAGGAAGGTTTTCTCTATGATGATGACGAATTACATGGAAGTGCTCATGAGCAACCAGCCCTGGAACCTCATCGCCTTCATGGTGCTGCCCGTCGCAATGGCGGAGCTCCTGACAGCGGCAGAGCTCTTCATTCTCGCAAGGCCGGAGCAGAGCGCGGGCTGGAAACGGCTCAGTCACGGCCTCGGCATCGCCCTCGGGCTCTACTTTCTCGGCGTGTTCCTCTACTTCGTCCTGCACATCCTCCCGGGCATCTCGCTGCGCGGCTGGATTGACGAGCTCGCCATTGCCGCGTATCTCGCCGGTGTTCTGCCGCTCGGCGCGATTGCCCTGCAGGAGCTCGGCCTCTTCGGTGGACCGTCGGCCAAGCGCCAGTGGCACCACATCCTGCTGCTCATCAGCTTCCTCGTCGTCAGCCACATTGCGATGATCTTCGGCATGGTCGACCCGACACTCTCGGGCTGGCAGCCGCCAATGCCGCAGACGGAGATGCAGCACATGGGACACATGCATCACATGGACCAGACAGGCATGGGCAGCAGCATGCACCACGATTCCATGCATATGGACCACAATTGATTGCCAAGGGAGAGCTTTGCTCTCCCTATCGTCACGCAAAGGCAGGAACAGACGGAGTTTCAAACCGCTTCCAGATACCCTATTGCAGAAAGGATGGAACACATGCAACGAAGTGTCTTGATTGTCGATGATGACGCACAGCTTAGGCGCGTGCTCGTCGACTTCCTCCAGAAGGAGAACTGGCAGACGCATGAAGCAGCAGACGGCATCGAGGCACTGAAGGCCGTCACGAGATGCCACCCCTCCATCATCATCCTCGACCTCACGATGCCGCACCTCGACGGCATGGAGGTCTGCCGCCGCGTGCGCCAGACCTCGCAGATCCCGATCCTCATGCTGACGGCCCGTGACGACGAAGTCGATAAACTTCTCGGGCTCGAGCTCGGCGCTGACGATTACCTCGTCAAACCCTTCAGCATGCGCGAGCTCGCCGCCCGCATGAAGGCCATCTTGAGGCGCACCCAGCAAGATCCTGGCAGCACGCAGGAAGATTCTCTGCTCCACTGCCAGAACCTCGTTCTCGATATCCGCCGCCATACGGCATCCATCGGCGGAAGCAAGCTTTCCCTGACACCGATCGAGTTCTCAATGCTCGAGCTCTTCCTGCGCCATCCCGAGCAGGTCTTCAACCGCCTGCAGCTGCTCGAGGCCACGCACGGCTTTGCCTTCGAGGGCTACGAGCGGACCGTCGATGCTCACATCCGCAACCTGCGCCGCAAGATGGAAGCTGCAGCTCCCGGGACAAAGTACATCCAGACGGTGTACGGCATCGGCTACAAACTGGGAGGAAACATCGATGTTTGACCGCCACAGCATCCAGCTCAAGCTCGCCGGCAGCACTTTTCTGCTCCTGGCCTTCACCGTCTGCAGCCTGATTGTCCTGACAAACGCGCAGATGGAGACGGCCTTCGGCGATTACATCGCCCTGCATCTCGCCGTCATGGACCACGGGCCGGCCGAGACGATGTTCATCCACTCCGTCCACCAGTCGCTCTGGTGGGTTGGCCTCTTCTTCATCCTGATGGGGCTCATCATCACCTCTGTCCTTGCCGCAGGCATCACGAGGCCGCTGCGCCGCCTCACGAAAGCCGCTGCGGCTGTGGAGCGCGGCCACTTCAACCAGCGCGTCCCTGTCGGCTCGCGCGATGAGGTTGGCCAATTGGCCACCGTCTTTAACCGAATGGCCGCGAAGCTCTCGCAGAACGAACAGGCACAGCGCGACTTCTTCGCGAGCATCACGCACGAACTGCGCACGCCGCTCGCCGTCCTGCAGGGCACCCTCGAGAACATGACGACCGGTGTCACCGAGCCGACGCCAGAACGCCTCTTTGCCATGCAGGAAGAAGTCATGCGGCTCAACCGCCTCGTGACCGACCTGCGCGACCTCTCGCTAGCCGCTGTCCATGAACTCCGCCTGCACCTGCGATTGACCGACCTCGGCCAACTCGCGCGCCAGAGCGCCATGCTCATCCAGCCGCTCTTAGACGAGAGAGCACAGCAGCTCCAATGCCAGATTCCTGCACATCTGACCATGCTGCCACTCGATGCGGACCGCATGCGGCAGGTCATCGGCAATCTGCTCGTCAACGCCAGCCGCCACTCAGGTGACGGCAGTCACATCTGCCTGACGGTCAACGAGCAGCCCGACTGCATCGAGCTCTGCGTCGCCAATGACGGCCCGTGCATTCCCGCCGAAGAGCTGCCACACATCTTCGAGAAGTTCTACCAAAGCCAATCTGCCCAAGGTGCAGCCGATTCCCAGCGCGGCTCCGGCCTCGGCCTTGCACTCGCCCAGCAGTATGTAGCGATCCACCACGGCACGATCTCTGCCACATCTACACCAGAAGATGGCACAGCCTTCACGGTTCGCCTGCCCAAATCATAAAAAAGCGGCACCCATGCGGTGCCGCTTTTCTCTTGCTTCATTCTGTTCACTTCTGCAGGCTGGCGCGGAAGGCGGCAATGCCGCGGATATCGTCCGGCGTCGTGCGGCAGCAGCCGCCAATGAGGCGTGCGCCCGCTTCGTACCACTGACGCACAAAGTCGCGATACGGCGTAGGGCTGCCGTGCCACGTCTTTGTCACCGCATCATACGTCTCGCCTGTATTCGGGTAGACGACGACGGGCTTCGTGGTGTGCACGCGGATATTGCGGATGAGGTCGGCCACGTACTGCGGTGCCGTGCAGTTGACGCCGATGGCTGTGACCTGGCGCTCCTTGTCGAGCAGCCGCGCGCAGTCTGCGATGGCATCGCCACCGCAGGTGTGCGCCTCATCCTTGCACGAGAACGAGATCCAGGCCCCCATGTCTGGGTAGTGGTGCAAGTCCGCGAGGATGGCCAGCGCTTCATCGAGCAGAGGCATCGTCTCGCAGGCCAGGATGTCCGGCTCAGCCGCGACGAGGATGTCGAGGCGCTCCGCATGGAAATCTGCAAGCTCTGCGCGGCTCGCCCTGTAGTCGCCGCGGTACTCCGAGCCGTCAGCGAGATAGGCGCCATACGGGCCGACCGAGGCGGCTGCTAGCGGCTGCGGGCGGCCTGCACGCTTCGCCTTTTGCTGCCAGAACGCATCGCGCGCCTGCTGCACGAGGCGGACTGAGCGCACGATGAGCTCTTTTGCCTGCTCGCGCGTGAAGCCCTTCTTCTCGAAGCCCTCAACCGTCGCCTGATAGCTCGCACTCGTCGAGACATCTGCACCGGCCTCGTAGTAGTCACGGTGAACAGCCTCGACGAGCTCCGGCTTCTCGAAGAGTGCCTTGGCCGACCAGAGTTCATCATTCGTGTCAAAACCGCGCCGCGCGAGCTCCGTGCCAAAGGCACCGTCGAGCACGAGCAGCGGGTATCTCTCTAGATTGCGTGCAACCGTATCCATAAATCTCCGTCCCCTTCTGTCTTTTCCATTGTCTTTTCCATTACTGCAGCAATTCCTGCGGCGGCTGCTTGCCGAACCACTTCTCGTAGATCTCCGCGAACTTGCCGTTCGCCTTGATCTTCGCGAGACCGTCATCGATCTTCGTCAGGAGCTCGGTATTCCCCTTGAGCACGGCGATGCCGAGGTCTTCCTTCGTCAAGGCCACCTCTGCCGAGCGGACTTTCTTATTGCCTGCATGGCTCACATAGTACTCATTCGTCGGGATGTCGTTGACAACAGCATCGACGCCGCCGTTCTGTACCTCGAGAAACGCCTCATTGATGGCATTGAATACGCGCACATTGGCGCCGGGGATCTTGCGCGCGGCCTCCTCGCCTGTCGAGCCGATCGAGACGCCGAGCGTCTTGCCCTGCAGATCCTCTGCTGTGTGAATCGTGTCATTGTCCGCCCGCGTGACGACACCGAGGCCTGCGATGTAGTACGGCTTCGAGAAATCCACCGACTGCTTGCGGTCATCCGTGATTGTGATGTCGTTGATCGCGACATCAATTTCCTTAGCCTGCAAAGCCGGGATCAGGCCGTCAAAGGAGCGGTTGCTGATCTCTACGTCAAAGCCTTCTGCCTCACCGATGGCTCGGATGATATCGACATCGAAGCCCTCATAGTCCTTCGTCTCCTGATTCTGTGAGCCGAACGGCGGATAGCTCGCATCCATGCCGACGCGCAGCACACGCTGCCCGGAACTCTTCGTATCCGAAGAGCCAGTCTGGCCGCAGCCAGCCATAAGAGTTGCCGCTCCGAGCAGGCAAACAGCCAATAGCAATGAGAACACTTTCTTCATATCATGAACACCCCACAGAACTATACAGAATTATATTGTAACGTTGTTATAATCATACATTAGTATACATAGCATGTCAATATGTTTTTTTGATCATCTCACACTATGACGACAATCTGATTTTTCTATGAAGATATGGCTAGCTATTTCCCATAAATTGATTGACTTTTCTCACCGTTTTGTTTTACACTGGCAGGGAAAGGAGTGGTTCATCATGAACAAAAAGCAACGCAATGCCTTGATCACCATCGCGATTGGTGCTGCGATCTGGTTTGCACCAGTACCAGCAGGCGTCACGGTCGTGGCCTGGCACCTGGCGGCGGTCTTCATCGCCACGGTCGTCGGATTTATCCTGCAGCCGCTGCCCATTGGCGCCGTCGCCTTCATCGCCATCACCTTCTCGACCCTCAGCGGCCTGCTCAAGGTCAGCGATGCATTGAGCGGCTACGGCAATTCCACCATTTGGCTGATTGTCTGCGCCTTCCTCTACTCGCGCGGCTTCATCAAGAGCGGCCTCGGCAAGCGCATCGCCTTTGGCATCATCAAGGCTATCGGCAAGAGCGCCCTGTCCCTCGGCTACGCAATTGCCTTCAGTGAACTCATCATCTCCCCCGCCACGCCATCGGCAACAGCTCGCGGCGGCGGCATCATGTACCCGATTGTCCGCTCTCTCGCCGGTGCACTCGGATCTGAACCGAACGAAACGGCTAAGAAGATTGGCACGTATCTCATGCAGGTCGGCTATCACTGCGACGCCGTCACCTGCACGATGTTCGTGACATCCATGGCAGGCAACCCGCTCTGCGTAGCACTCGCGGCCAAGACGCTCGGCGTCGAGATCACTTGGATGGGCTGGGCCAGCGCGGCCATCGTGCCGGGCCTCTTGAGTCTATTGCTCGTGCCGCTCGTCATGCTCAAATTGACGAAACCGGAGCTCGTCAGCATCCCAGATGCCAAGCACCTCGCACAGAAAGAGCTCGACGCCATGGGACCGATGTCGCGCAGTGAGAAATACCTGACGGTCGTCTTTCTCGGCTCGCTCTTCTTCTGGGCAACATCCGGCCTCACGCATATCGGCGCGACGCCAGTCGCCATGGCAGCCGTCTGCGTCATGATCATCGTCGACGTCATCAACTGGAAAGATGTCCTCAGCGAGAAGGGCGCCTGGGATGCCATGTTCTGGATGGGCTCCCTGATGACGCTCGCCTCGGCTCTCGCAAAGTCCGGCATCATCAAATGGATGGCGAACTCCGCCGGTGCCGCCATCTCCTCGCTCGGACTCGGCTGGGTCGCTTCAGCGCTCATCCTGCTGCTCTTCTACACCTACATCCACTACTGCTTCGCCAGCGTTACGGCGCGCATCAGTGCTCTTTACGCGGCCTTCATCGCCGTCAGCGTCGCCGTCGGCGCGCCGCCGCTCATGACGGCCATCATCTTCGGCATCTTCGCCGACGTGCCGATTTCCCTGACGCATTACGGCAATGGCTGCGCCCCGATCTACTACGGCGCAGGCTACGTCTCACAGAGCGAATGGTGGAAGAACGGCTTTGTCATGACGACCATCACCACCGTCATCTACCTGACCATCGGTGCCGCCTGGTGGAAAGTCATCGGACTCTGGTAATCCTGAAACTTCATGCAGGTATTATAAAAACGAATTACAAAAAAGCGCTGTCTCGCAAACGATATGCGAGACAGCGCTTTTTTCATTCATTAATCTATACCATGGAAATCCCGCACGGCTGCCGGGGGCTCCTCATGCTTGCCGAGCATCTTCTCCATCCAGGCGACGTCGTACCAGCGTCCGAACTTGTAGCCACTCTGATGGAAGATGCCGGCCATCTGGTAGCCGAGGCGTTTGTGAAAAGCGAGGCTACCGACGGTCAGGTACGGGTCATCGGCTGCGCGCGGCACGGCAATGCAGGCATTGATATTGAGCACCCCCATCCCGCGCAGCGCGTCCTCCAAAGCTGCATAAAGCTTGCGGCCAAGCCCCTGTCCCCTAGCGTCACTCGCGACGTAGATGCTCGCTTCGACCGACCAAGCGTAGGCCGCCCGCCCGTAAAACTCATGCGCATAGACGTAGCCGAGCACACGGCCTTCCTGCTCTGCGACGAGATACGGGTAATGCTCGAATATCTTTTTGCGCCTCGTCTCCATCTCCGCCGCATCCGGCACCTCGTACTCAAAAGTGATAGCTGTCTTCTCTACATAATAAGCGTAGATGCGTGCCAGAGCCTCCGCATCCTGAGCCCGCGCCACGCGGATCTTGATGTTTTTCTCCACTGGATCAGCCCTTGAGCTTCAGGCCATCGTGGAATGCCTTGCCGACGACGGGACCGATGACGCGGTACGTCATGGTCGCGATGTCAAAGATGATGGGCTGGAGTTTGTCGTAGTCGACTTTGCCATCCGTCAGAACGGCTTCATCGGCCTGCTCGGCGACGATCTTGCCGATGAGGATGCCCGTCTCATCGTCGTAGCTCTTCATCTCGCACTCGAGCGTCACGGGGAATTCTTCGATGATTGGTGCATTGACGTGCGCGCTCTTGTGCGTGTGGCAGCCAGCCTTCTCGATCTTGTTGACCTTACGGCCTGTCTCGACACCGAAGTAGTCGGCAATCTCGACGGTGTCCTTCGTCGCAAACGCCACGGTGAATGCCTTCGTCTTCTTGACATTGTCCGTTGTCTTATGCGGTGCGAGGAAGAGCGTGATCTCGCCGTAGTCCGACTGCGCGCCCCAGGCTGCATTCATCGCATTCGGCACACCGTTCTCGTCGTACGTGCCGATGATGAAGACGCCCTCCGGCGCAATGCATGCCTTCTGCCCCGAAAATTCCTTGCTCATATTCATGACTTCCTTTCATTTCATGATGCTTTACTGATGTATATTTCGCTTTCATTGAGCAAAATCCTGCTTCGTCACACGATATCGTCGCATGCGCGCAAACAAAAAACCTGCCGCAAAAAGCGACAGGCTCTATTGCTAAAGGCAATCTCATTCACTGCAGGACGGCTGGCAGCCAGGTGGCGAGATCTGGTGCGAGGCACAAGAGGACAATCTCGAGTGCCATGATGATGGCGAACGGCACGGAGCCCTGGATGATCTGGCCGATCGTGCTGTCGGGGCTGATGCCCTTGATGACGAAGAGGTTCATGCCGACTGGCGGCGTGATGAGGGCCAGCTCCATGTTGATGAGCATGACGACATTGAACCAGATGAGATCGAAGCCGAGCGACTTGACGATCGGATAGAGCATCGGCAGCGTGATGAGGATGATGGAGACCGTCTCGAGCACACAGCCAAGTGCCAGGAGGACGATGTTGATGCCGATGAAGATGAGCCAGCGGCTGACCTGAGCATTCGTCACGAGCGACATGAGGGCCTGCGGTGCCTGCAGCGCCGTCAGGATAAAGCCAAAGAGCATCGCGCCGATCATGATGGCGAAAATCATCGCAGTCGTCTTGACCGTATCCTCTAAGATGCCGCTCATATCGCGCAGCGTCACCGTGCGGTAGACGAAGAATGCGATGATAATGCTGTAGAACGTGCCGACGGCTGCGGCCTCAGTCGGCGTGAAAAGGCCTGTGTAGATGCCGCCGACGACGAGGATCGGCAAGAAGAGGCCCCAGATGTTTTCTTTGAGGATGCTCCAGCGCTCCTGCCAGCTTGCAGGAGCCTGGCGCTCCATATGGCGGCAGCGGAAGACGAGATAGCAGATGAAGAAGGCTGTCATGAGGACACCCGGCACGATGCCGGAGAGGAAGAGTTTGCCGACCGACTCGCCCGTGATGGAGCCGTAGAGGATCATCGGGATGCTCGGCGGGATCAGGATGCCGAGTGTGCCGCCCGCGGCAACAGCACCGAGGACTGTCGTGCGCTCATAGCCGCGCTTGAGCATCTCCGGGATGGCCATGGCGCCGATCGTCACAGCTGTCGCCACACTCGACCCCGATATCGCGGCAAAGATCGCACAGGCGAAGATTGTCGCAACGCCGATGCCGCCTGGCAGATGGCCGAGCCACTTGCTGCCGAGCTCGAAGAGGCCGTTGCCGACCCTGCCCTTGAGCAGGATCTCGCTCATCAGGATGTAGAGCGGCACGGCAACGAGCACGAAATCGTCGAGTGTCTTATAGGCAATGACCGGGATCTGCGTGAACGCCGCAGGGCCGCCGAGGAAGAAGAGCATGCCGAGCACGCCGCCGAGCAGTAGAACAAACGCCACAGGCATGCCGAGAGCGAACAAAGCTAAGATGATGATGGTATAGACAGCAGGCATTCAACGCACCTTCCCTTCCGGATGTTCATTGCGATCCTGATCCAGCGGCAAGCGCAGCAGCTCGAAGAGGAAACGGCGGGCAATCTCGCCGAGCAGCAAAAGAGAGCCAAAGACGAGCGCGAACTGCGGGATAAAAAGTGGGAAGCGCAGGATGGACGGCGATAATTTATGGTAGACATACGACGAGGTCACGAGGTCCATGCTCTCCGTCATGAAGATCAGGAAGAGCAGGAACGAGATCACATTGATGACCATGTCGAGCTTGCGCTTTGTCTCAGGGGCAAGGCGTCCCGCGAAGATGTCGACGCGCACATGGGCGTTGTCGCGGAAGGCGACGGCCAGCCCGAGGAAGCCCGCGATGAGGATGGCATACGTCGAAACCTCAAGCACCCACTCTGTCGGCGAATGGAAGAAATCGCGCACAACGATCTCGTAACAGATAATCAAGGCCGTAATGAGCAGCAGGCAGCCGGCCAGGACAGCGGCAGCGCGCGTGACCTTGCCGAGTATGCGGTCATAGAGCAGTACGATATCTTTGAATGTCATGAAAGTCCGCTTCCTTTCTTTCTCAATTTCTCAATCTCTCAATTCACGGTCACTGGTTGGCTGCGAGGCACTGGTCGACGAGCTGGCGGCCGAGATCGCCCATCTTGCGGATGAAGTTCTCGCGGACCGGCATTGTCGCTTCCTGCCACTTCGGGATATCCTCCGGCGGGATCTCGTAGACTTCCATGCCGGCATCGCGGAGTTTCTCCATGCAAGCGCGGTCTTCCTGGCGCGTCTGCTCACGCAGTTCATCGCGCGTCTCCTTGGCGCACTGCTCGACGAGCTGCTTCTGATCGTCCGTCAGGCGATCCCAGGAACTGCCGTTGACGGCCAGCACGAACTCGCAGTACGCGTGGTTCGTCATCGTCAGGTACTTAGCAACCTCGTAAATCTTTCTCTGGTACATGGCCGTCGTTCCGGAAGTCTGGCCATCGATCGTGCCGCGCTGCATGGCCATGTAGACCTCACTCGAACTCATCGTGACGGGCGAGGCGCCGAGCGCCTTGATCGTCTCAGCCGGGATCTGGCCGTAGCCGCGCAGCTGCAATCCCTTGAAATCCTCCGGTTCCTTGAGCGGACGCTGGTTGTTGCAGAACTGCACGTAGCCGTAATCTACCCAGATCAGCGGATGAACGCCCTTGCGCTCCATCTCGCTCGTCAGCGTGCGTCCGAGACTTCCGTCCATCGCGCGTCCGACGGCTTCGTAGCTGTTCAGCAGGAACGGCACATCGAGCACATTGAGTGCGGGCACGACGGTCGTCCACATCGCCGTGGAGTTCAGGCCCATGTCGAGGCCGCCCGTCATGATGGCATCGTTCATGCTCTTGTCGGTGTAGAGCTGACCGGCCGGGTACGTCGTGATCTTAATGCTACCATTCGAACGTTCATTGACGCGCTGTGCAAAGCGCTCCATGCCCTGCGATAGGTAATGATCCTGTGGCAAGTGGTAGGCGAGCTTCAGCTCGACAGGTCCACCCTGTGCGGCCTGATGTTCGCGAGCCATCTTGCCGAGTCCACAGCCCGATAGCAGCAGGGAACAGCCCACCATAATAGACAACAAGCAAATGATTCCTTTCTTTCCCCAATTCCTCATCGTTACTGTACACCTCCATAATTCAAACGTCTTTTATGAATGCATTATCTTTTAAGTATATGCGACGCTCTGTAATGTTGATGGACCCTAGTGTACATCACTTGAATACAAAATGCAAGCTATTGCGCGATAAAAAAATCTTTCTAAAAATCACAATAAAACAACAGGCATATTGCCGCGATATCGGTCATACAGGCATAAAAAAACTGCTGAGCGCTTTTCCAGCAAACTCAGCAGTCTTATCCGATTGGCGTCAGGCTCAGCCCGCGTAGGCCAGGACGACCTTGAGGACATCCTGCGCGATGCTTTTCTCCTCGACGATGGACCAGTAGTGCGTATCATCCTCGTAGATGTCGCCCGACTCGGCGGCATTCTTCTGCTCGAGGATGTACCAGGCCCCGCGCCCCGTGTTGTACCAGAACTTGTAGACGTACGGATACGTCTTGTTCTTGATGTTGTCCGTGTAGTAGACGCCGACATTGATGTGCTCTGCGTCCGGGCGGTAGACCGTCGAGGTGTCGACGACGTACTTCTCGTCGACGTGCTGCTCATACGCCGTTACATAGGCCGCCGAGCAGGCCGTCGGCACATAGACAGCCGCGACTGCTGCGACGAGCATCGCCAAAAAGCTCAACTTCATGATCTTCATGAATGTTCCTTCTTTCTTGTGGGAGGTTCCCGTATTCCAACGCTTCTAGTATACAAGTCCGGCCTTCAAAATACAAGTAGCTCAGTCAAAAAGCCTCTTCCGCAGCAGATGCGCGAAGAGGCTTTGACACGCCTGCGAAGGAATAGTCACTCTCCTGACAATCAGAGCTTGAGCATGAACACCTTGTCGCCGCTCCCCGCCTCCTTGGCTTTGCTGGAGCTTTCCTTCACGATGGCCAACACCTGATTCCCTCCATAAGGCATCATCTGGACGTCGTTCTGGCCGTCAAACAGCTTGTCCGCACTGATCCTGTCGACAAAGGAACCGTCTTTCTTATTGAAGATATTGATTTTGCGGATGTTGCCGTCGAATACGAAAAGGTAGTCATCCGTGACGGCGACGTCAAACGCGCTGGCCAGGAAGCCCGGCTTGCGGTCAGGGTCATCCTTGCGGCCGAGGATATACGCTTGTGTGCCGTCCAGGCTGTAGGCGGCGACAGCGCCGACGCTCATCTTGCCGTCCAGGGTGCTGCCGAACAGATAGACATTCTGGCCATCGCAGGCAAGACCGTCCGGCGTCGTGAGCAGTTTATCGCGCTCTTTCGGGATGACGGTGCCAATCTCCTGCGAGACTTTTCCATCCGCAACGGCATAGCGCACAATGGCCTGCGCATTGTAGAACGACACAGCTTCATCCTTGCCCGGTACGCCAACCATGCCGCGAACATTCTTCTCGTAGAACGGCTTGCTGGTTCCATCCGAAGCGACAGCATTGACCTTGCGCTTGGCATCGGTGTAGATCAGTTCCTTGCCGTCATTGGAGAGGAAACTCTCTTCCGGCACATCTTTGACGAATTCCGCATTCGTGATCTTGAGGTTATCATCCTCGAGCTTCGCCTCGAGGATGGTCCCCGTGTTGGCATTGCGGATGTAGATGGTATCCCCAATCTTCGTCATAGCGCCGGTGCGGTGGAACGTCTTCGTGATGACGATCTTGTCGGTGTTGTTGATCTTAGCCAGCGAGAGTTCCTTGCCCTGCTCCAGCTTCACCGGCTCGTAGTTCAGGGTGATCTTTGGCTTCTGCGGCTCTGGATCCTTCGGCTTGTCTGTACTCGAGTTGTCGCAGCCGAGCACGAGCACAGCGATCAGCAGTCCGATTATCAGGGCGGCAGCGCGTTGCAACTTCCTCATGGTCATCCTCCCCTTCTTTTTCTTCTTTTCCATCACATCTCACGATTCTTTCTTTGCCTTCGGCTGGCGCTTGATCTGGGTGTAAAGGAAGGTATCGTTGCTGTCGACGAGAGAGAAACTTTCTTCCTCAAGGTAGGAGTCAGCCTTGACGGCCTTGTGCACATTGCTCATGCCGGCAATCAGGATATAGCGCACGAGGAAAGCGGCGCCGAGTGCCAGCACGAAGGAAATCCCTAGGATCTTTGCAGTCATAAAGAGCCCCCCTTACGTCGTCATGAAATACTGCACGATGAAGTAAAGCACCGGCCAGAATACAGCGAGTGCAATGGCGGGATAGAGCCACGACTTGCGCTTGTCGATCGGCAGGCTGCCGACGAACTTGCCCGTCTGTCCATTCATCATGAAGGTGTAGGGCTTGCCCTCGTAGCGCGTCGTCAAGATCCAGACCGGCATCATCGCGTAGGATATCGCGGCGCTCTCGCGCAGGAAGGACGGGTCGCCTGTAAGCGAGCAGCGGTCGTATCCCTTGACAGTCTTCTGCAGCGTGTCGATGGCCGTCGAGCGCATGCGGTCGTCGGCGCGCGGGATGCTCGCCTCCGCATCGACATCGTACTTGTCGGCCAGATGGCCTGTGAGGTAGGCCGAGGAAAACGGCACGAGTTCTGCGTAATCGAACGGCTCGATGCTGTCCATGTACGCATCGTCCATGCGCTCGCTGCCATCGACAGGGATGCGCGCGAAGTGCATGGAACCGGCGCGCTCGCACTGGTAGACGCTCGTCTCCGTGATGATCTCATCCGCCGTCTCGCGGCGCACATCGTTCTCGGCGCGGAAATTGGCCCTGGCAAAGACATCGGCGTCAAAGAGCCAGAACGGCACGTACATCGCCTGGATGTCCTTCGTGCGATTGGCCCCGGCAAAGCCGTCGGGCAACAGATACTTGCCCTTGTAGAAGGATTGCAGCGCCTCCTGCGCCTCTTTCTTCGTCTTCTTGAACGGGAGGATGAAGTCCGGCTTCACCATTCCCTCGAATTTTGCTGGCATCATGTTGGGGCTGCCGCAGTAGGCACATTCTGTCGCCATCGTATTGCCATCGGAAACGAGCTCGGCGCCGCACGAGGAGCAGGTCTGCATGGCCATGGCGCTGCTCTCCTCTGGCGACCACTCGCCGCCCGCTGCGGCAGTGTCAAATTCGGCTTCCTTTGTTTCGGCAGCGCGCCTGGCGGCTTCCTGATCCCGGGCGAACATCGCCTCGATGGCCGCGATCTCAAATTCGGTGCCGCAGTACTCGCAGCTGACCGTATCGCGTCCCGGCTGGAAGGAAAGCGGCGCACCGCACTTCGGGCATTTATAGCTGACTGACGATTCGGCCACGATACTCACCTTCTTCTCTCTTCATCTGCTCTCGCTATCGATTCTTTATCGATGCATTGCAGACGCTATGCATCACTGCTTGTCACTCTCATCAAACGGGTCGCCGCACTCCGGGCAGAACTTCGGCGGGTGCTTCGGGTCCTTCGGTTCCCAGCCGCACTTGTCGCAGCGGTAGAGCGGCTCGCCCGCTGGCTTCTTCGCGCCGCACTCCATGCAGAACTTGCCCTTGTTGACCGTACCGCAGCTGCAGGTCCAGCCATCAGAAGCGGGTTTTGGCTGCGGCTTGCCACACTCCTCACAGAACTTTCCCGCATTGCCCGCATGGCCGCACGAGCAGGTCCAGACTGCCTGTGCCTGCGGCGGCGCTGCCTGCTGCGATGCCGGTGCCTGCTGCATGGGCGGTGTCAGCGGATTGCCCTGCGAGGGCGCCCCCTGGCTGAATGCGCCCATCGCACCGGCACCCACCTGCCCGGCCATGCCCATGCCCATGAAGCCGAAGGCACCGCCCATGCCAGCCTCATTGCCGGCTGCCGTGCGCATCGCATCGGCCGTCGCCGTCGCCAGGCGCCCGGCCCGCATGTCAGGATTGCTCATGATGGCGCTATCCTGGATCTCCTTGATGCGGCGCTCATCTTCTTCCTCGGCCTTGACCGACGAGACGCCGAACGAGACGATCTCGATGCCGCGCTTCTTGCCCCAGTCCTCCGAGAGCTCCTCGCTGAGCTCATTGCGGATATCCTTCGTGTAGTTGATGAGCTGGGTGTAGCGGATGCCCTTGGCCGCGATGCGCCCGAAGGCCGGCTGCAGGGCCGTCAGGAGCTCACTTTTTAGCTGCGAGTCGATCTCCGAGCGCTCGTAGACGGTGTCGAAGTTGCTGCAGACGTTCGTGTAGAACAGAATGGGATTCGCGATGCGATAGCTGTATTCACCGAAACAGCGGATGTTGACGTTCAGCATGTACGGTCCGATCATCGTCTCGAACTGGATAGACTGTGGCGTGCCGTACTTGTTGCCCATGATCTCTTTCGTGTTGAAGTAGTAGACGCGCTGATCCTTCGGCGCATCGCCGCCGAACGTGAAGCGCTTGCCCATATTGCGGAAGACAGCCTTGAGGTCACTCGCCAGGTCGCCGCCAAAGACAGTCGGCTCTGTCGAGCTGTCGTAGATGTACTCGCCCGGCTCGGCACAGATCTCGACGACCTTGCCCTGCTCGACGATCATCATGCACTGGCCCTCATTGACGACGATGACCGAGCCCTTCGTGATGATATTGTCCTCGCCCGAGGTATTGGAGCTCCTGCCCCGCGAACTCGTGCGCTTCTGTCCTTTTGCGGCCAGCGTGTCCTTGTCGAGGCTGTCACAGTAGAGGAATTCTTTCCACTGATCGGCCATGACGCCGTCTGCTGCGCCCATTGCTGCCTTGATGAGACCCATGATAATCCTCCTTTTCTAACTAGTCAGAACAACGGCTCAGAATGCGACCTGCGGGACTTCCTTCGCCTTCTCCTCCGCCCGGAACTGCGGAAGCGGCCGCATGCCCATCATGTCGGCGAAGAACGTCCCCGGAAATGTCTGTATCTTGATGTTGTAGAAGCGGATGGCCTCATTGTAGTCCATGCGCGCGACGGCGATGCGGTTCTCCGTGCCGCTGATCTCGCGCATGAGCTCTGTGAACTGCGTGTTCGCCTTGAGGTCCGGGTAGTTCTCTGCGATGGCTATGAGCTTGCCGAGCGCACCTGTAAGCTCCGCATCGGCTGCGCCGAGCTCTTCCGGAGAGCCAGCGTTCATGAGCCTTGCACGCGCATCCGTGACGGCCTTGATCTGGGCTTCTTCATGCTTCATGTAGCCCTTGACCGTGTTGACGAGATTCGGGATGAGATCAGCCCGCCGCTGCATCTGATTCTCCACCTGACCGTAAGCCGCATCGACATTGAGCCGCGCGCTCTTCACCGAGTTGTACTGGTACCCGAAGAACAGGCAGAAGACGAGGAACAGCCCTATAAGAATTGTCCCACCTTTCATATATATCCTCCTTCCCGACGCCCATCCGGACGCTCCCTTTGCTGTCGCTATCTTGCATTCTAATCGGACTCTTATGCTTTACCATCCCCCCGAAGCACCGCCGCCGCCACTGCGGCCCCCGCCAAAGGAGCCGCCGGACCCGCCCGAGCCACCGGAGCTGTGCCACTTGCTACCGTCATTGCCCGACCGCCCCGCTCCCGTGCCGCCAACCGAATCCGAAAAGAGGTGGCCAGACGACAGGAGATGCAGGATGCCCTTCAGGGTGTCCCAGACCGCGTAGACGAGCAGCGCCATGAGGCCGAAGAAGATGGCTGCGCCGAGCAGGATACTCCAGAACGAGGCGTCCGCCTCTTCTTTGACATTCTCGGGGACCTCGGCACCGTACTCCTCATACGCCTTCTGTGTGAGTTTTGCATAGGCCACGACAATGGCCTCGGAGTAGTTCTCACTCTTGAAGTCTGCCTTCATGCCATCGAGCACGGAACCCGCATAGCCATCGGTGATGGCACCTTCGAGGCCGTAGCCGACCTCAATGCGGAACTTGCGGTCCTCCTTGGCGATGAGCAATAGCACGCCGTTGTTCTTCTCGGCATCGCCGATGCCCCAGTTGCGGAAAAGCGTTGTCGCGTATTCCTCAATGGAAGCGCCATCAAGAGAGGAGATGGTCACGACGACAACCTGAGCCCCCGTCGCCGCATCAAGCCCCCTGCCCATCTCCGCAATCTTTGCCGCATCCTCATTTGAGATCATCGCAGCCGTATCGGCCACGTACGTCATCTGAGCGGGCTTCGGCAGGACTGCCGGCGCGGCCGCAACCACGGCGGCAAGCGCGATGAGCAGCATCAAGATTATGCCAACCACATAAGAGCGGCTTTGAAGTAAGCTCTTTCTATCCATCGCTCTCATCCCCTTTCGTTATCAGTATACTGCCAAGGGAGGTGCGACCGTACTGTCATAAATGACAGGTAGGCAAAAAAAAGAAGCTGGGCTATCAGCTTCTCACTATGATGATCCCTCAATCTCTCGGGGCAGGGCAGACCCCTTCTATTGTCAGCGTGAATGAAGGCTGCGGCGATATGGTCATGTGTGCGCCCAGCAACTTGACACGCCGGATGATGGCCGAGAGGCCGCTGCCGGGGTGGAAGTCCGGCGGCGCACCGCAGCCGTTGTCGGCGATGCGCAGACCTGTCTCGCTCAGCGTCACCTCGACGGTATCCGCATGGCCGTGGCAGATACCATTCGTCGCTGCCTCGCGCAGGATCTCCACGAAGGCGAGCGCCGTCGTGCGCTGCGCAGGCAGCTGTCCCGTGAGCTGGACTTTCACGCCAAATGCCTCATAGGCCCGAATGAGATCCTCCAGGAGCTCCTGCGGCGATTCTTCCTCGAGCCAGATCTCTTCGAGCACCATGTCGACCGTGGGCACAAGCTTGGCCGCCTCCAAGGGCTCCGGCGCGGTCAGCAGTCTCTGCAGCATGCTGATGCGGCTGCCCATGATGTCGTGCACGCGGACGCGCACCTTCTCGAGCGTCTTGAGGCGCTCCTGCTCGACAGCCGATTGCAGCAGGCGCTTTGTCTCAGCAGCCTGCTCGGCCAGCACGGCGTTCTTCGCCTCGAGCTCGCGCGTGACGGCGTCGAGCTCTGTCACATTGGAGGCCGTGATCTCGATGCAGCCGCCCTTCATGGCCTTGCGCCGCAGGAGCCAGGCGCTGTGACGGAAGCGGAAGATCAGCGTCCCCGAGGCCTTGGCCGAAACACGCTTCCCGGCGATGGCCTCGAGGCACTGCCAGAAGGCCTCGGCATTGCGGAATTGCACACCGGCAATCCCTTCCATGAAGTCAAGCATCGAGAGATTTGCCAGGACGATGCGCCCATCGCCGTGTGCGAAGAGAATGCCCTCCGGCAACGTGTCGAGTCCTTCGCGTATCCGTTCGCGCTCTGCTCGCGTGCGTTGCCAGAGAAATCGCCAGCGCACGATGAGCAGCAGCGCCGCCATCGGTGTGCTCCACGGGAAATGATTGGACAGCGCGCCAAGAGCTAGCACAACTGCCGCAAAGAGCAGTGCAGCCTGCGCGATGCAGCGGCCCTTGATGATCGTGCGCATCTCTCGCCTGCACAGATGCCAGAGGCCTGCGAAAGAGAGTCCTAGAGCCGGGATGAGCAAGAGCGGATGGAGTCCCCGGACCGCGATATGGACCGCAGCGGCGCGCATATCGAGGCAGTCGAGCAGTAAATCACAGGCGAGCAGCACCGCCGTTCCCTCAAACCAGACCGAGGCATCGCCGGGCACGCGGCACACATAGGCTGCCCGCAGCCCAGATGCGGTGCAGATGACAGCCAGGAAGGCAAGCGGCAGCATGGCAAAGGCAAAACCGTAATCGCTCATGGCGCCACCTCCCCGCGGGAGATATCACAGGTAACAGACACGGCATAGCCGAGATCTCGGCAAGAAATACAGCCTTCCCCATGCTTTTCCTGCCAGAGGGACTGCCACCTGTCCACCCACGTGTCGTGCTCATCCACGAGGAACGTCACGCTCTTCTCTCCCATCGTCACATACACCTCCTGCTCGGGCCGGCTGCGCGCCGCCTCGGCGAGGAACGTCACCAGTGCATCGAAGGCCAGAAGCGCCCCCTGTGCCGGCAGTACCTTCAGCATACTCCAGGTGATGGCCGCATGCACATGGAAGGCGCGCAGTGCCGAACAGATTTCCGAGGCAGCCATCTCGAGTTCTTCGATCGCGATTGTCCCGCTCTCCTCGCTCTTCAGGAAGAGCACACAGCGCTTCTTCGTATATGTCGCGAGCAGGTTGAGCTTGTGGACCGCATGCTCTCTCTCCTGCCCTTCGGTGCGCAGGATCTCCTCGCGGAACTCCCGGAAGTACGGCCGCAGTTCTTCAAGAAGTGCCTCGACCTCCCGGCGCAGGCGCTGGTGCATCGCCGCTGCTGTCTGCTGGCGGCGGAGATGCACCGTGCGCCGCAGATAGCGGCTCCTGCGCTCTAGTGCGCGGTTTGCCTGCGCGAGACTGCGCTGGCGTTCATGCAGCAGGCTCATGTCCTCATACCAGACGAAGGTGCCGCCACCCGGCACCTCCATCTTGGAGATGCGGCAGTCACGCCGTGCCCCCTGCTCCGGTGCTGCCTTCGAGACGAGGCGCACAGCCCCCCTTGCATCGAACAGCATGAGACCAAGCGATGCCTCGCGGAAGAATACCTCGTGATCGTGATTCGACGGCATGAGCCCCGTCCGCAGGCAGAGTTCGAGCAACAACAGAAAGAAGCCCGTCGTCGTGAGCGTCACGTCGATGCGCACGGCAGGCAGAAAATTGTAAAAGATAGAATAGAGAAGGAACAGGATGCAGCACACGACAGGCAGCACCATCTGGAAGCGCCAGATTTTCTGCAGCTTCGCCTTGATCCAGAGGATTGCCAATGCCGTAAAGACTTCCAGGAACCAGAGGGTCCAGTAGGCATAGGCACCCCATTCAACCTCCTCTTCCCAGTCGCTGCCCTCCCTTTCCTGCGGGAACGAGAAGAACTGCTCATGCCAGTCATTCGTCAGGATGGCGATGGCCAGTGCGAGATTCAGGACGAGCAGTGCGAAAAGATGCACCGGAAGCCTCTGCGCGACAGCATCACGGTCGGCCACATGCGCAATCCATAGCAGTGCGACAGGCAGGGCCGCGCGGAAGATGTAATAGAGATACCAGAGCAGCCTCAGCAATGTCTCATCCGCATCCAGCACAGCCGGCTCGGCCATGTACTTCAAGAGGCGCACGGATTGCCAGGCGAGCAGCGCGGCAAGGAGCAGCCGGATGGCCCGGCGCGCGCCGCGGTGGAGGAAGCGCGCCCGGAGCGATTCACCCCAGAGCACGGTCAGAGCCGGCATGAGCACATATGCAAGATGGCGCAACCAGACGACATCCATACCATCACCTCCATTCCACATTCCTACTCTCGAACATTCCCTCGCTGCATCTCTTATGATACAATGAGAATAACCCAATTTGAACGAGAATCCACCCTCGCGCACCAAGAAAGGGGATACGTATGATGACCCACCAGAAGGCACGCCTGACCACACGAAATCTCTGCCAATGCCTCGGCGCCTTCGCCCTGCTGTTGAGCGCCTCCTCCACAGCCGCCGGAGCAGATGCCAGCTTCCAAGAACTCGAGCAGCAGGGCACGCTTGACAAACGAGAGCCTGCCCGTGCGGATGACGGAAAAAACTATCCGCGCCTTGTGCTGCACGGCGACTACCGCTTCCTCTACGGCAAGGGACGCTTCCACGCAGATGTACCCCAGGACCTCGGCGGGCCATACCGACGCGTCGACCAGGATCACTTCCGCGCCGAACAGCGCCTGCGCATCTTCCCGTTCCTCGAAACGAGCGGGAGCACGAGCATCCGCACGATGCTTGAGGACAAGCGCGACCGCAAGGACGAATCGCGCCGGCAGCGCCTGAAGCTCTCACGCCTCTACGTACAGCATGAGAACGCCCACACGAAGCTCGAAACAGGCCGCTTCAACTACTACCTCATGGACGGCAATGTCATCGACAAGCGCATCGACGGCCTGCGCTTCCGCACAGGAGACGTCGACTGGCCGCAGGGCAGCCTGGCCGTCTTTGTCGGCCGCACGACAGGTGAGCCGGACAAACAGAAAGACGGTGTCTCGCTGCTCTGGAAGAAGCGCCTCGGCAAGATGGACGCCAGTGCCGCCTATCTCGATTTCCGCCAGCGCGAGGACCTGCCGACCAGCCTGCCAAAACTCCATAAGTCTGGGATAAAGGCAGGCCGCGATGGCGATGGCTTCGACCGCCAGCACATTGCCTCGCTCGCCGCCCACTACCATCCCACCGAAAAATGGGAGCTCGGGCTCGAGGTCCTGCATTCAGACGGCCGCCACAACGCCGACGATTACCGCGAATCAGAGCGCGGCTTCGTCGCACTCGTACAGTACGGGGTGCTCGATGAAGCGCGCACCGGCAGCTTCTCGACCTGGCTCCGCTATTACGACCAACCATCGTCGTCCGTCCTCTACCCGACGATGGATGCCGACAGCACCTTTTTCCGGCGCCAGGGCTTCCGCGGCTGGGGCGTGCGCACCGACTACGTCATCGCGCCGGGCCTTGCCTGCGCCGTCGAGGGATTCCGACTCGAGAACCGCAGCGAGGGAGCCCAGCTTCGCGCGATGCACGAGTACATCCTCGGCACGAGCGTCACAGCCTACTTCTGACCTCGCGCAAACGTGCGTTTTAGGTACAATTTCAGGTACAATCAGGAGAATACCGTATCATCGCGCTCGCATTCATTCTGCGTCTCTGCGCTCGTCAGCCCCTTCTCGGCCGCTTCTACGGCAAGGCCGACCACGCTCTTGTGGCCGGTCTTTTCGAGCATATTGGTGATGTGGAAGCCGACCGTCCGCTTCGAGATGCCGAGCAGCTCGGCAATCTCCTCGCGCGACTTGCTGCGGCAGATGAGCTGCAGGATCTCGAGCTCGCGCTCCGTCAGGTTGGCTTCCGCCGCACCGAACGTATCCCGGCCGCGGATGACGGGAAAGACGTGCTCGCCCGCCATAGTCCGCCGGATGCAGTCGAGGAACGCCTCCCCCGCGGCTTCCTTATAGATGAAGCTGTCTGCACCGGCATCCCTCGCCCAGCCGACGAAGGCCAGCTCCGACATGCCCGTCATCATGACGACGCGGATCTTTGGGAAGCGCTCTTTGAGCCTGCGGCAGATCCGGATGCCGCTCGTGCGACTCTCCATGCAGATATCCATGAGCACCAGGTCCGGCCGATAGCGCAGGCATGCCTCCTCCGCCAGCTCGGCCAGCGCGCACGTCGCGCAGACGGCAATGTCCGGCACCGGCTCAAAGACCTTCTTGAGCCCCTCCAGCAAGATCCTCTGGTCGTCCACGAGCAGGATGTCAATCATCGCACTCCCTCCCATTCCATCGTATTTCTTCTATTGTATCATAGAGAAGAGTCAGAAGGAACCGCACGTTGTACCTAAAACGCACTTTTCAACGCCACCTGAAATGTACCTTTCAGTCAAGCAGGAGTGACTCGCCAACATCTGGCATGATGTGTGGTATAATAAAAAAATACTCTCATGAAAGGACTTGATTCTCTGAACAAGAAATACCTCTATCTGCTCGCTGCGGCGCATCTGAGCAATGACATCAACACGGGTTCGCTGCCCGCCCTGCTGCCGTTCTTCGTCAGCTTCTACGGCATGGACTACACGGCCATCTCGGGCCTGATGTTCGCCTCCTCGTTCCTGAGCTCCATCATCCAGCCCTTGTTCGGCTATCTGGCCGACAAGGGCTCGCGCCAGTGGTTCATGGCCGTCGGCGTCTTCTTTGCCGGCACCTCGTTGGCTCTGACGGGCTTCGTCTCCGACTACTGGCTAATCTTCGCTGCCGTCACGGTCATGGGCATCGCGACGTCCATCTTCCATCCGGAGGCCGCCCGCTGCGTCAACGGCGTCTCGCAGGGCGCGCGCGGCAAGGGCATGAGCATCTTCAGCGTCGGCGGCAACGGCGGCTTCGGCTTCGGGCCACTCCTCGCCGTCTTCCTCGTCACGACCTTCGGCATGCACGGCCTCGCTTTCTACGGCATCACGGCCATCTGCATGAGCGTCCTGCTGCTCATCGCGGCCCCGCACCTGCGCCGCGCCATTGAGCGCAACAAGAAAGAGACGGCTGTTAAGACCGGCGCGGGGCAGAGCGACGACCGCCCTGCTGCCACGAACGACTGGCACGCCTTCGGCCGCCTCTTCCTCGTCATCCTCTTCCGCTCGACCGTCTTCACGGGCCTCTCGAGCTTCCTGCCGCTCTTCTGCATCCAGGCGCTCGGCACGAGCGAGGCCATCGGCTCGATGACGCTCTCCATCATCAGCATCGCCGGCGTCGCCGCCACGCTCTTCGGCGGCTGGTTCGCCGACCGCCACGGCTACCGCAAGACGCTGCGCCTCGGCAGTGTCCTGCTCGTACCGTTCCTCGCCATCGCCGTCTTCTCCCACAGCATCTACGCCGTCTACGCCATGCTGCTGCCGATGAGCTTTGCCATGCTCGCGCCGTACTCCTCCTTCGTCGTCATCGGCCAGGAGTACCTCGCCAAGAACATCGGCTTCGCCTCCGGCGTCACGCTCGGCATCTCGATGAGCATCGGCGGCATCATCGCCCCCGCCCTCGGCCACTACGCCGACACCTACGGCATCACCGCCGTCATGGCCCTGCTCGTCCTAATTGCCGCCATCTGCGCCGCAGCCACCTTCCTGCTGCCCTCCAAGAAGCATCAATGAGAATATAGCCCCCCCCATGCATATGACAAAAAGGCCTGCACAGACCACGTGCAGGCCTTTTCATATATGTATGGAAATCAGATGAACAGGATTGTATCGCCGACCATGAGCCGCGGGGCGTGCCCGCCCTTGAGCGCCATCTGGCCTGGCATCTCCGTCTTTTCCTGATTGAAGATCAAGGTGACATGGCCGTGCTCGCGCAAGGTCTGGTTCGCAATCTGGCCGACATCCGTGACCGTGTACTCCCGGTCTGCAATGATCAAGCGGTCACCCGGCACGATGTCTTCCGTCAGATTTCCCTTCGTATGGGAGATGACCATGTTCTCATAGGCGGGTGGAACATCTTTATCGAACAAGATCAGACTGTCGCGGATCTTCATGAACGACAGTACAGAATCTCCGATAGCCGTTACAGTCGCTTCGTATTTCATAGGTTATACCTCCAAGGATTACAAGATCTGAGCAATCAGCAAGGTCAGGCTAATTGCCGTCAGCGAGGCCACGCATGTCGCTGCCGTATACGACTTCAGGGCACCCTGCACCGTCAGGCCGAAATACTCCTTGACAATCCAGAAGCCGGAATCCGTGACGTGCGAGAAGCAGATGGCACCGGAACCGACTGCCAGGCAGACGATAGCCGGGTCGAGATTCGGATACTGCGGAAGCATCGGCAGGACAATGCCAGCAGAGGTCATCATCGAGACTGTCGCCGAGCCGACAGAGAAGCGCATGATTGCTGCTACGAACCACGCCAGCAGCAGTGAATTCATGTCAAGGGAAGTCAGGATCTCACCGAGCTTGACACCGAGGCCGCTGTCCAGCAGCACCTTGTTGAAGGCACCGCCTGCACCGATGACAAGCAGGATGCCTGCGACCGGACCAAAGCACTGTTCCGTGTACTTCAATAGGTCCTGCATCGTCTTGCCACGGCAGATGCCGAGCGACCAATAAGCGAAGAATGCCGAGATCAGGAGAGCCGTAATCGGGTTGCCGATGAAGTCGACCTATACGCCAACTGGCGAATCCTTCCAGGGAGACAGCGCGAAGATGGTCTTTGACACCATGATGAGCATCGGCAAGAGAATCGTGAACAGCGTGATGCCGAAATTCGGCAGCTCACTATCCGGCACTGGCTTCTCGCCCTCGCGCAGCGTGTCAAGGTCCGAATGGATGCCCTTGGAAACAAAGCGCGTCCAGATTGGGCCGCCCACAGCTGCACAGATGGTGCAGACAACGAGGCCGAGCAGGATGACTTCACCGACATCGGCACCGAGTGTCGCCGTGATGGCCATGGCAGCCGGATGTGGCGGCAGCATGCAGTGGACGACCTGCAGCGAGATGCCAATCGGCACGCCGATGCGCACGATGGAAAGGCCCGTAGCGCGCGCCACGCTGATGACAAGTGGAATCAGGAGGACAAAGCCAACCTGGAAGAACACAGGGATGCCCGTGATTAGGCCGACGACCATCATGGCCCAGTTCGCGCGCTTCTGGCCAAAGCGAGCGATCAAAGTACGTGCCAGGCGCTCAGCGCCGCCGGAAGTCTCGAGCATCTTGCCGAGGATACTGCCAAATCCGAGTACCGTCGCCAAGAAGCCCAGTGTGCTTCCCATACCAGCCTCAATGGACTTGCAGATGCCATTGAGCGGCATCCCTGTCACGAAGCCCACATAGAAACAGACGATGACCAGGCTGACAAATGCCTGTATATGCGCCCGCATGATCAAGAATACGACGAGCATGATGGCTGAAAGCAATGTGCCTACTAAGAAAGCCGTTTCCAAAATCGTTCCCCCATTTCTTTCTGCAATATCTGGTACGCCCTCTATAAAGGCCGGCTACGCGGCACTCACTTCAGGTCAAACCAGTCGAGATACTCCCGCACGACGTTTTCCATCGCCGACTCTGCCTGCTTGGCAACCTGCTCAAAGCGGAGATTCGGGTCATCCTGTGCAGTGAGATACTCCCGAGCCGCGCGGACACCGCTTGTCGACACCTCCGTATTGATGTTGATCTTCCGAATGCCGCGGCGGATGGCCTCCTGCAAAGTGTCGCGCGAGATACCCGAACTGCCGTGCAGGACGAGGGGCGTCTCCACAGACTGCGCGATGGCAGACAGGCGCGCAAGGTCCAGATGCGGCGTTCCCTTATAGAGGCCATGTGCATTGCCAATCGAGATGGCCAGCGCATCGACACCCGTCCCTTCTGAGAATGCCTGTGCTTCCTGCGGAGTCGTATAGCTTCTCGGATCACCCGGGTCACCAGAGCCGTCTTCATCATTGAGGTAGCCGAGCTCACCTTCCACACTGACGGAGACGAGATGCGCTATGTCCACGATTCTTGCAGTCGAGCAGATATTTTCCGCAAGCGGCTTCGACGAGCCGTCAAACATGATGGAAGTAAAACCGGCGCGTATCGCCCGCAGGACGGTCTGCTCCTGCTTCGTGTGGTCAAGATGGAGCACAACTGGCTGCGGAGTCGCCGCTACATACGACTTCACCAGAGCGGCTATTGCCTCGAGCGGCATGTGCCTGTCATATTTTTCCCCAAAGGCCAGGATGACAGGGTGACTGCCATCCGTAGCCTTCAGGACAGCCTGGACGGATTCGACATTGTAGACATTGAATGAACCAATGGCACAATGGCGTTCTTCCGCCAGGCGCAAGATTTCCTGAAGATTGACCAGCATATCATTTCTCCTCGAGCTTCGCTACAATGTCGCGCAGGGTAGTGACAGCGCCGACATTGCCAGGGAAGATGATGTAGCTCATGCCCGGGAACTTGCTTTCAGCACCAGTCTTCCAGACAGGGATGCCCGGTGCAACCTGACCAAGGACAAGAGCGCGCTTGACCGAGAGTCCTTTCGTGCCGACATCGCTCGACGTGATGCCACCCTTCGCGATAAGGAAGGCAGGCTGGATGGAGAGACGGCTGACAATGCTCGTGATGGCCTCCGATATCTTGACAGAGACACGCAGCGACTCTTCTTCCGAGCCAGCGTCAAAGCGCTTGCGTCCCGTGTAGACCGCTACGGTCTGACCGTTCTCGATGGCCTGCTCCACATCGCCTACGACTCGCCTCAGCTCTGCTTCGAGCTTCTCCGGCTCTAAGACGAGCATGTGATTGAACTCGATAAACTTGACATCCTTGAGCTCCTTGAGCTTGGCCAGCTGATCCGTCGTCTTCTTGACGTGCGAGCCGATGATGATGAGGCCGCCATTCGTATTGCCCGGCACGACGAGTTCTTCCTTCGTCAGGAGTGCCTTGTCCGGCACGCCGCCGATGACCTTCGTCCAAGCTGCCGCCGTGCGGAACATGAACGTCTTGCCTGCCTTCATCGCACGGATCATGGCAATCGCAAAGACTTTGACATCGACATAATCCACAGCATTGACAATCACCTTATTGAAGTCCTTGACCGCCATGAGCTGCTCGACAATCTTATCGACAGCCACAGCACGGAGATCATCCAGCGAGATGCACGTGACCGCAGCAGCCTTGAAAGCCCCCTTCGTCTTTTCCTCTACATACTCCGCAAGATTCGACTTCGTGTAGCTGAACGTCTTATCCTTCGCAAATTCCGTCTCTCCAGCCGGTACAAGGTAATCACCCTCCTGCACGTAGTGGACATCGCCAATCGTGAAGCGGCCGCCTTCCTTGAAGAACGGCATCAGGACTTCGCCATCAATCGTCTTGCCCGATTCCTGCTCCAGCGTCTTGCAGAGCGTCTCTGTCTCAAGCGGATAATGGCCGCGCAGCGTCGAATCGCTGCGGCTGATGATCATAAACTCCCGCCCGGTCTTCTTGGACTCTGCCATGACGCGTTCTGCAATCGTCTGATGGACTTCTTTCGTATACTGGGCAGAGAATGCACGGGAATTCGTCAGAATGAAGAACATGTCCTGTTCCTCAGCAAAACCGGCCGCAATACTCTCTTCCGACCAGTCCGTGTAGACATGGATGCCGTTGACTGTCTGCACCCCCGTCGGATCATCGTCCAGCACGATGATCTTCTTGTGGAAATCCTCGCGCTCTTTTGCCAGCATCGTATCGACTCGTTCCTCGTCGCCAGCGGGGATATCCTTGAACAATTCTTCTTTGAGTACCTTCATGACTTTATCCTCACTCTTCATGCGTCTTGACTACGACACCGGAAATATTCTCATAGAACTGGACAATGCCACTGTGATCATCCATCAGATGGCCCGTCGCCTTCAAGCTGTGCATGATCTGCTCCAGCACCCCCGTCATGACGAGTGGCAGGTCGAGTTTCTTGGCCGTATCCATGACATTCGTGATGTCCTTGAGGTTAATCTTGATCGGTCCGCCCGGTTTGAAATTGCGGCGGAACATCATCGGTGCCTTAGCATCCAGCACCGTGCTGCCAGCCAGACCGCCGCGGATTGCCTCGTAGACTTTCTTCGGATCCGCGCCGGCCTTGGTCGAAAGGATGAGCGCTTCGGCTACCGCTGCGATATTGAGGTTGACGATGACCTGATTGGCCAGTTTCGTCACCGAGCCGCTGCCCGTCGGTCCGACCAGTGTGATGGAAGATCCCATCGCTTCAAAGACATCGCGAACCTGATTGAGGACAGCTTCTTCACCGCCGACCATAATGGCCAGCGAACCTGCAACTGCACCCGGCTCACCGCCGCTGACCGGTGCATCGAGGAACGCGCATCCCTTCTCTGCTGCCAGTTCAGCAAATTCCTTCGATTCCACCGGCGTGACGGAGCTCATATCCACGATGACCGTGCCTTCCTTGACACCAGCCAGGATGCCGTCATCGCCCTTGAGCAACGAGCGGACAATCGGACCACTCGGTACCATCGTGATGACGACGTCTTGATCCGCTGCAACTTCCTTTGCTGAAGAAGCACCCTTTGCCCCCTCTTCTACCAGTGCCTTGACTGCATCCTCCACGATATCGTAGACAGTCACAGCAAAGCCTGCTTTCAAGAGATTGCGAACCATCGGTTTGCCCATGATGCCCAGTCCTACAAAACCAATCTTCTTCATGATGTACTCCTCCTAAATAGCATGTTGCATGTAGTATACTACTTTGTAGTGTGTAGTATACTACTAAAATCTATAAGAAAATTCATGACTAGCATGAATCTTTCTTTTGTATGTTTCTGTATGTACGGATACTTACTCCAGCAATGTCGTCCCCAAAGCCATGGCGGTTTCCTGCATATGCTGCATAAAAGCACGCATCGCGGAATTTTCGTCTCCATGCAGGATTTCCTGCAGGATCTGATGATGTTCCAAGCACGCTTTTGCATTGCGGCGGCTCATGTGAAGAGAATTATATGTGGCCTGCTCAATCTTTGTGCGCATCTGATCGTTGATGCGCTTCAGATAAGCATTGTCCGTACACGATACCATCAGGCAGTGGAAGTCCGTATCGGCCTTCATGTACTCGAAATGATGTGACTCATCCTGTGCGAAGCTCTCGCTGTCGGACTGACAGGCCTGCATTTCCCGAATGACCTTCTGGAACGCTGCTTCATCGCGATGACGGACGAGATAACGGAGACTGTAGCCCTCTATCGCGATGCGCGCCTGCAGGATCTTCTGCAGATCTTCAGGCAGGACAGGCTTGACGCCCCAGCCGCGATTGGAGAATACTTCCAACATCCCCTCATTCGTCAGGCGAATGACAGCCTCACGGACTGGCGTACGCGATACCTCGAGCTTGTCAGCAAATTGCTGCTCTGAGTAAATGACACCCGTCTGCAGCTCTCCTTTGATGATAGCGTGTTTCAAGTATTGATATACCTGATCTTTATACGAGACTTTCTTGATCACACTTCTTTCTCCTCTCGCTGTATGTAGTATACTACTAAATGTCATGCAATGTCAATACAAAAAATAAAAAAGAATAGGAAGCCGCCCCAAAAAGGCGACTTCCCCTTCTATGACTTTATATCTGTTATTACAGTTATTACAGTCCAGCTTCCTCGCGCAGGATGGCAGCCTTGTCGGTGTGCTCCCACGGCAGGTCGACGTCAGTGCGGCCGAAGTGACCGTAAGCAGCGGTCTGCTTGTAGATGGGGCGGCGGAGGTCGAGCATCTTGATGATGCCGGCCGGGCGCAGGTCGAAGTGCTTCTTGACAAGCGCCTCGATCGTATCCTCATCGACCTTGTTGGTGCCGAAGGTATCGACCATGATGGAGACAGGATGTGCGACACCGATAGCGTAGGCCAGCTGGATCTCGCAGCGGTCAGCGAGACCGGCGGCGACAATGTTCTTGGCGACGTAGCGGGCCGCATAGGCAGCACTGCGGTCCACCTTCGTCGGGTCTTTGCCCGAGAAAGCGCCGCCGCCATGGCGTGCCCAGCCGCCGTACGTGTCGACGATGATCTTGCGGCCCGTCAGGCCCGAGTCGCCCTGCGGTCCGCCGATGACGAACTTGCCCGTCGGATTGATGAAGATCTTCGTCGCATCCGTCAGGAGTTCGGCCGGCACGATGGCCTTGATGACATGCTCGATGAGGTCCTTGCGGATCTGTTTGAGCTCGATATTCTCGTCGTGCTGCGTCGAGATGACGATCGTGTCGACGGCGACCGGCTTGCCATCTTCATAGAGCACCGTGACCTGCGTCTTGCCGTCCGGACGAAGATAGGAGAGCGTGCCGTCCTTGCGGACCTCGGCGAGGCGGCGTGCGAGGCGGTGTGCCAGCGCAATGGTCAGCGGCATGTACTCCTTCGTCTCATTCGTCGCATAGCCGAACATCATGCCCTGATCGCCGGCGCCGATGGCATCTTCGATGTCCATATCGCCCTCACGCGCCTCGAGTGCCTTGTCGACGCCCTGTGCGATATCCGGCGACTGCTCGTCAAGCGAGACGAGAATGCCGCAGGTGTCGGCATCGAAGCCGTACTTGGCGCGCGTGTAGCCGATTTCGCGCACCGTCTCGCGGATGATCTTCGGGATGTCGACGTAGCAGTGCGTCGACACCTCACCGACGACGTGTACCTGCCCCGTCGTCACGAGCGTCTCGCAGGCCACGCGGCCATTCGGGTCCTTAGCGAGGATAGCATCGAGGATGCTGTCCGAGATCTGGTCGGCCATCTTGTCCGGATGACCCTCCGTGACCGATTCCGAGGTAAATAACATGCGTTTCTTGCTCAAGAGAGAAACCTCCTTCTGTTGAATCCATACTACTGAAATACGGACGAATCCACTCAGCTCCAGAACGGCCTGCACGGACCAGCAAGCTCACCGCTCTTCCCGTACATCAGAAAAAGCTCTCTATAAAAGAGAGCTTTCTATCGCACTCTCATCTTATAGGCTGAACCTAAAGGAATTGGCACCGTTTTGACAAAGCGTCAATGGTTGCCGCGGTTTCATTGGGCCAGTCCCTCCGCCGCTCTGGATGTGAGTTCACTATTCTGCTTGTTGTATTCATCATAACGCATCCGCAGGGCCGCTGTCAAGCAAAAAATGAAGCAGGTTCATTTTTATTTCTCGTCGCGGAATTCGCGGATGACGACCTTCTCGGCCTGGTCGATCGTGCTGAGCTGGACGCTGACGACCTCGTGCGAGGAGGTCGGCACATTCTTGCCGACGAAGTCTGCACGGATCGGCAGTTCGCGGTGGCCGCGGTCGACGAGGACTGCGAGCTGGATGGCCTTCGGGCGACCCATGTCGATGATGGCATCGAGCGCTGCGCGGATCGTGCGGCCCGTGTAGAGCACGTCATCGACGAGCACGATTGTCTTGCCCGTGATGTCGACAGGCAGTTCCGTCTGATGAACAATCGGCTGATACGAGAGTGACGAGAGGTCATCGCGATAGAGCGTGATGTCGAGGACACCGACTGGCGGCTTCTTGCCCTCGATATGCTCGATATTGGCAGCGATGCGCTCCGCAATCGGCACGCCGCGCGTGCGGATGCCCACGATGACGATGTTGTCGACGCCCTTGTTGCGCTCGACGATCTCATGCGAGATGCGCGTCAGGGCGCGGCGAATCCCCTCGGAATCCATGATGACGGTCTTGTCGGTCAATACTGGCATAAAAATCCCTCCCAAACACAATCCGTTGATCGTTACGACTGCAAAGCACGATACACTCTTGCAGCTGCTAAACGTGCGATCAGCGCTGGAACTTGGCACGCAGTGCCCTGAGGATCTTCTCCATGTCCTCAGGCAGAGGTGCCGTGAAGGTCATACTCTCGCGCGTGCGCGGATGGGTCAGCGTGAGTTGCATGGAATGCAGCGCCTGCCCCTTGATGGCAAACGGGCAGGCCTTGCGCGGCCCGTACTTGGGATCGCCGAGCACGGGATGCCCGATGCTCGCCATGTGCACGCGGATCTGGTGCGTGCGGCCCGTCTCCAAGCGGCACTCGACGAGCGTGTAGTCGCCGAAGCGCTCGAGCACGCGGAAGTGCGTGACAGCCGGCTTGCCGTGCTCATGCACGATGGCCATCTTCTTGCGGTCCGTCGGATGACGGCCGATGTCGCCCTTGATGACGCCTGCCTCCTCGCGGATGTTGCCGCAGACGATGGCCCAGTAGATGCGGTGCGCCGCCTTTGTGCGGATCTGCTCCGCGAGGTCGAGATGCGCCGCGTCGTTCTTGGCCGCGACCATGACGCCCGACGTGTCCTTGTCGAGGCGGTGGACGATGCCCGGACGGATCTCGCCGTTGATGCCGGAGAGATCCTTGCAGTGATAGAGCAGTGCATTGACGAGCGTCCCGGTGTAGATGCCCGTTGCCGGATGCACGACCATGCCGCGCGCCTTGTTGACGACGATGATGTCGCTGTCCTCGTAGAGGATGGCGAGCGGGATATCCTCCGGCAGGATTTCGACGGGCTTTGCCTCCGGCAGATGGAAGATGACTTCCTCCCCTGCCTGCAGCTTGTAGTTGGACTTGCGCACACGACCGCCGACGAGTGCCTGCCCCTCTGCGATGACCTTCTGGACATGGGCGCGCGAGAGCGCGGGCTCCATGCGCGTGAGGAAGCGGTCGAGACGCTCATCGTCCTGGTCTGCTGTAAACACCTTCGTAGAATCTGACATATTCACTCATCCATCCCTTTCTTCTCCTCCAGCTCCACGCCTGCTCCTATCTCATGCCTACCATCCATCGCGCACTCTGTGCGCTCACGCATCTTTCATGCGGAACAGTATGGCAAAGACCATGCCTGCAACGCCGAGCACAATCGCAACATCGGCCACATTGAATACGGGCCAGATGCGGAAATCGAAGAAATCGATGACGAGGCCCTGGCGGATGCGGTCGATGAGATTGCCGACGGCCCCGGCAAGCATGGCAACACAGCCGTAGTAGAACGCTGCGGGCTGCCTTTTAAGCTGCCTGTGGTAGGCCATGAAGGCGATAAAGAGCGCCACCGCCGCGAGGACGAAGAACCAGCGCGCCTGCGGCAGCATGCCGAAGGCGGCACCAGGATTCAGCACGTAGGTGATGTGGAAGATATGTGGCACGACGGGCAGACTCTCACCGGGCAGGAAGTTCGCGCTGATGGCGTACTTCGTCAGCTGGTCGGCGACGAGGATCAGGACAAATAATACAAACGCCATGGCGCTGTCTCAGCCCTTCTGTACAGCATCAGCTGCAGGGGCATTCTCCTGTGGCGCAGCTGGATTTGCCTCAGACTTCTCTTCCTGCTGCGGCGCAGTGGTCTGCTGGCGCGGCAGACGGTCGATGGCATCATGGAGCACAGCGAGCTCCGACTCAAGCGCTGCCTTGATCTGATAGAGGAACTGCGACTTGGCCTCGACGAGGCGGCAGTACTCGACAGTGGCGGACTTGACCTGGTGGTCAGCTGCCTCCACCATCTGGCGCGCCGAGATCTCAGCATCACGGCGCATGTTCTGGCACTCCTTCGCCGTGCTCTCGCGCAGGTTCTCTGCGTGCTGCTTGGCCGTGTCCGTGACCTCATTGGCCGTCTTCTGCGCAATCAGCAGCGTCTCCTTGAGATTGTTCTCGAGCTTCTGGTACTGCGCATTGTCCTTCTTCATGCGGGCGAGTTCTTCCTTGAGGTTGTCGTTCTCGCGGAAGAGTTTCTCGTAGTCGTTGACGACCTGGTCGAGGAAGTCATCGATCTCATCTTCGTTGTAGCCGCGGAAGCTGCGCTTAAATTCTTTGTTGTGGATATCGAGTGGTGTAAGCAAAATCAAGATCTCCCATCTATATGAATGAGTCTGTGAATCCATGCATCTGTGGCCCGTCTGTACTCGTCAGATGTAGCGCTTGAGCACGACGACGGTGCGGCCCTTCTTCGTCTGGCCGCGGACTTCCGCGACCTCGAGGCGGCCGCGGCCGCGCATCGAGATGATGTCGCCCTCTTTGACCGTCTGCGACGCGCTCTTGACCGGTTGCCAGTTGAGCTTCATCTTGTCAGCGGCGATGTCAGCGGCCGCGCGACTGCGCGACGAACCGAAGCCCGAGGCCGCGATTGAGTCGATGCGCAGCGAGGCGACCGTCGCGCGGATCTCCTTGCAGCGCTCCTCGCGCGGCGCAATGTCCGCAAGGTCTGCCATCTCGCAGCTGACGCCAACGGCGCCGATCTTCGTGAGGTTCTGGAGCAAGTACTCTGCCATCTTGCTGTCGCAGAGTATGCGCACAGAATCCGCTGTCACCAAGAGGTCACCGAGGCGGTCCCGTTCAATGCCAAGCCCCATCAGGGCGCCGAGCACATCGCGGTGGCTCAGGCGTGCAAACTGACCGTTCCACGATGCCTTGAGGCAGGCGATGTCAAAGCCAGCGGGCGTGCCGGCGAAGTCCTCGTGGATGTACATCGCACGCGCACGTTCCGCACCCTGATAGCCGCCGCCGAAATCGACGCACAGCCCCGGATAGTTGGCTGCCACCGTCTCTGCGATTTCCTGGCCGTACGGGTCTAGGAAGCCGCTCAGGCGGAATTTCTGGCTGCGCTGCACGGCTTCTGCGAGGTCGACGAGCTTGACGACCGTCTCCTCGCCTTCCGTGCCCTTGTAAAACCGTATGAGTTTTTCTTTCTGTTCACTTGCCATATATGCTTCTCTTACTTCTTTTCTTACTTCTTACTTTTCCCTAAGTCCTTCGACTTCTCCGTTGCAGCGATCACGGCGTCCATCAGCGCGCCGCGCAGGCCGCGGTTCTCGAGCACGCGCACACCGGCAATCGTCGTGCCGGCCGGACTCGTGACCTGGTCGCGCAGGGCGTCCGGATGCTTCCCCGTCTCGAGGACCATCTTTGCCGCTCCGTAGACGGTCTGCGCCGCCAAGAGCGTCGCATCGTCGCGCTTGAGGCCCGCGGCCACGCCGCCGTCCGACAATGCGTCGATGAGCAGGAATACGTAGGCCGGACCGCTGCCTGAGAGCCCCGTCACGGCGTCCATCGCGGACTCCGTGACTTCGATGGCGCGGCCGACCGAAGACAAGAGCTCCGCGACGATGGCGGACTCCGCCTCTCCCGCGCGCGTGCCGCAGGCAAAGGCCGACATGCCGGCGCCGACAGAGAGCGGCGTGTTCGGCATGATGCGCACGACAGGCTGCTCCGCAAACGACGCTTCCAACACATCGAGCGTCAGTCCTGCGACGATTGAGAGGATCAGCGTCGTGCCCTTCACCTTGTCCTTGACCTCTGCGATAGCCTTGGCCGCGGCCTGTGGCTTGACGGCGAGGAAGAGGACATCGACATGGCCGAGGAACGAGTCCGCTCCCACGCTCGCGTGGATGCCGTACTGCTCAGCGAGCTGCTGGCAGCGCGCTGCCTTGTGGTCCGATACGTAGATGTTCTCGCGGCTGACTGTCCCCTGCGTGATGCCGGCGACGATGGCCTCTGCCATCGCGCCGCCGCCGATGAAACCGACGCGCAAATCCATGCTCATAGAAAAGCCCCCTCAGACTTTACAGTATCCCTAGTATTCTTGCGGATGCGATGCACTCACTTCTTGAGCCAGGGCATCTCTGCCGACACCTTGCGCTCCTCTTCCGTATACGTCACATTGACATTGCTCGGCGCGCAGAGGAAGACATTGTGACCGACTTTCTTGATCTCGCCGTTCAGGGCATACGTCGTGCCGCTGATGAAGTCGATGATGCGCTTAGCTGCCTCAGCATCCGTGTGCTCGAAGTTGATGACGACTGGCTTGCGCTCGCGCAGATTGTTCGCGACCTGCTGTGCATCGTCAAATGTCTTCGGCTCGATGATGATGACCTTCATCTGCGCCGCCACGACATTCTCCCGGACCGAAGCACCAGAATGAAGATTGACTACATTGCTTGTCTCTTTCTCCTGATGATCTCGATTGCTCCCCAACGTTTCTTCCTCCTTCTGCTCTGCAGCGCGCTTCTGGCTGCGCTCCCGCTCTCTCTCTTCTTCTTCGGCCAAGGCCAGCTTTTCGTCCTCATCTGGATCCGAGAGGCCAAACTTGCCACAAATCTTATCGATCACATTCATCTGAAACACTCCTCGATTTCTCTTTGTATGGTCTAGTACTGACGCGGGCCGAAGATTGCGGTTCCCACGCGGACGATGTTGGCCCCTTCTTCTACGGCAATCTGGTAATCATGCGTCATACCCATCGATAAATAGGATATATTCGCTGTCTTGAAGGGAATCTCCTTTACCTGCTGGAAAATTTCATACATCTCATGGAACAGCGGGCGGCATTTCTCGACATCATCGTAATTCGGCGCGATGCACATGAGGCCGCGCAGGCGCAGGTTCGGCAATTCATCGACGAGGTCTAAGAGCGGGCGCAAATCCTCCTTGTAGATGCCCGACTTGCTGTCCTCCTTCGCGAGGTTGACCTGCACGAGGATATCCTGGCACTTGCCGATCTTGCGGGCTTCCTTGTCGAGGGCGCGCGCGAGGTGCTCTGTGTCGACCGAGTGGATCAGACTGAAGTACTTGACAGCCTGCTTGGCCTTGTTGGTCTGCAGGTGGCCGATGAGGTGCCAGGTGACATCACGGTCGAGGACATCGAATTTGCTCTTAGCCTCCTGGATGCGATTCTCACCGATATCGGTGGCACCGGCGTCAATGGCCGCGCGCATCGCTTCGACATCGTGGTTCTTCGTGACAGCGACGAGCTTCACAGGCGTGTC
The DNA here is from genome assembly GCF_000702905.1 of Mitsuokella jalaludinii DSM 13811. GTDB lineage: Bacteria > Bacillota > Negativicutes > Selenomonadales > Selenomonadaceae > Mitsuokella > Mitsuokella jalaludinii. Next base: position 53,369 of record NZ_JNKR01000009.1, read on the forward strand.
CTTCGGCACGCGCGTGCGGCGCGCCATGGCATCCTGGATATTCTGTTCAACTTGATGGAGATTTTCTGCAATCATGAGACTTCCCCCGTTTGTATTGGTAACTGGTATAAAAGAAAAATAAAATGATTCCATTGGCAGGAGCGCCGATCAGCTGCGCAGAGCGATGACGGCGCCGAGACGCCCCGTCTGGCCGCCATCTGCGCGATAGGAGAAGAAATCCTCGTGGTGGCAGGCCGTGCAGGTGCGCGCCTCGTCGATATGCTCCCGCAGGACGCCAATCTCCTCGAGCTGCAGGCGGTTGGCCGCCCAGAGGCTCAGGTGCGTGCCGCCCGCCGCATCTGGATGCGAGAAGAGCGCCGCCTCATGGCCTGAGAAGGCCTCTTGGAACTGGCGCTCGACCTCAGGACCGACCTCGTAGCAGCACGGGCCGATCGATGGGCCGATGGCCGCGAGGACATTCTCTGGCCGCGTGCCAAACTCCCGCTGCATGCGCAGGACGGTCTTCGCCGCGATGCGGCGCACCGTGCCCTTCCAACCGCCGTGCGCGATACCGACAGCCCGATGAGCGGGGTCGAGCAGCAGGATGGGCGTGCAGTCAGCAAAGCAGAGCAGGAGCGGCAGTCCCGGCTCGTCCGTGATCAGCGCATCCGTCTTGGCGATGGAGTCCGCATAAGAAAGAGCGCCGCGGCCGGCATCGCTGCGGCCGACGCGCTGTATCGCCTCGCCGTGCACCTGCTCCGGTGTCACGAGCTGCGAAGCGTCGAGGCCAAGTGCCGCGAGGTAGCGGCGGCGGTTTTCGGCGACATCGGCGGGATCATCCCCGACATGGAGGCCGAGGTCCAGCGAATCCCACGGGGATTTGCTGACGCCGCCCCTGCGGCAGGAAACGCCATGGACGGCAATATCCTCGGGGAACGAGGAGAAATGACCGCTGTATATGCGATGGACAGGGTCGATCTCAATCAGAGAAAAGCTCATCGAAACACCTCCAGAACGACAAGATGACAGAATGACAGGATGGCAGGATGGCAGGATGGTCTCACCGATCAGCAGACGCCGCAGCGGTGGCATCCCTCAAAACACGGGATGGTCGGCTTCAGCTCTGCCGCCCGCTTCAGTTCTTCATAAAGGTACGACTTCTTGAAGCCCATGTCAAGGCGCTCCCACGGGAAAATCTCCGACTCAGGCCGCTTGCGGTAGAGATAGAACGCCGGGTCTAGGCGCATCTCCTTCATCGCGCGCTTGAACGATTTGCTGCCACCGAGCTCATGCGCGAGCACAAGCGCCTCGCCGACGCGGCGGTCGCCGCGCGAGAGCACGCCCTGGATATAGGCTTCCTTCGGCGACTCGATATTGACGACGACGTGCTTGCGGCGGCGCAGCGTCTTCTCTAGGCGCTTCAGCCGCTTCTCGACAACCTTGCGGTCGGCCATCGGCTCCCACTGGAACGGCGTGAACGGCTTCGGGATGAAGGGATTGACGGAGAGCGTCAGCGTGCCCTTGCTGCCGCGCTCTTCCATGTAGTCCTTGAGGCGCTCAGCGAGGTCGATGATGGCATCGATATCCTCCTCCTGCTCGAACGGCAGTCCGACCATGATGTAGAGGCGGAAATTGCGGATGCCGGCCGAGAGGCCGAGATCCATCGAGTGGAACAGATGGTGCTCCTCGATGCCCTTGTTGATGACGGCGCGCATGCGGTCACTGCCGGCCTCTGGCGCCATCGTCAGCGTCTTGAGGCCGGACTCGGCCAGCGAGTCGACGAGCTCCTTCGTCACTGAGTCAGCGCGGAACGAGGCGACGGACATCGAGAGGCCTTCCCCTAAGATATCCTTGCAGAGCGCATCAATCTCGGGATAATCGGAAATGGCCGCGCCCATGAGGCCGATGCGCTTGCGATACTTGAGCGCTTCCTGCACTTCTTCGTTGATGACGGCGAGCGAGCGGTTGCGCGGCTTGCGGAAACAGTAGCCCGCCATGCAGAAGCGGCAGTGGCGGCCGCAACCGCGCGCCGTCTCGATGAGATAGAAGTTGAACTCCGTATTGTCGGTGACGACAACGGTGTGCGCGGGATACGCGTCGAGGTCGTGCACCCACTGGCGCGCGACAGCCTTCGGCGCCCCGGGGAGCGGCTCGATGGCCGTCAGATGCCCTTCGCCATCGTAATGATGCGCGTAGAGCGAGGGCACGTAAACGCCCGGCACGGCGGCGAGCTTCTGCAAAGTCTCCCGGCGCGAGAGCCCCTCTCGCTTTGCCTCGTGGTAGACGTCCATGAAGGCCGGCACGACAACCTCGCCTTCGCCGATGATAAAGGCATCAAAGATTGCCGCGAGCGGCTCCGGGTTGAACGTCGGACACGGACCGCCCGCGATGAGGATGGAATCGCGTTCGCCGCGCTCCACGGCCTTCGCCTTGACCTTGCCCAAAGCGAGCAGCTGCAGGATGTTGAAGTAATCCATCTCGAACGAGACGGCAAAGCCCAGCACCTCAAAGTCATAGAGCGGAGACTGTGTCTCCATGCTCATGATTGGCGTGCGCGTATTCTCATAGCGCGCGATCTTCGTGCGCTCCGGCAGGAAGACGCGCTCACAGGCCGTATCGCCGCGCTTGTTCAAGAGGTCATAGATGATGTGGAAGCCGAGATTCGACATGCCGACGAAATAGGAATTGGGATAGACGAGGGCAAAGCGCGTCCTCGTGCCCACGGGATAGACATAGTATCCCTGCTCCTCCTGCAGCTGTTCCTTCAGCTCTCGTTTCAATTCCCAATCCAAGTGATCATCCTCCGTACTGACCCGTACCCCGGCCAATCATTTCTCATTTCTTTTCATGCGTTTCATGCGCCTCGGTACCCTTGCCGTGCTCGCGCTGCTTGCGCTGCTGCATGTTCTGCAGCTCTTCGAGGAAGCTCGAGATGTCGGCAAACTTGCGGTAGACAGAGGCAAAGCGGATGTAAGCGACGTCATCGAAGTCCTTGAGGTGCTCCATGACAAGGCGGCCGATGTCCTGCGAGGAGATTTCGCGGTCCATCGTGTTGCGGATATCGCGCTCGATCTCATTGACGAGGTTCAGGATGCGCTCCATCGAGATATCGCGCTTGTCACACGACCGTATGATGCCGTTGAGGATCTTGTCACGCTTGAATACCTCGCGGCGGCCATCGTGCTTGATGACCATGAGCGGGAGCTTCTCGACGACTTCGTACGTCGTGAAGCGCTTGCCGCAGGCACTGCACTCGCGGCGGCGGCGTATCGTCATGCCGTCATCCGTCGCACGCGAGTCGATGACGCGGCTGTCTTCGTGTTTACAATAGGGACATCTCATACTTACACCTTCTTTACCTGCTTTGGCTGTCTGCGCGGGCGCACGAGACACTTCGGCCCGTAGCCGATGAGATCTTCGCGATGGCCGAGATGCAGGGCCTTGCGGACGATCTCGTGATTCTTCGGCAGCCAGTACTGCATGAGGGCCCGCTGCATCCTCTTCTCTTCGTAGCTCTTAGCCGAGTAGACCTTCTCGCCCGTCATCGGGTCTATCCCTGTATACCACATGCAGGTCGATAGCGTGCCCGGCGTCGGGATGAAGTCCTGCACCTGCTGCGGATGGTAGCCCATGTCGCGGATGAACTCGGCGAGCTCGATGGCATCGCTGAGCTCCGAGCCCGGATGGCTCGACATGAAGTACGGCACGAGGTACTGCTTCTTGCCGAGCCGCTCGTTCATGCGGCGGAACTTCTCGACGAAGCGCAGGTAGACGGCGCGGTTCGACTTGCCCATGAGTCGTGTCACGCGGTCGGAGATGTGCTCCGGCGCGATCTTGAGCTGGCCGCTGACATGGTACTTGCAGAGCTCGTAGAGGAAATCGTCCTTGGCGAGCAGCAGGTAGTCGAAACGGATGCCGGAGCGCACGAATACCTTCTTGACGCCCGGCAGGCTGCGCAGTTCGCGCAGCAGCTTGATGTAGTCGCTGTGGTCGGCCACGAGCATCTTGCACGGCTCCGGCGAGATGCACGGCTTGCCGCGGCAGGTGCCGCGCTTGAGCTGGCCGTCGCATGAGGTGCGGCGGAAGTTTGCCGTCGGGCCGCCGACATCGTGGATGTAGCCCTTGAAGCCCTTGAGCTTCGTCAGGATTTTCGCCTCGCGCAGGAGCGACGCATGGCTGCGGCGCTGGATGATGCGCCCCTCGTGCGAGATGATCGCACAGAAGTTGCAGCCGCCGAAGCAACCGCGCTGCGAGACAAGGCTGAACTGGACTTCCTTGATGGCCGGCACGCCGCCGGCCTTCTCGTAGATGGGATGATAGGTGCGCATGTAGGGCAGGTCGTAGACCTCATCCATCTGCTCCTCCGTGAGCGGCAGAGCCGGCGGATTCTGCACGACGCACCATTCATCATTCTGCTGCACGAGGCGCCTGCCGCGTATCGGATCCTGCTCGAGGTACTCGAGCTTGAATGCCTCAGCAAAGCGCTTCTTGTCCGCGCGCACCTCCGCAAAGGACGGCAATTCGAGATAATCCCAGGCATAATCCTTATTGGGCACGCGGTAGCACGTGCCCTGGACGTCCTGGATATTCTCCACCTCGATGCCCTGCTGGAGGTCAGCAGCAATCTCGATGATGGCGCGCTCCCCCATGCCGTAGATCAGGAGGTCGGCCTGGCTGTCGACGAGGATGGAGCGGCGTATCGCATTCGACCAGTAGTCGTAATGCGCCATGCGCCGCAGGCTCGCCTCGATGCCGCCGATGATGATGGGCACATCGGGGTAGAGCTCACGCAGGCGGTTGCAGTAGACGATCGTCGCGCGCTCTGGCCGATGGCCGGCCTGGCCGCCCGGCGAGTAAGCATCTTCATGGCGGACTTTCTTGGCCGCCGTGAACTTGTTGAGCAGGGAATCCATGTTGCCAGCCGAGACGAGGAAGCCGAGGCGCGGCTTCCCGAGGCGGTCAAAGTCCTTCGTCGTATGCCAGTCCGGCTGCGGGATGATGCCGACCTTGTAGCCGTGCTTCTCGAGCAGACGGCAGATGATGGCCGGGCCGAAACTCGGGTGGTCGACATAGGCATCACCCGAGATGAAGACGAAATCGAGCTCGTGCCAGCCGCGCTCTTCCATGTCGCGCCGGCAGATCGGTAAGAATCCCTGCATCAGTTGCCATCCTTCGTGAACGTCTTATTGGCAACCTGGCCCGTCTTGCCGGCCGTGCCAAGGTCCTTGCCGTTGACCGAGAACGAAACGGCACCGGCATCGCCGACGCGCACCGTGACCTTGTCCGTGCCCTTCCAGGTCTGGCTGTCGCCCTTCTTCAAGGTGCCCTCATAGACGACTTTGCCATCGGCCTTGACCTCGAGCCAGCAGTCAGCCGTAAAGTTAGCCGTGACTTCAACGCCGTCGTACGTCTTCGGAGCCGGCGTCTCCGCCTGCTGCTGTGCGGCTGGAGCAGGCTTTGCGCTGTCATCGCTGCCCGACAGTGCATAGACCGCACCAGCGAGCACAACGAGCACAGCGGCCACGATGGCGATGAGCTTGCCGTTCGAGCGCTTCGGCTCGTTGAAGTCCTGCGCCTTGAGACGCGGAGCCGCCTTCTTCGTCTGCTGTGGCTTGACAGCAGCCCTTGGCTTCACATGCTTCGGCTGGGCGGGAGCCGCCTTCTCTTCAGGAGTCTGTGCCTTTCTCTCGCGCTTCGGCGCTTCTGCCTTCACCGGTGTTTCGGCTTTTTCTTCGGGTTTCTCGGCTTTCGGCGCTTCCTTCTCGGAAGCAGCCGCTCTCTGAACAGGCTTGGCAGGTGCCTTCTTGGGGGCTGCAGGCGCTGCCGGAGCTGCCGGAGCTGCTGTTGCCGTACCCTTGTGGCGCTCTGCCGTGAACGCCTGCACGAGCGCATTCGCGTCGAGCTTCAGGAAATTTGCATAGCTGCGGATGAAGCCCTTCGTGTAGACATCGCCCGGCAGTTCATCGTACTCGCCCTTCTCGATGTATTCAATGTATAGCGCACGGATGCTCGTGCCCTTCTCAATATCCTTATAGGTAAGACCTTGTTTTTCCCGCGCCTCGCGCAGTGTATCTCCTAACATCGTGATATTCCTCCTTGAAATGATGTGCGCATCGCACCTCATTTCATTATACATGATTGTTTTTCTGAAAACAAATTTATGTTGACAAAAATACAGGCAAACATCAGACTGCCTGCCTGCGGATATCATGGACAGCCTGGCAGAGCGCCTGGCTGAAGGCTTCGATCTCCTCTTCCGTCGTGAAGCGACCGAGCGTCACGCGGATGGCTGTCGCTGCCCGCGCCGGTGCCTGCCCCATCGCCGTCAGGACGTGCGACGGCTCGAGGGAGCCTGCGCTGCAGGCGCTGCCCGCCGAGACAGCAAAGCCCATGAGATCGAGGCGTATGAGTAGTGTCTCATGGTCGACGCCATCGATGGCGAGGTTCAGGTTGCCCGGCAGGCGGCCTTCACGCGGGCCGTTGCCTTGCACGCCGGGGATTTCCAGCAGTTTCTCGAAGAGATGGTCGCGCAGTCCCTGCAGGCGCGCGCTCTCCTCCGCAAGCTCCGCCGCTGCAATGGCAGCAGCCTCGCCAAGGCCGACGATGCCCGCCGTATTCTCCGTGCCTGCCCGCAGGCCGCGCTCCTGCTCGCCGCCATGGATGAACGGCGCGAGCTTGTGGCCGCGGCGCAGGTAGAGCGCACCGATGCCCTTGGGCCCATAGAGCTTGTGCCCAGAGAGCGAGAGCGCATCGACCTGCCACGCCTTGACCGAGACAGGAATGTGTCCGACAGCCTGCACGGCATCCGTGTGAAAGAAGACACCGTGCGCCCGGCAGATGGCGCCGATCTCAGCGATGGGCTCGATAGTGCCGACCTCGTTGTTGGCCGCCATCACCGAGACGAGAAAGGTATCAGGGCGCAGCGATGATTCGACGGCTTCGGGCTGTACACGCCCTTCGCTGTCGACATCGAGGTACGTCACCTCGATGCCAGAGGGCAACGCCTCACAGGCGCGCAGCACTGCATGATGCTCGACCTTCGTCGTGATGATATGGCCGCCGCCATGGCGCAGTGCCTCTTCCGACAAGGAGCGGATGACCCAGTTGTCGCTCTCACTGCCGCCGCTCGTAAAGAAGATCTCATCCGGCTCCGCACCTAGGAGCGAGGCAAGCTGGCGGCGCGCCTGGCCCACGGCCTGACGCGCCTCGCGTCCAAAGGAATAGAGGCTCGAGGGATTGCCGTACTGCTCACAGAAATACGGCAGCATCGCCTTGAGCACGCGCGCGTCGACCGGCGTCGTCGCCGCGTAGTCCAGATAGACAGTCTTCATCGCGCGCACCCTACTTTCTTCGGATTGTCCGGCTGATCCACGCAGAGGTCGTAGAGCGTGATGTGGTTGAGCACATTGCTGATGCTGTCACAGACCTTCTCCCAGACGCCGCGCGTCACGCAGGCGCAGGCCCTGTCACACGGCTGCTCAGAGGACTCGGCGCTCGTCAACAGGCAGTCGACGAGCGCAATGGGCCCCTCTACCGTCGTGATGATCTCGCCGATCGTGATGTCCTTCGGGTCGCGCGCGAGCATGTAGCCACCCTGCGCCCCGCGCACGCTCTTGACAATGCCGGCCCTGCGCAGCGGCGCCATGAGCTGTTCGAGATAGTTCTCTGAGAGTCCCTGGCTCGTCGCGATGCTCTTCAGAGATACAGCACCCTCGCCGTAGCGCAGCGCCAGCTCGTAGAGCGCCGTCACGCTGTATCTTCCTTTCGTCGATATCTTCATGATGCACCTCATATCTAGAATGAAACGGAATTCCGAGTAAATACCTTGGATTTATATTGACAATATAGCAGAAATGACCCAAGGTGTCAAAATATCCCGGTTTCCCCTGCCACAGGTATACGCAAGAGGAAATTCAGAAGCGCTCCGGCCAGCACTTCTTGAGGTAATCGTGCAGCGCCTTCTCACGGCCGAGGTCTGTCGGCTCGTAGTAATGCGCCGTGCGGATCTTGTCAGGCAAGTACGCCTGCTCTTTGAAGTGGCCCGGGTAGTCGTGCGGGTAACAGTACGACTGGCCGTGACCGAGCGCCGCGGCACCCTTGTAGTGCGAGTCGCGCAGGTGCTTTGGCACCGTGCCGCAGTCCTTCGTGCGCACATCCTTCAGAGCCGCATCGATGCCGAGATAGGCCGCATTGCTCTTCGGCGCCGAGGCGACGTATGTCACAGCCTGCGCCAACGTGATGCGCGCCTCCGGCATGCCGATGAACTGCACAGCCTGCGCGGCGGCCATCGCGAGTGTCAGGGCCATCGGGTCGGCATTGCCGACATCTTCCGACGCACAGATGACGATGCGCCGCGCGATGAATTTGACATCTTCGCCCGCTGCGAGCATGCGCGCTAGGTAATGGAGTGCCGCATCCGGGTCACTGCCGCGCATGCTCTTGATGAAGGCCGACGCTGTGTCGTAGTGATTGTCGCCCGTCTTGTCATAGCGCTGCACGCGCTCACCCGTGATTTCCTCGAGCATATCGAGCGTGATGGCGCCGCCCGATACCGGCAGCATCGCCGCCGCGCCCTCGAGCAGGTTGAGCGCCATGCGGGCATCGCCGCCCGCCATCTGCGCCATGGCCTTCAGGACCTCGTCCGCAGCCTCGATATGCTGCCCGCCGAGGCCGCGCTCACTGTCGCCGAGCGCCCGGCGCAGGACCTCGACGAGCTGCGCATCCGTCAGCGGATAGAGCCTGACGATGCGCACGCGCGAGAGCAGCGCGTGGTTGACCTCGAAGAACGGATTCTCTGTCGTCGCGCCGATGAGGATGAGCCTGCCGTCCTCAACGTACGGCAGCAGCACATCCTGCTGGCTCTTGTTGAAGCGATGGATCTCGTCGATGAAGACGATCGTGCGGCGCTGATAATAACGACGCGCCTCATCAGCCTCCTTGACGATGCGGCGCAGGTCGCTGATGCCAGCCGAGACAGCATTGAGCTTCTCAAAGGCGCTGTCCGTCATCTCAGCGATCATCTGCGCAAGCGTCGTCTTGCCCGTACCCGGCGGGCCATAGAAGATAATGGACGGAATCTGGTCTGTCTCGATCATGCGGCGCAGGAAATGGCCGCGGCCCACAACCTCCTGCTGGCCGATGAATTCCTCGAAGTTGCGCGGACGCATGCGGCGCGCAAGCGGCAGGAAGGCGCGCATGGCCCCGCTGTCCGCCGCCTGCCCCTTCTTCCCCTTCGGGCCGCGCGGGTTGAAGGGCGGCTCTGCAAAGAGATCCAGGCTTTCCTTGTCGTTATCCATGGTGCTCACCTCAGCGTCCCGTCGAGCCGAAGCCGCCCTTGCGCACTTCGCCCGCACCGGCTTCATCGCCATCTACCGCCAGGTACTTCATAAAAATGCCCTGCGCGATGCGCTCGCCGCCCTCGATCGTCACGGCCGCCTTGCCGCGATTCCAGAGCGCGATGAAGATGTGACCCTCGTTCTCTTCATTATTGTAGTAATCGGCATCGACGATGCCGACATGATTGGCGAGCATGAGGCCGCGCTTTATAGCCATGCTCGAGCGAATGTGGATGGTCAGCACCTCGTCGCGCTGCATGTACGCCTTGAGTCCCGTCGGCACCATCGCCAACTGTCCCGGCTCGACGACGACCGTGCGCGCTGCCTGCAGGTCGTAGCCAGCACTCGCCGCCGTCTTGCGCTGCGGCAGATCGATGCCGCGCCCCTGATACTTCGATACGATCTCGAAACCTCTCGTCTTCATCTCAATCTTCCTTTCGTTTTCGTTCTCGGCTCATCTCTATCGCCTTTATCACTTGTATCGTTTCACGATGTGTCGCTTCCAGTACACGACAAAAGGCCCTTCCCATCAGAAATGGAAGGACCTTCAAAGAAACATCGAGGCATCGTGTTTCAGGCATTCTCCGGTTTCTTTTCCGGATGCTCCGCGCCAAACATCTCCGCAATCGGATGCGCCGGCGTGATCGTCGAGATGGCGTGCTTATAGACCATCTGCTGCTTGCCCATGACATCGAGCACGACCGTGAAGTTGTCGAAGCCGCGCACACTGCCCTTGATCTGGAAACCGTTGACCAGATGGATGGTCACGGGAACATTCTCTTTGCGCACCTGATTGAGGAAGCTATCCTGCAGATTGATTGCCTTGTTGGGCATAAAACCCCACCTTTCTACGTTTCTACATTTCTGAATCTCTGAATCTCTACGTTCTTCTCTTGTTCGAGTCCCGACGCATGCTGCCAGGCATCGTGCCCGACATTGCTCATCTTTTATTTCTTTTCGCTCATTCTGGCAAAAATCCTGCCATATCCGTCAAAATCCTTTGCAAAAGTTCATCTGCCATGCAACCTTCCGGCTCGTACCAGTGGATGTACTTCATCTTGCGGTACCAGGTCATCTGGCGCTTGGCGAAGTGGCGCGTGCCCGTCTTGATGGCCTCAACGGCCTCCTCGCGCGTGATCTCGCCCGCGAGATAGGAGGCCATCTCCTTGTAGCCGATGCCCTTCATCGCGGGCATCTCGCGCGTGACGCCCCGGGCTAGCAGCCCCCGGACTTCCTGCTCAAGGCCTGCCTCCACCATGCGGTCGACGCGCTCGTTGATGCGCGCGTAGAGAAGCTCACGCTCCCAGCGCAGGCCGATGACGAATGCATCGTAGTAGAGATGCGCCTGCATGTCCTCCGCCGTCTCATCGAACGCCTTTTCGCGCGAGATCGTCTCGCCGAAATGCGCAACCTCGAGCGCGCGGATGACGCGCCGCGGATTCTTCGTATCGACAGTTGCCGCCGCTGCGGGGTCTTCCCGTTTGAGCCGCGCAACGACAGACTCGAGGCCTTCCTTTTCGATGAGCTCCTTCATCTGCTGGCGGAAGGATGCGTGCTCTCCCGTCTCGTTGAACTGGTAATCCTCGAGCAGCGCCTTGACGTAGAGGCCCGTGCCGCCCGCGAGAATGGGCACCCTGCCCCGCTCATTGAGGCTGTGGATGATGGCCTTGGCCTGCTGCTGGAAGAGCGGCACACTATAGGCCTCATCGGGGGCACAGATGTCGATGAGATGATGCGCGACGCCCTGACGCTCCGCTTCATCCGGCTTAGCCGCGCCGATGTCAAAACCGCGGTAGACGAGCATCGAGTCGCCTGACAAGATCTCGGTGTGCAGTGCCTTCGCGAGCTCGACGGACAGTGCCGTCTTGCCCGAAGCCGTCGGCCCGAGGATGACGATGAGTTTCTCGCGCCTTGCTGAGGGTACGGTTGACACAGGCCCCATCAGAGCACCCGTTTCCCGCCCGGCTCGATGATGTGGACTTCTGCGCGCGACATCGCCTCTGTGATCTCCTTGTAGTGGCGCACATCCTGATTGATGATCGGCCACGTGTTGTAGTGGATGGGGATGACGTGGCGCACATTGAGGAGCTGCGCCGCAAGAGCGGCATCCTCAAGGCCCATCGTATAATTGTCGCCAATAGGCAGCAAGGCATAGTCGAGCGCATCCTTCTGGCCGATGAGCTCCATGTCGCGGAACAGCGCCGTATCACCGGCAAAGTAGACGACTTTGCCGCCCATGTAGACGACGTAACCGCAGGCCACACCGCCTGCAACGCCTGCGCTGTGCTGCGCGAGCGTCATGCGGACCTTGCCGAACGGCAGCGTCAGCGAGCCGCCGAGGTTCATCGGGTACTGCTTGAGGCCGGGCTTGCGCTCCTCGCAGAGAGCGAGCACCTCCGGGATGGCGACGATGGCCGCTCCCGTGCGGGCCGCGATCTCCGGCGCATCGCCGAGATGGTCGCTGTGCGCATGGCTGACGAGGATGTAGTCGCAGTCCACATCAGCGGCAGCGATAGCAGCTTTTGGGTTGCCCGTCAGGAATGGGTCGAAGAGTACCTTGTACTGACCGTCATCCAGCAGGAAACAAGAATGGCCATAATATGTAAGCGTGAGCATCTGTTCCAACTCCTTTCAATCTATGCTATGATTATAGCACACACCCCTAGTGAAATCGAGGTCTTACCATGAACAACATGAACAATATGAACGACATGAACGGCAGGGATAACGCAGCCACTCGCCCTGCCATCCTGCAGTTGCCGCAACTTTACCTGCAGGGCGCCCTCTCCTGTTTCCAGCAAGCCTGCCTGCTCGTCGTTGGCGGCCGCGCACCGGAAGTCGAATGGCTCCGCAAGGCATCTGAGGGGCGCATTGTCTGGGCCGTCGATCACGGCCTTGATGCCTGTCTAGCTGCCGGCATCGTGCCGCAGCGCCTCATCGGTGACGGCGACAGTGCCGCACCCGCTGCCTGGCACTTCGCCGAGAAAAAAGGCATCCCCATCGAGAAATTCCCGCCCGAGAAAGACGACACCGACACACAGCTTGCACTCAGGATTGCAAAAGAAGCTGGATTCCCGGCAGCCATCGTCACCGGCGCATTCGGCGGGCGCTTCGACCACGCGCTCTCCACCGTGATGAGCTGCGCCTTTGCGCCGCTGCCGTGCCTGCTCGCCGATGAGCGCGAGGCTATCTTCTTTGTGCACGGCGGGGAATCCGTGACATGTATCCCGGAATCAGCCCCCAAGGCCATCTCCCTGCTGCCGCTGACAGGAAGCTGCCGGGGCGTGAACCTCACGGGCATGCACTGGCCGCTTGCGGGCGCGACACTGGAAGCACGCAGCATGCGCGCCGTCAGCAACGTGCTCGCCGAGGGCAGCAGCTCGCTCTCCGTCTCACTCACAGACGGCCTGCTCGGCGTCTACTTCGTCTGGCGCGAATGACAAGATCAGCAGAAGCGGCGCTGACGCACGGCCTCGTAGAGCACGACGGCTGACGATACGCCGACATTGAGTGACTCCGCCCGGCCGTACATCGGGATGTAGACCTTCGCCGCCGCGCGCAGCAGGGCCTCCGAGACGCCATTGCCCTCATTGCCGAAGGCAATCAATGAGCCCCTGCGGAAGTCAACTGCAAAATGTGGCTTGGCCAGCGCATCGAGTGCCGTCGCGAGGAGCTGGCAGTCTGCCGCCTCTGCAAAGGCAGCGACCTCCGCCGCGCTGACATCTGCCACGATGGGCAGGTGGAAGAGCGAGCCCATTGTCGCGCGCACCACCTTGTCGCCAAAGATATCGACCGATCCCTTCGTCAGGATAACAGCCGTCGCACCGACGGCATCAGCCGTGCGGATGATCGTGCCTGCATTGCCTGGGTCCTGCACGCCGTCGAGCACGACGAAGAGCGGCTGCTCTGCGCCATCCTGCTTCCGGCCGCTCTGCCCCCCGCCTGCCAGCTCTGAAAGGTCCGTCTTCTGCTGGACTGCAGCGAGGAAGATGCCCTGCGGCGTATCCGTCGCTGCGACTTTCTTCCCAAGGGGCGCGCTGATCTCATAGAGCGGACAGCGCTCCCGGAGGCCTGCCAGCAGTTGGCGGCCGCGCTCCTTTTCCAATAGCTCCGCCGTGTAGAGGCCAAAGCGCAGTTCCCAGCCGGACTCCGCCGCCATCTCCGCCAGGCGCACGCCTTCGATGCGGAAAAGCCCTTCTCTCTCTCGGTGCTTGCGCAGGCGCAAGCTCTCCATGAGCTTGATTTTCTTGTTGGATGCACTGTCGATGACCATGGTTCTCTCCTCTGCTCTACCCTTACCCGAAACCAGAAACCTGAAACGACCTAATACAAAAGCCCGGCGGGAGCACCTGCGTGCCGCCCGTCGGGCCATGGAATCAAGAATTCAAGAATTACTGATTCTCTTTTGCAACAGCTACGAGCTGCGCAAATGCCTTCTCATCGGAGATAGCGAGGTCAGCCAGCATCTTGCGGTTGACTTCAACGCCAGCCTTCGTCAGGCCGTTGATGAGCTTGCTGTAGGAGATACCGTTCGTACGTGCAGCAGCATTGATACGAGCGATCCAGAGGCGACGGAAGTTGCCCTTCTTCGCACGGCGGTCACGACGCGCGTAGTAGAGCGCCTTCATGACAGTCTCGTTTGCCTTCTTGAACTGTTTGCTCTTGGAACCCTTGTAACCCTTAGCAAGCTTCAGGATCTTCTTATGACGTCTATGTGCAGTCACGCCGACTTTTACTCTTGGCATGTTCTTATCCTCCTAAATATCTATATCGATTGTCCCGCGGCTCAGCCGTTCGGGAGCATGTTCTTGACGCGGCCAAAATCAGCGCCAGCTACGAGCGTAGCTTTGCGCAGGTTGCGCTTGCGTTTCGGGGACTTCTTCTCCAGGATGTGGCTCTTGAAAGCCTTGTTGCGTTTGAATTCACCGCTGCCCGTTACGGTAAAGCGTTTTGCGGCAGCTCTGCGAGTCTTAATTTTCGGCATTGCTATTTCCTCCCTTAGTCTGCGTCTTCTGCGACTTCTTTTTCGATGACTTCTGTACCTTCGGTGCAACGATCATCGTCATATTCTTACCCTCAAGTTTGGCATTGCGCTCAATGGAGACAGCATCTCCAAGGGCCGCAGCCACACGCGAGAGAACTTCCTTGCCGAGCTCCGGATGCGAGAGTTCGCGGCCGCGGAACATGATCGTGACCTTGACCTTATTCCCTTCCTCGACAAAGCGAAGTGCGTTCTTCAGCTTGACATCGAAGTCATGCTGCTCAATGTTCGGGCGAAGTTTGACCTCTTTGATGTTGATGGTCTTCTGCTTCTTCTTGGCTTCCTTCTCCCGTTTCTGCTGTTCATAGCGGTACTTGCCAAAATCCATGATGCGGCAGACCGGCGGTTTTGCCTTTGGCGCGACCTCGACGAGGTCGAGATGCTGTTCCTCGGCCATGCGCAGCGCTTCGCGCGTCGGCATGATGCCGAGCTGCTCACCCGTAGCGCTCGTCACGCGGACTTCGCGGATGTGGATCTGTTCGTTGATTCTTAACGATTCCCTGCTAATAGTGGAAACACCTCCTGATCAATTATCACGTCTGCAACCTTATAATAGAAATAACTAAAAAGGAGGCGGCACAAAGCCACCTCCATCAATTCATACTATAAACCCGGCTGACTGTTCATCATCAGGTGAGAAGCGGTGGCTCCTTCTTGTTGCGTACTTTGTGAGTATAACACGGTATGGATACCGTGTCAACCCCTCATCTCATCATCCGTCCGAATTTCTTTCCGGATCAGAATTTCTTTGCTTTCGTCGCAATCTGCTCCTGCAGGTAAGCGATGAAGTCCTCGACCTTCATCGTCTCGCTCTGCTGCTCGCCATACTTGCGGACAGCAACCGTGCCATCGGCCATCTCCTGGTCGCCGACAACGAGCGAATACGGCGTCTTGAGCATCTGGCTCTCGCGGATCTTCTTGCCGATCTTCTCGCTGCGGTCATCGACTTCGATGCGCAGGCCGAGGTCGAACATCTTCTTGCGCAGCTCGTAGGCATAATCCGCCTGCTTGTCCGTGATCGGCAGGATGCGTGCCTGTACCGGGGCGAGCCAGGTCGGGAATGCACCGGCGTAGTTCTCGATGAGGATGCCGATGAAGCGCTCGATGGAGCCGTAGACGACGCGGTGCAGCATGATCGGGCGATGCTTCTCGCCATCCTCGCCGACGTACGTCAGGTTGAACTTCTCCGGCATCTGCATGTCGTACTGGATCGTACCGCACTGCCACGTACGGCCGATCGAATCCTTGAGGTGGAAGTCGATCTTCGGGCCATAGAACGCGCCGTCACCCTCATTGACGATATAGTCGAGGCCGCGGTGCTCAAGAGCCTTGCGCAGACCATTCGTCGCGAGTTCCCAATCCTCATCCGTGCCCATGGAATCATCTGGGCGTGTCGAGAGCTCGGCCACGTAGGTCAGGCCGAACGTATTGTAGACTTCATCGAAGAGGTCGATCGTGTGCTGGATTTCCTCTTCTACCTGATCCGGCGTGACGAAGAGATGCGCATCGTCCTGCGTGAAGTTGCGGACGCGGAACAGGCCGTGGAGCTCGCCGGACTTCTCGTGGCGATGGACGAGGCCGAGTTCGCCGAGGCGCAGCGGCAGGTCACGGTAGCTGTGCTGCTTGGAGTTGTAGACAAGCATGCCGCCCGGGCAGTTCATCGGCTTGATCGCATAGTCTTCACCGTCGATCTTCGTGAAGTACATGTTCTCTTTGTAATGATCCCAGTGGCCGGACGTCTCCCAAAGCTGACGGTTCAGGATGATTGGCGTCTTGATCTCCTGGTAACCGTAGCGGCGATGGACATCGCGCCAGTAGTTGATGAGCTCATTGCGAACGACCATGCCGTTCGGATGGAAGAACGGGAAGCCCGGGCCTTCCTCATGCAGGCTGAAGAGGTCGAGCTGCTTGCCGAGCTTGCGGTGATCGCGCTTCTTGGCCTCCTCGAGCATGTGCAGGTACGCATCGAGGTCAGCCTGCTTCTCGAAGGCCGTGCCGTAGATGCGCTGCAACATCTTGTTGTGCTCATCACCGCGCCAGTAAGCACCGGCGATGCTCATGAGCTTCAAAGCCTTGACCTTGCCCGTCGAGACAACGTGCGGGCCGGCGCAGAGGTCCGTGAACTCGCCCTGCGTGTACATCGTGATCTTCTCGCCTTCCGGCAGATCGTTGATGAGCTCGACCTTGTAGGTCTCGCCCTTCTCCTCAAAGAACTTCAGGGCCTCTTCGCGGCTGACTTCCTTGCGCTCGAGCTTGAGGTTCTCCTTGACGATCTTCTTCATCTCTTTCTCGATATCCGCAAGATCGGCTTCCGTCAGCTGACGGTCGATGTCGAAGTCATAGTAGAAGCCATTCTCGATGGCTGGGCCGATGGCCAGGCGCACATTGGCATCCTTGTAGAGGCGCTTGACGGCCTGTGCGAGGATGTGGGAAGCCGTGTGGCGCAGTGCCCAGCGGCCATCCTCGTCGTCGAACGTCAAAAATTCTACCTTGCAGTCTTTATCGAGGACCGTCGTGAGATCTTTCGTCTCGCCGTCCACCTTAGCAGCCAGCACCTTCTTGGCTAGGCTGTTGCTTACCTGTTTCACGAAATCCTGGATGCTGATGCCAGCTTCCGCCTCGCGCACCGCACCGTCTTTCATGGTAATCTTTAACATAATATGCCCTCCTTAAATTCAGGAAATCAAAAAAGCTCCGTCCCGCTTAGGGACGAAGCTCATGCATCGTGGTTCCACCCTGATTGCCGCTCCCCGTCGCCAGACAGGAAACAGCCACTCAGCATTTCGTAACGGAGAATGTGCTCCGGCAGCGCCTACTCTCGTTCAGCACGGCAGCTTGGAAGGGGTAGCCCCGGCGCTCACCTGAGATGCTCACAGCAAATGCATCCCTCTCTTGAGGCAGCGTCCCCGCGGTCATGTCTTCCGCATCGCTTTTGTCGATGGCTTTATTATAGGAGCCTCCCCTGACCTTGTCAAGCCTCCGATCATGTTTTTTCTTCACATTTCGCATCGGAATCGCATCCGGCCCGCGCCGCTTTCTGCAGCGTGCCGAGGATGCGGTGCAGTGCCGTCCGGTCGATCTTGCCGCGGTCATTAAGCGGTAAGTGCGGGAGAAGCACGATCACGTCGGGGACCTCAACCGGCTTGAGTGCGTGCCGGACCATGTAGCGGATCAGCGGGCGCTCTGCCCCGTCTTCCGGAACGAGGAAGGCGGCGGCCGTATCACCGCGCCGCGCATCGCAGACCGGCAGCACGACCGCATCGGCAATGCCCGGCAGCGCCTTGAGCGCCAACTCGAGATGCACCGTACTGATCTTGACGCCGCCCTTGTTAATCCACGCCTCGCGCCGGCCGCCAAAAATCAGCTCACCCCGCTCGTTCAGCGATCCTGTGTCCTTGACCGAAAACGGTATCTCGATGCCGCTGACATGGTACGGCGTCGTGACGTAGATGAGCCCCTCTGCGCCGATGCTCACCCGATGCCGGGGAACGGCCGCCCGAGATTGGCGCTGTCGCGGTCCGGATCATCACAGACGGCGTACGTGATGTAATTGAGCTCGCTCGCCCCGTAATAGAGCAAGATCCTGGCCGCCGGAAAGACCGCCTGCAGCTGGCGCAGCATGTCAGGCGTCAGGAGCTGCGACCCCGTAAAGATCGTCGAAACACCCGCATACGGCCCGTGCATGGCGCGCCCCATCAGATGGAGCTTTGTCGGCACGAGGTAGAGGCAGTTCACGCCATGGCAGCGCATCAGGTCTTCCCAATGACGGCAGCGCATCAAACCGCTCGTCACCACTGTGCCGCCCTCATAGAGCACCGAGAGCAGGCTGTTCATATTCCCCGTGAAGCTCAGGCTGCCGTGCAGGAACATCACCGTGTCCGCACAGACCTGGAAGATATCATCCTGTACCGGAAAAAAGCCCGCCCAGCTCGCATATGTCCGGTACATGACCTTCGGCGTCCCGGTCGAGCCGGAGCTCAGCACGCCGAGGACATCCGCCTCCTCATGTGTGCGCTCTACCAGCCCCGACGGTTCAAAGAGATGCGAGGCACCCGCGCAGCGCCAGATGCCCTGCAGGCCGTTTTCCCGCTGGACGGCCCGCACTTCCTCAGGCTCCATCCCGTGATGCAGCAGGATAGGGCGTGCCCCAATGGCCTGCAGCGCCAAGAACGAGACCAGCTGGCCGATAAAGTCATCCGCCAGGACGAGGATGTCGCCGCGAACACCCAAAAAAGACGCCTCAACCGCCATAGCAGCGACGCGCCGCCACAGCGCATCGTACGTCAGTTTCTCCTCATCCGCGACCAGGAACACCTTCTGCGGCTGCCAGGCAGCCTGCCAGCGGATCAGTGCCGCATAATCGTGCAGGCAGCCCTTTGCCGCCTGCACGTCCTGTCTTCTCATGCCCTCATGCATCTATGACCTTCCCCTCTGTCCGATTCCATACCGCCCCGCATCACATATGCAGGAGAACGGCTTCGCCCATGCCGCCTGCTCCAGCAATGGAGAGAATGCCCAGTCCGCCGCCCGCCGTCTGCAGGGAACGCAGCAGGTGAATGGCTAGGATTGCACCTGTTGCGCCGTACGGATGGCCGTAGGCCAGTGCTCCGCCGAGCCGGTTGTAGCGGTCGAGGCAGCCGTGATGCGCGCGGTCAAACAGCACATCGATGACCGCAAACGCCTCGTTAAACTCGATAGCCGACAAGTCTTCATAGCAGAGGCCCCGCCGCTTGAGCAGGAAGTCCGCCGTGCGCATCGCGCCGCGCGGGCTCTCCTGCGGGTTGCCGCCGCGCGAGGCCGTCGCTACCAGACGGACCAGAGGCTTCCATCTTTGGCGGTGCAGGAACGCCTCGCTGGCGAGCAGCAGGAACGCCGCACCGTCGTGAATCGCACAGGCATTGCCCGCATTGAGCAGCGTCCCCGGACCGAAGTGCGGCGGCAGCCGGTCGAGCAGACGCTGCGTGAGCTGCGGGCGGATGCCCGTATCGCGTGCGCACTCCGACAGCGGCAGGACGACATCATCGAGCAGGCCTTCCCGCCAGGCTGCGGCTGCCAAGCGATGACTGCGCAGCACAGCCGCGTCGAGCTCCGCGCGCGTCACCCCTTCCTGCTGCATGACGCGCTCCGCCCCGCGCAGCATGGCATCCTCCGCCAGTTCGCCGGGCGAGAACTGCGCCGTGCGGTAGACACCATCCGGTACAAGAGCGCGGCGTGGGTCGCGCGCATCGTAGACCCGCAAGGGCTGCAGCGAGGCGCTCTCCATGCCGCCGGCCAGGAAGCATTCTCCCTGACCGCTCGCGATCTTCGCCGCCGCCAGCGAGATGGCCGCCGCCGCAGAGGCGCACTGCATGTCGACCGTGCAGGACGGCACCTCTTCTGGCAGTCCCGCCCGCAAGACCATGAGCCGCGCAATGTTGCCGCCCGTGCCCACCGCATTGCCCGCGAGCACGCCGGACAGCTCCGCGCCCCCGAGCCCAAGACGCCGCAGCATGGCGCGGATGACGCGCGCGCCGAGTGCCTCCGGCAGGACATGCGCGAGTGCCCCGCCGCGATGCGCGATGGGCGTGCGCAGCCCCGCCGCAATGAATACCTCTCTCATCGGTTATGCGCCAGCGCCTCGTTGACCTTGACGCCGAGGAAGGCCGCCATCAAGCACTTGATGATATCGCCCGGGATGTAGGGCAGCACCGCCATGACGAGCGCCGCCTCGAGGCTGACGTCCATGACGAGCATCATCGAGATCAGGCCGCCGACATACGTCAGCGGGATGCCGATGACGATGTCGACGAGCGCATAGCGCTTGAAGTTCGGTCTCGCCCCCTTGAGCGCGCTGATGATCGGATAAACGACAAGCCAAGCAAAGATGTATCCGCCCGTCGGGCCGAACAGCTTGCCGAAGCCGGCCGTGCCGCCGACAAAGACCGGCAGGCCGATGCAGCCGAGCAGGACGTAGAGGAAGAGCGCCAGGAACGTCTGCTTCGGCGGCAGCACGAAGGCCGTGACACCGAGTGCCAGCGTCAGCGCCGTGACCATGCCGGGCGTAAAAGGCAGCGGAAAAGAAATATACGCCGTCACGCAGCAGAACGCCACGCAGAGCGCCATCTTCGTCATATCTCTTGCCGTTAAATCCATACGAATTCCCCCTAATCCCCTCCCCGATCCCCGCGGAGGGCTCAAACATCAAGGCAGCGACAGTGCTGCGCATGTGTCTTATTATAGGACAGTCATCCTATCATGTCAACCAATGTCACTGCTTAGGTTAACGTTAAAGAGAGCGAACCTGCACCGAGACCATTTCTCCGGCAAACGAAGCGCCATGAAAGCGCAGCTCGACGCGCGCCGCACGGCAGATTTCCTCGCGGGACAGAGCGGCTTCGAGGATCTCCAGGCCGGGGACAAGCGGCGCATCACCGGCATGAAGCGGATTCGTGTCCCCGACATCTTCCACGAAGGCGTGCACCTCCTCCGCCGAGAAGCAGAAGGATAGCTGTATCTCATCCGGCACCCCTTCCGCCAGTATCTGCAACGGCCGCCCGGCTCGCCTGGCCGGCTCATCCCTCTGCGGAGCGCGGTGCCCGAGCAGCATGGTGAGCCGCAGTTCTCCCGAATCATCTGCAGCCACAATGTCCAGAAGGCCATGATGATCGCGCAGGATGTGCAGGCCATCGCCCGCACGCCCCCGCCTGCACTGCCAGACCGCCCGGCCAATCAAAGCCCCCTCATATCGCGCACCCTTCAGGCTAGCTGTCATGCGCGCCAAATCACGAAACATCTCACATTCCCCCTTGCACACACCATTGTAGCGTGGATCGAAGAATCCAGTCAAAAAAAATTGCGGCAAAGCAGAATCGCTTTGCCGCAGCCAGGACTCAGATCTGCTGCAGTGCCTGCTGGAAATCCTCGAGCAGGTCTTCCGGATCCTCAAGGCCCACGTTGATGCGCACGAGGTCATCCGTCACACCGGCCGCCGCCTTCTCCTCTTCGCTGGCATGCACGAAGATCGTCGTGGCAGGATGCAGGACGAGCGTGCGGGCATCGCCGATATTCGAGACATTGAGTGCGTAGTGCAAGTGGTTGATAAAGTCAAATGCCTTTTCCTTTGTGCCGAGCCGCAGGGTCAGCATCGCACCGTAGCGATTGCCGAACTGCTTTTTGGCCACCTCATGATAAGGGCTCGAGGCAAGCCCCGGATAATTGACAGCAACGCCACGTGCAGCAAAATGCTCTGCGAGCTGCTGCGCCGTCGATGTGATGCGGTCCAGGCGCAGGGCCAGCGTATCGAGACCGATGCCCGTCAGATACGCATTCATCGGCGCCATGCAGCCGCCGTAATCCGTCACCATGCGCATGCGCATGCGCACGAGAAAGCTCATCGGCCCGAAGCGGTAATCCTGGAACTTCGGGAAGCGCACAGGATCCCAGCGGAAATTCCGTCCGCTGACGACAATCCCGCCGATGGAATTGCCATTGCCGTTGAGCGATTTTGACGTCGAGTGGATGACGACATCCGCGCCGAGCGTGAGAGGCTGGCAGAGGTACGGCGTCGTCACCGTATTGTCAACGAAGAGCGGGACCTCATGCGCATGGGCGAGCTCTGCGAGCGCCTTGATGTCCGGCACGTCGAGCTTCGGGTTGCCGATCGTCTCGACGTAGAGCAGGCGCGTGCGCTCCGTCATCACAGCCTCAAAAGCCGCAGGACTGTCGCCGTCCGCATAGCGGACCTGGATGCCGTAGTGTGCAAGATCGCGGAACAGCGAACTCGTGCCGCCGTAAAGACCACCCGACGCCACGAGCTCATCGCCCTCCCGCAGCACATTGAGCACCGCCTGCGAGACCGCCGCCATGCCCGATGCACAGGCCACAGCACCGGCACCGCCCTCCAGATCATTGATGCGACGCTCCAGGCTCATGAGCGTCGGATTGCTGACGCGCGTGTAGACAAAGCCAGGCTTGCGCCCCGCAAACACCCGCGCCATATCCTCCGCCGTCTCCTGATAGAATGCCGATGTCTGAAAAATCGGCTGCGTCGTCGCCCCCGTCGCCTGATCCGGCCCAAAGCTGCCGTGCAGCAAGCGTGTCGTAAATCGCATAAAACCATCTCCCGTCCATAAAAAAAGGCCTACAGGCCCGTGCCAGGGCGCAGAGCACCCCGCACAGACCCATAGGCTTCCGTCTCTCGAATGACCTACCGATATGTACACATCCGTCAACTATATATCGCATATATATTATCTATGATATATCACGCACGCCTCGTTGTCAACCGCATACTGTGTCGATACATCGATACACTTATGTCATGTATCGTTTATACTTATCATGGGTTTTTCTCGTTAAGCTCTTCGACGAGTCCCTCCGGTAGAATGATGCTCGTCATACCATAAACAAACGCCGCGAGCTGGTAAGGTTGATAGATCAACGCGACCTGGCCGTGACCGGCAAGGTAGAAATTGCCGCTAAGTGGTTCACTCGCATAATCCCGAAACAGCTGATACTTCGGGATTTCCTTTCCACTGCCGCTGAACACTGGCAGATTGTAGATGCGCCAGGCATCATCTGAGCCTATTCTCACAAAATCACGGATGCTTGCGCGCTCACCATCGTCTTTGCTGTACGTGACGCCGCGATAATGTGGCATGCCGTGCGCTGCACCATGCGTGTACGTCCAAACGCAGAGAACGAGCGAAACGTAACTCTGCCCTTCATATTTGAGTTTGTATGATACCTGCAGTTCATCATACTGGTAATTCAACGCAGCTTTCATGTCCTCGATCTGACTGCGGATATCCGCATTGATCTTCGCTGCAACCGCCGCATCATCCTTGATATGCACGACAGGGTACAACGAGTCCTGTCCCCCTGTCTTCACCGCCTCCGACGAGATGCTCGCCGATGCCGTCGGACAAGCGACAAATGCCGAAGACATCCCTATTGCCGCTGCCATCAGCGCCATAGCTACGAAAGAATGTTTCATCTCAACCGCCCCCTCATAAAAATTACAACCTTCTGTAAAATGAAATGTCATGATGGTTATGATAGGTTGCCGTTTGTATCATGGTTGACACTCCCCATGCCTGAAAGGCAGGGGATTCTTGGTTCAACAACCACTGCACCGCCTCCGAAGAATTGGCGTCTTACACGATTTCCCCAAGCGTGAATTCCCGTGTGCCCCACGGTAGATATTTATTTCAGCTTATGCCGCTGTGGATTTGTCCTCCAAAGCCTTGTGCAGGATATTCTTTGCGGCATTCACATCCCTGTCGTGATGCGTTCCACACGCCGGGCAATCCCATTCGCGAACACTCAAATCCTTCGTCAACGGGTTCTGATAGCCGCAAAGACTGCAGGTCTGGCTCGACGGTTAGAAGGTATCCACTTTCAGCAATTCGCCGCCGTGCAGTTCCGTCTTGTACGCAAGTTGGAGGAAAAACTCACTCCAACTTACATCGGAAATCGACTTTGCAAGTCTGTGATTCCGAAGCATTCCTTTGATATTCAAGTGTTCCACGGCTACCGTTTGGTTTTCACGGGCAAGCCGTGTAGACAACTTGTGCAAGAAGTCCCTGCGGATGTTTGCGATGCGTTCATGGACACGAGCGACGCGGATACGAGCGTTCTCTCGATTCCTTGATTTCGGCATTTTGCGAGAAAGCCGCCTTTGTTCTCGACGGAGCTTGCGCTGGAGGCTCTTGAGCGGGCGCGGACTCGCCACCGTATTGCCGTCGCTGTCCGAATAGAACGCTTTCAGACCAACATCAATGCCAATCTGCCTGCCGCCATTTGGATGAAGCAGCGCCGTTTTGTCCATCTCGACGCAAAGGGAAACAAAGTATGTTCCAGAAGCTGTGCGGCTGACTGTGGCATTCAGGATCCTGCCTTCAAACGTCCGACTTTGCTTGATTTTCACAAGGCCGACCTTCGGCAGCTTGATCCGGTTGCCTTCGATGCGGATGCCGTTTCCCTGATTGCGCGTCCGGTAGGACTGACTGCGACTATGCTTTGACTTGAAACGCGGATAGCCTGCTCTTTTTTGGAAGAAGTTCTCATAGGCGCGGTCAAGATTGCGCAGAGATTCCTGCAACGCCATGCTGTCTGCTTCGGAAAGCCAGGATGTATCCTCGCGCTTCTTGAGATCGATGAGGAACTGACTCGTCTTGACGTAAGTCAGAGAATGATGGTTCGCTTTACATT
>NZ_JNKR01000010.1 GCF_000702905.1 Mitsuokella jalaludinii DSM 13811
AAAACGGCAAAAAAAAAGACGCTCGCGCGTCCAAAAGCAAGAAAACATATGAAATATAAGTGCTTTTGAGTATGTCGATCGCTCGACAGACTCATTATAGCGGGGCAGATCTGCTTTGTCCAGCTTTTTCTCGGAATACCACAACGATTTTTTTAGGGGGCATATTCATGTCAAGGAATGCTGCCTTGAAGCAGCGGACAGCTTACTTGTCCATCATCTCGAATACGACGCTCGTCGTCCTCAAACTCATCGTCGGCATCTACGTCGGCGCGGTCAGCCTGATCTCGGAGGCGCTCCATTCAGGCGTCGACCTCATCGCCGCGCTCATCGCCTTCTGGGCCGTGCGCAAGTCGGTGACGCCGCCTGACGTGGAGCACGACTATGGGCACGGCAAGTACGAGAACCTTTCGGCAGCCGTCGAGGCTGTGCTCATCGTGGCGGCCGCGCTTGGCATCGTCTACGAGGCCGTGGACAAGTTCCATGCGTCGGCCGTGCCGGAGTTCTTGAGCTACGGTATCGCGATCATGGTCATCTCAATCGTCATCAACTTTTTCGTCTCGCACCGCCTCATTGTCGTGGCGAAGAAGACGGGCTCGCAGGCACTCGAGGCCGACGGTCTACACCTGCGCGCGGACATCTGGACGTCCGTCGGCGTCCTGACGGGCCTCGTGCTCATGCAGGTCACGGGCTGGGCCTGGCTTGATCCGGTCATCGCCATCTTCGTCGCTGGCATCATCTTCCGCGCGGGCTGGCGCATGATTGTCGATTCGACGATGCAGCTGACGGATGCGAGCCTGCCGGAGGCAGAGGAGCAGCGCATCCGCAAGATCATCGAGAGCGTGCCCGAAGTCAAGGGCTGCCACTGCCTCAGGACGCGCCGTTCGGGCTCCTACAAGCTCCTGGATGTGCACGTGCTGTTCGACGGGAACATGCATCTCTCACAGGTCCACGCAATCTGCGATGAGCTCGAGCAGCTCATCCGCGAGGAGCTCGGCACGTTCGACATCATGATCCACCCGGAGCCGGCCGGCTACCATGATGTCGAGACGAAGGTCAGCCTCTACGAGGAATCGCAGGCCGAGGGCGCCCACCAAAAAGGATGAGCGGCTTTCCTTGCTATTTCCAAGGATCTATGCCAAAATAATAGACATAGGCAACATTCAAAGACAGAATGCCGGGAGAATCCCGACAATACGGGTCAAGGGGGAACGATATATGAAATTCCGCAAGCTCGTCAGCGCCGTCATGAGCGCTGTATTCTTCGTCTCGTCGATGGGCATCACGGCGGCCGCGACACCGGAGACGGTCCAGGACAAACTCGGCGCGATCGAGAAGGACACATACGGTACCATCCAGACGGGCGCGCTCGTCGACCGCATCAACAAAATCGAGAAGGACTACGACGGCTCGCACCGCAGCGGCAGCATGATGGCGCGCGTCAACGCTATCTACAACGAAGTCTACACGAACAGCACGAAGCCGTCGCTGCTCGCCGACCTCAATGCCGTCGAGTGGAATATCGGTCACGAGGTCAGCATGGAACCTGTCGATTCCCGCATGGCGGACCTCGAGATGAGCATGATGGGCAAGACGGGGACGGGCACCTACAAGCAGCGCCTCACGGCGCTCTCGAAGGCATCGTTCGGCACGGCCGTCCTGCCGCTCGACCAGGTGCGCGTGCCGGCTGATACGCTCGTCAAGATTGCGCTCGTCACGCCGGTCGACTCAGATAACCTCAAGGTTGGCGACACGATCCGCTACAAGGTCGCGGACGATGTCATCGTCAACGGTAAGCTCGTCTTCGCCAAGGGGCTGCCGGGCGAGGGCACGGTGACGAAGGTCAAGCAGGCGCGCAACTTCGGCCGCAATGCAGAGGTCAACATCGACTTCAACAAGACGAAGTCGATTGATGGCACTTACGTCGACACGCACGTCGGCGAAGCGGCCAAGAAAGAGATGAAGAGCCTCGCGATGGCCGCCGGTGCAAGCCTCGCGGGCATCGCCGTCCTCGGTCCTGTCGGCATCGTGGCCGGTGCCTTCGTGCACGGCAAGGATGTCCGTCTGCCGGCCGGCACAGAGCTCTACATCCAGACAAAGGCCGATACGACGCTCTACGGCGTCGTGACAACGCAGGCACAGTGACCGGTCAAAGCAGTATATTGCCATGGAAAGACCTCGCGCAGCAGCGCGGGGCCTTTTTGCTAGGGGCAGATGCTTTAGGACCTGCTGGCAAGACAGGAATCGGTTCTTCTGATATAATGAAAAATAGTCTTAGTTTTGAAAGGATGAAGACATGACTTCACATAGAATCACGCCGCTCACAGAGAGTGGTCTCTTGTCGGCGCTGACGGTCATCCTGGCCCTCGCGGCAGTCTACCTGCCCGTGGTCGGTGTCGTGGCCTCGCTCGTCTGGGCAATCCCCGTCATCGTTCTCGTCGTGCGCCACGGCCTGCGCTGGGGCGCGATGGCCGTTCTCGTCTCGGGCGTCATCATGGCGCTGCTCATCGAGCCGACCATCTCGCTGCGCATGGTCCTGTCCTTCGGGCCGACCGGCCTCGTGCTCGGCTACGCCTTCCGGCGCAGATGGTCCGGCGCGCAGGCCTTCGGCACGACGCTCGTCGCGTCGGTCGCCGGCAAGCTCCTGACGTTCGGCCTGCTGTTCCTCTTGACATCGGTCAACCCGCTCAACATGCAGATGGATGTCATGCAGCAGAGCTTCGACGAGACGTTTGCTGTTTATGAGCAGATGGGCATGGACAAGGCAGCCATCGAGGCGAGCCGCGCGCAGGTGCAGGAGGCGCTGACGTACCTCAATCTGCTGCTGCCGTTCGTCGTCGGCGTCATGGGTCTGCTCGACGCGGCCGTCGCCTACATTGTCGGCAGCCGCGTGCTGCGCCGGCTCGGCGAGTCGGTGCCGCAGCTGCCGCCCTTTGCGGAGTGGCGCTTGCCACAGTTCTTCCTGTACTTGCTCGGCTTCGCGCTCGTCGGCATCTACTGGGGCGGCTCGCGCGAGATCCAGCCGCTCTACCAGGCGGCCTTCAACCTCAACATGGTGGCGATGGGCGCCGGTGTCATCCAGGGCCTCTCGCTGATGAGCTATGTGATGGACCGCTTCCGCGTGGGCAAGGTCATGCGCATCTGCCTCTACGCTTTCGTGCTGCTGGGCGGTGTCCTCATGCAGATCCTGGCCTTCACGGGCCTTTTCGATATGCTGTTCGACTATCGGCGCCGCTTCGGCCAGAAGAAGAGCTGACAGCAGGCATATCCGCATAATTTGGAATGAGGTGAAACAATGCCGCGGAATCTCTCGGCATGGATCGATCTTTCGATACATCTGTTCGTAATACTGATGCTCATCGGCATCCTGTCTTGCTACAACTATTTCATCGCTGCGATCGCCTTTGTCATCTGGCTTTGCCTGGCGTTCTTTGTGAAGGAGCGCTGCCACGACAGGTCGCGCCGCTTTGAGCGCTACTGCCGCAATGTCGTGCGCAACCTCAATGAGATGATGAACTACGCCATCGAGGACCTGCCGCAGGGCATCCTGATCGTCAATCAGGAGGGGCGCATCCAGTGGTGCAATGAGCGCATGGCGGAGTACGCCGGCAAGAAGCCGGAGCAGGACACGGATGTCAAGGATATCTGGCCCGCCGTCATCATCGGTCCCGTCTGGGGCACGGTCGGCGAGTACGTCTTTGCCAACGAGGACCGCTACTATCAGGTCCGCTACCGGCCTGTGCCCGTGCCGCCGCACCAGGCGCCCTTGATGGCGCTCTACGTGCAGGACATCACGGGCTTCGAGACGCTGCGCAGCTCGTACAAGCTCAGCCGCACCGTTCTCGCCTACATCCAGATCGACAACTACGATGAGGTCATCCAGGGGCTCGACGAGGCGGCTCGCACGGCGCTCCTGCTCTCGGTCAACCAGCAGCTCGACACATGGATGAAGAGCCTCGGCGGCTTCATGCGGCGCGTGTCGGATGACCTCTACGTCGTCATCCTCGAGCGCAAGGGCCTCGACAAGGCCATCGCGGCCCGTTTCGACATCCTCGACAAGGTCCGGCAGCTCCACAGCGCGAACCGCCTGCCCGTCACGCTTTCGATGGGCGTGGCGGTGGCGGACTGCCAGAGCATGGCCGACCTCGGCACGCAGGCCCAGGCGGGGCTCGACCTCGCGCTCGGCCGCGGCGGCGACCAGGTCGCCGTGCAGATCGGCGGCAAGACGCAGTTCTTCGGCGGCCGCGCCAAGGCCGTGGAGAAGCACACGCGCGTCAAGGCGCGCGTCGTCGCGCACGCCATCCGCGAGATCATGGAGGGGGCCGATGCCGTCTACGTCATGGGCCACCACAATGAGGACTTCGACTGCTTCGGCGCCTCGATGGGCGTGGCCAAGATGGCCCGCCAGCTCGGCAAGCCCGTCAAGATCGTGCTGTCCGACATGAACGAGGGCATCGGCAAGTTCGAGGACATCCTCAAGGACAACGAGGAATACCGGGACATCATCGTGCACGCGGATGATCTCGCGGGCACGACGGCACTCAATCCCGTGCTCGTCGTCGTCGACACGCACATCCCGCACCTTGTCGCGGCGCCGGCGCTCTTGGAGCGCATCCCGCGCGTCATCGTCATCGACCACCACCGCCGCAGCGAGCACTTCATCAAGAACCCGCTGCTCGTCTACATCGAGCCGGCTTCGAGCTCGTCGAGCGAGCTCGTCACAGAGCTCTTGATGTACTTCGGCGACGACCTCGTGCTCTCGCGCGTCGAGGCGACAGCGCTCTACTCCGGCATCGTCGTCGACACGAAGAACTTCGCCGTGCAGACGGGCGTGCGCACCTTCGACGCCGCGGCCTACCTGCGTCGCAGCGGTGCCGATCCCGTCATGGTCCGCCACCTCTTCCGCACGGATTATGAGACGACCGTCGCACTCGCGAAGGCGGAGGCCCGGTCGGAATTCTACGAGGGCGGCCTCATCGTTTCGACATGCCCCGAGCTCATCTCGAATGGCCAGGTCATCGCGGCGCAGGTCGCGGACTCGCTGCTGCGCATCGAGAACGTGCGCATGAGCATCGTCGTCTTCCAGCTCACGGAGGACACAGTGGGCATCAGCGCGCGCTCGACGGGCGAGCTCAATGTCCAGGTCATCATGGAGGCCTTCGGCGGCGGCGGCCACCAGAACGTCGCCGGCGCTCAGGTCAAGGGCGGCGATGTAGAAGATATCAAACAACAGGCAATCGAGATTGCCAAGAAGTACATAGAGGAGAATGATCAAGATGAAAGTAATCTTACAGCAGGACGTTAAGAAACTCGGCAAGAAGGGCGATATCGTAGAGGTATCGGAAGGCTACGGCCGCAACTTCCTGCTGCCGCGCAAGGCAGCAGTGCCGGCCACGTCGCAGAACCTCAATGTAGCCAATGCCCAGGCAGGCTCCAAGGCCCGCAAGGAGGCCATGGCAGCTGACGAGGCCAAGCTCATGGCCAAGCAGCTCGAGAAGGTCGAGGTCAAGATCCCGGTCCGCATCGGCGAGGGCGGCAAGCTCTTCGGCAGCGTGACGGGCAAGGATGTCTCGGATGCGCTCAAGAAGCAGCACATCGACATCGACAAGCGCAAGATCACCATCCAGGGTGAAGTGACGGGCACCGGCGTCTATGAGGCGGTCATCAAGGTTCATCCGTCTGTCACGAGCAAGATCAAGGTCAGCGTCGTCGCAGAGTGATTGACCCGGTAGAAGCCTCCTCGCAAGAGGGGGCTTTTTGATTCCAGACAGAAGAGGCATCTAGCAGACAAAGGAGGGAATATGTCCTTTTTCAATCGTTTTTTTCACCGCGATGAGCAGAAGGAAGTGGTGCCGCCCGCAGAGCCGGAGGTGCTGCCAATCGACCGCGAGATCGACGCGCTCTACCAGGCGCTCATCGACCTCATCGGCACGGATTCGCTCGTCATACAGGCCGGCCGCATGAACGCGATGAATCTCCTGCGCTCCTCGGGACGCTGCGAGCGCGTGCTGGCCCTGCAGCGCATCCTCGACGAGGATCCGCTCCTGCATCCCGCCCCGCGCGAGGAGGACCTGCCAGAGGTGCTCCAGCGTCTGACGGAGCGCATCGCCGAGAAGCGCGCGCGCAAGGATATCGAGGACCGCATCGAGAAGAAGGTCAACGAGAAGCTTGAGCAGGAGCACCAGGACTACGTCGACGACATCCGCAAGCAGGTCATCAAGGAGGAGAAGCCTGATGCGGAATCGCCGCAGGACGCCGAGAAGCGCAAGAAGCTTGAGCAGCTCGACAGCATCCACCTGACGCAGTCGGTCATGGAACTTTTGCGCCCGCGCGACTTCAGCGAGATCGTCGGGCAGGAGCGCGCCGTGAAATCGCTGCTCGCCAAGCTCTCCTCGCCGTACCCGCAGCATCTCCTGCTCTACGGGCCGCCGGGCGTCGGCAAGACGACGGCCGCGCGCCTCGTGCTCGAGGCCGCGTGTAAGAAGCCGTCTTCGCCGTTCCGTGAGGATGCGCCGTTCGTCGAGACGGACGGCACGACATTGCGTTGGGACCCGCGCGACATCACGAATCCGCTCCTGGGCTCTGTCCACGACCCCATCTACCAGGGCGCGCAGAGAACGCTTGCGGACAGCGGCATCCCCGAGCCGAAGCCGGGCCTCGTCACAGAGGCGCACGGCGGCATCCTCTTCATCGACGAGATCGGCGAGATGGACGAGATGCTGCAGAACAAGCTCTTGAAGGTCCTCGAGGACAAGCGCGCCTACTTCGAGTCGGCCTACTACGACCCGACTGACCCGAAGGTGCCGCCCTACATCCGCAAGCTCTTCGAGGAGGGCGCGCCGGCTGATTTCGTGCTGATCGGCGCGACGACGCGCGACGCCGGTCACATCAACCCCGCCCTGCGCTCGCGCTGCGCCGAGATCTACTTCGAGCCGCTGACGCCGAAGCACATCGAGACCATCGTGCAGAATGCGGCGGCAAAGCTCGAGGTCGCGCTCGAGCCGGGCGTGGCGGCGCTGATCTCCGAGTACACGACGGAGGGGCGCAAGGCCATCAACATCCTCGCCGACGCCTACAGCCTCGCGCTCGAGAAGGCGAATGGAGAGATGGCAGGACTCACGATCGGCCGCGAGGCCGTCTACGAGGTCGCGCAAGTCTCGCGCCTCTATCAGTTCGTCACGCGCAAGGCGCGCCACACGGCCGTGCAGGGCCACATCTTCGGCCTCGGCGTCGCGGGCTTCCTCGGCTCCGTCATCGAGATCGAGGCCGTGGCCTTCCCTGCGCGAGAGAAGGGCAAGGGCATGGTGCGCTTCAACGAGACGGCCGGCAGCATGGCCAAGGACTCCGTCTTCAACGCGGCGTCCGTCATGCGCCAGCTCACGGGCAAGGATATCCACGACTACGATGTGCACATCAACGTCATCGGCGGCGGCAACATCGACGGACCGAGCGCCGGCACGGCCATCCTCGCCTGCATCGTCAGCGCCGTGACGGGGAAGAAGATCCGCCAGGATGTGGCCGTGACGGGCGAGATCTCGCTCGCGGGCCGCGTGCGCCCGGTGGGCGGCGTCTTTGAGAAGGCGTACGGCGCGCGCCAGGCCGGCATCAAGACGCTCGTGATCCCGAAGGAGAACGAGCGCGACATCCCAGAAGACCTCTTAGGGCTCGACATCCACGCGGTGGAGACGGCCGAGGAGGCATTCCAGCTGATTTTTGAGGGGGAATGAAGATGGCACTACCAGATCGTGTGCCGCCTCAGAACATCGAAGCTGAGCAGGCAGTGCTCGGCGCGATGATGATCAAGAAAGAGGCGATCATCGAGGCGCAGGAGATCCTGCAGCCGGAGGACTTCTACCGCGAGGCGCACCGCCGCGTCTACGATGCGATGCTGAAGCTCGCGGAGAACGATGAGGCAGTCGACCTCGTCACGCTGACAGAGCAGCTGCGCAAGGACGGCGAGCTCGAGAAAATCGGCGGCATCCCGTTCATCACGACGATCGCCAATATCGTGCCGACGGCGGCCAATGTCACCTACCACGCGAAGATCGTCAAGGAGAAGGCCGAGTTGCGCCGCCTCATTGACGCGGCGACAGAGATCGCCGGCGCGGCCTACGAGGACTCGCAGCCCGTCGAGAACATCATGGACGCGGCCGAGCAGAAGATTCTCGCCGTGGCAGGCTCGCAGACGGCCAACGGCTTCGAGCCGATCAAGAGCATCCTCATGCGCACGTTCGAGCGCATCAACGTGCTCTACGAGTCAAAGGGCGGCATTACGGGCCTGCCGACGGGCTTCAAGGACCTCGACCGCCTGACGAGCGGCCTGCAGGCGTCCGACCTCATCCTCGTCGCCGCGCGCCCGTCGATGGGCAAGACGGCCTTCACCCTCAACATCGCCTCGTACGTCGGCCTGCACGGCGGCAAGGTCGCCTTCTTCTCGCTCGAGATGAGCAAGGAGCAGCTCATGCAGCGCATGCTCTGCTCCGAGGGCAGCATTGACTCGCAGCTCCTGCGCACGGGGCAGCTCGGCGACGAGGACTGGACGAATCTCGTCACCGTCGCCGACAAGCTCAATCGCGCGCCAATCTACATCGACGACACAGCGGGCATCACCATCATGGACCTGCGCTCAAAGGCGCGCCGCCTCAAGGCGGAGCACGGCCTCGACCTCATCGTCATCGACTACCTGCAGCTCATGCAGGGCCGGCCGGGCAAGAACGGCGACAACCGCCAGCAGGAGATTTCCGAGATCTCGCGCTCCCTCAAGGCGCTCGCGCGCGAGCTCAACGTGCCGGTCATCGCCCTCTCGCAGCTCTCGCGCTCCGTCGAGGCGCGCCAGGTCAAGCGCCCGATGCTCTCCGACCTGCGCGAGTCCGGCTCTCTCGAGCAGGACGCCGATATCGTCATGTTCCTCTATCGCGAGGACTACTACGACAAGGACACGGAGCACAAGAACCAGACGGAAGTCATCATCGCCAAGCACCGCAACGGTCCTGTCGACACGGTCAATCTCTACTTCCAGAAGGAGTACACGAAGTTCCGCGATATGATCCGCGAGTGACGTTTTTTTGCTTGACAAAACGCAGTCTTCGTTATACACTTGGAATATGAAAACGGTCTCATAAAGAGGAATCGAATCGAAATGAGAGGAAAAGAGAAAAGGGGGAAATCTTCATGAAAGAGATTCGCTTGAACAGTCCGCTCAAGGGACAGCTCATCGAATTGAAAGATGTCAAGGACCCGGCTTTTGCCAGCGGCGCTATGGGTAAGGGCGCTGCCGTCAAAGATCCGGAGGGCAAGGTCTACTCGCCAGTCGACGGCACCGTCACCGTGCTCTTCGGCACGAAGCATGCCATCGGCATCCATTCAGAGGATGGTGCAGATATCCTGATTCACGTCGGCATCGACACGGTCAACCTCGGCGGCAAGTACTTCGACGCCAAGATTGAGCAGGGCGATGCCGTCAAGAAGGGCCAGCTCCTGCTCGAGTTCGACCCGGAGGGCATCAAGTCGGCTGGCTACGACACGACGACGCCGGTTCTCGTGACGAATGCCTTCGACTACGACAAGATCACCGTGGCGCTCGGCGACAAGGAAATCACGACGGTCACGGCGGAGCCGGCTGAAGAGGAAGCCCCCGCTGCAGAGGCTCCTGCAGAGCCGGAAGAGGACTACAGCGACCTTCCGAAGGAAGAGCGCGTCGCCAAGCTCATCTGGAAGTACGTTGGCGGCCGCGACAACGTCCGCAGCGCAGAGCACTGCGCGACGCGCCTGCGCCTGATCATCAACGACAAGTCGAAGCTCAATGAGAAGGCCATCGAGAATATCGACGGCGTCAAGGGCCAGTTCTTCGCCGCGGCCCAGTACCAGATCATTCTCGGCACGGGCTTCGTCGACAAGGTATTCGACGCCTTTGTTGCCGGCACGGGCCTCGCCGGTGCCAGCAACAACAAGGCTGAGGCATACGCACAGATGTCGATGGCCCAGAAGATTTCCCGCACGCTCGGCGACGTCTTCGTGCCGATCATCCCGGTCCTCGTCGCGACAGGTCTTTTCATGGGCCTGCGCGGTGCCAGCCTGAGCCTTGGCGTCCAGTTCAGCGACAATGTCCTGCGCATGAGCCAGATCCTCACGGATACGGCCTTCGCCTTCCTGCCGGCGCTCGTCTGCTGGTCCACGACGAAGCGCTTCGGCGGCACGCCGGTCATCGGCATCGTCCTCGGCCTCATGCTCGTCGCACCGCAGCTGCCGAACGCCTACGCGATCGCAGCCGGTGAGGCACAGCCAATCATGATGGACATCTTCGGCCTCAGCGTGCCGGTCGTCGGCTACCAGGGCTCCGTCCTGCCGGCCCTCGTCCTTGGCATCTTCGCCGCGAAGCTCCAGAAATGGCTCAAGACCTTCATCCCGGATGTCATCGACCTCATCGTCACGCCGTTCCTGACGCTCTTCATCTCCATGATTCTCGGCCTCCTCATCGTCGGCCCGATCATGCACTGGATTGAGCTCGCCGTCTTTGGTGCCATCCAGACGTTCCTCGCTCTGCCGTACGGCATCGGCGGCTTCATCGTCGGCGGCGTCCATCAGGTCATCGTCGTCTTCGGTGTCCACCACGTCTTCAATGCCCTTGAGGTCCAGCTCCTCGCCACGACGGGCGTCGATCCGTTCAACGCCATCATCACGGGCGCCATCATCGCACAGGGCGGTGCCGCTGCCGCTGTCGCAGCCCGCACAAAGAACAAGAAGAAGCGCGCTCTCTACGTTTCCTCGATCGTGCCGGCCTTCCTCGGCATCACGGAGCCGGTCATCTTCGGTATCAACTTGCGCCTCATGAAGCCGTTCCTCTACGCGCTCGTCGGCGGCGCCTGCGCAGGCGGCATTGCCGGCTTCCTGCACCTTGCCGGCACGGGCATGGGCATCACGGTGCTGCCGGGTACGCTCCTGTACCTCGACCACCTGCCGCAGTACATCCTCGTCAATGTCGTTGGTTTCGCCGTAGCGTTTGCTCTGACGTTCACGCTGTTTAACCCGGAAAAAGAGGACGAAGCGTAAGAACTCTATGAGGGCTGCCGTTACGGCAGCCCTTTTCTTGTTTGTATAGAAGGGAGATCCTTATGGAAAAGTTTGATAAGAAGGCCATCGATGCCAAGGTGGCGGCCGGCTTCCCCCTGACGGACCGCTGGCACAACCGCTTCCATCTCGAGATGCCGTTCGGCCTCATCAACGACCCGAATGGCATGACGTTCGCGAACGGCGAGTACCACATCTTCTACCAGTGGAACCCTCTGGGCTGCGAGCACAAGAACAAGTGCTGGGCACACGTGAAGACGCGCGACTTCGTCCACTACTCGCTGCCGGAACTCTCGCTCTGGCCGAGCGACGAGCACGACAAGGACGGCTGCTATTCGGGCTGCGGCTTCACGGAGAAGGGCGAGGTCCGCGTCTTCTACACCTGCAACGCCAAGAATGACGGCGTGCGCACGCCGGCACAGCGCCTCGGTACCCTGCAGGCGGACGGCCATGTCGAGAAGGACGAGATCGTCGTGCCGGACAGTCCCGAGGGCATCACGGGCCACTTCCGCGACCCGTACCTCTTCCACCGCCACGGCAAGTGCTACTTCGTCATCGGCGCGCAGGCGGACGAGGAGAAGCCGCGCGGCACGGTCCTCATCTACAAGGAGACGAAGGACGGCTGGCAGAACCTCGGCGAGCTCAAGACACGCCTCCAGGACTTCGGCTACATGTGGGAGTGCCCGAACATGCTGCACTTCGGCAGCTACGACGCGCTGATCTTCTGCCCGCAGGGCCTCGAGGCGCGCGAATTCGACCGCCAGAACATCTATCAGGCCGGCTACATCGCGGGTCATCTGTCCCTCGACAGCATGGACATGATGCAGCACACGAAGTTCCAGGAGCTCGACCACGGCTTCGACTTCTATGCGCCGCAGGTTCTCCAGCACGAAGGCCGCCACATCATGATCGGCTGGATGGGCATGCCGGACAAGGACGCAGAGTACCCGACGCGCGAGAAGGGCTGGATGTACAGCCTGACACTGCCGCGCGTGCTGACGCTGCGCCAGGGGCACATCTTCTCGCGCCCGGCTGCAGAGCTCAAGGCACTGCGCATCGAGAGCACGGCCATCGACATCGATGCCGACATGGAGAGCAGCATTCTCACGCGCCTCTTCGACGGCTCGGAAGTCCTCTTGGACATCACGCTGGGCAAGGCGCAGAAGGTCACGATGACGCTGGCCTACGGCCTCGAGAAGACAGTCTTCTCGTACGACCGCACGACGCAGGCCATGACGATCGACCGCACGGGCATGAAGAACGGCGGCCGCGGCGTGCGCCGCTTCAAGATGTTCGTCGACAAGGTGCTCTCGTTGCAGATGTTCGTCGACCGCGCCGCCGTCGAGGCCTTCTTCCAGCACGGCGAAGACGTGGCGAGCATGCTCGTCTTCCCCGAGAAGAACATCCGCCCCGAGCTGCGCATCGAGGCCGACGCCGCACTAGAGACGGTCACGGGCCGCGTCTGGGAGCTCGACGCCTTCCGCTTCAATCCCTGACAGACGTAACTGCATATAGAGAAAGCCCCGAAGCAGCGGACTGCTTCGGGGCTTTCTGTCTTGCAAACAGGACTGATAGAATCAGTTATTTACAGCACGTTTTTTTGGTGGGGCCGCCAATGCGACTCGGCGGATACGCTCAAATGGAATCTCTGCAAATGCATAGCGGATATCCAGATAAGTATCGGAACGTGTGAATGTGATCTTTTTCAATGTGAATTTCGTGGTAGCTTTGATACGTTCGATATAATACTGTGCGTCTTCCGCGGAGAAGGGACCCTGTTCGATGATAACGCGGATATTGTCGATCATCATGGGAAACACCTCCAACAAAACCGACGGCATGAAAGCAGGAAACCGGGCGGGCCGACTCCTTCTGCCATGCACAGAAAACTTGCGGACTGTTGTAAGCGATGATAGGGATAGGGGCGTATTCCTTCACAACTTACGGCTATTATACTACAGTTTGAATCTGATGTTAAACTGTATTTTACGGCTATAGCGGGGAAAATGGTTCATTTTATGGAATTAATACCATATAGAGAACGTTTTCTATAAAAATTATTGCGAAATAGGCACATTTTCGCTTGAAAGAAGCGGCAGAACCCTGAGATAGTCAAAGTTCTGCCGCATTTTGATGCTATGATGCTGTCAATCAGATGAAATACATGAGGCTCTCGGTCGATTTCTCTTTGTCGATGGCCGTGAGGATGTCGTCGAGCGAGACAGAGGAGAGCGTCTTCTGGATGGCTTCGTCGAGCGGAGTGAAGACGCAGGCGGCGAGTGCGCGGTCGAGTTCCGGCATCTTCTCCTGGGCGGCGGGCGCCGTTTCCTCCATCAGAGAGAGTTCGATGGAGGAGAGGATATCGTACGGCGTGATCTCACGCGGCGCGCGTGAGAGCTGGTAGCCGCCTTGGCTGCCCTTGATGGAATTGACGAGGCGCGCGCGCTTCAGCAGCGAGAATACCTGCTCGAGGTAGATCTTCGAGATGCCGAGCTTCTCCGAGATACTGACGATCGTGACCGGCGAGCCAGAAGCGTAATTGCGGGCCAGGTACGTCATGGCCGCAAGCCCGTAGCGGCCTTTAGCAGAAATCTTCATCGATGTTCCCTCATTCCTAATAATCATATTGAAAATATATGTCATTCTTGTATGCTATATCATATTAGAAATACAGGAAAAAGTCAATCCCTATTGACAAGGCGCTGAGGCTGTGCTAATATATAAACATATTAATCATATATGTTTTAACTCGCACTGAAATACACATGATATAAATGGAGGTATTCACCATGGGTAAAGTCTACAACAGCGTTACGGAACTGATCGGCGGCACGCCGCTCCTGAAGGCCAACAACTTCATCAAGGCCAATGACATCAAGGCTAACATCTACGTGAAGCTCGAGTACTTCAACCCGGCTGGCTCCGTCAAGGATCGCATCGCGAAGGCCATGATCGAGCAGGCCGAGAAAGATGGCAAACTGAAGCCGGGCGCTACGATCATCGAGCCGACCTCCGGCAACACGGGCATCGGCCTCGCCAGCGTCGCAGCAGCCCGCGGCTACAAAGCCATCCTGACGATGCCGGAGACGATGAGCGTCGAGCGCCGCAATCTGCTCAAGGCATACGGCGCGAAGATTGTCCTGACGGACGGCTCGAAGGGCATGAAGGGCGCCATCGCCAAGGCTGAGGAACTCGCCAAGGAGACACCGAACTCCTTCATCCCGGAGCAGTTCGCCAACCCGGCCAACCCGGCTGCCCATGAGGCGACGACGGGCCCGGAGATCTACAACGATCTCGACGGCAAGGTCGATGCCTTCATCGCTGGCGTCGGCACGGGCGGCACTCTCTCGGGCGTCGGCCACTACCTCAAGAAGCAGGACAAGGACATCCGCGTCGTCGCTGTAGAGCCGGCCACGAGCCCGGTCCTCTCGAAGGGCCAGGCAGGTCCGCACAAGATCCAGGGCATCGGCGCAGGCTTTGTGCCGGAGACGCTCGACACGAAGGTCTACGATGAAGTCATCGCCGTGCCGAACGAGGATGCCTTCAAGTACGGCCGCCAGTTCTCCCATGTCGAGGGCGTGCTCATCGGCATCTCCTCAGGCGCAGCACTCGCTGCTGCCATCGAGCTCGCCAAGCGTCCGGAGTTCGAGGGCAAGAACATCGTCGCTCTGTTGCCGGATACGGGCGACCGTTACCTCTCGACGGAACTCTTCACCGAGTAATAAAGAGACCTCCCACATATCACACGTCAGAGACAGGGGCCAGCGGCCCCTGTCTTTTCTTTGCCCAAAATTTTGTTGGATACGGGCGGAGATGGTATAATGAAAAGTATCATTTGATTTTGTATAGGAGGCTGCCGTCTTGCGTATTGTCGTGGTCGGAGCGGGCAAGCTGGGCTACAGCATCGCCTCGCTCCTCTCAAAAGAACAGTTCGACGTGATCGTCATCGATCACGATGAAGGCCAGTTGGAGGCCGTCAAGAACACACTCGATGTACTGACGATCTTCGCCAACGGTGCGAGCCCCATCACGATGAATGACCCCGATATCCGCGGGGCTGACATCCTCATCGCGGTGACGGCCAGCGACGAGGTCAACATGGTCGCCTGCATCCTCGCGAAGAAGCATGGCATCCGCCACACGATTGCGCGCATCCGCGATATGCAGTTCATGAGCGAGGCCAAGGACTACCTCAAGGAGAATTTCGACATCGACCTCATGCTCAACCCGGAGCTCATCACTGCCAACGAGATCAACCGCATCCTC
The DNA here is from genome assembly GCF_000702905.1 of Mitsuokella jalaludinii DSM 13811. GTDB lineage: Bacteria > Bacillota > Negativicutes > Selenomonadales > Selenomonadaceae > Mitsuokella > Mitsuokella jalaludinii. The sequence goes on from NZ_JNKR01000010.1 coordinate 15,331, forward strand.
ATGACACCGGCTGCGCTCGATGTCGAGGACTTCGCACACGGCAAGATCCGGCTGTTCGAGACGAAAGTGCGTCGCTCGTCGCCGCTAGCGAATATCCCCCTGAAGGACATCGAGTTCCCGAAGGGCGTGCTGGCCGGCATGATCTTCCGCGACCACCGCATGATCATCCCGCATGGCGACGACTGTCTGCTGCCGCACGACAACGCCTATTTCATCGGCATCCCAGAGGAGATCGAGAAGTTCAGCCAGACCTTCGTGCAGCGCGACGCCCGCAAGCTGCATCGCGTCATCATCATCGGCGCGGGCCGCGCGGGCCGCGCGCTCGCGCCGATGCTCGAGAAGCAGGGCGTGCGCGTCAAGGTCATCGACAAGGACCCGGAGCGCTGCCGACTCATGGCGGACAAGCTCGTCGACGGCATCGCCATCTGCGGCGACGGCACGGACATCGACCTCTTGACAGAGGAAGGCGTGGCGGAGGCGGACGTCGTCGTCTGCCTGACGGAGGATGACAAGCTCAACCTCATGCTGGCGCTGCTCGCGCGCCACATGTCGCACAACAAGACGAAGACGGTCGTGCGCGTCGCGCGCAACGAGTACGTGGAGCTCATGGAGAAAGTCGGTGTCGACATTGTTCTCTCGGCCCGCCTGCTCTCGGCGAGCGAGGTCCTGGCCTTCGCGCGCCGCGGCGGCGTCGTCTCGGTATCGCTGCTCGAGGGCGCCAAGGCGGAGGCCGTCGAGGTCATCGTGCAGGAAGGCGCGCCTGTGGCGGGCAAGCCTCTGATGGAGGCCAAGCTGCCGCGCGCCTGCCTCGTCTGCGCCTATGTGCGCGACGGCGAGGCCGTCATCCCGAACGGCGCGACCGTCCTCCAGCCGGGCGACCGGACAATCCTCTTCATCCAGACGCAGTTCTCCAAGAAGGTCATGCAGTATTTCAAGGGCAGGGAATGAGATGATCAAGCTCCAACAGCGAAAACGCCAGCTGGACATCTTCTGGCTGCTCATGGGCGGCGTCGCGTCCATCGTGGGGCTCGCCCTGCTCGTGCCGTTTGCGGACAGCCTGCTCTGGCATGAGGAGAAGAGCTGGGCCTTCCTCGTGCCGGCCGTGCTCTCTCTGGCTCTCGGCCTGGGCTTTGGCTGGCTCGGCCGCGACCACAAGCGCCAGATCGATGTCTGGGAAGGCGCGCTCTTCATGGTGCTCGTCTGGCCGCTGCTCTCCGTCCTCGGCATGATGCCCTACGTGCTCTCGGGCGTCCTGACGAGTCCTGTCGACGCGTTCTTCGAGAGCGTGGCCGCCATCACGACGACGGGGCTCTCGTGCCTCGACTACGCGCGCAGCGACATGGCGCGGAGCCTCGTCCTCTGGCACAGCATCATGAACTGGCTCGGCGGCCTCAACTTCATCATCATCCTGTCGACCGTCCTGCCGCAGGTCAGCGGCTGTTTCGGCTTGACGCTGTCGGCGCGCCAGAGCATTTTTTTCAGCCCTGTCTGGAACAAGATGGCCGAGTCGGCGCGTCAGGGCTTCGGTGTTTACACTGCGCTGACGGGGCTTTCGTTTGTGCTCTACCTGCTGGCCGGGCTCGACCCCTTCGCAGCCCTGACGCAGTCGATGGTGACGCTGTCGTCGAGCGGCTCGGCTGACCGGGGTTACTTCATCGCCTATGACAGCATCGCGCTGGAGCTCGCGGCCGGCATCTCGATGCTGCTCTCGGGCCTCAATCCGCTGCTCTGCTGGAAGGTCTGGGACAGGCTGAGCTTCCGGCTCATGCTGCGCGATACGGAACTGCAGGCTTACGCGGGGCTCTTTCTCGCGAGCGGTGTGCTCGTCGCCTGGAATCTCTGCCGCTCGGGTGTCTACGATGCGGCGGAGAGCCTGCGCTACGGTCTGTTCCAGACGGCGGCCTTCCTGTCGACGGGCGGCTTTGTTTCCGCGCCGTGCTGGGACTGGCCGGATTTCTCGCGCCTCGTGCTCTTCGTGCTCGTCTTTGTCGGCGGCTGCATCGGCAGCGCGGGCGGTGGCCTCAAGGTCATGCGCCTGCTCGTGCTCATGCGCATGGGCGTGACGGAAGTCCGCCACACCCTGCACCCACACATGGTCGTCAGCATCAAGATCGACGGGCTGCCCGTGCCGATGAAGATTGTCGGGCGCATCCTGTCGTTCTTTTTCCTGTTTTTGAGCATCTTCATCGTCTCCACGCTCGTCATCTCACTCTCGGGCATCAGCCTCATGCAGGCGATGGGCGTTGCGGCGGGCTGCCTGACGAGCGCAGGCTCGACGGCAGATCTCTTCGGCATCATGAGCTTTGCGGAGGCGCCCGACTGGATGGAGCTCTTCTGCGCTTTCATCATGATCATCGGGCGTATCGAGCTCTTCTCGTTCTTTGTGCTGCTCGACGGAGGCATCCGCTCTGTCGGACGCCATTGGTGATTGGTTTTGTAAGGGAATCGATACAGATAGAAAGGAGGTTAGGGGATGAACTGGGATATCATCTGTTACGTGCTCGGGCGCCTCGTCCTGGCGGAGGCCGTCATCCTCGGCATCCCCTTCCTCATGGCGCTCTACGGCTGGGAGAGGAGTGCGCCGGCCTTTGCTGTCTCCATCTGCATCTGCGTGCTCGTGGGGCTCGCGCTGCGCGTCAACGGCCGCTCCGGCAATGAGCAGCTGACGATGCGCGAGGGCGCGGCCATCACGGGCCTCGGCTGGCTGCTCGCGACCTTCCTCGGCATGCTGCCGTATCTTTTGAGCGGCTCTTTGGGCTTCCTCGACGGCATCTTTGAGAGCATCTCAGGTTTTACGGGCACGGGCGCGACCGTCATGACGAGCATCGAGTCGCAGCCGTTCAGCATCCTGTTCTGGCGCATGATGACGCACTGGTTCGGCGGCCTCGGCATCATCGTCATCTTCATCGCGCTGCTGCCGCAGGCCGGCCAGAGCACGGTCTACATGTACAACGCTGAGACGACGGGGCCGACGCGCGACCGCGTCTTGCCGCGCCTGCGCGAGATGACGCGCTCGCTCTTCCTCATGTACATGGTTTTCACCGTCACGGCCTGCGTCATCTATCTCTTCTGCGGCCTCACCTTCCTCGACGCCATCGCGCACGCGATGAGCACGCTCGGCACGGGCGGCTTCTCGCTCTACGACGACAACGCCATGCACTTCGACAACCCCGCGCTCGAGGGATGGATGACCTTCTTCATGATCCTCGCGGGCGGCAACTTCGGCCTCTACTACCGCGTCTGGAAAAAGGGGCCGCGCGTGCTCAAGAACAACACGGAGTTCAAGGCCTACCTCGTGATCCTCGCAGCGGCCATGCTGCTGATCACCGTGAATCTCATCGATGCGATGGGCATGAAGCCCGTCGAGGCTTTCCGTTATGCGAGCTTCCAGGTCGGCTCGCTCTCGACGACGGGCTTCGTCTCAGCCGACTTCGACCAGTGGCCCGCTTTCTCGAAGGGCGTTTTGATGATGCTAATGATCAGCGGCGGCTGCGCAGGCTCGACGGCCAGTGGCGTCAAAGTCTCGCGCGTCGTCCTGCTCGCCAAGAACGCCTGGGCCGTTGTCCATCAGAAACTCAGCCCGCGCCGTGTCATCCGTGCGCACATGAACGGCATCGAGGTCGGCGGCGACATCCTGCTGCGCGTCGGGCAGTTCTTCTTCCTCTACATCCTTTGCATCGTCCTCTGGGCGCTGCTCCTGACCTTCGACGGCATCGGCGCCTTCGACGCCCTTGGCATCAGCATCACCACCCTCGGCAACGTCGGCCCCGCCTTCGGTATAGCCGGCGCCACCTGCAACTTCGCTGGCCTCTCTGACTTCACCAAGAGCATCCTCTGCATCGAGATGCTCTTAGGCCGCCTCGAACTCTTCACCCTGCTCGTCATGCTGAGCCCGGAATTCTGGAAAATCCGCAATCGCTGGTGAAGGTGGGAAAGTGTTGCGCAACGTTACTTAGGGAAATTCTTACCTGGCGGGGATACCTGTTTCGGCTTCGGCGTGGATCTTCATTTGTGTTTAGCGCTCTCGGGCAGATTGCGTGATGGGCGGGGGGATGTATTCTGGCTTCGTCGCTCCGTTAAATGTGCCCCATGTTTCTAGCCGTCCTTGAAGTTATTTCGCCGCCTGCCGCGGCGAATCTTCTTTATGGCACAGGAGCAGCTTGAGGCCCATTCAGCGGAAGTCCGAAGCCGAAAAAGGTCCACCCCGCCACGCGAGAAGAGTACTAAGTAACGTAGTAGGACAGTTTATCGCGTATTTGTCAATGATAAATCCCACATCGCCGCTTCCTAGGGCGTCTTTTTTTGTGCTATACTGAAACCATCATGAAAGGTGGAATCATTATGGTCAGTAACCTGATCGTCGCAGTCTGCGCGATTATCCCGTTGTTTTTCCTGATGCTCATCGGTGTAGCCGTCAAGAAGATGAAGCTGCTCACCGAGCTGGAGCTCGCCCATGTCAACCGCATGGTCTTCAAGATCTTCTTTTTCTTCATGATGTTCTACAACATCTACACGACTGACATCGCCGAGACATTCCGGCCGCATCTCATGCTGTTCGGTGTCCTAGGCGTGCTCGCGTCGGCGCTCATTGGCGGCATCATCATCTGCCTGCTCGAGAAGTCGAACAAGCGGCGCGGGGCGATGATCCAGGCCATCTTCCGCAGCAACTTTGTCATCATGGGTATCCCGATCATCAGCAATATCTTCGGCGATGATCAGCTGGCCATCCCGACGATGATGATCGCGATCATCGTGCCGATCTACAACATCGTCTCTGTCTTCATCCTCGAGACGTTCCGCGGCGGCCATTTCTACCTGCCCGGCATTCTCCTCGGTGTGCTCAAGAACCCGATGATCCTCGGCGCGATTCTCGGCTTCTCCATGCTGCTTCTCGGCATCCCTCTGCCAAAGGTCATCCTCAAGCCGGTCAGCCAGCTCGCTGCTGCGACGACGCCGATGGCGCTCATCGTCCTTGGCGCTTCCTTCAAGGCCGGCAGCTACCATGATCACCTGCCGCAGCTCATCGGCTGCGTCGCGGGCAGGCTCATCATCGTGCCGACGATCATGCTCGGGCTGGCCATTTTCCTGGGATTCCGCGGCATTGAGCTTGTCACACTCATGGCCATCTTCGCGACGCCGTGCGCCGTTGCCGGTTACGCCATGGCACAGCAGATGGGCAGTGATGCCGACCTCGCCGGCAACTGCGTCGTCTACACGACGGGTCTCTCGTGCTTCACGATCTTCGGCTGGGTCTTCGTCTTGAAGACGCTCGGCCTGTTCTGATGCTCTTGAGAACATCTTGTCGTATCCTTTCAGGGATGGTATCATTTTGTATTGAAAAGGAATAAGAAATGCATTCGTCAAGGGGGAACGGATATGCGTCTCGATGAAATCATCAACACCCACCGCCAGTCGCTCAACGACACCGACATGGTCATCTGGAAATACATCCTGCAGCACCGGGAGATGGCGCGCCACATCTCCATCCATGAGCTCGCAAAGTCCTGCTGCGTCTCGAGTACGACGATTGTGCGCTTCGCGCAGAAGCTCGGACTCGACGGCTTCGGCGAGCTCAAGGCCATCCTCAAGATGGAGGAGCAGGAGACGCCGCACTACAATTCGAACGTGCTCGAGGACCTCAGCGACTTCTACCTCAAGACAGGCGAGAAGATCTTCAAGCGCAACTTCGACAGCGCGAGCCGACTCGTGCATGAGGCCAACCGCGTCTTCACGTTTGCCTCGGGCTACGTGCAGGCCAACGTCCTGCAGGAGCTCAAGCGGCTGTTCTTCTACGACAACGTCTTCCTCTATGAGATACCGGCCCGCGAGGAATTCTATTCGCTGCTGAACACCTTGACGAAGGATGACCTCTTCATCATCGTCTCGCTGTCGGGCGAGACGCCGACTGTTGTCGAGTTCGCCCGTGAGCTCCAGCTGCGCGACATTCCGCTGATCTCCATCACGAAGCTCCACGACAACACACTCGCGAGCCTCTCGACCGTCAACCTCTACATCTCGCCGGCCGAGTTCCAGCTCTACGATGCCGAGGACGGCAAGCACATCTCTTTCAAGTCGATGATGCCGTACTTCATGCTCATCGAGGTCTGGTATGTCAAGTACCGCATGTACGTGCATCGATTGAAAGAGAAAACTATTCAGTCAACAATATAAAGAAAGACTGCCTGCAAACCCTTGCAGCACCTCGCGTGTACCAAGATACGCCGGATGTACCGTGGTACACGAAAGGGGTGATGTGCCTAAAGGCCGCGAAACTATTGCGTTTGCGGTCTTTTTTTTGTATCCTTTAGGTACAAGATAACCGAGGGGTGATCGGGGGATTGCAATCACCCAGCTCGGAAACCAAGCCGAATCGATAACAATGTCGAATTGGCAAGAACTCATAAGGGTATGTTTAAGAAATAGGGGGTATGAACATGTCGATCAAGAAAGATCGCGTCATGCAAGAATTGCAGCGGTTTGGCGGCGCAATGTACACGCCGGTCATCCTGTTCGCATTCTTCGGTCTCACGGTTGCCATCTCGATTGTCTGCAAGAACACAATGCTTCTCGGCAGCATTGCAGATAAAGGCACAGTCTGGTACGATTTCTGGTTCGTCGTCGAACAGGGTGCCTGGACGGTATTTGCCCAGATGCCAATCCTCTTCGCCATCGCCGTTCCAATCGGCTTCGCGAAAAAGGAACCTGCGCGCTGCGCAATGGAGTCCTTCGTCATCTACATGTGCTTCAACTACTTCATATCCGCATTCCTGACGCTGCACGGCAGCTTCTTCGGAGTGGATTACAGCCAGGCAGCTGGTGCGGGCACAGGCCTTGCGATGATCGCGAACATCAAGACGCTCGACATGGGCATGCTCGGCGCCATCTTCATCGCCTGTTGCTCCTCTTGGATCCACAACCACTTCTATGATACGGAGATCCCGGACTGGCTCGGCATCTTCAAGGGCCCTGCCTTTGTTGTAGCCGTCGGCTTCGCCGTCATGATCCCGATGGCACTGCTCTTCTGCTTCGTATGGCCGGCTGTCCAGCACGCCATTGAGCAGTTCCAGTTCTTCCTCAAGACGAGCGGCATCGTCGGCGTATGGTGCTACACCTTCTCCGAACGAATCCTCCTGCCGGCAGGTCTGCATCACTTCATCTACCTGCCGTTCATCTTCGGCCCGGCCGTCTGCGATGGCGGTATCCAGGCTTACTGGCTCCAGCATCTCAATGACTTCGCTACGAGCGCTCATTCCCTGAAAGAGATGTTCCCGGAAGGCGGCTTCGCCCTCCACGGCATGTCGAAGGTCTTCGGCCTGCCTGGCGCTGCACTTGCCATGTACTTCTGCGCAAAACCGGAGAAGCGCAAGAAAGTCGCAACGCTGCTGATCCCGGCCACGATTACGGCCGTCCTCTGCGGCATCACTGAGCCGCTTGAGTTCACCTTCCTCTTCGTCGCACCGCTCCTCTACGCTGTGCATGCCGTTCTCGCGGCAACGCTTTCCGCAACGCTTTACTTCTTCGGCCTTTCCGGTAACTTCGGCGGCGGCCTCATCGATTGCTTCGTCCAGAACTGGATCCCGCTGTTCAAGTATCATGCAGGCACCTACATCATGCAGATCATCGTAGGCCTCTGCTTCACCGCAATCTACTTCTTCGTATTCCGTTACCTCATCCTCAAGAACGACTACAAGACGCCGGGCCGCACGGACGACGATGAAGAGGACAAGCTCTTCTCGAAAGCCGAGTACAAGGCCAAGAAAGAGATGGAGAAGAAGGGCCTCGCCAACAACCCGGAAGCTCTGAAGGCTCAGGTCTTCCTCGACAACCTCGGCGGCCCGTCCAATATCAAGGAAGTCACGAACTGCGCAACGCGTCTGCGCGTCACGGTCGCTGATCCGGATAAAGTCGCATCGGCAAGCAAGTTCACGAAGGCTGGCGCATTCGGCCTCGTCAAGAACGGCCATGCGATCCAGGTCATCGTCGGCCTCTCCGTACCGAATGTCCGCAGCTATTTCGATGCCCTGCTCAAGGGCGACCTCGCTGACGTAGCCGTCGAGGCGAAGGCAGCAGCTGATCCGAGCGAGCCTGTCAAGACGGATCTCGCGATGAAACTCAAGGCATTTGCTTCCGGCAAGCTCATCGACATGACGGAGGTCCCGGACGACGTATTCTCCCAGAAGATGATGGGCGACGGCGTTGCCATCGAGCCGACGACGGAAATGGTCGTAGCTCCGGCTGACGGCGAAGTCACCATGATTATGGAAGGTTCCTATCACGCCATCGGCCTGCGCCTGACGAACGGCGCCGAGATCCTCATCCACATCGGCCTCGATACGGTCAAGATGGGCGGCAAGGGCTTCCGCTGCCTGACGAAGACGGGCGCGAAAGTCAAGGCCGGCGACGAGCTCATCGGCTTCAGCCGCGATGCCATCAAGGCTGCGGGCTACAAGGATACGATCATCCTCGCTGTCACGAACAGCGGTGACTATCCGCAGATGAAGAAAGCTGCAGACGGAGACGTCAAAGTAAACGAAACCCCGATCATCTCCTTCTGATGTCCCATCGATAAGAAATGAGAGTGGAGTGTGGAGTGCTCCACACTCCTCTTTCTTATTTCTCAGAGATTCTCAGAAGAAAGGAGCATATACATGAATGAATTGAAATGGTGGCAGAAAACCATCGTCTATCAGATCTATCCGAAGAGTTTCCAGGATACGACCGGGACGGGCGTGGGTGACATCCCAGGTGTCACGAGCCATCTCGACTACCTGAAGTCCCTCGGCACGGGAGCCATCTGGCTCACGCCGGTCTACCCATCGCCGATGGTCGACAATGGATATGATATTTCCGATTACTGCGGGATCGACCCGTCGTACGGCACGATGGAGGACATGGAAGAGCTCATCGCCGAGGCGAAGAAGCGCGACATCCGCATCGTCATGGACCTCGTATTCAACCACAGCTCTGACCAGCACCCGTGGTTCCTCGAGTCGAAGAAGGACCGCACGAATCCCAAGGCCGACTGGTACATCTGGCGCGACGCCAAGCCAGACGGCTCGGCTCCGACGAACTGGAGAGCCATCTTCGGCGGCTCGGCCTGGACGTGGTGCGAGGAGCGCCAGCAGTACTACCTGCACACGTTCGCTGAGGCGCAGCCGGACCTCAACTGGGAGAACCCAGAGGTGCGCCAGGCGCTCTTTGACGCCGCGAACTTCTGGCTCGACAAGGGCGTCGGCGGCTTCCGCATCGATGCCATCGTCTACATCAAGAAGCCGGCGTTCAAGGACGGCCCGGTCGACGGTGCTGACGGCCTCTCCGGCATCCACGAGATGACGGCCAACACGCCGGGCATCCTCGACTTCCTGCACGAGTTCCGCCGCAACGTCTTCGACGGCCACGACATCTTCACGGTCGGCGAGGCCAACGGCGTCAGCCCGGAGGAACTGCCGCAGTGGGTCGGCAAGGACGGCGTCTTCTCGATGCTCTTCGAGTTCAGCCACCTCGAGCTCTCCTACCCGGAGGGCGAGATCTGGTGCAAGCGCTTCGCCTGGAAGCTCGGCCAGCTCAAGGATGCCCTGTCAGCCAGCCAGGCTGCGACGGCAAAAGAGGGCTGGTACCCGATTTTCTTCGAGAACCACGATCAGAACCGCTCCATGCACCGCTATTTCCCGGAGGGCACCGATCCGAAGACGGCAGCCAAGGCGCTTGCGACCGTGCTCTTCACGCTGCGCGGCACGCCTTTCGTCTACGAAGGCGAAGAGATCGGCATGACGAATACGGCCTTCCCGAAGATCGAGGACTACAACGATATCTCGACGCATGGCCAGTATGAATACGCCCTCGAAGAGGGCTTCTCGCCAGAAGAAGCACTCAAGGCCGTGCAGTTCCAGAGCCGCGACAACGCGCGCACGCCGATGCAGTGGACGCGCGACACGAACGCAGGCTTCACGACCGGCAAGCCGTGGCTGCCTGTCCACAAGGACTTCATGGACTGCTGTGTCGAGGCGGAGAGCGAGGACGGCACATCCGTGCTGAGCTACTACCGTCAGATGAACCGTGAGCGCACGGAGGGCAAAGCCTCTGAGATCCTGCTGCAGGGCTCCTATGAAGAGCTGCTGCACGAGGATGAGCACGTCTACGCATTCAAACGCGTGCTTGGGGAGCATGCGGCGTACACGGTCGTCAACTTCACGAATGATACTGTTACATACGATAGCAGCGTCCTTGAGGATGCCGACATCCTGATCGGCAACTACGAGAATGCCAAGAAGGGAACTCTTAGACCGGCGGAAGCCGTCGTCTATGTCAAATGAGGAGGAACGATGATGAAAGTAGCCGCTAGTGATTACGATGGAACCCTGTTCCGTCAGGACAGGATCGCCAAGAGCGATGCCGAGGCAATCAAGAAATGGCGTGAAGCCGGACACAAGTTCGGTGTTGTCTCTGGACGCGACCACGGCATGCTCGTGCCGCAGCTCCAGCATTACGGCGTCGGCTACGATTATCTCGCCTGCAATAACGGCGGCATCATCTGTGCAGCCAACGGTACGGTGCTCTGGGAAGCAGAAATCGCTCCGGAGATGCTGGCCGCGCTGACGCATCTGCCGCTCGTGCGCAAGTCCTTCCATTTTGCCCTGTCCGCCGCGGACCGCACCTACCTCTGCCATGCGTCGGAAGGTACCTGGGTCATCCGCGAGGCGAAGCAGTGGAACTTCCCGATTGTCAACATCGAGGAGAGCGAAGTCGGCCATCTGCCGCAGACCATCCACCAGTTTGCGCTCGGGTTCACGAACCCGGAGGACGCCTTCGCCGCGAGTGATGAGGTCAATGCCAAGTTCGGCGACGTCGTGCACGCCTACCCGAACCGCTGTGCCGTCGATATCACGCCGAAGGAGATCAGCAAGGAACAGGCTGTCGACCACACGCTCAAGTTGATGGGGTGGCAGGATGCCGAGATCTTCGCCATCGGCGACGAGGTCAACGACCTGCCGATGATTGAGGCATTCAGCGGATATACAGTAGAGACAGCCCGCGATGCCATCAAGGCCAAGGCCCGCTGCGCCTACGAGAGCGTCGGCGCCATGCTGCTCGCCAACCTTTAATCAGCCCCCGCGCGCATGTATTTGCGTGTACATATATTTCTTTTGACCTGTGACATGTTTACAGGAATTCCCCCTTTGGGTGTGTAACGGTTCTGTCCTCTATCACACACAGAACCGTTATCGCCTGCTTTTTACCGGGAGATATCAGAAAAGTTTATATGATGAGATTTTCATATCGGAACAAGGATAGATAAGGGAATCTCATTCTTATAAAATCCCAATTACCCATTTATCTTAAAAGGGAAAGGAAGTCTATCACATGAAGATCAACACGAAAGCACTTGCTATCCTTGCCGGTCTGACGGTCGGCATGTCCAGTACGGCATTTGCTGCTACGGCGGACAGTTTCACAGACGTCCCGAAGGATCACTGGTCCTACCAGGCACTCGACTACCTGGCCAAAGAAGGCGTCATCGAAGGTATGGGGGATAGTACCTTCCAGGGCAGCCGCACCATGACTCGTTATGAGATGGCAGCAATTGTAGCAAAGGCAATGCAGAAGAAGGACGTCAGCTTCGGCGATAAGGCCGTGCTCGACAAACTCTCTGCCGAGTATGCCAATGAGCTGGGCACGCTGAAAAATCAGGTCAACAAGAATACGAATGACATCAATGATCTCAAGAACAAGACGGATAAATTCAAGGTCTGGGGCATGACGCGTGTACAGGTTGGCGATGACAATGGCTTGGTGAAAGATGGTCATAATGGCACCTATAATAATCGCTTCTACATGGATCTCGAGGGTTCCATGAAGGTCAACGATCATGCAACGGCACGCTTTACGGTTGAGAAAAACGCGCATTATCGCGACAGTGAATACGCGAACAGCAAGATTCCTAAGATGCTCAAGTTGACCCGTAAAGATGGTACGACTGATTTCCTTGAGACGACAAATGCTATTTCTGGTATCGATAAGGATAGTTTGCTCGGCGATGATAACCACAATGGTTCCATCTCGAATATCTGGGTAGAACTCCAGCTCGGCAAGAACCACAACTGGTATACGAACATTGGCCGCAAGTGGAACGGTATTGGTATGCAGAACCTCATGCTTGGTGGTCAGGTCGACGGTATCGCCACGTACCATCCGATTGAAGGTGGTCACGGTTGGTGGATGAGTGCTCAGTACTGGAAACCGTCTGCTGACTGGACGACTGTCTCGGGTACGGACCAGATCAAAGAAACGTTTAATGAAGATGGTTCGCATAAGGGCTGGGATACTTCTTCTGTCAAGATTAACACGCATCGCGCACCGATTGTTGGTTCGTTGGATTTCTGGGGCCCAATCGGTAAATACCTCGATGCAAACATCGCTTACTCTCGTGTCGTCGATCATACATCGGATACGGGTAACTCGGCAGATGGTTATTACACGGGGGCTAAGAACTTCTATGGTGTTGATTTGAAGGCGAAACTTTTCAAAGATTTCTCGGTCACGGGTTCTTATCTGAAATCTGATGCCCTGTTAGAGGACCTGAATTGGCTGAAACCGCATGCAGATCGCACGTGGGCTGTCCGCTTTGATTATCGTGGCACGGATCTCAACAAAGTTGGTTCTTGGGGGGCCTATGCAAAGTGGATGGATATCGGTGCCGTTTCGGATCTCGGACATGATGATGAGTGGGCTACGCGTGAACCGACCTTTGTCAATGGCGTCAAGGGCTGGTTCTACGGCTTCAAGATGGTTCCGTGGCAGAACTGCGAGTGGGAGACGATGTGGGCTCCGCATCTCACCGAAAATAGTGATGCTAACTGGGCTGGTGGTGCCTACACGCGTCACATCCTGCGCAGCTGGCTCGACTTCCACTTCTGATGAAGTGCTCTCCGCTTGATACGCAAATGATTTTCTGACAGTATCGGGATTTCACAGTGGGGGCAACCTCGCACCTGACATGGGCTTTGTGGTTACCACTAAGGTGATAGACGAGTCGTTGCCCTCAGCAGTGAGGTCCCGATTTTATTCCTTTGGTGAAAGGGGCATTCGTAATGAGTCATAAGAAAGCGTTGAAACGTGCCATTGGCATGTCGCTGGCCTTTAGCCTGCTCGGCAGTCCGTTCGTCATGCCGGCAGACGTCATGCCAACCTGCATCACGGCTTCGGTTGCTGAAGCTGCGGCAGCGGTAGGCCCTTCAGATGTTGTTCTCGTCGGCACGGTTCAGTCGAAGCTCGGTGCTGGTGCAGACTGGGCACCGGGAGACGGTACGACGATCATGAAGGATGCCGGCAACGGCAAGTACCAGTATACGGGCAAACTGCCGAAGGGCAATTACGAGTATAAGATTGCCATCGGTGGCACGTGGGATACGAATTACGGTGCTGACGGCGCGGCCGATGGTGCCAATATGAAGCTGAAGCTCACGAAGGACACGGAGGTGACCTTCACGTACGATTCCGCTACGCATAAGACGACGGTATCGTATGCTGGACAGGGATCTGCGGAGGAAAAGGCAGCAACTACTGCTGAAGCAGCCCGACCTGGCTCCGTACAGCCGACTGACGTTGTTTTGGTAGGCTCCTTGCAGGATGAGCTTGGTGCGGCCAAGGAGTGGGATCCTGCCGATGGCAAGACCATCATGAAGTCGGACGGCGCTGGCCATCATGTCTTCACGGGCCATCTGCCGAAGGGCAACTACGACTTCAAGGTCGCCGTGGGCGGCTCGTGGGATGTCAACTACGGCGCGAACGGTGAGGCGAATGGCAAGAACATCGCGCTGCGTCTGCTCAAAGACCACGATGTCACATTCACCTACGACGATGCGACGCATGCCGTGACGTACGATTACGCGGGCAAGGACGCTGAGGAGAAAGCTCTCGCTGCCGAGGGACGCAGCATCGTGCTGACGGGCACGGTGCAGTCGAAGGCCGGTGCGGCCAAGGACTGGGATCCGTCGGATACGACGACGCGCATGAAGGCCATCGGCCATGATTTCTATTCTTACAAGATAAAGCTGCCTGCCGGCACGTATTACTACAAGATTTCCGTCAACGGCAGCTGGGCCGAGAACTACGGGCTCGGCGGCAACTTCGACGGCGCCAATGTGCAGCTGACGCTGCCGAAGGCGCAGGAGGTCACGTTCTACTACAACGACAAGTCGCATCACATCGCGGACAGCACGAGCTACACATTCCGCGCGGATAAAGACCTGCCGGTGCTCTCGGGCAGCTTTGGCGCGGTCGATGACCCGCTGATGCGCGACCAGATGCTCGACAATCTCTTCCAGAAGACCGTCCCACTGAAGAAGGGCGACTACACGGTCACGGTCAAGATGCCGGGTGCGGATGCGCTGACGCAGCAGGTCAATGTCGCCAAGGATGGCGATGTCACGTTCTACTACGACAGCAAGGCAAAGCGCCTGATCGCCGACGATGGCCGCATCCGCGAGGACAAGGTCTACCACGACAGCTGGAGTACGGATTACCGCGCTCCGTTTGAAGCCGTCAAGGAGGGCACGCCTGTAAAGCTCTCGCTCGCCACGGGCAAGGGCGATGTCACGAGCGCGAAGCTCGTCGTCTACAAGGCCAAGATTACGGCCAATGGCGGCGATGAGTACAATCCGGACTACACGGCCGGCACGGTCACTTCGTATCCGATGACGAAAGCCTCGACCTCTGGCGACCAGGACATCTGGACGGCATCGTTCACGCCGACGTCGTACGGCCTCTATGGCTACAAGTTCGTGCTCAACGACACGAAGGAGTACGGCGACGATGCGAAGCCCGGCAGCACGGGCGAGCTCAAGCTGCGCGGTGTCAAGCCGTACCAGCTCACCGTCTACAGCAAGGATTACAAGACGCCGGACTGGGCGAAGGATGCCGTCTGCTACCAGATCTTCCCGGACCGCTTCTTCAACGGCGACAAGAGCAACGACAACGCGCGTGCGAATGCGCGCGGCTTCCAGCCGGTGCAGCACCGCAAATGGAGCGACCTGCCGGCTAACTACAGCAAGACGCCGGCTGCCGACGGCGACAAGTGGGAGTGCAACGACTTCTTCGGCGGCGATATCGCCGGCATTACGAAGAAGCTCGACTACCTCAAGGGCCTCGGCGTGACGGCTATCTACGTCAACCCGATCTACGATGCCAGCTCGAATCACCGCTACGATGCCGTCGACTACGGCACAATTGACCCGTTCCTCGGCAACTTCAAGGATCTCGAGAAGCTCTCGGCGGAGATGCAGAAGCGCGGCATGCACCTGATCATGGACGGTGTCTACAACCACATCGGCGATGATTCCATCTACTTCGACCGCTACGGCAAGTACAAGACAGTCGGTGCCTACGAGTACTGGAGCCGCATCTACGACCTCATGAACGACAAGCACATGACGGAGGCGGCGGCCAAGGTCGAGGCCAAGAAAGAACTCGAGGCCGAAGGCCAGGTCTTCAGCCCGTGGCATTGGGAGAACTGGTTCGACATCCGCAACGAGAAGACACAGGACATGATGGGCAAGAAGTACGCCTACCATGACTGGCAGGGCTACGACAGCCTCGTGCCGTTCAAGGATGCCGATTATCCGGGCTCGGAGCAGGGCACAGTGAAGTCGGACCTCGGCGACTACCTGCTCTACGGCAATGGCAAGGACAAAGGCGTCATCATGAAGTGGTTCGACGAGGGCCTCGACGGCTGGCGCCTCGACGTCGCCAAGGAGGTGCCGCCGGGATTCTGGGCCAACGTCCGCAAGGAAGTCAAGTCCATCAAGACGAAGGACGGCTCTGAGCCGCTGCTCTTGGGTGAGATCTGGCAGGATGGCTCGCAGTTCTTCACGGGCGACACGTTCGACTCTGTCATGAACTACAAGCTCTCGTTCGCGCTCGGCGACCTCTTCCTCAACAAGGGCGACGCCAAGGCGGCCGACTACGAGCTGACGGTCCTGCGCCAGAACTACCCGAAGGAGGCCTTCTACGACCTCATGAACATCGTCGACAGCCACGACACGGTCCGCGCTATCTACAAGTTTGGCGGCGGCTCCGACAGTGTCGCACAGCCGACGAAGAAGGACTTCGACTACAACCTCGGCAAGGCGCGTCTCAAACTCGCGGCGACCTTCCTCATGGGCTATCCGGGCATGCCGACCATCTACTACGGCGATGAAGCCGGTCAGTACGGCAGCAGCGACCCGGATTGCCGCCGCACCTATCCGTGGGGCAAGGAGGACAAAGACCTCATTGCCCACTACAAGAAAGTCATCGGTGTCCGCAACGCGCACAAGGATATCTTCGCGCGCGGCGATGTCAATACGCTCAAGGCAGAGGGCGACATCTACGCCTTCAGCCGCAAGGCCGACTCCGGCAAACTCGGTATCGTCGCCTTGAACCGCGGCAAAGCACAGCAGGTTACCCTGCCCGTCTCCGCCGCAGATGGCACCATCTTCACCGATGAGCTGACCGGCACCAAAGCTACGGCAAATGGCGGTCAGCT
The DNA here is from genome assembly GCF_000702905.1 of Mitsuokella jalaludinii DSM 13811. Taxonomy (GTDB): domain Bacteria; phylum Bacillota; class Negativicutes; order Selenomonadales; family Selenomonadaceae; genus Mitsuokella; species Mitsuokella jalaludinii. The sequence goes on from NZ_JNKR01000010.1 coordinate 31,853, forward strand.
GACACTGGCCCTTGGTGAGAACCAGGGGATGATGCTCGTAGAAGACTGACACGAGCATCCATAACATCCCTCATTTCTCTTAAATTTCCCTTTTTGACCCGCGACAGTTCCCCGCTGTTGCGGGTCTTTTTTGTCTGTATATCATTTACTATTTGACGTCAGAATTTTCGTTCGGTACAATGGATGTAAGAGTATGGTTTTAGTATTATTTTGCCGAAAGGAGAATTTATGAAAAAGATACTGGCAGTGCTGGCACTCGTCTTTGCCTGTCTCTGGGGCACGGCGTTTGCGGCGGATTTCTCGCATCTCGTCATCTTGCACACGAATGACACGCATGGCTATGACCAGCGTGCCGACGGCGTCAACGGCATGGCGACAGTCGCCGCACTCAAGAAGGATTACGAGGCCAAGGGCTACAAGGTCCTGCTCGTCGATGCCGGCGATGCGATCCAGGACAACAATCTCGTCAATTTCAGCAAGGGCAAGACGGCCATTGACTTCATGAACGCCGTGGGCTACGATGCCATGACGCTGGGCAATCATGAGTTCGACTACGGCTCGGATGTGACCATGGAGCGCATCAAGCAGGCGAAGTTCCCGATCGTGTCGGCCAACATCATCGTCGATGCGACGGGCAAGCCGTTCACGGGCAAGACGCACGCCATCATCCGCAAGGGTAGTCTCAAGATCGGTGTCTTCGGCCTGACGACGCCGTCGACCATCACGACGTCGAACCCGAAGAGCACGCGCGGCCTGACCTTCCTCTCGAAAGAGGAAATGTACGAAGCAGCCCAGAAGGAAGTCGCGGCGCTCAAGGCCGCGCACTGTGACCTCATCGTCGCCATCGGCCATCTTGGCAGCGAGCCGGATGCCATCGGCGACCGCTCAAACGACGTCCTCGCGAACGTCAAGGGCATCGACGTCTTCATCGACGGCCACGATCACACGGTCAAGAATCTCTACATTGACGGCAGTCTGCTGACCGAGACGGGGTCGCACCTCGCGAACATCGGCGTTGTCCGCTATGAAGATGGCAAGTGGCAGGAAGATCTCCATGCCTACGGCCAGTTCAACAAAGAGGATGCCAAGGTCAAGGCAATCGTCGATAAGGCGCAGGCCGCCATCGACAAGAGACTCGCGACAAAAGTCGGCATGACGCCATTTGAGCTCAACGGCAGTCGCGACCCGGGCGTGCGCACGGAAGAGACGAACCTCGGCGACTTCCTCGCCGATGCTTACCTCTGGCAGGTCCGTCAGGCTGCGGTGCTCGACCGCGTCACGATTGACGGCGCCCTGATGAACGGCGGCAGCATCCGCGCGGGCATCAAGGCCGGCACGATCACGGAGGCCGACCTGCTGCGCGTCCTGCCGTACCACAACTACCTGCAGTACGTCACCATGAAGGGCTCGACGCTGCTCGAGATCCTCGAGGCGGCGACGTGCACGACGCCGACAGCGCTCGGCGCTTTCCCGCAGGTTGCAGGAATCGTCTACACGGTCGACACGAAAACGCCGTTCGCAAAAGGCGAGCTTTACCCGCATTCCGTCTATTACCGTCCGGCAGCCCCCGGCTCGCGCGTCACGATTACGAGCGTCGGCGGCAAGCCGTTCGACCCGGAGGCGACCTACAACATCGCCGTCCCCGACTTCCTGACCTCCGGCGGCGACTCCTACTACTCCATGCAGGACCCTGCTAAAGTCACCATCCACGATGTCGACTACCTCGACACCGACGCCGTCCGCAACTACCTCAAAGAACTCGGCGGCACAGTCAGCGCCGACTACAAGGCACCGCAGGGCCGCATCACGATCGTGCAATGATGATGCATGAAAAAAGCTCCATCAGCGTTACTGATGGAGCTTTTGTGCTGTCTTGGGCAATCAGAATGCCGGGACGACAGCGCCTTTATACTTGTTGTTGATGAAATCCTTGATTTCCTGGCTGTGCAGGACTTTCATGAGAGCCTGGATCTCGGGGCGGTTCTCATCGCCCTGGCGTACGGCGACAATGTTGACGTACGGGCTCGTGCTGTCCTCGATGAAGAGCGAATCCTTCGTCGGGTCGAGCTGGACCTGCATTGCGAAGTTGGAGTTGATGATGGCGGCATCGACATCATCGAGCGTGCGCGGAACCTGTGCGGCTTCGACTTCCTGGAACTTGAAGTTCTTCGGGTTCTCCGCGATATCCTGCAGCGTTGCCTTCTCCTTGACGCCGTCCTTGAGCTTCAGCAGACCAGCTTTCTCGAGAAGGAGCAGGGCGCGGCCGCCGTTGGTCGGATCGTTCGGGATGGAGATTGTAGCGCCGTCTTTGAGGTCCTTGAGGTCGTTGACCTTCTTGGAGTAGATGCCCATCGGTTCGATGTGGACGCCGCCGGCGCTGACGAGCTTGACTTCCTTGTGCTCTTCCATGAAGTTCTGGAGGTACGGGTCATGCTGGTAGAAGTTGGCATCGAGTTCCTTGTCGTTGAGGGCGAGGTTCGGCTGGACGTAGTCGTTGAATTCGACGATGTCGAGTTTGATGCCTTCTTTCTCGAGCAGCGGCTTGGCTGCCTCGAGGATTTCGGCGTGCGGCACAGCCGTAGCACCTACCTTGAGCGTCTTCGTGCCGCTCGTCTGAGCTGCGCTCGACGAGGACGAAGAAGAGGACTGGCTGCCGCCGCAGCCGGCGAAAGCCAGCGTCGCGACGACGAGCGCAGCGATGAGTGCGAGTACTTTTTTCATGTGGATTCCTCCCTTTTTGTTTATCTCTTGTCCAGACGTTTGGCGAGCGTATTGCCGACGAACTGGACGAGCTGAACGAGTACGATGAGGATGACGACGGTGGCCAGCATGATTTCCGGGCGGAAGCGCTGGTAGCCGTAGCGGATGGCGAGGTCACCGAGGCCGCCGCCGCCGACGGCACCGGCCATGGCCGACTCGCCGACGAGGCTGATGATGACGGTCGTGAGCTGTGCGACAATCGAGGACATCGATTCCGGAAGCAGGACCTTCCAGATGATCTGGGCCGGCGTTGCGCCCATCGACTGCGCAGCCTCGACGAGGCCGAACGGCACTTCCTTAAGGCTCGTCTCAACCTGGCGCCCGATGAACGGGATTGCAGCGATGACGAGCGGTACCATGGCAGCCGTCGTGCCGATGGCCGAGCCGACGAGCAGGCGTGTGAACGGGATGATGGCGACGAGCAGGATGATGAACGGGATGGAGCGCACCGCGTTGACGATGGCGCCGACGATGCGGTTGACAGCCAGCGACTCGAGAATCTGTCCCTTGCTCGTCGTGTGAAGCAGTACGCCGAGCGGCACGCCGATGATGGTGGCGATGACCATCGAGACGACGACCATGTAGACCGTCTCGCCGAGGGCCTTAGTCAGAAGTGGAATCATGTCTGCGGACATAGCCGATCACCTCCTCTTTGAGATCTTGCTGGCGCAGGTACTGGAGAGCTTCCTGGATCTTTGCCTCCGGGCCCGTGATGCCGATGATCATGCGCCCAAAAGGCGTCGACTTGATCTGGTCGAGGTTGCCGAAGAGCATCGTGACCTCGATTTCCGGGAACTTGCGGATCATGCCGGCCAGCACGGGGTCGTCGGCCGATTCGCCGATGAACGTCAGGCGCAGCAAGAGATAGGCGCCGGGCAGCGGCGTCTTCGAGACTTCGCCGCCGCGGAACGCCGCGGGCAGCTCGTTCGAGAGCAGGACGCTGATGAAGTCCTTCGTGATGGGCTTCTGCGGGTTCGTGAAGACCTCGAGGACGGTGCCCTGCTCGGCAATGACGCCGTTCTCGATGACGGCGACCTTGTCGCAGATGTCCTTGATGACCTGCATCTCGTGCGTGATGACGACGACCGTCAGCGAGAGCTTGCGGTTGATGTCCTGGATGAGCTCGAGAATCGAGCGCGTCGTCTGCGGGTCGAGGGCGCTTGTTGCCTCGTCGCAGAGCAGGACTTTCGGCTCGCTCGCGAGTGCGCGGGCGATGCCGACGCGCTGCTTCTGGCCGCCAGAGAGCTGTGAGGGGTACTGGTGCGCCTTGTCGGCCAGGCCGACGAGCTCCAAGAGCGGCAGTACCTTTTTCTTGATCTCTGCTTCCGGCGTGTGCGAGAGGCGCAGCGGGAATGCGATGTTGTCGTAGACAGTAGCCGAGCTCAGCAGGTTGAAGTGCTGGAAGATCATGCCGATGTTCTTGCGCGCCTTGCGCAGCTCTTTCTCGCTCATGGCCGTCATGTCCTGACCGTCGACGATGACCTTGCCGGCCGTCGGGCGCTCGAGCATGTTGATGCAGCGAATCAGCGTGGACTTGCCCGCGCCGCTGAGGCCGATGATACCGAAGATCTCGCCGCGCTCGATCGTCAGGTCGATACCCTTGAGCGCCTTGACGGGACCGGAGGGGCTGTCATACGTCTTCTCGATATGAGACAGCTGTATCATAGAATGAGTTACCTCCTAATCATATTAATCTTATATGTTTTGATAGTAGCATAGGAATGAAATGTTGTCAATACAATCTTACAGACTGCTACGAGTCCTGACTATGCTATTGTCCATTATAGCATCAAAGGGGGTTATCTCATAGGAGGACAAAGGCGAAATCGAAAAATTTTATCGGCCGCCTTGTAATTGAGAAACATTTTCGATATAATACAGGCAGAGCAACGATGATAATAATTTTCAACAAGAGGTGATGCATTTTGGGACGAGAGGGTTTCGAACAGCTCATGGGCTTCCACGCCGCGCCGCTGCTCGTCGGGCTGCGGCCCGCGAGTCTGCTCTCCTTCCGCAGGGACCGCTTTGATGATTTCGAAGGGCTGCTGGCCTCGTACAAGGCGTGTTTTTCCTGCAAGGGAATCGAAGTCTTCCGCGTAGCGGAGGGAGAGGCGTACACGCTGCTGCTGTTCTACCGGGCAGCATGCCTTCGCCGCCATCTGGAGCAGGCGGAGGTACGGGATTTGCTGCAGGCGTACGGCTATCCGTGTGACGAAGGGCTCGATGTATGCCTCGCGCATCTGTGCCTGCGCATGCAGCTCCAGAAATCCTTCCCGCATGAGATTGGCCTGTTCCTTGGCTATCCTGTCGAGGATGTTGTCGGTTTTATCACGCACAAAGGGCAGGATTTCTGCTATAGTGGGTATTGGAAGGTATACGCGAACGAAAGAGAGACGCGGGCGCTGTTCGACCGCTATGCGCACTGCACGGAGGACTTCTGCTCGCGCCTCGAGCAGGGCTGTTCGTTCCCGGATCTCGTCAAAGCCGTTTGAGTCAGAAGAAGCAGATATACTTTTATAGAAAGAAAGGTGATTCTCAATGAGCAAGATCGCAATCATTTACTGGACCGGCACGGGCAATACGCTGGAGATGGCCAGGGCCATCGAGAAGGGGGCCAAGGAGGCCGGCGCCGATGTCGATGTATTCGAGGTAGAATCGTTTGGCGGCGTCGAGCGCCTCAAAGAATACGATGGCCTGATGTTCGGCTGCCCGGCCATGGGGGATGAAGTCCTCGAGGAAGGGGCGTTCGAGCCCTTCTTCGCAGAGGCCGAGAGCCATCTGCAGGGCGTGCCTGTCGCACTCTTCGGTTCCTACGGCTGGGGCGGCGGTGCCTGGATGGAGTCCTGGGCTGAGCGCACGCGCAATGCGGGCGCCAAGCTCATAGGCGACGGCCTTGCCATCGAGAACGCCCCTGATGACGACGGCATCGCCGCGTGCGAAGCCATCGGCAGAGAGTTTGCCGTATCTCTTTGATGTGGATTTGTGCTCCATGTGATACAATAGGCGAGAAGGCATCACACAATTGACTGCGATTGTGATCACAGAGGAGGGCATATCATGATTTTTTCTTCCATCCATGCAAAACAGCAGAGCGTCATGCTGCCGACGGCCGTCGAGAAGGCACTGGATTTCTTGAAGGCGCATGACTTCACGAAGATGGAGCCGGGCCGCTATGCGATCCAGGGCGATGACATCTACGCGCAGGTCTTCGACGCGGAGACGAAGCCGGCAGAGGAGCAGCGTCCCGAAGCCCATGAAAAGTACGCCGATGTCCAGTTCCTCGCCTCGGGCAGAGAGCGCCTTGGCTTCACGCCGGACACAGGCAGCTATGAGGTGGCGGAGCGCTTCGACGACCGCGACCTGATCTTCTACAAGAAGGTGGAGAACGAGTGCTTCATCGAGGCGCGCCCCGGCTGCTACAGTGTCTTTTTCCCGGAAGATATCCATCGTCCGGCCTGCGCCTCCGGTCAGCCCATGACCGTGCGCAAGGTTGTCGTCAAGATCAGCGTGAAGTTGCTCTGAGGTTTGTATGACATAAAAAGGTGATTGACCACAGTTGGTCAATCACCTTTTTTATAGCAGTGTTTTCAGTTGATTGTTCTCATGCTTCGGCTTCTTCAACGCTGACGGCGGCTTTATCGGCTGCGAAGACGTCTTTGCGCTGGCCGTTGAGCTTGTACTGGATGGTCAGGACGAGCAGGCCGGAGACGAGCATGGCGGCACCCATGATGAAGTAGCCGGCATCGAAGGAACCCGTATTGACTTTGACCCAGGCCATCATGTTCGGGCCGACCCAGCCGCCGAGGTTGCCGCAGGAGTTGATGAGGGCAACGGAGCCGGCGGCAGCAGGGCCGGTGAGGAACGTCGTCGGGATGGTCCACCAGACGCCCATGGCGGCGTGGATGCCGATAGCGGAGAGGCAGACGAGCGCGAGAGCGACGGGCAGACTCTGAGCAAAAGGCGAGAGGCCGAGGCCAACAGCGCCGACGAAGAGTGTGCAGGCTACGTGCCAGACCTTATCGCCTGTCATCGTGGCCGTCTTGCTGATGACGAGCTGGACGAGCAGGGCCGCCGTCATCGGGATGGCGATGGCACCGCCGAGCAGCGAGGTCGAGAGACCGGAGAGTTCTTTGAGAACGGTCGGCATCCAGAAGTAGAAGCCCCAGAAACCAACAACCCAGAGGAAGTAGATCAGGCAGAGCTTGAGGACTTTCGGGTCATGGAATGCTTCGAGAACCGTGTATTTCTTGCGGGACTGCATGGCAGCCTGCTCTTTGTTGAAGTTGTCCGTCAGGTATTTTTTCTCGGCGTCCGTGAGCCAGCTGACCTGGCCCGGGCGGTCCTTGACGCAGAAGAAGAAGAAGACAGCGAAGGCGAGGGCCGGGATTGCTTCGAGGATGAAGAGCTCCTGCCAGCCGTGCAGGCCGAAGAAGGAACTCTCGAGCAGCACGCCGGCAATCGGCGCGCCGATGATGTTCGAGAGCAGCAGCGACGTCAGCATGAGGCTCGTGGCGCGGGCGCGCTCACCGGCCGTGAACCAGCGCGGGAAGAGCACGGAGTAGATGACCGGGTAGAGGCTGGCCTCCGACGCGCCCAAGAGGAAGCGGCAGAGGAAGAACTGGAACTCGGTCGAGATAAACGCCATGAAGACGCAGACGAGGCCCCAGGTGAACATGATGCGCGCGATCCACTTCGTCGCGGAGAAGTGCGAGGCGACGAGCGAGCCCGGGATCTCGAAAATCAGGTAGCCGACGAAGAAGATGCCGGCACCCATGCCGAAGACTTCCGGCGTGATCCACGGCAGGTCTGCTGTCATCGTGAGCTTTGCGTAGGCGACATTGACGCGGTCGATGCAGGCGATGATCGAGACGAGGAAGACCGGCAGGATGATGCGCCAGTCGCGCGCTCGCTTGAGATGGGCAAGATCGACGTTTGCTGCTTGTTCCATGATGATACCTCCAAGATAAATGATAGATGAGATGAAAGCAGTCACAAGATTTCTCAGGGCTGTTCCGAGTGATGGAATAAAAATAAAAAATCCGTCCCTCTGAAAGGGACGGATTGATTTCCGCGTTACCACCCAAGTTCCGTGCCAAAGCACGACGCTCTGACGTACTCAGGCATTCGTAAGGTTCACGACGTACCATCATACGCGGCTCCTGTAACGGGGAGCAGCCGTGGTCGCTTACTCTGGTTCAGCGCCATGCCTCGAGGATGATTTTCGGCTTCCTGCTCATCACCGGCTTTCACCATGCCCGGCTCGCTATGCATCAGCACCAGAAGTCTACTCTTTCCTGTCTTCAGCTGTATTCGTTATGTGAACTGTTGTTTTGATTACGGGTACTATCATAACGCTCGCGTGTAATGTTGTCAATAGCTGCTTCGGAAAAAATTGCAGATTTTTTCGGGCAGCTGGCGGGTGTGCTGGCGGATGATGGCGCTCGGATGATGGCGCCCGGATGATGACGCTCTTAGAAAATATTTGCCTGAAAGGTTCGGTTTTTACGCGATGAGAGAGGATTTTGGCCGTGTTTTATAGTATAATAATAACAAGCAGAAAGGAACGATGGACATGATTTTTGAACGGGAAGCCGTCATCCACGACGAGGGCGGCATCCATGCGCGCGTCGCGGCGATGATCGTGCAGCGCGCACAGGAACTCTGCAAGCGCTACGATTGCCACCTCTACCTGCGCAGCGCGCGCAGCGAGCGCTGTGAGATGCACAGTCTCATGAAGCTCGTGACCCTCAAGGTCGCACAGGGTGACTCAGTCTTCGTCTCGGCGGAGGGGGACAACGGGCGTCAGGCCGTCATCGAGATGGTGCGCTTCCTCGAGAGCGACTTTATCATGAACGAGGCCTCGGAGATCCACGGCGTCGACAAGCTGCTGCACGAGAATGCCCTGATGCAGGAGCGCCTGCAGATGATCCTCGAGTCGGTGCAGGACGGCATCTGTGTCGTCGACCGCAGCGGCGAGATCACCTACGTCAATCCGTCGTATCTGCGCATTGTCCACAAGACGCCGGAGATGGTCATCGGCCAGAACGTCTTTGAGACGGCTGCCGACGGCAATCGCTGTGCCGTGCTTCGCTCTGGCATCGCGCGCATCGGCAGCATCCGCCACAAGAAGGACGGCACGACGATCGTCGCCAATGTCAACCCAATCTTCGTCGACGGCGAGATTGCCGGCGTCGTCTCGGTCATCAAGGACATCACGGAAATCCAGACCTTGATGGAGCGCCTGTCGCAAGTCTCGGCCAAAGCGGAGTACCTCGAGCAGGAGCTCCTGCGCACCAAGAAGACGGCGCAGGCTTTTGCCAACTACATCGGCAAGAGCGGCAAGGTCGTCGACGTGCTGGCGCTGGCCTCGAAGGCGGCGGACTCTTCGGCCAATGTCCTGATCCGCGGCGAGAGCGGCACGGGCAAGGAGGTCATCGCGGAGGGCATCCACTATGCGAGCGGACGACGTCGCGGCCCCTTCATCCGCGTCAACTGCGGCGCCATCCCCGGAGCGCTGCTCGAGTCAGAGCTCTTTGGCCACGAGAAGGGTGCTTTCACTGGTGCCGTGCGCCGCAAGCTCGGCAAGTTCGAGCTCGCCAACCGCGGCACGATCTTCCTCGACGAGATCGGGGAGCTCGACAAGAACCTGCAGGTCAAGCTCCTGCGCGTCTTGCAGCAGAAGGAATTCGACCGCGTCGGCGGTGAGGAAACCATTCACGTCGATGTGCGCATCATCGCGGCGACGAACCGCGACCTCGAGGCGATGGTCCGCGAGGGCACTTTCCGCGATGACCTCTACTACCGCCTCAACGTCATCCCCATCATCCTGCCGCCGCTGCGCGACCGCCCCGACGATATCCCCTTGCTCGTCGAGCACTTCACCGAGAAGATCAGCAAGGAGAACAAGAAGGCGGTGCGCGGCATCACGCCGGACGCCATGCAGATGTTCATGCACTACCGCTGGCCCGGCAATGTCCGCGAGCTCGAGAATGTCATCGAGCGCGTGATCACGCTGATGGACACGGACCTCATCACGACAGCCATGCTGCCTTCTTATATAAAGGGCGACATCGCCGGACGCGAGGTGCAGAGCCTTGCCGATGACACCGTCCTCCCGTGGGAAGAGTACGAGAAGCAGATCATTGCAAACGCCCTTCGCCAGGGAACGAGCTTCAACGGCGCGGCCAAACTGCTGCGCATCAGTCACAAGACCGTGGCGGCCAAGGCGCGGAAATACGGCTTGGTATAATTTACCAAGCGTTGGTAAAAATTACCAAGCAAAATCGCAGTTTTGGTAAAATTTACCAAAACCCATATCGGAGAACGTCATATAGCGGCGGAACAATCCGAAAGCAAAAGACGATATGATCTCGGAAGCCTTGTGTACAAGGCCTGACGGGTCAAGATAAAAAATCCTGCTTGGAGGAAAAAGTTGGCACGTATCTTGCATTATTTATAAGTGCTGATTATGTTCCTGTAACGACAGGGAAAGTAAGATTAATGGTTTTAAGATTGGAGAGGTTCAAATGACTCAGGAAACGCTTACGATTGAAAACAAGACTGGTATCCACGCTCGCCCGGCTTCCATCTTCGTTCAGACGGCTACGAAGTTCAAGTCCAAGATCCAGCTGCAGGCTAAGGGCAAGACGATCGATGCAAAGAGCATCCTCATGATCATGAGCATGGGCCTCGTCAAGGGCACGGAAGTCACGATTATCGCAGACGGCCCGGATGAAGCAGAGGCAGTCAAGGCTCTGAAAGACCTCATCGACTCCAAGTTCGGCGAGGAATAATTTCGGATTCGAGCGCGATAAGCGAACAGAAGAGGTGAGTGACCTTCCTCCGGCTCCGGCGGGAGGGAGGTCATTTGCATATGTGCAGGGAATGCACGCGAATGCAGGGAATTTTTCAGGGGGAAAGTAAAATGGCAGAAATCATTCGTGGTAAAGGCGTCATCTCCGGTATCGCCATGGGCAAGATCATGCTCGCAGGCCAGAACCTTGACGGCTATCTCGTCAACTACAAGCCGGAAGACAAGGCGACGGAGAAGCAGAAGGCACAGGATGCCCTGACGGCTGTCGCAGAGATCCTGCGCGAGAGCATCGAGAAGCTCAAGAGCAAGGACATGAAGGAGCAGGCCGCCATCATGGAAGCACACCGCATGATGGTACAGGACCCGATGATGGCCGACAACATCATGGCCAAGATCGAGGAGCTCGGCAATGCGCCACAGGGCGTCCTCAAGGCTGCGGAAGAGCAGGCCGTCATGTTCGAGCAGATGGAGGACGAGTACTTTGCAGCCCGCGCTGTTGACCTGCGCGATGTCGGCAAGCGCGTCGCCAAGTACATCCTCGGCGTCAAGGAGCCGGAAATCGGTGACGAGAAGGTCATCCTCTGCGGCCGTGAGATTGAGCCGTCCGTCATCGCCGGCATGGAGACGGAGAAAATCGCCGGTGTCCTGCTCGGCTCGGGCAGCACGACGGCCCATGCCGTTATCATCGCCAAGGCTCGCGCAATCCCGACGATCGTCGGCCTCAACAAGGAAGACCGCATCGACCGCATCGCGGATGGCGACCACGTCATCATGGACGGTGAGCGCGGCGAGATCGTCATCAATCCGGCACCTGAAGATATTGCCAGCTACGACGAGAAGATCAAGAAGCAGAAGGAGCTTGCTGCTCATTACGCGGCTCTTAAGGACCTGCCGGCTGTCACGACGGATGGTGTCAAGGTCGACCTCATGGCCAACATCGGTACGCACATGGACGTCGACAACGCGCTGAACTACGGTGCAGAGGGCGTTGGCCTGTTCCGCTCCGAGTTCGTCTTCATGGGCCGTCAGGACATCCCGACGGAGGAAGACCAGTTCAAGGCCTACAAAGAGGCCATCGAGAAGTGCAAGGGCAAGCTCTGCGTCATCCGCACGATGGATATCGGCGGTGACAAGCCGCTGCCGTACCTCAACATCCCGGAGGAGGAGAATCCGTTCCTCGGCTATCGCGCCGTCCGCATCAGCCTGCAGCGCCGTGACCTCTTCCTGCCGCAGCTCAAGGCCATCCTGCGCGCCGGCGTCTACGGCAAGGCAGCCATCATGATCCCGATGATCATCAACGTGGCGGAGTTCAAGAAGGTCAAGGAGTTCATCGAGGAAGCAAAACTCGAGCTCGCGCATGAGGGCAAGGCGTACTCTGACGATGTCCAGGTCGGCATCATGGTCGAGACGCCGGCAGCAGCCATCATGACGCCGGTACTTGCCAAGTACGTTGACTTCTTCTCCATCGGCACGAACGATCTCGTCCAGTACACGCTGGCAGTCGACCGCGGCAATGCGAATATTTCCTATCTCTACAACCACTTCAACCCGGCTGTGCTGCGCCTTGTACAGCGCACAATCACGAGCGCTCGTGAGAACGGCATCTGGGCCGGCATGTGCGGCGAGATGGCGTCGGATCCGAACGCCGCTGTCCTGCTCATGGCTATGGGCATCAACGAGCTCTCGATGAGTGCACCGTCGATCCCGCGCGTCAAGGAGAAGATCCGCTCCATCAGCTCGGTCAAGGCAAAGGAAATCCTCGCAGACGTCATGACGATGGAAGACGGCGACGACATCCGCAACTACCTCCAGAAGATTCTCGGCTGATTCACTTGAAGCAGTCGTGCAATAAAAGGGCCTCCCTTGCGGGAGGCCCTTTTGTTGCTCGTGGCTGGACAAAAAAGATGCTGTAGAGTAAACTGGTGTAGTGTGAACCACAAGGAATTGTATCCCTGTAAAAGGGAATAGGAGGGATAATTTTTGGAAAAAAGAGGAAGTTTTTCGACGCGCTTGGGCTTCATCCTGGTCTCAGCGGGCTGTGCCATCGGACTCGGCAATGTCTGGCGCTTCCCGTACATCACAGGCCAGTATGGCGGCGCCTCGTTCGTGCTGATCTATCTCGTGTTTCTGGCCATTCTCGGGCTGCCTATCATGGTCGCGGAATTTGCCGTCGGGCGCGCGAGCGTCCGCAGTGCGGCCATGTCGTTTGACGTGCTCGAGCCGAAGGGGACGAAATGGCATCTCTACAAGTACGGGGCGATTGCAGGCAATCTTCTGCTCATGATGTTCTACACGACCGTCTCGGGCTGGATGTTCTACTACATCTACAAGATGGCGACGGGCGCCTTTGACGGCATGGACGCCGAGGCGGTCGGGGCCGTTTTCGGCGGCCTGCTCGCCGACCCCGTGACGCTGGCCGGCTGCATGATCCTCGTCGTCGTGCTCTGCGGCGGCGTCTGCTACCTCGGTGTCGAGGCCGGCGTCGAGCGCATCACGAAGTTGATGATGGCGGCCCTGCTCGTCCTGATGGTCGTGCTGGCCATCAACTCCATCATGCTGCCGAACAGCGAGATCGGACTCAAGTACTACCTCTATCCGGACTTCAGCAAGGTCGTGGAGTACGGCGTGCAGGAGGTCGTCTTCGCGGCGATGGGGCAGGCCTTCTTCACGCTGAGCCTCGGCATCGGCGCGCTCGCCATCTTCGGCAGCTACATCGGCAAGTCGAAGCGGCTGACGGGCGAGGCTGTCTGGGTCATCGTGCTCGACACCTTCGTTGCCATCATGGCCGGCCTCATCATCTTCCCGGCCTGCTTCAGCTACGGCGTCAATCCGGGCAGCGGCCCGAACCTGCTGTTCGTCACCTTGCCGAACGTATTCAACCACATGCCGCTCGGCCACTTCTGGGGCGCGATGTTTTTCCTGTTCATGGCCTTTGCCTCGATGTCGACGGTCATCGCCGTGTTCGAGAATCTCATCTGCTGTTTCCTCGAGCTTTTGCGCAAGGACCGCAAGATCATCATCCGCTGGGGCATGCTCATCATCATCCTGCTCTCGATGCCCTGCGTCCTGGGCTTCAACCTCTGGAGCGGCTTCACGCCGTTCGGCCCGGGGTCGAATGTCCTGAGCCTCGAGGACTTCATCGTCAGCAACAACCTGCTGCCGCTCGGCAGCCTCGTCTACCTGGCCTTCTGCACGAGCCGCTACGGCTGGGGCTGGAATAACTTCATCAAGGAGGCCGACACCGGCAAGGGCATGGCCTTCCCAAAGTGGATCCGCTTCTACGCGACCTGGATCCTGCCGCTGATTGTCCTCTACATCTTTGTAGCGGGCTACTACGCGATGTTCTTCAAGTAAGCGGGATGACATTTGGGTGTGAATCTGTGAGAACGGAAAGGGATGGGATGATGCGAAAGAACATGAGCCGCTTTTGGCTGCTCGTTCTGCTGCTATTTGCTCTGTCGACTGCCGCAATCGTGGCGGGCTGCGGCAAGGCGCAGAGCGGCGATGGCGCAGGTCAGACAGCGAAGGAGCAGACGCTCGACGAGAAGGTCGATGCGATTGTCGACTCGATGACGACGACGGAGAAGGTCGGCCAGATGGTCATGATCGGCGTCCAGGGGACGGATGTCACGGATGACAGCCTCTACATGCTGCACCAGTACCACATGGGTGGCGTCATCCTGTTTGACCGCAACATGGAGTCGGCCGACCAGACGAAGAAGCTCATCGCGGACCTGCAGGCGAAGGCGGACCAGAAGGTGTCGCTCTTCATCGGCGTCGATGAGGAGGGCGGCCAGGTCGTGCGCGGCAAGTCGTTCCTGACGCCGCCGCCGTCGGAGCAGGAGATCGGCAGGAGCGGTGAGGTAACGCGCGCGGAGGAGTCGGCCCGCCAGACGGCGGAGAAGCTCAAGAAGCTCGGCTTCAATGTCAACTTTGCGCCTGTCGCTGACGTGGGAGACTACGCGCGCTCCTTCGGCCCGGATCCGGAGCAGGCGGCCAAGTTCGTCGAGGCTGCCGCACAGGGCTACGAGCAGCAGCACATGATGTACGCGCTCAAGCACTTCCCGGGCATCGGCCGCGGCACGGTCGACTCGCACGAGGACATCTCCTCCATCACGGCCACGAAGGCGGAGCTCCTGAAGCGCGATATCGTGCCGTTCCAGAAGGTCATCGATGAGCGCCAGAGCGAGGACTACTTCGTGCTCGTCTCGCACCTGCGCTATCCGGCGCTCGACGGAGAGAACCCCGCGAGCCTCTCGAAGGCCATCCAGACGGACTTTCTGCGCGGTGAGCTAGGCTACCGCGGCCTCATCATCACGGATGACGTCGAGATGGGCGCACTCGCGAAGCACTACAGCTTCCGCGAACTCGGCGTCAAGGCTGTCGAAGCCGGCTCAGATATCGTGCTCGTCTGCCACGAGTACCCGCATGAGACGGACGTCTACCTCGGCCTCTTGGACGCCGTCGAGGACGGCACGATCCCGATGGAGCGTGTCGACGAGTCGGTGCGCCGCATCGTCAAGGCAAAGCTGCTGCACGCGCAGTCTTGAGTGATGAGACAATCCAACATCCGATGATAAAAGACGCTCTGACATTTCAGGTCAGAGCGTCTTTTTTGCGCCGTATTCTCTTATCGTGCCGCTCAGCTGCGCCGCACGGGGGCGAACTCGATCTCAGGCACGTGGTCGATGAGGTTCATCTCGTGGGCGAGCTTGTAGAAGGTCCTGAGGCCGTCGAGGTAGTCGTCGGCGAGGTCCCAGCGGATGATCGGGCCGAGATACTCCTCGAGCTGCTCGTAGGTGAAGGCGGGTTTCTTCGGCAGGATCTCGCGGATGGCCGCGTCCTTGTGCGCTTCTGCAGTCTGGAAGGCCGTGTGGATGCGGTCGTAGACGAGCTGCAATGATTCTGGATGGCTCTCGGCGAAGCGGCGGCTCGCGACCCAGAGCGCGTAGACCATCTTCTTGCCCGTCATCTTCTTCCACTCGAGGCCGAGGTCGTAGTAATAGTAGCCCTCGCGCGGGTGGTGGTAGAGCCAGAGCGCGTCGTCGCCGATGAGCAGCGAGGCTGTCGCGTCGTCAGGGATCGGGTCTTCCGGCGTGATGTGACGCACGTAGTAGTTCGGGATGGCGCCGTAGGCGAGGCGCAGGATGATCTTCAAGAGGCAGTGCGATGTCGCCGACTTGGCCGTCAGGATGATCTTGTCGTCCTTCAGGGACTCGATGGGCTTGCGCGAGGCGAGCAGGATGCTCTCGACATCGCCGTCCGTCGAGACACAGACATCCGGTACGACGACGAGTTCCTCACTGTGGCGGGCGTAGACGATGGACGAGACATTGCTGACATCGAGGCGGTGGTTGACGATGTCGCTGTTGAGCTCCGCCGGTACGCCGCGCGTGAGCTGGAGGCCGTCCGCTGCGCCGTGTGCATAGCTCCAGGTCAGCGGCAGAACGTTCAGGAAGTTGATGTGTCCAACCCTTGGACAGGTCATAGAATATCCCCTTTCTTGTTTCATAGTCTCTTTCATTATACACGCTGCTTCTGCGAAAATATATGGATTTCTTATGTATACGGTATTTTTCGGGGACGATGTCTGCCGCCTTGAACCTGCTAGCCCAATATGTTACAATTATCGTAATCATAGTTGATTTCATCAACTGGACATTTGCTGATACATATCTGCCAAGGGATAGGCAGATAATGGGAGGGATCACTCATGGATGAGTATATCAACATAGGACGCTGGTTTTCGGTGCTTCATCGCCGCTCACAGATCTTTGTTGTCGAGGCGTGCGAGAAGCTGCATCTGACGTACTCGGAGTACGTCATGCTGCTGCGCATCTACGACCACGAGGGTGCGCGGCAGGATGAGCTCGCTGCGATGCTCTACCTCGACAAGGCCGTCGTGACGCGCACGATGACGATGCTCGAGAATAAGGGGCTCGTCTACCGCGAGCAGGATGCGCGCGACAAGCGCGCCAAGCACGTCTACCTGACGGACTACGGCAAGAAGCAGCATGCCTACTTGCGCAATGTCATCCAGCGCTGGGTCGACTACCTCGTGGAGGACATGGAGCCTGCCGAAGTCGAGGTCATCGTCAAGGGTTTCGACCATCTCGTCGACCGGGCCTGCCGTGCCGACATCCGCAAGCTGGCGCGCGATATACCGGAGGTAGAAATGACAAGGGGGAACGGTCATGCAGAATCGTAAGGGACTGGCGCTCGTGCTCGCGTTCGTTGTCGCGCTCTCGGCCGCCGGCTGCGGCCAGAAGGCGGCGCCTGCAGAGAAGGCGCCGCTCGTCAAGACGCAGCAGGCCGGCAGCGGCATGGAGGCTGACACGGGCACGTACGCTGGCACGGTGCGCGGCCGCTATGAGACGAACCTCGCCTTCCAGGTCGGCGGCCAGATCCTCGCGCGCAATGTGCAGGAGGGCAGCCGCGTCAGGGCGGGCGACACGCTGATGGTCATCAACGCCAAGGACGTCGTGCAGCAGTCGAATGCCGGCGACGCGCAGGTCGCGCAGGCCCGCGCGCAGCTCGACCTGGCACAGCGCAACCTCGCGCGCTACAGCGAGCTCTACCAAGAGGATGCTGTCGCGGCCTCTGTGCTCGACCAGTACCAGGCCAATTACGATGCGGCCTTTGCGACGTACCAGCAGGCGCTCGCCACCGCTGCGCAGGGGCACAACGCACTCGGCTACACGAACTTGACAGCCGGTGCAGACGGCGTCATCTCGAAGATTGACGCGGAGGAAGGGCAGGTCGTCGCGGCCGGCCAGACCGTCATGACGCTCGTGCAGACGGATGAGCTTGAGGTGGAGATCGCCGTCCCGGAGAACCACATCGAGGATGTGGCAGTCGGCACGCCGGTCAAAGTTTCGTTCTGGGCGCTCTCTCAGGAAGTGGACGGCACGGTGCGCGAAGTTGCGCCGATGGCGGACAGCACTTCGCGCACCTACAAAGTGCGCGTCTCCGTTCCGAACCCGCCGCAGGGCATGCAGCTCGGCATGACGGCCAGTGTGGCTGTCCGGCAGTCGGACGGCAACGCCTCTTCAGGTGCCGTCCTGCCGCTCTCGGCCATCTACCAGACGGATGACGCGCCCGAGGTATGGGTCGTCACGGACGACAACACCGTTGCCCTGAAGAGCGTCGAGGTCGAGAACTTCGGCGACAACACGGTCCTCGTGCACGGCCTCGCGCCGACGGATGTCGTCGTGACGGCCGGCGTCCATAAACTCCGTGAGGGCCAGGCCGTGCGGACGGAGGCGGACAAATGAGAAATCTGACAGAAGTCTCCTTGAAGAACAAGGTGCTCGTCTGGTACTTCATCATCGTGACGGCTATCGGCGGCATCTTTGCCTACAACAAGCTCGGCCGCATGGAGGACCCGCAGTTCACGATACGCCAGATGGTCGTCTCGGCCGCCTGGCCGGGCGCGACGGCGCAGGAGATGCAGGAGCAGGTCACGGACAAGCTCGAGAAGAAGCTCCAGGACACGCAGGGACTCGACAACATCAAGAGTGAGACGCGCGCGGGCCAGACCATCATCTACGTCGAGCTCTCCGATGAGGTCGCGAAGGAAAAGGTGCGCGACACTTGGAAGGATGTGCGCAATCTCTGCGAGGACGTCAAGCGCGAACTGCCGCAGGGCGTCTACGGCCCGTACTACAACGACCGCTTCGACGATGTCTACGGCTCGATCTACGCCGTGACAGGCGACGGCTACTCGTATGAGGAGATGCGCCAGCAGGCCGAGAAGACGCGGCGACTGCTCCTCAATGTGCCGAGCGTCCAGAAAGTCGAACTCGTCGGCGAACAGGAGGAGAAGGTCTACATCGAGATGGACCGCGCCAAGCTCTCCGAGCTCGGCATCAGCCCGCAGGTCATCATGAACGCGCTCGCACAGCAGAATGACATGACGCCAGGCGGCATGGTCGAGACGGACTCCGACAACGTCTACGTGCGCGTGTCGGGCCAGTTCGACGATGTCGAGGCCATCCGCCAGATGCCCGTGAATGCGGGCGGCAAGGTGCTGCGGCTCGGCGATATCGCCAAGGTCGAGCGCCGCTTTGAGGAGCCGGCTGCGCCGAAGATGTACTACAACGGCGAGCCGGCCATCGGCATCGCCGTCTCGATGGAGGACGGCGGCAATATCCTGAAGCTCGGCGATGATCTCAAGGCGGAGATCGGCAAGATCCAGCAGGACATGCCCGTCGGCCTCGAGATCCACCAGGTATCTGACCAGCCGAGCGTCGTCGCAGAGTCCATCCACGACTTCGTCAAGACGCTCGTCGAGGCCATCGTCATCGTGCTGGCCGTCAGCTTCCTGTCGCTTGGCTTCCGCACGGGCCTCGTCGTCGCGGGCTGCATCCCGCTCGTGCTCTGCGGTACCTTCGTCGTCATGTACGCTGTGGGCATCGACCTGCACAAAGTCTCGCTCGGCTCGCTGATCATCGCGCTCGGCCTGCTCGTCGACGATGCCATCATCGCCGTCGAGATGATGAGCGTTAAGCTCGAGATGGGCAACAGCCGCTTTGATGCGGCCTGCTATGCCTTCCGCGCGACAGCCAAGCCGATGCTGACGGGCACGCTCATTACCTGCTGTGGCTTCATCCCCGTCGCCTTTGCGAAGGGCATGGCCAGCGAGTTCTGCAGCGCGCTCTTCCCGGTCATCGCAACGGCGCTCTTGCTCTCGTGGATCGTCTCTGTCATGGTCGCGCCGCTCTACGGCTACTACCTGATCCGCGTCGAGGTCAAGAAGGATGCTGAGGGGCATATTGACCCGTACCAGAGCCGCTTCTACACGTGGTTCCGCAAGGTGCTCACCATCTTCCTGACGCATCGCAAGGTCGTGCTCATCGCGACGGCCGGCGTATTCTTCCTCTCGCTCCTCATGATGACGTTCATCAAGCAGGAGTTCTTCCCGCCGTCGCTGCGCCCGGAGATCCTCGTAGAGCTTAAGCTGCCGGAGGGCTCCTCGATGGAGGCCTCGCAGGCCGTCTGCGACCGCATGTCGGACTTTTTGCAGGAGCGCAGTGACAAGCTTGAGAACTACTCGTATTACGTCGGCCAGTACGCGCCGCGCTTCGTGCTGACGGTCGACCCGAAGGCCGCAGCTGACAACTGTTCGCAGTTCGTCATCGTCGCGAAGGACACGAAGGCCCGCGAGGCGCTGGCCAAGGATCTCCAGGATGCCTTTGCCGGTGAGTTCTCCGACGTCAGCGGCAACATCCAGTTCATCCAGACGGGCCCGCCGGCCGATCATCCTGTCATGCTGCGCGTCTCTGGCTACACAGTCGACCAGGCGAAGGCGACGGCGGCTGAGGTCGCGGACATCCTCGCCGAGGATCCCAACAACACGAATATCCAGACGGACTGGGGTCAGAAGAGCAAGGTCGTCCACCTCGAGCTCGATCAGGACAAGCTGCGCAGCATGGGCGTGACGACGCAGGCCGTCTCGCAGATGCTCTACACGGAGATCACGGGCGCCAAGGCGGCGGAATTCTACACGGGTGACCGCACGATCGACATCGACCTGCGGCTCGCGGCTGTTGACCGCCAGAACATCGCGGAGCTCAAGAATCTGCCGATCTACCTCGGCCAGGCCGGCTATGTGACGCTCGACCAGATCGCGAAGATCTCGTACGAAGGTGAGGACGGACTCATCAAGCGCTACGACCTCATGCCGACCGTCACGGTCAGCGCCGATGTCAAGACGGGCACGGCTAATGACGCGACGAAGAAAGCGTACGAGGCGACGAAGGACCTGCGCGATGATCTGCCGCTCGGCTGTTCCATCGAAGCTGCCGGCACGCTCGAGGACAGCGACAAGTCAGTCGGCTTCCTCGTCAAGCCGATACCAGTCATGGTATTCCTGATCATGACGCTCCTGATGTTCCAGCTGCGCAGCTTCAAGGACATGGTCCTGACCGTCCTGACGGCGCCGCTCGGCATCATCGGCGTGGCCATCGGCATGCTCGTGCTCGACAAGGCCATGGGCTTCGTCGCCATTCTCGGCGTGCTCGCGCTCTTCGGCATGATCATCCGCAACTCGGTCATCCTCATCGACCAGATCCAGAAGCATCTGGAGGCGGGCGAAACGCCGTGGGATGCCGTTGTCGACTCCGCTGTGCTGCGCTTCCGCCCCATCATGCTGACGGCTGCAGCCGCCATCCTCGGCATGCTGCCCCTGATGACGAGCGCCTTCTGGGGGCCGATGGCCGTCGCCATCGCCAGCGGCCTGCTCGTCGCCACGGTCTTGACACTGCTCGTGCTGCCGACGATGTATGCTGCGATGTACAAGATACAGAAGCCGTAATCCCATCAAAAAAGGTTCCACTCATCGGAGTGGAACCTTTTTTGATGGGGCAGGGCAGTCACGGCAGATTGGGGATGCTGCGGCTGATGGCCGTGTGGCGGATGATGTCGTCGACGCGCAGGTCGACGGCGAGCTCCTGCTTGTTGAGCGTCTCGGCCTGGGCGAGCTCATCGGGGTCATCGTTCTTGATGCCCGCGAGGAAGTGCTGCCATGCCTTGAGCGTTAGCTCCGTGGCCTGCTGGCGCTGGTCGGCAAGGTAGCGGGCACCGGGCGGCACCTCGACGCTCGAGAGCTCCTGCTGGCGAGCCTGCAGAGTCGGGATGACTTCCTTCTCGACCAGTGCCTCAAGCCCCGCCTTCTGCTCGGCCGTGAATGTGCCGGAACTCGTCTGGCTCAGTGCGGCAAAGCGGGCCTTGTAGGCGGTGAGCTTCTCGTTGTAGGAGGCGACGATGTTCTTCGTCGCCTCGCTGTACTTGGCGATGTCCTCGTTGTGTAGCGGCGTGATGGCGTCGAGGTAGTCGCGGTAATTCTTGAGATAGGTGACTTGCCAGTGGCCGTCCGTCGCCTGCTCCATGGCGGCCTCGAGCGTGAAGGATGTGCCCGTCCAGTCGTCGCGCACCTCGATCTCAGCCGTTGCCGCCGTGCCGTCGCGCGTGACCTTGCCGATGCCGACAAGCGAGGTGTTGCGCATCTGGCTGCGCGCGAGGAAGCGCTCGTAGTCGATGCCGAGCTGGCGTCCCTTGAGGATGTCCGTGCCTTCAGGCAGGCTCCACTCGCCCGAGCTCACGCGCCGCAGGATCGTGTCCTGCGTGCCGCTCGTGAGCTGCGGCTTGACCGTGATGTAGAACTTCTCGTAGGCGGCCTTGTTGACAGCTGTCAGCGTCGTGTCGTAGGAGAGCAGGTCTGCCGTCAGGTCGTCGTAGCCGCGCGAGGTCACGAGGTCGAGGTTGACGTAGTGCCGGAAGCTGTCGGCATCCTTCTTCTGAACGGCGATCGCCGCCTGCTCGAGCGCGTATTCCGGTGTGCGCTTCTCGGCATACGAATGCCAGCCGAAGAAGGCGCCGAGCGCGAGGATCAGCAGCACGAGGATCAGGAGAGCCTGGCGTCGCCTCCTGATCCTACGCCTCTGTATGGTCTTTTCCCAAGTATAATCATCCATCTGGCAAATTCCTTTCTGTCTGTGTGATTCTATTATACTATACGAGGCGGTATGCGTCCAAAAAATCGCCAGCACTCATATGTTTTCCTTGTAATATCTGGTAGAATAGTGAGATAGAGAATAGAATCTCATGCGTTTGTGCTTTGGAGGAAATGTTTTTTATGAAATGGGTCAACCACCAGGTCCTGACGGGCGTCATTGTCTATGCGGCCACGGACGATATGCTGCTGACTATCTACAGCATGGCGGGGGCAATCTTCCCCGACAAGGTCGAGGGCAATCCGCATGCGGGCAATTACTGGAGCTGGCGCAGCCGTCACCGCGGCTGGTCGCACTGGCCGCTCTTGTACCTCGGTCTGATCTTTTTCCTGAGCAGGCTCGAGGAGGGGCAGCTGACTGCCTTGCCGACGGCCGACCTCACGACGATCGGCATCTACATCTGCATCGGCGCTCTCTTGCACATCGCCGAGGACGCCGTCTGCGGCAAGGTGCCGCTCTTGACGCCGTACCAGAAAGTCGGCGTCAGGCTCTTCAAGGTCGGCTCTGTGCCGGAGTACCTCTTCACGATTGCGGCTGTGCTGCTCTGCTACGGCCTGCGCACGCATTTTTCTTTTTTGAGCTGACTTGCGCTGAGATATGAGATTGAGGGATAGATTAGGGAAGGGGAGTCACGATGACGGACTATCGCACACACACGAAGAAGACGAGCAAGATCCTGCGCCTCATGGCCGAGAAATACCCAACAAAAGAAGCCGTTTACGAGAAGCTCATCTACCTGCAGTCGTACCTCTCGCTGCCGAAGGGCATCGAGCACTTCATGAGCGACCTGCACGGCGAGTATGCCTCGTTTTTCCACATCCTCAACAACTGCTCCGGCGTCATCCGCGAGAAGGTCGACTACGTCTTCGGCGTGCGGCTGACGGAGGACGAGAAGGCGGAGTTCTGCACGCTCATCTACTACCCGAAGGAGAAGATCGACCAGATGCGCACGGAGCGGCGCGCGACGCCGTCGTGGTACCGCGAGAACCTCTCGCGCCTGCTCGAGCTCGCGAAGCTCATGAGCTACAAGTATCCGGCTTCGAAGGTCAGCGGCTTCATCCCCGACCGCTACGCATCGGTCATCGTCGAGCTCATGAACACGCGCCCGGAAGCCGACCAGGCGCAGTTCCTCTACCTCAAGAAGCTCCTCAATACCATCGTGCAGATTGACAGCGGCGCGGACTTCATCGAGGCGTTCACCGTTCTGATTAAGCGGCTGGCCGTCGACCGGCTCCACATCGTCGGCGATTTCTTTGACCGCGGCAACCGGCCCGACGCCATCCTCAACTTGCTCATGGAGCACCCGTCCGTCGACATCCAGTGGGGCAACCACGATGTGCTCTGGATGGGCGCGGCGCTCGGCAGCGAGGCCTGCATCGCGACGGTCGTGCGCAATTCCCTGCGCTACCACAATACCGACGTCCTCGAGCGCGGCTACGGCATCAGCCTGCGGCCGCTGACGACATTTGCCTCGCACATCTACCCCGACGAAGCGCCCCTGAAGGCAGCGGAGCGCGCCATCACCATCATGATGTTCAAGCTCGAGGGCCAGCTCATCGCGCGCAATCACGACTTCCAGATGGAGAGCCGCCGGCTGCTCCATCACATCGACTTCCGTTCCTCGTATGCGCGGCTCGGCGACGGCAGGCGCTACGAGCTCGAGAGCGCCTACTTCCCGACGATTGACGAGTCGGGCGAGGATGTCTACGAGCTGACCGCAAAGGAGCAGGAGATCATCGCGGACCTGCGCTCCTACTTCACGGAGAGCGCCGTCCTGCACCGTCACGTCGACTACCTCTACCAGAAGGGCAATCTCTACACCTGCTGCAACGGCAATCTGCTGTTCCACGGCTGCGTGCCGCTCAATGAAGACGGCAGTTTCCGCACGATACGCTTCGAGGGCAAGGAGTACCGCGGCCGCAGCTGGTTCGACTTCTGCGAGCAGCGCGCGCGGGAGGCATGGCTGCACGGCACGCCGCGCGCCCTCGACTTTATGTACTTCCTCTGGTGCGGCAGGCTCTCGCCGACGTCTGGGCGCGAGTTCAAGACGTTTGAGCGCGCGCTGATTCCCGACGAGAGCACCTGGAAGGAGCCGTCCGACCCGTACTACCGCTACATCGACACAGTGGAATGCTGCGAGCATGTCCTGCAGGAATTCGGCCTCGACCCGAAGCGCGGCCACATCATCAACGGCCATGTACCCGTCAAGGTCAAGAAGGGCGAGAGCCCCATCAAGGCGGGCGGCCGCGCCATCATCATCGACGGCGGCTTCTGCCGCGCCTACCACAAGAAGACGGGCATCTCCGGCTACACGCTCATCTCGAATTCGCGCGGCCTGCGCCTGCTCGAGCACCAGCGCATCGCCGACGTCCGCGAGGCGCTGCGCGCCAACCACGACATCGAGTCCGTCTCCGAGACAGTCGAACTGCAGTCGTGCCACAACACGGTCGGCGACACCGACCAAGGCCGAGCCATCCAGGACGAGATCACGGACCTCTACAATCTGCTGCTCGCCTACCAGAACGGCTTGTTGAAGCCCCAGAATTGATTTCCCCTGAAGAAAGGTGATTCCCATGAACTCTATACAGTCTCTCCCCGAGCCCGTGCGCCAGAAGTACGAGAAGTTGCGGGTCATCCTGCAGCAGCTCGGCAGTGTCGCCGTGGCCTTCTCGAGCGGCGTCGACTCGACCTTGCTCGTCAAGGTAGCGCACGATGTGCTTGGCAGCAAAGCGGTGGCGTTCACCGCGGCCTCTGACTTTGTGCCGCAGCGCGATGTCGACGACGCCCGGGCCTTCTGCGAGAAAGAGGGCATCGAGCACCATGCCGTGCCGTTCCCGATCCTCACGGTGCCGCATGTCCGCGAGAACCCCAAAGACCGCTGCTACTACTGCAAGCACGCACTGTTCGCGCACATGAAGGAACTCGCAGCAGAGCATGGCCTCGCCTTTGTTGTCGACGGCTCGAACCTCGACGACGACGGCGACTACCGCCCGGGGCACAGGGCGCTTCGCGAGCTCGCCATCGTGAGCCCGCTGCACGAGGCAGGGCTCCGCAAGGCCGACATCCGCGCGCTCTCCAGGGCGCTCGGCCTGCCGACCTGGGACAAGCCGTCGTTTGCCTGCCTGGCCTCGCGCTTCCCGTACGGCACGGTGCTGACGCCGGAGGGGCTCGCGCGCGTCAATCGCGCCGAGGAATTCCTTATGGCGAAGGGCTTCCGCCAGCTGCGCGTGCGCGCGCATGGCGAGGTGGCGCGCATCGAGCTCGTGCCAGAGGACATCCCGCGCTTCCTTGAAGAAGGTCTGCGCGAGGAGACGGCGGCTTTTTTCCGGCGCATCGGCTTTGCCTACGCCGCGCTCGACCTGCTCGGCTACCGCACGGGCAGCCTCAATGAGACACTTGCTGAGAAGCCATGAGATTTGCGCTCCTCGCGGCGATGATGTACTATAGAGGATGTACGATTGCATAGATGCATAGAATGGAGATTTTCTGGATGAAATCAGCAACGAAGATTTTATCAGGCCTGATGATCACGGCCCTCGTCCTGCCGGCAGCAGCGGGCACGGCCAGCGCCGCGACGTATCATTCCGATTCCGATACGAGCCTGGGCCTGCTCGACTACCTTGAGAACGAGCACCGCGCGGCGCGCGCCCAGAAGCCGAATCCCGAGAAAGACCAGCTCAAGGCCGATACGGAGGAGATGCGCAAGCACCTGCGCTACCCGATTGACCCGACGAAGGCCGCACCTGTCGCCTTCGAGGGCGATGACCTCACGTGGAACCAGGTGACGGGTGACTTCACGGCCAAGGGCAAGGTCAAGGTCACACAGCTCGACGAGCACCGCTTCGAAGGCGAGAACGTCGACGGCAATACGATCGAGGAGCGCATTCACATTCCGGGCAAGGGCCATATGCTGCAGTTCACGCCGGGCCAGACTGAGGTCATGCTCGACGGCTTCGAGACGAACTACAACTACCGCACGCGCACGGGTTCGATGGAGAGCGCCAAGGGCAAAGTGGCCGAAAACTACATGACGGGCAAGAAGTTCGAGTTCTATCCCGACAAGATCGTCATCTACGACGGCACGAAGACGAAGTGCAGCGCCATCCATCCCGACTACAACCTCTTTGCGCGCAAGATCGAGATCTACCCCGACGACAAGATGGTCCTGCACAACGTCAAGTTCAAGATCAAGGGCGCCACCTTCATGTCGAAGTCGCGCTACGAGGTCAACCTCAAGAAAGACACGACTGTCTCCGACTGGTTCCCGCGCGTCGGCTACGACAAGACGAACGGCCTCTGGATCCGCGAGAACCTCAAGCAGCCCATCGCCAAGAATGTCGATGCCAATGCCAAGATCGTCTACACGACAAAGAAAGATTGGCGCAATGAGTTCAACGTGGGCTGGGCCAACGCGGGCAACTACGCGCGCGTGACGCAGGGCTACTTCGACGACAGCGACGACAACTGGATCAAGAAGCAGCCGTCGCTGCTCGTCGGCCACACGGCGCGCATCGGCAATTCTCCGTTCCACTACAGCGTCAACGGCGAGTACGGCCGCTGGAAGCAGGGCGAGGTCAAGAGTAACCACAAGATGTACAATGTCGGCCTGAGCTACGACCCGATCCGCTTTGAAGGCTGGAAGCTCAACCTCAGCACGAGCTATGAGGTCACGCACGAGTCGTACAACGACGCGCACTACAACGGCTTCAACTACGATGCGACCTTGACGAAGGACTTCGACGACCGCTGGTCGGGCTACGGCGCCTACCGCTATCAGAAGAATAATCGCGAGCTCTCGCCGTTCGACTTCGACAACGACAGCTACTCGCGCAAAGTAGAGGCCGGCTTCAGCTACCGCATTGACGAGAACAACCGCGTGGCCTTCGGCTCGAAGTACGATGTGGACAACGCGGTCTGGCGCAAATTCGACTACTACTGGTTCCACGACATGCACTGCTCGCAGCTCATCCTTCACTACGAAGGACGCGACAATACCTGGAAGGTCAAGTGGCGCTTCCTGCCGATGTGATGCGCTGGCAGTATGAGAAAGGATGAATGCGTTGCAGCAGGAATACCATGATGCCCTGTCCGGCATGCAGGGCAGGGATATCCTCGTCATCGGCGACATGGTCGCCGACATCTACCTCGACGGCCGCATCTCGCGCATCTCGCGCGAGGCGCCCGTGCTCGTGCTCGAGCAGGCGGGCGAGAAGGTCGTCGCGGGCGGCGCGGCCAACGTCGTCAACAACATCGCGACGCTCGGCGGCACGGTCCACGCCGCAGGACTCGTCGGCAGAGATGAGAGCGCCGACGGGCTGCGCGCGATACTCGCTAAGAATGGCGCGGATGTCCGCGGCCTCATCTCTGACGAGTCGCGGCCGACCATCTCCAAGACGCGCATCATCGCGGGCGGCCGTGCGACGGTCAGCCAGCAGATCGTGCGCATCGACAAGGAGAGCAAGGAGCCGTTGCACCCTGTCATCGAGGCGGAGCTGCGCGCCTACATCGAGTCCGTCCTGCCTACTGTCGAGGGCGTCGTCATCAGCGACTACGGCTCCGGCACCGTCACAGAGGGACTCCAGACCCTGCTCATCGACTACTGCCGAGCTAAGGGCATTCCGAGCATCGTCGACTCGCGCTACGCCGTCCGCCGCTTTTCTGGCATCGGCTACGTCAAGCAGAACGACGCTGAGCTAGCTGCGGCCGTGGGACGCGAACTGGCGACGACCGAGGACATCATCAGAGCAGCCGAGGAGCTTCGCGAGGAGCTCCATGCCAAGGGCGTCCTCGTGACGCGAGGCGAGCTCGGCATGGTCCTCGTCGAGAGCGGCGCCGTCCACGAGATCCCCGTCTCCGACAAGAGCGAGGTCTTCGACGTCTCCGGCGCCGGTGACACCTGTGTCGCGACCGTCATCCTGGCGCTGGCCGCCGGTGCAGAGCCGGCGCTCGCCGCGCGCCTCAGCAACATCGCGAGCGGCATCGCCGTGCGCAAGCTCGGCACGAGCACCGTCTCCGTGCGTGAGCTCGCCGAGGCCGTCGAGAAACAACATCCGGAATATCCGTCAAAGTGAGGGAATACCATGCTGATTGACCCAAATGATATCGAGAAGCTCTGCGAGATTCTCCATCGCGCCGGCGAGAAGATCGTCTTCACGAACGGCTGCTTCGACATCCTGCACGCCGGCCACGTCCGCTACCTCGAGAAGGCGCGCTCCTTCGGCGACTGCCTCGTGCTCGGCCTCAACACCGACGCGTCCGTGCGCGGCAACAAGGGGCCCTCGCGCCCCATCAACAGCGAGCTCGACCGCGCCGAAGTCGTCGGCGCGCTCAAATCCGTCGACTACGTCGTGCTGTTCGGCGAGAAGACGGCAGAGACAATCATCGCCAAGGTCCGTCCCGACGTTTACGTCAAGGGCGGCGACTACACGCTCGAGACGCTGCCCGAAGCCAAGATTGTCCAGAGCTACGGTGGCCGCGTCGAATTCGTCCAGATGGTTGCCGGCCGCTCGACGACAAACGTCATCGAGAAGATCAAGAAGATGGAGGGATGATTGCGCTGTGAAGAATATCCTGATCGTGAAGATGAGCTCCATCGGCGATGTCATCCACGCCCTGCCCGTGAGCTACGCCATCAAGGAGACGTACCCGGAAGCCCACCTGACCTGGGTCGTCGAGCCGCCGGCCTACGACATCGTCGCGATGGCCGCCTGCGTCGACGAGATCATCGTCTTTGAGAAGAAGAAATTCCGCAGCCTCGGCGGCTTCCTGCAGAACTTCGCGCCGCTGCGCAAGAAGATACAGGCGCGCGACTACGACGCTGTGCTCGACCTGCAGGGACTCTTCAAGTCGGCGGCCATCGCCGCGCTCGCCAAGGCCCCGAAAGGACAGAAGTACGGCATGTGGAACATGCGCGAGGGCAGCAAATTCATCTCAAAGCCCGTCATCGGTCCGCACTGCCACGATCACGTCATCGAGCGCTACCTCGACACGGCGCGCGCCATCGGCTGTGCGGTCAAGGAAGTCCGCCTGCCGATCCGCGTGCCCGAGCGCGAACAGCAGCTGACGCGCCAGATCGTCGCCAAGGCCGGTGCCAATATGGACAACGCCTATGTCGTGCTCGTCGTCGGTGCCAGCTGGCCGACAAAATGCTGGCCGGACGGGCACTTTGCCGTGCTCGGCGACTGGCTCTACGATCACGGCATCATTCCTGTGCTCGTCGGCAGCGGTCCCGTCGAATCGCAGAAGGCCGCCGAGATTGCGGCCAAGATGGACATCCCGCCCATCGACCTCGTCGGCAAGCTGAACTTCAAACAGCTCGCCTACCTCTTCCAGCAGTCGGCCGCCGTCGTCGGCGGCGACACGGGGCCGACGCATCTCGCCGTCGGCATCGGTGCCAAGACCATCATGCTCATGGGCCCGACGTACCCGCGCCGCACCGGTCCTTACGGCCAGATGGAGAATCTGCTCATCGCGGACCGCGACTGCCGCGAGTGCATGAAGCGCGCCTGCCCGCTCGGCCACGACTGCCTCGCCGTCATCAAGCCCGAACAGGTCGAGGAGAAGCTCAAGGCCCTCGTGCCGGCGCTCGCTGCCGTCTCAATCTGAAGCTGAAGAAGTCAAGAACATCAAGAAGGAAATTTCCATGTACAAGAATATCCTCGTCATCAACACGATGCACATCGGCGATCTCATGCTCGTGACGCCGGCGCTGCGCACCCTGCGGACGAACTACCCGGAGGCGCACATTGCGCTCCTCACGGATAAGCCGCTCGGCGACCTCGTGCGCTGCAACGAGAACCTCGACGAGTGCATCCTGATCGACAAGCACGGCAAGGACAAGGGACTCCTCGCTCTCGTGCGCTTCATCCGGAAGATCCGCGCGCGCCACTTCGATCTCGTCATCAACTTCCACCGCAACGAGCGCGCCTCCGCCATCGCCGCCTTTTCGGGCGGCAAGCGCATCGTCGGCTACTCACAGCCCGGCTTCAAGCGCTTCTTCGACAAGGTCATGCCGAACTGCGCGATGGCCGACACGCCGCCGGAGCTCGTCAAGCACCAGGTGCTCTGTCACCTCGATGTCCTCAAGGAGGCCGTTGGCGTCAAGACCATCGACGACCGCGGCCTCGAGATGATGCTGCCGCCGGAGGAAGAGGCAAAGGCCGCCGCGCTCTGGCAGACCGAGTTCGCGCCCGGCGCCAAGGTCATCGCCTTCAACATCGGCGCGAGCTGGAAGACAAAGCGCTGGATCGACAGCTACTTTGCCGCCTGTGCCGACCGCTTCATCCGCGAGGGCTACGACATCGCCTTCCTCGGCGGCCCGACCGATGTGACGCTCGTCGAGAAATGCCGGGCACAGATGGAGGAGAAGGAGCGTGTGCACGTCTTTACGGGCAAGATCAGCCTGACCGTGCTCGCAGGACTCTTGCGGCGCTGCTCGCTCTTCCTCACGACGGACTCCGGCCCGATGCACGTCGGCGTCGCCATGAACGTGCCCATCGTCACGATGTTCGGCGCGAGCCCCGTGCCGACGTTCTACCCGTACGACGGCAAAGACGTCCTCATCAAGACGCCCGAGCCGTGCCACCCCTGCGGCATTCACGAATGCCCGCGCCAGGGGAAGGATAATATGGCCTGCATGAAGAATATCCCAGTAGATGTCGTCATGAAGTACGCCGAAGAGCTGCTCGCAGCGCACGGCGGCGCACCGGCCTATGCGTGGCCGCCCCATCCCGGCGACTACAAGTGCCGCGTCATCGAACTATGAGATGTTTCGACTTTGAGCTAGGGATACATTGAGAGGTGTCAAATGGAAAACGAACAGCTTTATGATTTTGTCGCCCAGCGCACGGCGCGCTGCAAGATCCTCGTTGTCGGCGATGTCATGCTCGACAAGTACTACTACGGCGAGGTCACGCGCATCTCGCCCGAGGCCCCCGTGCCGATCACGCATGTGCTCGAGACGAAGGAGACCTTGGGCGGCGCGGCCAATGTCGCGCACAACCTCGCCCTGCTCGGCTGTGAGACGAGCATCGCGGGCTTCGTCGGCGAGGACTACCACTGCCAGAGCCTGCTCGACAAATTCACGGCCCGCGGCATCGACTACCACGGCCTCATCACGACCGACCGCCCGACGACGACGAAGCTGCGCGTCATCGGCGGCCACCAGCAGATGATGCGCCTCGACTTCGAGGAGTCCGCGCCGATCACTGGCCCGTATGCCGACCGCTTTCTCCACTACATCAACCAGAAGCTCAACGAGAGCCTCGACTGCGTGATCATCTCCGACTACGGCAAGGGCTCCTGCACCGAGCAGAACTGCCAGAAGATCATCCAGGCCTGCCACGCCCACGGCGTGCCCGTCGTCGTCGACCCGAAGGGCACGAACTGGGCCAAGTACGCGCATGCCGACTACATCACGCCAAACCTCAAGGAGATCAATGCAGTGCTCCTCGAGCCCATCCGCAACGAAGACAAGGCCGTCGAGAAAGCCGCACACTACGTCATGCGCAAGTTCAAGCTGCGCAACATCATCGTCACCCGCTCCGAAGAGGGCCTCTCGCTCGTGCGCGAGGAAGAAGTCGTCCACATCCCGACGAAGGCACAGGAAGTCTTCGACGTCTCCGGTGCCGGTGACACCGTCATCGCCGTCTTCGCCATGGCCCTGGCCGGCGGCCTCTCGCCGCGTGACGGCGCCTACATGGCCAACCTCGCCGCCAGCGTCGTCGTCGCCAAGCTCGGCACCTACGCCGTCAGCCGCGACGAACTCATGAAGGTGCTCAAGGGCGAATAAAGAGCAAACAGTCACTTAGTGAACTTATACAGGAGGAATCCACATGATTATCGTAACAGGTGGTGCCGGTTTCATCGGCAGCAACATCGTCAAAGAACTCAACCGCCGCGGCCGCACGGACATCCTGATCGTCGACGACCTCAAGGACGGCCAGAACTACAAGAACCTCCGCGGCCTGCAGTTCATCGACTACCAGTACAAGGACGACTTCCTTCAGAGCATCGAGGACGACGACTTCGACGGCACGGACATCGACGCCGTCTTCCACGAGGGCGCCTGCTCCGACACGATGGAGTACGACGTCAACTTCATGATGCGCACGAACTACGAGTACTCGAAGTCCCTGCTGCACTTCTGCCTGCAGCACCGCATCCCCTTCATGTACGCCTCGTCCGCTTCGACGTACGGCGGCGGCAAGAACGGCTTCCGCGAGGGCGACGCGTGTGAGGACGCCCTGAATCCGTACGCCTTCTCGAAGCTCGCCTTCGACCGTTACGTGCGCCAGGTCATGCCAGAGGCCCACAGCCAGATCGTCGGCCTCAAGTACTTCAACGTCTACGGCCCGCAGGAGCACCACAAGGGCAAGATGGCCTCCATCTTCTACCAGCTCTACAACCAGATCAACGAGACGGGCAAGGCGCGCCTGTTCCGCGGCTGGGGCGAGATTGCCGGCAAGCCCGTCAAAGACGGCGAGCAGCGCCGCGACTTCGTCTATGTCAAGGACGTCGTGCGCGTCAACCTCTGGTTCTGGGAGAACCACGGCCCGTCCGGCATCTACAACTGCGGCACCGGCCACGCCCACAGCTACAACGAAGTAGCGCAGGCCGTCATCAAGGCCATGGGCAAAGGCGAGATCGCCTACCGCGACTTCCCGGAAGTCCTCAAGGGCAAGTACCAGAACTACACCGAGTCCGACACGACGCATCTCCTCGCCGCCGGCTACGACCAGGGCTTCACCGACATGGAAGAAGCTGTAAAGGAATACGTCGACTTCCTCAACCAGGGCGGTTATTTTGAGTATGGCAAATAAAAAGCCTTCCCCTGTGGCAGTATCTTCGGCGCGTAAAGCCTTCCCCCTTGGGAAAGGTGGCGGCCGCAGGTTGACGGATGAGGCCCCCCGAAAGGCCGTCTTTTTCGACCGCGACGGCACCCTCAACGTCGACATCCACTACCTCCATTGCCCCGAAGACTTCGTCTGGATCCCCGGAGCCAAGGAGGCCATCCGCTACGTCAACGACCGCGGCTACCTTGCCATCCTCGTGACGAACCAGTCCGGTGTCGCCCGCGGCTACTACCCCGAGAGCGACGTCCGGCGCGTCTACGACTGGATGAACTGCGAGCTCCAGAAAGTCGGCGCCCACCTAGACGCTCTCTACTACTGCCCGCACCACCCCGAGGGCACAGTGCCCGCCTACACCAAGGCCTGCAGCTGCCGCAAGCCTGCCACCGGCCTCATCGACGCCGCCTGCGCCCGCTTCCACATCGACCGCGCGAAGTCCTACTTCGTCGGCGACAGCGACGGCGACATGCTCTGCGCCAAGAACGCCGGCCTCAAAGGCCTGCGCTACGAGGGCGGGAGCCTGCTGGAGCTGGTACAAAGCATCTAAAACAAATAGCTTGTAGAAAAAGAATCATGTTCAACATGGTTCTTTTTTGTTGCAGAAGCCAGCGTTATCGATTAAACTATAGAGTAGTTGCTCCAAGCAATTATATAAGGCATAGTAGAGGTGAACTCCATGTTTTCATTGTTTTTTGACGGGATACAGCAGGATTTGCAGATTGCAATATTTCCGCCTGTCCTGTGTACATTGTTCCGTTTGATTTTCATTGAAGTCTATCGTCCCAAGAAGAACCCTTTTGGCGAATGGCGCAAGTGGCTGGCCTGCTTCCGCTATGGCTTCTGGTGGGGCATGGACTTCAATGCGTACGTTTTCTTGCTGCTGGTCCTTTTCGTCAGCCTGCCGGGCGCGTTCTTGCCCGCTTACTTTGCCATCGGCGATACGATACGGCAGGCCGCCGTCACAATCTATGCCGTGGTGCTCTACACCGCTTTCCTTGGCAAGATGATCTTTTACTATCATTACCACGACATCTACAACAGCACACTCTGGCTGGGCAAGAAGGCCGAGAAGCACAATCTGCTGGACATCTTCTTTCACCAGAACCACGGCGTCCTGCTGATTCTCAGCTACATCCCGTACACGCTGTTCTGCTGGTGGGCGGGGGAAGCATTTCTCTCCATCCCGCAGCTGACGTACTACCTCGTACCGTCAGGAGCCCTGCAGATTGCCATCAACACAGCCATCGTGATCGGCATAGCACTCCTGTTTTACTACTTCCGCTACGGTGGCACGCTGATCCACGACAATAAGCCGGAGTGGGACACGATCCCGAGCATCGTCAAGGAAGACATCTTCATGGCGCGTGCGACGGTAGATGATCTGATTGCACTCGAGAACGTGCTCAAGCATCCATTGCAAGAGGGCCTGAGCCATACCGATGAGGAAGATGAGCCCGTCATCGACGCCATCATGCCCGATGCGATGAAGGGCGGCAAGTGGAAGGAACTCCAGAATCCTGCCGAAGCCTTCGTGCACGAGGCAAAGGGCGCACGCATCAAGAAGCCAAAACACATCTTCTTGATCGTGGGCGAGAGTTACGCGCAGATGCCGCTCGACGATATCTACAGCGACTACCACATCATGGACGGTGCCAAGGCGTTTCGCCAGGACCCGCATACGGTATCGCTTAACAACTTCCTGCCAGCCGGCATGATCTCTCGCCCTGCCATCGTCAGCCTGATGACGGGCATCTTTGATGCGAAGCTGGAGCTCAACGAACGCGAGGATTTCTGGCATGGCACACTGGCCACGACATTGCCCAATCAGCTGCGCAAGCTGGGCTACCGCTCCATCTACTGGTACGGCGGCAATCCCACGTACGGTAACTTCGACAAGTTCGGCCCTGCCGTTGGCTTTGACAAGGTCATGGGCGCTACAGAGTTCTGCCCGCCCGACTCGCCGAAGACATGGGTGGGCGTCTACGACCACATCTTCCTGCAGCATGCAGCAGAGCTCATCCAGGAACTCGATGACGATACGCCGACCTTCCACTACATCTACACGACCTCGAATCACGGTCCCTACAAGATGCCGCTCAAGAAGCTCGGCTTCGATGCCGACGCAGTCCTCAAGGACTTGCCGGAGTCGGTGCGGCATAACCACAAGAAGCAGAAGGTCTTGGGCACTTATTGGTACAGCGATAAAGCCATCTCGGACTTTGTGGCGGAGATGGAGCGCGTCTACCCAGACGCCCTGTTCATCGTGACGGGCGACCATGCGAGCATCCCGATTCACCCGGGCGATACGCTGACGCGCCAGGATGTCACCCTGCGCGAGCAGTTCTGTACTTCCTTTGCGATGCACCACCCAGAGCTCACACAGGACATCCTCTCAGGAAACACGATTGGCGGCCATATGAACATCATGCCGACCATCTTCGAGCTGATTGCTCCTAAGGGATTCTCGTACTATTCCCTCGTGCCATCGCTGACGGAGCCAATCGACCACGTTGTGACGCCGTATCACTGGCTCACCAAGGAAAACGTGGGCTCAGCGCAGACGCCGGTATATCAATCCACTGTCGCTACGGATCAAGAGGTGCCGACAAAGGAGAGTACGGGCATCCGCTATGCGGATGAGATTGCCGGTGTTGATGCCTTGACAGCCTGGATTGTCCGTCATCCAGAGATGTTGAGCAACTTTCGTTGAAGGCCGAAACTTCTCGCAATATAGCTAAGATTAGGCATTGTAATAGAAAACCCTGTCGCAAGATAGGGTTTTTCGTTTGCTATTTGCACAATGGACTTGTTTAGAGTAAACTTATGATAAGAAGGATGACGAGGTTATCTTGTAGAATACATATAAGGAATGGAATGCATGCTGGATTATATAAGATTAGGAAAGAAAATATACAATACAGAAAATCCGCGCGAAGCCAGACGCATGGTGGTCTTCGTTGGGCGCTGCTTGTTGAACATGAGACGCATGAAGCGTCTGTATCAATTTTTTACGAGCGATGCGCTTCTCGGCAAACTGGCAGAGGAATATCCTTTTGTCTACGAGCAGCCGACGCGTGCTTTCTTCTACAATAAGTCGACGTTTGATGAGCGTGCCAAACTTGTCGAGCAGCATATGGACTACTTGTCGAAGCATCTCAAAGCAGATGTATTCCTAGGTCTTTATGGGGATGAGCACTACATCCTCTGGGAAAGCCATGATGAAGGTGGCCATCTGCGCTTCGAGCTGTCGTATCATCCCGGCCAGCGTAAGGAAGGGCTCTTGTCCGTTGTCCTGTGCCTCGACGAAGCAGACCTCTACCAGATGATGTTCTGGATTGCGCCAAACAAGGCTGGTGAGTGGGCACTCTGGATCGGTGCGATGCAGGGCCCGAACATGGAGAACGCCAAGGACATCGTCAAGAAGGTCACGAAGCGTTGCCATGCCTATCGCACGAAGAACTTCATCCTGCACGCGACACAGGAGACGGCCAAGGCCCTCGGCCTCAAGCACATCTATGCTGTCACGAACTACGGTTACTATGCGAACAACCACATCCGCCGCGACCGCAAGCTCAAGACGAGCTTCAGCGACTTCTGGAAAGAGTCGGGCGGCCGTCCGTGTGCCGACCAGCGCTTCTACGAGCTGCCGATGACGGAATACCGCAAGACCATGGAAGAAGTCCCGACGCGCAAGCGCGCTAACTACCGCAAGCGCTACGCCCTACTCGATGAAGTCGACGCTTCTATCGCAGAGAAGGTCCATGCACTGTTGAAATGACGAGAGAACGAGGGAAATATGAGCTCACTAGCTATCTTGATCCTGACGCGCAATGAAGAAGAGAATATCATCTCGGTAGTGGAGAACGCCAAGAAGTGCACGGATGAGGTCATCATCATCGACTCGGGCAGCACGGACCGTACTGTTGACTTGGCAAAGGAGCACGGCGCCAAGGTCAGTTTCCGCGCCTGGACAGATGACTTTTCAGCGCAGCGCAATTTTGCACTCGAGCAGACAAATGCCGATTGGGTGCTCTACCTCGATGCCGATGAACGGCTCAATGATGCGCTCATCGCTGAGGTTAAGCACATCGTCGCGTCCGGCAAGATGGATGCGCAATACGCCATCACACGTAAATCCGTCGCCTTTGGCGTGACCTTCAGCTACGGCGTACTCTATCCTGACCATGTCCTGCGCATGTTCCCCCGCGAAAGCGTCACTTGGGTCAACAAGGTCCACGAACACCCCGAGTGCCCGCTGCCCGCCAAACGCCTGCCGGGCTACATCGAGCACCATACCTATAAGGACTGGCATCAGTGGGAAGAGAAGCTCTGCCTCTATACGACCATTTGGGCAGAAGATGCCTACCGAAGAGGGAAACGAACGACTTTGCCAGGAATCTTTACCCATAGTCTGGGCGGCTTTTTCAAGATGTTCTTTGTTCGGAGAGGTTTCCTGGACGGGTATCTCGGCATGTACATGTGTTGCAATCATTTCTTCTATACGATGCTTAAGTATTTGAAACTGCACGAATTGCAGAGAAGAGGAGCCTAATTTATGAGGATTGCGATATTAGAATCCATCGTTATGCCTGCTGGCCATGAGGTAGAATTTGACCGCATTCTCGTAGAAGAATTGAAGAAGCAGGGGCATGAGCCAGTGTTCTTTGTGCCGGAACACTTTCCGTTCAAGCTCGACTATCACTGCGATGTCGAGTATCTGGCGGGCGGCGAAGCGATATCGTATGCGGGTGTCGGCAGGATCAAGCGGCTCTGGCTGTCATTCCAGAGGGAACGCCGCCGCCTGGCTTGGTTCAACAGCGCCTGTGAAAAGGCGAAGCAGGGCTATTGCGATGCCATCGTCGTGCCGACGAACAGCTGGCGCGTCATGCGCTCGGTCCGGAACAGCGCCATCAAGAACAGCCCTGTCCCGGTCCTGTTCCTATTCCATGGTATCATGCCAAAAGACAGAGAGCGCTTCTGCGATGGTGTCAAGAGCCTCCGGGCTTACTCGAATATCCATCTCGGCGCACTGGGCTTGCAGACGTCGTTCCCCGAGCTGTCTGATTGCCCAAACTTCCATACAGTCATGGCACCAGTCTACATCCCGTTTGATTTGCCGGTCACACCAGAATTCCATGTGCACGAGCCGCTGCGGCTCGGCTTCTTCGGGCAATACCGCCGCGAGAAGAATCTCGACTTTTTCCTGCAGGCATTTGTCAAGGCGACCTTTACGAATCCCGTCGTGCTCACGGTGCAGGGCGCTACCGTGACGCAGGCCGACGGCGACGACTTCGAGCGCTTGAAGCGTGAGTATGCATCGTACGATAATATCCGCTTCCTGCACAAGAACCTCTTGGGCATCGAATGGCAGCGCGAGCTCATGGACATCGATGTTCTGCTCTTGCCATACGGTGCAGAGCGCTACCGCTATCAGCCGAGCGCCATGTTGTTCACCGCAATCGGCTATTACAAGCCCGTCCTGCAGTCTCCCGAGATGAATCCCGAGATTCTGAGCGAGTTCAAGATAGGTGAAGCCGTCAAGCTGGATTCAGTGGATGTGTTCTCCAAGCAGTTGGAACACTTCGTCAATACCTTCCCACAAAAGGCAGAGGAATACCGCCAAGGTCTGATGGGGGCAAACGAGAAATACGGACAAGATAAACTGATTCAGCGGATTGTGGGAATCCTGTCGAGAAAATCTTGAGAGAAGGTGAGAGGATGGAAGAGATACAGCACTTGCATGTGCGTGACTTTGGGCCTATTCAGTCCTGTGATATCGAAGTATAGCGATTGACCGTGCTGACTGGGCCACAAGCGAGCGGCAAGAGCACTTTGGCGAAGTTGATTTACTTTTTCAAGATTGCCAGACAGTATATACAATCGCAGGATTCATCATCTTCACAGGTGGACAAGGGGCTTCGCTCAGTATTCCTGCGGATCTTTGGCGATGTGACAAGCCTTTCCGATGCGATGCAGGTCCGCTATACTTTTGCAGATGGGCATTGGCTAGAAGTCATTAAAGGCCAGCATCCTCAAACCCATTCGCAGACAGTATTATTTCACTACAGTCAAGATATTCGCTAGTTGACAGGGGAGAAGATGGAGACTGTTTACATCCCTGCAGGTCGCAGTATGATCACCCTTCTGAGCGATCAGCTCCCGGTGCTCTTCACTGATCCGAACCGTCAACTGCCCGCATTGGATTACTGTACCAATGCATACATCCATGGGATTTTGTCTCTGCGCCAGTCCTTTGCCAATGGCTTAGAAGGCTTATTGAAGCAGGAGATTGAAACGACCGATAAGCATTTGAATCTGCCTGTGCTGAAACATATGATGCAGCTGACAGAGAAAATCCTCAAAGCACGTTACTGTTACCGCGCAAGCGAAGAACAGCTCTTACTGGACGTAGACGAAACAGTCAAATCCATCAAGGTCAATTTTGCCTCTTCGGGTCAGCAGGAGACCGTATGGGCCTTGAATCTGCTCTTTTACTATTTGCTGGAAGATAAGCCGTCATGTATCATCTTGGAGGAACCGGAAGCGCATCTCTATCCGGATTCGCAGAAATACATGGCAGAAGCTCTAGGGACTTTTGCAAATGTTGGCAATCAGGTTATCGTCACGACACATAGCCCCTATATTCTGGGCGAGTTCAATAATCTGCTGTATGCTGCTGAGATACGTTCGGCTGACGCACAGCGTGATGCAATCGTGCCGTCTTGTGAGATGTTAGATGCATGCTGGACAAAAGCAGTCCATGTCATCAATGGCCAAGTCATCGATGGCATGGATGATGGTTTGATTGACAATAGTCTGATTGATGGAGCTTCTGACATAATCAATGATGAAAATGATGCGTTGATGGAACTCAAGTGGCAAACGGAGAAAGATAATGGGTAAGTTAGCAAGTTTCAGTCCCTGTGCAGCGAACGGCAGTCAAAAATCGTATCACAAGACAGAGAAAGTCGAAATCCTTGCAAACACGTTGCTGTCAATAAAGATCGCTCACACGTTGCACAATATCAATTGGATGGTCAGGTCTTTACAGGACATGAACAACGGTGTGATTTTCTAGTTATGAATCAGGATAAGAAGTCCGCATATCTGATTGAACTCAAAGGCTCTAATATCTTGTATGCTATGGATCAGGTAATTTCTGCAGAAAAGTTATTAAAAGGAGATTTAGCTACTTATTCCATATTCTATCGTATTATCTATCGGAGCAGGACACAAGAGGTCAGAAAAAGCCGTATTATTCGCTGGAGGGAAAAAGAAGGAAAGAGGGATGGGATTCCTATCGTTATCCTTAAAGAAAAGCAGCTTGAAGAATCAATTTAAATAGGATGAAAGAATAAAATAGATACTTATTTGAAGAGTGGAGACATTTCTTTTTTCGATAGTAAACGTGATGCAGAGGGATTATGATGTATTGTCCGTTAGTTAGTCTCATTATACCAGTATATAATACAGATAAATATTTAGAGACATGTTTGAAATCGATAATAAATCAAACATATAAAAATATTGAAATTATAGTGATTGATGATGGATCAACGGATTTTTCAGCGGCTATATGTGACGTATATAGAGATAAAGATTCTAGGATACAAGTAATACATCAGCCCAATCAAGGTATTGGTGCATCAAGAAATCATGGCTTGGATTGTGTCCATGGAGATTATATGCTCTTTGTTGATTCGGATGACTATATTGAAACGACCTTAGTCGAAAAAGCAGTAGCATGTCTTCAAAAAGAAAAGTATGATGTGATTTTTTTTGGATATGATGAAATTACGAACCATGGAATAAAAAATTCAGTGATGAACTTTGATACTTCTTTTGATATACGGACCATACAAGAGTATGTACTGGTCGATCGGATTACAAACTTTTTATGGAATAAGATGTATCGAAGTGAACTTTGGGAAAAACTTCGCTTTCCTGTTGGATTTCAATATGAAGATTTGTTTATACATCCATCACTCTTTTTGAGAGTTCGTACATTCACCATTGTACCGGATATTTTGTATCATTATAATAGATTGAACGATTCTTCAATTACAGGGAAAAATAATGAATTTTCTTCTTGGGGACGATATAATAAATTTTTGGCATATGAAGAACATGAACGTGTATCAAAGTTATTTTCATATAAAGAAGGAGAGGAATGGGCTATTTCTCGTTGCATCCATGAAGGAATCAAGTCTTTGTATATTGATTATCATAGTGTAAGGTGTCTATCTAAGCAAGAGAGGCAAGATGTTTTAGATTATTTAAAGACACACAAATCGACGCGTATCAGTTTTAAATATAAGCTCCTTCAGCTTATGTCAAAATATTTTTTGACTGGATTAAAGATATACAGTCATATTCGGTATTTTCAAGTGAAAGCAAAAAAGATTAGAGAAAGGTAAGCTTCATGCTGATAAGACAAAATATTTACGAATCAGTTATCCTTTTTTTGTATATCTTTTTCTGCCTATCAAGATGTTCAAACGCGGGGTATAGTATATTTTCGGTTATTGGAGTACTAGTAATAATATTTTTAATCAAGAAGAGGATTGAATTTAATTTTAATCCAATCAGAACCTTCCTTATATATTATGTAATTTTCTTTTTATCATTATTTTTGGCCGCTATGTTATATGGGGATATTACTGTTGTTCATTCAACATGGAAGTATTTCCTTTGGACATTACCGTTTTGGATAGTATTCCTTCTCGAATCGAAGGAATTTCGTCCTGACATTTTTGATGGTGCCTTATCTCTCGCGTTGATTGCTATTTTCCTGAGTATCGTACCACAATTAAATACGCAATATCGTGTCGATGGCTATTTTGGAAAGCCGACGCTTTTAGGAACAGAATTAGCGATAATAGTCCCTGTTATAATTATAATAGCAGTGTATAGATTTAAACAAAAAATCTTATGGGACGTGTAATGCTGATAATACCTACATTTTTAGGCGTATACACGTTGCTTATGACAAAGACTAGA
This sequence comes from Mitsuokella jalaludinii DSM 13811, assembly GCF_000702905.1. Classification (GTDB taxonomy): domain Bacteria; phylum Bacillota; class Negativicutes; order Selenomonadales; family Selenomonadaceae; genus Mitsuokella; species Mitsuokella jalaludinii. The sequence continues at coordinate 73,789 of NZ_JNKR01000010.1, forward strand.
GGTGCAATTATTGGTGTATTGATAGGTGGAGTATTATTAGCGGCTTTATTATATAGTATCAAAAAGAACAATGTAAAGAAAACAGTGTTAATGATTTTAGTAAGTCTTGCTATAGTAGGATGCATAGGAGCAGTTACTGTGCAATCTTTTCATCGCAGTTATGATTATGAACGAGTTTTACTGTTGAAATCTAGTTATGCGATGTGGGAAGATCATAAACTGTATGGTGTTGGATTTAGACATTGGGCGCGTGAATATCCTAATTATATATCTCCCGCAGCAAGGGAACCTGACTTAACAATTCCGCATAATGTGATAGCTAGTTTCTTTGATGAGACAGGTATCATTGGTGGATTCGGTTTTCTGTTATTGGTGTTTGGTACCTTGATTATTTTAG
>NZ_JNKR01000011.1 GCF_000702905.1 Mitsuokella jalaludinii DSM 13811
GGACTTGCCACAATCCTTACATACATATCGCTGTGTGCCATCTTTACGATGACCATTGCGAACCACATGGATACAGCCACAAAGAGGGCATACACGACCATTTGCAAAGCGTTCCTTTGCTACGAAATCTTCAATATTCAAAGACTTTACAAAGGCAGGACTTAAAAGCATTGTTTTAAGGCTTTCCTGCTCTGCGACAGTCAACTTACCGATAATATCTAATGCGTCTTTGATAGTAGGCATATCCAATTACCTCCTTCGGTGGTACTGTTTCTTACTATTATTATACGATATTTCTCGTCAAAAATCAACCATTTGTTGTGACAGAGCCATTTAAAAAACCTCATGGAGAATACAGGATGGTCCTTGAATGAAGCAATGCGCGTATTGAAGATTCCACCCAATAAGGAAGCGCATTACAGACGGCTCATCAAAAAGCACTGACTGTGGTGAAATTTTATTTTATTGGGGTGTGATATTGTCGAATATCTCCTGTTTCGTGAGTCGGACCGTCTGCTCATGTCCGGCAGCGTCAGCTGCGGCCCGGTATTTCACATAGACCGTGAAATCTCCGTCCGGACGCAGCCAGACTACCATTTGAGCCACTGTCTGTGTATGGCTCGTCTCATCGCCTGTACGCCATAGCGAATTGACCGGACCGGCGGTCTGATCCTCGCCGATGCGAATGAAATCAGCGAGCGTATACTGTTTTTGAGTCTGCAGCAGTTCCATGACCCGGTCATAGCGTTTATGGCTGCTCTCATAATACTTCTCATTTTGCGCCGCCAGATCGGTGCTCAGATAATGGTTCGTATGGGCCAAGACGCCGTTCTGACGCCTCTCTATGCGCACTTCTCCGTTCAGCCCGCCCTCTATCCAGGCGACCTCACTGCGGTCAGCCAGCATGACGAACCGCACGCCTCGGAATAGTTCCGGATGATGCACCGCCTCCTTGACCGTTGCATAGCGCTCCAGCACCTTGCGCAGTGTTCCTTGGACCGGCGGATGAGCTTCGGCAGCTGCGGCCTTCTGCTTCTTCGTCACCGAGCTGACTGCCGCCGAATAGGCCACGAGTCCTGCCTCATTGACACCGCCACGCAGCTGATGACGCTCGAACGGACCACCATAGAGACCATAATAACGATAACCGCCTGGCTGGCGCGGTTCTGCTAGATGCAGTGACTGTTCCTGCGGCCGCCAGTCGCGGTTCTTTGCTGCTATCGTACCGCCGTCTGCTACAGCCGTTCCCTGCGCAGCATAAAGTGTACAGGCCAATGCTGGCACAGGAATACACAGCAACATTGCTCCGAGCATGCCTGCTAGTGCTCCCCGTAAGCCTTTGCCAGACTGTCCTAGCTTACCATGTAGCTGGCTTTTATTCATTTTATATCACTCCAAATCGTACACTATATCGCCAACATAACACAAAAAACTTTATCCTGCAAGAGTCGCAGCTTTTCACAGCTGTGGTTGTGCGTCTAAAAGACGGTATGGTATAATTGATAGATAAAAGTTGGAGGCTTCGCAGACATTGCGTGGGATGATGAAGTAGCTGGTTAGTGGTAAACTACTGTCTTATCACTTGTGGGGGAGATGGATAGATGCATGATGAACAGGCGTACATTCATAAAACGAGCACTATTGGGAGCTGGAGCCTTGTATCTGTGGCCATGGCAATCTTGGACGCCAGTGTGGGGGAGCGAGCGTGCCTATAAACGCCTCGTTGTGCTCGGTGACCCACATCTGCCGGTGCGCGTGGAGAAGCATCCGGACAAAGCGAAGCGTCAGGCTATCGTAGCGGCTAAACTGCGCGCCATAGCCGATATAAATTCCTGGCCGGATGTCGATGGCATAGCAGTTGTGGGTGATATCGTGGCCCGCTACAGTATCCCGAGTGAGTATGATTTCATTCGTCAGTATTTTTCAGGTGTCAAGGTGCCACTGTACGTCATCGATGGCAATCATGAGATCCTATATGAGGATGAACCGAATGAGAACGGTAAGCTCGTGAAGGGTGATGCCGAATCCAGGCGGCGCAAGTTGCAGCATTTCTGCGAGTTCTGGCAGCTTTCGAAACCCTATTACAGTCTTGATCTTGGCGGATGTCATCTGATATTCCTAGCGACAGAGGGGCCATTGCCTACGCAGATAGGTGCTGAACAGTTCGCCTGGCTAAAGAATGATTTGGCAGAGCACCCGCAGCCTACGCTGATATTCTTCCATGGACCACTCATGGGGACGTTGCTGAACTATAACAACTCGGTGAACAAGAATCGGACCGTGGCTCAGCCGGTCAATGAGCTGCATGATTTGCTCATGTCCAATCCGCAAGTGCGTCTCTGGATTTCGGGACATACGCATACACCGGCTACAAATGACAGCTTTGCGGCTCCAGAAATCAATATGTATGGCTTGCGGATTATGAATATACACAATAGCGATATGGACAGAAAACATATCTGGACGAATTCGCTGTATATTTATGGCGACCATATCGATATTCGGACATTCGACCATAGAAGTCAGGACTGGATCGAAAACTATGATCGACAGATAAGACTTGATGATTGAGTGAAACTAAGTTAGGATAGATAATGAATAAGAGGTTGATGAACATGGCATTTATGGATTTGGCTAAGTCTAGATATTCGGTACGGAAATTCAGCGACAAGCCCATTGAGAAGGAAAAGTTGGATGCTATCCTGGAAGCCGGGCGCATTGCTCCGACGGGGCATAACTACCAGCCTTATCGGGTGTATGTGCTGCAGAGCGCGGAAGCACTGGAGAAGATCCGGGGGCTGACTCGCTGCGCGTTCAACGCGCCGGTCGTGCTGATGGTGACGGTGCGCAAGGATGAGGAATGGGTCAACCCGTTTGAGCACAGCATTCGCGCTGGTGAACAGGATGCGAGCATCGTGGCTACCCACATGATGCTGGAGGCTTGGGATCTCGGCATCGGCTCCTGCTGGGTGAACTTTTTCCCGGTGACGAAGACGGCGGATGCCTTCCAGCTGGAACTGAATGAGGTGCCTTTGCTGTTGTTGCCTATTGGTTATGCCGCGGCAGGAGCAAAGGCTGCCCCTCAGCACGCGCAGCGTAGGAGTAATGACGAGCTTGTAAAGGTATTGTAGTATCGCGCGGAGCAGTGGCAGTACAATCTCTTGAATGTCGTCATGCTGTACCTCGGCAATCGCAAGACCCAGGACAGCCTGATCGAGATGCTGCGCATCAAAATAAGGGCTTTTCAGCGTCATCCAGTTCTCGAAGCGTTGATCACTCGCTTTACACGAGCACACAAGATTCCATCAGCATCAGCTGGTGAGATTTTTTTTATGTATCCACTCTAAAAGAAAGTCACGGAAAAGGCGGCTTGCCTTTGTCGTGCGGACCTGCAGGTTTGCTACGAGATAGATTATCTGCCCGCCATTTTCTGCTTTCAGTCTTCGGCTCACGATATCTGGATGTGGGTATAGGGCATCCGCATAGTCGTAGCCGATGTTGATGGCCTTGTTTTCAAGGAGAAGCGCGCGGATGATGTTTTCATCAGCCGTTTCCGCAAGGATGTGGATCTGTCGGCCGGGCACGAGGATGTGCTGGTCGATATTGTGGCGGAAGCAGTCATAGGCACGGCCCTTGCTGATGATGGTCTGACCGTCCAGGTCGTCATAGGTCAGAAACGGTTTTTTCGCCAGAGGATGTGATTTGTGCATCCGTACACTGTAATTGCTGAAAAAGAGGGGGATTCCTTCAAAACGCGTCTCGTCCAGCGGCCCCGTTACGATGGCAAAGTTGCATTGCTGCGCCGTCAATGCGGCTAGAGCCATGGCATCTGTCGTATCTACGATGCTGAGAATGATGGAAGGATACGCCTCATGGAAGTCGTTGATCAGGGGCGCACCGAGATAGGCGAGCACATGGTCGAGTGCATGAATGGTGACCACACTTTTTGACTGCGCCGCGAGCGTGTGGAGGCCGCGTATGGCGTCGTATTCCTCTAGGAGACGTTTTGCATGAGGCAGCAGGATTGTTGCGTAGTCTGTTGGCATGACTCCTTTTATGCTGCGTACAAAAAGCGGCTGCCCCAGCTCTTCCTCAAGTAGACGGATTACCTTGCTCACGCCTTGCCTTGAGACAAATAGCCTGTCTGCGGCTGTCTTTATGTTCTGTGTCTGATAGACGGTTACGAAATACTGAAGCTGTTTCTGATTCATAGCGCACCTCCTGTGCTCATTATAGCGCAACTATATAGTTGCTTCAATCATCCCTTTATCTTCTTTTCCCTGTGTCATGACTCCGCTATAATGAGGCATATAAAGAACGAGGAGGTTTTGCATACTATGAAAATCACACAGATCCGCAACGCGACTAACCGTCTGGTATATGCCGGTAAGACGTTTCTCATCGATCCCTGGCTTTCCCCGAGCCACATGTTCACTGTCGCCGACGTGCCCGGGCATCCCTACCATATCCCTGACCAGGTGAAGGAGCATCTGCCGATGCCGTTCTATGACCTTCCCATGTCTACAGAAGAAATCCTGAAAGATGTCGACTGCGTCATCGTCACGCACCTCCATCCGGACCACATTGACATTTCTTTCGCCGACGGTACTGTAGGCGCCCCACTCGATAAGGCCGTACCCATTCTCTGCCAGAACGAAGAAGATGCGGTTGTCCTGAAGAAATCTGGATTTCAGGATATCACCATCCTTCCGAAAGAATGGATGAAAATAGGAGATGCCATCATCCGTCAGGTTCCCGCTCTCCACGGCACCTATATCCCCTGCGGGAATGCCATGGGCGTCCTCTTTGAAGCAAAAGACGAAAAGACATTCTATCTTGCTGGCGATACCATCTGGTATGAGGAAGTCGCTGCAACCATTGAGAAATTCCGACCAGAAGTGATCGCCCTCAATGCCTGTGCAGCGGAGACTCTCGAGAATGGCCGTTTGATCATGGGGGATGAAGATGTCTGGAATGTGTCGCTTGCAGCTCCTGATGCCAGACTCTATATCACGCATATGGACAATGTTGCTCATGCATCCATCACTCGTCATGCGATGCGCGGCCGACTGGCCTCTCGTGGCGTCGTGAATTACGATATGCCAGCCGATGGCGAGAGCGTTGTATATTGATGGATACCAATCAATCAAACTATTTGACTGAGACTTGCGTACAAGTTCGACAGATTCGTTTGCATGTGGTAACAAAATTGTGCTGTGGTAATTTTTGCGTTGTCAATCATCTGGAATCCTAGTAACGTCCATCGCACTGTGCTTGTTGCGATAAACTATACGCACAATATACAAAGAGACTGTTGAATCCTTATAAATAAGGGCTTTTCGGCGTTATCCAGTTCTCGAAGCGTTAATCACTCGCTTTACACGAACATACAAGTCCCACCGGCATCAGCTGGTGGGGCTTTTTGTATGCAGGAATCACGCGGGCTTGTCGCGAAGGATATATCTGTTTGGATGAAGCATGCAGGAAAGGATGAATCGTTATGCAGGAAGATCTGGAAACGTGCCTGAAGCGGCTGTTTGGCGCGGAGGCGAGGATTGTAGCGCAGTCACCTGTCTCGGGCGGCGATATCAATGAGGCGTATCATCTGGTGCTGCAGGATGGGCGTGATCTCTTTATGAAGTGCCATGAGGATGTGGCGGATGATTTCTTTGCGGTGGAAGCGGACGGCCTGAAGGCGATGCGCGAGGCGGGGGCCAGGACGCCGGAGGTACTGGCATTTGGCCGGAATGGAGACGGCAAGTCCTTTCTGCTCATGACGTACGTGCGTCCGTCCAGGCCGCGGCGCGACTATTGGCAGAATCTCGGCCACATGCTCGCCGCGATGCATCGGGCGGACACATCTGCCTGGACGAAGGGCAGGCGCTTCGGCTTTTACGAGAATAATTACAGCGGCTCAATCCGGCAGAAGAACCGGGTCCATGACAGCTGGGTGGAATTCTTCCGGTCGCAGCGCCTCCTGCCGCGCCTGGAGCTCACGCAGCAGTACTTCACGCCGGAAGACCGCCGCCGGGCGCGCTATCTGCTGGATCATCTCGAGGCGTATCTGGAGGAACCCGCGTATCCGTCCCTGCTGCACGGCGATCTTTGGTGCGGCAATGTCATGCTCGGCTCGGACGGCGAGGCTGTGCTGATCGATCCGGCCGCGGCGGTCGGCAATCGCGAATTCGACATCGCGATGACGCAGCTCTTCGGCGGATTTGAGCCAGCGTTCTACGATGCGTATCAAGAGGCGGCACCATTGGCACCGGACTATTCGGAGCGGCGCGACCTGTACAATCTGTACCATCTGCTCAACCATCTGTACCTCTTCGGCCGCGCCTATCTCACCGCTGTCACGCGCATCATCCGCCACTATGCAGGTTGAGCCCTGCTCAGGGCTTTTACGTCTCCGGGGAAGGCATGGCTTGGCCTGGCTATTTGGTGGCCCATTGTGGTACAATGAAAGATACGGCACAGGATTGTGCAATCGCGAAACGAAAAGGAAGAATGTATGGATATGACCGCTTTTATTGATGCTTGGAAGACGAAACAGGAAATCACTGTGGAAGAATTGGCCGCGCTGCCTGAGAATGAGGTCGAGCTCGTCGACATCCGCGATGAAGTGGCCTTTGAGCGCGGCTCTCTGCCGGGGGCTCATAACCTCAACCCTCTGGAACTGCAGCAGGGCGGATACGATCTGCCCGAGGACAAGCTCATTGTCTGCATCTGCATGTGGGGAAAAATCAGCCTGGGCCTCGCGCAGAATCTCCGGCAGCAGGGATATACCGCCGTTTCGCTGCAGGGCGGCTATGCGCTCTGGCTGCAGCGGAAGCTGGAGCGCGAGACGGCTGAGGCGGCCGAGGATGAAGAGCGCCTCAAGCGCATTGAGGGCTCGCTGCGCAAGAAGTTCAAGCATAAGATTTCCACGAAGTTCGTCGAAGCCGTCTGCAAATTCGACCTCGTGCGCCCCGGCGACAAGATCGCCATCTGCATCTCGGGCGGCAAGGACTCGATGCTCATGGCGAAGCTCTTCCAGGAGCTCAAGCGCCACAACAAGTTCCCGTTCGAGCTCGTCTTTCTCTGCATGGATCCCGGCTACAACGAGATGAACCGCCGCATCATCGAGGAGAATGCGAAGCTCCTCCATGTGCCGCTGACGTTCTTCTCGACGGACATCTTCGAGTCGGTCTTCCATGTGGAGGAGTCGCCGTGCTACCTCTGTGCCAAGATGCGCCGCGGCTACCTCTACCGCAAGGCCCGCGAGCTCGGCTGCAACAAGATCGCGCTCGGCCATCACTTCGACGATGTGATCGAGACGAATCTCATGAGCATGCTCTACTCCGGCGCCGTCCGCACGATGATGCCGAAGGTCAAGAGCACGAGCTGCCCCGGCATGGAGCTCATCCGCCCGCTCTACTATGTCCACGAGGCGGATATCAAGCGCTGGCGCGACGACAATGGCCTCTACTTCATCCAGTGCGCCTGCAAGTTCACCGAGACGTGCTCGACCTGCCACACGGACGGCACGACGGACTCCAAGCGTCTCGAGGTCAAGAAGCTCATCGCAAGGCTTGCCGCGACGAACAGCCAGGTCCCCGGCAATATCTTCCATGCGCTCGAGAATGTCAATCTCGACACCGTCCTGAAGTACAAGCAGGCAGGCGAGGAGCACACTTTCCTGGAACAGTATTGAGTGTGGGGACAATAGAAAGGCAGGGTAGGCACGATGTGCAAATTGAGCGAGGAGATCTACCGCGATGGACTTCACGACAGGGCAAGAGCAGACCTGAAACACCTCATGGAGAGTACGGGCTGGTCCTTGGTAAAGGCGATGCAGGTGCTGCGCATTCCGCCTGAGGAGCAGGACCGCTGCCGAGAGGAACTGGAGCGCTTCGAGCCGGTCAAGGATTCTTTCCGAGGGAATCCGGGCGATTTGTCGGAGGAGAACCGCATCCTGAGGGAGCTGATGGATGTAGTGCCGATTGGCTGCTATATCCTGCGCCCCGATCGCACGGTCCTCTATTGGAATCCTGCCGCCGAGCATATTCTCGGCTTCTCCGCTGCGGAAATGCAGGGGAAGCGGTGTGTCGACATGCCGCTGGGCTGTTCGTTTACCAACAGCGATTGCATTGAGGGGGCGTACTGTCCGGCCATGATTGCCTGTGCGACGGGCCGCTCCAAGTCACTCGAGATGTTCATGCGGCACAAGAACGGCAAGGATATCCTGATCCGCAACACGTTGGCGCCGCTGAAGGGAGCAGATGGCAAGGTCGAGAAGCTCATCTCGTTCTTTGTCCCGCTGACGGATGTGGATTATGATCAGGGACTCATCCGGGCCATCTATGAGACGGCGACGCGGGATCCGCTCACATGCCTGCCCGGGCGGAAATTCATGGAGGTCTGTCTCGATGAATCGATGGAGATCTATCGGCGGACGGGGCAGCCGTTTGCCGTGCTCTTCACCGATGTCAATAATTTCCACGACATCAACAATACGTATGGCCATAGCGTCGGCGACGACATCCTGCGCAGGCTCGGCATTGCTTTGCGGAAGTACGGCAGAAAGGCCGATAAGTTCTGCCGCTGGGGCGGCGATGAATTCGTGGGCCTGCTTCATCTGAAGACGCTCGACGACATCCGGGGTGCGGCGAGACGCTTCTTGAAGATTGCCAACAACTGCGAGTTGATCGAAGATGGTCAGACGGTGGTCTGCCGTGCCTCGATCGGCATCACAGCCGTCCGCAAAGAGGATACGATAGAGTCACTCGTATCCCGTGCCGACCGCTACATGTACCTGGCCAAGAAGCGCACAGGATCCCAGATCGTCACGGATTTTGATGTTTGACTGCATCGGTCTGTCCCCTGGGATGGAGCGCACAGCTGCCGTGCATGGCTGTGATTGGACAAAAAACAGCGCCGTCAAGGTGAGTTTCATCTTGGCGGCGCTGTTTTCATGCGCGCGATGCGACTGTTTGGTGGATGAGGTGCATGACCTGCTGGACGGTTTGGCGGAGATTCTGTTCGGTCGTCGCGCGGTCCATGGCTTCCTGCAGTGTCATGGGGGCGTGCAGGATGGGGAAGTATGCATCAATCCCATGTTGGTTGATGCGCTCGGCATCTCGGGCGGCAGAGCCACAGAGGGCCACGGTGAGGCAATGGGGTTGGCAGGATTTTGCCAGCTGGGCGACACCGGCCGGGCCCTTGCCCATAGCCGTCTGCTTGTCCATGCGCCCCTCGCCTGTGACGAGCAGGTCGGCCTTGGAGAGTGCCTCTTTGATGCCGATGGCCGAGAGGATGAGCTCGCTGCCTGGGGTCAGTGTGCCATGCAGGAAGGTGTGGAAGGCAAAGCCAAGCCCGCCGGCGGCACCGGCTCCGGCCATCTCCTGTCCCTTGATGCCGCAGGCTTTTTCGGCCAGCTGGGCAAAGTGATGGATGTCGTCGTCCATGCGTGCGACGATTTCCCGCGTGGCCCCTTTCTGCGGTCCGAAGACATTGGAGCAGCCTTCCGGCCCGCAGAGCGGATTGGTGACGTCGCAGGCAATCTCGAATGTGCAATCCTGAAGGCGGGAGTCGGCCTGCCGCGCGTCGATCTGCGCCACATCGGCGAGGTCTCCGCCTGCGACCCCAGCACGGCTGCCGTCTGCCTTCAGGAAGCGGAAGCCGAGTGCCGTGAGCATGCCGAGGCCGCAGTCGTTGGTCGCACTGCCGCCAATGCCGATGATGAAATGGCGGCAACCCGCGTCGATAGCCGCGAGGATGAGCTCGCCGAGCCCGTACGTCGTCGTGTGGAGCGGGTTGCGCTTTTCAGGCGGCACAAGGGGAAGCCCCGAGGCATCCGCCATCTCGATGACAGCCGTATTCGTGTCCGGCAGGAGCCCGTAGCGGCTCTCGATTTTCGTGCCGAGTGGCCCGGTGACAGGCACCTTGACAATGCGGCCATTCAGCCCCTGTGTCATAGCGTCTACCGTCCCTTCACCGCCGTCGGCCAGCGGGAATACGGAGACGGCATCGTCGGGATAGACATCTTCGATGGCCTGCTTCAGGAGCCTGCCGGAGTCGACAGAGGAAATACAACCCTTGAATGAGTCAATCGCAATTACAATGTTCATGATATGTCCTTTCTAGCATGTCGTGGATCGTAGATATGGATGGGTGTATTGTCAGAGCAGGACGAGTGATGCGAGGAAGATGGCAATCATGGAAACGATGCCGACAATCAAGGTCATCATCGTCTGTGTACGGTAGCCGTCCTGTGGATCCATGCCGGTGAAATTCGTGACGACCCAGAAGTAACTGTCGTTGGCGTGGGAGACGGTCATGGCACCGGCGCCGATTGCCATGACGGTGAGCAGTGCAGCCATTTCACTGTTCAGCCCCAGGGCGGTCATCATGGATGCGGAATCCGAGAACATGCCCATGATACCAGCCGTCGTCGTGATGGCAACGGTAGAAGATCCCTGTGCTGTCTTGAGGATGGCTGAGATCAGGAAGGGGAAGAAGATGCCGACGCTGGCGAGGAAATCAGCATTTGCTTTCATGAATTCGACAAAACCTGCTGCAGTGATTACTTTGCCGAGCACACCGCCGGCTGCCGTAATGAAGAGGATGGGGCCGACGGTCTTCATCGTCTCGTCGGTGACATGGTAGAAATCCTTCATCTTGCCGGTCACACACAGCAGGTAAACGGCAAACAACAGGCCGACCGTCAGAGCGATGATCGGTGTGCCGAGGAACTTGATGCCGGTTGCAATCGCCCCCTGCATGCCGGCCATGGAAGCGATGGAGCCCAGGGCCATGAGCAGGATCGGGACTACGATGGGCGCAAAGGAAGAGGCTGCACTGGGCAATTGCCCAAAACTCTTGACGAGTTCATCATAATCTCGTTCATCTGCGTCATTTTCTTCGCTGCTCTCGGTTACAGGGATGTTCTTTTTCGCGATGTAGAGGGAGAAGAGGTAGACGGCCAGGAGTGCGGGGATTGAAGCTGCTATGCCCACGAGAATGACCGCGGCAAGATTGTCGGCAATGCCCAAAGATCCGGCCGCCGCAATTGGTCCGGGCGTCGGAGGGATGAACACATGGGCGGTGTAGAGACCGCCAGAAAGGGCGACTGCCATGCCGACAGGGCTGATTCCCTTGATCTTCCGGCAGATTGCCCTGCGTATCGGGTTCAGGATGACAAAGCCGCTGTCACAGAAAACAGGGATGGAGACGATCCAGCCCATGAGCATCATGGCCAGCTGTGGATGGCGCTCACCTACGCAGTGAATGACGACGTCGGCCAGCCGGATGGCGGCGCCGGTGCGTTCCAGGATGAGCCCAATCAAGGCACCGAGGATGATGACGATGCCGATGCTGGCGAAGGTTCCGGAAAAACCAGCACCGATGATGCCCGGGATTTTCGCGAGAGGCAAGCCTACGACGATGGCCAGCAGGAGAGATGTCCCCATCAAGGAGAGGAATGGATGGATCTTCCATTTGGAAATCGCGACGATCATGAGCACGATTGCCAGGAAAAATGTGATTAAAAGTGGTATGCCTGTCATAAGATGACCCCCTTCGATGAAAATGCAATCGTTTCTTGCATATGGAGTGATGAATTGCATCTATAGTATATCATGTGGAAGAGTGGGTATATATGGTACAGGTACCATGTATTTTACTATAATTATAGACTTTGTACCATTGAAAAGCAGTTTATTCAAATAATTTAAGTACTTATGCTTTGCAAAAGCCCGTCAGGTGAATGTCCTGATAGAAGTAAAGGACGACATAGAAGACAGCGCTGGAGCGCAGTGATCGCGGGTCGTATCCGGTTCGCAGCGCTATTTTTTTCAGATGCTGCTGCAAAGTGTTTTTGTGGATGTAGAGAGCGGCAGCCGTCTTCGTGATGGAGCCATCGTGTTCAAAGAAACACTCGAGCGTATGGATGGCATCAGCCAGTTCCATTGTCGAATACCCATGAAAGATCTTTTTGACATATTCTCGCTTTGCCGCGAGCGGAATGAGGTCGGCAAAGATTTCCATATTGATCTCATCGTATCCCTTGATGTGTACGGTGCCCTTTCGGTGACAGGAGCAGAGTGCCTTGCGTGCCTGCTCGAATGCCTGGCGGAGTTTTGTATTATCGACGGCAGGAGAATCCATCCCGAAGCAGAGATCTACACCGCGCGCTTGCGCGTACTTCAGCAGTTTGTCGGCAAACGCATAGAGCTGCGGCTCTGAGCGCATACCGGTCAGGAACACGATCATCTGGTTGTTGGTGAGGACGCAGCATGCAGCATCCAGGCGCTGTGCTTCTATTTTCAGCTGCGAGGCGATGTCTGTGACCCGATGCGGCTCGGGCGACTCCACGAAATCGGCTACGACAATGCGGCGCGGTATGCTGAGGTCGATGTTCAAGAGACTGGCGCGCTCCACCTGTTCTTTAGACAGGAATGTTTCGCTGTGTTCCAGGAGTTCGCGCAGGAAGAGCTGCTGCTGGTATTCCAGATGGCTCTGTGCTTTCTGGTATTCCTGTTCGTGCACAAGGAGTTCGGTCATCTTCCGGATGACATTTGCCAGAGGCAGGATGGTTTCGTAGACGCCGGTGATTCCTAAGACGCCGATCGGCTCGCCCTCGACTTGCAGCATGAAATTCGTTCCGGGGCGCGCCCCGGGGTATTCATCATAGCGGTGGATGCGGAGTTCGTCGAGATTGTCCTGTATGATGCGGGCTGCACCGCCGTGGAAGGATTGGACGCGCTCGGGATCGGTGCTGGCAATAATGATGCCCTCTTTGTTCATCAAGTTGATTTTCTGAGGCAGGACGGTATTGATTTCGTGTACAATGGCTCGTGCTTGCTGTTCTTGTAGCTCCATATATCTTCCTTTCTTGTTTCTTGTCGTTCAGTCGCGGGGCATCTGACCTTATAAAAAATCCGGCAGGGGGTTCGTCCTGCCGGATTTTTTTCATGCCTTATTTCTTGAGTGCAGCCTTGAGCGTTTCCGTCATGGCTTTCTGCACGATGCGAAGGACATCCTCGACGACTGCGTTGTACATGTCACCGCCGTCAACGACGCCGCGGCCGTTCTCCGTGAGGAAGAACTTCTTCGGCGGCTCGTTTTCCTTGTACGCCTCGTTGAGCTTGTCCTGGACGAGCTTCTCGATTTCCTGTTCCGTCATCCTAGTCACCTCTTTCCCATAATAACCTGCATTTATTATTATACGACATCTTGTGCGTTTTTTCCTTGTTTTTTTGAAATAAACTTGCGAGAATCGCGCGTTTTGCAAATTCAATCGATTTCTAATTCCTTGCTAAAGTCAACTTAAATGCCTTTCGCTATAGTGTAAGTATCAAGAAGGAAAGAATCAGCTGACAGAAAGGCGTTGATGAATTATGATATGGAAACAGCGTAAAATCGTGGCCGGCATCGTGGCTGGCCTGGTGCTGACGGCGGGCGGCTTTGGCGTGCTCTCGGCACAGTCACAGGACAAGGCGGCTATGCAGCCGCGCTACTGCATGACGCAGGGAGAGCGGCCAGATGGCCAGCCGCCGCGGATGACGACGGATGAGGTAGCTAAGCACATTGCTGCGTCGTTCGGCGTGGACGAGAAGCAGGTCAAGAGTGCGCTGGACGACAATAAGGATTTCCGCGACATCGGTCAGGCGGCTATGTTGGCCAAGATCAGCGGCAAATCCTTCGAGGATGTGCTGGCTCTCAAGACGGATGACAAGGACTGGCGCACGATCGGCAGGTCGCTTGGCGTGACGCGCGAGAAGGTGGCATCGGTGCGCTGCGAGATGACGGCCAAGGACCTGAGCCAGGACGGCAATGTCGATGAGACGACGGCCATGAACCTCCTGAAGGATGGCTATGAGCCATGGGATATCTCTTGGGCAGCGGCACTCGCCAAGGCGGCGGACAAGGACATCCAGTCGGTGCTCGACCTCAAGAAGATCAACAACCGCTGGAGCGATGTCGCCGAGCAGCTCGGCGTGGACCGCCGTGCCCTGCAGAAATTCCGCGGCCCCGGCCCGCGCAGCATGGGCTGGCATCACGGCCCCGGACCGATGATGGACGATTCCGCGATGGATGACTGATGACCGTGCTGCCTGTGATACCTGTGATAGAAAAATTTCTGCACAGGGCTTGACATCACATGTAAAGTCGAGTAATATAATAGCCATCAACAAGTTAACAGTGTTACACAAAATCATCGAACAGGAAATAGTAGCACAGCCACTATCCCGACAGCGAGCCGTCGATTGGTGCAAGGTACGGCGCGATATGCTATGTGAATGGTCCTGCGAGAGCTCACCGAAATCCTTTCCGTGGAAGGAGGGGAGAGTAGGCTGGGACGGCCGCCACCGTTAAAGGGCTACGGTATCGGAAGGATTTCCCGTACCGGAAATGAGGAATGGCTATACCATTTGAAACGGGTGGTACCGCGAAGATTTTTCGCCCCGCTGAGCAATCTGCTCGGCGGGGCTTTTTGATTGATTTTTTTGCAGGTGCTTTTTGATGTGGACAAAGGATCGTGAGGGATGGAATGATGCTCAAGGCGAAATTGTGTGGTATGAAGACGGTCGGGGCGGCTCGTGCAGCGGAAGGTGCGGGCGCGGATTTCATCGGCTTCATCTTCTGGCGACGGAGCCATCGCTTCGTCGAGCCGGAGCAGGCCGCCCGAATTGTCGAGGCCGTGCCACATGTCAAGAAAGTGGGCGTATTCGTTGATGAGACACCGGAGGTGGTCAACCTCATCGCAAGGCAGTGCCATCTCGACTTTGTCCAGCTGCATGGTCACGAGGATGCGGCCTATGCGGAGCAGATGGAAGTCCCCGTCATCAAGGCCTACCGCTACGGTGACGGCTTCTCGGCAGAGGCTGCCAATGCCTATCCCGCCGCGATGATCCTCGTCGATGCCTACCAGGAGGGCGCGGCCGGCGGCACGGGAACGCGCTTCGACTGGCAGCGGGCGCAGCGCGAAGTCGCTGCGGTCCGGAAACCCGTGCTCATTGCGGGCGGCATCAGCGAGGCAAATGTCGGCGAGGTCAACGCGATTTTCCATCCGTTTGCCGTCGATGTCTCAGGCAGCTTGGAAGTCCATCGTGAGAAGTCAGCAGAGCGCATTGCCGCCTTTATGGCGCAGATAGACAAGATCAATGGGAGGAATTGACGTGCGGGATATATTAGCAGAGATTGTCGAGAAGAAGAAGGGCATCGTAGCCGATGCCAAGCGGCAGATGCCGCTCGATGAGGTGAAGCGGGCGCTCGTCTGTGGGAACTTCGAGATGGCACACCGCTTCCGCGAGCGCAAATGGAACCTCATCGCGGAGTGCAAGCTCCAGAGCCCCGCAAAGGGGAGGCTCTGCCGCCGCTACTCTGTCACGGAGCTCGCGCATATCTACGAGGACAATGGTGCGAGCATGCTCTCCGTGCATACGGACCCGCATTTCCTCGGCTGCAATGAGGATTTCCGCAAAGTCCGCGCGGAGGTCAGCCTGCCGCTTTTGCGCAAGGATTTTATCATTGACGCATACCAAATCTACGAGGCCAGGATGCTCGGCGCCAACGCTGTACTGCTGATCGCGCGCATCCTGACGCCGGAGACGCTCAAGAAGTTCCTCTACACGGCGTGGAGCCTCGGCATGGATGCGCTCGTCGAAGTCCACGATCGCCGAGACATGGAGGCGGCGCTGGCGACGCCGGCGGAATTCATCGGCATCAACAACCGCAACCTCGTCTCGTTCACGACATCAATCGAGCAGACGATGGAGCTGTTGCCATATGCCGACAGAAAGCGCACGCTGATCAGCGAGAGCGGCATCTTCACGGGTGAGGATGCAAGGCGGCTGCGCTCTGCGGGCTGCGACGGCATCCTCGTCGGCGAGGGCCTTGTCCGGGCGGACGATGTCGCCGCGCAGACGCGCCTGATGGCCGCTGCCGGTGCAGAACAGCAAGATATGGCCTGATTCCCACAGGACATACGAGATAGAGATGAGAAAGGAAGTACAGAGATGAACACGAAGGGCAGATTTGGTAAATTTGGTGGACAGTATGTGCCGGAAATCGTCATGCCGGCGCTCAATGAGCTCGAGGCGGCTTATGCCAAGTACAAGGACGATCCGGATTTCCAGGATGAGTTCAAGATGTACCTGCGCGAGTACGCAGGCCGTCCGACGAACCTCTACTACGCCGACAAGCTCACGAAGTATTACGGCCGCGCGAAGATCTTCCTCAAGCGCGAGGATCTCCTGCACACGGGCGCCCACAAGATCAACAATGCTCTCGGGCAGGCATTGCTCGCGAAGCGCATGGGCAAGAAGCGCATCGTCGCGGAGACGGGCGCTGGTCAGCACGGCGTCGCTTCGGCGACGGTCGCCGCGCTCTTCGGCATGGAGTGTCATGTCTTCATGGGGGCACTCGATGTCGAGCGCCAGAAGCTCAACGTCTTCCGCATGAAGCTGCTCGGCGCAAAAGTCATTCCCGTTTCGTCCGGCACGGGCACGCTCAAGGATGCGACGAGTGAAGCCATCCGCTACTGGGCGACGAACATCACGGACACGCACTACATCATAGGCTCGGCTGTCGGCCCGCATCCGTATCCGACCATTGTGCGCGACTTCCAGAAGGTCATCGGCGAGGAGATCCGCGAGCAGGCCATTGAGAAGATTGGCGGCCTGCCGGATTACCTCCTGGCCTGCGTCGGCGGCGGCAGCAACGCCATCGGCACGTTCTACGACTTCCGCAACGACCCGTCGGTCAAGAAGTTCGGCGTCGAGGCGGGCGGCCGCGGAGAGGCGCCGACGGACAATGCCAAGACGCTCTCGGGAGCCGGCGAACCGGGCATTCTGCACGGCGCTTTCAGCTATCTGCTGCAGGACCCGGATGGCCAGGTCGTCGAGGCGTATTCCATCTCGGCCGGACTCGACTACCCGGGTGTCGGACCGGAACATTCCTATTATAAAGATGAAGGGATCGTCAAGTACGTCTCGGTCACAGATAAGGAAGCGCTCGATGCATTCCAGCGCCTCTCGAGGGTCGAGGGCATCATCCCCGCAATGGAGAGCTCGCATGCGCTTGCGTACCTTGACAAGCTCATGCCGCAGACGCATCCCGATGAGTCGGTCGTCGTCACGCTCTCGGGCCGCGGCGACAAGGATGTACAGATGGTAGCAAAAGTTCTTGGGGAGGAGATTGACTGATGAGCACGCGTTTGGATAAAAAGATGGCTGAACTCAAGGCAGCCGGCAAAAAGGGGATTTTCATCTATATCACGGCTGGTGCGCCAGACGTGGAGACGACGCTTCGGGCTGTTCGCGAGGCGGAGAAGGCCGGTGCTGACGTCATCGAGCTCGGCCTGCCGTTCTCTGACCCGATGGCGGACGGTCCCGTCATCCAGTCGTCATCGGTCTGCGCTCTGAAGAACGGCATGACGCTCAAGAAGGAGCTCGAGATCGTGCGCGAGATCCGCAAGTTCTCGGAAATCCCGCTGATCGGCATGGGCTACATCAACAACATGTACCACTACGGCTTCGAGAAGTTCGTCACGGACTTCAAGGCGGCCGGCATGGACGGCATCATCGTGCCGGATGTGCCGCATGAGGAATCGGGCGAGATGCGGAAGATCTGCGCGGCCCACGACTTCCATCTGGCCGAATTCATCACGCCGGGCACGACGGAAGCGCGCATGGCAGAGACGTGCAAGGGCGCGACGGGCTTCATCTACTGCGTCTCGAACAACGGTGTCACGGGCGTCAAGAAGATCGACTACTCGACGATCGGCGCGGTCTGCGCGAAGGCGCGCAAGTTCACGGACACGCCGCTGGCTGTCGGCTTCGGCATCGGCTCGCCGGAGGCCGCCGTCGAGGCTGCGGCCAAGAGCGATGCTGTCATAGTCGGCAGTGCTGTCGTCAAGCGCCTCATGGACGGACGCTTTGCAGAGGCCATGGCGCTGATCGGAGCCATGCGCGAGGCCCTCGATGCGGCGTACGGCAAGGATGCCTGACCGCCATATTATCGGATATCCTATGTGTGACATGAGAGGAGCAATCATCATGGAACTCAAACCATCGCGGGAGGCGTTCTGCAAGCTGGCAGCGGAGACGAATCTCATCGCCGTTGCCAAAGAGATCAATATGGATCTCGACACGCCTGTATCTGTTTACTATAAACTCGTCGGCGAGAAGAAGGGCTTCATCCTGGAATCCGTCGACACGACGCACCAGCAGTTCGGCCGCTTTTCCTTCATCGGTGCAGAGCCGTTTGCCCGCCTGCAGGTCTTCAAGGACAAGCTCATGATCAACGAGAATGGCCTGATGAAGTGCATCGTGGGCGAGCCGGTTGAGACGCTCAAGACGTACATGCAGGGCTATAGGCCTGCCGTCGAGGATGCTTCACTGCCGCTCGCGAACGGCGGCATGGTCGGCTACCTCAACTACGACATCGTCGCGACGTTCGACCGCGTGCGCGGCATGGAACTCGGCGAGGAGGAGCTTCTCGGCCAGTTCATGATCTGCCGTGTCCTCGTCGTCTACGATGCGCTGCACAACAGCGCCCGCCTCATCTGCCTGGCTGATACGAAGGGGCGCGATGCCGATGAGGCGTACGATGCTGTCGTCGAGAAGATCGCGAAGGTCGAGGCACGTCTCTCGGCACCGCTCGCGCCGCAGGCTGGTGAGACGGCCAAGCGCCGCGAGAAGGTCGACTTCCTCAAAAAATTCGGCAAGGCGCCGGAGGACTTCCTGCAGGCCATCCACAAGGCCAAGGAGCACATCTTTGCCGGCGATATCTTCCAGGTCGTGCCCTCGCGCCAGTTCCGCGAGAAGATCACGAAGCCGTGCTTCCACTTCTACCGCCGCCTGCGTCAGGTCAATCCGTCGCCCTACATGTTCTACTTCAACTTCGGCCCCGTCAAGCTCGTCGGCGCTTCGCCGGAGATGCTCGTCAAGGTCGCAGGCGATGCGGTCTACACGTACCCGATTGCCGGCACGCGCCGCCGCGGCCGCGATGCCGCTGAGGATGCAGTCCTTGCCAAGGATCTCAAGGGTGATACGAAGGAATGTGCGGAGCACTCGATGCTCGTCGATCTCGCGCGCAACGACATCGGCCGCATCAGCGAGCCGGGGACAGTCCGCGTGACAAAGCTGCGTCAGGTCGAGTACTTCAGCCATGTCATGCACATGGTCTCGGAGGTCGTCGGCAAGCTCAAGAAGGGCTACACGCCAATGGATGTGCTGCGCGCGACGTTCCCGGCTGGCACGGTCAGCGGGGCGCCGAAGCTGCGCGCGATGGAAATCATCCGCGAGCTCGAACCAGTCAAGCGCAATTCGTATTCGGGCACAGTCGGCTACATGGATTTCTGCGGCAACATGGACATGTGCATCACGCTGCGCACCATGCGCATCGAACATGATGATACAGCGGTCATCCAGTCCGGTGCCGGCATCGTGGCCGATTCTGTGGCGGAAAAGGAGTACCAGGAGATCCTGCAGAAGTCAAAAGCCCTGTTTGAAGTCGTAGAGGAGGTCGAGAACGATGCTGTTGCTTTTAGATAATTACGACTCCTTTACCTACAACGTCTACCAGCTGTTGGCGGAGCTTGGCGCGGACGTCGAGGTCATCCGCCATGACCAGACGACAGTGGCCGAGATCGAGGCGAAACAGTACGCGGGCATCGTCATCTCGCCGGGGCCGGGCGTCCCGAGGGATGCGGGCATCAGCGAGGATGTCATCCGCGAACTTGGCGGCAGGGTGCCGATTCTCGGTATCTGCCTCGGCCACCAGGCCATCGGCGAGGTCTTCGGCGGCAAGGTCGTGCGCGCGGGCGAGATCGTCCACGGCAAAGTCTCGCGCATCCGCCACAACGGTCGCGGCCT
The DNA here is from genome assembly GCF_000702905.1 of Mitsuokella jalaludinii DSM 13811. Lineage (GTDB taxonomy): Bacteria > Bacillota > Negativicutes > Selenomonadales > Selenomonadaceae > Mitsuokella > Mitsuokella jalaludinii. The sequence continues at coordinate 19,863 of NZ_JNKR01000011.1, forward strand.
CTATGAGGGACTGCCGCAGGACATCGAGGTCGGCCGCTATCACTCCCTGATCATCGACCGCGCGACGCTGCCCGATTGCCTCGAGGTCACGAGCGAACTCGCCGACGGCACGATCATGGGCGTGCGACACAAGGAGAAAGACATCGAGGGCATCCAGTTCCATCCAGAGTCCATCCTGACTCCGTCGGGACGGACGATGATGCAGAACTTCCTCAACCATCTCAAGGGATACGAGCAATAAAATCAAAGAGAAATCGGGAAATCCTTCTTTCGAGAAGGATTTTTCTCGTATCTCAGAGAATAGTGTAGAGTATCGAAAACGAAACGCAGCAGTTCGCAGGCGCATGCGACATGCGGGAATAGAGGAGGGAATTCGATGAAGTTCCATTTCATGAACGGCACGATGCGTGCCACAAGCAGCAAGAAGAAGATGACCGCCATCCTGCTGGGGCTGACCATGACCCTGGCACCGTATGGGATGACAAGCGCAGAGGCGGCACAAGCCGCAGAGCATCCTGCTGCGGCGGCAGCCGTGACGACTGAAGCGGCTGCACCGCAGGCGGCTAATGCTGCAGACGGAAAAGCTATAGCGGAAAAAGCAGAGGCTGCTGCCGACAAAGAGGCAGGCAAGGATGAGGCGAAGGGGGCCGTTGCAGCACAAGAAGTCGTCACGATCGATGCGAGGAGCTCGCTCGACCAGGACTTCGACCAGCTGGCAGAGGTCAAGAACGGCACGTATGACTTCAATCTCGCGGCTTCGACGCCGAAGGGCAGCACAGGGCTGACGAGCGACATCACATTTGTCTCGGAGCCGTACGCGCGGGCGAAGGGCACGATGCGCATCACGGTCACGCTGCCGGGCGCGCCGGCCTTTGAGCGCGAGCTGGCCTACTACATCCGCGAGACGGAGAAGGCTACAGCATTCTACTGCAAGCTCGGCCACGGCGAATGGCAGAAATCCGTCACGCCGCGCAAACCGGCCGACAAGAAGGTCAATGACTTCTGGTCCGCTGCCTTCTCCGACGGCTTCATGGACATCGCCAAGGATGTATCGTTCGGCGTACAGGAAGGCGCCAACCAGACTTATCTCGTGACGGTCGACGGCAAGGCGTTCGGGAAGCTGCTTGCTGATCAGATCGTGCCGACGGCTAAGGATGAAGTGATGCAGAAGACGCTGGCGGAGATCTGCCGCAGCCTGCCGGATTTCAGCTACACAGTCACGATCGACACGGAGAAGAAGCTGCTGACGGATGTCCACGCCAATCTCACGGAGCCCATCCGCAAGGCCGCATCCATCATCGTGAAGCGCCGTGACATGCCGCGCTCGGAGCGCGAGCAGCTGCTAAAGGACATCCGCGAGAGTACGGTAGACTTCCACCTGCAGGGACGCGATTTCAATACGCTCGAGGATGTGCAGGTACCGGCCGATATCCTGGCGAATGCCAAGGCGACGGACCTGCCGATGGGAGAATGATATTGGCTTGATAAAGGTTAGGGGGATTGGATTTGGATTGTGAGAGCATACAGCGGGAAATCGCAGCGACGGTGCGCCGCACGAAGGAGGACTGCCCCTTCGTACCGTCCATCACGAACTCTGTGACGATGGAGCTCGTGGCCAATGCGCAGCTGGCGGCGGGTGGCTCTGCCGCCATGGTCTATCTGCCCGATGAGGGCGAAGGCGTGGCAGCCGCCGGCGAATCCTTCTACATCAACTTGGGCACGGTCATGCCATTCTACGCGGAGACGCTGCCGCGCACCGTCCGGGCGCTCCATGAGCATCGCCGCCGCTGGGTACTCGATCCGGTGGCCATCGGCATCGGCAGCTTGCGCACGGAACTCTTGCGCTGCTTCCGCGCCATGCCGCCTGCTGTCGTGCGCGGCAATGCATCGGAGATCATCGCGCTCGCAAATCTCTGGGGGCTCGATACAGGAGCGGCCAAGGGCGGCGTGCGCGGCGTCGATGCGACGGACAGCGTCGGGGCTGCGCGCCCGGCCGCCGAGGCACTGGCTTCTTTCATCGACGGTGCTGTGGCTGTCTCGGGCGAGTGGGACCTCGTCACGGACGGCACGGTGACAGTCCGCAGTGAGGGCGGCTCACCGCTCTTCACGAAGATCACGGGCGCTGGCTGCTCGCTCGGCGGCGTCACGGCTGTCTACCTGGCTGAGGCCTCACCGTTCATCGCGGCGCTGACGGCTGTCCAGGCCTACAATCTGGCGGGTACCCGGGCGCAGAGGGAGGCCAAGGGCCCCGGCAGCTTCCGCGCGGCCTTCCTCGATGCGCTCTATCGCGCAAAGCCGGGCGCGATTGCGGAAAATCCATTTGCATTGATCTGATTGACCTGAGGAGAAGTTTCATGAACATGCGCAAGAATTTCGATATATCGGCCTACCTCGTCGTAGGTCCCGAGAATACGCTCGGACGGCCGGTGGCAGATATCATCCGGGCAGCCGTGGAGAACGGCTTCACCTGCCTGCAGATCCGCTCAAAGACGGCCTCGGCGAGGGAGCTCATCGCACTCTGCCGCGAGGCAGCGGATGTCCTGCGGGAACTCGGCAAGTCAGATGAAGTCGTCCTGCTCGTCAACGACAGGCTCGATGTCGCACTGGCGGCGCGCGAGGCGGGCATCAAGGTCGATGGCATCCACGTCGGCCAGAGTGACATCCCGGCAGCTGTCTGCCGCAAGTACCTCGGAGAGGAGGCCGTTATCGGCCTGTCGGCGCGCACGAATGAACTGCTCGACTACGTGCGCCATGCTGACACAAGCGCTATCGACTACTTCGGCGCGGGACCTCTCCATGAGACGCCGACGAAGAAGGACTGCGGTCGCGATGCTGAGGGCCATGTCATCACGAGAAGTTTCGCGGAGCTGACGGAACTCCACCGCATCAGCCCCGTGCCCGTCGTGGTCGGCGGCGGCGTCAAGGCACGCGATCTGCCCGCCCTGCGCAAGACGGGCGTCGACGGCTTTTTCGTTGTCAGTGCCGTGGCTGGGGCCGACGACCCGGCCGCTGCTGCGCGTGAGCTCGTGAAGACCTGGCAGTCTGCACCGCGTTCGTGACTCTATTGTAGAATAGATGAGATGGGTGCCGCTTGCGGCATTCATCTTTTTTTTGCAGAGCCCCTATGATAAAATGGATGGGATGAGTAACGTACAGCAGAGAAGAGAGGGATATATCTTGCGATTGATTGTCGGGATTTCGGGAGCCAGTGGTGTCATCATGGGGTGGTACCTCCTCAAGGCTCTCCATGAGCTGCCGGAGGTGGAGACGCATCTGATCATCACGGAGGGGGCGGCCGTGACCTTTCCCTATGAGACGGAACACTCCCTCGAGGAGGTCCGCGCGCTGGCCGATGTCGTCCACGACAACCGCAATATGGCGGCCTCGATATCGAGCGGCTCCTATGAGACGAACGGCATGATCATCATCCCCTGCAGCATGAAGACGGTGGCCGGCATCGTCAGCGGCTACACGGATGACCTGCTGCTGCGGGCGGCCGATGTCTGCCTCAAGGAGGGGCGCAAGGTCGTCATCGTGCCGCGCGAGATGCCGATGAGCCGCATCCATCTGCGCAATATCAAGGAGGCTGCAGATTATGGCTGCATTGTCGTGCCGCCGGTGCTGACGTTCTACAACGGTGCGGACACGGTCGAGAAGCAGATCCAGCACATCGTCGGCAAGATCCTCATGCAGTTCCACATCTCGTATCGCGATTTTGTTCCCTGGCAGGGTGGTAAGCCTATGGTCTGAGACGTTTGTCTCGGACTTTTTTTATGCCGGAAAAAATTTTTAAAAATAAAGTCAAAAAGTCAGAAAAAGTATTTGACTTTTTGACTTTATCCGCTATAATAGGATATAGAAACAAGCAAGTTTCAGAATAATGATGACAATAAGAGCGATTATGGAGGATATGATTATGGGACAAGAAAAATATACAGCGAAGACGCTGGCGGCCCTGCAGTCCGCTCAGCAGATCGCAGCCATGAAATACCATCAGGAGATTACGTCAGCGCACGTGCTGCTGGCTCTGGCCAAGGAGCCGGAGGGACTGCTCGCGACAATCTTTGAGGAATGCCAGACGGATATGCCGATGCTCAAGGCAAGACTGGAGCAGGAGCTCGCGAAGATTCCGAGCGTCAAGGGTACGGACCGCCTTGGCATGGGCATGGACATGGTGCGCGTGCTCGGCCGCGCCGAGGAATACGCCAAGTCCATGAAGGATGACTACGTCTCGACGGAGCATCTGCTGCTGGCTCTCGCAACGGACGGCAGCAGCGAGGTGCAGGACATCTGCCGCCAGTTCCACCTGACGAAATCCGCGATCCAGGCGTCCATCCGCAAGAACCGCAAGCAGAATGTCACGACGGACAACCCGGAAGAGGGCTATAAGTCCCTCGAGAAGTTCGGGCGCGACCTCACGGCTGCGGCGCGTGCCGGCAAGCTCGATCCGGTCATCGGCCGTGACGAGGAGATCCGCCGCACGATCGAGATCCTGTCACGCCGCACGAAGAACAACCCGGTGCTCATTGGTGAACCGGGCGTCGGCAAGACGGCTATCGTCGAGGGGCTCGCGCGCCGCATCGTGGCGGGCGATGTGCCAGAGTCGCTGAAGAACAAGACGCTCTTCTCACTCGACATGGGCTCCCTGATCGCCGGTGCGAAATACCGCGGTGAGTTCGAAGAACGCCTCAAGAGCGTCCTCAATGAGATCGCGAAGTCGGACGGCCAGATCCTGCTCTTCATCGATGAGCTCCACACGGTCGTCGGCGCCGGCGCGACGGAAGGCGCAATGGATGCCGGCAACCTCTTGAAGCCGATGCTGGCCCGCGGTGAACTCCGCTGCATCGGTGCGACGACACTCAACGAGTACCGCAAATACATCGAGAAGGATACGGCCCTCGAGCGTCGCTTCCAGCCGGTCATGGTCGGCGAGCCGAGCGTCGAGGACACGATCTCGATCCTGCGCGGCCTCAAGGAGCGCTATGAGGTCCATCACGGCGTGCGCATCCGCGATGCAGCTCTCGTTGCAGCGGCAACGCTGTCGGATCGCTACATCTCGGACCGCTTCCTGCCGGATAAGGCCATCGACCTCGTCGATGAGGCGGCCGCAAAGCTGCGCACGGAAATCGAATCCATGCCGCAGCCGCTCGATGAGATCCGCCGCAAGATCATGCAGCTCGAGATCGAGGAGCAGGCCTTGAAGAAGGAGACGGATGAAGCCTCCGAGGAGAAGCTCCAGAAGATCACGAAGGAGAAAGAAAAACTCCAGAAAGAGGAGACGGAGCTCAGATCGCAGTGGGAGGCTGAGAAGAATGCCATCCTGCGCGTCCGCGCCATCAAGAAAGAGATTGACGGCGTGAACAGCGAGATGGAGGCCGCTGAGCGCGCCTACGACCTCAACCGCATGTCGGAACTCAAGTACGGCAAGCTGCCGGAGCTCCAGAAGAAGCTCAAAGAAGAGGAGGCCATCATCGCGGCCAAATCGAAGGACAACCGCCTGCTCAAGGAAGAGGTCGGCGAAGAGGATATCGCGCAGGTCGTCAGCCGCTGGACGGGCATTCCGGTGACGAAGATGCTGACGGGCGAGCGCGAGAAACTGCTGCACCTCGAAGATGTCCTGCACGCGCGCGTCGTCGGACAGGACGAAGCCGTCAAGGCTGTCAGCGAAGCTATCCTGCGCGCACGTGCCGGCATCAAGGACCCGAACCGCCCAATCGGCTCGTTCATCTTCCTCGGCCCGACGGGCGTCGGCAAGACAGAGCTCGCGAAAACGCTGGCTGAGGCACTCTTCGACGATGAGCGCAGCATGATCCGCATCGATATGTCGGAGTACATGGAGAAGCACAGCGTATCGCGCCTCATCGGCGCGCCTCCGGGATACGTCGGCTACGATGAGGGCGGCCAGCTCACGGAAGCGGTTCGCCGTCGCCCGTACAGCGTCATCTTGCTCGATGAGATCGAGAAAGCGCATCGCGACGTCTTCAATGTACTGTTGCAGATCCTCGACGATGGCCGCTTGACGGATGGCAAGGGCCGTGTGGTCAACTTCAAGAACACGGTCATCATCATGACGTCGAACCTCGGCTCGCACGAGATCCTCAACAAGAGCTACGATGAGGCGAAGGGCGCGGTCAAGGAAATCCTCAAGGATTACTTCCGTCCGGAATTCCTCAATCGTGTCGACGATATCATTGTCTTCAAGGCGCTCCAGAAGGAGCAGGTCAAGAATATCGCGGCCATCATGCTCAAGAGTCTCAGCGACCGCCTTGAGAAGCAGATCAAGATCTCGCTCAAGTGGACGGATGAGGCGCTCACGGCACTTGCCGACAAGGGCTTCGATCCGAACTTCGGTGCCCGCCCGCTGCGCCGCCTGTTGACGCATACGGTCGAGACTTCCCTGTCGAAGCAGATCATCCGCGGCGATGTCCGCGAGGGCGATACCGTTGAGATCGGCTATGACGGGACAGACTTCACCTTTAAGACGCTCCCCCGCGTCAAGGAGGAAGAAGAGGCATAAGCCATCCCCCTTACATGAAAACAGCTCCAGGAGCCTCATGGCTCTTGGAGCTGTTTTTGTCTTATCGGATTGTCACTTGCATGTCATGGGTCATGGTGTTGGGACGAAGCGTGCGAGGAGCGTATGGCCGTTCTTGACGAGGTCGCGGCTCAGTGCGTCGAGCGGCGCGAAGATCGGCGCGTATTCGAGGCGCAGGCGGAAGCGCAGGAACTGATGTGAATTGCAGCCGAAGATCGGCACGCGGTCGAGGATGTAGGGGTTCTCGTCCGGGTTGGCCAGGCCGTAATGGACGGTGAAGGCGGCGCGGTAGCCTGCTTCCTTCGTCATGCGCTCGAGCTCTTCGTCGTAAGAGCCGCACGGATAGGCGATGAATTTGATGGGTTTATTCAGGCGCCATTCAAGGGCTTTCTTGGAGTCCGTGAGCTGGTGCTGTACCTGGTCAGACGGGATCTTGTCGAGCTCTGGATGCGAGAGCGTGTGGCTCTCGAAGTCGATGAGACCGCTCTGCTGCATCTCGTCGACCTGTGCCCAGGTCATGTAGTTGGGGTAGGTGCCGACGAAGTCTGAGATCAGGAAGATTGTCCCCTTGAGGTTGTACTTCTCGAGGATCGGGTAGGCGTTCTTGTAGTTGTCGACGTAGCCGTCATCGAACGTCAGGATGACGGGCTTCTCGGGCAGCGGCGTGCCGTTTTCCCAGGCGTCCATCATCTCCTCCGGTGTGATAGCGTGGTAGCCGTTGTCGGAGAGGTACTTCATCTGCTCGTCGAACTCGTCCGTGTGGACAGTCAGCGAGTTCTCGTCGCGGTCATTGATCTGATGGTAGTTGAGCACTGGTACGGCACGGGTGACCGAGTGCATGCGGTAGGCGCAGAGCGCGAATATCGCCAGGAAGATTATCAGCAGAGCCAGCAGGATTCGTTTGATCCAGGTAGTCATCGAGACACATCCTTTTCATTCATACAGTACACTTGGCAGTACGATCCGGGATGGACAAAGGGCCCATCTCCATACATATCGTTTAGTATATAACAAGCGGGAAATGAGGTCAAGGAAGCCCGGTGAGGTTCAGCTGAGCAGAAAAGGTTTTACAAATCGTCAAATCGGCTTATAATGATATAGGTGTAACATGCACAGGAATTGGCGGCATAAGGCCGTCCATCCCTCAGAATATCCATGATATCCATGATATATAGTATAAAGGAGTATTCATCCAGATGATGAGAAATGATTTATGCTGGTGTGGCAGCGGCAAGAAGTACAAGAAATGCCACGAAGACTTTGATGAGCGCATCTCGGAGATGAAATTCGACATCTTCCGCGGCCAGGTGCGCCCGCCGAAGAAGGTCATCAACAACGAGAAGGATATTGCCGGCGTGCGCGCCGCTGGCGTCATCAATGACGGCGCACTCGACCTCATGACGGAACTCGTCCGCCCGGGCGTCGATACGGCATCGCTCGACCAGGCTGCGGCTGACTACATCCGCGAGCGCGGCGGTATCCCGGCCTGCCTCAACTACGAGGGCTATCCGAAGAACGTCTGCATCTCGATCAACGAGGTCGTCTGTCACGGCATCCCGTCGAAGAAGACGATCCTCAAGGAGGGCGATATCCTGAATATCGACATCACGACGATCCTCAACGGCTACTACGCGGATGCCTCGCGCATGTACATCGTCGGCAAGGCTTCGCCGGAAGCAGAGAAACTCGTGCGCGTCACGAAGGAGTGCATGGAGCTCGGCATCAAGGCCATCCGCCCCTGGCACTTCCTCGGCGACATTGGCGCAGCCTGCGCGGCGCATGCCCATGAGAACGGCTACTCCGTCGTCACGGACCTCGGCGGTCACGGCGTCGGCAAGGACTTCCATCTCGAGCCGTTCGTGCCGCACGTCGGGGAGAAGGACACGGGCATGCTGCTCGTGCCGGGCATGATCCTGACGGTCGAGCCGATGATCAATGAAGGTTCTTACAAGGTCGTCGTCGACAAGGGAGACGGCTGGACGGTCCGCACGAAGGACGGCAAGCTTTCCGCACAGTGGGAGAATACGGTGCTCATCACGGAGACGGGGACGGAAGTCCTCTCATCCTGATGCGGTACGATCAGAAAGAATGAGAGGATAGATACATGACAACATTCCAGGAACTCGGCATCCGCGCCTCTCTCTGCGATGTCCTGCGCAATCACGGCATCAAGGAGGCGACGCCGGTGCAGGAGAAGGCCATGCCACTCGTGCGCGCAGGAAACGACTGCATCGTCAAGGCGCAGACGGGCACGGGCAAGACGCTAGCCTTCCTGCTGCCAATCATCGAGAAGATCAAGCCGCAGGCAGCCGTCACGCAGGCACTCGTCATCACGCCGACGCGCGAGCTGGCCATCCAGATCGCCAAGGTCGCGCAGTCGCTCGCGGCTGCGGCCGACATCTCTTCGCTCGTCATCTTCGGCGGGCAGGACATCGAGCGGCAGAAGCAGAAGCTCCGCCGCCATCCGCAGCTCATCATCGGCACGCCGGGACGCCTTTTGGACCACCTGCGCCGTCAGACAATCGACCTCTCGCAGGTCAATAAGGTCGTCCTCGACGAGGCCGATGAGATGATGCGCCTTGGCTTCATTGAGGACGTCGAGACGCTGCTGCAGGCAACGGCAGGCGACCGTCAGCTCATGCTGTTCTCGGCGACAATGCCGGACCGCGTCAAGGCACTCTCTGCGCGCTACATGAACGCGCCCCAGAACCTTGAGATCAAGTCGGAGCATGTGACGCTCGACGCCATCGACCAGGTCATCATCGACACGCGCGAGGAGACGAAGATCGACAAGCTCTGCGAGATCATCAATCAGGAGCAGCCGTATCTTGCGATGGTCTTCTGCCACACGAAGCAGCGCGCGCACATGGTCACGATGGCGCTCGCCGCGCGCGGCTACCTCGTCGATGAGCTGCACGGTGACCTCTCGCAGGTCCAGCGCACGCTCGTACTCAAGCGCTTCCGCAAGGCCGAGCTCCAGATCCTCTGTGCGACGGATATCGCGGCGCGCGGCCTCGACATCGAGGGCGTGACGCATGTCTTCAACTACGATATCCCGCATGATGCCGAGAGTTACATTCACCGCATCGGCCGCACGGGCCGCGCGGGCGAGCGCGGCAAGGCCATCACTTTCGTCAACGCGCGCCAGTATGACCTGTTGCGCCGCATCGAGAGCGGCATCAAGGACAGGATACGCAAGCAGCGCTCGGAGCGCGGACGCCGCCACAAGGAGAAGCAGGAGCAGATCCTCAAGGAGATTCGCGAGAAGCGTGCGGAGAAGAAGGCACAGCGCAAGCCGCTGTCGAAGTATGCCAACCGCAAGGGGGCCTCGCACAAGGGGCGCAATGACCGCAGCCGCCGCCAGAAGGCACGCGGCACGAAGTCGAATCTCGGCCATCGCGCCAAGCCGGGGCGTTCCGGCCGCAGATAAGAAAGGGCAATAGGAGCAGCCACTTCCTCAATCCGCTGGGGAAGTGGCTGTTTTTGACAAAAAATTTTCAAAAACTTTGAAAAACAATAGGATGCAAGCAGGAATATGGAGAAAAAAGACGAATAAATGTACTGTAATCAAATTTGAGTACCGAACGTACCAACAAACCTAAGGGGGAATTTCCATGATCGGCATCAAGAATGTTATCGCAATCGTCTGCGGCGGCGGCCCCGCTCCTGGCATCAACAGCGTCATCTCGGGTATCACGAATGAGGCGACGCGCCATGGCTGGGATGTACTCGGCATCTACGATGGTTTCTCGAGACTTGCGCGCGGCGAGAAGAATTACGTCCGCCTCGAGCCGAAGGACATCAGCCACATCCACATGGCGGGCGGCTGCATCCTCAAGATGAGCCGCTTCAACCCGACAAAGAAAGAGTCCGACCTGCGCACGGTCGTGGAGACGCTGACGGAGCTCGGTGTCACGCACCTCGTGACGATCGGCGGCGATGACACGGCCTACAGCTCGGCAGCCGTCTCGGAAGAGGCGCGCAAGATGGGCCGCACGATCAATGTCGTCCACGTGCCGAAGACCATCGACAACGACCTGCCGCTTCCGGAAGGCGTGCCGACTTTCGGCTTTGAGACGGCCCGCGCTTTCGCGACGACGGAGATCGAGAACCTCATGGAAGATGCGCGCACGACGAACAACCGCTGGTACTTCACGATCGCCATGGGCCGCACGGCCGGTCACCTGGCACTTGGCATGGGCCGCAGCGCCGGTGCTGCCATCACGATCATCCCGGAGGAGTTCCCGCAGAAGAAGATTCCGCTGCAGCAGCTCGTCGACATCGTCACGGGCTCCATCGTCAAGCGCTACCTGACGGGCAAGAACTACGGCGTCGCTGTCATCGCTGAAGGTGTCATCGAGAAGATTGCGCCGGAAGACTTCAAGAAGCTCGGCGAGGTCGTGACGGATGAGCACGGCCATATCCGCTACAGCGAGCTCGACTTCGGTGAGATCCTCAAGCAGGCAGTGCTCGCTGAGGTCAAGAAGATCGGCATCAAGATCTCCATCATCGATAAGGAGATCGGCTACGAGCTGCGCTGCACGGCGCCGATTGCTTACGATATCGACTACGCGCGCTCGCTCGGCTACTCGGCCGTCCGCTTCCTCATGCGCGGTGACAGCGGTGCACTGATCTCTATCCAGAACAACGAAGCTGTGCCGATGCGCTTCGAGGACATCAAGGATCCGGCCACGGGCAAGACGCGCGTGCGCAAGGTCAACATCAAGTCCGTCCAGTACCGCATCGCGCGCGGCTCGATGATGCGCATGGAGAAGGAGGACCTCGACGATCCGGGCCTTGCCAATGCGTACCGCATGGACCCCAAGGCATTCAAGGAGCGCTATGCATACCTCTTCGAGACTGGGGAGGAACCAGAGGCAGCGCAGGCTGGCAAGGCAGAGGAAAAGAAAGCGTGACGCATCTCTTCCATATATAATGGACAGGGCAGGCATGGGCCTGCCCTGATTTTTTTTGCGATCTGGCGATTTTTTTTGTTTTTAGGTGTTGACAATCGGGGAGAAAGGCTCTATAATTATATCTTGTCAGCCGGAAGTAGTACGGCAGACATGATATCGCGGGATGGAGCAGTCGGTAGCTCGTCGGGCTCATAACCCGAAGGTCACAGGTTCAAGTCCTGTTCCCGCAACCAATATGATAATCCGCAAAATCATAGATATAGATTCATCGCGGGGTGGAGCAGTCGGTAGCTCGTCGGGCTCATAACCCGAAGGTCACAGGTTCAAGTCCTGTCCCCGCAACCAAATGTGAGGTCGCTGATATAGCTCAGTCGGTAGAGCGTATCCTTGGTAAGGATAAGGTCACCAGTTCAATCCTGGTTATCAGCTCCATTCATACATGGCGGCATAGCTCAGTTGGCTAGAGCATGCGGTTCATACCCGCAGTGTCCGGAGTTCAAATCTCTGTGCCGCCACCAATTCATCAACTGAACCCCTGATGCAGGGGTTTTATTTATGCCATCTGGCAGGCAGCTGCTTTGACAGGTCCGGGCAAAAAGATTTCTTTTTGTCAAGGATTTTGTGTTGACAGCGCCTGCCAACTGTGCTAAATTGTATTAGTGACATTATGAAAAAGTCAACTTTCGCAACGTAAGGGGTGTAATAAAGGATGCGCAACAATATCACGTTGGAGTGCACGGAGTGCCACAGCCGCAACTACCGCACGAACAAGAATAAGAAGAACAACCCGGATCGTCTGGAGTTCAATAAGTACTGCAAGTTCTGCAAGAAGCACACGGTGCATAAGGAAACGAAGTAAGGACGCGTTGTCAGTACGAACGGGGATGTGAAGTGATTGTGAAGAAGTTCCTGGACGAAGTAGTCGCAGAGATGAAAAAAGTGTCCTGGTCCACCAAGAAGGAGCTCGTCAATTATACGGCTGTTGTCGGCATCGCTGTTGCTGTCGTATGCGCCCTGATCTGGATCTGCGACACGTTCTTCGCGAGATTGTTCCACATCATTTTAAGGTGAGCTGGGTGAGATAAGCATGGCAGAAAAAGACGAGATGGATCTCCGTCAGGATAACCCTGGCAGAGCCTGGTACGTCATCCACACGTATTCGGGCTATGAGAATAAGGTCAAGGCCAATCTTGAGCGCCTGATCCACACGGCCAACATGGGCAACATGATCTTCAATGTGGTCGTACCGGTTGAAGATGAGGTCGAGATCAAGGACGGCAAGAAAAAGGTCGTCCCACGTAAGGTCTTCCCTGGATATGTCCTCGTCGACATGATCGTCGATGAACATTCCTGGTACGTTGTGCGCAACACCACCGGTGTTACTGGTTTCGTCGGTTCTGAGAAGCATCCGATACCGCTTACCGATGCTGAGGCAAAACGTATTCTGAAATCCATGGGAGAAGAAGAGGAACACAAACCTGAACTCAATGTTGCAGTCGGGGATGTCGTTCGCATCAACTCGGGTGTCTTCGAGAACTACACGGGCACGGTTTCCGAGATCGATACGGAAAAAGCGCGCCTCAAGGTCATCGTCGAAGAGACGCCGATTGAGCTTGGTTTCGATCAGGTCGAAACGCTTTGAGCGGAACCATCATTCCATCATTTTTAGGAGGTGAAACAAACAATGGCTAAGAAAGTTTCTAAGATTGTAAAGCTTCAGGTTATGGCTGGCAAAGCTAATCCGGCTCCTCCGGTAGGTCCTGCACTGGGCCAGGCTGGCGTCAACATCATGGGCTTCTGCAAGGAGTTCAACGAGAGAACCAAGGCACAGGCTGGTCTTACGATCCCGGTCGTGATCACGGTTTTTGAGGATAGATCCTTCACGTTCATCACGAAGACTCCGCCGGCTGCTGTCCTTCTGAAGAAGGCCGCTGGTCTTGAGAAGGCTTCTGGTGAGCCGAACAAGAACAAAGTAGCAAAGCTGCCGCGTGCAAAAGCACAGGAAATCGCTGAGAGCAAGATGAAAGATCTGAACGCTGGCGATATCGAGGCTGCTACCCGCATGATCGAGGGTACGGCTCGCAGCATGGGCATCGAGATCGTAGACTGATCCTGATCCCTTCCTCCTGTGGGAGGCAATACCGTTATAACCACAAAAAGGAGAACAACACAAATGGCTAAAGCTGGTAAGAAATATCAGGAAGCTGCCAAGCTCGTAGAGGCTGGCAAGCTTTACACGGCCGCTGAAGCAATGGAACTCGTCAAGAAGACGGCTACGAAGAAGTTCGATGAGACGATCGAGCTGCACGTCCGCCTCGGCGTTGATCCGAAGTATGCTGATCAGCAGGTCCGCGGCGCTATGGTCCTGCCGCATGGCACGGGTAAATCCAAGCGCGTCCTCGTCTTTGCAAAAGGCGAGAAAGTCAAGGAGGCAGAGGCTGCAGGTGCAGACTTCGTTGGCTCCGATGAAATCGTCCAGAAGATCCAGGGTGGCTGGCTCGACTTCGATGTCGCTGTTGCTACGCCGGATATGATGGGTACGGTTGGTCGTCTCGGTAAGATCCTCGGCCCGCGCGGCCTCATGCCGAACCCGAAACTCGGTACGGTAACGATGGATCTCACGAAGGCAATCAGCGAGATTAAAGCAGGTAAAGTCGAATACCGCACCGATAAGGCCGGTAATGTCCATTGCCCGATTGGCAAGGCATCTTTCGACGCTGAGAAGCTTCAGCAGAACTTCCAGGCCCTGATTGATACACTGATCCGCGTTAAGCCGGCTGCTGCAAAGGGCCAGTACATCCGCTCCATCACGGTTAGCGCCACGATGGGCCCGGGCGTACCGGTTCAGCTCTAAGCCGCTCTGAGGATCAGGCGAGACTCCGGTCTCCAATCGCATATCGAAGGCTGTAGACAGCAGGTTTGATATTTCATCATCTAACGACGATCATGTCGCCTGCCGAGGCCGGAGTCACCTAACTTAGAAAATGTGACCTCCGGCGGACAGCCGGAGGTTTTTTGATCTGTTTTAAAATCCAAGAAGACAGGAGGTGTAATAGAATGGGTGTTACTTCCGCTAAACAGGCTGTTGTCGCTCAGCTCAAGGAGCAGCTCGAGTCCGCTAAGGGCGTCGTGCTCACGAGCTACAAGGGTCTTACGGTTGCACAGGATACGGAACTCCGTCGCGAACTCCGCGAGGCTGGCGTTTCCTATCATGTCGTAAAGAACACGATGCTCCGCATCGCTGCCAAAGAGGCAGGTATCGAGGGCATCGAAGAGCACCTCGAGGGCACGACGGCTTTCGCATTCTCCACGGAGGATGCTGTTGCTCCGGCAAAGGTCATCTGCGGCTTCATCAAGAAGAACAAGCTCGAGGATGCTGAGGTACTGACGGTCAAAGTCGGTATGGTCGAAGGCAAGGTCATCGGCGTCGACGAGGTCAAAGCTCTCGCAGCTCTGCCGTCCCGCGAGGAACTCATTGCCAAGCTGCTTGGCAGCATGAACGCACCGATTTCCAACACGGTCAACGTTCTGCAGGGCGTTATCCGCAATGCGGTCTATGTGCTTGACGCAATCCGCTCGCAGAAAGAGTCCGCTTAATTCCATTCAGGAGGCTCAGGCCGCCTGAGGGGTTAAGAAATAAACACGAAGAATTCAAATCGAAAATAACAAAACATTGGAGGAAAATCAAATGACTAAAGAAGAAATCATGGAAGCCATTGAAAACATGACTGTCCTCGAGCTGTCCGAGCTCGTAAAGGCTATGGAAGACAAGTTCGGCGTTAGCGCTGCTGCTCCGGTTGCAGTTGCTGCTGCTGGCGCTGCTGCTGGCGCTGCTGCTGAAGAGAAGACTGAGTTCACGGTCGTTCTCTCCGCTGTTGGCGACAAGAAGATCAACGTCATCAAGGCTGTCCGTGAAGCTACGGGCCTCGGCCTGAAGGAAGCTAAGGCTCTCGTTGATGGCGCTCCGGCTCCGGTCAAGGAGAACGTCTCCAAGGCTGATGCTGATGCCCTCAAGGCTAAGCTCGAAGAGGCTGGCGCTACGGTTGAGCTGAAGTAATTCAGTTTGCTGAATATGGGACCGTCCGCAAGGACGGTCTTTTTTTTATGCACCTGACTTGACAGTCAAGTCAAGCTATGGTATAGTGTTAAACTACAGGAAATTGAATAGGGATAACTATGCGTATGTGGAAAGGAACGGAAGCAAGGTGCAAAAAAATAAGCTGACCTTGTTTTTTTCTTGTTCTATGATTCCGCATCTATTTGTGTTATTTCTCTATCTTTCAAAAAACATTCTAGTAAAATCAGGCTAAGGGGTGAAGGATTTAATGTTTAATCCTGTGCCGGTGGGCAAACGAACCAGGTATAGCTATGCCAGAATCAAAGAGGTCATGGAGATGCCGCATCTGCTGGACATCCAGCGGAACAGTTACCAGTGGTTCCTCGATAAAGGACTGCAGGAGATTTTCCATGATATCTCACCAATCCAGGATTTCTCCGGAAATCTGGTCTTGTCCTTCGAGAGCTTCTCGCTCGGCGAGCCGAAGTACGATCTCGACGAGTGCAAGGAACGCGATGTGACGCTGGCAGCACCTCTTCGGGTGAATGTCCGCCTCATCAATCGCGAGACAGGCGAAATCAAAGAGCAGGAAGTCTTCATGGGCGATTTCCCGCTTATGACCGATACGGGTACGTTCATCATCAATGGTGCAGAGCGTGTCATCGTCAGCCAGCTCGTTCGCTCTCCGGGCGCCTACTACGGCGAGGAGATCGATCCGACCGGCAAGCACCTCTACAATGCAACGGTGATCCCGAACCGTGGTGCGTGGATCGAGCTCGAGACGGATACGAATGACGTCGTCTCGGTCCGCATCGACCGCACGCGCAAGATGCCCGTAACGTATTTCATCCGCGCACTCGGTTTCGATACGGATGAGAAGATCATCGAGCTCTTCGGCGACGATCCTCGCATGCTCAACACGATCGAGCGTGATGGTGAAGACGTCAAGTCGCAGGGCAAGGCTGTCATCGAGATCTACAAGCGCCTGCGTCCGGGCGAGCCGGCGAATGAGGACAATGCGACGCAGCTCCTCAATTCGCTGTTCTTCGATCCGAAGCGCTACGACCTCGCTACGGTCGGCCGCTACAAGCTGACGAAGAAGCTCGGCTGGAAGCGCCGCATCCTCGGCAAGGTCCTCGCAGAGCCGATTGTCGACCACGAGACGGGCGAGATCGTCATCCCGCAGGGCGAAGTCGTCACGGAAGACATGCTCGATGCTGTCGATGTCGAGCGCGAGAAGCAGCTCTTCGGTGAGGGCAACCTCATCACGCTGTTCCTGCTCAAGAAGGATGGCACGAAGGTCCGCCTGCTCTGCTCGCCAACGCTTGACATCCACGACCGCACGATCACGAAGAACGATATCCTCGCTTCGATCAGCTATCTGCTCAACCTCATGGATGGCTTCGGCACGACGGATGATATCGACCACCTCGGTAACCGCCGCGTCCGCGCCGTCGGTGAACTGCTGCAGAATCAGTTCCGCATCGGCCTCTCACGCATGGAGCGCGTCGTCCGCGAACGCATGACGATCCAGGATGTCGATGTCATCACGCCGCAGGCACTCATCAACATCCGTCCGGTCGTCGCTGCGGTCAAGGAATTCTTTGGTTCCTCCCAGCTCTCGCAGTTCATGGACCAGCACAACCCGCTGTCCGAGCTCACGCATAAGCGCCGTCTCTCGGCTCTCGGCCCGGGCGGTCTTTCCCGTGAGCGCGCAGGCTTCGAAGTCCGCGATGTCCACAACTCCCACTACGGCCGCATGTGCCCAGTCGAGTCCCCAGAAGGCCCGAATATCGGCCTCATCGGTTCTCTGGCCACGTATGCGCGCGTCAACCAGTTCGGCTTCATGGAGACGCCGTACCGCCGCGTCGACAAGGAGAACCACCGCGTGACGGACGAAGTCCGCTACCTGACGGCCGATGAAGAGGACGAGCTCGTCATCGCACAGGCCAACGAGCCGCTCGACGAGAACGAGTGGTTCGTCAACGAGCGCGTCACGGCGCGTTTCAACGAAGAGACGGGCCTGCACACGCGAGAGACGGTCGACTACATGGACGTCAGCCCGCGCCAGGTCTTCTCGATCGCGACGACGATGATCCCATTCCTCGAGAACGACGATGCGAACCGTGCCCTCATGGGTGCGAACATGCAGCGCCAGGCCGTTCCTCTTCTGCGCACGCAGGCTCCGCTCGTCGGCACGGGCATGGAGTACAAGGCAGCCTGCGACTCGGGCGTCATGGTCCTTGCCAAGCATGCCGGCGTCGTCGAGGAAGTCACGGCGGATTACATCAATGTCCGCACGCAGAGCGGCGAACTCGACCACTACAAACTGCAGAAATTCCTGCGCTCCAACCAGGGTACCTGCATCAACCAGGTCCCGATTGTCTATAAAGGCGACGAAGTAGAGGAGAAACAGCCAATCGCTGACGGCCCGGCAACGGACCACGGCGAACTTGCACTCGGCTACAACATCATCGTTGCGTACATGCCTTGGGAAGGCTACAACTACGAGGATGCTGTCCTGCTCTCCGAGAACCTCGTCAAGCGCGATATCTACACGTCCATCCACATCGAGGAATACGAGTGCGATGCGCGTGATACGAAACTCGGCCCTGAGGAGATCACGCGCGACATCCCGAATGTCGCTGAAGAAGCCCTCAAGGACCTCGATGAAGAAGGCATTATCTCGATCGGTGCCGACGTCCGTCCTGGCGATATCCTCGTCGGCAAGGTCACGCCGAAAGGCGAGACGGAGCTCACGGCAGAGGAGCGCCTGCTGCGCGCCATCTTCGGCGAGAAGGCACGCGAGGTCCGCGACACGTCGCTGCGCGTCCCGCACGGCGAGCAGGGCAAGATCGTCGACGTCAAGATCTTCAGCCGCGAGAACAACGATGAGCTGCCGCCAGGCGTCAACCGCCTCGTCCGCGTCTACATCGCCCAGAAGCGCAAGATCTCGGTCGGCGATAAGATGGCAGGCCGTCACGGCAACAAGGGTGTCGTCTCGCGCATCATGCGCCAGGAAGACATGCCGTTCCTGCCGGACGGCACGCCGGTCGACATCGTCCTGAACCCGCTGGGCGTCCCGTCCCGCATGAATATCGGTCAGATTCTCGAGGCACACCTCGGCCGTGCTGTCCTCGAGATCGGCAAGCAGATCAAGGAGCACAATCCGACGATCGAGCAGCGCCTGCGCGACCTCGGCTACGACGTCGACCGCCTCGGCATGCCGAAGCCGGATGTCGCCGGCCTGCACATCGCGACGCCTGTCTTCGACGGTGCGAGCGATGAAGAGGTATTCGGCACCATCAAGGCTGCTGGCCTGCCGGTCGACGGCAAGACCGTCCTCTACGATGGCCGCACGGGTGAGCCGTTTGAGAACCGCGTAACCGTCGGCTGCACGTACTTCCTCAAGCTGCATCACCTCGTCGACGATAAGATCCACGCTCGTTCCACAGGTCCGTACTCCCTCGTCACGCAGCAGCCGCTCGGTGGTAAAGCACAGTTCGGCGGCCAGCGCTTCGGCGAGATGGAGGTCTGGGCACTCGAGGCATACGGCGCCGCTTATACGCTGCAGGAGATCCTGACGGTCAAGTCTGACGATGTCGTCGGCCGTGTCAAGGCGTACGAGGCCATCGTCAAGGGCGAGAATATCCCAGAGCCGGGCGTTCCGGAATCCTTCAAGGTCCTCATCAAAGAGCTCCAGTCCATCGGTCTTGACATCAAGGTCCTCAATGAGGATGCTAAGGAAATCACGATCCAGGACGACGATGACGATGATGAGAACATCAACGAAAAAGCAAAGAACCTCGATCTCGATGTAGCAGGCGTTGACCCGACGAAGGGCGAGGACGCCGCTGCGAAGGCTGATGCCGCTGACCACTACGACGAGGGTGCTCCGTCCGACGACGAGAAGCCGGATGACATCATCGCCGATATCGGCAGCCTCGGTTCGATCGTAGATCCGTCCGATGATGGAGAAGATGAGAAATAAGAAGGGAGTGTCATCTCTTTGCTGGATGTAAATAATTTTGATTCGATGCGCATCGGGCTTGCATCCCCGGACAAGATCCGGGAGTGGTCCTACGGCGAAGTCAAGAAGCCGGAGACGATCAACTACCGCACGCTCAAGCCAGAGCGTGACGGCCTGTTCTGCGAGCGCATTTTCGGACCGACGCGTGACTGGGAATGTCATTGCGGCAAGTACAAGCGCATCCGTTATAAGGGCATCATCTGCGATCGCTGCGGCGTCGAGGTGACGCGGGCGAAAGTCCGCCGTGAGCGCATGGGCCACATCGAGCTCGCCGCTCCGGTCTCCCATATCTGGTACTTCAAGGGCATCCCGAGCCGTATGGGCCTGATTCTCGATATCTCGCCGCGTGCGCTTGAGAAAGTCCTCTACTTTGCCTACTACATCGTGCTCGATCCGGGCGAGACGGATTTGACGAAGAAGAGCCTGCTCTCTGAGAAGGACTACCATGAAGCGCTCGAGAAGTACGGCAATACCTTCCGCGTCGGCATGGGCGCTGAGGCCATCAAAGAGCTCCTCGAGGAACTCGACCTCGATCGCATGAGCGAAGTCCTGCGCAAGGAAGTCCGCACGGCTTCCGGCCAGAAGAAAGTCCGCGCCATCCGCCGCCTGGAAGTCGTTGAGGCATTCCGCAAGTCGGGCAATAAGCCGTCGTGGATGATCCTCGATGTCGTTCCGGTCATCCCGCCGGACCTGCGCCCGATGGTACAGCTCGATGGCGGCCGCTTCGCGACCTCGGATCTCAACGATCTCTACCGCCGCGTCATCAACCGCAACAACCGCCTCAAGCGCCTCCTGGACCTCGGTGCGCCGGACATCATCGTGCGCAACGAGAAGCGCATGCTGCAGGAGGCTGTCGACGCCCTGATCGATAACGGCCGCCGTGGCCGTCCGGTCACGGGCCCGGGCAACCGCCCCCTGAAGTCCCTTTCGGACATGCTCAAGGGCAAGCAGGGCCGTTTCCGCCAGAACCTGCTCGGCAAGCGCGTCGACTATTCGGGCCGTTCCGTTATCGTCGTCGGCCCGGAACTCAAGCTGCATCAGTGCGGCCTGCCGAAAGTCATGGCACTCGAGCTCTTCAAGCCGTTTGTCATGAAGAAGCTCGTCGCTTCGGGTGCTGCGCACAACATCAAGAGTGCAAAGCGCATGGTCGAGCGCGCGCGTCCAGAGGTCTGGGACGTCCTCGAAGACGTCATCAAGGAGCATCCGGTTCTCCTGAACCGTGCTCCGACGCTGCATCGTCTCGGCATCCAGGCCTTCGAGCCGGTCCTGACGGAAGGTCATGCACTGAAGCTCCATCCGCTGGCCTGCACGGCCTACAACGCCGACTTCGATGGTGACCAGATGGCTATCCATCTGCCGCTGTCGGCCGAGGCACAGGCTGAGGCGCGCATCCTGATGCTCGCAGCCAACCACATCCTCGCACCGAAGGACGGCAAGCCAATCATCGTCCCGACGCAGGATATGGTTCTCGGTTCCTACTACCTGACGATCCTCAAGCCAGGCGCCAAGGGCGAGGGCATGGTCGTCACGGGTATCGCTGAGGCACTGCTCGCTTATCAGCAGCACGACCTTGAGCTGCAGGCGGAGATTCGCTGCCGCATCGAAGGCTATGGCCTCGTGCGCACATCTCTCGGCCGCATGATCTTCAACGAGATCCTGCCGCCGGAGCTCCGTTACTACCATCAGGACAAGGGCAGTGACGAGTGGAAGCTCGGCATCCTCATGAACAAGAAAGAGCTTGGCAAACTCGTTGCCAACTGCTATAACCACTTTGGCGCGACGAAGACGGCAGAAGTCATCGACGGCGTCAAGAACCTCGGTTACCATTATGCCTGCATCGCCGGCATGACGGTCGCCATCTCCGACGTCATCGTGCCGCCGAAGAAGAAAGTCATCATCGGCGATACGCAGAAGATCGTCAACAAGGTCGAGCGCCAGTACGACCGCGGTCTTATCACCGAGGACGAGCGCTACCACAAGGTCGTCGCTCTCTGGTCGAAGGCTACGGACGATGTCGCAGACGCCATGATGGACAACATGGACGCCTTCAACCCGATCTTCATGATGGCGGACTCCGGTGCCCGCGGTAACAAGCAGCAGATGCGTCAGCTCGCCGGCATGCGCGGCCTCATGGCTGATCCGTCTGGTAAGATCATCGACCTGCCAATCACGGCAAACTTCCGCGAGGGCCTGTCGGTATCCGATTACTTCATTTCCTCGCACGGTGCCCGCAAGGGTCTGGCCGATACGGCACTGCGTACGGCTGACTCGGGTTACCTCACGCGCCGTCTCGTCGATGTCGCGCAGGATGTCATCGTCCGCGAAGAGGACTGCGATGTCTCGACGCTGAACCTCGTCCAGGCGCGCGCACGCCTGACGGCCTCAACATTCGATGCCCTCGAGCTGCTCAACGACAGCCTCATGGGCCGTCTGCTCGGCGCCGACGTGCTCGATCCGGAGACGAAGGAAGTCCTCTTCCCGAAGGATACGATCCTCGACGAAGAGAAACTCACGACGATCGGCGAGAAGAATGTCCACGAGATCATGGTCCGCGGCTCCTCGCTCGCATCGGAGGCTTCGCTCTCCAATGCGATGATCACGGAAGTCGTCACGCTCGGCGAACCGGATGAGAAGGAGCGCGAGAAGACGCGTCAGGCCATCTTCCAGGAGATGAATGGCAAGGAAGTCACGCACGACGTCGTCGCTCTCGACG
The DNA here is from genome assembly GCF_000702905.1 of Mitsuokella jalaludinii DSM 13811. GTDB lineage: Bacteria > Bacillota > Negativicutes > Selenomonadales > Selenomonadaceae > Mitsuokella > Mitsuokella jalaludinii. The sequence continues at coordinate 42,114 of NZ_JNKR01000011.1, forward strand.
GCACGGTTGTCTTTGAGGCAGGCGAGAAGCTCACGCAGCAGAGCATCCAGGATATCCTGGACAGCGACGCCAAGGAGATCCACATCCGCAACAACAATGTTCGCGGCATCGAAGTCGAAGCCATCAAGGAAGGCGACGGCATCATCGAGTCGCTGGCAGAGCGCATTGTCGGCCGCTTCCTCGCCGAGAACATCGACGATCCGGAGACGGGCGAACGCATCGCTTCCATCAACGACATGGTCGACGAGGCCCTTGCAAAGCGCATCGAGAAGGTGCGCGACCGCGTTTCCATCCGCAGCGTCCTGACCTGCAAATCGCAGTTCGGCGTCTGCGTCAAGTGCTACGGCCGCGACCTCGCCAACCAGGCAGAGGTCGAGATCGGCGAGGCTGTCGGTACGATTGCCGCACAGTCCATCGGCGAGCCGGGCACGCAGCTCACGATGCGTACGTTCCATTCCGGCGGTGTCGCTGGTGACGATATCACCCAGGGTCTTCCGCGTGTCGAAGAGCTCTTCGAGGCACGCAAGCCGAAGCATCACGCCATCATCGCAGAGATTGAAGGCGATGCCGAGGTCGAGGATACGGGCAAGGGCATGCGCAAGGTCACGATCCATCCGAGCGAGGGCCAGGCGCGCGAGTATGCCATCCCGTACGGCGCACGCATGCACGTTAAGCAGGGCATGCACCTCATGCCGGGTGACAAGCTCACTGAGGGTTCGGTCAACCCGCACGACATCCTGCGCGTCTGCGGCCTGCAGGCTACGCAGCGCTACCTCGTGTACGAAGTACAGAAGGTATACAAATCCCAGGGTGTTGAGATCAACGACAAGCACATCGAGGTCATGGTCCGCCAGATGCTCCACAAGGTGAAGATCGAGGAGTCCGGTACGACGGATTTCCTGCCGGGCGAGTACATCGACATCAATGCCTTCGAGACGGCCAACACCAAGGCCATCGAGGAAGACGGCGAGCCGGCTGTCGCCAAGCCGATCCTGCTCGGCATCACGAAGGCTTCTCTGGCCACGGATTCCTTCCTCTCGGCTGCATCGTTCCAGGAGACGACGCGTGTCCTGACGGATGCTGCCATCAAGGGCAAGGTCGATCCGCTCATTGGCCTCAAGGAGAACGTCATCATCGGCAAGCTCATCCCGGCTGGTACGGGCATGAGCCGTTATCGCAACCTCAAGGTCATCGATAACGACCCGAAGCCGGTGGAAGAAGCTCCTGTCGCTGCTCCGGAAGAGTCCGCTGAATCAGCTGAGACAGTTGAGACGGTTGAGACGGAAGCTACGACGGAAAACACGGGCGCATAATCCAAGAACCCCAACAACAAAAATAAAACCTTCCCCGCTCTTGCGGGGAGGGTTTTTGCATTATCAATGATAGGATTGAGAAATACTAAGCGATATAGTCTGGAGGTATCACTATGTCAGAAACATGCAACCATGACTGCGGCTCCTGCGGGACAACCTGTGGCCAGGACACACGCAAGAAGGACTTCCACGAAGCGCCGAATGAGCTCAGCACAATCCGCCACGTCATCGCTGTCGTCAGCGGCAAGGGCGGCGTCGGCAAATCGCTCGTCACAGGGCTGATGTCGGTGGCCATGAGCCGCAAGGGCAAGCACACGGGCATCCTCGATGCCGATATCACGGGCCCGTCCATCCCGAAGATGTTCGGCACGAAGGGCGAAGTGCGCGGCAACCAGGCTGGTGCCTATCCGGTGCGCACGGCCGGCGGCATCGAGGTCGTCAGCATGAATCTCCTGCTTGAGAACTCGACGGACCCCGTCGTCTGGCGCGGTCCGATCATCAGTGGTGTCGTCAAGCAGTTCTGGCACGACTTCATCTGGGAGGACATCGATTACCTGTTTGTTGACATGCCGCCGGGAACGGGCGATGTGCCGCTGACAGTCATGCAGTCCATCAAGCTCGATGGCATCATCATCGTCACGAGCCCGCAGGAACTCGTCTCGATGATCGTCGAGAAGGCCGTCAAGATGGCCGAGGGCATGAAGGTGCCAATTCTCGGCCTCGTCGAGAACATGAGCTACTTCGAGTGCCCCGACTGCGGCAAGCGCCACGAGATTTTCGGCCACAGCCACATCGAAGAGATCGCGAAGTCGTACGGCCTCGATGTGCTCGCGCGCATCCCCATCGAGCCGCAGCTCGCCGCTAAGTGTGATGCTGGCCAGATCGAGACGGTCGCCGACACGCACATGCAAGACGCCGTTCAGAAGCTGCTCGACCGCGAGGAGAAAGCATCGGAGTGATATCCGGCAGGCTCGTGACTGGCACGCCATTCCTTGGGCGAGCAGTGGAAGAGCGCATGGAAGGCTCGTGAGAATGTCGAGTAATCGCGGAAGCCTGCAAGATGGCTGATCTCGGTGACGGACTTTCCTGTGCGGAGCTGGTCGCGCGCGAAGAGCAGACGCTTGTTGCGGATGTAGGCATGCAAGCTGTAACCTGTATCGGCTTTGAACTTCTTCATGAGGTAATAGCGGCTCAGGAAGACGTGGCCCGCGAGCACCGCGATCGAGAGGTCGTCCGCGAGATGCTCGTTGATATAGGTGAGCACTTCCTGGATCTTGGGGTCGTATGAGACGGCGTCCAAGGTCTTGAGCTCGTGGTCCCCGAGGCTGCGGTTGAGCAGGATCAAGAATTCAATAAAGAGGATCTCTGTGTACAGCCCATTGGCGAAACCCTCGCCATGGGCTGTTTTTTCGAGCTTGTCCATGTGGAAGAGCAGGTCATGGCTGCGGTTCGGCAGCTGATGCATGACGCTGCCGTGTTCCCTGGCCTCCGTGAAGCACTGGGAGAGCTTCGCGCGTGTGTCGAGGCGCCGCAGGAAGTCCGGCGCGATGTAGATGACGATGCGCTCGTATGCCGCTTCATCGTCGAGGAAGACCGGCCGATGGATCTCGCCAGCCGTGACAAAGACGATGTCGTTTGGCCGCAGGTGATATGTCTTGCCCTCGATGATGTAGTCGACATGGCCGCCGAGGAACAGGATGATCTTATGGAAATCGTGGTAGTGAAAGGGGATATCGCGCAGCTTCCTGTCGTGCAGGTGGAAGACGCGGAAGTCGCTGCTCAGATAGCCCTTTTTGGGATACGTCTGCATTAAAACACCTCCTGCTTCTATCATAGGACACTTTTTGCAATATATAAAGCATATTTTGTGATTTTCTTGCATATCGATGACTGCTATAATAGAGCCATCGCAAGCAAGAAAGAAAGGGTGACCGGTATGATGATCGTTCGAATCTATCAGGTAGAGAAACAGGAATATATGGTAATGGATGGCACGACGGGATTCATGCCGGGAGCAGCAGCCATCCGGCTGCTCGCACATCGCCGCTTCGGCGTCGGTGCTGACCGCGTTCTCGTCTTCACGGGCAGCGAGGCGATTCCCTCGTTCAAGGCCTTCACGGCAGACGGGGAGGAGCAGGAGATGCAGGAAAGTGATTATGCAGCACTCGCCAAGGTCAAGGAAGACTTTGAAGTCCACTTGACGGATTCCTTTGTACAGAGGATGCGCCAGGCCGATCGTGCAAAAATGGCAGCTGCCTGCTGAGTGGATTGTCAGGAGTCATTGCGAGAGCAGTGGCTCTTTTTTTATGGAATATCTTTGACTTTTTGTTGTTTATGGTGTATATTAATACCTGTACGTTAGCACTCGGAGACTATGAGTGCTAACACCTATCTGTGCATATAACAATCCTAGATAAAGAGAGGCAGATTTCCATGGCAAAAGAAACACATGAATTCCAAGCGGAGACAAAGCAGCTGCTCGACCTCATGATTCATTCCATCTACACGAATCACGAGATCTTCCTGCGCGAGCTCATCTCCAATGCATCGGATGCAATCGATAAAGCGCATTTCGAGAGCCTGACAGACCGCAGCCTGCTCGAAGGCGATGAGGCCTTCCAGATCTTCCTGACGCCGGATGCAGAGCAGCACACGCTGACGATCGCCGACAACGGCATCGGCATGAACCGTGATGAGCTCATCGAGAACATCGGCACGATCGCGAAGTCCGGCACGAAGGCTTTCCTTGAGCAGCTCAAGAAGGCGAAAGAGGAGAACAAGGACCTGACGGACAAAGAGATGATCGGCCAGTTCGGCGTCGGCTTCTACTCGGCCTTCATGGTCGCGGACCATGTGACGATCGTGACGCGCAAGGCAGGCGAGAAGCAGGCCTGGAAGTGGGAGTCGAATGCAGACGGCTCCTACACCATTGAGGAGTGCGAGAAGGCGGAGCGCGGCACGGCCATCACGCTACACCTCAAGGATGCGTTCTGCGGCAAGGAAGCCGAGCAGGACTTCACGGACAACTACGAGCTCGAGCGCCTCGTCAAGAAGTACAGCGACTACGTCCGCTACCCGATCAAGATGGACTTCACCTTCGAGGAGACACCGAAGGACAAGGACGGCAAGGAGATCGAGGGTGCCGACAAGATCAAGAAGGTCGAGACGCGCACGCTGAACTCCATGCAGCCGCTCTGGACGAAGAACAAGTCGGAGATCAAGAAGGAAGAGTACAACGAGTTCTTCAAGCACCAGTTCCACGAGTGGGAGGACCCGATGGAGGTCTTCCACACGAAGGCAGAGGGAACGGTCGAGTATACGGCACTCTTGGCCATCCCGGCGCATGCGCCGTTCAACCTTTACCAGACGGACTACGAGCCGGGCCTGCAGCTCTACAGCCGCCATGTCTTCATCATGGACAAGTGCAAGGACCTGCTGCCGGACTACCTGCGCTTCATGAAGGGCCTTGTCGACTCGCCGGATCTCTCGCTGAACATCTCGCGTGAGCTCCTGCAGCAGAGCCGCGAGCTCAAGGCCATCGGCCGTGCTCTGGAGAAGAACATCCTCAAGACGCTGTCGCGCAAGCTCAAGAATGACCGCGAGTGGTACGAGAAATTCTGGAACGAGTACGGCAAGTCGCTCAAGATTGGCATTTACAACAGCATCTACAGCGGCTCGGATACGGTCGACAAGCTCAAGGACCTCATCCTCTTCCTGAGCTCGAAGGAGGGCAAGCTCGTCACGCTCAAGGAATACGTCGAGCGCATGCCGGAGAGCCAGAAGAAGATCTACTACGCGACGGCCAAGGACAAGGAGACAATCGAGCAGCTGCCGCAGATGGAGACGCTGCGCGACAAGGGCATCGAGGTGCTCTACCTGCTCGACCCGGTCGATGAATTCGCCATCGAGACGATCCACCAGTACGAGGAGAAGCCGTTCCACTCCATCAGCCGCGGTGACCTCGGCCTCGACGATGCGGAGAGCCAGGAGGTCAAGAAGGAGACGGAGGAGATCCAGAAGGACAACAGCGACCTCATGAAGGATATCAAGGAAGCGCTCGGCGACAAGGTCGAGGACGTCAAGGTATCCTCGAGGCTCAAGTCCAGCGCTGTCTGTCTCGTCGCTGACGAAGCGGGTCCGTCGCTCGCGATGGAGCAGGCGTTCTCTCAGATGAAGAATCCGATGTTCAAGGCACAGCGCATCCTTGAGATCAACCCGCATCACGAGCTCTTCAGCCGCCTCAAGGAGATCCACGAGGCAGGCAAGGACAGCCAGGACTTCAAGGATTACTGCGATCTCCTCTACACGCAGGCCTTGCTGATCGAGGGCATCCTGCCGGAGAATCCGGTCGATTTTGCCAATAAAGTGGCCAAACTCATGGCAAAATAAATTGTCATTCTTGATAGGAGAGATAGGGTATACGTTTACCCTATCTCTCCTTTTTTGCCCCCTCAAAACGACGAATTGCAACTACAATTTAGAAAACAGATAAAAAAGTAAAAATCCCTGAAAATCCTCTTGCTTTTTATTATTTAATAGCGTATAATACTAACTGTAAACAAAAGAAAACGTTTGCTACTTGCGAAAGAAAAGACAACAAGGTTACCAAGAGAACTCATCTCAATCATTTCGGATCCTGCCTTGTTGGGGAGAGCTGTCTTATCGAAAGAGAAAACGTTTACACTTTGAAAGGGGAAATCTACTATGAAAGAGAATCTCGTCATCACGATCAGCCGTCAGTATGGCGCGGGCGGACGTGAGCTGGCCGGCATCCTCGCCGAGAAGCTCGGCATCAAGCTCTACGATCGCCAGCTCGTACATCTGGCAGCGGCAAAGCTCGGCATCCACGACCTTAGCGAAGACGAGCTGCTCGAAATGGAGAACACGGTCAAGCCGCTCTCGATGAGTTTCATCCCGTTCCATTCGTTCGGTACGCACATGGGCGAATCGAGCCAGGGCATGTTCATGAGCGAGTCCGCCGTCATCCGCAAGATTGCAGAGGATGGCTCGTGCATCTTCCTCGGCCGCTGCGCTGACTACGCACTGCGCAACAACGACAACCACTTCGATATCTTCGTCTGCGCAGATGATGAGTTCCGCGAGAAGCGCGGCCAGACGATCTACGAAGGCAAGAGCCTCAAGGAGCTCAACCGCGAGAACGAGAAGCGCGCCCGCTACTACAACTACTACACGGGCCGCACGTGGGGCGACGGCGCAAATTACGACCTCGTCGTCAACACGAGCAAGGGCGCTTCGCTCGAAGAGGTTGCCGACGGCATCATCGCTTACATCAACAAGGTCAAAGCATAACCTATCATCACTGGGGATTCATTAGGGGAGGCATTCATAATGAATAGCAAATTACTGCAGCGCATCTGCTATGCGTGCGGCACGTTCGGTCATGACGTGTTCTATGCCATGATCGGTACCTACTTCATGATTTTTGTCACGAGTAACCTGTTCCACTCGGACAACCCGAGCCATGATGCTTACATGATCGGCATTGTCACGACGATTATCCTCGTGCTCCGTATCCTCGAGCTCTTCGTCGATCCGTTCATCGGCAACTTGATCGATAAGACGAAGACGCGTTGGGGCCGCTTCAAACCATGGGTCATCGTCGGCGCCTTTGTCGCAGCCATCACGCTGGCTTTCCTGTTCACGGACTTCGGCGGCCTGACGGTCACGAATCCGACGCTCTACCTGATCCTCTTCGCCATCGTATACTTCATCATGGATATCTTCTACAGCGCGAAAGACGTTGCTATCTGGTCCATGATCCCGGCGCTCTCCTTCGATTCGCATGAACGCGATATCACGGCTACGATTGCCCGTATCGGTTCCGTCTTCGGTGCCAACCTCGTCACGGTCATTGTCATGCCGGTCGTCCTCTACTTCTCGCTGAACCAGAACGGCGGCGCTGGTGACCCGACTGGTTGGTTCGCATTCGCCTGCGTCGGCGGCGGTATCGCAACGCTCGGTGCCATTATCCTCGGCCTCGGCACGCACGAGCAGGAATCTGCACTGCGTGAGAACAAGACGGAGACTTCTGCAAAAGACGTATTCAAGGTCCTGACGCAGAACGACCAGCTCATGTGGACGGCTATCGCTTACCTCGTCTACGGTATCGGCATCAACATCGTCAACAACTTCAACCTCTACTACTTCATCTACGTCATCGGTGATGCTACGAAATTCTCCATCCTCGGTGTCATCAACACAGTCATCGGCCTTATCGCCGTTGCCCTGTTCCCGGCTCTGACGGCTAAGTTCAGCCGCCGCAAGCTCTTCTTCGCTTCCATTGCCATCATGCTCGTTGCGCTCCTCATCTATGCTGGTTCCGGCACGAATGTCACGATGGCACTCATCGGCGCAGGCCTCTTCGCTCTGCCGCAGCCGCTCGTCTTCCTCGTCGTCCTCATGACGATTACGGACTCCGTCGAGTATGGCCAGCTCAAGATCGGTCATCGCGATGAAGCTGTCTGCCTCTGCGTACGTCCTCTCGTCGATAAATTCGCTGGTGCTGTCTCGAGCGGCATCATCGGCCTCGTCGCTGTCTGGGTCGGCATGACGGGCGGTGCTTCCGCTGCTGACATCAAGCCGGACGCACTCTTCCATTTCCAGATCGTCATGTTCGCAGCTCCGATCGTCCTCATGGTCATCGCTTCCTTCATCTATCGTGCAAAGGTAACGCTGACGGAGGCAGAGCATGCGCGCATCGTCCGCGAGCTCGAGGAGAAATGGGAAGACCTCAGCAAATAATGTGTTAAAAATGAACAGCGTCGTCGATGGCATCCATGCCATCGCATGACATGTGACCTTAGGAGGGGGCCGTTGTACCAGATTGATACAGCGGCCTTTCTTCGTGAAAAAAGGAGGAAATATCTGATGTTTACAGTCGATCGTCTTGCAGACCCCACGTTCTTTGCAGAGAACCGCCTGCCGGCCCACAGTGACCACGTGGCCTTCGCCGATGCGATGGAGATGGCGGAAGGCGTCTCCTCGCTGCGTCGCAGCCTAAACGGCATCTGGTCGTTCCACTACGCGCGCAACCTCGCCGCGCGTCCGCAGGGCTTCGAGCAGCCGGATTACGATGTCAGCGGCTGGGAGACTATCCGTGTGCCGGCACACTGGCAGATGGAAGGCCACGGCGTGCCGCAGTACACGAACCAGACGTATCCGTGGGACGGCCATGAAGTCGTCCATCCGGGCCAGGTGCCGCAGCGCGACAACCCTGTCGGCTCCTACGTCAAGGACTTCGTCCTGCCAGAAGGCTGGGACAATGCCGTGCTCTCGCTGCAGGGCGTCGAGTCGGCTGTCGCTGTTTACCTCAACGGCCAGTACGTCGGCTACAGTGAGGATTCCTTCACGCCGTCCGACTTCGACCTCACGCCGTATCTCAAGGCTGGCGTGAACCGCCTGGCGCTGCAGGTCTTCCGCTTCAGCTCGGGCAGCTGGATCGAGGACCAGGATTTCTGGCGCTTCTCGGGCATCTTCCGCGAGGTCATCCTCTATACGAAGCCGGCCATCCACCTCGATGACCTGCGCGTCACGGCAGCGCCAATTCATGGCTACCAGGACGGCAAGCTCCACCTCGACATGAAGTGGAACAGCGGCGAGGCACACAAGGTGCAGATTGAGCTCTTCGATGCTGAGACGGGTGAGTGCTGCCTCAAGGAAGAGCAGCAGGCCGAGGGACTCACGTCCTCTTTCGAGGCGGAGCTCACGGGCGTCAAGCTCTGGAGCGCAGAAGCTCCGAATCTCTACCGCGCCGTCATCTCGGTCGAGGATGAAGCGGGCCATCTGCTTGAGGTCATCCCGCAGAACATCGGCTTCCGCGAGTTCCGCATGGACGATGGGCTCATGAAGCTCAACGGCAAGCGCATCGTCTTCAAGGGCACGAACCGCCACGAGTTTGACTGCTACAGCGGCCGCGCGGCAGATCCTGCGGAGATCGAGAAGGACATCATCATCATGAAGCAGCACAACATCAATGCGCTGCGCTGCTCGCATTACCCGAACTCGAGCTACATCTACGAACTCTGCGACCGCTACGGCCTCTACGTCATCGATGAGACGAACCTCGAGACGCACGGCTCCTGGATGCGCAACGGCAAGTGCGACATCGTCGAGGAGACGCTGCCGAATGACCACGAGGAGTGGCAGGATATCATCCTCGACCGCGCGAAATCCATGCTTGAGCGCGACAAGAACCACGCTGCCATCCTGATCTGGTCCTGCGGCAACGAGTCCTGCGGCGGCAAGGACCTCTACGTGATGAGTGAGTACTTCCGCCAGGCTGACCCGACGCGCCTCGTCCACTACGAGAACATCTTCTGGGACCGCCGCTATAACGGTACGAGCGACATGGAGAGCCAGATGTACCCGACGGTCGCGGACATCAAGAAGTTCCTCGCCGAGCACCGCGACAAGCCGTTCATCTGCTGCGAGTACACGCACGCGATGGGCAACAGCATCGGCGGCATGCACAAGTACACGGACCTCACGGATGAGGAACCGCTTTACCAGGGCGGCTTCATCTGGGACTTTGTCGATCAGGCCATCTGGCACAAGGACCGCTATGGCAAGGATGCGCTCGCGTACGGCGGTGACTTTGGCGACCGCCCGAATGACGGCAACTTCAGCGGCGACGGCATCCTGTTCGCTGACCGCAAGCTGACGACGAAGATGCAGGATGTCAAGTTCAACTACCAGAACTTCGACCTCGATGTCACAGCTGAGCAGGTCACCATCCACAACAAGAGCCTGTTCACCGATACGGCGTCATATGAGCTGCACCTGGAGCTCATGCTCGACGGCAAGACCATCTGGGAGACGACTGCGGACGCGCCGCACATCCTGCCGGGCGAGTCGGGCACCGTCTCTCTTGAGGACCTGCCTCTGACGAATGCGGGTGAGGAGACGGTCACGGCGTCGCTGTGCCTCAAGGAAGACACGCTCTGGGCTAAGAGAGGCTTTGAGATTGCCTTCGGCCAGGGCACGTGGCATGTCGATGAGGTCGAGGTGCCGGAGCCGCACGAAGCTGTCTGCGCGACGGACTTTGTAAAGAGCGCGCGCTGCTTCCACTACACGCCGAACATGGAGCTTGAGACGAAGCCAGAGAAACCGCTGCACATCGTCCACGGCGACATCGACCTCGGCGTGCGCGGCACGGGTTTCGAGATCATGTTCTCGGGGGCTTCGGGCAACCTCACGTCCTATAAGTGCAACGGTGTAGAGCTCATCGAGGAGGCTCCGAAGCCGTCGTTCTGGCGTGCGCCGGTCGACAACGACTACGGCAGCCGCCGCGACTTCATGACGGCGCAGTGGAAGCTCGCGAGCCTCTACCGCCGCTGCGTCAAGAAAGAGCTGCTCGATGATGCGGGCAACTGGCAGGAGTTCGACTGGTTCGGCCAGCTCGGCCAGAAGGAGTACGAGGCACGCTCTATCTCCGTCCGCTTCACGTATGAGCTGGCGACACAGCCGCTCTCGTCCTGCCGCATGACGTACACGGTCGTCCCGGATGGTTCTATCAAGGTTGAGCTCGACTACGACGCAGTCGAGGGCCTGCCGGAAATCCCGGATTTCGCGATGATCTTCACGATGCCTGCTGACTACGGCCAGGTGCGCTTCTACGGTTACGGTCCGCTCGACAACTATGCAGACCGCCAGCGCGGCGCAAAGCTCGGCATCTTCGAGACGCAGGCCAAGGATGAGGTCGAGCCGTACCTGCTGCCGCAGGAGACGGGCAACCACTGCGGCGTCCGCTGGATTGAGGTCACGGATCACCGCGGCCGCGGCGTGCGCCTTGCCATGGACGAGGAGCCGTTTGAAGCATCGGCTCTGCCGTACAGCGCCCACGAGCTCGAGAACGCGCGCCATGCCTACGATCTGCCGGAGGTCCATCACACCTTCCTGCGCGCATCGCTCGGCCAGTGCGGCGTCGGCGGCGACAACACCTGGGGTGCTCCGGTCCTGCCAGAATACACCGTCAAGAACACGGCAAAGCACTTTGCCTTCTACTTTAAGGGTATCTGAGTGAAAGGATAGGATGAGCAATGATCCAGTTTGATGAAAAGACAGGCATCTTCCATCTGAGCAATGCGAAGATGAGCTATGTCATGCAGGTCGTCCGCGGCCGCTACCTCATGCATCGATACTGGGGCAGGAAGCTGCGGACTTTCCGCGATAGCCGCCCGTTCCAGGAAATCGACCGCGCGTTCTCGCCGCAGCCGGCTGCCTATGAGAATGAGCGCACGTTCTCGCTCGATGTGCTGCCGCAGGAATATCCGAGCTACGGCCACGTCGACTACCGCATCCCAGCATACGAGGTGCGTCTCCAGGACGGCACGACGACGACGGAGCTTTTCTACAAGGGCTATGAGATCGTGAAGGGCAAGCCGGCACTTCCAGGCCTTCCGGCTTCGTATGCCGCAGAAGATGAGGCGGAGACACTCAAGATCACGCTGGCGGACTCGCAGGGCAAGCTCGAGGCAGAGCTCCTCTACACGGTATTTGCGGGCGCGGACGCCATCGCGCGCAGCGTGCGCCTGAAGAATAGCGGTGAGGAGCCTCTGGACCTGCTCAATGCGGCGAGCTTTGCGCTCGACTTCCCGGATCACGACTTTGAGCGCATGAACCTCTGGGGCGGCCATGCATCCGAGCGCACGGCAGAGCGCGTGCCACTGATGCACGGCATCGAGGAGAGTGCGAGCCGCCGCGGTGCGAGCTCGCATCAGGCATCGCCATTCCTCGCGCTCGTGCGCAAGGACGCGGGCGAGGAGAGCGGCGAGGTCTACGGCTTCAGCCTCATATGGAGTGGTGAGTTCTCGCTCAAGACAGAGGTCGAGCAGTTCGGCACGACGCGCGTCGTCGGCGGCATCAACCCGTTCGAGTTCCGCTGGCACCTGGAGCCGGGTGAATCCTTCCAGACGCCGGAGGCCATCCTCGTCTACAGCACAGAAGGACTCAATGGCATGAGCCAGTCCTTCCACGAGATCGTGCGCCATCACATCGTGCGCGGCAAGTACCGCGATGCCGTGCGTCCAATCCTCGTCAATAACTGGGAGGCGACGTACTTCGATTTCGACGATGCGAAGATGGACAACCTCGCCGCCTGCGCCAAGGACCTCGGCATCGAGCTCATGGTGCTCGATGACGGCTGGTTCGGCAAGCGCGAGGACGACAACAGCTCGCTCGGCGACTGGGTTGTCAACATGGAGAAACTAAAGGGCGGCCTGCAGGGCGTCGCAGAGAGCGCACACAAGCGCGGCCTCAAGTTCGGCCTCTGGTTTGAGCCGGAGATGGTGTCGGTCGACTCTGACCTCTACCGCGCCCATCCCGACTGGGTGCTCAGGGCGCCGTCGTACCCGGTGAGCTTCGGCCGCCATCAGCTCGTGCTCGACCTCTCGCGCGCCGATGTGCGCGACTACCTCGTCGACGCTGTCTGCAAGATTCTCGACACTGCGCCGATTGACTACGTCAAGTGGGACTTCAACCGCCATCTGACGGATGCCTTCTCGGGGAAATTGCCGCCAGAGCGCCAGGGTGAGGTGCGCACGCGCTTCGTGCTCGGCCTCTACGACATTCTCGAGCGCATCACGCAGACGCATCCGGACATCCTGTTCGAGAGCTGCTCGGGCGGCGGCGGCCGCTTCGATGCAGGCATCCTGTACTACATGCCGCAGACCTGGACGAGCGATGACACAGATGCCATCTGCCGACTCTCCATCCAGAGTGGCACGAGCATGGTCTTTCCGCCCATCACGATGGGTGCCCATGTCTCCGTGACGCCGAACCATCAGGTTGGCCGCGTGACGCCGATGCAGACGCGCGCCTTCGCCGCGATGATGGGCTGCTACGGCTACGAGATGGACATCACGCGCATGAGCGAGGCGGAGAAGGCAGAGGTCCGCAGCCACATCGCGCTTTACAAGAAGATCCGCCCGACGATGCAGCTCGGCCGTTTCTACCGCCTGCTCACGCCGTTTGCGGGCAAGGGCAACGAGACGGCTTGGGAGTTTGTATCGAGAGACGGTCAGGAGGTCGTGCTCCTCTACTTTAAGACGCTCGCGACGCCGGCAACGGAACTGCGCACGCTGAAGCTCCAGGCACTCGATGCGGCCGCAGAGTATGATGTCGCCGCTTATTACCCGGCTCAGGGACTGTCGCATGACGGTGCGGGCAGCAAGAGCCTGAGCCTTGCAGGCAAATCCTTCTACGGCGATGAACTCATGTACAGCGGCATCGAGGTGCCGAAGATCGACACGGACTTCGCCGCCTACATGTGGGTCTTCCACAAGAAATAAGCGAGATTCTCACGTTTTTCTAGCAAAAGCTGTCACATTGCTGTGGCAGCTTTTTTCTTGTGGCAGGAAAAGGCCGCCATCGTGTATAATAATATATTGTTATCGTATTACATGCGTGTACGTGGCAGGTGGGGAACTGCCACCGTCTACAAGCGACAAGCAAAATGTAAAATGTTAGGGGAATTCAACATGCAGAAAATCAGAAAAGCAGTCATTCCGGCGGCCGGCTACGGCACGCGCTTCCTGCCGGCGACGAAGGCGACGCCGAAGGAGATGCTGCCAATCGTCGATAAGCCGACCATCCAGTACATCGTCGAAGAGGCGCTCGCGAGCGGCATCGAGGAGATACTCATCGTCAGTGGTCACGGCAAGCGTGCCATCGAGGACCACTTTGACTCGGCGCCGACGCTCGAGGCAGAGCTCAAGAAGAAGGGCAAGCTCGACCTCCTGAAGATGGTGCAGGATACGGCTAACATCCGCATCCACTACATCCGCCAGCGCTACATGCGCGGCCTCGGCGACGCCATTCTCTGTGCCAAGGCCTTCATGGGCGATGAGCCGTTTGCCGTGCTCTTGGGCGACGATGTCGTCTACAATCCCGCGAAGCCGGCGCTGCGTCAGCTCATCGATGTTTACGACAAGACGGGCGGCTCTGTGCTCGGCTGCCAGATGGTGCCCGACGACAAAGTCTCGTCCTACGGCATCGTCGCGGGCGATGCGACGGAGGATCCGCGCCTCATGCGCGTGCGCGACATGATCGAGAAGCCGAGCCTCGAAGAGGCGCCGAGCCGCATGGCCGTCCTCGGCCGCTACATCATCCGTCCGGAAATCTTTGGCATCCTGGAGCATACGGCACCCGGCAAGGGCGGCGAGATCCAGCTCACGGATGCACTCCTTGAACTGGCGCGCCAGCAGGCCGTCTACGCTTACGATTTTGAGGGCAAGCGCTACGACCTCGGCGACAAGCTCGGCTTCCTCAAGGCGACGGTGGAATTCGCGCTGCGCCGCGAGGATCTCGGCACGCCGTTCAAGAAGTATCTCAAGGATCTCGTCGCGAGAATCTGAGGTGTGAAGGTTGCAGAAGAAAAATAAGGCGAATCTGGCACTCGGCATCAGCGCGGCCGGTTTCCTCGGCACGATGGCGGCGGGGGGCTCCGGCTTCGTGATGGGGCTCTTCCATCACGGCTTCCTGGCCGCGACGATCGGCGGCCTGGCGGATTGGTTTGCCGTCACGGCGCTCTTTCGCAAGCCGCTGGGCATCTCGTACCGCACGGATGTCCTGCGCCGCAACAGGAAGCGCATCATGGACGCCATCGTGACGTTCGCGAGCGATGACCTCTTGAGTACCGAGAACATCATGCGCGTCATACGCGAACAGGACACGGCGGGACTGCTCGTCGACTACCTCGAGCACCGCGGCGGCCGCGAGGGCGTCATCGAGGTCGTCGATACCGTCGTCCTCAAGGTCGTCAATGACCTCGACAGTGAGGCCCTGGCAAGGGACTTGGCCCCGGCAGTGCGCGAGGGCCTGCGGGGACTCGCACTCGAGAACGTCCTGCTGGAGCTCGTGCGCACGCTTGGCGAAGAGCAGCATTCCAAGCGCATCCTGCACAGCGTCCTGACCATCGGCGAGCAGGTCCTGCAGTCGCCGGCCATGCAGCAGGTCCTGTTCGACAACATCAAGGTGCTGCGCAAGGAATACGAAGGCGAGTCAGCCGGGCGCGCTTTCGTGCTGTCGGCCCTCGGCCTCGACGACAAGGAGCTCCTCGCAATCTTCAACGAGAAGGCGCAGAAGGGACTCGAAGATCTCTTGAGCGAGCAGACAGAGGGGTATGCGCGCCTCAAGGCCGGCTTTGAAGGCATGGTCCTCTCTTTCAGCAACGATGCATCGTTGCGCCATGCGCTCGGGGAGTGGAAAGAGCGCTGGCTCGCGCAGATGGACATCGAGGGCATGATCGCCTCCTGGATCGAGAATGTGCTCAAGGGGGAGGAGCCCTTCTGGCTGCCGCACCTGAACGCCTTTATCGAGCAGCGCATCGATGACTTCGTGCATTCAGAAGCCTGGCAGCGCCGCTTCGACAAGATGCTCAAGGACCTCATCGAGAGCGAGCTCACAAAGCATCATGAGCTCATCCCGGGACTCATCCACGAGCGCCTCGACGAGTTCAGCGACGATGCGCTCGTCGCCTTCGTGGAAGAGAAAGTCCAGGACGACCTGCAGATGATCCGCATCAACGGCTCGATTGTCGGCTCGCTCGTCGGCATGGGGCTCTACCTCCTCGTCTGGGCGGCAGAAAGGATGTGGGGCTTATGAAGACATGGAACAAGGCAGACCGCGTGCTCTTCCTCGCGTTTCTCGTATTCCTGCTCGCCTTATTTGTGCACCTGCAGCTGCCGCATTCGGTGTTCGCCGAGGGCTTCCTCTTCTGCGCGGAAGCAGCGCTTGTCGGCGGCATCGCGGACTGGTTTGCCGTCACGGCGCTCTTCCGCAAGCCGCTCGGCTTCCCGTACCACACGGCCATTCTGCCGCGCCGCCGCCAGTCCTTCATCAAGGCATCGGTCACGATGGTCCAGAAGGAATTCTTCTCGCGGCGCAAGGTATTCCGCCACTTAGAGCGCCTGCACCTCATGCCGATGCTCATGAAGTGGCTCGGCGAGGCAGACACGCGCGCGAAGATCTCGCACCATCTCTACCACTATGCGCGCGGCTTCCTGCTCAAGAAGGACAGCGAGCAGAAGGCCGCTGAGTTTGCGCGGCGCATCCGCACGCACCTGAGCACGATGGAGCCGGAGGAGCTCTTCATGAGCATCGGGCGCTGGTTGCAGCAGAGCGGTCGCGACAAGGACTTCCTCGAGCACATCTCCGCCTACTTGTGCGTGCGCGCTGAGCGCCCGGAGACGGCCCGGGCCATCGAAGCGATGCTCGAGCAGTACGAGAAGGAGAAGGCCAAGGGCACACTGGCGCTCTTCCTCACAGGGCTGGCTGAAGCCATGGATCTCGTCAACCTGGAGGAGGCGGCAAGCATCATGCAGAAGCAGCTCGTGGCGATGCTCCGCGAGCTTGGCACGCGCGACTCCCAGCTGCAGAGGGATATGCTGGAGCTCTTCTACGAGAAAGCAGCCGTGCTCAATGCGGAGCCGGGGTTCCATCAGCTCGTGCATGAACTGCGCGACAGCTTGGTGGCCGACCTGCCGATCGAGGAAGTCGTGCGCCGGGCCGTGGCCCACATGCGCGAGCACCTCGACGCCGATGCAGCACGCCAGGTCGACGCCGTCGAAGAGCATCTGCCTCTCTTGCGCAGCCGTCTGGCCGCCATCATCGAAGAAGAGTACGACCGCGGCCTGCATTTGCTGCAGCAGGACGATGAGCTGCGCCATACCGTCGGCCGCTTCCTCTACGATCTCATCGCGCGCTCGGCGCTCCACGCGCAGACGCTCGTCGGCGTCGTCGTCGAGAGTGTCCTCGAGCGCCTGACGGACGAGCAGCTCAACCACCTCGTCTACGATAAGGTAGAGCCTGACCTGCTCTGGATACGCATGAACGGTTCCATCGTCGGCTCGGGTATCGGCCTTCTCATCTTCATTGCACTGCAGATCTTGCCGTGATCTCGAAGCACGATATGCCAATAAAAAAGACGCCTTTCCGGGCGTCTTTTTTGTGATTCAGGACTTCTGGTGCAGAAAATACTGAAAGGCAGACGGGATGCTGTAGGTGTCGGCGAGCTCTTCGGGAGAGGCCCAGACGAGCGGGCTGTCATCTTCTGCGACAACTGCTTCCGGAGCGCTGAGCTCGACTTCCCAGCCCTGCATCTGCCATTCGACATGGGAGAAGATGTGGCGGACGTCGGGCAGGCGCGTGATGGTGAGGGCGTGCAGTCCGCGTGCCGCGAGCCAACTGCGCAGTTCTTCCTCGGTGAGATGGCCCGGCAGATTCGGCAGTTCCCAGAGGCCGGCCAGCAGCCCCTTCTCCGGGCGCTTCATGAGGGCCAGTGCTCTGCCCTGGCGCAGGACGAGCACGGTCTTCTGCTCGATGCGGCGCTTCGATTTCTTGACCTTGATGGGCAGCTGCTCCGCCGAGCCTGCCGCGTATGCGAGGCAGAGGCGGCCGAGAGGGCAGAGAGCGCAGTGTGGAGCACCGTGCGGCAGGCAGACGGTCGCGCCGAGGTCCATGAAGGCCTGATTGAGGGCGCCGGCATCCTCTCCGCTCGGATAATGCGGGGCGAGCGCATCCTCGACGGCACGGCGGACGGACAGCTGCGCGATGTCCTCACCGCACTGCAGGACGCGCATGGTGACGCGCAGGATGTTGCCGTCGACGGCTGGCAGCGGCAGGCCGAAGGCAATCGAGCCGATGGCGCTGGCGGTGTAGCGCCCGATGCCCGGTAGCGCCAGGAGCGCTGCAAAGTCGGCAGGCATCTGTCCGCCGAAGTCTTCAACAATCTGGCAGGCAGCCTTCTTGAGATTGCGCGCGCGGCTGTAGTAGCCGAGCCCTTGCC
This sequence comes from Mitsuokella jalaludinii DSM 13811, assembly GCF_000702905.1. Lineage (GTDB taxonomy): Bacteria > Bacillota > Negativicutes > Selenomonadales > Selenomonadaceae > Mitsuokella > Mitsuokella jalaludinii. The sequence goes on from NZ_JNKR01000011.1 coordinate 60,231, forward strand.
AGAGTTTCATGAGGAGCTCGTCGTCGCAGCGCGCGAGGCTCGCGATGTCAGGCAGCACTTCGAGGAAGCGCGTGTAGTACGGGATGACGGCCGAGGCGCGCGTCTGTTGCAGCATGATCTCGGAAATCCAGGTGTGGTACGGCGTGACCTCTTCGCGCCACGGCAGGCAGCGCAGCGTGGACTGGCCGCGATACCAAGTCAGCAGTGGCTCGACAATCTCGGGCAGGATATCGGTGTGCGGCAGCTGGAGCGGCGTGTATTGTTTTCTCATCGTGGCATCTGTCCTTTCTGGTGGGCTAATTCCTGGTGCATTTCATTGTAGCATAGACTGACAGGGAGGGCTATGCCCTACCAGTCTGCAACAGGAACGTGGACATTCCTGCTGGATTGTCCGACCTTTGCTTCATGTTTTTATTGAAAATCCGTTTAGAATGGACATAAATGCTTATCGAATAATATAAAACCAGAAATATGTCTGCTGTAAGGGGATTATAATATAAAAAAATCTCAGTGAAATGAAAAAAAGTTACAGGAACGTGTTGACAAATCGTGTGCATCGAGTAATAATGTATACATGTTTACAGCATTACAGTTTGAATCTGTTGGAGCGCCGTGGTATAATATGCATGGTATCAGCAATTCTAAGAGGAGATGGGTCCATGAAACACGTCTTGTCGGTATTCGTCGAGAATCAGACTGGTGTCCTCGTGCGTGTTGTGAGCATGTTTTCCAGACGCGAGTTCAACATCGACAGCCTGTCGGTGGGCGTCACGGAAACACCGGATTTCTCGCGCATCACAGTCGTCGTGCACGGTGATGAGAACCTCATCGAGCAGATGATCAAGCAGCTCGAGAAGATGCCGGTAGTCCGTGCGGTGCAGCGCCTGGACGAGAAGAATGCTGTGTGCCGCGGGATGACGCTGATAAAGGTCAAGGCGGATGACGACAACCGGCTCGATGTCTTGAAGATGGCAGAGCTCTTCCGGGCTCATGTGGTGGATGTCGAATCCAACACGCTGGTCTTCGAGATCACGGGCAGTGACGACAAAGTCACGGCTTTCCTGAGACTCGTGAAGCCTTATGGGATCGCGGAAGTCATACGCACCGGCCTCATCGCGCTAGAGCGCGGAGAGCATACAATCTATGAACATTGTGAGGAGAGAGAGTATTATGGCAAAAACTTACTATGATCAGGATGCAAATTGGGAACTCATGAACGGCAAGACGATTGCGATCATCGGCTATGGCAGCCAGGGGCATGCTCATGCCCTGAACCTCAAGGACAGCGGTGCAAACGTCATCGTCGGCCTCTATGAAGGTTCCAAGTCCAAGAAGGTCGCTGAAGAGCACGGCCTGAAGGTCTACACGGTCGCTGAAGCAGTCAAGCAGGCTGACATCACGACGGTCCTGATCCCGGATGAGAAGCAGGCCGACGTCTACAAGACGGAAATCGCTCCGAACCTCAAGCCGGGCAGCGCTCTCGTCTTCGCACATGGCTTCAACATCCATTACCAGCAGATCGTTCCGCCGGCAGATGTTGATGTATTCATGGTCGCTCCGAAAGGCCCGGGCCATCTCGTTCGCCGCACGTACACGGAAGGTTCCGGCGTACCGGTTGTCTTCGCTGTTCATCAGGATGCAACGGGCAAGTGCTTCGACCTCGCTCTTGCTTATGCAAAAGGCCTCGGCGCTCTGCGTGCCGGCGCACTGCAGACGACGTTCCGCGATGAGACGGAAGAAGACCTCTTCGGCGAGCAGGCTGTCCTCATGGGCGGCGTTTGCCAGCTGATGCAGACGGGCTTCGAAGTCCTCGTCGAGGCAGGTTATCCGCCGGAGATGGCATACTTCGAGTGCTTCCATGAGATGAAGCTCATCGTTGACCTCTGCTACGAGGGCGGCTTCACGAAGATGCGCCAGTCCTGCTCCGATACGGCTGAGTATGGCGACTACATGGTAGGCCCGCGCATCATCACGGAAGACACGAAGAAGGAAATGAAGAAAGTCCTCAAAGAAATCCAGGACGGCACGTTTGCTCGCAACTGGCTGCTTGAGAACAAGGCTGCTGGCCGCGTCAACTTCCTCATGGAGCGCCGCCTCCATGCTGAGCATCCGATCGAGAAGGTCGGTAAGGAACTGCGCGCTATGATGCCGTGGCTCAAAGATGGTGCAGATCTCTCCAAAGACTGATTCACCTTCTAACTGAACAGGAAATCAACGCTTCCCCGGCGAACTACACGTCGGGGAAGTTTTTTCCAATAACCGGACAATACTCGATAGATATTCATATATTAGGAGGGCATACTATGGGTATGACTATGAGCGAGAAGATTCTCGCGAAACACGCTGGCCTCGATTCCGTGAAGGCCGGTCAGCTCGTGACCTGTGAGCTCGATATGGTACTTGCGAACGACATCACGGCACCGCCGTCCATCGCGAAATTCGAGGAGATCGGCCGTCCGGTCTTCGACAACACGAAGATCGCGCTCGTGCCGGACCACTTCCAGCCGGCCAAGGACATCAAGTCGGCAGAGCTCGCGAAGATCGTACGCGATTTCGCACGCAAGTACGGAATCGTCAACTACTTCGAGCAGGGCCGCGTGGGCATCGAGCACGTCATCCTGCCGGAGAAGGGCATCGTCGCACCGGGCATGCTGACGATTGGCGCGGATTCGCATACGTGCACGTACGGCGCCGTCAACGGCTTCTCGACGGGCGTCGGCTCGACCGACCTCGGCGCAGCCATGGCGACGGGCAAGGCTTGGTTCAAGGTGCCGGAGGCCATCAAGGTCAACCTGACGGGCGAGAAGCCAGCGGACATCACCGGCAAGGACGTCATCCTGACGCTCATCGGCATGATCGGCGTCGATGGCGCGCTCTACAAGTCTCTCGAGTTTGCTGGCCCAGGCGTCAAGGCACTGACGATGACGGACCGCCTGACCATCTCCAACATGGCCATCGAGGCGGGCGGCAAGGCCGGCATCTTCCCGTTCGACGAGATCACGAAGGCCTATGTCGATGCCCGCGTCACGAAGCCGTATGAGCCGGTTGCCGCTGACGAAGATGCTGAGTACTGCCGTGAAGTCGATATCAACCTCTCGGAGCTCAAGCCGGTCGTCGCTTTCCCGCACCTGCCGGGCAACACGAAGCGCGTCGAGGATATCAAGGAGCCAATCGAGATCGATCAGGTCATCATCGGCTCCTGCACGAACGGCCGCCTCGAGGACATGGAGATTGCGGCTTCCATCCTCAAGGGCCACAAGGTCGCAGACCGCGTGCGCTGCATCGTCATCCCGGGCAGCCCGGCCATCTACAAGGAGTCGATGAAGCGTGGCTACATCGATACGTTCATCGATGCCGGCTGTGCCGTCTCGACGCCGACCTGCGGCCCGTGCCTCGGCGGCTACATGGGCATCATGGCTGCCGGCGAGCGCTGCGTCTCGACGACGAACCGCAATTTCCGCGGCCGCATGGGCCATGTCGACAGTGAAGTCTACCTCGCCGGCCCGCAGGTCGCAGCCGCGAGTGCAATCTTGGGACGCATCGCAACACCGGAGGAGGTTAAATAATATGAAATTAGAAGGCAAAGTATGGCGCTACGGCGACAATATCGATACAGATGTCATCATCCCAGCCCGCTACCTCAACACGTTCGACCCGAAAGAGCTCGCCAAGCACTGCATGGTCGACATCGATGAGAGCTTCGCACCGAATGTCAAAGAGGGCGATATCATGGTCGGCGGCCGCAACTTCGGCTGCGGCTCCTCGCGTGAGCATGCGCCGGTCGCCATCAAGGCGGCGGGCATCCCGGTCGTCATCGCTGCAAGCTTCGCGCGCATCTTCTATCGCAACGGCATCAACATCGGCCTGCCGCTCCTGGAGATCGGCTCAGATGTCGAGAAGATCAAGGCGGGCGACAAGCTGCGCGTCGACACGGCGACGGGCACGATCGAAGACCTGACGACAGGCGACGTCTTCCACGCGCATCCGCTGCCGGGCTTCGTGCAGGATATCGCCAAGGCCGGCGGCCTCATCAACTACATCAAGGGCCAGAAAGACTGAGAACCTGTTGTTGCGTTTGTCAGAGTAGAGAGGGGATACATATGTCATATAAGATCACAGTGATACCGGGCGATGGTATCGGCAAGGAAATCACGGATTCGGCGGTAGAAGTCCTCAAGAAGGTCGATGAGAAGTTCGGCCTCGGGCTCTCCTACACCTATAAAGACGCCGGCGGCACGGCCTACGACAAGTTCGGCACGCCGCTGCCAGATGACACGATCGAGGCCTGCAAGGCGTCCGACGGCGTCCTCTTCGGCGCCGTCGGCGGCGACAAGTGGGACAACGTCGACCCGGCGCTGCGCCCCGAGAAGGCCATCCTCGGCCTGCGCAAGAACCTCGGACTCTACGCCAACCTGCGCCCTGTCAAAGTAGCCGATGCACTCGTCGAGTACTCCCCGCTGAAGCCGGAGCTCGTCAAGGGCGTCGACCTCGTCATCGTGCGCGAGCTCATCGGCGGCATCTACTTCGGTGACAAGTGCGAGTCAGAGCAGCACAACGGCGCCGAGCGCGCCTGGGACCTCGAGAACTACTCCGTTCCTGAGGTCAATCGCATCGCGAAGCTCGCCTTCGAGACGGCCAAGCTGCGCCGCGGCAAGGTCACGTCGGTCGACAAGGCCAACGTCCTCGCGACGTCGCGCCTTTGGCGCCGCACGGTGGCCAAGGTCGCAGAGTCGTATCCGGACGTTGAGCTCAACAACCTCTACGTCGACAACTGCGCGATGCAGCTGGCCATCCGTCCGACGCAGTTCGATGTCATCGTCACGGGCAACCTCTTCGGTGACATTCTCTCCGACGAGGCGGCCGTCGTCGGCGGCTCCATCGGCATGATGCCGTCGGCCTCCATTGGCACGAGCACGAGCCTCTACGAGCCGATTCACGGCAGTGCGCCGGACATCGCCGGCAAGGGCATCGCCAATCCGATGGGCACGATCCTCTCGGCGGCCATGCTGCTGCGCTACTCGCTGCATGAGGAAGAGGCGGCCAAGGCAATCGAGGCGGCCGTCGACAAGGCGCTGGCCGACGGTTACCGCACGCCGGACCTCTGGAAGGAAGGCTTCCAGAAGGCTAATACGGAAGAGATCACGAAGGTCATCTGCGAGCGCATCTGATACCGCAGAGCGCCAGCAGAGACGGCAGAAAGGGGAAGCCAGATGAAGGGAGCGAAGGCAGTCGCTCTCTGTCTCAAGGAACAGGGAGTCGACACGGTTTTTGGTTATCCGGGCGGCATGATCCTGCCGCTTTACGATGCATTTTATGAGAACCCGGACATCCGGGAGATCCTCGTGACACACGAACAGAATGCCGCGCACGCAGCCGACGGCTACGCGCGCGCTTCGGGCAAGGTCGGCGTCTGCATCGCGACGTCGGGCCCCGGCGCGACAAATCTCGTCACGGGCCTCGCGACGGCCTTCATGGACTCCGTGCCGGTCGTCGCCATCACGGGACAGGTCGACACTTCGCTCCTGGGGCGCGATGCGTTCCAGGAGACGGACATCCTCGACGTCACGATGCCGATCACGAAGCACAACTTCAAGGTCAAGCATGCCGACCAGCTCGTGCCGACCGTGCGCAAGGCCTTTGCGCTGGCGCGCCATGGCCGTCCCGGTCCCGTGCTCATCGATGTGCCGCGCGACCTCTTCTTTGCGGATGTCGACTACAAGCCGCAGGCCGTGCAGCCCGAGCATCACGGGAAACCGGATGCTGACTTCCTGATCTGCGCGGCAGAGGCGGCCGACGAGATCGTCCAGGCCAAGCGGCCCGTGGCGATTGTCGGCGGCGGCGTCATCTCCGCCGGTGCGACGAAAGAAGTCATCGCCTTCATCGAGAAGTACCACCTGCCTGTCGTCCACACGCTCATGGGGCTCGGTGCGATACCGCGCTCCCATCCGCAGTCGCTCGGCTTTGCCGGCATGCACGGCGAGAAGGCCGCGAATCACGCGATTGCTGCGGCCGACCTCGTCATCGCCATCGGCAGCCGCTTCGGCGACCGCCAGACGGGCAACCTCGACAAGTACACGGAGAACACGAAGTTCATCCACATCGACATCGACCCCGCCGAGATCGACAAGAACGTCGGCAACTCGCTCGGCCTCGCCGGCGACATGAAGACCATCCTCTCGCTGCTCATGAAGCACGAGCCGAATTCCGCCCTGACGGACTGGTGGCAGCAGATTGACAAGTGGGAGGAGTCGTACGCCTACGACTACCATCAGAGCCGGCTGACGGTCCCCTGGGCGATGCATCAGGTCATGCAGCGCACGAAGGGCAAGCCGTACGCCTTTGCGACGGATGTCGGTCAGCATCAGATGTGGGCGGCGCTCCACCTGCGCATCGAAGAGCCGCGCACGTGGCTGACCTCCGGCGGTCTCGGCACGATGGGCTTCGGCCTGCCGGCCGCCATGGGCGCACAGCTCTACTACGGCAGGGGCCGGCGCGTCATCCACGTGGCCGGCGACGGTGGCATCAAGATGACGGGCAACGAGTTCTACACGATCGCGCGCCTGCAGCTGCCGATCATCTCCCTGATCGTCAACAACAGGAGCCTCGGCATGATCCGCCAGCTCCAGAAAGTCATGTACAAGGAGCGTTACATCGCCTGCGAGCTCGATTACCCAATGGACTACGTCAAGTACGCCGAGTGCTTCGGCATCGAGGCAGAGGCCGTCTCCACCCAGGACGAATTCGCCGAGGCCCTGAGAAAAGCACTCGAGGACCGCGACCATCCGCGCGTCATCGTCCTTAACGTCTGGCGCAGCTTCGTCGAACCCATGACCAAGGGCGGCGCCCGCATCGACGAGTTCGTGGAGTTCAAGTGATTAAAACAACAAAAAATCAATAAAAAGACACAAAAAGCCCCGCATGCTTCTAGGATTTACGCTATAATAGAAGGAGTGCGGGGCTTTTGTCCTGCCATCAATCGAAATACAGGGGGAATCATATATGAATATCATCGTGACCGGCGGTGCCGGCTTCATTGGTTCGAACTTCATCTACTACATGCTCAAGAAGCATCCGAGCGACCGCATCATCTGCGTCGACAAGCTGACGTATGCGGGCAACCTCGAGACGCTCGAGAGTGCGATGGAGAAGAAGAACTTCAAGTTCATCCGCGCGGACATCGCAGACCGCCGGGCGGTCTACCGCATCTTCGAGCAGGAGAAGCCGGACATCGTCGTTAACTTCGCAGCGGAGTCGCATGTCGACCGCTCCATTGAGAATCCGGAGATCTTCCTGCAGACGAATGTCATCGGCACGAGCGTGCTGCTCGACGCCTGCCGCAGGTATGGCATCGACCGCTACCATCAGGTCTCGACGGATGAGGTCTACGGCGACCTGCCGCTCGACCGTCCGGACCTGTTCTTCACGGAGGAGACGAACCTCAAGACGTCGAGCCCGTATTCGGCTTCGAAAGCCGGTGCGGACCTCTTGGTCATGGCGTATCATCGCACCTACAAGATTCCGACGACGATCTCGCGCTGCTCGAACAACTACGGCCCGTATCACTTCCCGGAGAAGCTCATCCCGCTGATGATCATCAACGCGCTGTCCGACAAGAAGTTGCCGGTCTACGGCGACGGCAAGAACGTCCGCGACTGGCTCTATGTCGAGGACCACTGCCGTGCCATCGACCTCATCCTGCAGAAGGGACGCGTCGGCGAGGTCTACAACATCGGCGGCCACAATGAGCGCGCCAACATCGACGTCGTCAAGACCATCCTCAAGGAGCTCGGCAAGCCCGAAGACCTCATCGAGCACGTCACCGACCGCAAGGGCCACGACCGCCGCTACGCCATCGACCCGACGAAGATCCACACGGAGCTCGGTTGGGAGCCGGAGACGAAGTTCGAGGACGGCATCAAGAAGACGGTCAAGTGGTACCTCGAGCACCGTGACTGGTGGATGGGCATCATCAGCGGCGACTATCAGACCTATTACGAGCGCATGTACGATAAGCGCGCCATCCTGGAGTACGCCAAGATCTGACGACATATTATGTGATAGATATAAATAATTTGAATATAAGAGAAAGCCGGTCGAATGACAGATACGTTCATTCGACCGGCTTTTCTTGTACGGTGGTGTTTATGAGATTTTTTATTTTATTAGGAGGAGTATACGCTGTAATGTAGAATTACAATAATTTACAGCTTTTAAGCCGCTTGCTCATCGCCCCGAGCCAATGCTTGCAAGGCCTTGAGCAATGTGCTTGAATTTATGCTACTTTGGGCTTTGGACACCAAAGTGGCGAAAAATACTTCCTTGTAGATCTGCTGGCTCAGCGCGTACCGCAGCTCTTGCGGGCTCTTGTCCCGGTAGGTGCTCAGCCGCTCGTCCTCATATGGCAGGATCTTCATGAGAGCGTGCCCGGAATTCGTCAGGTTCAGCAGATGCTCAATCGCAGTCTTTGTGCAAACTTTGTAGCTGCCGAGTTCCCAGAACATCTTCTGCTCGTAGTAGTTCGTCTCAATGCCCCAGCGGAGCTTGTAGAGCTTGAGCGGGTAAATCGCCATATGCTTGGAGCT
>NZ_JNKR01000012.1 GCF_000702905.1 Mitsuokella jalaludinii DSM 13811
CGAAGCCTCTACACGTTCCGTGAGACGTGCCAGGAAGAGCCTGCATTCCTGATGGGCGATGAGACAGCCAAGATCTTCTTGAACAGCAAGGGCAGCCGCGAGGGCATCAACCATGACCTCGCCGCATTCCTCGACTACATCGAGGGCAAATCCCCGCAGGGAAAATTTACCGAGAGTATCGCTGATGCGGTAGAAGCAGCGAAAGAGAACAAAGAAATGAAGGTGGAGTATATGACGTTTTTCATGGAATTGCGCCGCCGTGAAGAAAAAGGCCGTGAGGAAGGACGCGCTGAAGGACGCGCTGAAGGACGTGCCGAAGGACGTGCCGAAGGACGTGCCGAGGGACGCGCTGAAGGGCTTGCCGAAGGGGCGATAAAGGGTAAGGCAGAGGCATTGATGGGACTCGTGCATGATGGCCTCCTCACGATGAAAGAAGCGGCGAAGCGGGCAGGCATGACGGAAGAGGCGTTCCGCAAGCTGGCCATGCATTGATGGATGCTGATGCATATGTAGAAGCAGCGAAAGAGAACAAAAATGAAGGTGGAGTATATGACGTTTTTCATGGAATTGCGCCGCCGTGAAGAGAAAGGCCGTGAGGAAGGACGCGCCGAAGGCCGAGCCGAAGGACGTTGGGTTACATTGGTGGAACTCGTGCATGACGGCCTTCTCACGGTGAAAGAGGCGGCGAAGCGGGCAGGCATGTCGGAAGAGGCGTTCCGCAAGCTGGTGACGCGTTGATTGGACGGCATTAGACGCCTGCGACAGTCCGACTGTGAACGTCTCAGACGGAAGCATCTCATCTTCCGCCTGATCAGCGACTGAGTCACCAGACTTGACCCGCTGTGGTAGAATACAATATAATACACAGCAAAAATCCCGGCGTACTGCTCATGCGCCGGGATTTTTGTGTCTGCATTCATTTAGTGAGCCGGTAGCTCTCATCGATCCACTTCATGATGGCCGCATCGGGATGCGTGTCATCCAGCACGACGGAGATCCAGGTCTTGTGGTTCATGTGATAGGCCGGATAGACACTTGGCAGCTGGCGGAGGGCTTCCCCCTGCTCCGGCTGTATCTTCAAGTTGATGATATCGACGGGATCGGGATTATCGTCCTTATCGAGCACGGCGCGTTTGACGTGCATGATCAGGGCAAACCATTTCCGATTGGAAGCATGACGAAAGGTTCCGTAGGACTGATAGTGCGTTTCTTTCTCCCATGGGAAATCCGGCGCAACCTGAAAGCGCTCAAGGATGCTCTGCGTCAGTCGGTTAGCCTGGTCGGACGCGAACAGCACATCTTGGCAGCAGGCCGCCGCAACCGCCTCCAGAAGTTCCTCATAGGCTGCGCGGACGGTGTTGACATATGCGCCCGTAGCATTCTTCTGGCGCAGCTGGTAGTACTCCTCATGGGAAATCGCATCAATCACACGGCCTGTGACCATTCCCTTCTCCGTCACCGTCAGGATGGCCTCGAAGTCTCCATTCAAAAAGCGCCGCTCAAGCACATAGTCATCCCCGACTTGTTGGAATCCAAAAGCGAGCATCTTCTTCAGCACCCATCGCTTCCGGGTAAAAATAGTTTCCTCGATTGACACCATGAGTAGTCCTCCCTTTGACAAAACCTGCAATGACACCATTCGCTGCGCCATCACAAATACGAGATACAGGACAAAAAGCAAAGCAAAAGCCGTTCAATCTGTTTCGACTGAACGGCTATTTGCTTTCTGTTTGTTTGTCCATGTTACTGTTCACCGCATGGCACCTTCAGTGGCCCATCGGACTCCCCTCCTTCGGAGAAATCACTTACCCGTCTTTCGAGCTTCGTTTCAAGCATCCGGTAAGAAGTCATCCTATCGATTCGAGCCTTGTCAATCTCTCTATGGCTTTCTTCCTTTTGCTTGACTATATTGTAGCAAAAGCGTGTAACAAAGTCAAGCATTTTCTATTATTATTTTTGGATTTCTGTAATGGCATGTATTATTTCATCAGGCTATTCGATTGATTTTTGTCTTTTAGGAGAGGGGATGCTATTTTATATTTGACAAAATTGATTTTATACAATATAATAAAGCCATATGATGAACAACTGACATGTGCAAGGATTTTAGGAGGACAAACATGAGCTTGAACGGAATCACAAAAGGTACAGAATTCGAGGACATGATGAAGCGCCTGATGCAGGCAGAGGCCAATGGCGTCATGATGTACTACGCGCTGGCACAGCTCGCACGTGAGCAGGGTCTTAAAGATGTAGCAGAGGGCTTTGTCGCTGCAGCCAACGAAGAAGCCGTCCACGCCGGCTTCTACGCCGTACTCAACGGCAAATACCCGTCCGACTTCTGGGGCCTCGTGCGCGCCGTGCAGAAAGCTGAGGAGAACGGCGAGGCACAGGTCAAGACGATCGCCGACAAAGTCCGCGCCGCTGGCTTCGATGAAGCTGCTGACCAGATGGAAATCTTCGCTCGCCAGGAAGGTGGCCACGGTGTACGCCTGCAGGCCATGCTCGACAAGTATCAGCCGAAGAAAGAAGACACGGCTGGCAAGAAAATCTACGTCTGCCCGGTCTGCGGCTACGAGTATGTCGGTGACATCAACGACGAGGACGATTCCTATGTCTGCCCGCTCTGCGGCCAGCCGAAGAGCGCCTTTGTCCTGAAGAAGTAAGATAGACACATTGCGCAGCTGATTCCCCGTGGTTGCAAAAATCCCCAATTCCCAATCAATCCTTTTCCTAAAAAGTGCAGAAACGCCCCGACTGACTGGATCCCCCACCAGTCAGTCGGGGCGTTTGCTATTTTTCCGCCATTACACCAATACGCAAGCATTTCATACTGACGCAAGAAAAAAATCGTACTTGCAGAACGCCTGCAAATAACTTAGCATATAAGTATGTAATACATGACTTTGATAGGGAGGAACCGATTATGAAAATGAAAAAAGTACTTGTCACCATGCTTGCCGCACTTTCTTTTGCCAGCATTTGCTCGGCAGCGGACACGAACGCCAAGAGCGTCGTGCCGACAGCGGAGCAGGTTGCAGCTGCACAGGCTGCGGCAGAAAAGAGCAAGATTGCCACGGCTGCGACGGCTGAGAAGGAGAAAGAGGCCTTTTTCAAGCACGTCCAGGGCAAGACCATCGCTGTGAGCTATGACAGCGGCTTCAAGTTCAACATCGACTATCCGGAAGTCGGCGTGCTGAGATGGACGCCGACGACCGGCCTCTCGCTCGCTCCTTCGGATAACGAAGAATATGAAGTGGCCGAAGTCGGCAAGGATATCTATCAGATCAACTGGATTGAGCAGAAGGGCATCGTCATCTCCCAGGTCATCAACTTCAAGACCCACAAGGTCTTTGCCTACATGACCTGGAACAAAGAAGGCGAGCGCGGTAACCGTGCATCCATCTTCCATCGCGGCACTTTCACGATCCACGAGGCCAATAAATAAGCAACCCGGCAACAACAGACGCTCCCGCCGACTTGTCGTGGACGAGCCGACCGGGCGTATCCCGTTGTTGCCAAAAAATACCTTTTGTTGTAATAAAAACGTTGACATTAAACTAAAAACATGGTATCGTATAGATCACAAGATGAAATTACAGCAATTACAACAATAGCGATTGAGGGCACTAGCCCGTATACGAAAAGGAGCGTTTATCATGAAAATTGCAGTTGTAGCAGCAAATGGTCGTGTCGCAAGAAAAGTCATCGCGGAGGCAGTGAGCCGCGGTCATGAAGTCGTCGCCTTCGGCCGCCATGACGAGAATGACACGCAGGCAAAGATTTACCACAAGAAGGATATCCTCGAGCTTACGAAAGAGGACCTCGCTGGATTCGATGTGGTCGTCGACGGCTTTGGCGCACGGACGGCTGAGCAGCAGCCGATGCACGTCAAGACGTCGCAGTACCTCTGCGACCTTCTCTCTGGGACGGATACGCGTCTCCTCGTTGTCGGCGGCGCAGGCAGCCTTTACGTAAACCAGGAGCACACCGCGGTATTAAGCGATAGCCCGGATTTTCCTGCAGAATTCCTGCCTGTTGCGCGGGCACAGGGCGAGGAACTGGCAAAGCTCCGGGAGCGCAATGACGTCAAGTGGACGTTCATCAGCCCGGCCGCCGACTTCCAGGCCGACGGCGAGCGCACGGGCAAGTATCTCCTCGCCGGTGAACAATTCACGCTCAACAGCAGGAACGAGTCGATCATCTCCTACGCCGACTACGCCATCGCCATGGTCGACGAGATTGAGAGCGGCAAGCACATCCAGCAGCGCATCTCCGTCGTCCGCGCGTAATCCCCACTCTTTGCAAGGATCCCCTAAAAGATCAAGCCCTTCCCCCGAATGGAGTCCCCGCCAGTCGGTCGGAGGGGCTTTGTACATTTTGGGAAAGGCATGCAGGCAAAGATTGTACTATGGAACTGCTTGGGAACTGCTTGTGGATAACTTCTCCTTGCTATGCTTGCTTTCAGCATAAATGCTTTTATATGCTTTCCGCGATTTCAGCCCAGTAATGGCGCGGTTTTGGAGCATTTTCGATTAGGGATTGTGACCTAACTATTAGGGATTGTGACCTAATAGAGTACAAAGTATTAGGAAATGTGACCGGAAGTATTAGGGATTGTGACCTATTTTGAGGTGATTTGATAAAATTACCTATTGAACGCCTAATACTTATTTGGTATAATGAGCCAAAAAGTAGGGATTGTGACCTACGGAAGGAAAAACAGGTCACAATCTCTACTCTAAAACCTAGCGAAAGCGAGGACACATTTATGGGGACATCAGAAGTGAATGAGAAATGTGCCATCTATCAGTCAAATCCCTTAATCGAGGCTAGGAAGCCCTTGAATGCTTTGGAGATGCGGCTGTTCCTGCTGGCTGTAGAAAATGTCAATCCACATATCTCTGGTAGCGACAAGTACTATGACAAGGACTTTGAAGAGTTCCATCTGACGCCTGCGGAGGTTAAGAGTATCTTTGGGCACGGTGAATACCTGAAGCGGCTGGAACATGTCTGTGATGAGATGCTGCAGAAAATCGTCACAGTGCGCGACCACGATGGTGGTTTTGTCAAGTTCTCCGTTTTTGTTCGCATTAAATACACGCCGAAGGATGGTTTGTACATCAAGTTCAACGAGGATATGCGACCCTTCCTGCTCGATATCTACGAGAGCGGTGATGGCTATACGAAAATCAACATGAAGCAGATCTTTAACTTATCTTCGGCCTATGCGATGCGCCTACTGGAACTCATGTTGCAATACCGTGGCACGATGCAGGGGAAAGTCATCACACGCCACATCGAATTGGATAAGCTGCGCTTCTTCTTTGACATAAAGCCTTCGCAGTACAAACAGATTGGTCCATTCTGTAAATATGTGCTGGATAATCCCATTCGTGAAATCAATGAAAAGACACAGTATCATGTGACGTACGTGCGGACGAAGACCGGACGAAAAGTGACGGGATTCACCTTTTCTATGGACTGCCGCCATCTCTTGCTCAATCGTACAGCCGAGGAACAAGTCACGCTGGAAGCACTGCCACCAAAGAAAGACCGTCATGGACTTTCGGAAAAGATGGTCAACAGACTGACGACGTTGTGCGGCAGCAACGAAGAGTTCCTGCGCCGCATGGATTATGCCATCGAACTGACAAAAACACGCAAGGTCAAGAATGTACCTGCTTTTCTCTACAAGGCTATTGCCGAGAACTATCTACAGCAGGATAAGGACATGCAAGCGGCAATTGAACACGAATTCCAGGCTAAGCAGGAAAACGCTGCCTGGGAGCTTGATGCCATCAAGATGTTCGGGGATTCGATTTCCCTCGACGTTGAAGAAATACCATTCGATCTGTCCGATGAGATGGAACGTGCCATGGTCAGCGTCGTGAAAAAGGCACTCGAGGAACGCCATCTCAACATCACAGCAAAACGCTTGCTTGAAACCCACGGCATGTCTGTTGCTCGCTTTATTGCTCTCTATTGCCAAGATGAAACACACTCATCAAAATGACAAATTTATACTGTTCGACAAATTTCCAGAAGGGGACGTATCTTAACCACCATTGATTCCACGGCAATCGAATCGGGTTAAAATCCGTCTCCTTTTCCTGTTATCGGGCTATCTGAGGCAATTTTGGGGAAATGTAGACATCATGGGCAGAGGATTTCTATCTTTAGGCGGCCGCTGGGGTAAAATACGTCGGTGTTTGGCACGGTTGGGGTTAAAATGCGTCACTCTATGAAAAAGTCCAGCACTGGACTTTTTGCCAGTGCTGGACTCTGGGATGAATGTCGACGGTCGGACGGTCGGACTGCTGACGGTCGTGCTGCTGTGTATCAGTCGATGGTGGAGCTGACTTTGGGTGTGGTCGTCTTGAGGTAGTGGAGGAAGTCGTCGAGGGGTAGGGGCTTTGCGAAGTAGAAGCCCTGGAGGATACGGCAGCCAAGGCTGGTGAGGGTGTCGGCCATCTGCTTGTTCTCGACGCCTTCGGCGGTGATCTGGACACCGAAGGACTGGAAGCCGTCGATGATGGCGGGCAGCAGTTTGTTGGTGTGATCGAAGTAGGCGCGGACGAAGGTCATGTCGAGCTTGACATCCTCAAAGGGGAACTTCAGGACGCGCATGAGGTTGGAGTAGCCAGTCCCGAAGTCATCGAGCGAGATCGTGGCGCCCTGCGCCATGAGCATATCGATATTCTGATGCAGGCGCGCTTCGTATGAGAGGGCCGACTCTGTGATCTCGAAGCAGAAGGAGCGGAGGGGGATGTGGTGATGCTGTGCGATGCGGCAGATGCGTTCGGCCATGTGAATATCGCGGCATTGGATCGGCGAGAGGTTGACATTGAGCCGCTTCAGGCCGAGTTCCTGAAGCGGGTGCTCGTTCAGGAACAGGCAGGTTTTCTCGAAGACCTGCTCGCCGATCTGGGTGATGGTGCCACTGCGCTCTGCTGCTGTGATGAAGAGGTCTGGCCTTATGAGGCCGAGTTCCTCGTCATGGATGCGCGCGAGCACCTCAGCGCCGATGATACGCCGCTCCTGCGTGCCGTAGAGCGGCTGCAGGTAAATCTGTACCGCATGGTTCTCAATGGCGCGGTCGACGGCCTGACGGATTTTTATCTTAAGGCGGGCCTGCTGGAAGAGCGACTGCTCCATGATGACGACATCGTGCTGCTGCTCGGCGCGCTGCAGGGCCATGGCTGTGTAGTCGAAGAACTGCTCGACTTCTTCCTGCTGCAGATGGCCGCTGAACATGGCATAGCTGGCCGTCAGATAGAGGTGGGCATGCGTGTCGATCCAAGGCGCCTGCATGCGCGCTTCAATCTCGTCATGGATCCTGGAAAAGTCGTGCTTCTTCGTCGTGATCAGGAGGAAGCGCCCGGCAGCCGCGTAGATGACCTGGCAGTCCGGAAAGGCCGCCTTGAGGTAATGGACGATGGCGCGCAAGCCCTTTGCCATCTGCCGCTCCCCGTAGAGGGCATTGCCCTCGGTATAGTCGTTGAGGCCGATGGCCACAGCAAAGAAATCACCCCTCTGGTTGATCTCCCGCAGATAGGGCGTGGCCGTCGCATAGTTCAGGGCGCCTGTCTTGCGGTCGATGAAGATGTCGGGATTCTGGAAGGCGAAGTACTGGATGAGGATGGCCAGCATGTAGAAGGAGTTCATGACGAGATACGGCGCGGCGTACATGCGCACGATATAGCCGATCACAAGCACGGCCCAGGCCCCGATGAGCGAGGCCTTCTCGACCGGATTCCAGGAGAAGCGGCGCAGGCCGATGTACGAGAGGAGCATCATGAGCAGCAGGTAGAAGTAGGCGTTGGCGTAGATGATGCGGTAGAGAAGGCCGCTGTGGTAGCCCTGCGCATCGATGGAGAAGACGAGCCCCGTCAGCGGTGAACTCAGGATCAGGATCGAGGTCAGGATGGCGGGAAGCTCGACAAGCCAGCGCGGGAACCTGGTAAAGCGCCCCCGCTCGTGCACGAGTGCCTCGATGTACGAGAAATCGAGAAAGGAACGCCAGATAAAGCCGAGGAAAAAGGCGGCGTTGACCGCATACAGGAGCCCGCTCGAGAAGAGCAGGTGATGAGCGTCCATCTCGCTCGACACGATGTCAAAGGCAAGCGTCAGGCCCTCTGCCCCCAGGAGCGCGCGGAAGAAGAAGTTCCGCCGGATGGGGAGGTAAACGCGCCGCAGGGACAGGATGCAGAGCAGGATGAGAACGATAAAAGAAGCCAGTGCAAATTCATAATGGTAAATCATGAGAAATCTCCCAAAAGGTATTAAAAACAAACTGTTTACCACGATTATAGCATAATCTTGTACGCATCTAAATGCTGTCATATAATTTGCCTGAAATTTCATTGGGGTGAAAACGGGATACATGGGAATGATTTTGCGTTTCTCTGCAGAATGTGGTACATTGTTGGAAGAACTGATTTTCATGAAGATTTAACGAAGCGGGCCACACCTGGCGACCTGCTGAAAAGGGATGGAGTGTATATGGAACGAAAACAATGTTACATGCTCCTCGGAGCATTTTGCCTGATTGCCATACTCGTCATGGGCGCGCTGGGCTGCGTCAGCGGCTCGCCAATCGGTGGGCTGGCGGCCAAGAATGTCAAGCCGGTGCCGCTGACACCGATGGAGCAGGCCCAGAAGGACTATGCAAGCGTCACAATCACGTATCAGATTGGGGATGCAAGCGAAGTCCTCGACAGCGACCGTATCCTCTCGTGGCTCAGGGAGAATGAGGACGGCAGCGTCGCCTTTGATGAGCAACAGGCAAAGGCCTTCGTCAAGTCGCTTGCCGAGAAGTACGATACGGCCTACACGACGCGCACCTTCCACACGACCTCGGGCCACGACATCCAGATCGCGCAGGGCGACTACGGATGGCGCATCGACCAGGAGGCCGAGACAGCGCATCTCCTGCAGCTGCTCGCCGCAAAAGAGAGCGCGACCTGCGAGCCAATCTACGCGCAGACAGCCGCCGTGCACGCCAAGAACGACTGGGGCACGAGCTACGTCGAGGTCAGCCTGACGGATCAGTACCTCTGGCTCTACAAGGACGGCAAGTGCATCCTCGAGAGCTACTTCGTCTCGGGCAATCCGACCCGCGGCCATGCGACACCGAGAGGTATCTACGGCCTGACCTACAAGACACGCAACGCGACGCTGAGCGGCGAGGGCTACGACTCGAAAGTCAAGTACTGGATGCCGTTCAACCGCAACGTCGGCCTGCACGACGCCCCATGGCGCTCGAGCTTCGGCGGCCAGATCTACCGCTCGAACGGCTCCCACGGCTGCATCAACCTGCCGCCAGCCAACGCCGCCAAGATCTATGAGAATGTCGAAAAGAACACGCCTGTCATCGTCTACTGAGCGACGGCCCCTGCTCATACAGAAGACCGCTGCAAAAGCCTCCAAGCTTTTGCAGCGGTCTTTTTTGCTGCGCCTTGCGCATATCAGATTTTCTCGAGGAACGCCTGCACGTAAGGCAGTGCTGCGCCGATGGTGATGTTGTGCTTCGGCATGCGGCTGACCTCCAGGAAATCGTGCGCCTCAGAGAACGGCGTCTGCTCGGCAATCTCCTGATAGAGGTAGTCGATGTCGGCCTGCTGCAGGTAGGGCGCGAGATAGCCGCCGAGGATGAAGGTCTTATCGTAGATGAGGTGAAGCATGTTGATGGCCCGCGCCAGGTTCTTGAGGTACGTAATCCAGATTTCCTGTGCCCGCCGGTCCGCAGCGCGCACCTTCTCGAAGAATGCATCGAGATCTTCCAGGTCCCATTGGAGTGTGCGCAGCGAGCAGAGCGTCTCGAGACAGCCTCGCTTGCCGCAGTAGCAGCGCGCGCCATCTGGATCCATCTGAATGTGCTCAATCGTGGCGCTGTGGCCGTGACGGCCTGTGATGATCTTGCGGTCCAGGATCAGCGCAGCAGCGAGGTGGCGGCTCAGCGAGAGGTAGAAGGCATCGTCCAGTCCGGGTGCGGCCCACAGCTCTGCAATCGCAGCGCTGTCGGCATCGTGGGCAAAGCGGCAGGGATACGGCAGGTATTGCTGAACGGCAGAGACATGCAGCCCTGTGCAGTCGAGGATCTTCCCGTAGATGACGCGCTGGCCGTCCGACGAAATCAGGCCTTGCATGGCAAAGCCGACGCCGAGGACTTGCTCGTCGCAGAACTGGCAGTCGTCCTTGAATTGCAGGATGCGGGCACAGACCGCCTTAAAGTAAGCATCCGTCGGCTGGAAGTCGATGGCAAAGACCGTGCGGTCAATCTTCCGGCCGTAGAGGTCGATGGCGATGATCTTGATCAGGTGACTCAGGAGCTCCACGCCGATGCTGACGCGATACTGCGGCTGGATAGCGTAGGCACTAGGCTTGCGCCCGACGACTTCGCTCTCGATCTGCCCCGCTTCGCGGATGAGCCCTTCCTCCTTCAGGGCATTGAGATTCGTCGTGATGGTCGGACGGCTCAGATGCAGGTCATAGGCGATATCCTGCTGTGCGACGCTTTCCTTTTGATAGATGTATTGATAAATCCGCTGGCGGTTCGTCTGGCGGATTTCAGATGGTGTGATGCTCTTCTTCATCATGATCCTCTCTTTTTACAAAATGACTTTTAAAAATGCTGTCATCATTATAGCACACAGCGAAAAAGAACGCCATATCACGGGGTACCTGCCAGATCGACAGGGATTTGCCCCGTGTTTTTTATGTTTTTTTCGATTTTCCTCTTGACAATCGGACGGCATGCGATTATTATATAAACAGATTTGAAAAATGATTTTACAAAATAGATAAACAGAAAGGAAGTCTTATCATGGGTATCCTTGAAAAAATGGCACTGACTGGCAAAAAAGGTTTCGTCACGGGCGCAGCTCGCGGCATCGGCAAGTGCACAGCTACGGCATTCGCTGAGGCTGGCGCAGATGTCGCGATCGTCGACCTCGACATCGAGACGGCCAAGAAGACGGCTGCTGAGCTTGCCGAAAAGACGGGCCGCAAGGTCATCGCGATCCAGACCGACTGCACCAACAAGGAACAGGTCGACGCTATGGTCGAGGAAGTCGTCGCCAAGCTCGGCGGACTCGACTTCTGCCACAACAACGCAGGCATCTGCATCAATGCTCCGGCAGAGGAAATGACGTATGAGCAGTGGCTGAAGGTCATCAACATCAACCTCAACGGCATCTTCCTGACGGACATCGCCGCAGGCAAGTACATGCTCGCACATGGCGGCGGCTCCATCATCAACACGGCTTCTATGTCGGCGCACATCGTCAATGTGCCGCAGCCACAGTGTGCCTACAACGCCTCGAAAGCTGGCGTCATCCAGCTCACGAAGTCTCTGGCGATTGAATGGGCCAAGAAGGGCGTCCGCGTCAACTGCATCAGCCCGGGCTACATGGCAACGGAGCTCACGATGAACTCCCCGACGCTGATCCCGCTGATCGAGAAGTGGAATGCGATGGCTCCGATGGGACGCATGGGCAAGCCGGAAGAACTCGAATCCATCTGCGTTTACCTGGCCGGTGACACGAGCACCTTCACGACGGGCACAGATGTCATCGTCGATGGCGCGTTCACCTGCTTCTGATCGAATCCAGCAAAATAGCGATGGGCCAGCAGAGACTGCTGGCCCGTTGTATAGAAAGAGAGGAAAATCATGACTGCGAAAGAGGCTCTGATTCAGGGAAAGACAGCCTTGGGCATCGAATTCGGATCCACGCGCGTCAAGGCTGTACTGATTGATTTATCGGGAACGGTACTGGCAGTCGGCATCTACGATTGGGAAAATTCCTTTGAGCATGGAATCTGGACCTTCCCCCTCGATTCCATATACAAGGGACTGCGCAGCTCGTACCGTGCCTTGAAGCAATCCGTCAAGGATCAGTATGGGGTGACGCTCACGACCATCGGCTCCATCGGCATCAGCGCGATGATGCACGGATACATGGCGTTTGACCGCCAGGGGACACTGCTTGCACCCTTCCAGACGTGGCGCAATACGAATACGCAAGAAGCAGCGGACCGGCTGACGGAACGCTTCCAGTTCAACATCCCACTCCGCTGGACGGTCGCACACCTCTATCAGCGCATCCTGGATGGAGAAGCGCACGTAAAGCACCTGGATTACGTCTCGACGCTGGCCGGATTCATCCACTGGCAGCTGACAGGCCAGAAAGTCATTGGCGTCGGCGATGCGGCGGGGATGTTCCCGATCGATCCGGCGACGAATGATTACGATGAATCGATGGTATCGTCCTTCCAGGCGCTCTTACAGCCGTATGGGTTCTCATGGGAAATGCGGGACGTATTCCCGAAGGTATTGGTCGCTGGCGAGGATGCCGGTTCCCTGACGAAACGCGGCTGCCTCCTTTTGGATGAGGACGGCGATCTTCTGCCCGGCATCCCGTTCTGCCCGCCGGAAGGCGACGCGGGAACCGGCATGACGGCAACTAATGCCGTGGCGCCGCGCACGGGAAACGTGTCGGCCGGAACGAGCACCTTCGCCATGATTGTCCTGGAGCATCCGCTGCAGAAGCTGCACCGCGAGATCGACATGGTCGCGACGCCGACCGGTGCCCCCTGCGCCATGTCACATGCCAACAACGGCACGACAGACCTCAATGCCTGGGTGCATCTCTTCGGCGAATTTGCCGCGCTCATGGGCCATCCTGCCAGCATGGATACGTTATTCACAAAGCTCTACACGAATGCCATGCAAGGCGATCCGGACTGCGGCGGCCTGCTCCCCTACGGCTATTACTCGGGTGAGAATATCACCATGATCAATGAAGGGCGCCCCATTTTCCTTCGGACGACGAAGAGCCGCTTCACCCTCGCCAATCTCATGCGGGCACATCTCTATACGTCATTGGGGGCCGTCAAGATTGGCCTGGACATCCTGCGCGATGAAGGCGTCGAGATGGACCGCATCATGGGCCATGGCGGGTTCTTCAAGACGAAAGGCGTCGGTCAGCGCTGCCTCTCGGCCGCCTGTGGCGCTCCCGTGACGGTCATGAATACGGCGAGCGAAGGCGGCGCCTGGGGCATTGCGCTCCTGGCTGCTTATCGGATTGACCGGCAGCCGGGCGAGACGCTCGACATGTATCTGGATCAGCGCATCTTCGCGCATCTCGGCGGTGTGACGCTGTCGGCAACCGAAGCGGAAACGCAGGGGTTCGAAGTCTTCATGCGTCATTATCGGGCCGGGCTCTCTGTCGAAAAAGCCGCCATCGATGCGTTAGATTGGTGAGGAGGGATTCTTGATGAGTAAATGGCGTGTTCGCATCGGATACGGCATGGGCGACCTTGGCTGTAATCTGGTGTTCAGTACGATGGCATCGTATCTGATGGTATTCTACACGGATGTATTCGGCATCGCCGCAGCAGCTGCTGGCACGATGATGCTGGTGACCAAGTTCATCGATGCGATGACCGATACCATGATGGGCATCATTGTCGATCACACCCACACGCGCTGGGGGCAGGGGCGCCCGTACTTCCTGATTGGCGCCGTCCCCTTTGCAGTCTTCACGTTCCTGACGTTCTATATCCCCGACTTCGATGCGACGGGCAAGCTGATCTGGGCCTATGTCACCTACTGCCTGCTCTGCACCGCGTACACGGTCGTGAACATCCCGCTGAACACGATTGTCCCGCGCCTGACCTCGGATATCCATGAACGCGATATTCTGGTATCGACCCGCATGATCTGTGCGATGATCGGCACGGCCATCGTCATGTCCATCACCGCGCCGCTCGTCGACTTCTTTGGTGCAGGCGATGAAGCGCAGGGCTATCTCGTCACGATGACGCTCTACGGCATCGTTGCGATGCTTATCTTCTTCTTCACGTTCTCGAGTACGAAAGAAGTCGTTCCCCCGACGGTCAGCAACGAGCACATGAGCCTCAAGGACAGCTTCAAGGGGCTGACGGGACAGGCATGGATCCTGTTTTTCCTGAACCTGTTCTACTTTTCCCTCTACGTGGTCCGCAATACGACGGTCATCTATTACTTCAAGTACAACCTGGACCGCTCGGACTTACTGGCGCTTGTCGGTCTGCTCGGAATCCTGTCAGGTCTTCCTATGCTCCTGGCCTTGCCGACACTTGAGAAACATTTCAAGAAACGCAGCCTGATGTTCTTCAGTGTCGCGCTCTATGTAGCAGGCGACTTACTGATCTACTTCGGCCAGTCCTCGATCTTCTGCCTACTGGCCGGTCTCGTCATCACGGGCCTCGGCATCTACGGCATCTTCGGCGTCACCTTCGCGATGCAGCCGGATGTCATCGATTACTCGGAGTACAAGAAGAACCGCAGCGTTGCGGGCCTGATTGCAGCCTTCCAGGGCTTCTTCGTCAAAGGCGGCATGGGCCTGACGAGCTTTGTCGTCGGCCTGTTCCTGAACATGGGTGGATACGTCCCGAACGCCGTACAGACTGCCTCAGCACTTTCCGCCATCGAAGACTGCTTCATCTGGATCCCGATCCTGCTCTGCGCCATCATCGCGGCCCTTATCTACTTCTACAAGCTGGACAATATCCGCACCGATATGACGGCAGAACTCGATCTGCGCCGCCAGATCCTGGCAGGACAGCACGAGATGCCCGACATCGTGCAGGCCATCCCGCAGTATGATCCCAAAGCCAAGCAGTGAGAAGAGGAGGATTTGCTATGGCAAAGACACTGATTACGATTTCCAGGCAATTTGGCAGCGGTGGACGAGAAATCGCCGAGATCCTGACCAAGAAGCTGCACTGCCACCATTTCAACAGCAAGATCGTCGAGATGGCTGCAGAGAATCTGCACAACGGTGTGGATATCGAAGAGGCAATCGCGCGCTCATACCACACGCCGGAAGAAGCCCAAGGCAATCTCGATAAGTACGAAGGCTTTGAGCGGATGGTGGAGAACAACCGCATGTATGTGGAACAGGCGAAAGTCATCCTCAATGTGGCAGACCGTCCGGAGAGTGCCATCTTTCTCGGCCGCTGCGCCGATTACATCCTGCGCAACCGGCCGGACGTGTTCTCCTTCTTCATCTATGCCGACGATGATTTCCGCATCGCACGCGGAAAAACGAAATACCACGGCATGAGCCTGAAGGAGCTGAATCACGAAGAGAACCGCCGCAAGCAGTATTATGAGTTCTACACCGGGCAGCGCTGGGGCGAGCCGACGAACTACGACATGATGATCAACACGAGCAATATTTCCCTGGAAACGGCCGCGAATACGATTCTTGCGTATATCCAATGCTGCCAGAATGAAGGACGACCGCTCTCTTTCAGATAACGATTGCAGAAAGCAGGGCTGGACTACTTCGAACACCCGCAAACAAAAAAATCGAGGAACACATTGTTCCTCGATTTTTTATTGGCCGTGACGCAAGCGCTCCAGTGCCAGGCGGTAGATGTAGCTGGCATTCCTGCC
Source organism: Mitsuokella jalaludinii DSM 13811 (assembly GCF_000702905.1). GTDB lineage: Bacteria > Bacillota > Negativicutes > Selenomonadales > Selenomonadaceae > Mitsuokella > Mitsuokella jalaludinii. Next base: position 15,449 of record NZ_JNKR01000012.1, read on the forward strand.
TGTGGTCTTGTGGTGGGCAAGGTCGGCAGCGTGGACGATGCTGTACTGGAAGTTGACGGTGACAGGATTGCCGTCAATCTGGTGGATGGCCTGCAGGTGGCTCTGTATGGTGTGCGCGAGAAGTTCCGAATCCATGGCATCCTTCTGGCTGTTCTCGCGGCGCAGGATGGCAAACATCGCGTGCTGGACGCGCGCGATGACGGAGTCCTTCCCGACGAGGTCGCGCAGGATGGATGCCTCTTTGCGGATGAGCGCGCGCAGCAGAGGCGAGCCGTATGACCGCTGGATCCGCTCATCGAAGCGGCTCTCCAGGAGGATGAGGGTATAGGGCTGATTATCGATGGCATACGCCTCCTGATACTGGAGCAGGTCGCCGAGGAAGCCCTGGCGGTTGTGCAGGCCTGTGATCGGGTCTTCGTAGGGCGAGGGGAGGTTCTGGTGGAGTTTGCGGTACATGTCATCGGCCTCAAAGAAGATACCCATGAGGCCGATGATCACGCCATCCCGGTAGAGCGGCCACTTGTAGCAGGTGATGTGGCGCAGGACGCCGTGAATGATGCAGTCGCCCGCGACGTTCTCGATGACACGGCCCTTCTGGATGACCTCGAGCTCATCGAGGCGGTACGAATTGTTGTCGAGATGCCAGTTCATATCCTCATCCGTCTTGCCGAGGATCTCCTGATCCGTGCGAAAGCCGTAGAACTTCAAAAAGGCATCCGTCGCGCCGAGGAAGCGGCGCTCGCGGTCCTTCCAGAAATAACAGAACTTCGTATGGTGCACGAAGCTCTGCCAGAGCAAGGCGTCAAGAGAAGGATGATGCGCCTCATGGCTGCCGGAAGGGGCGATCGGCGCGTGGATGCTCTTGGTCGCCGTCAGCAGGAGCGGCGCCTCTTCTTCCCTCCCGTTGTTGAGCAGGATGACGACGCATTCCTGCCAGACATAATTGCCCTGTTTGTCACGCATGCGGAAGCAGTGCTCCAGTCGCCCGTAGGGGCTCTTCTGGATGCGCTCTACGATCGTATCGGGATTGAAGAAGGCCAGATAGCCCTCCTGGTCCTCTTCGTAGATGTACGCACGGCTGACACTCTGCAAGATTTCGTGGAAATCGCCTGTCTGCGCAGCCTGTTCCAATTGGAACAGAGAATCGTGAACGTAGAGGGGTTCGACCTTATGGTGCTTGAGATCCACGAGGTTGATGTACTCGAACATGGTGTAGAGATAGCGCAGGTTGTCGTCGAGCTTGCCCCGCTGCAGATTCGCGGCGCTCTTCGAGATGTTCTCCAGCTCGGAGTGGATGAGCACATGCTGGTTCATCTCACAGACGATGCGCAGGCGGATGTTGACGTAGTCCCCGTTCTCGACGTAGCAGAACGATTCGGGCCTGCCGCTCTGGCGTGACTGGTCGATGAACTCCCGAAACGTGTGGGCAAAGTCGGACGGTTGAACATATCTTCGACATCCTGGCAGGAATAGCCCAGTGCGTGGAGCTGCTGCCGGTAGGGCTTGTTGACGTAAAGGAAATGGAGATACCCGTCCTTGTGCAGGTCAAAGAGCGCACTCGTCCGGTCGGTCTGCCGGATGGCCATGCTGGCCGTATCATAATAGTGGCACCACTTGCGCGGTTCAGTGCGGCGGGCGTCGGCCTCTATGTGGGCCAGCGTGCCGACTAGCGGCTGCGGTTTGCCGTAGAGATAGCCCTGCTGGCGGCCGCAGCCGATCGAGGCAAGGAATTCGGCATGCTCCTGTGTCTCGACGCCTTCGGCAAGCGTCTTGATGCCGAGCTCCTTGGCCATGTCGATGACCGAGCAGATGATGTCGCGCGACTTCTCCGTGAAGCTGCGCAAGAAGCCCATGTCGAGCTTGATGAGGTCGACCGTGTAGTCTTTAAGGATGTTCAGCGAGGAATAGCCGCTGCCAAAATCGTCGAGCCAGATCTCATAGCCCTCGTTCCGCAGGCGGTCGACGGCCTGGTGGACGGCGTCGTCATTCTCGGCGAGCGCGCTCTCCGTGATCTCGACATGCAGGTAGTCGCGCGGAATCTGATATTTGATGCGCGTCTTTTCGACGAGAGAGAAGATGTCGACGGCGCTGAAGTCATAACGCGACAGATTGAATGAGACGGGTGTGACCGGCAGATCGTGGTTGAAGCGCTGGCGCAGCATGCGGCAGACCTCCTCGAGCACATAGGCGTCGAGCTGGTGGATCAGGCGCACCTGTTCCAGGACCGGGATGAAGGACGCCGGGGAGAGAAAGCCAATCTGCGGATCGACCCAGCGAGCCAGGGCCTCCATGCCGCAGAGCTCGCCCGTCAATGTGCGGATGACCGGCTGATAGTAGACCTGGATCCAGTGGTTGTCGATGGCCTCTTGGAGATGGCCGACAATATAGTCGCGGATATCGCGGTCGATGACCTGCCCTGGCTGCGGGACGTCGATCTCCTGCAACGTGCAGTAGAGCACATTGCCATACGCCTGCGTATGGACGAGATGCCCCGCGAAATCCGCATAGCGGATGCGGCTCGTGCGCGTGAAGAGATGCCCCTGGATGTGCGAGAAGCGGCCGTGTCGCTCCAGGAGCGCATGGCTGACCTCCTGCTCGACGCGAGCGCGGTCGTCCAGCGCAATGAAGTTCGGCGCTTTTCCTTCGATATGGCGGTAGAGCTCTTCGTAGCTGCGGCAGTCATACACCCGCATCATCTCATCATTGGCGTAAAGCAGCTCATACGGCTTTTCTGCTCGTGCGATGAAAAAACAACAAGGCAGATTCTCCGCAATGCCGGGGAATCCGCTCAGATCTTTCCGTTCATAATCCATCATGCATTCCTCTTGCTGAACATAGGTGATTCACCAGACAATGTCATTGTCTATTATGACGTCTATTATAGCAACTCTCTCTTAGAGAACCAAGATAAGCCCTCCTCTTTTCGCCACCCAGATGAATCAGAAAATGCGGCATTCTCATCACAAAAAATGATTCCTGCCAGCGCATGGAGCAGGCAGAAATCATCTTGTTGCCGGGACGGTCATGCCTTGTGGCGCAGCCGCTCGCTGGCGAGGCGGTAGATGTAGCTGACATTGCCGTCGGCGGTCTTGTGGATGGCAGGATCGGTCGCGTGGACGATGCTGTAGCGGAAGGTGATGGTGACAGGATTGCCGTCAAGCTGGTGGATGGACTGCAGGCGCTGCTGGAGGTCGCGCGCGATGGCCTCGGAGGCGGTGCAGTCCTCAGAGCTTGTCTCGCGGCGCAGGATGGCGAAAGTCGTGTGCCGGAGGCGCGAGATGACGGTATCCTTTCCCGCATGTGTGCGCAGGATGTCCGCCTCCTGGCGGATGAGCGCGCGCAGGAAGGAAGGGCCATACGTCTTCTGGATCTGCTCGTCGAAGCAGCTCTCTAGGAGGATCAGCGCGTAGGGCTGCTGGTCGACCGCATACGCTTCCTGGTAGCTGATCAGATCGCCGAGAAAGCCCTGGCGGTTGTGCAGCCCTGTGACAGGATCCTCATAGGGAGAGACGAGGCTCTGGTTGATCTTGCTAGAGAGATCCTCCGCCTCGAAAAAGACGCCCAAGAGGCCGATGATCTCGCCCTCGCGGTAGAGGGGCCACTTGTAGCAGGTGATGTGGCGCAGGACGCCCCGGATGATGCACGTTCCCTTCACATTCTCGACAGGCTTGCCCGTTTGCAGGAGCGCGATCTCGTCGAGGCGGTAGGTGTCGTTGTCGAGATGCCAGTTCATCTCCTCGTCCGTCTTGCCGAGGATATCGGCCTCGGAGTTGAAGCCGTAGAACTTCAGGAATGCCTTTGTCGCGCCGAGGAAGCGGAGGTCCTTGTCTTTCCAGAAGTAGCAGAACCGCGTGTGATGCATGAGACTCTGCCAGAGCAGGGTGTCGAGCGTGCTCTGCTCTGGTGTGCGGGACTCCGTCAGGAGGACTTGCTCTTCGATGGTCTTTTCGGCCGTCAGCATGAGTGGGGTATGACCGCTTCTTTCCGTCAGGCCTTTCTGGAGCAGGACAGCCACGCACTCCCGCCAGTGGTAATTGCCGTGCGGATCGCGCACGCGGCAACAATGTGCGATGCGGCTGTAGCGGCTCTTCTGGATGCGCGCGACGGCGGTGTCCGGATTGCAGAAATCCAGATAGCCCTGCCGGTCGGGTTCGTAGACATATTCCTGGGCGAACGACTGCAGATACCTGCGGATGCCGTGGACCGTCTCACGCGTAGGCGCATCGTGGACGTATATCGGCTCAATCGTATCACGCTGGAAATCGACGAGAGAGATGTTCTCGAACATCGTGTAGAGATAGCGCAGGTTGTTGTCGAGCTTGACGAGCTGCTCGCCCGCATCGCTCCGGGAGATGTTCTCGAATCCCGTGTGGATGAGGAGATGATGGTTCATCTCGCAGATGACGCGCAGGCGGATGCGGATGTAGTCCCCGCCGTCAATGTAACAGAACGACTCCGGTGAGCCGGACTGGAGCGAGCGGCTGACATAGTGCCGGAACGTGGCAGAGATCTCGGGACGTGCCTTATGATTGAGAAATCCCTCGACATCCCGGCAGCGATAGCCGAGTGCATGGAGCTGTTCCCGGTAAACCCGGTTGGTGTAGAGGTAGTGGAGATATCCGTCCTCATGCAGGTCGAAGAGTGAACTCGCCTGGTTCGTCTCGCGGATGGCCATGCTTGCGACATCGTAATAGTGGCACCACTTGCGCAGCTCGATCTCCCGCCCCTCTGCCTCGATATGCGCGAGCGTTCCCACGAGCGGCTGCGGCTTGCCGTAGTAGTAGCCCTGCTGTCGCCCGCAGCCAATCGAAGCGAGGAACTCAGCATGCTCCTGCGTCTCGACGCCCTCGGCAAGTGTCTTGATGCCGAGTTCCTTGGCCATGTCGATGACCGAGCGGATGATGTCGCGCGACTTCTCCGTGAAGCTGCGCAAAAAGCCCATGTCGAGCTTGATGAGGTCGACCGTGTAGTCCTTGAGGATGTTCAGCGAAGAGTAGCCGCTGCCGAAATCGTCGAGCCAGATCTCATAGCCCTCGTCCCGCAGGCGGTCGACAGCCCGGTGGACGGCGTCGTCATTCTCGGCGAGCGCGCTCTCCGTGATCTCGACATGCAGGGCATCACGCGGAATCTGGTACGCGGCGCGCGTCTTTTCTACAAGGTGAAAGACATCGACCATATCGAAATCGTAGCGTGAGAGATTGAACGAGACCGGTGTGATCGGCAGGTCGTGGTTGAGCCGCTGGCGCAGCATGTGGCAGACCTCCTCGAGCACATAGGCGTCGAGCTGGTGGATCAGGCGCACCTGTTCCAAGACCGGGATGAAGGACGCCGGTGAGAGGAAGCCGATCTGCGGGTCGACCCAGCGGGCCAGGGCCTCCATGCCGCAGAGTTCCCCGGTCAGCGTGCGGATGACCGGCTGGTAGTAGACCTGGATCCAGTGATTCTCGATGGCCTCATCGAGGTGGCTGATGACATAATCGCGGATGTCGCGGTCCACCGTGACGCCCGGCAGCGGGATATCGATTTCTTGCAGCGTGCAATAACAGACCTTGCCATGCGCCTGCGTCTCGACGATGCGCCCCGAGACGTCCGCATAGCGGATGCGGCTCGTGCGCGTGAAGAGATGGCCGCGGGCATGGTCGAAGCGGTCATTTCTCTCGGCCAGTTCATGCACAATTTCCTGCTTCACGCGCGCACGGTCATCCATCGCGATGACATGGAAGGCATCGCCATCGACATGTCGGTAAAGCTCATCAAAGTCGCGGCAGTCAAACAGCCGCAGCATTTCCTCATTGGCATAGAGCAGCTCATACGGCTCCTCCGCCTGCGTGATGTAGAAACAACACGACAGGTTCTCTACCACTCCTGGGAAGTCGCCCAGGTTTTTCATTTCCTGTTTCATTATGCGTTCCTCTCACGAAAAATCATTTTGTTCTTGCTCGCGGGATTCGTCGTTCAAGGAAAACGTCCAATTCTAGACGTTTTGAGCTGTGCGCAGCTGCATCCCGTTGGTCGTGGATGGAGACTCCACCAGCAAGAGTCCCATTCCTGTAGACGATTACACGAATTATTCTTTCTACGTCTATTATACAAGTACACGCCCGAAAAGAGAAGATGTTGTTTTCAGCTGTAACCATGCGCTCTATGTCAGATTCGGATCGATAAAAAACCAGCCTCCACGGTGATGAGCGGTGAGGCTGGTTTTGTTTTGTGCTCGTATCTAGCTTTTGTTTGCAGTATCGAAAGTACGATGGCATTCATTCAAAAAGCGAGCTGCTGTTCACTGATACCGGGATCTCGCCTGCCATCATCTTTCCGAGTACGACCTGTGTCAGCAGGCGGTATTCACGATACGTCTTCTTGCGCGAGCAGGCATGTTCGCGGTTGAAGCCCCTGCGGCCTGCGAGGTAGTCGAGCTGGGAAGCATGGCGCTTCATGAAGGCGAGGAGATCGGACAGTGTCATAGCGGCGACGTACTCCTTGGCATGTTTCAGATAATAATCCGCGCGGTCCTGGTTGTCCTCTTGTTCCTTAGCCTCACGCATACGCTCCTCGAGCTGCTTATTCTCGATGCGAGCCATGCCCTTCTTTAGGGCTGTTTTCCCCTGGTGCGAGGCTCCAGCCCAGTCCTGCTTGACTGCGGTGATGAAGTAACGTCCGTAAGTATCCGGCCCCTTCTTCTTGCCCATGCGCGCATCTTTGGTGATACGATCAAAGACGAGGTGGAAGTTGCTGACGATGCAGGCTTCTGAGATTCCGTCAAAGCTGTCCTTGATGTAGCTGGGCTCAAAGCCCTCGTCACAGGCCATGCTGAAGAGGACAAGAATGCGCTCACTGAACTTTTCCCGCAGCTGTTTGACGAGTGCAGGCGCGAGATTTGGGAAGTACGTGTCTCCAATCGGCGTCTTGGTAAAGCCGAAGACGATGGTTGTGGCCTTGCGTCCTGGGCCACCGTCGTCATCGATGAAGAAGTCCTTGTACTTTGTATGGCATCGAATTTCCTCGATAGAGGGCGTGATTACTCTGCGTTTGAACTCCTTGTAAGAGGATTCTGGATAGAGTGCAATTTCCCTGCGCAAGCGGTCTACCGAGATTTCATGGATGTTCAGACGACCGAGATTGCGCAGATAGATAAAGAGGCGCATCGATACGATGGTATCTAGGGCTAAGATGTCTTCGATGTCCATCGAGATGTACGTTCCTTCGCGGAGGTTGAAGAGATACTGGTTGAGGCGCGGCGGGATGCTGACTTCGAGGATGTGCGTTTTGCGGTTGTAGGAGAGCTCTGAGATGAAATTGGCGTGGTAGATATCTTGTTCACCGCTGCCATCTTCTCTCGACCGAAGGTCTATATAGTTCTGAGAGAGCTTGGTGAAGATTTCCGCGACAATCATGCCGCGTGCCTTGGTTGCGTTGATGTTGAGCTTGTCCGCAAATCGGACGGCATCGAAGGTGTACATCGTGCCCTGCTCCGGTACATGGTGTTCATCCATGGAAGCGATGAAGAGATACCATGCCTTGAGCTGGTTCTTGCTCAGAGCGTACTTTGCCGTGGCGAATTCCTGTGCGATTGTCATCGGGCCGGTATCTTTCGGGATTAGGAATACCGAGCGATGTACCAAATCCATCTCTTCTTGTGCCGACATGTGTCGTTCTCCTCTCGTTTGCGCTTAATGTTCCCATGCTAGGAATATTATACATGGACTAGATGAGAAAAAGAAGGTGAAGCGGCAACTTTCTCCCTTTGCAATCTGCCTATATACAGTATTATAGTATATTAGTATAGTATAGTAGTGCCAAAGGTGTACCGTTTGGTCGAAGCCGCCAGACCGCATAAAACCTAGATTCTTGCGAAGATGCCAGATGGAAGAAGTCCGGAAAGGTGTACCGTTTGGTCGAAAGGTGTACCAAACGGTCGAAATGCAAAAATGCCCGCAACCCCTTGGTATTGCTGGATTCTTGGACCAAAATACAGCAATGAAAGGTGTACCGTTCGGTCGTTGCCGGAAAAAGCAAGTGCAAAAGACTATTCTGACAAATCAGCAACCCCTTGTAAATCCTCACTTTTTCCTTTGATGAAACATCAAAAATGACAATCGAAAGGTGTACCAAATGGTCGAGGATTTTAGGAAAGGTGTACCGAACGGTCGAGAAAAGGTGTACCGAATGGTCGATTTGTGCACAGGCAAACAGTAGTTATACACAGGATATCCACAAAATTATCCACAAAAGGTTCTTCGAGGGAGTGATTCTAAACTTATGAAAGAAATGCGGGTGCTATTCAAAGCCCCTGAGAACGCTGGATGGCGGGGAAAATGAACTTGTGAAAGAAATGCGGTCCCGGGCCTGAGCCCTTAGGCGTATTGGAAAGCGGCATGCATGAACCTATGAAGAAAATGTGGTTGTGCCCTAGGGAACTGGTGCCTGTAAGAGCAGCATGAATAAACCTATGAAAGAAATGCGGGTGCCGAAAGGTGTACCGAATGGTCGTGAAGGAAACGGGAAGGTATGGTGAAGGTATGGATTCGGATTTACAGGTATGGCGGCGGAATCTCTACATCTGCTGTGTGGCGTCATTCGTCGTAGCGGTGGGGATGAGTCAGATGGCGCCGATCCTGCCGCTCTACATTGAGGAACTCGGCGTAACAGGGGCGGGAGAGGTCGCGCGCTGGTCGGGTATTGTCTACGGCTGCAACTTCGTCAGCCTCGCGATTTTCTCGCCGATATGGGGGCGCCTGGCGGACCGCTATGGGCGCAAGCCGATGATCCTGCGCGCGTCGTGCTGGCTCGGCCTCATCATGATAGGAATGTCGTTTGCGCAGTCGGTCTGGCATCTCGTGGCGCTGCGCCTCCTGCAGGGATGCCTGTCGGGCTTCCAGGCGGCTGTCGTGCCGCTGCTCGCCCAGGAGACGCCGAAGGAGCACTCGGGCTGGGCCATGGGCCTGTTCTTCTCGTCACAGGTCACAGGCGCCCTGCTGGGGCCTCTGCTCGGCGGTTTCCTTGCGGAGTTCACAGGCATCCGCGCGAGTTTCCTCTGCATCGGCACGCTGTGCCTGCTCGGCTGCCTCGCCCTGACGCGCGTCCGGGAGACGCACCGTCCGGCTGTCCAGAAGGCGACAGTCGGACTGCGCGAGATGTTTGCCAAGCTTCCGCACCGCAGGGCCATCGTCGGACTCTTCCTGACGACGCTCATCATGCAGTTCTCGCTGACCTGCGTCCAGCCGATCCTGACGGTCTATGTCAAGGAACTGGCTCCGACGACCGAGCACCTTGCCGTCGTTTCAGGTGCTGTGTTCTCGAGTGCAGGCTTTGCGAGCATGCTGTTCGCCTCGCGCCTCGGGCACCTCTCCGACCGTATTGGGTCGAACCGCGTCCTGCCAGCCTGCCTGCTGCTCGCAGGCCTTGCCGCCATCCCGCAGGGCCTCGTGACCGCACCGTGGCAGCTCGCCCTGCTGCGCTTCGTGCACGGCATCGCCGTCGCAGGCCTCATGCCCTCCATCAACAACCTCATCCGACAGCTCGCTCCGGCCGCCTGCATGGGTCGCATCTACGGCTTCAATCAGTCCTTCCAATTCATCGGCATGTTTTCCGGCGCCTTCTTTGGCGGCCATCTCGTCGCCATCTTCGGACTGCGCCATATGTTCTATGTCGTCGCTGTCCTGCTGCTCGCCGACGCTCTCTGGTGCCACCGGACGGAGCGGAGCTGACACTTGCCCGCACCAAAATAACCCTGCCCCGAGAATGGGACAGGGTTATTTTTTGTATTGTCACCAGTTGCTCTCATCGATCATGAGCACATAAAAGACCTTGCCGTAGACGTCCGTCTCGACGAGGCGGCCCTTGTCGAGGATGCACTTGACCTGGCCGCTCTTCGTGATGATGCGGTAGCGAACGGCGTCGTTGCCGTCGCTGTTCGGCTGCTGGACTTGCTCCCAGATGCTCTGCTCGACGGCCTCGTATTCCTCCGGATGGACGATGCCGCGGAAGGTGCCGCCGGTGAACTGCTGGAATTCCTCGAGTGTCCGGCAGTCGAACAGCCGGATGAGCTCGTTGTTGGCAAAGAGGATTTCCTCCTTGCCCGTGGCCTTGTAGATGAGGATTGCGCCCGGGAAGTGCATGATAATGTCCTTGAGGCCGAATGCCAGCTGGCTGCGGTCCTCCTTGGCGACGCTCGGTGCATACAGTCGGACCCCGTGCTTTCCGTGAAGTTTCACGGCGTAGAGCGCCGCATCGGCGCAGCGGAAGAGGTCGGTGCGTGAGATCCCCTGCGACGGATAGGCGGCGTAGCCGATCGAGATGGTGTAGGCATGCTGCTGGTCGCCGAATGTGAACGTCAGGTCGCGCGCGCTGAACCGTTGCAGCAGGACATTGGCTTCCGATGCCGTGCAGTCCGGCAGGAAGATGCAGAACTCATCGCCGCCGTTGCGCCCGACGATGGCGGGCGCAGGGAATGCCTCGCGCAGATCATTGGCCAGACTGCGCAGTGCTTCATCTCCGGTATTGTGGCTGTAGAGATCGTTGATGCGCTTGAAATCATCGATATCGATCATGACGCCGACGGCCCCGATCTTGGAGACCTTGTCCAGATACGCATCGACAGCCGTATCGAAGCCCTGGCGGTTGTTGAGCCCCGTCAGCGCATCGGTATCGGCTAGCTGGCGCAGGTAACGGCGGCCGTCCTGCAAGTGAAGCAGGGCATGCGTCAGGAAGGTCACCAGAAATACGAGAATCAGGCCGATTGACAGGGTGATCGCGAGAGGCGGCGGCATCCGCCAGCCCCAGGCGGGGGCGACCTCCAGCTTCCACTTGCACCCGCCGTACGTGAAGACCTGCGCCTCTGTCGGCTCCGGGAGGTCATCCGAGGCCAGGATGACCTGGTACGTATCCTGCCCTGGAGAGGTCTTGGAGATGCGGTAAGCATGGTGTGTCGCCTCGAGCGACTTCACCGTCGCTTCAAAGACGTCCGGCACTTTGAGGACGGCAATCGTAAAGCCCCAGAACTCCTGCTGTCCCGCTGCGTTCTCTCGGTAGACCGGCTGGCGCATCGCAATGGCCGTGTAGTCGTCCGTCACCTGGAAGGGCCCCTGCATGGTCGCAATCCCCGTGTCACGGCTGTAGACGAGGCTTCCCAGCCGGTCTTCCAGCGAGAAGAGGTCGACCTTCCCCAGGCCCGCCGCATCTTCCGGGTAGATATCCGTCACGCGGCCCTGCGGCGCCAGCTGGATGCTGGCCACATAGGGGCGCGTCGCGAGCATCTCCTTGGCCAGCTCTTCAAAATGCTGCGGCCGCTCTCCTGTATCGGCAATCATGTAGGCCAGCGTCTCCGTTACCGAAAGGCTCGTGCCAAAGTCCTTCTCGAGCTCATCCGCGTAGATCTTGGCTGCCTGTGCGCATTCCTCCCGCTGCATGACAGACTGATTCTGCACGATGTGCCCCAGCAGCGCCAGGTATATCGTAATCCCAATCAAAAAGACAGCCGTAGTGATGATATTGCGTCTCATGCTCTCATCTCCTCCTCTGCCATGCAAAAGTCCCGTCCTTGTCCGGACCGCGTCTTGATATGCTAAATTATACGGTAAAAGAAACTTTTTTTCAATTATCGATATCGATGTGCTGGTGGCGTGTCTGGTGGTGCTGGATCTTTTCCTGGTACATGTGGCGGTCGGCCGTGGCCAGGATGGTGTCGATGTTGTCGATGGGGGTGGTGGCGAGGGCGTAGCCGAGGGCGATGCTGATGCCTGCGGTGCGGAAGCGGTCGTGGAGCTGGGCGCAGATGGCACCGGCCTGCGCACTGTCTTGGATTTCTTCTACCATGAGGAATTCGTCGCCTCCCATGCGGAAGACGGCGTCTGTGGGGCAGGCGGATTCCAGGAGGCTGGCAGCGGCCTTGATGAGCGTGTCACCGGCTTCGTGCCCAAGGCGGTCATTCGTCTCCTTGAGGCCGTTGAGATCTCCGAAGAAGAAGGCATACTGGCGGTTGTCGGGCAGATTTTGAAGATAGTCGAGCAGGCCGCGGCGGTTCATGATGGCTGTCAGCGGGTCAATCTTGCCCAGGCGGTCGATGTGCCGGATCAGGTTGCGGTTGCGCAGCAGGATGGAGAAGAAGCGCGCGAGTGCCTGCAAGAGCGGGAGCGCTTTTTCCATCTGTTCGGGCGCGGGATTGATGACCTCGAGGTAGCCGTAGGCGCGGTCGTCGAGGCGCAGGCGCACGAAGATCAGGCGCTGGAGGTTCGGCAGGCGCGGCGCGTAGCCGTTGTCGCGGCAGAAGGCTTCGACGTCGTCGATGGTGAAGACGGGCTCTTTAAGGAAGTGCTCGTAGAGCGAATGAATCTCCTCGCGCGGGAAGGGCTGGATCTCGCGCGAGAGTGGCAGGGCATCCTGTGCATCCCAGAAGTGGGAGCAGCGCAGCATCGTCGCCGTTTCTTCGGCGATGAGGAGATGATCGGCTGAGAGCAGGTGCCCGAGGCGGTTCATCATCTTGCGGATGCCGCTCTCCGGGTCGATCTCGTACATGCCTGCGCGGATGATGTCGTTTATGGAGAGCTCCTGATAGAGGACCTTGTCGTGCGCGGCATGGCGCTGCTGGTATTTGTCGAGGTTGATGGCCATGCAGAAATGGCAGGACTTGCCGTTCCACGGGACGAGCGTGTGGCAGAGCAGGAGATTGGCGTTCATGGTATCGTTGTGGTAGATGTGGACCTGGCAGACGTTGTGCCGGAGCTTGCTCTCGTTGCAGTTATCGCACGGGGCGTTCGCTCCCATCAGGAGGCGGTAGCAGGTCTTCCCGGCAAGCGGCTCATCGTAGGTCAGGCCGAGCTCTCTGCGCTGGGCCTGGTTCAGGTAGAGGAGCTCGTGTGTCGCGGGGTCGGAGATAATCACGCCGAAGGGCAGCGTATCGAAGAGATCCCGTGAGAATAGGAGGTTGTCGTTGCTGTAGGGGGTCAGCCCGTAGCGCTTTTCTTCGGCGCGCTGCAGGCGCTGGATCAGCAGGCGCATGAGGCTGTCGAGGCTGCGCACCTCGGCGCCGTGCGCCTTGGCGTAGTGCATGTAGAGCGTGCAGGGATGGCCGTCGACCTCGCGGATCGCATGGACTTCCTGTGTAATCCTGAGTGCGGCTTCCTGCAGGCCGTTGTCCTGTGCATTCTTGGACAAGATGATGAAACAGCAGCTGCCGACGCGGGCGATGCTGCAGGCGGCAGGCAGGTCCTTGTGCAGTAGTGCGACAATCTTCTGCAGCAGGTGGCGCCGGAAATCCTTGCCGTACTTCATGCCGATGCCATCGAACTCGGGCACGTCGAGCAGCGTGGCCGTGTAGTCGTTGCCGTGCAGGCGGTACTCGTCGGCGTACAGCAGAGCATCGCGCAGCATGCCGCAGTAGCTCAGCAGGTGTGTTTCCTCGTCGATGAGGCCGAGTGCGGCGTCCTGCTCCCGGCGCGCCGGTGCATCCACGAGGGTGCTCAGCTTGATGAAGATGCCGATGACCTGGCCGTCCTGACGGATGGGAAATTTTGCCGCGCGGATTTCCTGGAGGCGGTGTCCAATATCAATCTGCTCGCGCACGCCCAGTAGAGGGGTGCCAGTGCGCATGACGGTCTCTTCTGTCTCGTAGGCCTGCTCGGCGAGCAGCTGCCAGCCGAGCTCTTTGTCGGTCCGGCCGCGGATCTCGGCGATATCACGGACGCCGCGGGCCTTGAGGAAGGCGCGGCTGGCCCCACAGAAACGGTGCTGGCGGTCCTTCCAGAAGAATTCGACATCCATGTCCTCGAGCATGGTCGCAAAGGCTCCCTGGTACAGGGGGTCCTGTCCGGCGGCGAAGAAGTCTTTGGCGATGCCGTAGCTCTCGAGCATCTGGCGGATGATGACCGTGCGGTCGGGGATTTGCTCTATGAAATTCCTGTTGAAGCAGATGAGCATCTCGCGCGAGGTCGATTTGAAGAGTGCCATGCTCGTGAAGAAGATCCAGACATAGTGGCCGTCCGACATCAGGATGCGGAAGGGCGCTGTGATAAAGGACTTCGGGCTGGTCGAGGCACGCTCGTACAGGGCAGCGGGAGCCGCGAAGGCGAGGAAACGCTCGCGGTCGGCCGGATGGACGTAGCGGCTGGCGAAGCGCTGCATGGTTGCCGCTGTATCGTGGAACTGCATGCCGACGCGCGTCTCTGTCAGTGGCTCAATGATTTCAATGACGTCCTGGTCGAGGTTGATGTACCAGATGGCATCATAGGTCTGCAGCACATTGCGCACGATTGTGTCGAAGCGGTGGGAGTGGGTGTCGTCGAAGGCCTTGTCGGCACTGATGTTGGAGAGGTGCAGCTGGTGGACTGAATGGGTGCCGCGTGCGGCAAGCTCCTTGATCTTGACGCGCATGTATTGGCCGTTGTCGACATACATCATCGACTCCCACTGGCCCGTCGCCTTGCCGCGCTCGAGGAAGCGGCGGAACTTCTCGTTCATCGGGAAGTTCTTCGAGCGGAAGTTGATGTTGACGCGCTCGACGCTCGGCGTGCCGATGCTGTGCAGGGCGTCGAGGTAGAGTGCATTGGCCTGCAGCATGGTCATCTGCTCATTGTCGTCGTAGAGAATGGCGACCGGGGCCGTCTGGTTCATGTCGACGAGCCCGGCCTTGTTGAGGAGTTCGGTATCGTCGCGGATCTCCAGGTGCAGGTCGTTATCCAAGCAGTATTGTTGGAAGTCCTCGCATGGAACCGGTTTGCCATAATAGTAGCCCTGTATCTTCTCGCAGCCGATTTCCCGCAGGAAATCGCACTGATCCTTTGTCTCCGCGCCTTCAGCCAGCGTGTGGACGGAGAGGTCCTTGGCCATACTGACGAGGTACTTGAGGATCTTGCGGCTTTTCGCGGTGAAGGGATGCAGGAACTTCATATCAAACTTTATCGTATCGAAGTCGTAGTCCTTCAGGACATTGAGAGAGGAATAGCCGCTGCCGAAGTCGTCGAGCAGCACGGGATAGCCTTTTTTCTGGAACTTCTGGATCCCGTTCAGTACCGAGTCCATTCTGTCGACCAGCGCGTTTTCCGTGACCTCGATCTGGATGAGGCCGAGCGGCAGGCGGTATTCTTCGCGGATCGTCTCGGCGACGGCGAACGGGTCCTGGAGCAGGAAGTCAAGGCGTGAGAGATTGACCGAGATGGGGAGAACAGGGAGGTTCGCATCGAGCTTTTCGCGCGCCATCTTGGCAACGGTGTGGAGGATGTAGGCGTCGAGCTTGTGGATGAGATGCGCCTCCTCGAGCACGGGGATGAAGATGCCCGGCGCGATCGTGCCGTACTGCGGCGACTCCCAGCGTGCGAGTGCCTCCGCGCTGACGAGCTCGCCCGTCAGCGTGCGGACGACGGGCTGCAGGTAGACGCGGATGTAACCCTTGGCCATGGCCTGGTCCAGGTGCTCGCGCACGTAGTTCTGCATCTGGTGGCGCAGGCCGAGTTCTTCTGTGTAGACGGCCCAGTGGCGCGAAGCATCCTTCTTGATCGTGTCGCAGGCGATCTTGGCCTCGCTGTCAAAGGCGACATTGAGGTCCTTCGTTGAGGGCAGTCCCGTGAGGAAGCGGATGCCTGCCTTCAGCGCAATGTTGGGGTTCCCGATGAAGGCCAGCACGCGCTGGCAGGCCGTGTCAATACGCACCTGTACATCTGCCGTATCTGCGAGAACGGCGAAGGTATCTGATCCGAGGTGCACGACCAGCTGACAGGGGAACACCTCCTGCGGGATGTTCTCGATGTGTTGCAGGCAGAGATCCCCCCGCCGGAAGCCATGCGCGGCATTGTAGAGATGAAAATTCGTGATGTTGAAGAAGACCGGGCAGGACTTGATGTGGTGCCCCTCACGCCACTCCTGCTGCAGGTGCTCAGCCGCTGCCTGCAGGAATTCCTGCCGTCCCAGATGCGTTCGTCTCGTGTGTGTAATCATACCGTATTCCTTACTTTCCCTTGCCAGTTGTAACTCGTATCCTCATTGTAACACAAAGCCCCTGAAAAAGAACGTACTGTTATGAGAATTCGTCACTTCTGTGGTGAAAAAGTCCAGCGCTGGACTTTTTGGCGCGGAAGGTCCGACTATCAAACTGACCGTCCGCCTGCCCGACTATCCGACTGTCAGTTTGTCGGAGTCCTCCGACACATCCCTGTGCCCTCATTTTATGTTGACATATGTCAGCAAATTCGCTATACTGACAGTAGATGACATATGTCAAGAATATGGAAGGCGGATTGAGGTGAAACGTATGGGGAGAGTGACAAAGGCGCGGCGCGTCTGCGCCATGCCCTTGTATGCGCGCTTTGCGCCGCAGCCGGATGAGGCCAAGGCACCCGTGCGGATGGAGATCGAAGACTATGAGTGCATCCGCCTCATGGATTACTTGGGCATGACGCAGGAAGAATGTGCTGTGCAGATGGGGGTGGCCCGCACGACGGTGCAAGGCATCTACACGAGGGCACGGCGCCGCCTGGCAGGGGCTCTTGTCGAAGGACGCCCACTGCAAATCGCAGGCGGGAACTTCGAGCTCTGCCCGCAGCAAGGCCATGGCTGTGGTCAATCCCGCTACCTGCCGCAGCCCCATACCGCAGGGGGCGCATCGATGGATGTGCCGCCAGATCTCAGCGCAACGAAAGGAAGGATTCTTATGCGATTGGCAATCCCTTATGATAACGGTCAGGTCTTCCAGCACTTTGGCCGTAGCGAGCAGTTCAAGATCTACGAAGTGGCAGATGGCGCCATCGAATCGACGCATGTGCTGGAGAACAACGGCGAAGGCCACGGCGCACTCGTCACGCTCTTGCAGCAAGCGCATGTCGATGTCCTGATTTGCGGCGGCATCGGCGCGGGCGCACAGAACGCTCTGAAGGCAGCAGGCATCCGCTTCTACGGCGGCGTGCAGGGCGAGGCTGACAAGGCAGCAGCCGACTTCCTGGCAGACCGCCTCGCCTACGACCCCGCCGTCCGCTGCGAGCATCACGGCGAAGGGCACGGTCATGGGCATGGGCACGGCTGCCATCATCAGGCTTGAGCGAGACGCTGCGGAAGTCAGCAGCAGGCCCCACAAACGCACTGCTAGGATTTGCCTGCTGAATGCTCCGCTGATTGCCCAATCCGATGACAAGCAAAAGCCGCATAGATACAAAGATACCGGCGTATGAGCAGTACGCCGGTATCTTTGCTGTGTATTATATCGATTGTATTCTACCTCAGCGGGTCAAGTCTGGTGACTCAGTCGCTACTCAGGCGGAAGATGAGATGCTTCCGCCTGAGACGTTCACAGTCGGACTGTCGCAGGCGGTCAGAGCAGTTTCTCGATATCTGCGGCGATGGCCGACGGGACTTTCGTCGGCTCGAAGCGCTTGACGACCGTGCCGTCGCGGTCGATGAGGAACTTCGTGAAGTTCCACTTGATGCCGTCGCCTTCGAGGTACTCCGGGAAGTTCTTCTTGAGAACATCCTCGAGCACTGCGGCGTTCGGATGCTCCTTGTCGAATCCCTCGAAGCCTTTCTCCTTCGTGAGGTACTGGAAGAGCGGCTGGGCCGTCTCACCGCGGACATCGCCCTTCTCGAAGATCTGGAACGTCACGCCGTAGTTGTAGCGGCAGAACTGCTGAATCTCTTCGTTGCTGCCCGGATCCTGTGCGGCGAACTGGTTGCACGGGAAGCCGAGGATCTCGAAGCCCTTGTCCTTGTAGGCGAGGTAGAGTTTCTGCAGGTCATCGAACTGCGGCGTGAAGCCGCACTTGCTGGCCGTGTTGACGATCAGCAGGACTTTGCCCTTGTAGTCTGCCAGCGACTTTTCCTTGCCCTGGCTCGTCTTGACGGTGAAATCGTAGATGCTCATGATGATCTTCCTTTCTGTTCGGGTATTCTGGTTCTATGCACGCCGCAGAAGCGCTCGGCCTGCTGCGGGTATGTCTCATCTCTATAGCTTCATTATACATGCTCTCTTTTATTTTGTCAAATTTAATTTTGCAATACAATCATAAGCGACAGACATGATGGCCATACTGGTGTAATGTGTGTTATACTAGTACTATATCGTAGTATTAAATCAGGAGGATTGCAATGAAAGCATCATACAAGAAGATGGTCAAGATGGCGATGACGACGGTGATGGCTGGCGGCATCATGATGATGGGGCAGTCGGCCATGGCGGCACCAGCGCAGCCGCAGGTGCATGTGGATTCGGCGACGAAGGACATGCCGGGCCATGTGGCGAGCAAGGTCCTCGATGTCAAGGCGGACAAGACGGAAGTCGGACTGATCTCGAACGTCGTCTATGAGCAGGTGCCGAGCCGCGGCTATGCGAATGTGCCGATGCAGATGGACATCCTGCAGCCGAAGACGAAGGAGAAGAAGCCCGCCATCCTCTTTGTTACGGGAGGCGGCTTCATCAACGCCAACAAGGACAATGGCATCCAGCTCCGCATGCACCTGGCGGAGAACGGCTATGTCGTCGGCAGCATCAACTACCGCGTCGCGCCGACGGCGAAATTCCCGGAGCCGCTCGAGGATGTCAAGGCGGCCATTCGCTACCTCAAGGCGAATGCCGACCGCTTCGGCATCGATCCGGCGCGCGTCGGCATTGTCGGCGGCAGTGCAGGCGGCTACCTGACGGCTATGGCAGGTACGACGAGCGGCACGAAGACATTCGACAAGGGCGAGAACCTCCAGGTCACGAGTGATGTCAAGGCTGCTGTAGACCTCTACGGGCTCTCCGACCTCACGCAAGTTGGCGCCGACTTCTCCGAAGAAGTCCAGGCAAAGCACCGCTCTGCTGGCGCGACGGAAGCCCTCTGGGTCAACGGCTCGCCTGTCTTCGGCGGCCGTGACGGAGGCATCCTCGCCGACAAGCAGGCAGCCGAGGCGGCCAACCCCATCCACTACATCAGCAAGACGAGCGCCCCGATGCTCCTGATGCACGGCACGGCCGACACTGTCGTCTCCCCGAGTCAGACCGACCTGCTCTACCAGGCCCTGCAGAAAAGCGGCATCCCGAGTGAGCGCTACCTCGTCACCGGCGCCGCACACGGCGGCAAATACTGGGTCCAGGAACCCGTGCTCAAGATCATCACGGATTTTTTCGACCAGTATCTGAAAAAATGATCATTGTGAAAGGTATGATATAATAATAGCAGAAATGCCAGCAACATGGGGATTCGAGTCTACCTTGTTGCTGGCATTTTTTACGCGTTTTTATAGTTGACCGGCCTGCTCGTGCATGCGGCGCTTGTTCTCGTACATGAGGGCGTCTGTCTCGGAGAGGACGGCGTCGATGTTGGTGATGGGGCTTTTCTTGACGGCGCAGCCGAGGGCGACGCTGAGGTGGCGCTCGGCGTAGATGGCCTGGAGCTGTTGGAGGAGCGCGTCGGCTTCCTGCGCGGTCTTGTTCTCGGCGATCAGCAGGAATTCGTCGCCTCCCATGCGGAAGACGTGCTCGCGGTCTGCGGTTTCGGCGAGGACGTCAGCGGAGCGCTGGATGAGGCGGTCGCCTGCTTCATGGCCCTTTGTGTCGTTCTCTTTCTTGAGGCCGTTGATGTCCCCGAAGATGAAGGCGAGCGAGGTGCCGTCAGGAATGGTGCGGATGTAGGAGAGGAGGGCGCGGCGATTGCCGACGCCGGTGAGCTGGTCGCGGTAGCTGTAGCTCTCGAGGCGGCGTATCATGTCACGGTTGCGCAGCATGATGGCGATGACGCTCGTCAGGGAGCTCAGCAGGAAGGTGGCCGAGGCAAAGGTTTCGGAGGCCGGATTGATGACTTCAGTGAAGCCGATGGAGCGGCCCGACTGCATGAGGTGGCCGGAGACGAGGCTCGCGATGCCGCGCAGAACGGGCTGGAAGCCCGGGTGGAGCTGCACGAAGGCGTCGGTGTCGTTGAGGATCAGCATGCGGCTGTGGGCGAAGTGGTCGTAGAGCGGCTGGAGCCGCGCGCGCGGGATGTCCTGTGCGTCTTTCATGACGGACCCTGTTGTGTCGCGGCGCCATTCGTATGTCGCGCTGACGGTGTCGTTTGCGCCCTCCTCGAAGATCAGGACGCGTTCGGCCTGCAGGATCTCGCCGACTTTGGCCATGATCTTGTGGATGCCCTCTTCGGGGTCGGACTCCTGGATGCCCAGGGAGATGATGTCGTTGATGACTTCTTCGCGGCGCAGCAGGCTATTGCGCTCCTGCTCATTCCCCATCTGGCCGTGCTGCAGGTCGGTGGTGATGGAGAGGCGCGCGGTCCTGCCCTTCCACGGCACGAGGGTGTCGCGCTGCAGGACGGACCCGCTCGTGAAGCGCATGGCGTGGCGGCAGGTGCGGAAGGCATCCCGCGCCAGGATGCTGTTGGCACAGTCGGCACAGGGGGCTGCGCGCCCGGCCAGCAGCTCATAGCATTTCTTGCCCTTGTAGGCATCGGGTGTATCCGGCAGGTGCATCATGCGCAGCATGGCGTGATTGAGAAAGAGGAAGTCGTAGGTGGCGATGTCGGTAAGCGCGATGCCATCGTCTAGGCTGTCGAGCTGGCTGACGTTCAGCTCGATGATCTCGCCGTGCGGCCGCTCGAAGTGCCAGCGCTGGCTGGTGACATCGTTGAGGCGCTTAGCGAGCTGATAGAGGAGCGTGTTGAAGCCATGGGCTTCTGAACCGCGGATGGTGGAGTAGTTGAGCGTCAAGGTGCAGCTGACCCCGGCGATTGAGGTGAGGCCCTCGAGGTGCGCCTTCAGCTGTTCGATTTTTTCGGTCAGGCCGTCGAGGAAGCGTGTCTTGCCGAAGCAGATAAAGACGCCGCTACCGATGTAGGAGGCGATGCTGGAAATCGGCCCGAGCTTGAGGATGCCGTCCCGGATGGTCTTGAGGATCTCCTGCTGGACCTCGAGGCTGTATTGGTGGGCGAGCGTCTTGATCTCGGGGACCTGCAGGATGAGGGCCAGGTAATCCTCTTGGCGGTGGATGCGGTCCTCTTCTATCTCCATGCCCGCCATGATCATGCCGCGGTAGCCGAGGAGTCCCGTCACATGGTCGCGGATGCCGAGCAGCTCGAGCTGGCGCTGATCCTCCTTGTCATCTGCCGTGCGGAAGTAGCCGAAGACGCCTGTGATCTTGCCGCGCTGGTAGATGGGGAAGGAGGTCATCAGGATGCGCTTCGGGATGCCATGCACGAGGATGGTCGTAGCGTAATCCTTGCAGGTCTTTCCTTCCTGCAGGACAGCGAGTTCCGCCTGCTCCTCGTCCTCATCCTGCAGGCACCAGCCGAGCTCCGCATCCGTCTTGCCGAGGATTTCGCTGGCGTCTTTCATGCCGACGTACTCGAGGAAGGAAGGCGTGACGCCGCGGTAGCGCAGTGCGCTATCTTTCCAGTATACGGGGTCGGGCGAGAAATTCCAGACGGCGCGCCAGAGTGCGGCATCTTCGTCTGCGGGAGACGAGGGGAGCCTGTCCGGATTCAGGTCGGACAGGAACTGTGGCAGCAGGGCGTGCAGGTTCTCCTGGCGTTCCCAGATATTCTCGCGCACGCAGATCAGGATGTCCTTGGTGGCGCTCTTGTAGATGACGATGGCGTCGAAGATCATCCAGACGAAGCGCCCATTCGGCTTCCGCACGCGGAACATCTCGATGGCTTCGGAGCGGCCGGACCGCTCGGCCTGACGGCAGATTGCCTCCGGGTCGAGGAACTGGTGGAAGCGCGTGCGGTCGTCGGCGTAGATGAATTGGCGGGCATAGGCATCTCTCTTGCCTTTGAAGTCCGTGATGACATCACCGGTCTGCCAGAAGGTATTCATGCTCTCGATGATGTGGAGCGCTTTCTTTTTCCGATCCAGGAAGTAGATCTCGTCGTAGACGAGCATGAGATTGCGGAAGACGGTCTCGTACTGCTGGAATGACGTGAGGTCCTGGTCGTAGGTGATGTTTGCGAGACGTGCGAGCACGAGCGTGAAATCTGGTGTAGCGGCGAGTTTCTCGGCACTCAGGCGCAGGTACTGGCCGTTCTCGACGAAGGTCATGCGCCGCTCGCCGCTGCTGTGCACCGCGGCCGCGAGGAACGCCATGAACTTCTCGCGCATCGGATAGCTTTGCTGCTGCATGTTCGCATTGAATTCCTGAAGGCTGCTTGTGCCGGTCGTGGTGAGGACATTCTGGTAAGCCTCATTCTCGCTGAGGATGACAGCGCGGTCCTCGCGGTACTGGAAGATGGCGACCGGGGCATCGGTGATGAGGTTGACGAGCCCTGCTGCATCGAGGGCCTGCTCCTCTGGCAGGGTCTCGACCTGCCAGCCTGCCTCCTGGAATTGCTCACGCAGGAGCTCGTAGGGCATCGGACGGCTGTAGTAATAGCCCTGAATCTTCTCACAGCCGATGGCGCGCAGGAAGTCAATGTGTTCTTTTGTCTCAGCACCCTCTGCCAGCACGTGGATACCCATCTCTTTGGCCATCAGCACGATGGAGCGGATGATCTTGCGGCTGTCCTCGTTGAAGTAGCGCAGGAGTCCCTGGTCGATCTTGAGCTCGTCGAACTCGTAATTCTGCAGGACGTTGAGCGAGGAGTAGGCACTGCCGAAGTCGTCGAGCCAGACCTGATAGCCCGACTGGTGAAACTGGTGCAGCTTCTCGATGAGCAGGTGACGGTTCTTGACGAGCGCAGACTCTGTGACTTCGATGCGCAGGTAATAGCGCGGGATGTGGTATTGTTCGACGATGCGCTCGACGAAGGCGAGCGGGTCCATCAGCAGGAAATCGTAGCGCGAGAGATTCACCGAGACCGGAATCATCGGGAAGTGGTTGTCGATCTGGTAGCGCAGGAGTTTGGCGACTTCCTCGATGACGTAGCAGTCGAGGCGCGAGATCAGGCGCGATTCCTCGAGCACGGGGATGAAGCTGTCTGGCGGCAGGAGTCCTTTCTGGGGGTCAATCCAGCGTGCCAGGGCCTCACAGCCACATAGTTTGCCGGTCATGGCGCGCATGACGGGCTGGTAGTAGACCTTAATATGGCCCTCGCGGATGGCCCGGTCGAGGTTGTCGAGGATGAAAATGCGGTCGGCGATGCTCTGGCGCATGGACTCGTTGTAGAAGGCAACTGAGCGCGTCGCATCCTTCTTGATGCTGTCGGAGGCGAGCTTCGCCTGGTCGAAGTACGTCGTGATGGGACGGCGGTGTACGCTGACTGCCGTTTCAATCGACCCGATGCCAGCTTTCATTGCGATGTTGGGCATGCGGACTTCGTTGTTGACGGCCTGGCAGACTTCCTTGAGCTTGGCCTCGAGGTTGTCGCGCGGCACGAAGAGCGCGAAGTTGTCGCCTGAGAGGCGCGTGATGTATGAGGCGGGGAAGGCTCCCTTTAAGAGCTGCCCGATCTTGCGCAGCATGCGGTCGCCCTCGTAGATGCCGTGCATCTCGTTGTAGACCTTGAAATTCGTCAGGTTCAGGTAGACCGGGCAGTAGCGCACCTCGAGGTTGCCGGGCTTCATGGCCTTGCGCAGGGCGTCTACCTTCTGCTGCACGCGCTGGTAGAAGGCGTGCATGTTCAGGAGGCCCGTGACGGGGTCGAGATTACTGACGGCCAGGTTGCGCTCCTTGTTGACGAGGCTCATCATCCAGACCTTGCCGAGCTCCGGGATGTTCACCTTGTGGAACGTCCCTTCGAGGTGACGGTAGCTGCCCGTCTTTGTGTAACAGCGGAATGTCAGGAAGGTATATCCCTCATCTAAATCGCCGTGTCGGCTGTTCGTGCGCGCTTCAAGCGGGACGTAGTCCTCCGCCTCCATCAGCCCCGCAAAGCGCCCCTTTGTCAGCTGGAAGAACTCGTCCTCCGTTGCGCACTGGTAGATCCGCAGCATCTCCTCGTTGACAAAGAGAATCTGCTCTTCCGCCGTCTGCCGGATCAGGCAGACACCGCCAGCAATCAGGTCGTAGTACCGGTGCAGTCTTTTCTTGATTGGCTCCTCGTCCATGCAAAAACTCCCTTTCACGCGCCCTGACACGACAGAGCACGCGCCGTGATTTCTTGTATCCATTATACCATTTCGTTTTCAAATGAGATATCCCTGCTGGTAAAATGCGAAACTTTGTCCATTGAAAAAAGACCTGCCCAGCGGGCAAGACTGTCAACTGGAAGAAAAGAACCCCCGTCGAGCGGTGCGGATGGCACCGTGCTCGGCGGGGGTTCTTTTCGGCCGGTTATTTGAGTCCGTTGAGGATCTTGTAGAGCTCTCCTTTCAGTGCAGTGACTTCGTCCGGGGTGAAGGTTACGCCCTGGTCGGTGAGGTGGCAGCTCATCTGCTCGGGGACCTGGCGGGCCTGTTCTTTGAGGGCCTGTCCCTTCTCGGTCAGGATGGCGATGACGACGCGCTCGTCTTCGGTGCTGCGGTGGCGCTCGATGTAGCCGAAGGATTCGAGCTTCTTGAGCACGGGCGTCAGGGTGCCGGAGTCGAGGTAGAGGCGCTCGCCGAGGTCGTGGACGGAGATCTCTTTCTTTTCCCAGATGACCATCATCGTGACGTACTGGGTGTAGGTCAGGCCAATCTTCTTGAGGAAGGGGTGGTAGGCCGCAACAATCTTGCGCGCGCAGGCGTAGAGCGGGAAGCAGAGCTGCTTGTCGAGCAGCAGGAGGTCTTCTTTTTCGTTTATTTCAGTCATGGGGCTGTCCTTTCTGATGCAATAGTGATTCGGATTTATGATGCATGGATGGAGCGCTCCGCAGGGGGAACGCTGCTCAGATGTATTCTCTGTACAATTCTATTGTATCAGATTATCTTTCTGACGTAAATCCAATCCCTTGAGATTGGATTTGTGACGAGCAGCATCAGGCAGTCGGGAATGGTTGTAGTATCTTGCGTATGATCTGCTTCGTGTGGTCGGACAGTCGGCTAGTCGAAGAGTCGGACGGTCCGACTTACTCGCTGGCGAGCTTGCGCACGGTGGCGGAGAGCAGCTCCGTGCCGCGCACGATGTCCGCGAGCTCAGCATGTTCTGCGGGATTGTGGCTGATGCCTGCGCGGCACGGGATGAAGATCATGGCCGTCGGTGCGTAGTCGGCCCAGTGCATGCTGTCATGACCGGCGCCGCTCATCATCCGGCGATAGGGAAAGGCGAGCTCTTTGGCTGTGTCCTCGAGCAGTCCGACGAGCGCCGCGTCCATGCGCGCAGGCTCTTCTTTGCTGACAGGCTCGATGTCATACGCCAGCTGACGCTTTTCGGCGATGTAGGCGATGTCCTGCCGGACGGCCTGCTCGACGGCGTCCTTGGCCTTGCCTGAGGTGCTGCGGAGGTCGACGCCGAGCCGGACTTCGCCTGGGATGACGTTCATCGCGCCCGGCGTGACCTCGAGGACGCCGACCGTGCCGACGACAGGGGATTCCGTGTACGACGAGGCTTCGCGCTCTACAGCCAGTACGACTTCCGCTGCCGCGCAGAGACCGTCGTGCCGCAGGTTCATCGGCGTCGCGCCGCTGTGGTCGGCACTGCCGTGGATATGGACGTAGAAGCGCGTCGGCGCTGCGATGCCCGTGACAAGGCCGATGGGCAGTCCTTCGTGTTCGAGGACCTTGCCCTGTTCGATGTGGAGCTCGAGGAAGGCGCGCAAGGGCTTCGTGTAGCGGGCCGATTCGATATGGTCGGGGGCGAGGCCGCGTCCCTTGAGCACCTCGTAGAGCGTGTGGCCTTCCTTGTCGTGCAGCCGCACGAGGTCTTCCTGCGAGAGCTCCCCGCGCATGGCCCGGCTGCCGAGCGTCGCCGCCGAGAAGCGGCTCGACTCCTCGCAGAGGAACAAGACGACTTCGAGCGGCCGCTTCGGCATGAAGCCGTCCTCGCGCATCGAGCGGACCGTCTCGATTGCCGCCAGGATGCCGACGATGCCGTCGAAATTGCCGCCTTCCGGCACACTGTCACCATGCGAGCCGAACATGACAGCAGGCAGGCTCTCGTCCGCGCCCTGCACATGGCCGATGACATTGCCAAACGCATCCTCGCGCAGCTCCATGCCTGCCTCACGCATCAGCCCCATCAAATACGAGCGCCCCTGCCAGTCCGCATCCGTGAACGCCAGCCGGTTGATCCCCCGCCCCGGCGCAGTAATCTTCTCCAATGCCGCAAGCTGCCGCTGCAATCGTTTGCTTGAAATCATGTGAAATCCTTCCTCTCGTCTCATCCATTTCTATTGTATACTTAGCGATTTTCATTTCGCGTTTGTTGACATTATTATACCGCAACTTTATAATGATGTACTAAATGATATAATTACTTTTATTTATTGCAAGAAAGGTGGAATCCTGCATGGTAACACTCATGCTGATTGTTGGTGCTATCATCGTCTGCGGTGTCGTCTACGCGCTCGTCAAGGGCGCGGATGCGCGCATCACGCTGATTGGCTCCGGCATTCTCATGGCAGCCATCGGCGGTGTGCCGATGGCTGCACTCGATGCCTTTGCGAAGAGCATGACGAACAGCGGCTTGATTCAGGCGGTCTGCTCGGTCATGGGCTTTGCACTGGCTGTGCGCTTCACGGAATGCGATAAGCATCTGATCAATGCAATGGCCTCTGTGATTTCGCGCGTCCGTTTCTTCTTGATACCGGGCGTCGTCATCTGCACGTATCTCGTCAACATCGCACTGCCGAGTGCCGCTGGCACGGCGGCTGCGGCTGGTGCCATCTTCATCCCGCTACTCATGGCGGCTGGTGTCGGTCCTGCTCTTGCGGCTGCCGCCGTCAAATGCGGAACGTACGGCAGCATGCTGAACCCTGGCCTTGCGCACAACCCCTTTGTTGCGAAGATTGCTGGAGTCGATGTCATGGATGTCATTGGCTTTCACTACAAAGCAAACCTCGCTTCTCTGCTCGTAGCGACCATCTGCATCACGATCATCGCGCATGTGCTTAAGGAAGATAAAGGGCATGTCCCCGAGCACCTGCAGGTCGATGCGAACTTCAAGGTCAATTATCTCTACGCGCTGATGCCGGTTGTCCCGATTGTCATCCTGTTGCTCGGCTCGACGAAGATTGTGCCAATCTTCAAGATGGGCGTACCACAGGCTATGATCATCGGTGCACTCCTGACGCTCGTTGTTACGCGCACCAAGCCGAAAGCGCTCTGCGATGCTTTCTTTGAGGGCATGGGCAAGGCGTATGGCAGCATCATCGGCATCATCATTTCGGCAGGCGTCTTCGTCGCAGGCCTCACGTCGATTGGCCTTGTCAAGTGGTTCATCGATGCGATGCTCAACAATCCGGCCATCGTCAAGATCTGTGCGGCTTTTGGCCCGTTCCTGCTCGGCCTTTTGACTGGTTCTGGCGATGCGGCTACGTTTGCCTTCAATGAAGCCATCACGCCGTATGCACCGGACTTCGGCATGTCGCAGGTCCAGATGGGCAGCATGGCGACGCTCGGCGGCACGCTGGGGCGCACGATGTCGCCAATCGCTGGCGCGACCATCATCTGCGCTGGTATCGCTGGTGTCAACCCGATGGAGATCACGAAACGCAATGCAATCCCGATGCTCTGCGCACTGACGGTTGGCATGCTGATCCTGCTCTTCTGATGAATAGGAGGTGCTGCTCTGCGGCACCTTTTTCTTGTCTTAGGGATAACGTATAGGAGGAATTACGATGGACCTCAAAGAGACAATCTTGAAATTCGCCGATGATATGCAGGAGAACATGATATCCTGCCGACGTGATCTGCACGCCCATCCGGAGCCGGGCTGGACGGAGTTCCGCACGGCGGCCAAGGTAGCCAAGACGCTTGCGGAGCTCGGCTACACGGTCAAGACGGGGGCTGATACCATTCGTCAGGATGCTATGATGGGCGTGCCATCGGCTGAGAAACTCGCCAAGGAGCAGCAGCGCGCCATCGCAGAAGGTGCTGATCCCGACTGGGTTAAGAAAATGGACGGTGGCCGCACGGGCGTGCTCGGCGTCATGAAGTTCTCGGAGGACGGTCCTGTTGTCGCGGTTCGCTTCGACATGGATTCCAACGATGTGACGGAGACGAGAGAGGCGGCGCACCGTGCCAATAAGGAGGGCTTTGCCTCCTGTCATGCAGGGGCGATGCATGCCTGCGGCCACGACGGCCACACGACGGTCGGCCTCGCGCTGGCCAGGCTGCTGGCCAGCCTCAAAGACCAGTTGCGCGGTACCATCAAGCTCTGCTTCCAGCCGGCAGAAGAGGGCGTGCGCGGTGCGCATGCCATGGTCGAGAGCGGCATTGTCGATGATGTCGACTACATGCTCGGCGCGCACTTCGGTTTCAAGATGCGCAAGACGGGAACTGTTGCCTGCAACGTCACGGGCTTCCTGGCGACGAGCAAGTACGATGCCCGCTTCCAGGGTGTTCCGGCTCATGCCGGCGCTGCGCCGGAGCAGGGCAAGAACGCACTGCTGGCCGCTGCCTGTGCCACGCTCAACCTGCATGCCATCTCGCGCCATTCGGCAGGGGCTTCGCGCATCAATGTCGGCCGTCTCGATGCGGGTAGCGGCCGCAATGTCATCGGCGACAAGGCACTGCTCTGCCTTGAGACGCGCGGCGCAACGAGCGAGATCAATGCCTTCATGGAGACGGAAGCCCAGCGCATCATCAAGGCCGCGGCCATGATGTACGACGTCAAGGTCGACATCGAGAAAGTCGGCGGCGCAGCCGGCGGCAGCAACTCGCCAGAGCTTGCCGCTTTCCTGGAAGAAGAGGCGAAGAGCCTTGGCATCTTCAATGAAGTCGTCGGTGCGTGCCCGTTCGGCGCCAGCGAGGATTTCTCCTACTTCATGGAGCGCGTCCAGTCGCACGGCGGCCAGGCAGCCTACATGATGGTCGGCGCCGACCTCGCTGCCGGTCATCACGACTCCCATTTCGATTTCGATGAACGCGCTCTCGGCTACTCTCTCAAGCTCATGGGCTGCGCCGTCTGCAAGCTGCTCTTGAGTAAGTGATTGGCATCTCGTCCAAGCCAAATCGCCACACAAAACGTCCGGTACCGTGAAATGTCTGATGCCGGACGTTTTTTCGTTTTTTATGGATCGATTCGTCCCTGTGCGAAAGGCGATGGCAAAACGTGTCGGTCTATGCTACAATGGGCGTGTTTACTGTGTTTACAGAAAGGGAGAGGATTGCGTGATACAAGAATATGAAAAACCTGGCCTGGCGGAACAGCATGCGACGCGGGCTATCTTTTTTGTCGGGGGGTTCGGTGCGGCCTCGTGGGCGCCTCTGGTGCCACTTTTGAAGGCGCGGCTCGGCATTGCGGAGGATGTGCTCGGCATGCTGCTCTTATGCATCGGCATTGGCTCGCTCCTGACGATGCCGCTCTCGGGCGCGGCGGCGGTGCGGCTCGGCTGCCGCAGGGTGCTGACCGCTGCGGGGCTCGTCTATGGCGCGCTGCTGCTCGCGCTCTGCACGGTGTCCTCATTCCAGCTGGCCATACCGCTATTGCTGATCTTCGGTGCGACTATGGGCTGCATCGACGTCGTCGTCAACATCCAGGCGGTCATCGTCGAGAAAGCGGCGGGGCGACGCCTCATGAGCGGCATGCACGCGCTCTGGAGTGTCGGCGGTTTTGCTGGCGCGGGGCTCTTCGGCATCTGGGTCGGTACGTTCTCACTGACGCCTCTTGCCTCGACGGGGATTGCGGCCGCCGTCATGGTGCTCGTGACGCTCACGGCCTCGCGCCATCTGCTGCCGTACGGCGGCGATGCTGGCGGTAAGCTCCTCGCCCTGCCGAAGGGCATCGTGACGTTCGTCGGCATCATCGCCTGCATCGCCTTTCTCGTCGAGGGCGCCATCATGGACTGGGGCGGTGTCTTCCTCACGACGGTCCGCCACTTTGACATGGCGCTGGCGGGCACGGGCTTTACCGTCTTTTCGGCAGCCATGCTGACCATGCGCCTGCTCGGCGACTGGACGGTGCAGAAGCTCGGCCAGGAGCGCGTCGTCATCGGCGGCAGCCTGCTCGCCGTCGCGGGCTTCCTGTTCATCATCTTTGCGCCGACCGTCGTCCTGCTCTACCTCGGCTTCTTCTTCATCGGCGTCGGCTGTGCCAATGTCGTGCCCGTCTTCTTCTCGTTGCTCGGCAAACAGCACGTCATGCCCATCAGCCTCGCTGTGCCAGCTGTCAGTACGCTCGGCTACCTCGGCATCCTCATGGGGCCTGCCGCCATCGGCTTTATCGCCCACCAGACGAGCCTCTACGCTGCCTTCACGCTGCTCGCCACACTCGTCTTGCTGCAGGCCGTCATCGCGGCCTACGTCTACCGCCATATCGTAGAGTAAGGGGTTCCGTCGGAAAAATGCACAAAAAAAGCGCTCGCATGAGCGCTTTTTTCGTGTCATCCTCACAACTTCTGTGCATCCAGGATCAATTGCTTGCCCAATTCATACGCTTTTTCTGCCACTTCAGCACTGTGCTTCTCATGGTAGTCGCGCTTCTCTTCTTCGGAGAAAATCGAGGACTCGTACTTGCTGTAATCCTTGAACTGCAGCGTGTTGAAATCGTAGAACAGGTAGGGCTTTGCGCCGAGGATACCGGCTGCTGCCCATTCGTAAGCGGCCAGGCTGTCCTTCAGGTGGAATGCGTCTGCCTGTTCTTCCGTCGCATTCATCGTGTAGAGGAACGCAGAGGGGATGGTCTTCCCGAGTACCGAAGGGATTTCCCTGCTGTAGATGTACTGCGAGAAGAAGAAGCGCTCGAGGAACGCCTGCATGCCCGATGTCAGATTCATGAAGTAGATCGGAGACCCGAACAGCAGGGCATCTGCCTGCTTGGCGCGCTCCAGCACCGCTGTGAGATCGTCCTTGACGATGCAGACACCGTGCTCCTTGTCCTTGCGCTTGCAGTAGAAACAGCTCAGACATCCCTTGTACTTCAGCGGGTAGAGGTCGATATACTCCGTCTCGGCTCCAAGCGAAGCGGCCCCTTCCAATGCCTTGTGCAGCAGTCGCGCCGTATTCTCCGCACGGCGCGGGCTTCCATTGATCGCCATGATTTTCATGAATATTCCTCCTAGATATCACATAATTTATTGAAGCAAAATCTCCCGACCTTAGCCATGAGGCGTGTCAAAAGCGTCAGGTCGTCAGACCTTGCTTGTCGGCCTGATGTTCACCAGCACGATCTCCGGCGCCGGGCCGAGGCGGAAGAGTTGGCCCCAGGCGCCGTAGCCGCTCGAGACGATGGCGAGCAGGTGGCCGAAGCGCTTTGCGCCGTAATCGAGGGCGAAGATGCGCCTGGTCACGAACCGGTTGGGCCAGAACTGTCCGGCATGCGTATGGCCTGCGAAGTAGAGGTCCATGCCGCGTGAGGCGGCCTGCTCGATGCGCAGTGGCTCGTGCTCCATCGCAATCGTGAAGGCGTCGGGCTCTGCCTGCGGGAACTGGGCGTGCGGGGCAATCATGTAGTCTTCCATGCCCACGAGCGATACACCGGCGACAAGATGCACCGTGCCGCCGCGCAGGCAGCGCACGCCGTTCTGTTTCAGGCGCTTCTGCTCCTTGCCGAGGTTCATCCCGTACGTGTCGTGGTTGCCGAAGACCGCATAGACGCCCCAGGGGGCCTTTAGTCCCGCAAATCCCTTGAAGCTCTTGTCGCGCAGCACATAGCCGAGGTTGCCGTCGATGATATCGCCGCCGAAAAGGATGAGGTCGGGCTGCAGATTCATCATGTCGCGGCGCAGCTCTGCCGCAAACGAACGGCCCAGCACGGCTCCGAGGTGGATATCACTGGCAAATGCCACCGAGAACGCCCGCTCGATGGGCTTTTCGGTCTCCATCTCGATGCGGCGCACCACCGGATGGCGTGCGCGCCAGCTGCCGACTGCGAGCAAGGCCGCCAGTCCCAGTAGGGAGGCCTGGCCGTAATAGACGGCAAAGACGGTATGCCACCAGTCAAGACCAAAGCCGAATGGCTGTGCAAGGCAGACGAGCCAGACGATAAAGGTAGGCAGCAACAGGAGCGTCATGTAGTAGCCGTAGATGAACCAGTAGCCGCCAATTCTCGCCAACAGCCGCGTCACGCGCAGCGGCAGGTGATTCCCGAGGATGTTCGGTATGAGATAGATAAACGGCAGCAGCAAAAAAATCAGGAGCAGCCCGTGCTCCGGGACGGGCAGTGCCCAGCGCAAGAGCAGCCACTGCCCCAGCCCTGAGAGCTCGCCGAGGCCCCATAGGATCCAATAGAAAGTGTAGCGGTGTTTCACCAAAGTTCCCCCGTTCTTGTTTCCCTTTATCTAAATTTAATTCGACGAAGTGCGGCAAAGTCCTGCTGACCGTTCACGCAGATAGATTTCCTTTTCGATTCGCCATCTTCCTGATCAAAAAGTCCAGTGCTGACTTTTGCACAAGCTGACTCACCTGCAGTGATTGACATTGCAGGAAAACTAGCGGTGGAAGCAGAATCTATACCTAGTATCTAGTACTTAGACCAATGACCATCTGATTCACTTGGGGGTGTAGAAGATGTTTTGCATGAACTGCGGCACGAGGCTGCCGGATCACGCTAGATTCTGTTTCAACTGTGGAGCCAAGGTCCCGGAAGGGCCGGATGATGGGACTGCTGCTGACGAAGGGCAGGCACCTGTAACATGGCCGAAGGATGAACCGCTCACAGATATCCCCGGCAGCCATTTCACGCTTCTCGGAAAATACGAAGTGGAGCTGCCGCGGGCCACGGCCATCTACAACCAGCTCTGGGCGCCGTTCAATCGGGAGGGGACGCGGATTGCGCTGCTCGCCCGATATGAGATCCGCAAGCATCTGAAGGAGCATGCGGTGGAGAATCCCGTGGAGTTCTCAGCCCAGGTGCTCGCGTACTGCATGACCGTCTGCGACCCGCTTTTCGAGAAGGCCGTGGAGCTCCTGATCGACCGCGGCATCGACTATGTGACGAAGAAGGACCTCTGGGACAGGCTCGACGATTCCGCCACGTCGACGGACCTTGTCAAGGCCATGCTGGCAGACAAGGCGGCCATTGAGGACTATGAAAAGGACTTGGCGGTGGAGAGGCAGGCCGACAAGGCGAGCTGGCGTGGCGGCGGCTTCGGTATCACGGGGGCTATCACGGGCACCATCAAGGCGTCGATGATGAACACGGCGCAAGATGCTCTGAGCGCACTCGGGCGCAGCATCACAGGCAATTCCTATTCCGACCGTCTCGAGCGCTTCATCCAGGACAGGAGTGCCAAGCGGAATTATCCGGCCATGGCCCGCGATTTCATCAATTCGGTCTGCCGGTTCGACCTGTTCAACGAGGTCTATCAACTGTTGGCGGAAGAAGGCCGCGTGCCGAAGGTGTCGTTTGAGACGAGCAAGGCAGACAGTCGGCGGAAGAACCTGCTGGAACGGTACGCCAGCGGCAAGCTTGAAAAAGAAGAGGTGCTCAGAGGTCTTTGCAGCTGCCTGGAGATAACCGGTGAGACGCAGTCGGTCTATGAGGCGCTGTTGGAGCTGGAGCCATCTGCCGCAAGGGATGTGTTCCATATCGCAGCGTCCGAAGGTGAGGAGCTCGAACTGGCCAAGTCGGTCTGGCAGACGTATGAGATTGACAAGAAAGTCGGACAGGATTTCCATTTCCCTGACTGGATGCCGAACTTCCTTTCCCGTCCTTTTTATGTGGTGGCAGGGCCAGCCATGCTGATGGCTCTGCTGATTGAGCTCCGCGACTTGCCTCAGATGTTCCGCAAGGAGGGAACGGCTCCTATGTACATCGCCCTGACGGCTGGCACGTATTGGATCCCGGCAGATGCCAACGATGTGAGCTTTTGGGGGATGGACCGCGAGGTAGAGCTGACTCTCGACCATCCAGGAGATACCGACTGGATTGGTCATGGCGTCCACTTTCATCTGGTGCAGTTTAGAGGTAACGCAGCGGCATGGTCTAAAGAGCTCCGCGAGAAGAAGCTCCAAGAGGCAGAGGCTTTGCTAGGCGCCAGAGACAAAGCGCGCGCCTTATCTGCCTTTCTGCTTGCCGCAGAGATGGGCAGTGCCGAAGCGGCCTGGCAGGCAGGAATCCTGCAGGCGAAAGACGGCCAGCAGGAAGAAGCGCAGTGGTCTTCTGTGGAAGCCGCTGTGCTGGGCAAGAAGGAAGCGGCCTGGGTGCTGTACCAATATCTGAAGAAAAAACAGAATGAACAGTGTGCTGCTTACCGGAGATTGGCTGCCAAGGACGCGCAGGCGCTAGTAGATGCGGGAAAGTACGACGAGGCCTTGGCCTGGTACGAGACGTTGGTCGCAGAAGACGACGGCACGGCCTGCCTCTATCTGGGCCAGATGGCCGAGCAGGGCAAGGGCATGGAAAAAGACGAGGCCAAGGCCATGGACTGGTACGAGAAAGCCAAGGCCTATGGCTGCGAAGAAGCAGGGCAGGCCCTCGGAGCGCTGGCCTTTGCCTGGGGCCAAGCGCTGGAAGAAAAGGCCAAGGCAGAAATGGGACCGCAGGCTAGGACAGACTGGCAGCAGACCTGGCACGATTACCAGCGCGCCTTGGCGGAGGACTATCCGGGAGCTGCGGAGAAGATCCGCGCATTGGGACTCCAGCTCGGCAAGGAAATGGAGGACGAGGGTCAGGATGCAGAGGCATTGGCCTACTATCAAGCGGCCCTGGATCTCGGCAGCCAGGATGCACTGCTCCGTGCAGCCCGGCTCTGCGTCGACCCGCGAAGCGAGGCATTCGACTTCACGGAGGCTTGGCAGCTCTATCGGAAGGCCGCACAGAATGCGGAGGATACAGATGCCGTCAGCGACGAGTGGAACAGCCGCAAGGCACTCGTGCCCCTGGATGTACGAGTGGCCTGCCTGAGAGGCGTCGCGGCAGACAAGATGGCGGATGCCGTCTACTATTATTGGGGGGAAAAGCTGTCCAATCCGTTGGACAATGCCATGAAGTCCTACGGCGCACGAGCAGGCGTCACGCCAGAACAGGTGGTGCTGCTCTGCGATTCCACCCATTCCCTCTTCTGGGGCAAGGGCGAGGAAGGCTTCCTGATTACCGAGGACGGCCAGCTCATCTGCTCACTCGGGACCAAGATCTCCTTGGATGCGCTGGGGCCCTTGGAATACCGCGAGGAGGAACTCGTGGCGACCACCTCCGGCACCGTGCTGGCCCGCTTCAAAGGGGAGTCGGATGAAGACCCGACGTTCTGCGACCTCCTCAATGAGATCGTCCTGCTTCGCCATCCGCAAGGACAGGAACAAGAGGCCTCAGCCCAGCAGCCCACATCCTTCTGCCCGCAGTGCGGAGCCCCTGCCGATCCCGGTGCCCGCTTTTGCGGCCAGTGCGGCAGCCCCCTGCCGTTCACAAAATCAAAATCGTAATCTTTATGCGGTAAAGGTAAAAATTAAGGCTCTGCAAACTGCATAATATGATAAAATAAAGGAAATGGAATTGGAGATGAAAACAGATGGGGAGACAAAAAGGACAGGGTATTGTTGAATATGCGTTGATACTGGCCTTCGTTGTGGGCATTGGAGGTGTGCTCTTTGCCAACGGGAACTTGGCTGACTCCATCCGCTCTGTTTTCAGCAATGTCAACACCCTGATTGAAGAGGCGTCGAAGCCGCCTCTTGCGGCGGCCACTACAGCAAAGGACATCATTGAACGGCTCAGGCAGGGGCGGTATGACGGATTGGCTGATGAGCTGCAGGGGAAACCGAGCAAAACTTTGGAAATTACCTCAGACAGCGAAAAAGGACAAGAATTGGCCAAGAAGCTGAATATCAAGACCAAACCGGGAGATGCCTGGTTTGTCAGGGTCACTACCCATGGTCACACGGTGTTCACTTATTATTCGGCAGATGCTAATGGTGGTCAGACTTACGGTGAATTGAAAGAGATGTACAATAGTAATCCAAGTAATTATTACACGAAGGATAAGGGAAATGCTCATCCAGTTAAGATTGATGAGGGAAACTATAATGGTACCGGATCAGGACGCTACTATTCTAACGTTCCAGGCTACGTGGGCCCCTCTCCAGATGGAAATGGGATGATCATCGACCCCACCCCAACAAACAAGCTGTAAACAGTCTTCAGATGAAAGATAAACTCTGCGGTGGACTCCTAGGACAGGAAAATCGTCAGCCTTGGTCAACGAGACCGAGGCTGATTTTTTCGGTAGAGCAGATAGCAAAAAATTGACGGATGAATTTCCTTCACTATGATGGAGAAAATTCACCCGTCGATTTTTTGCTGCTGTGTGTAGCAGCCTTTATAGTAGAAGATGCTAGAAGCTACTTATTTCCAGAGGACAGATTCTTCGAGGGGGCGACGGCGTTTGTCGCGATGCGGAGCTTCACCGCGGTAGCCGAGCGCGGTCATGCAGGCAACACCGAAATGTTCGGAGTTATAGAGATGGTAGGTATCCGATAAAATGGACTCAACCTTATCCTTCGTAAAGCCTTCGATGGGGCAGGAGTCGATGCCCAGATAGGCAGCTGCGAAGAGGACATTGGCCATGACGATATTGTGAACGAACGGGATCCGGGGTGGGGTCAATAGAGTGACTAGAAAAATTCGACGGGTGAATTTCCTTTACTATGATGAAGGAAATTCACCCGTCGAATTTTTAACGTCGATCAAAACAAGGAATCCATCTGGCTCTCGGCTGTCGGCTGGATTTTCAGATGTGTGACTTTGCGCGTGGTAATGGTCTCGTCGCCGCGCAGGGTGCCGGAGAGGATGGTGGCGTCGCTGTGGTGGTCGGCGAAGCTGGCTTCGGCCATGCGCCCGTTGGTGTTGGCATAGCAGTAGCGGCAGCGGTGCAGGCAGGTGTCATACTGGCCGATGTCGACGCTCTTCATGCAGTGGCAGACGTCGCGCTGAGTCGGGTCTTTTTTGACGTCGATGGGTGTGCCGATGACGCGTTCGATGCGTTCCTTGTCGATGCAGGCCCCGTGCTCGATGCCGTAGGCGGCGAGGTCGATTGCCTCAGAGCATGACTGCAGGGTGACACCGGAGCCTTTGGCGAGCCGAGCAAAGCCCTCGGCCAATATATTCATCTCAGGGATGCCGAGCGGGTGCAGCGCGAGTGGTTTCGTGTTGCGCTCGGTCTTGCGGTAGAGGTCGAGAAAGCTGATAACGCAGCGGTCGGTGTACGGTGCGAGCATTTCGAGCATGACGGCAAAGTCGTGCAGGTGCCGCTCGATGGTGTAGTGGTCATTGAGCAGGATGGGATCGTAGCGCCAGACCATGCGCGTCTTGCCGAGCTGCTGCGACATCTGCTGGAAGGTGCGGATGACCTCGCGCTTGTCGGGCAGGCCCGGCTCGACATCGTGGCCGTACGGCGTGATAGTGAACTGGAAGTAGAACGGGTACTTCGCGCGGAGCTCTGCGAGATGCGGCAGCATCGGCGCGGCGTTCTTGGTCCAGAAGACGATGCAGTCGACGTCCTCCGGCCGCAGCGAGATGCGGCTGACCTGTTTGCGGTTAAATGGGTTGATCGCGTCGACGAACCCCGCGCGGACGCGGTTCATGAACCACGGTGTATAGAAAGCCGGAATGTCGGTCCGGCGGCTGGCACTGATGATCATGGATGATTCCTCTTTTCTCAATGTTTCTGCAGGACGAGGTAGTAGTACCGCGTCCACTTCTTAGGCATGAAACCGCTGTCACCGCGGAAAATCTTGGCCTGGACCTCCGCAGGCATCTCGTAGGGGCAGCGGCTCCAGGCTGGCGCGCCGCCTGTAAAGAGATTCGTGCCGATGACCTCGGCAGGTACATCCCACTCCGCCTGCACGCGAGCTGCGAGCTCGCGCATGATGGCCTTGCTGCCCGCATACTTCAGGTCGATGATGACAAAGACAGCGCCGGGCTTGGCCTGTTCCACCGTGGCGCGCATCTTGCTGAGGAAAGTCTCCTGCTCCGTCGGCCCAACATGGCTCAGATAGTTCTGCAGAAAGTAGACATCGGCCTGCTCCTGGATGCGCTTGCGGCAGCTCCTGCCGTGCATGCACTGCTCGCATGGCACTAGGTTGTCGCAGCGGTAGATGAGTGTCCCTTCATCGCCGCGGTGAATCAGGCCATCTTCCTTGCAGAGCTGCCAGCTGATCCGCTGCTCGCTCTTCCAGCCGCATTCCCAGTCGAGGATGGTGATGGCCGTCCTGTCGTGG
Organism: Mitsuokella jalaludinii DSM 13811; assembly: GCF_000702905.1. Classification (GTDB taxonomy): domain Bacteria; phylum Bacillota; class Negativicutes; order Selenomonadales; family Selenomonadaceae; genus Mitsuokella; species Mitsuokella jalaludinii. Next base: position 53,501 of record NZ_JNKR01000012.1, read on the forward strand.
AGCTGTGCGCCGCGCAGGGCTTTGAGTGTGCCGTACATTTCGGGGCACGGTCCCCCGGCAAAGAAAGCCAGGTTGAGGACCGGGTAGAACGACTGGCGTTCCTGCAGGGCCGGGATGACATAGTCGCGGACGACGCGGCAGGCTGGCTCGACGTAGTACGGGTAGTAAGCGAGCATGTACGCCTTGCGGTTTTCCTCGGTATGGTAGCGGCTTACACAGGCCTCATTCGCGTACTGCGGCTGATAGCTCTGACGCAGCGACTGCACTGCCTCGCGCACGCGGATGGTTTCCGCATCGCTGAGACGGCCGTACGGCATAACGGCCGGACCATATGTCTTATCGAAGACGCGGTCAAAAATATTGTGCTCCATCATACGTTCCATGAGGCAGGTCCCCTTTCCTTCTTTTCTTCGTGCTTCTTTTCCGTTGACATGTTCATTGTAGAAGAAATGCAGATGGCTTTCGTGTCAAAAAACATGTGAACTTTCGCGGCGGGGCTAACGGTTGCTGCTTGACCTATGTTAGAATAGGAAGGAATGATTACAACTGGCAGGCTATTGAAAGGGGATGATGGTATGGCAGGCAGGAAGCGACGCGGTTGGAACAAGTACATCGCGGATTACGACAAGCTGCGGATGTTCCTGCGGTACATCTCGTATGGCTGCTATCACAAACAATACCTCGCGCGGCAATTGGGACAGAGTGCGCGGAGTTATGAGGACAACTGGGCGCGGGTGCGATCCTTTCTGCCGGAGGACCGTCTTCAGGCGGTGCGGCAGGGCCACCGCGAGATCCACAGCCTCAAGGGCGATTCGTATCACAGTTCGTTCAACGACCTTGCGCGCACGTACGCCATCAAGTCGCTGAAGAGCTCGTCGGCCTTTGCGCTCCTTTGCCTGCTGCAGGTTTTCTCGGGCAAGGCTGCCCGCTCCGGCAGGGAAGCCCGCTTGGCGGACGCAGCCGACACGAATGGCGCCAATGCTTCTGCAGGTGCCTGTAGTGCTGCTGATGATGGCCGTGGCTTTCTCGACGAGAAGACACTCCTGCAGTATGAGCTCGTCCCGACGGACCGGCCCTTCCCGAAGCGGGTCGAGGACATCAGCCGCAGCACGCTGCACCGTTACCTCTGCGACCTGACGGATCAGGGGCTCTTGGAGCGCCGCGAGGAGAGCGGCCGCTACAGCTACCGGCTCGCGCCCGACATCCTCGGGGGCCTGCGCGAAGACGAGGCCAGCGCCCTGCTCCCAGCCATCGCCTTTTACCGCAATGTCTCGCTGATCGGCATGCCCGGCTACTTCCTCGAGCAGAGCCTGCGTGCCCGTTATCCAGCCGCACCCTGCGTCGAGGTGCCGTGCCAGTTTAAGCACATGACGATCACGCGCATCCTCGACGATGATGTGCTCTACGCGCTCGCCTGCTGCATCGCGGAGCGCCGCGCCGTGCGCTTCCGCTACCGCGGCAAGGGCGTCTTAGCCATTCCGTTGCGGCTCATCACGGACTTCGAGTCGGGCCGCCAGTATCTGCTCGCCATCCGCAAGCGCTGCACCGTCTCGAAGCGCTTCACGATTGCGCAGTCGTACCGCATCGACTTCATGCAGGAGGTCCAGCCTGCTCGCACCATCAAGAATCAGCCGGACGTCACGCTCCCGGAGCGCCACACCCTGCAGCTCGCCTTTCGCTATGATGACGAGCGCGGGCGCGACCGTCTCATCTACCGCATCCGGGAGCACGAGCCAAAGGCCACCATTCACGACGACGGCCTCGGCACACTGCACGTCGCGCTTGAGACGGTCGACGACCTCAAGCTCATGCCGTGGCTCAGGACTTTCTACCCCATCGTGCGCGTTGAGAAAGACGGCCCCGCACACCTCGCCGAACGCATGAAGATTGACATTGAGGAGGCATTGAAACATTATGGCATACGCCCCGCTCTTCCATGAAGTCCACTCGGAGCTCTTCTTGGCGCTCTGCCGCATCATCAACGCGATTGCGGCAGGGACGCGCATGACGCGCGCGGACATCCTGCAGCAGCTGCCGAATCTCGACTGGGGAGGACTTGAGCGGGCCAATGCGCTCATCGATACGCTCTTTCTCTTCCAGCCCGACGGATCTGCCTGTCTCTTTCTCGACAATGGCATTGCCGCGCGAGCGACGACGGCGGAGCTCGTCTGGCTCCGCGCAATGCTCGAGGATCCAGGCGCCGCCTTCCTGCTGCCCGACGATCTGCGCGAGAAGCTGCGCCAAACGCTCGCAGCCGTCCCCGAGTGGCCGCGCGAAACAATCTGGCAGACGGTGCAGGAGCAGGGCGATGACCGCACGGCCCTGCAGGGGCGACTCGCCACCATCTGGCAGGCCCTGCGCGAGAAGCACCAGCTCGCCTATGCCAACCGCGACAGCAGCGGCCAGATCCACGAGGGAATCTGCTCACCCTGCCGCCTCGAGTACGACGCGGCGGCCAACTGTTATTATCTCATCATCTGGCAGCCCGACGAGGCACGCGCCATCAAGATGCGCGTTGCGAGACTCGCGTCGGTCCAGTGCCTTGACGCGCCAATCCCCGCAAGTACAGAGGAAGCCTTCCATCAGTTTCTCGCGGACCGCCGCCAGAGCGTGACCTTGCGCATCGAGCGTCAGAACAACGCCGTCGAGCGCAGCTTCATGATGTTCGCGAGCTACGACAAAGAAGCCAGCTATGACGAGGAGACAGACACCTATACCATACAGCTCTACTATTACGATTTCGACCGCCGCGAGATCCTGCAGCAGATCCTCTCCCTCGGCGCCGCCGCCACCGTCCTCGCCCCGGCAGACATGCGCGAAGCCATCATCGAGCGCCTGCAGGCCGCCTGGCAGAACCTGCAGTAGATGGTGCGCTTCAACGTAGATGAAGCAAAGGAAATCTCATAAAAAGTATTGACTAGAAATTTCCATAAAGAAAAAATTCACCGGGTGAATTTCCTTTAATGCGATGAAGGATATTCACCCGGTGAATTTTTGATAATGCAGGTGTATGAAGAAGCCTGCATCGAATAGAGATTATGCTTCAAAGGTTCCTTTGACGATGGCCTGGCCGTCCTCGACCATATGCTGGCCTCTTGCCCAGACGTGCTGGAGCTCGAAGTTATCGGTGATGACGATGAAGTCTGCATCGCTCTGTGGAGCCAGGATGCCCTTTTTCGGATGGATATGGAGTGCCTTGGCTACGTTGGTGCTGAGAATCTGGATAGCCTGGTCGATGGCAATGCCTTCTTCTTCGACCATGTCGCGGAATTCCGTGAACATGGAATGCTGATCGCCGACGCCGACGCCAATCGGATTGCCAGCATCGTCAAACACTGGCATGCTGCCATTGCCGTCGGAACTCATGGTGATGTGGGAAAGCGGAACACCGGCATCCAGGGCTGATTTAGCGGCTTTGCTTGGCTTCACGGCATTTTCAGAGCCCGGATGGCTTGGGTCAATACCGGAGGTGATGTCCATGTAGCCCCCTTGCTTAGCCCATTCAATGCTTTCGGCAAACAGACGCTTATTGCGGTTGACGTGTGTCGGCAGGAACTGCGTCTTAGGAATCTCTCCGTCTTCTGTAATCTCGAACAGGTATTTCATACCATTGCGTCCGTCACCCATGTGCATGTTAATGATGCCGGCTTTGCCGCTGATCATGCCGCCAACACGTGTTTCGGCAGCGAGACGGCGGTAATCCTGAGCCGTTGGCTGGCCCGAACGATGATCGCTCATGGCAATTTCACCAGCGCCGATAATCTTGTCAATCATGACGATATCCTTGCGGACGCTGCCTGTGATGGTCGGTGTGGGAAGTTCATAAGCACCCGTGTAAATATAGGTAGACAGGCCTTCATACTCCAGCCCGCGTGCTTTCGCGAGCAAGCTCTCAACATGACGCGTTGTGCCATCCGTTCCGAGCAGACCGCAGACTGTTGTGACGCCAGAGGTGGTTACTTTGGAGAGCAGAAGCTCTGGCGTGCGCGTATGATAGCCGCCTTCACCGCCGCCACCAATCATATGGACATGACCGTCGATGAAGCCTGGCAGCACGCGGGCACTCTTGAGGTCAATCTCACAGCAGTCGATGCCTTTTGGCGGCTCGATATTTTTGCCGATGCCGGCAATCTTCTCTCCGGCAATCAGTAGATCCTGAACACCCTGATCTTCAGGGGCATAGAGGTGTGCATTGCGCAGCATCGTAAAAAATGACTGGTTTGACATAAGGTCATCTTCCTTTCTTGAAATATAGTACTTGATACATGTACCATAAATATACCGTCGACGCGAATCACTGCTATCTTCAGAGGAACAGCAGTATGAGGCGCATTGCCCAGATCGAGAGCAAGGCATTGATGAAGCAGATGCTGATGATTGCAACATAATGCTTGGTGTTGACGCCAGAGATACCCAAGCAGCGGCCGACGTTCTGTACAGGGTTGCCAATCAGGTAGATGGCCGGAACGAGAGTCGTGAGCTGTGCAGGATCAAGAATGTTGCTCGTGAAGAGACTCATCGCAACACCGATGCCACCACCCATACTCATGATAGCTGTGACGAGCACAGTTGCCGCTTCACCAGGCAATCCCCAGAGCGCCATGATGGGGGCACAGACCACACCGATGATATGCAGGAGACCTGTGACATCGAGGATGCGGATGATGACGAAGGCCATGATGACGTTTGGAAGAAGACTCGTCGTACCAATCTTGAAACCATTGCGTGCGCCATCGATAAAGAGATCAAGGATATTCTTTTTCGCAGTTTCAGGCGTTGCCATTTGCATTACCTCCAGTCGTATCTTTCCGGTAGAACATTTTCAGGTAGATGCGCATCAGATTGCCACCGATAATCTTGAAGACGAACATGACGATGATTGGAACAATGATTGGTGCCAGCATGAAACTGAAGACAGCTGCGCCAGATGAGAAGTAGTTCGTGATGAAGGCTGAGGCACTTGTCTGATAGGCGATGAGAATGGAGCGTTCATTGTCGGTGATCTCGCCTTGGTCATAAAGCTCTTTGACCATGCCAGCCGCGGCATCTGTGCTCTGCATGTTAGCGATGCTGGCAAGAGCCGTGATGCCCGGTATGCCGAGCAGCGGCTTCAGGATTGGCGTCATGAGCTTCTGAGCTGCACGCAGGCCGCCAAGACCGTCGATAACATTGACGATACCAAGAGCCAGGATGACAGCTGGTATGAGCTCGATGGCAAACAAGAAGCCGTCGCGGGCACCCGTCCCGCCAGCGCCGCGGAAATCCAGTGCTTTTTCAGCTCCCGGTGGAATCGTGCCGAATTTACCGTTCAATACGTTGAAGTCGAATACCTTGAGCCAGGTATCCGAAGACGAGAAGATACCAGAGAAGATGATGATGGCAAAGAAAAAGGCAGCATAGCCTACCCAACCCACCTTGATCTGCGGCGTTTTGTCCTTGGGCGTCTTATTGTCTTCCATAAGAATCTCTCCCTTGTTGATATGATTCAATTGATACACTTCCTAAGATATGGCCACACCTACTTACATTGCAAGATGCGTGCCAAGTCTCTTACTCGATGGACAGTCCTATGAAAAAACATGTATTGCCATGCAAAAGCAGGCTAAATAAGCAACGTTTGTCTATTCTTTAGATACAAATCTGTTATTTTGAACCAATATGTATACATCTTTATGCTATAAAATGGTATAATAATGGAAATGGGATTGAAATTTATGGGAATAAACCCTTTTCTGAGGAGGAAGTCAGGCATGAAGCACATCGCATTGATTGCTCTCGGAGAGAAAACATCTTACTTCTGCCGTGACCAGCTGCACAGATTGCTGGGCAATCGCATCAACATCAGCAACTATTATGCAGAGGGCAATCTGCCCCAACGGATCAAGGCGGATTTTGCCATTTTTACGAGCCGCCTTGCCTATCAGAAGACCCATACGCATCTGTCAGATGGCCTGCCCTATATGATTTCTCGGCGTTCCATCAACTACCATGAGGTCGATAAGCTATTCGAGCTACCGGCCGGCACAAACGTCCTGCTCGTCAATGACTGCATCCAGAGTGCCAACGACACCATATCCTTGTTGCAGACGCTTGGCATCGATCATCTCAACTACTATGCATATGCTCCTGGTATGGATGATCCGAAAATGGCGAAGGTAGCGGTGACGCCAGGCGAATCTCGCTTTGTACCGCCTAGCATCGAAAAGATAGTCGACATCAAGACAAGGCTCTTGGATATCACTTCATTGGTAGAGATGTTATCGCGCATCGGGCTCCTGACGTACTATGCCGATTTCCTATCGGCGCAATATGTCCGTGATATCATCCAGCTTATCGACAAGAACCAGCGCTATAAGAACCGGGCTGCACAACTGGAGCAGGAGCTCTGCCGGTTGGAAGCATCTAGAAGCCAGAAGACGTCCGATGTCAACCTGCAGGCAGTCTACCACTTTGATGATATCATAGGAAGCGCACCCGCGTTGCAGTCTGCAATCCACATTGCTAAGCGCTTTGCTGATTCAGATTCCACCGTACTTATCCAGGCGCAGAGTGGCACAGGCAAGGAACTCATGGCTCAGAGCATCCACAACGCGTCTGAGCGTGCAGATGGACCCTTCGTAGCAGTCAATTTCGCAGCCATAACTGAGACGCTGCTCGATTCAGAGCTCTTCGGCTACGTCGAAGGCGCCTTCACTGGCGCATCGCGCCATGGGGCGATTGGCCTGTTTGAGCAGGCCAATCATGGGACAATCTTTCTCGATGAGATTGGCGATGCGTCGCTTTCCTTTCAGGTGAAATTGCTACGTGTCCTGCAGGAACGCGAGATCCGTCGCGTAGGCAGCACTGTACCAATCCATATTGACGTACGCATCATTGCAGCGACGAACCAGGACCTCAAGGTCCTCATACGCCAAGGGAGATTCCGTGAAGACCTTTACTATCGCCTGAACGTGCTACCGTTGACACTACCACCACTTGCCGAACGGAAAGAAGACATCCCTGTGCTGGTAGCTGCCTTTCTCAAATCCTTCTTCCTGGACATGGGCGCTTCTGAGATGCGCGATTGGATAAAAGAAATCCTGCCGGTATTCCATCAATACAGCTGGCCCGGCAATATCCGCGAATTGCAGAACGTTGTTGAATACCTGGCCAATGTCTGCGACGGACGACCGCGACCGGATGACCTTCCATCGAGCTTTACTGCCACTATCGCATCCATGCGGAATCGGCAGGGAGGAGAAACGGCTGGAGAAAATCTGAAGAAGGCTGTCTTGCAGGAACTGGCCATCGCTGCGCGCATAGGCAAGCATTTAGGGCGACGCTCTCTGGCGCGGAATCTGGATGTCCCCGAAAGCCAGATTCGCCATATCTGCCAGGATCTTGTGAAAGAGGGCGAGATCACCCTTAAATCTGGACGCGGTGGCATCCAGCTCAGGAGAAACTGGTCAGAGATTTTGGACTCACGCGGCGATATTGCGCGGAATCAGCCCTTATTGTAATATAAAGATTTCATCCGGGGTGCCGTTGTTCAAGCGAATCGATTGGCCGCATACTGAGGTTCCAGGAGGTACCTCTTTATTATGCATTTGCAACACCATGTCGCTTGAAACGGGAGCCGGTCAATGATTTCATTACACATTGCATCCAGGTCCGAGAGAGCATGTACGACCACCTTGTGCAGAACCTGATGGCATTGCCAGATTGCTCCGTACAGGTGATAGACGGAGCTCGCTGGGGAAGAGCCGACAGGTCGATGCGTCATTCTCGACTCAAGTGAATCATCATATAGGAGCGTCTCTGTTGCACTTAGCAACATGAGACGCTTTTTTTGCTCTCTTTCCAGAACCATCCGTATTTTGTCACTTTGGATGAAGTGCAGCACATCTAGGAATGTTTTTTCACATTAAAAAACGGAATATTCACATAATAAATTTGACGAAATATTCATGGTATTGATTTAGCTATAGATTGAGTTATATAATAAGAATACTAATTTGATTATTTAAAATATTAAGAAATCATTTCTGTTTTTATTATACTGTCAAATTAAAGCGTGCTCTATTTTTATAAATACAAAATTCGTTTACGACGCGAATCAAATTGTAAAATATGCTATAATAAACAATGTATCAGAGAATGTTAAGAGATACTTTTATAGTATAGAGGGAATATTCATGAAAATAGGCTATGTCAGAGTCTCTACTGTCGAGCAGCATGAAGAACGACAGATCATCGAACTGAAAGAGAAGGCAAATGTAGAACGTATCTATAAAGATAAGTTATCCGGTAAAAATACGGAGCGACCGCAATTGAGAGCCATGATTGATTTTGCGCGTGAAGGTGACACCATCTATGTGTCCGAATTTTCGCGCTTGGCTCGCAGCACGAAGGATCTGCTGAGCATCATCCAGGACCTCCGCGAGAAGGGTGTGCAGGTCATCTCGCTTAAAGAAAATTTTGACACCTCTACGCCTGCCGGTGAACTCGCGATGACCGTATTCGCCGCCATCGCCACCTTTGAGCGTAAGATCATGTTGCAGCGCCAGGCCGAGGGCATCGCCGTTGCCAAGGCCAAGGGCGTCTACAAGGGACGGCAAAAAAAGAAAAAGCCCGCCGACTGGGACGAGCTTGTCAAGAAATACCAGAACCGCGAGATCCGCTCCGTCTCCGAGCTCATGCGCATCTGCCATGCTTCACGGCCTACCGTGTATATGTGGCTGAAGGAAAGCGGCGTGGTCTTCCACGAGCTGGAGTGGCAGAAGAAAAGATGCCACCTCGCATCCAATCAGCCCTGATTCGGGTTCCAGCTGCTAGCGCCCAGTGGCTCAATCGGATGCGAGTCACTGAACGGAGCGCCGCAGTTCGGGCAGCCCTTGTCTTCACCGCAGCTGTCGCAGTAGAGCGTACCGCAATTGCTGCACTCATATAAGAGTTCCTTCTGTTCTTCCTTCTCCTGTGCGCCGCAGTAGCTGCAGTCATCCTGCCGGACAAATGCATTCTTATCAGCCATGGTGATCACGTTCCTTTCGTTTGCTCGGGTGACTTCTGTTCCTTGTATCTTTCATCTGTTATCCCGAGACTCCGGCTTTGTTTTCTCGTTACAGTTATCAGTATACGGATTTGCCGTGGCCATTTCTGTCACTATTGTCACGAAATCTGATTTCCATGTACAAACAGGATACCGAGCCTTCGACTGAAGCGGATGATACCGGAATTAGACGAATCATCAAAAAAGGGTTATGGAAAGTGGCTGACGAATGATAATAAAAAACTACGAATCAAACAAGATGGGGTGATCAAATGGCTAGATACTGCCCGAATTGTGGGGCGAAGCAAGATGAGACATCGAAGTTCTGCATGAACTGCGGGACGCCGTTAGAGCCGGAAAAGAAGGATGATGTGGCAACGATACAGCAAAACACCGATGGCATGCCGTTAAAGATGGCAGCATCAGGGAGAGATGCGGGTCAGCCACATGGGCCGAAGCACTCGAAGAAACGCTATATCACACTGGGCATTGCAGCACTCGTGCTTATTGGTGCAGCAGGGTTCTTCGTAGGCAAGCAGTTCACAACTAAGGAAGATGCTGCACCTGCGGCAGAACAGTCGGCTGATGTCGTTGCGGAGAAAAAGCAGCCGGAGATGAGCAGTGATCTTTCGCTTGGTGGGCTTGACCTCGGTATCACGCTCGATGAGATGCATAACCGCCTAGGGCAGGAGAGTTCCTCAAAGCAGGACGGGAACCACATGTATTATTTCTACGAGGGGCTCAAGGTCGGCTCTGTCGACAACAAGCTGACATCGCTCGTCTCCGAGAACGACGAAGTCAAGACAAAGCGCGGTATCCACCAAGGCTCAACACTCGATGAGGTCGTGAGTGCCTATGGCAATCCCACCAGCACACTGGCGTATGATGGGAAAACTCTCTATGAATATACTTTTTCCACCATCAATGGCAAGACCGGTATCCTGCGCTTCGCCATCAATCCCGACACGAACCTCGTCGCCTACATCAGTGTCCGGATTCCCGACAGTCCGGCAAAGACTGCGCAATCCGACAAGACGGCAAACAATAACACCATTCAGGTCCTCTATATTGGTGGCAAGACTTCCGTATTGCAGCTCTCCAAGAGCAATGTCCAGCTGCACGTCGGACAGCAGCTCCATCTGATGGCTGGCGATGACAGCGGCGATGCTGGCGATTTGCGTCTGATGACGAATGGCAAACGCGATGGAATGGGCATTGTCTCGCCAACTAACTGCGTCAGCGTCAAAGGTGTCGGCAAGAAAGGCTTCAAGGGATCCAATACGGAGATGCTCATCACTGCCAACGCCCCGGGGGAAGCCGTCTTCACCGTCGTCCCAAACTACGGAAGCTGGGAAAAGGCTACGAAAATCTACATTACGATTGTCGAGTGAAGCAGCAAAAAGCCTAGCGCTGGACTTTTTCAATTAAAATGCGGCCAGGAATCTTCTCACTTCAGTCAGGAGAGGAATGGCCGCAACGGTAGTCACTTGGAATACTGATTCTGGATGTATTTTGCGACTACTTCCTTGCTCATGTTGCCAAGTGTGCTCATATAGTAGCTGCGTGACCAGATATGACCGCCCCAGAATTTATCATGCTTAATCTCGGGATGTTTTTTGAGGAACAGTCTGGCACTGCCGCCTTTGAGTGCCTTGACGATGTTTGTCGGCGTATACTTTGGCTTGAAGCTGATGAGCATGTGCACATGCTCTGGCATAACTTCCAGCTTTTCGACG
>NZ_JNKR01000013.1 GCF_000702905.1 Mitsuokella jalaludinii DSM 13811
TTACGAATTTTGTGTGGTAACTTAATTGTACTAGCGGCAATAGACTATGTCTATTTTTTATGAAATTGAATTTGCGAAATATATTTTACCTTATCTCGCGACGGTCTCGGCGCTTGTCGGCAAGGGCACTGCTGGTGACGCACTGCGCTACCACCTGCAGACGGCGCGGCAGCACGGTGTCACGAGAGAGGAGATGGCCGCATTGCTCACGCATCTGGCCTTCTACGCTGGCTGGCCGAATGCCTGGGCTGCCTTCCCCGTGGCCAAGGAAGTCTACGCCGATGCAACGGATGCAGAGGGGCGCGGCGGCTTCTTCGGACTCGGCGAGCCCAATGATGCCTACGCCAAGTACTTCACGGGGCGGTCGTATTTGAACGTCTTGTCGAAGCCGGGCGAGCCGCTTGTCATCTGCAACGTCACGTTCGAGCCGGGCTGCCGCAATTTCTGGCATATCCACCACGCGAAGCAGGGCGGCGGCCAGGTCCTCATCTGCGTCGACGGCGAGGGCTGGTATCAGGAAGAAGGCAAGGCGCCGCAGAGCCTCACACCAGGCGACATCGTCGAGATTCCCGCAGGCGTCAAGCACTGGCACGGTGCCAAGCAGCACAGCTGGTTCTCCCACCTCGCCTTTGAGATCCCGGGCACGGAGACGAGCAACGAGTGGTGCGAGCCCGTCACGGAAGCCGAGTATCCGCAGGATTGACGCCTTATGTTAGAAGGAGAAATACTATGTTAGGAAATTTTACGTACTGCAATCCAGCAAAGCTTTATTTTGGCGATCAGTCGCTCGATTACTTGAACACGGAACTGCCGAAGTACGGCAAGAACGTCGTCCTGATCTACGGCGGCGGCTCGATCAAGAAGAACGGCATCTACGATGATGTCATCAAGATCCTCGAGGCGCAGGGCAAGAATGTGGCAGAGATCGCGGGCGTCATGCCAAATCCGACGCTCGCGAAGCTCTATGAGGGCATCGAGATCGCGCGCAAGCATCAGGCGGATCTGCTCCTGGCCGTCGGCGGCGGTTCGGTCTGTGACTATGCCAAGGCGGTGTCCGTCTCAGTCAATTGCGAGGAAGATCCGTGGGAGAAATACTTCGTGCGCTTTGAGGAGCCGTCCTGCGAGACGCTGCCGGTCGGCTGCGTGCTGACGATGGTCGGGACGGGCTCGGAGATGAATGCAGGTTGTGTCATCACCAATCAGGAGACAAAGCAGAAAATAGGTCACGTCTTTGCAGACGAGAAGATCATCCCGCGCTTTGCCATCCTGAACCCGCGGTACACGATGACGTTGCCGCACCGCCAGATGGTAGCAGGCATCTACGATATCTTCAATCACATCTGCGAGCAGTATTTCTCCGGTGAGGATGATAACACGAGCGATTACATCAGCGAGGGCCTGATGCGCTCCGTCCTGCATGCCAGCCGCATTGCCAACAAAAACCCGCAGGACTACGAGGCACGCAGCAACCTGATGTGGACGGCGACCTGGGCGCTCAACACGCTGATTGCCAAGGGGAAAAGCACGGACTGGATGGTTCACATGCTCGGCCAGGCCGTCGGCGCCTATACGAATGCGACGCACGGCATGACGCTTGCAGCTGTCTCACTGCCGTACTACCGCTACATCCTGCCGTACGGCCTGCCGAAATTCAAGCGCTTCGCCATTGAAGTCTGGAAGGTCAACCCGGAAGGCAAGACAGATGAGGAGATTGCCGAGGAAGGCCTCAAGGCCATGGAAGATTGGATGAAAGAACTCGGGCTTGCCATGAAGATCTCCGAGCTCGGCGCGACAAAAGATATGATCGATGGCATCGCCGATGCTACGCTCCTACTCGAGGGCGGCTACAAGGTGCTGAGTCGTAAGGAAATCGTTGAAATTTTGGAGGAAAGTCTCTGATGAAAAAAGGCTCTCGCGGAGAGGGCCTTTTTGATTTTATAGGGTGGCGACGGAAGAGACGTTCCGTTCACCCCCTCGTCTATTTCATTTCTTTTATATATAATAGAGGAGGTGTACCAATCATAGAAGATGATGGAGGAGTGGGAAAATGGAGATACGCGTACTGCAGTACTTTATGGCGGTAGCCAGGCATGAGAACATCACCAAGGCGGCGGAGGAACTTCACCTGACGCAGCCGACGCTTTCGCGGCAGCTGTCGGATCTCGAGGACGAACTGGGCGTGCAGCTGCTCGTGCGCGGGAAGCGCAAGACGCAGCTGACGGAAGCCGGACTGATATTCAAGGCGAGAGCGCAGGAGATTCTCAGCCTGACAGAAAAGACGAAGGAGCAGTTTGCCAAGATGGATGAGCTCGTGGCGGGAGACATCTACATTGGTGCCGGCGAGACGCAGGCGATGGCCTGTGTCGCGAAAGTCCTGGCGCCGCTGCGCCGCTCCTATCCGCACATCCAGTTCCATCTGGTCAGCGGCGATGAAGACCGGATCTACGATTCTCTGCAGAAGGGATTGCTCGACTTCGGGATTGTCTGCCGGCCGGATGCACCGCGGGCGTATGTGTTTCGCCGCATCCCGCACGACGATGCCTGGGGGCTCATGATGCGGGCAGACAACCCTCTGGCGGTCAAAGAGGCCGTACAGCGCGCCAATCTCTTGCAGGAGCCGCTCATTGTATCGGAGCAGGCGATGAAGCATCACGAGCTGGATCATTATTTCGGCAGCGCAGCGGAGAAAATCGAGGTGGCCGGCACCTACAACTTGCTCTACAATACAATCTTCTTCATCGAGGCGGGCATGGGCAGTGCGCTTTGCTTCAAGGGCATGGCGGATGCCGTAGGTTCGTCACGCGGGCTCGTCTTCCGTCCCTTGGACCCCGTGATTCGCTCGGCGAATTATGTGGTCTGGCGCAGAGACCAGGTCTTCTCCCGCGCCGGTCGTCTCGTCGTGGCGGCCCTGGACGAGGCGTTCTCTCATCATGCCTAAAATGTATCATAGGTTATTAAAACCAAGTATTTGTAATCATATACCCCTTCTCTTATAATGAATGCATCAAGTAAAACAACCGGGCATGCAGCGGTGAGCTGCAACGATGCAACAATAAGGAAGGGGTTTTTTCCATGAAGACATTCAAGAGCAAGAAAAGAGCCGCTTGGCTGATGGCCGCTGTGATGATGGGGACGTTCACTTTTGGAGGGATGACGATGCATACGACTTATGCAGCCGTGCCGACGAAAACGCTTGTGCACGATTCACAGATGAAGCATGCGACGATCAAGGATCTGGACAACGACACGCGCGTCTTCGCCGTGGACAAGACGATTGAGGCCAAGAAGGTCACGTTCCAGAACCGTTACGGCTTCGATGTGGCGGGCCACCTCTACCTGCCGAAGGATTTCGATGACAAGAAGCAGTACAAGGCTGTCGTCGTGACGGGCCCGTTCGGCGCAGTCAAGGAGCAGTCCTCAGGCCTCTACGCACAGGAGATGGCCAAGAATGGCTTTGTTGCCGTCGCCTTCGATCCGTCGACCACGGGGGAGAGCAGCGGCAAGCGCCGCAATATGGGCTCGCCGGAGATCTTCACGGAAGATTACAGCGCGGCGGTCGATTTCGTCAGCAACCTCAAGTTCGTCAACCCGCAGCAGATCGGTGCCATTGGCATCTGTGGTCTCTCGGGCATGGCCATCACGGCAGCGACGAATGATACGCGCATCAAGGCGGTCGCGACCTCGGCTATGTACGACATGTCGGACAGCATCCGCAACCACTATCAAGGGGATTACTATACGCCGGAGCAGCGCGAGATTGTCAAGCACCACCTGGCCGAGATGCGCGATGAGGAGGCAAAGACAGGCAAGTCCATTCCCGGCTCGCATGAGCTCGCCGTCGATAAGGATGGCAAGGTGATCTCGACGAAGACGATGTTCCCCGACAAGCTGCCGGCGGATGCACCGGATGTCGTGAAGGGCTTCTACGATTATTACGTCGGCCGCGCTTACCATCCGCGCGCCATCAACTCCAACACGCTGGCCTGGGATTCGACGACGCCATACGGCTTCTTCAACTTCTCGCTGATGGATCACATCAAGGAACTCAGCCCGCGCCCGCTGCTGCTCATCACAGGGGACAAGGCGCATTCTAAGTACTTCTCGGATGCGGTCTATGAAGCGGCAGATGGTCCGAAGGAGGAGATTGTCGTTCCGGGTGCTACGCATACGGATCTCTACGACCAGATGGACAAGATCCCCTTCGACCGCCTCGTCGCGTTTTTCAACAAGTACCTCGGTGAATGATTGCTGGAAAGACGTACCCGGGAGGAAGATGTTTGATGAGCAGATTGTTCTTTTTCTGTTGTGCTCTGATTGCACTTCTCGTGCTGGGATGTGGCGGCCCCGGAGTGGCAGCCACATCCTTGTCCGGGAAGGAGGCAGAGATGCACGAGACAGGAGCAGCATCCCTACTAGTGGGCAGCAAAGCGTATGCTCTGAAGTGGGCTGACACGGAGGCTGCTGCCGAGCTGCGGCAGCAGTTGCCGCTGGCCAAGACGTTTACAGAACTCCATGGCAACGAGAAATACTACAAACTGCCGCAGCACCTGACAGCGGCGGACGAAGATGTCCGCGAGATCCATAAGGGAGATGTCATGCTGTTTGACGGCCAGTATGTCGTGGTGTTCTATCAGGATTTTCAGACGACCTACCGCTACACGCGTCTGGGTCACGTCGAAGCAGCCAATGATCTGGACGCTGCTCTGGGAGCAGGTGATGTATTCCTGACCTTGCAACCATGAGATGGGGAGAGCGGTCTGGAGGCGGAAAGGATGAGATGATATGAAACGACAGCAGCTATTGCTCTTGATCTTGGCATTTGGTGTGTTCAGCATCCTCAATACGGAGATGGGCATCATCGGTATCCTGCCGATGGCGGCGGAGATGTACCAGGTGGATATCGTACAGGCGGGGATGCTCGTCAGTCTGTTCGCGCTTGGCGTGGCCATCGCAGGGCCGACGATGCCGTTGCTGTTCTCGCGCTTCAATCGCAAGCACGTGATGCTGCTTGTGCTGGGCGTGTTCACGATCTGCAATGCACTGGCCGTCGTTGCGAGCGACTTCCAGCTCCTTTTAGTGCTGCGCGTCGTGCCGGCCTTTTTCCACCCGGTCTACTGTGCACTCGCCTTCAGCGTGGCCGCTGCCTCGGTGGCTCCAGAGGATGCGCCGCGGGCTGTGGCGCGCATCAACATGGGCGTCGCGGCCGGCATGGTCGTCGGCGTGCCCATCAGCAATGTCCTGGCAGCGACGTTTGACTTTTCGATGGCGATGGTCTTCTTTGCAGGCGTGACGGGGCTCATGTTTCTGCTGACACTGGCCTTTGTGCCGGACTTGCCGGTGACGCAGCCAATGCGCTACGGCGCGCAGCTTTCCGTTCTGAAGCGCCCGCCGGTCTGGCTGGCCATCGTGGCGGTCATCTGCCTCAACGGTTCCATCTTCGGTGTCTACAACTACCTCGCTGATTATTTGCAGAAGGTTGCGGCACTGCCGGGAGAGCTCATCGCAGCGCTGCTCCTCGTCTATGGCCTCTTGAACATCTGCGGAAGCTATCTGGGGGGCAATTTCCTCGCCAGGTGTCCCAGCACGACCGTACGCCTTTTCCCGCTGTGTACCATCGCGCTCTACTGCCTGCTCTTTGTGGGCGGTGGGAAGTTGCTGCCTCTTCTTGCGGCACTGATTGTGGCCTGGGGTATCCTCGGTGGCATCAATGCGAACATCAATCAGTACCTGCTGGCCTGCGTGGCATCGGATGCGCCGGATTTCAGCAACGGCCTGTTCCTGACAGCGGCCAATCTCGGCTGCATGGCGGGAACCATAATCAGCGGCTTTTTCATCCGCAGCCTCGGCCTGCCCTTCGTCGTCTGCGGTGGCCTGCTGCTGGCGGCCGCTGCCCTGCTACTCACAAAGTTCGTACACTGCCGGGCAGATGAGCAACAGGCGACGGATTGTCCTATCGGCTCGTAACAAGTGGTTTTATGGCAGATTGCTGTTCGTTTTTGACGCTTCGGCGATGTGCTTCCGGAGCTCTTCAAGGAAGACACTGCTGGATTTTGAGAGCAGGCGGTATTTCTTCCAGACGATGACGGCGCTGAGCGTGAGGGCGGGCTCGCGTGGGATGAACTTTAAGTGGCCGGTGTCGAGCTGCAGCAGTTCGTCGATGCCAATCGCATTCACGATGCCCGTGCGGATGAAGTGGGAAGCGTTGCTGATGAGGTCGAACTTGCCGACGATGTTCATCGTTTCAGCGGATACCTTGCCGCCCGACCATTGACGGTAGTCATAGCGGTTGAGCGACTGGCGTGAGGAGACGAGCAGCGGCATTGCGTTCAGGTCATCGGGCGTGATGCCGCTATTCTGCGCCCATTTGCTGTCATCGCGCGTCACGATGCCGACGCGCATCGTTTCGGGCAGCCGGATGAAGTGATACTGCTCGACGTTGAATGGTTCGATCATCAGCGCAAAGTCGATAAGGCCGTGGGCGAGTTTTTCCTCGACGGTGTCAGCATTGCCGGTGAAGAGCTCGACCGTCAGGCGCGGGTAGCGGCTATGCAGCTCGGCAAAGAGATCGGCGAGGATGTGCATGGCATGCGTCTCGCCTGCGCCGATGCGGATACAGCCCGCAAGGTCAATCGTGTCATTCTTCATCTCGTCTTCTGTCTGGTTGACGAGCGCGAGGATTTCCTCGGCCCGCTGGCGCAGGTGTATGCCGTCCTCTGTCAGCACGGTGCTGCGGCTCGTGCGCGTGAAGAGCTTCTTGCCGAGCTCGTCTTCGAGGTCGGCAATCTGGCGCGAGAGTGTCGGCTGCGTCACATGCAGCACATTGGCGGCCTCGGTCATATTCTGTTCCCTGGCCACGGCCAGGAAGTACGATAAGGTGCGCAGTTCCATCAAAGATTCCCCTTTCGTCCGTATGCGATAAAAGTACCTGCTTCTATTTTAGGGAGCAGGTACTTTTTTGACAAGCATTTAATAATAAAAATGTATGACGCAAGCTGAAATATAAGCATTTCACATTTCAATGTAGAGCAGGTAAGATAAGAGTAGCAAGAGACGAAGATAAGAACTGGGAGGACAATAGAAATGAAGAAAAATATTGGTAAAGCCTTGGCACTGTATCCGGCACCGCTTATCGTTGTCGGCAGCCTGGTCGACGGCAAGCCGAATTGGACGCTCGTCGCGCATGCAGGCATCATGGCTCACAGCCATCTGATGCTCTCGATGGTCGAGAGCCATTATACGAATCGAGGAATCCTGGCGACGAAGAACGTATCGGTCAATGTCGTGGATGAGAGCTGGCTCAAAGAAGCGGACTATATGGGCGTAGTTTCCGGGAACAAGACCGATAAGTCTGGGACGTTTGCCTATACGCTCGGAGAGCAGGGGACACCGCTCATCGACAAGGCCAAAGTCTCGATTGAGTGTTCTGTCATCGATGACTACAAGCTGGATGGATTCGATAATTTCATCTGCCGCATTGAGAATACGTATGCAAGTGAGACGATCCTCAACAAAGCAGGCAAGATCGATTACCACGTGTTCAAGCCTGTCCTGTTCGAATTCCCGACGTATGAGTACTTCGTCACGGGAGAAAAGGTCGGTGACTGCGCGCGCATGAATCGCAACGCTCAGTGACGGTATGAGGGAAGCATATGGATTTGAAATCAATGAACCGCGGATATCAACAGGGAATATGTGAGGCCGATGCCTGCCGGTGCGAGCTTTCATCGTTGCCGGACGATGCCGCGCGCATCTGTTTTCTCAAGCGTCATCGACGCAAGCTCATGGCAGCCTTGCATGAGGCGGAGGAAAAGCTCTCCTGCATCGACTACATGATCTATGAACTGGAGAGGAAGCAGAAAGGGGGCGGCTCTGATGAATCGTAGGGAATTCTTGAAACTGACAGGCATGGGAGCCATGACGGTATTCCTCAGCGGCTGTGGCCTTTCGGCACTGACGGGACAGGAAAAGGATGCTTCAGGTATGGCAGCGCATGAGAAAGGTGAGATTTCGGGAGGGAAAGCAATGAAGATTGTCGTGATCACAAGCAGTCCGCATCCACATGATGAATCAACATCCATCTATCTGGCTGACCGCTTCACAAAAGGAGCAACACAGGCCGGCCATGAGGTATTCACCTTTGACGCGGCCAACAGTGAGACGCATCCGTGCCGCGGCTGCGACCAGTGCCATATGGATGGCCCGTGTATCTGGAAGGACGACATCGAGAACGCCTTGATGCCGAAGATGCTGGAGGCAGATCTGCTCGTGCTGACGACGCCGCTCTATTACTTCGGCATGTCGGCACAGCTCAAGACAATCGTTGACCGCTTCTACTCGCGGACGGGCAGGCTGCACGGCAAGAAGTCCATCCTGATCGCGACGGCTTACAACCGTGACGATTGGACGATGGCGGCACTCGTCGATCACTACGACACACTGGTCCGCTATATGGAATGGCAGGATGTCGGCAAAGTACTCGGCATCGGCTGCGGTTCGCGCTCGCTCGTTGAGAACTCGAAGTTCGGCGACATGGCAGAGCAGATGGGGGCGAATCTTTGAGTAATAGGGTGAATGAAGGAGCAGGAATATGGAATACACGAGATTGGGCAAGACGGATATTGAGGTTTCGCGCGTATGCCTGGGCTGCATGAGTTTTGGCAAGCCGACGATGCATGCGTGGACGCTCGATGAAGCGGCGAGCGAGCAGGTGATCTGCCACGCGCTGGCCCTTGGCATCAATTTCTTTGACACGGCAAACTGCTACAGCAGCGGGACGTCGGAGGAGTACCTTGGTCGGGCGCTGCAACGCAATCATATTCCCCGGGATAAGGTTGTGTTGGCCTCGAAGGTCTACTTTAATGAAGGCCGTCTTTCAAAGAATGCCATCCAGAGGGAAATCGAGGGCAGCCTGAAACGCCTCGGCACGGATTACCTGGACCTTTACATCATCCATCGTTTCGATTATGACACGCCGATGGAAGAGACGATGGAAGCCCTGGATGGGCTTGTCCGGGTCGGCAAGGTACGGGCCATCGGAGCTTCCGCGATGTATGGGTACCAGTTTATGAACATGCAGCATATCGCTGAACAGCACGGTTGGACGCCGTTCTCTGTCATGGAGAACCACTACAACTTGCTCTACCGCGAAGATGAGCGGGAACTCATCCCCATCTGCAAGCAGATGCAGGTTTCATTGATGCCGTACAGTTCGCTAGCAGCCGGTCATCTGGCGCGCAGGACATGGCGTTCTGATTCCCTGCGTGGCAAGACCGACCGCGTGGCCATGGGGAAATATGACCGAAGCGAACAGGAGGACATGAAGATTGTCGAGCGTGTCTATGAGCTGTCGGAGCGCTATGGTGTCAAGATGCAACAGATTGCTCTGGCCTGGGAATGGGCGAAAGGTGTTGCCACCCCGATTGTCGGCGCGACAAAGACGAAGTATCTCGATGATGCAGTTGGCGCACTCGCCGTCTCGCTGACCGAAGAGGACATTGCCTATCTGGAGGAGCCTTACATTCCACACAGGGTTGTC
Organism: Mitsuokella jalaludinii DSM 13811; assembly: GCF_000702905.1. GTDB lineage: Bacteria > Bacillota > Negativicutes > Selenomonadales > Selenomonadaceae > Mitsuokella > Mitsuokella jalaludinii. The sequence goes on from NZ_JNKR01000013.1 coordinate 9,536, forward strand.
GGGGCCATCCTCGAGAATCCGCCGCAGGGCGTCGTTCTGCTCGATGAAAAGAACGAATAAGAAAAGCATATATGAATCCATGAGGAAAGGAAACTGGGGGATGATGGTATGATTTTTCAGAGGAGCAGACCGGATTGGAAAGGGCGACTGGCCAACGTCCTCATCCTCTTTGGACTTGTCTATGCGTGGCTCTGCTTCACATGCGTCTTGCGTCAGGGCCATGTCTCGGAGGACGACTACGTGCGCATGACGCAGGAAATCGTCGAGCAGAGCTTGCCGAAGGATGCTGTGCCGGCTGGTTGGGAGCGTTCGGTAAGGGAGACGAGAGAGGTGCAGCCATGAGGTACGGCCTGGATATCTTGATGCTCGTCCTGCTGGTCGGTGAGATGATGTTCTTCTATCTGCCGCCTCTGGTACATGAAGCTGTAGGGGTGGCCTTCTTGTTGCCGATTGCCTGGCATCTCGCACTCAACCGCCGCTATGTCTCGTCGCTTGGAAGCGGACGGTGGAATGAGCCGCGGGCTCTTCGGTGCCTGCTGAACATCCTGTTCGCTGCTGCCTGCTTTTTGACGGTCATCAGCGGCTGCCTGACATCGAGCGAGCTCTTTGCAGATGTCGTGCCGTTCTCGCTGCGCGGCAATCCTTCGCTCTATCAGCTGCACAGCACGGCGGCGCGGTACTTCCTGGTCTTAGCGGGACTCCATCTCGGTCTGCACTTGAAGGCTTGGTGGCAGAAATGGCTGCACGCTGCAGGCATCCCCTCGCGGCCATTGCCTGCAAGGATGCTCCTATTGGGGTTCGGTATGCTGCTAGGGGCAGCCGGTATCTATGCAGCCCATCAAGATCGGCTCGTCGAGCACCTGCAGGGCGCACATATCTTCATGACGCCGGCACTTTCATATAATGGTGCGGGCTATGCGTTGACGCAGGCAGGCATCTTCCTGTTGTTTGCCGAGATTGGCTGGCTTTTATCGCTTTGGAAAGGAGTGCGGAAAAAATGAATCGCAGAGAGTTTTTGAGAATCGGTGGCATGAGCATGATGGCTCTGGTACTTGGCGGATGCGGACTGTCCTCGCTGACGGGGGAGTCATCGGGCGGACAGGCTGGCAGCAGCGCGGCCGCCGGCACGGCAGCGTCCTCCTCGTCGGGTACGGCAGCGGCGGCAGGCGGCAAGACGCTTGTCGTCTATTATTCCGCCACAGGACGCACGGAGCGGGTGGCTGAGGTCATTGCCAAGGAGCGTGGGGCGGATATCATGAAGCTTGTCCCTTCGCCGGACTACATGGAGGCAGACCTCGACTACAATGACGCGGGCAGCCGCGTGAGCCGCGAGCACGACGACGCTTCGCTGCGCGAGAAGATCCAGCTCCAGAAGGCGGTGCCCGACAACTGGGCCTCGTATGACACGGTCTTCATCGGCTACCCGATCTGGTGGGGGATTGCAGCCTGGCCGGTCGATGCTTTCGTCAAGGCCAATGATTTTTCGGGTAAGCAGGTTGTGACCTTTGCGACGGCTGCGAGCTCACCGCTCGGCAACAGCGGCAAACTCCTCGCCGAGATGGCCGGAGGCAAGGGCAGCTGGCAGGACGGCACGTGCTTCACGGGCAGCCTCAGCGATGCCAAGGTCAAGGACTGGCTCAAGTCCCTCAAGCTGTCAAACTAACAGAAACACCTCGATGCATGGACGGCATCGAGGTGTTTTTCATTTCGTCAGCGTGACGCGGTCAATCGTGGAGCCGTCTTCCAGGAAGCAGGTGGCGATGAGCTTTGCAGGCGTGACGGTGAGCGTCATGTAGTTGCGGTAGCGGTTTGGGTCGGACTGGTCGAGGCTGACTTTGTCAAAGGTCGTGTCGGGCGGCACGGTGTACCGCTCGTTGCCGGCGGGACCGAACATCAGGTAGACCGGACCGCGGCGGTCTGGCTGTTCGTTGTAGATATGGCCGCGGTTGCGGTAGGTGTGCATGTGGCCGGTGAGTACCAGGTCGATGCCGAGCGCATCGAAGGCCTTCATGAAGTCGTGGCCGACATCGCTGATGCCGCCTGCATGGCCCGTGCCCGGCTGGTACTCGTCGTAGGCGATGACGTCCTTGTGCATCAGGACGATGTTCCAGGGTTTTTGGGAAGATTCGGCATCGTGCTTGAGCCAGAGCAGCTCTTCCTGCAGGAGGCCGGGCTTCAGGTCGTCGAGCTCAGTGATCTGCGTGTTGAGCACGATGAAGTGGGCGGGGCCGTAGTCGAATGAATAGTAGTAGCCGGGGAAATTCCGACTGCCGTTATCGGGGACCGAAAAGGATGTGAGATAGCGGCGCGGCAGGGCAAACTGCCAGTCGAGACCGTAGCATTCATGGTTGCCCATGACGGGGACGAACGGCATGTCCTTCGCGCGGCCGCCCGTGAGCACGGAGAGAAAACTGTCCCAGTGCCAAGAGGATTGGCCGTTGTCGGTGAGGTCGCCGATGTCGGCGAGAAATGATGCCTGGGGATTGCGCGCAAGGGCTTTCTCGAGGAGCTGTGCGAAGGGTTCATATGTTTCGCCGCACTGGGAGTCGTCGATCAGCAGTGCCTCGAAGGCGGATACTTCACTGGCAGCCGTCACAATCGGCAGTGTGACGGTCTCATCTGCCATCCGGATGGTGCCCTCGTAATGCGTTGCGGGTGCCAGGCCCGTGAGGTGCACGGTGTAGAACGTCGTGGTCGTCGCGTCCTGCAGCAGGGTGTTGGCCTCTGGTGCATAGGGCTCAGGACTGCCGCCCGGCGCGGTCAGTACAAAGGCTGCATCCTGACGCCCGCCGTCTGCCTGCCACATGACGGTGCGGCTCGTGCTGGAGTCTGCTGTGATGATCTGGCGCGGGAACTGTATCGTGCGGCTCGCAGCAGATGCCGGGATGTATCGCCCGAGGCCGAGTGCTACGAGCGCGCTCGTGCAGAGTTTGAGGAAGGTTCTTCTGGACATTTTATGCATGATTTCCTCCTGTCGATTTCTTACTAGTATTATACGTCATTTGCCCCGCTGGGACAATTTTCCTGCGATGAAAGCAGGATTTTTTTGAAATTTCTCGTAATCTTTTTATTAGTGATGAATTGGATTTTGATTCCTGGTCAAAAGGAGGGATTCTTATGGCAGTCGTGGCTGCTATGGCGGTGCCACATCCGCCCATCATCCTGCCGGAGATCGGCAGGGGTGAGGAGAAGAAGATTGCGAGGACGACGGCGGCTTATCGCGAGGTCATGCGCCGTGCGGCGGCGCTGGAGCCGGATACGGTCGTCATCACGAGCCCGCACGCGACACTTTACAGCGATTACTTCCACATTTCACCGGGCAAGAAGGCTGTGGGGGATTTCTCGGCGTTCCGTTGCCCGGAAGTCAAGATCGAGGCGGCGTACGATGATGTCTTCTCAAAGGCACTGGCGGATTCCTGTGCGGCAGACGATCTTCCTGCCGGATTCCTCGGCGAGCGGGAGCCGGCGCTCGACCACGGCACGATGATCCCGCTCTACTTCCTGCAGCCGGAGCTCAAAAAGCCGGTCAAGGTCGTGCGCATCGGGCTCTCGGGCCTCGGCGCGGATGTCCACTACCGGCTCGGCGAGAAAATCGCAGAGACGGCAGAAAAGCTCGGCCGCCGCGTCGTATTCATCGCGAGCGGCGACCTCTCGCACAAGCTCAAGGAAGATGGCCCGTACGGCTTTGCCAAGGAAGGGCCTGTCTTTGACGAGAAAGTCACGAAGGCTCTCGGCGCGGCGGATTTCCTGTCTCTTCTGACGATCTCGCCGGAACTTGCTGAGGGCGCGGCAGAGTGCGGCCTGCGCTCCTTCTGGATCATGGCGGGCGCCTTTGACTGCCAGATGGTCCATGCGGAACTCCTCGCGCATGAGGGCCCGTTTGGCGTCGGCTACGGCGTCGCATACTTCACGCCGGAAGGCCGTGATGATTCGCGCGACATCGGCCGCCAGCTCATCGAGAAGGAGGCGAATGACATCGCGGCGATACGCGAGCATGAGGACGCTTATGTGCGCCTGGCGCGCGCGAGTCTCGAAACGTTTGTGCGCAGCCACGTCATGATGCCCCTGCCGAAAGACCTTCCTGAGGATCTGCAGGACAGGCGCGCGGGGTGCTTCGTCTCCATCAAGAAGGATGGACGCCTGCGCGGCTGCATCGGCACGCTGGCACCGGGCCGCCGCAATCTCGCCGAGGAGATCATCTGCAACGCCGTCTCGGCTGGCATGCACGACCCGCGCTTCCCGCAGGTCACGCCGGACGAACTTTCGAGACTAGTCTACGATGTCGATGTGCTGTCTGAGCCGGAGCCGATTGACTCGCCGAAGGCTCTTGACGTCAAGCGCTACGGCGTCATCGTGCAGAACGGTGAGCGGCGCGGCGTCCTGCTGCCGGATCTCGCGGGCGTCGATTCCGTCGAGCAGCAGATCGCCATCGCGCGCCGCAAGGGCAATATCGGCGCGAAGGAGAAGGTAACGCTCTGGCGCTTCGAGGTGAAGCGCCATGTCTGATGCAACTGGAGTACCTGGCAGAAAAGCTGTCTGCTGGCTCTGCCCGCACCGCTGCCATCTTTCTGATGGGCAGACAGGATTCTGCCGCGCGAGGCAGAATCAGGGTGGCATCATCCGCTCTCTGAGTTACGGCCTCTTGACGTCGGCGGCACTCGACCCCATCGAGAAGAAGCCGCTCTATCACTTCCGTCCCGGCAGCATGATCCTGTCGCTCGGCAGTTTCGGCTGCAATCTGCGCTGCCCGTTCTGCCAGAATTACACGATCTCACAGGCGGGGCGCGACGGATTTGAGGGACAGCAGCTGCCGATGGACCGCACATCGCCGAAGGAGATTGTGGCGGCGGCTCAGCGGCTCGAGGAGACGTCGGGCAATATCGGTGTGGCCTTTACCTACAACGAACCGCTCGTCGGCTATGAATTCGTCTGCGATACGGCACGCCTGCTCAAGGAAGCGGGCCTCGCCGTCGTGCTCGTGACGAACGGCCAGATCACGGCAGAGCCTTGGCTGCACTTGCTGCCGTATGTCGATGCGGTCAACATCGACCTCAAGGGCTTCACGCAGTCGTTCTACGACTGGATCGGCGGTGACCTCAAGACGACAAAAGCCGCCATCGAGATGGCGGCCGAAGCGGGCGTCCATGTGGAAGTCACGACGCTCGTGATACCGGGAAAGAACGATAGCGCCGAGGAGATGGCGGCGGAGGCAGAGTGGCTGGCGGGCATCTCAGCGGAGCTGCCGCTCCACCTCTCGCGTTACTTCCCGCGCTACCTTTCAGATATCCCCATGACGCCTGCTGAGACGCTGCAGCGACTCAGGCGGATTGCCGGAGCAAGGCTGCGCTTTGTTCACCTCGGCAATGTCTGATCACGCTTCTGGTGCGTGCTTGGCAGCTCGTTTCTCGTAGATCCAGGCGCCCACGACCAGGACGACGGCGAAGATGCAGACGACGATGAGGCGCGTCGGGTCTTCCTGATGCGTGAGCGTGTCGTGGCCAATGATGGCCTCGATGCCCGTCGAGGGGAATTTGCCGACGAAGGAGGCGATGACGTAATCGCGCATCGACATGGCGGAGAGTGCGCCGAGCGCATTGAGCAGGATGGAGGGGAAGTACGGCACCATGCGGGCAATCAGCATGACGACGAAGCCCCGCCTGCCGCTGTACTTATCGAGATTTGATAGGGTCGGGTGCTTGTTGATGATCTTCTCGGCCGCATCGCGGAAGAAGAAGCGCAGCAGCACGAAGCTCAGCAGGACGCCGACGGTCTCGGCGGTGACGGAGAGGAAGATGCCCCAGAAGATGCCGAAGATCAGCGTGTTGGCTGTCGAGAAGATGATGGCGGGCGGAAAGCCCAGCGCATTGACGAAGAGCGTCAAGAGGAAGCTGAAGACGACGGCCCATTTGCCGAAGGAGGCGATGTAGGCGGCTGTCTCCTGGATGTCGCCGCGTGCGAGCAGCCCGCAGAGGTGCGGCAGGAAGGCAGGGTCTGCCAGGTGGATGATGAGGAAGAGCAGGACGATGGCCAGTGCAGCAGCCACCTTGACCATGCCCATGGATTTTTTCATATGGTGATTCCTCCTAGAGTCAATCTTGCTGGTGTTTGTCTTTTCATTATAGCATCGATTCGATGGAGATTGCCTGAATCCCACCGACTTTTTGCAGGAGTTCCTGTACATCGATGGAGATTCCTTGGATTCTATGATAAAATAAAAAATATTAGTCTGATTTCAAGGAGGAGTTCTCATGCAGGAATTGCTGCCTGGATTTTTGGCAGCGCTCTCTCTTTCGGCCTCGCTGCTGCTCGTGCCGACGCTCCTGACACAGGTGGGGGCGCCGTTCATGGGCATCTACACGGCCTCGATGCTCATGGCCTTCGCGGGCACGCTGGCCTTCGGGAGGCTCGGTCTGCCCGTCGCTGCAGCGCCGGGAGCGGCGCTGACCTCGTGGCTCGTCGCCATCGTCATGCTTGCGCACGGCGTGAGCTGGCAGATGGTGCTCTTCATGGGCGCTGTCGTCTCGCTCGTCATGACGGCAGCACTCGCCTTCACTGTATTCTCGAAGCGGCCGGGACGGCTGGCGGGACTTGTTCAGCTTTTCCCCCCGTGCATCGCGGACGGCCTTCAGGGTGCTGTCGGCCTCATGCTGCTCGTGCAGGGCCTCTATCAGGGGCACCTCCTCATGGGCTCGCCGACGGGCCCTGTGCAGCTCGGCAATATGGCCGATCCTGTCGCGTATATCAGTCTCGTCGGCATCATCGCGATGCTCTCCCTCATGGCTGTCGGAGCGCGCTGGGCCGTGCTCGGCGGCGTTCTCACGAGCGCTGTTCTCGCTTTCTCTGGCGGCTTCTGGGTACTGCCGGACGCTCCTTTTTTCCTGCCGGAGGGCCTTGACCGCACCGGCCTTCAGCTCATATTCATGAACGGGTGGGAAAATATAAGGGTATGTGATTATGCAGACCTCTCGCTCGTCCTTGTGCTCTTCCTCATTCTCTCAGGGTGGGGAGGGCTCAAGGCACTTGCTCCGCATCTTGATGACGGGCAGATGGGACGGTCACTGCTATCCCTGAGTGGCCTGAGCTTCATCGCCTGCCTGCTCGGCACGATGCCGCTGACGGCGGCGCCGGAGTCGGCGGCGGGGCAGGCCACGGGCGGCCGCACGGGCCGCATGGCGTACTGGACGGCAGCCTTCCTCGCGCTCCTGCTCTTCATGGAGCCGACGCTGCAGTCGATGGCCTCATTCCCGAGCATCTTCGCTCCGGCCTTCGCCGGGGCAGGGCTCGTACTCCTGCTGCGCATGAAGCCGGTGTTCTCAGGCGGTCTTGCAGACAAGGTGGCAGCGGGGCTGCTCTTCCTCATCTTGCCGCTGACGCAGGACGTTGCGGCAGGTCTCGGGGCGGCCTGCATCGCTTACGTCAGCCTGACCCTGCTGTCGGGCGGGCACGTCAGCCGCTTCCTGCGCGTGCTGGCGGTGGCCTTCCTCTTGTATTTTTTCTATGGTTTCTGGTCAATCTTGTAACTCGTATATCGTATAAGGAGTGTTTCGATCCGTGTCAATGCATTGGAATTCGTATGGAAAATATCTGTTAACGGGAGTCGTTCTCGGCTCGTTCCTGCTTTATGCGCCGTCTGTCACAGAGGCAAAGCGCGCCCACAAAGCACCGCAGAACAGCGCTGAGGTCACGGTAGCCGTGCCGGATGTCATGAACGAGACAAAGCAGGCACAAAGACCTTCCCGCAAGCATCAGGCCGACCCGAAGATCGGCATCCGCCAGGATCTGCGCGGTGAGGATCAGCTGCACGCAACATCGGAAAAGGAACTGTCGGGCGGCAGCGACTTCCAGTCGCGCATCCACAACATCCTCTATCCGTCTGGACAGGCCGCTCAGCAGATGACACCGCTTGCCGTGCCGCAGACCATCTCGGCTTACGACAACTCGATCATCGGCACGCCGCTCGCGAGCCAGGAGCAGTGCGTGCGCTACCTCTTGAGCAACAACCCGAACCCGGACATCACCGTTTCGCCGCAGCAGCTCGTCTCGTACTACTATGAAGAGGGTGCGCGCGAGGGCATCCGCCCGGACGTCGCCTTTGCTCAGGCGCTCAAGGAGACAGGCTTCTTCCGCTACGGCGGCGATGTCATCCCGCAGCAGAACAACTTCTGCGGCCTCGGGACGACGGGCGGCGGCGTCAAGGGCGCTTTCTTCGCGACGGCGCAGCTCGGTGTCCGCGCGCACATCCAGCACCTCTTGGCGTATTCGTCGACGCGCGAGCCGAGCGAGCCGGTCATCGACCCGCGCTACCAGCTCGTGCGCGACTCCTACGGCACGCGCACGCTCGGCACGTGGGAAGACCTCAACGGCCGCTGGGCTGTGCCGGGATACACGTACGGCCAGAGCATCCTCTCGATGTTCCGAGCCATGCTGACCGAATGATGCAGGGGCATCTGAGCCCTCTGTCATGCATAAAGAAATCAAGATCGCAATTATTTCCAGATTGAAAGGGATGAAATCACTCGATGATTACAGTCAATAATGTCAGCCTCCAGTTTGGCAAGCGCGTCCTCTACAAGGACGTCAACCTCAAGTTCACGCCGGGCAACTGCTACGGCATCATCGGCGCGAACGGTGCCGGCAAGTCCACCTTCCTCAAATTGCTGGCAGGCGACATTGAGCCGACGGGCGGCACAATCGAGATTACACCGGGCGAGCGCCTCGCTGTCCTGCAGCAGGACCACTATGCCTATGATGACTACGAGGTCCTGCGCACGGTCATCATGGGCCACAAGCGCCTTGTGGAGATCATGGATGAGAAGGATGCGCTCTACGCGAAGCCGGATTTCTCCGAAGAGGACGGCATGCGCGCTTCGGAGCTCGAGGCGGAGTTTGCCGAACTCAACGGCTGGGATGCAGAGTCCGAGGCCGCACGTCTGTTGAACGGCCTCGGCATCCCCGAAGAGGAGCACACGATGAAGATGGCGGACCTCACGGCGAAGGAGAAGGTCCGCGTGCTGCTCGCCCAGGCGCTCTTCGGCAGCCCGGATATCCTGCTCTTAGATGAGCCGACGAACCATCTCGATGTTGAGTCGATCAACTGGCTCGAGAACTTCCTCGCCGACTTCCCGAATACGGTCATCGTCGTCTCGCATGACCGCCACTTCCTCAACCAGGTCTGCACCTACATCTGCGACGTTGACTTCGGCGAGATCAAGCTCTATGCGGGCAACTACGATTTCTGGTATCAGTCGAGCCAGCTCGCCCTGCAGCTGCAGAAGGAGCAGAACAAGAAGGCCGAGGAGAAGATCAAGGAACTGCAGACCTTCATCGCGCGCTTTGCCGCCAATGCTGCGAAGTCCAAGCAGGCGACGAGCCGCAAGAAATTGCTCGACAAGATCAAGGTCGAGGACATCAAGCCGTCTTCGCGCCGCTATCCGTATATCGCCTTCGCGCCGGACCGCGAGGCGGGCGACCAGCTGCTCCAGGTCGACGGCATCTCCAAGTCGGTCGACGGTGAGCAGGTCCTCAAGAATGTCAGCTTCACGCTGAAGCGCGGCGACAAGGTCGCTTTCGTCGGCCCGAACAGCATCGGCAAGACGATGCTCTTCAAGATCCTCATGGGCGAGGAGCAGGCGGACGAGGGTACGTTCAAGTGGGGCGTGACGACGACGCAGGCATACCTGCCGTCTGACAACTCGGCTTACTTCGACGGCGTCGACCTCAACCTTGTCGACTGGCTGCGCCAGTATTCGAAGGATCCGGATGAGACGTTCGTGCGCGGCTTCCTCGGCCGCATGCTGTTCTCGGGCGAGGAGAGCCAGAAGAAGGCATCGGTCCTTTCCGGTGGCGAGCGCGTGCGCTGCATGCTCTCGCGCATGATGCTCTCGGGCGCGAATGTGCTGCTCCTCGATGAGCCGACGAACCACCTCGACCTCGAGTCGATCACGGCACTCAACAACGGCCTGATCGCCTTCAAGGGCACGGCGCTCTTCGTCTCGCACGACCACGAGTTCGTCCAGACGATCGCGAACCGCATCATCGACATCACGCCGGACGGCGTTGTCGACCGCCTCTCGACGTACGATGACTTCCTCGCGAATGAGACGGTGCGCCAGCAGCTCCAGGAGAAGTACAAGAAGTAAGACGTTAGACACTGAAGATGTAAGGATGTAAGGATGGGCGATGACGGATGCTCGATAAATTCTTGCAGAATGCGATAGAGGATGCGGGCGCTACAGGGCGCCTGCGCGAGATGATCGGTGTCCTGCGCAGACGCGAAGTCGTGCGCGGCATGACGCCGGAGAAGCTGCGGCAGGTCCTCGAGGACCTCGGTCCGACATTTGTCAAGCTCGGCCAGATCATGAGCATGCGGCCGGACTTCCTGCCGCCGGAGTACTGCGATGAGCTCATGAAGCTGCAGTCCGGTGCGAAGCCGCTGCCGTTTCCCATCATCCTCGAGGTCATCGAGAAGGAGTACAGCCGCCGCTGGTCTCAGATCTTCCGCTCCATCGACGAGGAAGCGCTGGGTTCGGCGAGCATCGCACAGGTGCACCGCGCTGTGCTGACCTCAGGCGAGAAAGTCGTCATCAAGGTGCAGCGGCCGGGCATCTACGAGATCATGAGCAAGGACATCGTGCTCCTCAAGCGCGCGGCGACGCTATTGAAGATCGTCAGCCACTCGCAGGATGTCCTCGACTTCAACATGGTCCTCGACGAGATGTGGACGATCGCCAAACAGGAGATGGACTTCCTCATGGAGGCCGACCACATCGAAGAGTTCGAGCACCTCAACCGCGATGTCGACTATGTCAGCTGCCCACGGGTCTTCCGACAGCTCTCGACGCAGCACATTCTCGTCATGGAGTTTGTCGACGGCATCCGCATCGATGACTTCGACAAGCTGCGCGCGAATGGCTACGACATCAACCTGCTCGGGCGCCATCTCGGCGAGAACTACGTCAAGCAGATCATCGAGGACGGCTACTTCCATGCCGACCCCCACCCGGGCAATATCTGGGTGAAGAACGGCCGCATCGTCTGGCTGGACCTCGGCATGATGGGGCGCCTCTCGAGCCGCGACCGCATTGCCATCCGCAAGGCTGTGATGGCGCTGGCGAATCACGATACCTTTGAGATGAAAGCCGCCGTGCTCTCTCTGGGTGTCGTGCGCGGCCGCATTAACCACACAGCGCTCTATCAGGACATCGATTCGATGATGGCGCAGTACAGCTCACTCGACTTCAAGTCGCTGCAGATGGGCGTCTTGACGCGCCAGATCATGAATATCCTGCGCGTCCACCGCATCGCCTGCCCACAGGGGCTCTCGATGTTCGCGCGCGGTGTCCTGACGATTGAGGGCGTCATGCGTCTCTGCTGCCCGAAGGTCAGCTTCGTCGAGATCTTCGCGAAGAGCCTCGCCCTCGACTTCAAGAAGAACTTCAGTTGGCACGATGAGATGGACAAGGTCAAGCGCGAGGGCTTCCTGCTCATGCGCAAGTCCGCACAACTGCCGGAACAGATCTCGGACATCCTCAAGATGACGATGAGCGGCCAGACGAAGGTCAACCTCGACCTCACAGGCTCGGAGGAGCCGCTGAACCGCATGGACAAGATGATCAACAAGGTCATCATCGCCGTGCTCTGCGCAGCGCTGCTCCTCGGATCCAGCACGATCTGCACGACGAATATGACGCCGAAGATCATGGAGATTCCCCTGCTCGGTTTCCTCGGGTACCTCATCGCCTTTGTGCTGAGTATCCGCCTGATCTGGGAGATACACAAAGGAGCCTAGCTCCAAGACCCGCCGCACTGCGGCGGGTCTTTTTACGTGCGGCATGTGGCGGGATTCTGTGCGGCATGGTAAAATGATGACAGAGGTATAACCGTTGCAGGCAAATGGCAAGACCATGTGCGATGGTGCGTAGAGATGGAAAAGGAGCGATGCAGATATGGGCATGAGAGGTGTGCGCGGTGCGATCACCGTGGAACAGAACGAAAAGGAAGCAATCTGGCAGGCGGCCAAGGCGATGATGCAGGAGCTCATCGAGCGCAATGAACTGGCACCGGAGGATATCGGTGCGGTGATCTTCAGCATGACGGAAGATCTCACGGCGGCTTTCCCGACGGCTGGTGTGCGCCAGCTGCCGGGCTTCGACCTCGTGCCGCTCTTTGACGCGCGTCAATGTGCGATTGAGGGCAGCCTGGAGAAGTGCATTCGCGTGCTCGTGCTCGCCGATACGGGAAAAGCACAGCGTGATATCCACCACATCTATATGGGAAAGGCTGTCGCACTTCGTCCTGATATACGCTGAACACCATGGAATTGGTACCAAGTCATATAAAATTTCTACAAGCTACTGTACTTTTTATATAAAATCTTGTAGAATAGATGGAGTGAGAGGATTCATCAGGAATTTTCAGAATCAAGTGGTAAGGAGAGATACACTTTGAGTAACATCGATACGAAATGCGTCAACGCGATCCGCGTGCTCGCAGCAGATGCAATCCAGAAGGCAAAATCCGGTCATCCGGGCCTGCCGCTCGGCAGCGCTCCGATGGCGTATGAGCTCTGGGCAAATCACATGAACCACAATGCCAAGGACCCGAAATGGGCCAACCGCGACCGCTTCATCCTGTCGGGCGGCCACGGCTCGACGCTGCTCTATTCGCTGCTCCATTTCTACGGCTACGGCCTGACGATGGACGATATGAAAGAGTTCCGCCAGATGGGCTCGCTGACGCCGGGCCATCCGGAGTACGGTCACACGGTCGGCGTCGAAGCCACGACGGGCCCGCTCGGCGCAGGCATGGGCATGGCTGTCGGCATGGCGATGGCAGAGGCACACCTCGCTTCGATGTTCAACCGCCCGGGCTACCCGGTTGTCGACCATTACACGTTCGCGCTCGGCGGCGACGGCTGCATGATGGAAGGCATTTCCTCGGAGGCGTTCTCGCTCGCTGGCACGCTTGGCCTTTCGAAGCTCATCATCCTCTACGATTCCAACAAGATCTCCATCGAGGGCAATACGGACATCGCCTTCACGGAGGATGTCCAGGCTCGTATGCGTGCCTTTGGGTTCCAGACGATCACAGTCGAGGACGGCAATGATCTCGAGGCCATCGGCAAGGCCATCGAAGAAGCGAAGGCTGACAAGGAGCATCCGTCCTTCATCACGGTCAAGACGCAGATCGGCTACGGCTGCCCGGCCAAGCAGGGCAAGGCCAGCGCTCACGGCGAGCCGCTCGGCGAGGAGAACGTCAAGGCCATGAAGGAGAACCTCGGCTGGCCGGAACCGGACAAGTCCTTCAACATCCCGCAGGATGTCTACGACCACTATGCAGACCTCGCCAAGAAGGGTGAGGCGGCAGAGGCTGCCTGGAACAAGATGTTCGCTGAGTACTGCGAGAAGTTCCCGGAGGACAAGGCTCGCTGGGAGAAGTACCACACGGCTGTCAATGCCGAGGCGCTCTACAACAGCGATGAGTTCTGGGCTTATGAGGACAAGGCTGTCGCAACGCGCAATCTCTCCGGCAAGATGATCAACCGCCTCAAGGACATCATGCCGAACCTCATCGGCGGCAGTGCTGATCTCGCACCGTCGAACAAGACGCATATGGAAGGCGAGGGGGACTTCAGCAAGTTCAACTATGCGGGCCGCAACCTGCATTTCGGCGTCCGCGAGCTCGCCATGGCCGCGATTGCCAATGGCCTGATGCTCCACGGCGGCCTGCGCGCCTATGTCGCGACGTTCTTCGTCTTCAGTGACTACACGAAGCCGATGGTCCGCCTGGCTGCCCTGATGGGCCTGCCGGTGACGTACGTCTTCACGCACGACAGCATCGGTGTTGGCGAGGATGGCCCGACGCATGAGCCAATCGAGCAGATGGCCATGCTGCGCGCCCTGCCGAACATCAATGTCTTCCGCCCGGCTGATGCAACGGAGACGGCTGCCGGCTGGTACCTCGCTGTGACGTCTACGAAGACGCCGACGGCTCTCGTGCTCACGCGCCAGAACCTGCCGCAGCTCCCGGGCTCGAGCAAGGATGCCCTCAAGGGTGCTTATGTCGTCTCCGAGGCGAAGGATCCGGCGAACATGGCCGGTATCCTCATCGGCACGGGCTCTGAGGTATCGCTGGCCATCGAGGCACAGGAAGAGCTCGCCAAGAGCGGCATCGACGTCCGCGTCGTCTCGATGCCGTGCATGGATCTCTTTGAGCAGCAGAGCGCTGAGTATAAGGAGAGCGTCCTGCCGAAGGATGTCCGCGCGCGCGTCGCTGTCGAGGCGCTCTCGAGCTTCGGCTGGGGCCGCTACGTCGGCCTCGACGGTGCAACGGTCTGCATGGAGAGCTTCGGCGCTTCGGCACCGGCGGCACAGCTCTTCGAGAAGTTCGGCTTCACGAAGCAGCATGTCGTAGAAGTCGCCATGAAAGTCATTGCTGCCAATAACTGATCGAATTGCATAGTCTCAGGGCGGTCGAGCCGCTCTGTATACATAAAAGGTCCGCAGTCTGCGGGCCTTTTATTTTTTGTATACTTTTGCCAGCAATGTCCTCTGTACGAGGAATAAAAGTGCTGTTTTTGCGCGTGTCCATAAAAATGATACGCTAGACAGCGTGGACACACAAAACTTTATAAAATAAGTGTTGACAAGGGTTTTGGAGGGTGTTATATTATAGGAGTGCCTGATTCAAGCGCACGATTTAGTGATACAGGAGAGTGAAAGCAATGACACTGGATGCACTGAAAAGCGCCAGTCGGGTAATGGGTATCAAGCAGGTTTCCAAAGCTGTGAAGCGCGGAGATGCGGAATGCGTCTTCGTTGCCGATGATGCAGATGAACGCGTCATCGGACCGCTGCAGATTCTCTGCCGGGAACAGGATGTCTCGGTCGAGCATGCGGCGACGATGGCTGACCTCGGCAATGCATGTGGCATTGAGGTCGGCGCGGCAGCGGCGGCAGTCCTCAAGCAGCCTATTTGTTAAAAACTCAGGAGCTCTGCTTCGGGGTTTTAATAAATAATAAATTCTCAATATGAAGGAAGGAGGTGCATGTATGCCTACTATCAATCAGTTAGTTCGTAAGAGCAGAAAGAGCATGCAGGAGAAGTCCAAAGCACCAGCACTCAAGAATTGCCCGCAGAAACGTGGTGTTTGCACGCGTGTTTACACGTCTACGCCGAAGAAGCCGAACTCGGCTCTGCGTAAGGTTGCCCGTGTTCGTTTGACGAACAGCATCGAGGTTACCGCATACATCCCAGGCATTGGTCATAATCTTCAGGAGCATAGCGTTGTTCTGATTCGCGGCGGTCGTGTCAAGGACCTGCCAGGTGTTCGTTACCACATCATCCGCGGCTCGCTCGATACTGCCGGTGTGCAGGATCGCGGCCAGGGTCGTTCCAAGTACGGTGCGAAGAAAGCTAAAGCGAAGAAGAAGTAATGAAACGGTTCCTGCCCTGAGCAGGAAAATATGCTAATGAAGAAGGAGGTAAAACAATGCCAAGAAAAGGTTCCGTACCGAAGCGCGACGTACTGCCGGATCCGGTGTACCACAGCAAGACGGTTACGAAATTCATCAATAAGGTAATGCTCTCCGGTAAGAAGAGCGTTGCAGAGCGCGTCGTTTACGATGCGTTTGAGACGATCCGTGCCAAGACGGGCAAGGATCCTCTCGAGGTTTTTGAGACTGCTCTCAAGAACGTTATGCCGGTTCTCGAGGTTCGCGCACGCCGCGTCGGTGGTGCTAACTACCAGGTTCCGGTCGAGGTTCGTCCGGACCGCCGCATGACGCTCGGCATTCGCTGGCTCGTCAACTATGCTCGTCTCCGCGGTGAGAAGACGATGGATGAGCGTCTTTCCGGTGAGCTCATGGATGCTGCAAACAACACGGGTGCAGCAATCAAGAAGAAGGAAGACACGCACAAGATGGCAGAGGCCAACAAGGCTTTCGCTCACTATCGTTGGTAAGACTCAGTCTTCTCCTGCTGTGACGGGAGAAGAGTTCAAAGAAGGAGAACAAAAGTGGCAAGAGAGTATTCCCTTGAAAAGACTCGTAACATCGGTATCATGGCTCACATCGATGCCGGTAAGACGACGACCACGGAGCGTATCCTCTTCTACACGGGTGTCAATCACAAGATCGGTGAAGTACATGATGGTGCTGCAACGATGGACTGGATGGTTCAGGAGCAGGAGCGTGGTATCACGATCACGTCCGCTGCAACGACCTGCCATTGGAAAAATCATCGCATCAACATCATTGATACGCCGGGTCACGTGGACTTCACGGTAGAGGTTGAGCGTTCCCTGCGCGTACTCGATGGCGCTGTAGCAGTCCTGACTGCTCGCGGCGGTGTTGAGCCTCAGACTGAGACCGTTTGGCGTCAGGCTGAGAATTACAATGTTCCGCGTATGGCTTATGTCAATAAGATGGACATCACCGGCGCGGACTTCTTCAATGTCATCAAGATGATGAAGGAACGCCTCAATGCAAACGCAGTTGCAATCCAGCTGCCGATCGGCGCTGAGGACACGTTCAAGGGCATCATCGATCTCGTCAAGATGGAAGCCATCGTCTATGAAGACGACCTCGGCAAAGTCGAAGATGAAGTCGCGATCCCGGATGACATGAAGGATCAGGCTGAAGAATACCGTGAAATCCTCCTCGAGGCTCTTTCCGAGCTCGACGATGACTTCATGGAGAAATATCTCGGCGGCGAGGAGATCACGGAAGACGAGATCAAGGCTGTTATCCGCAAGGGTACGGTTTCCTGCAAGCTCTGCCCGGTCACCTGCGGTACTTCCTATCGCAACAAGGGTGTCCAGCCGCTCCTCGATGCAATCGTCGATTACATGCCGGCTCCGACGGATATCCCGCCGATCGCTGGCATCAACCCGGAAACGGGCGAAGAGGACCATCGTCCGTCGAGCGACGATGAGCCGTTCGCCGCTCTCGCATTCAAGATCATGACGGATCCGTACGTCGGCAAGCTCGCATTCTTCCGCGTATACTCCGGCATCCTCGATGGCGGCTCTTACGTGTACAACTCCACGAAGGGCAAGAAAGAGCGTATCGGCCGTATCCTGCAGATGCATGCGAACAACCGTAAGGAAATCGACCGCGTCTACAGCGGTGATATCGCTGCTGCCGTCGGCCTCAAGGATACGACGACGGGCGACACGCTCTGCGATGAAGAGCATCCGATCATCCTCGAGTCGATGGTATTCCCGGATCCGGTTATCTCCGTTGCGGTTGAGCCGTCGACGAAGAACGACCAGGAGAAGATGGGCGTAGCACTCCAGAAGCTCGCAGAAGAGGATCCGACCTTCCGCGTCCGCACGGACCAGGAGACGGGCCAGACGATCATCTCCGGCATGGGTGAGCTTCACCTGCAGATCATCGTTGACCGCATGCTCCGCGAGTTCAAGGTCGACTGCAAAGTCGGCGAGCCGCAGGTTGCATACCGCGAGACGATCCGCAAGTCCGTTGAGGCTGAAGGTAAGTTCGTCCGCCAGTCCGGTGGTCACGGCCAGTACGGTCACTGCTGGCTTAAACTCGAGCCGCAGGAGCCGGGCGAAGGCTTCTCGTTCGAGAACAAGGTTGTCGGCGGCGCTATCCCGAAAGAATTCATCAAGCCGATTGAAGATGGTGTCAAGCAGGCTATGGAAGCTGGCGTTGTCGCTGGTTATCCGATGGTCGACATCAAGGCAACGGTCTTCGATGGTTCCTTCCACGAAGTCGACTCCTCTGAGGCAGCCTTCAAGGTTGCCGGCTCCATGGCTTTCCGCAATGGTGCTGAAAAAGCAAATCCGGTTCTGCTTGAGCCGTATGTAAAAGTCGAAGTCACTGTACCGGAAGAGTACATGGGCGATGTCATCGGCGATCTGAACTCCCGCCGCGGCCGTATCGATGGTATGGAAGCGCGCAATGGTTCCCAGGTCATCACGGGCTTCGTTCCGCTCTCCGAGATGTTCGGTTACTCGACGGATCTGCGTTCCAAGACTCAGGGCCGAGGGAACTACAGCATGGAAGTTGCTTACTATGATGAAGTTCCTAAAAATATTGCTGACAAGATTGTCGCAAAAAACAAAGGTGAATAAGGGAGGAAAAAATCACAATGGCTAAAGAAAAGTTTGAAAGAACCAAACCGCATGTTAACATCGGCACCATCGGTCACGTCGACCATGGCAAGACGACGCTGACGGCTGCAATCACGAAGGTTCTCTCCGAGACTCCGGGTTGCAAAGCTTCTTTCGAAGATTACGCTGATATCGATAAGGCTCCGGAGGAGCGCGAGCGCGGTATCACGATCAACACGGCACACGTTGAGTATGAGACGCCGAAACGTCACTATGCACACGTTGACTGCCCGGGCCACGCTGACTATGTCAAGAACATGATCACGGGCGCCGCTCAGATGGATGGTGCAATCCTCGTCGTTTCCGCTGCTGATGGCCCGATGCCGCAGACGCGTGAGCACATCCTGCTCGCTCGCCAGGTCGGTGTTCCGGCAATCGTTGTCTTCCTCAACAAGGTTGACCAGGTTGACGATCCGGAGCTCCTCGAGCTCGTCGAGATGGAAGTTCGCGAGCTGCTCTCCAGCTACGATTTCCCGGGCGATGACATCCCTGTAATCGCTGGTTCCGCTCTGAAGGCCCTCGAAGGCGACGAAGAGCAGAAGAAGAACATCATCAAGCTCATGGAAGCTGTTGATGACTACATCCCGACGCCGGAGCGCGACAACGCTAAGCCGTTCCTGATGCCGGTCGAGGATGTCTTCACGATCACGGGCCGTGGTACGGTTGCAACGGGCCGCGTTGAGCGTGGTGAGCTCAAGATGAACGATACGGTTGAGATCGTTGGTCTGCAGGACGAGCCGCGTCAGACGGTTGTCACGGGCATCGAGATGTTCCGCAAGATGCTTGATTTCGCTGAGGCTGGCGACAACATCGGTGCTCTGCTCCGTGGTATCGACCGCAAAGAGATTGAGCGTGGCCAGGTTCTCGCAAAGCCGGGCACGATTCATCCGCACACGAAGTTCAAGGCTCAGGTCTATGTCCTGACGAAAGAAGAAGGCGGCCGTCATACGCCGTTCTTCACGAACTATCGCCCGCAGTTCTACTTCCGCACGACGGACGTAACTGGCGTAGTCAAACTGCCGGAAGGCACGGAGATGGTTATGCCTGGCGATAACGTCGAGATGGAAGTTGAGCTCATCACCCCGATCGCTATCGAGAAGGGCCTGCGCTTCGCTATCCGCGAAGGTGGTCACACGGTTGGTGCTGGCCGCGTAACGGAAGTCGAAGGCTAATCTTTCAACTTAATCTTTTCATAAGAGCGGCGCTCGCGTCGCTCTTATTTAAAGGTTAAAATCAATATGGTACCCCCCAATGCGATGACGTGGCAGATGGCTCGGGTGTACCCGAGGGAACTGTTACGGAGAAATGTTTGGGCCAAGAGCCTGGACGATAAGGAGGAAAAACAAATTGTCTAAACAGCAGAAAATCAGAATCCGTTTGAAGGCTTATGATCATAAAGCCCTCGATCAGAGTGCCGTAAAGATTGTCGATACGGCAAAGAAGACTGGTGCAATGGTATCCGGTCCGATTCCTCTTCCGACGGAAAAGAACATCTACACGATCCTGCGTTCCCCGCATGTCAACAAGGACAGCCGTGAGCAGTTTGAAATGCGCACGCATAAGCGCCTGATCGACATCCTGCAACCGACCAACAAGACGGTCGATGCTCTGATGCGTCTTGACCTGCCGGCAGGCGTAGACATCGAGATCAAACTTTAATCCGAGGAGGTGGAATGAATGTCGAAAGCTATCTTAGGTAGAAAACTTGGTATGACTCAGATCTTCACGGAAGAAGGCAAGGTTGTCCCGGTTACGGTCGTAGAGTCTGGCAACAACATCGTCATCCAGAACAAGACGGTTGAGTCCGACGGCTATAATGCAGTACAGCTCGGCTTCGGTGAAGTTAAAGAAAATAAAGTGAACAAACCCCTGAAAGGCCATTTCGAGAAGGCAGGCGTCAGCCCTGTAAAGTTCATTCGCGAGATGCGTCTTGCAGATGCTTCTGAATACAAAGTCGGTGACACCATCGGCGTTGACATATTTAGTGCTGGAGAACTTGTTGATGTTACGGGTACTTCCAAGGGCAAGGGTTTTGCCGGCGGTATCAAGCGTCACAACTTCGCTCGCGGTCCTATGGGCCATGGCTCCAAGTCCCATCGTGAGCCGGGTTCCACGGGTGCTATGATCTCCGGTCCTGGCGGACGTGTCCTCAAGGGCAAGAAGCTGCCGGGCCGCATGGGTGGCGAGCGCGTTACGGTTCAGCGCCTCACGGTCGTCCGTGTCGATGCAGACCGCAACCTCATCCTCATCAAGGGTGCTATTCCGGGCCCGAAGAAGAGCTTCGTTGTGATCAAGAACACCGTTAAGCCGGGCAAAAACTGATTGGAAGGAGGACACCAACAATTATGGCTACAGTAGCAGTTTATGACATCACCAACAATCAGGTTGGCGATATCGAATTGAATGACAGCATCTTCGGCGTAGAGATGAATGCAGGCCTCCTGCATCAGGCCGTCGTGATGCAGCTCGCAGCTCAGCGCCTCGGCACGCATGCCACGAAGACGCGCGGCTTTGTCCGCGGTGGCGGCCGTAAGCCGTGGAAGCAGAAGGGCACGGGCCGTGCACGTGCTGGTTCGACGCGCAGCCCGCTGTGGGTTGGCGGTGGTACGGTCTTCGGACCGCATCCGCGCAAGTATGCGTTCAGCATGCCGCGCAAGCAGCGTCGCCTCGCACTCAAGTGCGCACTCTCCGATAAAGTCAAGAGCGGCGACCTCATCGTTCTCGAGAGCCTCAACTTCGATGCTCCGAAGACGAAGCAGGTTGTCAAGATGCTCGGTGACTTCGGCGTCGATTCCAAGGCCCTCTTCATCACGGCTGATGAAGCTGAGAACGTCGAGAAATCCGCACGCAACATCCCGGGTGCGAAAGCCATCCAGGCTCTTGGCCTGAATGTCTATGATATCCTTCATCATGACAAGCTGTTCATCACGAAGGATGCCATCACCCGTATCGAGGAGGTATTCGCATAATGGAAGCACGTGATATCCTGATCCGTCCGCTGATCACTGAGAGAACGACTCAGCTCATGGCTGAAGGCAAGTACGTCTTCGTTGTTGCGAAAGCAGCCAACAAGATCGAGATTGCCAAAGCAGTCGCTGAGATCTTCAAAGTCAAAGTTGAGAAAGTCAATACGGTCAACGTACTTGGCAAAACGAAACGCATGGGCCGCACGTCTGGCAAGCGCCCTGACTATAAAAAAGCCATCGTGAAGCTCGCTGCTGGCGAAAGCATCGAGTTCTTCGAGGCATAATCGAGAAAAGGAGGTACATTTAAGTGGCAGTAAAGAGTTTTAAACCATATTCTGCAGGCCGACGCTTCATGACGGTCGCATCGTTCGATGAGATCACGGCAAGCAAGCCTGAGAAGTCCCTGACGGAACGCCTGAAGAAGAACGGCGGCCGTAACCAGCAGGGCCGCCTGACCGTCCGCCATCAGGGCGGCGGCCATAAGCGCCTCTATCGCGTGATCGATTTCAAGCGCACGAAGGACGGTATCCCGGCTCGCGTCGCTACGATTGAGTACGATCCGAACCGCAGCGCCCGCATCGCTCTGCTCAACTACGTTGACGGCGAGAAGCGCTACATCCTCGCACCGAACGGCCTCAAGGTCGGCGATCAGGTCGTTTCCGGCCCGGACGCTGATATCAAGGTCGGCAACGCACTCCCGCTCAAGAACATCCCGGTCGGCACGACGGTACACAATGTCGAGCTCAAGATCGGCAAGGGCGCACAGCTCGTCCGCAGTGCTGGTACGTCCGCACAGCTCATGGCTAAGGAAGGCGATTATGCACTCCTCCGCATGCCGTCTGGTGAGCTCCGCAAGGTGCACATCAATTGCCGCGCCACGATCGGCGAGGTCGGCAATCTCGAACACGAGAACATCACGATCGGTAAGGCTGGCCGTAACCGCTGGCTCGGCGTTCGCCCGGAGAACCGCGGCGTAGCGATGAACCCGAACGACCATCCGCACGGCGGCGGCGAGGGCCGCTCCCCTGTTGGCCGCAAGCACCCTGTTACGAAATGGGGCAAATGCGCTATGGGTGCAAAGACCCGTCGCAAGAAAGCATCCGACAAGCTCATCGTCAAAGGACGCACGAAATAATAGAAATCGACAGGCAGCCTAGTGCCGCCTGACGAAAGGAGGAGACACTTTGTCAAGATCTATTAAAAAAGGACCTTACGTTGCAGAGAGCCTGATGAAGAAGATCACGGCCCTGAACGAGGCTAACGATAAGAAGGTTGTCAAGACCTGGTCGAGAAGCTCCACGATTTTCCCGGATTTCGTCGGTCACACGATTGCCGTCCATGATGGTCGCAAGCACGTGCCGGTCTACATCACGGAAGACATGGTAGGCCACAAGCTCGGTGAGTTTGCACCGACGCGCACGTTCAAAGGCCATGCCGGCGAAGAGAGAAAGACCTCTCTGAGATAATTTTGCGAAAGGAGAATCCTTGTGGAATCTAAAGCAGTAGCTAAATATGTTCGCATCGCTCCGCGCAAAGTTCGTGTCGTCATGGATCTCATCCGTGGCAAGAACGTCGCTGAAGCGTTCGCGATTCTGAAATTCACGCCGAAGGCTGGTGCCGAGGTAGTTGAGAAAGTCCTGCGTTCTGCTGTTGCAAACGCTGAGAACAACTTTGATATGGACGTCGAGAAGCTCTACGTCAAGACGGCTTTCGCTGATCAGGGCCCGACGCTCAAGCGCATCCATCCGCGTTCCCGTGGACAGGCGTTCAAGATCTTGAAGCGTACGTCCCATGTAACCATCGTCGTTGACGAGAAGAACTGAGCAAGGAGGGAAACGGTTTGGGTCAGAAAGTAAATCCGCATGGTATTCGTCTTGGCGTCGTCAAGACCTGGGATGCTAAGTGGTATGCAGACAAAGATTTTGCAGAGAACCTGCATGAAGATATCAAAATCCGTGACTATCTGAAGCAGAGCCTTCAGGCAGCCGGTGTGTCCAGAATCGAGACGGAGCGCAGCAAGAACCGTCTGAAGCTCACGATCCATACGGCTAAGCCGGGCATGGTCATCGGCCGTGGCGGTTCGGGCATTGAGCAGATCAAAGAAGGTCTGAAGAAGTACACGACGAAGCGCGTGGACATCAACATCGCAGAGATCAAGCAGCCGGATATGGACGCTACGCTCGTCGCTGAGAACATCGCTCAGCAGCTCGAGCGCCGCATCGCTTTCCGCCGTGCGATGAAGCAGGCCGTTGGCCGCACGATGCGTCTCGGCGCTAAGGGCATCAAGATCGCTTGCAGCGGTCGCCTTGGCGGTGCTGAGATCGCACGTAAGGAATCCTATCGTGAAGGAAGTATCCCACTTCATACGCTCCGCGCTGATATCGATTACGGTACGGCAGAAGCTCACACGACTTATGGCCGCATCGGCATCAAGGTCTGGATCTTCAAGGGCGAAGTTCTTCCGGAAAGAAAGCAGGCTAAGACTGCAGCTGAAGGGAGCGAAGCTTAATGTTATTACCAAAGAGAGTCAAATACCGTAAACAGTTCCGTGGCCGCATGAAGGGCAAGGCTCATCGCGGCAATACGCTGAGCCATGGTGAGTTCGGTCTTGTAGCACTGGAGCCGGCATGGATCACGAACCGCCAGATCGAGGCAGCTCGTATCGCCATGACGCGTTACATCAAGCGCGGTGGCCAGGTCTGGATCAAGATTTTCCCGGATAAGCCGGTAACGGCAAAGCCGGCTGAGACACGCATGGGTTCCGGTAAAGGTTCGCCGGAGTACTGGGTAGCTGTCGTGAAGCCGGGCCGCGTGCTCTTCGAGATGGATGGTGTTTCCAAGGAAATCGCTATGGAAGCAATGCGTCTCGCAGGCCACAAGCTCCCGATCAAGACGAAGTTCGTTGTGAAGGAAGACAATAAAGCAGAGGGCGGTGAAGTAAATGAAGGTTAATGAGATTCGCGAGATGAACGCTGAGGAGCTCAACCAGAAGCTTGCTTCGCTCAAAGAGGAACTTTTCAACCTCCGTTTCCAGCTCGCCACCGGCCAGCTCGAGAACCCGATGCGTATCAAGGAAGTAAAGAAGACGATCGCCCGCATCAAGACGATCCAGCGTGAGAACGAGCTCAAGGCTTGATCACGGAAACTGATATGCAGAAGGAAGGAGGCTCCCTGATGAGCGAAAGAAACGTACGTAAGACTAAGATTGGTAAGGTCATCTCCGATAAGATGGACAAGACCGTTGTTGTTGCAGTCGAGGAACTCGAGCAGCACAAGCTTTACAAGAAGCCGGTCAAGAGAACGGTCAAATTCCACGCACACGATGAGAAGAACGACGCACATGTTGGCGACAAGGTTTCCATCATGGAAACGCGCCCGCTGTCCAAGACGAAGCGCTGGAGAGTCGTTGAAGTCGTAGAACGCGCGAAATAATCCCAAATTATCGAAGAAGGAGGTCAAACAATGATCCAACAGCAAACCATCCTGAATGTTGGTGACAACACTGGTGCAAAGGAAATCATGTGCATCCGTGTTCTCGGCGGTTCCTACCGTAAATACGCTAACATTGGTGATATCATCGTAGCTGCAGTCAAATCTGCTGCTCCGGGCGGCACGGTCAAGAAGGGCGATGTCGTAAAGGCAGTCGTAGTCCGCAGCGTCAAGGGCCTGCGCCGTGCAGATGGCTCCTACATCCGTTTCGACGAGAATGCAGCCGTCATCATCAAGGACGACAAGACGCCGAAAGGCACGCGTATTTTTGGACCGGTAGCCAGAGAGCTTCGCGATAAAGACTTCATGAAGATCGTTTCCCTGGCTCCTGAAGTACTTTAATTGTGAGGAGGTGCTATTTTGTCACTCGTAAAACTGAACGTTAAGAAGGGCGACACGGTTCTCGTGCTGTCCGGCAAAGATAAAGGCAAGCAGGGCAAAGTCATCGCAGCTATGCCGAAGAAGGGTAAGGTTGTCGTCGAAGGCGTCAACAAAGTGAAGCGTCACACGAAGCCGAACCAGAAGGCTCCGCAGGGCGGCATCCTCGTCAAGGAAGCTCCGATGCATGCATGCAAAGTCATGCTCGTCTGCCCGGCATGCCAGAAGGCAACGCGCGTTGCTCACAAGGAAGTCAATGGCAAGATGGTCCGCGCTTGCAAGAAGTGCGGCGAAGTCATCGACCAGACGAAATAATCACGAAAGGAGGAGCATAAGTGGATAGATTACAGGAAAAATACCAGAACGAAGTCTGCAAGGCTATGACGGAGAAGTTCGGCTACAAGAACGTCATGCAGCTTCCGAAAATCGAGAAAGTCATCATCAACATGGGTGTCGGTGAAGCCGTTGGCAACCCGAAGGCCCTCGATGCTGCCGTGAATGATCTGACGATCATCTCGGGCCAGAAGCCGCTCCTGACGCGTGCGAAGAAGTCCCTCGCCGCTTGGAAACTGCGTGAAGGCATGCCGATCGGCTGCAAGGTAACGCTGCGCGGCACGCGCATGTACCAGTTCCTCGATAAGTTCATGAACGTCGCTCTCCCGCGCGTCCGTGACTTCCGCGGTGTATCTGACAAGGCTTTCGACGGCCGTGGCAACTACGCTGTCGGTCTCAAAGAGCAGCTCATCTTCCCGGAAATCGAATACGATAAGATCGATAAGATCCGTGGCATGAACATTGTAATTGTTACGACGGCACAGACGGATGAAGAAGCCAGAGAGCTCCTGAAACTCATGGGTATGCCGTTCAAAGCATAAGGAGGTAAGGAAACTTGGCTAAGAAGTCTATGATTGAGAAGTGGAGCAAGGAACCGAAGTTCTCCACGCGCGGCTACAACCGCTGCAAGATCTGCGGCCGTCCGCATGGTTATATGCGCAAGTTCGACATGTGCCGTATCTGCTTCCGCGAGCAGAGCTACAAAGGTGCTATCCCTGGCGTAACGAAAGCCAGCTGGTAATTTTGACATTTTGAAAGGAGGATATCGGTTCACATGGTAATGACTGATCCTATTGCAGATATGCTGACCCGTTTGCGCAATGCAAACTCTGTATTCCACGAGAAGGTGGAAATCCCGGCTTCCAAGATCAAGACCGCTATTGCAGAGGTCCTGAAGGAAGAGGGCTTCATCAAAGACTACACGTTCACGGAGGACAACAAGCAGGGCGTTCTCACGATCGACCTCAAGTACGGTCCGCAGCGTGAGAAAGTCATCTCCGGTATCAAACGCATTTCGAAACCGGGCCTTCGCCAGTACGCAAAGCACGATGAGCTTCCGCGTGTCCTGGGCGGCCTTGGCATCGCCATCATCTCCACCTCGAAGGGCATCATGAGCGACAAGCAGGCCCGCAAGGCTGGTCTCGGCGGCGAAGTCATCGCTTACGTTTGGTAATTAGTAGTCAGGAGGTGTACAGATGTCAAGAATTGGTAGAGCACCGATTGAAATCCCGGCTGGCGTAACGGTTACGCTCGGCGAGGACAATCTGGTGAAAGTAAAGGGCCCGAAAGGTGAACTTTCCCGCCACATTCATCCGGATATGAAAGTAACCGTCGAAGGCAATGTTATCACGGTAACGCGTCCTTCCGACGATAAAACGCACAGATCTCTCCATGGTCTCAGCCGTACGCTGATCCACAACATGGTCGTCGGCGTAACGGAAGGTTTCTCCAAGAACCTCGAAATCAACGGCGTTGGTTATCGTGCCCAGAAGCAGGGCAAGAACCTCAACCTCTCCCTTGGTTTCTCCCATCCGGTCGTCGTTGAGCCGCCGCAGGGCATCGAGTTCGATGTTCCGTCGGCCAATGCCATCACGGTCAAGGGCATCGACAAGGAAGTTGTCGGCCAGATCGCTGCGGAGATCCGCAGCTTCCGTGAGCCGGAGCCGTACAAAGGCAAGGGTATCAAGTACGCTGGTGAGCACATCCGCCGCAAGGAAGGTAAAGCCGGCGCTAAGGGCAAGAAATAAGGACCAAATTCTAGAAAGGAGTGAATCTCTGTGCTTCTTAAAGCAGATAAGAACAAGGCACGCCAGAAACGTCATCTGCGCGTCCGCAACCATATCGCAGGCACGGCGGCTCGTCCGCGCCTCAACGTATATCGCAGCCTCGCAAACATCTATGCGCAGGTCATCGATGATGAGAAGGGCGTAACGCTCGTCTCTGCAAGCTCCCAGGACAAGGGTTTCGAGAACTACGGCGGCAACATCGAAGCAGCTAAGGCTGTCGGTGCAGAAGTCGCTAAGCGCGCTCTCGAAAAGGGCATCACGGAAGTCGTATTCGACCGTGGCGGCTATGTTTACCATGGCCGTGTCGCCGCACTCGCTGAAGCAGCCCGTGAAGCTGGGCTGAAATTCTAAGACAAAGTCCAAAGGAGGTAAATGAATGGCTAGAAATATGGACAACGAGACTCCTGAGTTCGAGGAGAAAGTTGTATATATCAATCGAGTTGCAAAAGTCGTCAAGGGCGGCCGCCGCTTCTCGTTCAGTGCCCTTGTTGTCGTCGGCAACAAGAAAGGCAAGGTAGGCGTTGGCCTCGGCAAGGCTGCTGAGGTTCCGGAGGCAATCCGCAAGGGCGTCGAGGATGCGAAGAAGAACCTCGTCGAAGTCGCCCTCTACGACAACCGCACGATCCCGCACGAGATGATCGGCATCTTCGGTGCTGGCAAAGTCATGATGAAGCCGGCTGCCAAAGGTACTGGTGTCATCGCTGGCGGCCCGGCTCGTGCCGTCCTCGAGCTCGCTGGTATCCGCGATATCCTGACGAAGTCTCTCGGCTCCGCAAACCCGAACAACATGGTCCGCGCAACGATGGAAGGCCTCAAGGCACTCAAGCGTGCTGAGGCTGTCGCTGAGCTCCGTGGTAAGACGGTTCAGGAAATCTTAGGTTAATAGGAGGCTCACAAAATGGCAAAAGTTAAAGTCACGCTGAAGAGAAGCTTGATCGGTCGCCCGGAAACGCAGCGCAGAACCGTTCGTGCTCTTGGACTGCGCAAGATCAACTCTGTTGTTGAGCTTCCGGATAACCCGGCCATCCGTGGCCAGCTCCACAAAGTAGAGCATCTGATCAAGGTAGAAGAAATCGCAGACTAAGACGAGACAGGAGGTGCACTAGATGAAGTTACATGAATTACAGCCAGCAGCTGGTTCCCGCAAGGTCCGCAACCGCGTCGGCCGCGGCCTCGGCTCCGGCAATGGCAAGACGGCTGGTCGCGGCATGAAAGGCCAGAATTCCCGCAGCGGCGGCGGCGTTCGCACGGGTTTTGAAGGCGGCCAGATGCCGATCTACCGTCGTCTGCCGAAGCGCGGCTTCAAGAATGTCTGGGCTAAGACGTTCGCAGAAGTCAACGTTGAGACGCTCAACCGCTTCGAAGACGGCACGACGGTCGATCCGGTCGTGCTCGTTGAGTCCGGCATCCTGAAGAATGTTCAGGATGGCATCCGAATCCTCGGCAACGGCGAGCTCACGAAGAAGCTGACGGTCCGTGCCAACGGCTTCACGAAATCCGCAGAGGAGAAGATCACGGCAGCAGGTGGCAAAGTCGAGGTGATCTGAGGTGCTTTCAGCCCTTGGCAACATCTTTAAGATACCCGAACTTCGCCAGAAGATCATCTTCACGTTGATCATGTTCGCCATCTTCCGGATGGGGACGCACATCCCCGTCCCGGGAGTTGATCCGACCGCGATCGAGAAGCTCTTCGCAAACGGCAATCTGTTCGGTCTCTTGGACCTTTTTTCCGGTGGTGCGTTCAGTAAGTTCTCCATCTTCGCGATGAGCATCACGCCGTACATCAATGCGGCCATTATCATCCAGCTCCTCAATGTCGTCATCCCGACCCTCGAGCAGTGGTCGAAGGAAGGCGAGGAGGGGCACAAGAAGACGACGCAGGTCACGCGCTATCTGACCGTCGTGCTCGCCTTCCTCCAGGCAATCGGCATGTCCATTGGCCTGAAGGAAGCCATCCTGAATCCGAACCCCGTCAACATCCTGATCATCGCGATCACGCTGACGGCCGGTACGGTATTCCTCATGTGGGTGGGCGAGCAGATTACGGCGCAGGGTGTCGGCAATGGTATCTCGCTTATCATCTTTGCCGGCATCGTTGCGGCCCTGCCGAAGAACATCGGAACGATCTACCATTATGTGCAGGCTGGCACGATCAGCTATTTCAGTGTGTTCCTGTTTGGCGTCATCGCCCTGGCGATGGTCGTCTTCGTCATCCACATTGAGACGGGCTTCCGCCGCATCCCGATTTCCTACGCCAAGCGCGTGGTCGGTCAGAGAGCGTATGGCGGTCATTCCAGCCACATCCCGCTGAAAGTCAATCAGGCGGGCGTCATTCCCATCATCTTTGCGTCATCCGTGCTGATGTTCCCGGTGACCGTGGCCCAGTTCATCGATGTGCCCTGGGTCAAGACGGTGGCCAGCTATCTCGAGTGGGGCAAGCCGCTTCAGACGACGCTCTACGTCGCGCTGATCATCTTCTTCACGTATTTCTACACGGCTGTTACCGTAAAGATCCCGGATATGGCGGACAATCTGAAGAAATACGGTGGCTTCATCCCTGGCATCCGCCCAGGCCAGCCAACGGCAGATTATCTGGATCATGTCCTGACGCGTATCACGCTGGCAGGTTCCGTGTTCCTGGCCTTCATTGCCGTCCTTCCGAATATGATTGCTGCGGCAACGCATATCGAAGGTGTCTATTTCGGCGGTACGGCCCTGCTCATCGTCGTCGGTGTTGCACTGCAGACGATGAAGCAGATTGAGTCCATGGTCGTCATGCGTCATTACGAAGGGTTCATGAAATAAGAGGAGGAAGCATCATGCATATCTTGTTAATGGGCCCCCCGGGTGCCGGTAAGGGCACGCAGGCGGCTGAGCTCGTCAAAGCCTTCGATATCCCGCACATCTCCACGGGCGATATGTTCCGTGCAGCGGTCAAAGAGGGAACGGAGCTCGGCAAGCAGGCGAAAGCGTGCATGGACGCAGGCAAGCTTGTACCGGATTCCGTCACGATCGGCATCGTGCGCGAGCGTCTCTCTAAAGACGATTGCAAGAAGGGATTCATCCTCGATGGCTTCCCGCGCACGGTCGAGCAGGCAGATGCCCTGACGGGAATCCTCAAGGATCTCGGCCTCACGCTCACGCGCGTCCTGAACATCAACGTCCCGGCTGAAGACCTCATCGAGCGCGCAGTCGGACGCCGCATCTGCAAGAAGTGCGGTGCTACGTATCACACGAAGTTCAACCCTCCGAAGAAAGAGGGCATCTGCGATGTGTGCGGCAGCGAGCTCTTCCAGCGTGCGGATGACACGGCAGAGACGATGAAGAATCGCCTTTCCGTATACGAGGCTTCGACGAAGCCGCTCATCGACTACTACAAGGCAGCCGGTGTCTATACGGAAGTCGATGGCAGACAGTCCATCGAGAAAGTCACGCAGGATCTCATCGAGACACTGAAGGCTTGACCGGAGGCTGTCGGTGATTCCCATCTGCATGGGATCACCACCGAATGATAGATGTTATTGTAAGGGCGGCCATTGGCCGCCCATTACAATGATATATGCATTTTTTAGAAGAATAACCTGTTGTTGGGCATGGCATTAGAAAATCACACTCCTTAGATGAGATGACTTTGGCCCAACCAATTTCCATGAAGCATAAAGGGAGAAATGACATGTCGAAGCAAGATGTTATTGAAGTAGAAGGCAAAGTCCTGGAAGCACTGCCGAATGCGATGTTCCAGGTTGAGCTGGAGAATGGTCACGTTGTACTGGCGCATGTATCCGGTAAGATCCGCATGAATTTCATCCGCATCCTTCCCGGTGACAAAGTCACGATCGAACTCACGCCTTATGACTTAACGCGCGGCCGTATAACCTACCGATTCAAATGAGCCAGGCTGTTCATTTTGCCCATCGTGAAAAAATATTTGACTTTTTTCGCTCCTGCCACTAGGCAGAACCGTGGAAACATGGTATACTAGCAAAATGACAAGGCTGACAATATCGAAAAGGGGGCATATAACGATGAAGGTAAAACCGTCAGTAAAGCGGATTTGCGAGAAGTGCAAGATCATCAAGCGCAAAGGCCGTGTAATGGTCATCTGCGAAAATCCGAAACACAAACAGAGACAAGGTTAATGAATGAATAAGGAGGTGCTTTATTAATGGCACGTATTGCCGGTGTAGATTTACCCCGTGACAAGAGAATTGAAATTGCTTTGACGTACATTTTTGGTATTGGTCTCAAGACTTCTCAGGATCTCCTGAAGATGACTGGCATCAATCCGGATACTCGTACGCGAGACCTCACGGAGGACGAAGTTGTAAAACTTCGTGATGTCATCGATAAGAACGTCGTGGTCGAAGGTGACCTTCGCCGCGAGCGCCAGATGAACATCAAGAGACTCGTTGATATCGGCTGCTACCGTGGTCGTCGCCACCGTCTTGGTCTTCCTGTCCGTGGACAGAACACAAAGAACAACGCCCGCACGCGTAAAGGCCCGAAAAAGGCTGTAGCAGGCAAGAAAAAGGACTAATAAAGGAGGGTTAACTGGTGGCAGTTAAGAAAGCAGTTCGCACGAAGAAAAAAGTTCGTAAGAACATTGAATATGGCGTAGCACATATCAGCTCTACGTTCAACAACACAATCGTTACGCTCACCGATAAGAGCGGTAATGCACTTTCCTGGGCCAGCGCTGGCGGCCTCGGTTTCCGCGGCTCCCGCAAGAGCACGCCGTTCGCTGCACAGATGGCAGCTGAGACGGCTGCTAAGGCAGCTATGGAACACGGCCTCAAGCAGGTCGAAGTTTACGTCAAGGGTCCTGGTGCCGGCCGTGAAGCCGCAATCCGTTCCCTGCAGGCAACGGGCCTCGAGGTCAACATGATCAAGGATGTTACCCCGATTCCGCACAACGGATGCCGTCCGCCGAAGCGTAGAAGAGTATAATAGGAGGTGCATTTAACCGATGGCAATTGATAGAGTACCAGCCCTGAAGAGATGCCGTGCCCTCGGCCTCGAGCCGGCTGTTATTGGTCGTTCCAAAGAATCGAAGCGTCAGCTCCGTCGCACGAACCGCAAGGTTTCTGAGTACGGCACGCAGCTGAAGGAAAAGCAGAAAGCAAAGTTCATCTACGGCGTGCTCGAGAAGCAGTTCCGTGGATACTACGATAAAGCAAAGAAGATGCAGGGCGTCACGGGTGAAAACCTCCTCGGCCTTCTCGAGCGCCGTCTCGACAACGTCGTTTACCGCCTTGGCCTCGCCAACACGCGCCGTCAGGCTCGTCAGCTCGTCCGTCATGGCCACTTCACGGTCAACGGCAAGCGCGTTGACATCCCGTCCGCACTCGTGAATGCCGGCGATGTCATCGCTGTGGCAGAGAAGAGCCAGAGCAATGCATTCTTCAAGGAGCTCAAAGAGAGCAGCAACGCACTGTCTGCTCCGGCATGGCTCCAGGCCGATCAGGCCAACCTCACGGGTACGGTAACGCGTTTCCCGAACCGTGATGAGATCGATGTTCCTGTCAATGAGCAGGCTATCGTCGAGTTGTACTCCAAATAATGAATATTTGTGCCTGTGCGCATAGTGTTATTGAGGAGGTTCATTCAAGATGATAGACATCGAGAAACCGAAAATTGAAATTGCGGAAATCAGTGAAGACAACCGCTACGGCAAGTTCATCTGCGAGCCGCTCGAGCGCGGTTACGGCACGACGTTCGGCAACAGCCTGCGCCGCATGCTGCTGTCTTCTCTCGAAGGTGCTGCGATTACCTCCATCCGAATCGATGGCGTTCTCCACGAGTTCTCCACGATTCCGGGCGTCCGGGATGATGTGACGAACATCGTCCTCAACCTCAAAGAGCTCTGCCTCAAGATGACGGGCAATGAGCCGCGAATCATCCGCATCGATGTTGAGGGAGAAAAAGAGGTAACGGCTGCCGACATCATCTGTGATGCCGACATCGAGATCCTTAACCCGGACCTCCATATTGCTACGGTCAACGAAGACGGCAAGCTCAAGATTGAGATGACTGTCGAGCGTGGCCGTGGCTACGTCCCGGCAGACAAGAACAAGAAGCCGGACGACACGATCGGTGTCATTCCGATCGACTCCATCTTCTCCCCGGTCAAACGCGTGAACTACACGGTACAGGATACGCGTGTAGGCAATGTCACGGACTATGACCGCCTGATCCTCGAAGTCTGGACCGATGGTTCGCTTCGCCCGGAAGAGGCCGTCAGCAAGGCCGCTGGCATTCTTGTCATGCATCTCAAGCTGTTCCAGAATATGGATGGCCTCCCGGAGGAAGAGGAGGAAGAGGAAGCAACCTTCCCAGAGGAGGAAGAAGACGATTCTTCCAAGGTTCTCGATATGACGATCGAAGACCTCGACCTCTCCGTACGTTCCTTCAACTGTCTCAAGCGCGCCAATATCAACACGGTCGCTGACCTTGCTGAGAAGACGGAAGATGACATGATGAAGGTCCGCAACCTCGGACGCAAATCTCTTGAGGAAGTCAAGAAGAAGCTCGAGGAACTCGGTTTAACGCTCAAACAAAACAACGACTGACAGGAAAGTAGGGAAATCAATGAGCTACAGAAAATTAGGACGTAACTCCGCAGCCCGCAAGGCGCTGTTCACGAGCATTCTCACTTCCTTCTTCAGATATGGCCGCATTGAGACGACGGAAGCTAAGGCAAAAGAGCTCCGCAAGTTCGCTGAAAACCTCATCACGCTCGCAAAGCGCGGTGACCTCAGCGCTCGTCGCCAGGCAATCGCTCAGCTGGCTGATGAAGATGTAGTAAGAAAGCTTTTCGATGAGATCGCAAGCAAGTACGCTGACCGCCAGGGCGGTTACACGCGTATCCTCAAGCTCGGCGTTCGCCGCGGCGATGCTGCTCCGATGGTCATCATCGAGCTCGTGTAATCCACATACGGATATACGGACCATACAAAGGCTGTCTGCCCACGCAGGCAGTCTTTTTTTTGCGCTCCTCGCGGCATGCAGCGTACTGAAAGCGTACTATTCTTCCGTCAACTTTGTTTGGCGTTTGTGTTGACCGTCAATCTGCGGTATAATAAGACCATTGATTCGAAAGGGAAGGTGAAGGTATGGCATGGATTGAGCTGGAACATCTCTCGCACTGCTATCAGGCCGGCACGGAGCAGGAGCACCGTGCACTCGACGATGTGAGCCTTGCGGTCGAGGAGGGGGCATTCGTCGCGGTGCTCGGCGCGAATGGCTCGGGCAAATCGACGCTCGCGAAGCACCTCAATGCACTCCTGTTGCCGACGTCTGGCGTCTGCCGCATCAACGGGCTTGACACGGCTGCGGCAGCCGATACAGGTGAGCTCTGGAAGATCCGCCAGCAGGTCGGCATGGTCTTCCAGAATCCCGACAACCAGCTCATCGCAGCTGTCGTGGAAGATGACGTCGCCTTTGGACCCGAGAACCTCGGCATGCCGCCGGATGAGATCCGCACGGCTGTGCGCGAGGCGCTCGCCTGTGTCAACATGACGCATTACCGCAAGTTTGCGCCGCATCTGCTCTCAGGCGGCCAGAAACAGCGCGTGGCGATTGCGGGGGCACTGGCGATGAAGACGCGCTGCCTCGTGCTCGACGAGCCGACGGCCATGCTCGACCCGCAGGGGCGCGCCGAGGTCATGGAGACGGTCTGCCGCCTGCACGAACAGCAGGGCATCACGATCGTGCTGATTACGCATTTCATGGAGGAGGCGGCGCTGGCAGACCGCGTCATCGTCATGGCGGACGGCCGCGTCGCTGACGACGGCACGCCGCGCGAGATTTTCCGGAAGGCCGCTGCGCTCAAGGCGTTCGGCCTCGATGTGCCGCTGGCGACAGAGCTCGGCCTGGAGCTTCGCGCGTCCGGCCTCGACGTGCCGCAGGACATCCTGACGGATGATGAGCTCACCTCTGCGCTCGTCACACTCGCGGATTATCCGCACGGCTTGACTGCTGCCACAAGAGAGGGGAGGGGTTGACTTGTCCATCACGTTAAAACATGTCGCGTATGTCTACATGCCCGGCACGCCGTTCGAGCATCAGGCGCTCGGCGATATCTCTGCCGTTATCGAGGAGGGCTCACTGACGGCCATCGCCGGCCACACGGGGTCGGGCAAGTCGACGCTCCTGCAGCAGTTCAACGGACTCTTGCAGCCGACGGCAGGCCGCGTGCTCGTCGATGATGTCGACATCAACCCCAAGGCGAAGAAGGATCGCGCGGCGGCCAGGGCCATGCGCCTCAAGGTCGGCATGGTCTTCCAGTACGCCGAGCAGCAGCTCTTCGAGGAAACCATCGAGAAGGACATCGCCTTTGGCCCGAAGAGCCTCGGGCTGTCCGAGGAGGAGACGGCAGAGCGCGTCAAAGAGGCGATGCGGCTCATGCATCTCGACTATGAGACGTACCGCAAGCGCTCGCCGCTCGCGCTCTCAGGCGGCCAGATGCGCCGCGTGGCGATAGCAGGCGTGCTGGCCCTGCGGCCGAAGTACCTCGTCCTCGACGAGCCTGTCGCCGGCCTCGACCCGCGCGGCCGTGAGGAACTGGTGAAGACCATCCGCCATCTGCACGATAGGGAACACGTCACGATCATCCTAGTCTCCCATAATATGGACGATATCGCGCGGCTGGCCGACCACGTGCTCATCATGAACCAGGGACGGCTCGTCTGCGATGCTTCGCCGCGCGAGGCCTTCGCGCAGGAGAATCTGCTCGAAGGGGCCGGCCTCAAGCTGCCACACGTCATGGCGCTGATGAAAGAGCTTCGCGCCAAGGGCCTGCCGGTGCGCATGGACTGCCTGACCATCGAAGAGGCGAAGCGGGAAATCTTGAACGTCTTGAAGGCTGTGAAGGGCAAAGGAGGCAAAAAACATGCTCAGTGACATCACGATCGGGCAGTACTTCCCCGGCAATTCCATCCTGCACCGGCTTGACCCGCGCACGAAGGTCGTGCTGCTCTTCTTCTACCTCGTCCTGATCTTCCTCTGCAAGAGCGGCATCTCCTATGGCGTGATGACGGTGTTGACGGCAGTCTTGATGCTGCTCTCCAAGGTGCCCATGCGCATGATGCTGCGCTCGCTGAGACCGCTCTGGTGGATCATCCTCTTCACCTTCGTCGTGCACATCTTCAGCACGCCGGGCGAGGAACTCTGCAAGGTCGCCTTCCTGAGCGTGACAGCGGAGGGCATCGTCGAGGGTTTCTATATCTGCCTGCGCCTTGTGCTCTTGATCCTCCTATCCTCGCTGCTGACCTTCACGACGAGCCCGCTGAAGCTCACAGATGCGATGGAGGCCCTGCTCTCGCCGGGCAAGCGCGTCGGCGTGCCGGCACATGAGCTCGCGATGATGATGACGATTGCCCTGCGCTTCGTGCCGACGCTCATCCAGGAGACGGACCGCATCATGAAGGCGCAGCAGTCGCGCGGTGCAGATTTCATGACCGGTAGCATCATGAAGCGCATGCAGGCATTCGTGCCCGTGCT
Organism: Mitsuokella jalaludinii DSM 13811; assembly: GCF_000702905.1. GTDB lineage: Bacteria > Bacillota > Negativicutes > Selenomonadales > Selenomonadaceae > Mitsuokella > Mitsuokella jalaludinii. Next base: position 46,123 of record NZ_JNKR01000013.1, read on the forward strand.
CGTGCCGCTCTTCCTGTCGGCCTTCCGCCGCGCCGATGACCTCGCGATGGCGATGGAGGCGCGCTGCTACCGCGGCGGCGAGGGCAGGACGCAGATGAAGGCCCTGAAGATCACGAGCATCGACTATGTGGCCTGGGGCTTCAGCATCCTGCTGATTGCGGCAGTGCTGGCCCTCCGATGAATCGATGAACTCTATGAACAACAGAAAGGACTTCATGCAGCGATGAAACGAGAACACAAGGCGGAAATGAAGGCGCGCGCGCGCAATATCGTCCTCAAGGTCGCCTATGACGGCACGGCCTACCACGGCTTCCAGCGCCAGACGCCGCCAGTCGTTGCCGTGCAAAATATATTGGAAGAGAAACTGCAGGTGGTCTTCGGCGATTCCATCGAGCTCGCGGCATCGGGCCGCACGGATGCCGGCGTCCATGCCTACGGTCAGGTCGTCAACTTCTTCACGGATGGGCGCATCCCCACGGACCGCATTGTGCGCGCTGTCAACAGCCTGCTGCCCTCGGACATCGTCGTGCGGGCGGCGGGGGAGGCAGACCGCGACTTCAGCGCGCGCCACAGTGCGAAGAGCAAGACGTACATCTACCGCATCCAGCGCGGCGAAGTGCCTGATCCCATGACGGCGCGCTACGCCTGGTACATCCGGCGGCCGCTCGATGTCGCCGCCATGCGCGAGGCGTTCGGCTACATCCTCGGCACGCACGATTTCTCCGCCTTCCGCGCGAGTGGCGGTGCGCCGATGAGCCCCGTGCGCACGATGTACGAAGCGGCCGTCGAAGAAGCGGCGGGCAATCAGCTCGTCTGCCGCATCCACGGCAATGGCTTCCTCTATCACATGGTCCGCAACATCATCGGCACGGTCGCGAATGTCGGCCTCGGCATCATCACGCCGCAGCGCTTCCAGGAGATCCTCGACGGATGCGACAGGACGAAGGCTGCGGCGACAGCGCCGGCCTGCGGCCTCTTCCTCGAAGAAGTCGACTACGGCGAGCGCTTCCATTTCTGATCCAGCAACTTCTCCGCGTTTTGAGCCGCTCTGCTCCAGACTATTGGCAGAACGGCTCGTTTTGTGCTGTGATGTCCGGACTTGCGAACGAGTCGCAGATGGGTTAGAATAAAATGTGACCCTCGAAACAGGGGGGCTTATTCACTTATTTTCCAGAATCAATTCAAGACACTAGGTGGTGTGAATATGAAATCTGTATTGAATGTGGGGATTGATGTCGGTTCGACGACCATCAAGCTCGTCGTTCTCGACCATGAGAAGAAGATCCTCTACAAGAATTATGCGCGCCATTTCTCGGAGATCGGCAATGCCTTGCAGGAGAATCTGACGCATCTGAAATCCATCGTCGGCGAGAAGAAGTTCTCGTTTGCCCTGACGGGTTCAGCCGGCATGGGCATCGCTCAGCGCATTGGCCTGCCCTTCGTACAGGAGGTCATCGCCTGTGCCGCAGCGGTCAAAGCGCTCATCCCGCAGACGGATACCGTCGTCGAGCTCGGCGGCGAGGATGCGAAGATCACGTACTTCGGCGATGCGCCGGAGCAGCGCATGAATGGCGTCTGCGCCGGCGGCACGGGCTCGTTCATCGATCACATGGCCTCGCTCTTGTCGACCGATGCCAAGGGGCTCGACGACCTCGCGGTTAAAGGCAAGCAGATCTACACGATCGCCTCGCGCTGCGGCGTCTTCGCCAAGACGGATATCCAGGCGCTCATGAACGACGGTGCCGAAAAGGCGGATATTGCGCTGTCGATTTTCCAGGCGGTCGTCAATCAGACCATTGGCAACCTCGCGCAGGGCAGGCCGATAAGCGGCCACGTCGCCTTCCTAGGCGGCCCGCTGCACTTCCTGCCGGAGCTGCGCAAGCGCTTCATCGAGACACTGAAGCTCGACGATGAACATGTCGTTCACGTCGACTACGGCAATTACTTCGTCGCCATGGGTGCGGCGCTCTCTGACGAGGCAGAGGTCATCGACGTCGCGCGCCTCGAGCAGAGCATCGCGAAAGCGAAGGAAGCTGCTGCAAGGGAGACGCGCAAGGCGGACTTCACGCTGTTCGAGGACCGCGCGGACTATGAGGCATTCAAGGCTCGCCACGACAAGGACAAGGTAAGGCGCGGCGACCTTAGCGCGTACCGCGGCCCTGTCTACATCGGCATCGATGCGGGCTCGACGACGACGAAAATCACGGCCATCGGCAAGGACAAGGAGATCCTCTACACCTCGTACGGCAGCAATCAGGGCTCGCCCTTAAAGACGGTCGTCAAGGAGATGAAGGGCCTCTATGCGGCGCTGCCGGAGGGCACGCAGATTGCGGGCGCGATGACGACGGGCTACGGTGAGGCCATTGTCAAGGCTGCCCTGCACGCTGACGGCGGCGAGGTCGAGACGTTCGCACACCTGCGGGCGGCACAGGAATTCTGCCCGGATGTCACCTTCGTGCTCGACATCGGCGGCCAGGACATGAAGTGCTTCTTCGTCAAGGACGGCAGTATCGGCAACATCACGCTCAACGAGGCGTGCTCGGCCGGCTGCGGCTCCTTCATCCAGAACTTCGCCGAGGGCCTGCACATGACGCCGGCGGAGTTCGCGGCCAAGGCCATCGACTCGAAGGCACCTGTCGACCTCGGCACGCGCTGCACGGTCTTCATGAACTCGAAGGTCAAGCAGGCGCAAAAAGAGGGCGCTGACGTCGCCGACATCTCGGCCGGCATCGCGTTCTCCGTCATCAAGAATGCGCTCTTCAAGGTCATGCAGCTCAAGGATGTCCGCGAGCTCGGCGACCACATCGTCGTGCAGGGCGGCACATTCTACAACGACGCCGTGCTGCGCTGCATGGAGAAACTCCTGGACCGTGACGTCATCCGCCCCGATATCGCGGGCCTGATGGGCGCCTATGGCGCGGCCATCCTCGCGATGGAGGCGGCAGAGGAAGCCGGCACGCAGCAGTCGAGCCTGCTGTCGCCAGATGAGCTCGACCATTTCTCTGTCGCGACGAGTTCCTACCGCTGCCGCGGCTGCGGCAACAAGTGCCTGATCACGATGCAGAAGTTCCCGGACGGCGGCAAGTACTTCACGGGCAACCGCTGCGAGCGCGGCATCGGCGGCCAGAAGAAGGACTCCGACACGCCGAACATCTACCAGTACAAGTACGAGCGTCTGTTCAAGTACTACGAGCCGCTCGAGCAGCCCGTGCGCGGCACGATCGGCCTGCCGCGCGTGCTCAACATGTACGAGGACTACCCGTTCTGGTTCACGTTCTTCACGAAGCTCGGCTACCGCGTCGTGCTCTCGGGCAAGTCGAGCGCGAAGATGTACTTCAAGGGCATGGCGACGGTGCCGTCCGACTCGCTCTGCTACCCGGCCAAGATTGCACACGGCCACATCATGGACCTTATCGAGAAGGGCATCACGAAGATCTTCTACCCGTGCGAGCCCTACAACATGGTCGACGACAAGCACCCGTCTGAGAACCACTACAACTGCCCGATTGTCGCTTCGTACGCTGAGAACATCCGCGGCAACATGGACATCCTGCGCGAGAAGCACATCGACTTCCTGCAGCCGTTCCTGCCGATCAACGACGAGAAGCGCATGGCCGCGCGCCTCTACGAGGAACTCGGCGCCCATGAGGGCTTGAAGAAAGAGGAGATTGTCGAGGCTGTCGACGAGGCCTACAAGGAGCTTGCCCAGTACCGCCAGGATGTGCGCGACTACGGCGCCAAGATCCTCGAGCGCGTCGAGAAGACGGGGGAGCAGGTCATCATGCTCGTCGGTCGCCCCTATCACATCGACCCGGAGATCAACCACGGCATCCCGGAGATGATCCAGAGCTACCATCTGCCCATCATCTCGGAAGACGCCGTCTACCACGTGCCGGTCAAGGCGGCGAAGCTCAAGATCGTCAACCAGTGGAGTTACCACGCGCGCCTCTACCATGCGGCGCAGTTCGTCGCAGAGCACCCGAACTTCACGCTGATCCAGTTCAGCTCGTTCGGCTGCGGCCTCGATGCGCTGACGACGGGGCAGGTCAAGGACATTCTCGAGGCTCACAACCGCATCTACACGATGATCAAGCTCGATGAAGTCTCGAACCTCGGCGCCGCGCGCATCCGCCTGCGTTCCCTGATGGCCGCGCTCGCGCGCCGCAAGCCCGTGCCGTATCAGGAAGTCAAGCCAATCGAGCGCCCGCACTTCACCGCGGAGTGCAAGAAGACGCACACGATTCTCGCACCGCAGATGGCCCCGATACACTTCGAGCTCATCAAGTCGGTCATGCGCGACTATGGCTACAATCTCGTCGTGCCGGAGATGCCGGACAAGGCGGCCATCGACCTCGGCCTGCGCTACGTCAACAACGACATGTGCTACCCGTCCATCGTCGTCATCGGCCAGCTCATCGCCGCGCTGAAGTCGGGTGAGTACGACCCCGACCACACGAGCATCGCGATGTTCCAGACCTGCGGTGCCTGCCGCGCGACGAATTACATGAGCGTCCTGCGCCAGGCCCTCAAGTACGCGGGCTTCCCGCAGGTGCCGGTCTTCGCCGTGCACGGCCTGCCGGAGGAGACGGATGCCTTCCGCCTCACGCGCCCGATGCTCATCGCCGCCATCAAGGCCGCGATCTTCGGCGATCTCCTGCAGAACGTCAAGAATCGCATGATGCCGTATGAGCTCCAGAAGGGTGAGACGCAGCGTCTCTTCGACAAGTGGATGGCAAAGTGCAAGGACGTCCTCAAGGACGGCGGCTACTTCAAGTTCCAGCGCACGATCAAGCAGATTGTCAAGGAATTCGACAATATCCCGATCGATGAAGAACTCTGGAAGCCGAAAGTCGGCATTGTCGGCGAGATCCTCGCGAAGTACCATCCGGTCGCGAACAACCACATCGAGAAGGTCCTGATGGAGGAGGGCGCGGAGGTCGTCATGCCGGACTTCGTTGACTTCTTCCTCTACTCGGCCTACGACCCAATCGTCAAGCACAGGCTGCTCGACGGCAAGAAGCGGAACAGCTTCTTCGGGCGCATGTTCATCAACATCATCAACTTCTACCGCGCGCCGATGCGCAAGGCCCTCAAGAACAGCCGCCACTTCCTCGCACCGCACAAGATCGACGAGACGGCCAAGCTCGCCTCGCGCCATGTCAGCCTCGGCAACATGGCAGGCGAAGGCTGGTTCCTGACGGGCGAGATGGTCAAGCTCATCGACGAGGGTGTGCCAAATGTCATCTGCCTCCAGCCTTTTGGCTGCCTGCCGAACCACATCACCGGCAAGGGCGTCATGCACGAGCTGCGCGAGAGTTACACGGGAGCCAACCTCACCGCCATCGACTGCGATGCAGGCTCTTCTGAGGTCAATCAGCTCAACCGCATCAAGCTCATGCTCGCCGTCGCCAAAGAGCGCGGCCCCAAGCAGGAGAAAGAGGCGGAGAAGAGCAGCGAGGGAATGCGAGGGTGATTGGCGGTGCTGATTCGTTGAGGTGAGAGGCGTTTGGCAAAGGGATGGATTACCGGTGCTGGATTCGTTGAAATGAGTAGCGGTTGGCAAGGGGCCAGGGTGGTATGTCCCGGCTTCGTCGCTCCGTTAAATGGGGCCCATGCCGATGCGTAGCGCTAGGCTGCTTCGCCGCCTGCCGCGGCGCCCTACACGGTAATAGAGGCTGAAAAGTCCTCGGGCCCCATCCCTGCGGGCAATCACTGCGCTCCTGCAGGCGGTACACACCACCCCGGCCTCAGCTCATACCGCTTTCTAAGAGTCCGCTCTAGCTCCATTTTTGCAGATGGAGTAGAGCGGGCTCTTTTTGATTGCCGATGCTGGATTCGCTGAAGTGAGTCGCATTTGGCAAGGGGCCGGTGGGACATGTTCCGGCTTCGTCGCTCTGCTAAATGGCCCCTATGGTGTTTCCAGCAACGAAGGAGCTTCGCCGCCTGCCGCGGCGTTCTTACATTGCGACTTGAGGCTAATGGAGTGTTAGGGGCCATCCCTGCGGGCAGCCGCGCCGCTCCTGCAGGCGCAACATGTCCCCCCGACCTCGATGTCAAAGCGCCGCGGCAGGCGGCGAGGTGTGGGGGCGGTGGGGCGTTTCATGCGGCTCATTTAACGGAGTGACGAAACCGGAAGGGCACCACCCCGGCGCTTCGCTGCTCGATGAAAGAAGAGGGCGGCAGCGACGAAGCCGAAATACATGCCCTCTCCCTACGATACGAATCCTGACTTCAAGGACATCTGACCCATTTCTTGACATTTTTCCCATCTGCCGTTATGATGGAGGTATGAAAATCCTATCTATCTTTATGTGACGGGAGACGATAACACATGAAAGAGTATAAGCCGTTCAAATCCGGAAAAGTTCGTGAGGTTTACGATGCAGGCGACAGCATTATCATGGTTGCGACAGACCGCATCTCCGCATTCGACCACATCCTCAAGAACAAGATCACGAAGAAGGGCAAAGTCCTGACGCAGATGTCGAAGTTCTGGTTCGACTTCACGAAGGACATCATTCCGAACCACATGATCTCGGTGGACAATAACGACATGCCGGAGTTCTTCCAGCAGCCGCAGTTCCTCGGCAACAGCATGAAGTGCAAGAAGCTCACGATGCTGCCGATGGAGTGCATTGTCCGCGGCTATATCACGGGCAGCGGCTGGGCAAGCTATCAGGAGAACGGCACGATCTGCGGCATCAAGCTGCCGGCTGGTCTCAAGGAATCCGAGAAGCTGCCTGAGCCGATCTTCACGCCGAGCACGAAGGCAGAGCTCGGCGACCACGACGAGAATGTCTCCCTCGAGCAGGGCGCTGCTGTCTTCGAGAAGGAGTTCCCTGGCCATGGCATGGAGTATGCCGAGAAACTGCGCGACTATACGATTGCCATCTATAAGAAGTGCGCTTCGTATGCTCTTTCGCGCGGCATCATCATCGCCGACACGAAGTTCGAGTTCGGCCTCGATGAGGATGGCAAGATCGTCCTTGGCGACGAGGTCCTGACGCCGGACAGCTCCCGCTTCTGGCCGCTCGAAGGTTATGAGGCAGGCAAGCCGCAGCCGTCGTACGACAAGCAGTTCGTCCGCGACTGGCTCAAGGCAAATCCGGATAGTGACTACAAGCTGCCGCAGGATGTCATCGACAAGACGATTGCCAAATACGTAGAAGCCTACAAGATGATTACGGGCAAGGATCTCGACTGACCCTTGTCTCTCGCTCCCGGCTTGGCCGGGGGCTTTTCCTTTTGCGCAAGGACACCTGTCCTGTTTTTTGTTGACAGCCCAGATTTTTACCGTTATCATTAATGTATGAAATGATGTATTGCTTGAGTGTATAACAGGAGATGATAATCCATGAAAGCAGCTGTTATCATGGGAAGCGACTCCGACTGGCCAATCCTGAAGCCAGCCGTTGAGCTCTTGAAACAGTTTGGTATCGAGTCGGAAGTGACAGTCGCCTCCGCGCACCGCACGCCGGCCAAGGTCCGTGAATTCGTCGAGTCGGCTCCCGCCAAGGGCGTCGGCGTCTTCATTGTCGGTGCAGGCGCTGCCGCACATCTCGCCGGTGTCGTGGCAAGCTACACGACGCTGCCGGTCATCGGCGTGCCGATCAATGCGACGTCGCTCAACGGCATGGACGCACTGCTCTCGACGGTGCAGATGCCGTCGGGCATCCCCGTGGCGACGATGGCCATCAACGGTGCGAAGAACGCTGCCATCTTTGCTGTCGAGATGTTCTCGATTGCAGATGATGACCTTAAGAAGAAGCTCGCTGACTACCGCGCCGATATGGTCGCCGGTGTCGAGAAGAAGGCTGCACGCGTTGCGGCTCAGCTCTGAGCCGCGTCTTAGCGGCCTTCAGGCTCCATCAAGTCCCTTTGATAAGAAAATGTATCGTCAAGAGAAAAGGAAGAAGCAGAACAACCATGTATGATAATGGCTACAACCCAGAACCGAAGTGGAAAGAGGAATGCGGCGTTTACGGCGTGTACTCCCATACGGAAGATGTCTCCGGTCTGACGTATCTCGGCCTCTACGCCCTGCAGCATCGCGGGCAGGAGAGTGCCGGCATCGCCATCACGGATGGCGCCTGGATGGATGTGACGCGCGGCATGGGCCTCGTCAATGAAGTATTCCGCCATCAGGTCCCGCACATGGAGAATCAGTGCATTGCCGTCGGCCATGTGCGCTATTCGACGACGGGCTCGAGCCTGCTTGCTAACACGCAGCCGCTGCTCGTCAACTATGCGGGCGGCAAGATTGCGCTTGCCCACAACGGCAATCTGACGAATGCCGCTGAGATCCGCCATGACCTTGAGCAGCAGGGCACGATCTTCCAGACGTCCATCGATTCGGAAGTCATTGTGAACCTTGTCGCGCGCTCCCACAAGGAGACGATCGAGGAGCGCATCATCGAGAGCCTCAAGAAGGTCAAGGGCTGCTACTGCCTGACCATCATGACCGAGGAGAAGCTCATCGGCGCCCGCGATCCGCAGGGCTTCCGTCCGCTCTGCATCGGCAAGACGGAGGAGGGCAGCTGGATCCTCTCGTCGGAGACTTGCGGCCTCGATGTCGTCGGCGCTGAGTTCGTGCGCGATGTCCTGCCGGGTGAGATGGTCGTCATCGACCAGGACGGTCTCAAGTCGTATCCGTTCGCGACGGACGAGAAGAAGGCCGGCTGCATCTTCGAACACATCTATTTCGCACGTCCGGACTCCGTCATCGACGGCCAGAGCGTCCACGAAGCGCGCTTCCTCATGGGGCGCGAGCTCGCGCGCGAGTCGGGCTTCAAGGGCGATATCGTCATCTCCGTCCCGGACTCCGGCACGACGGCAGCGACGGGCTTTGCCTATGAATCGGGCATCCCGTTCGTCGAGGGCCTGATCAAGAACCGCTACATTGGCCGTACCTTCATCCAGCCGACGCAGAAGAAGCGCGACACGGCAGTCAAGCTCAAGCTCAATGCCATCCGCTCCGTCGTTGAGGGCAAGTCGGTCATCATGGTTGATGACTCCATCGTCCGCGGCACGACGAGCGGCAAGATCGTCCGCATGCTCCGGAACGCCGGGGCAAAGGCTGTACATGTCTGCATCAGCAGTCCGCCAATCGGCTATCCATGCTTCTATGGCATCGATACCAGCGTCCGCAAGGAACTCATTGCCGCGACGAAGTCCGTCGAGGAGATCCGCGAGTTCATCGGTGCGGATTCCCTGCACTTCCTGAGCATCGATGGCCTCAAGAGATGTGTGCCGAACCTCAATGCAGAGGACATGTGCTACGCCTGCTTCAATAGTGCCTACCCGATCAAGGATGGCGCAAAGCCGGCAGGCGACAGCAAGTACGTCTTCGAGCAGCGCAAGTGCTGAAGGCGAGCCACAGGATTTTGTCAGACAGGATAAGACAGGATAGGAAAGGAACCAGGAGATCAAATGGCAGAACAACTTACCTATAAGGATTCCGGCGTCGATATCGATGCTGGCAACTACTCCGTCAAACTCATCAAGGACAGCGTCAAGGCGACGTATCGTCCGGAGGTTCTCGGCGACCTCGGCGGCTTCGGCGGTCTTTTTGCGCTGAATTCCGGCAAGTACAAAGAGCCGGTCCTCGTCTCCGGCACGGATGGTGTCGGCACGAAGCTGCGCCTCGCTTTCATGCTCGACAAGCACGACACGATCGGCCAGGATGCTGTTGCCATGTGCGTCAACGACATCCTCGTACAGGGCGCCGAACCGCTTTTCTTCCTCGACTACCTTGCAGTCGGCAAGCTCGACCCCGAGCAGGTCGCTGCTGTCGTCAAGGGCGTCGCAAATGCCTGCAAGGAGTCCGGCTGTGTTCTCATTGGCGGCGAGACGGCTGAGATGAGCGGCTTCTACCCGGTCGGTGAGTACGACATCGCTGGCTTTGCCGTCGGCGTCGTCGAGAAGTCGAAGGTCATCACGAGCGAGCGCGTCAAGGAAGGCGATGTGCTCTTAGGCCTACCTTCCTCCGGTGTCCATTCGAACGGCTATTCCCTCGTGCGCAAGATCTGCTTCGAGCACAAGGGCTTCAAGGGCGACGAGTACATCGACGAGCTCGGCAAGACGATTGGCGAGGAACTCCTGACGCCGACGCGCCTCTATCCGAAGACATGCCTGCCGCTCATCGAGAAATTCGACATCCACGGCATGGTCCACATCACGGGAGGCGGCTTCTACGACAACATCCCGCGCGCACTGCCGGAGGACATGGCCGTCGAGATCGACAGCTCCGTCTGGCAGATGCCGACGATTTTCCGCCTGCTTCAGCAGTGGGGCAATGTCGACTGGCATGAGATGTACCGCACGTTCAACATGGGCATCGGCATGGTCATCATGGCCAGCCGCGAGGAGGCCGACAAGATCAAGGCGCACCTCGAAGCCGAGCATGAGACGGTCTACGAGATCGGCCGCGTCGTCCGCGGCAATCACGATGTGACGATCAAAGGCGGCGTGTTCGATGAGTAAGCAAGTATTGGGCGTGCTGTGCTCCGGCCGCGGCACCGACCTCCAGTCCATCATCGATGCTATCGGCCGCGGTGAAGTCGATGCGACGATTGCCGTCGTGTTGACCGACAAGCCGGATGCCTACGCGCTGACGCGCGCTGAAAAAGCCGGCATCAAGGCCGTCTGCATCGACCGCAAGCAGTTCGACGGCCGTCAGCCGTTCGAGGAAGCCCTGATCGCGGCCCTCGATGAGGCAGGCGTCACGCTCGTCGTGCTCGCTGGCTTCATGCGCATCCTGACGCCGTACTTCGTGCGCCACTACGCAGGACGCATCATGAACATCCACCCGGCCCTGCTGCCGAGCTTCCCGGGCGCACACGCGCACCGCGACGTGCTCGCCTACGGCGTCAAGGTCAGCGGCTGTACCGTCCACTTTGTCGACGAAGGCACCGACAGCGGCCCCATCATCCTGCAGGCCGCCGTTCCTGTGCTCGATGACGACACCGAGGAGACACTCGGTGCCCGCGTCCTCGAGCAGGAGCACATCATCTACCCGAAAGCCATCCAGCTCTACTGCGAAGGCCGCCTCAAAGTAGAAGGCCGCCACGTGCGCATCCTGTCCGCCAAGCAGTAAACATGCTGGGGATGGGGCTGTGTAAGAAGTAGCTAGGGAAGGGGATGGTGTCCGCCTGCAGAAGCGAAGCGCTTGCCCGAAGGGCTGGCCGACAGATAATCCCCAGCTATGTTCCGCAATGTAAGAACGCTGCGTCAGGCGGCGAACCACCTTTGCCATAAGTAAAGAGGCGAGAAGGCCATTCAGCGAAGCGCCGAAGCCGAAAAAACTCGCCCCTGCCCATGCACGATGTAAACAAACTGAGAAAGAGGTACACACCATGAAGATCAAGCGCGCTCTCATCAGCGTATCGAATAAACAGGGCGTCGTCGAATTCGCCCGCAAGCTCCACGAAGCAGGCGTTGAGATCGTCTCGACGGGCGGCACGATGAAGGCCATCAAAGAGGCCGGTATCCCCGTCACCTATGTCAGCGACGTCACGGGTTTCCCGGAGATCATGGATGGCCGCGTCAAGACCCTGAATCCGTACATCCACGGCGGCATCTTGGCCGTCCGCGACAATCCCGAGCACGTCCGCGAGATGGAGGAGCATCATATCACGGGCATCGACCTCGTCGCCGTCAACCTCTATCCGTTCAAAGAGACGATTGCCAAGCCGAACGTCACGCTCGCTGAGGCCATCGAGAACATCGACATCGGCGGCCCGGCCATGGTCCGCGCTGCAGCCAAGAACTTCAAGTTCGTCACGATCATCACGAACCCGGCCCGCTACGATGCCATTGCCGAGCAGGTCGCGAAGAACGGCTGCGTCGACGACCGCACGCGCATGGAGCTCGCACAGGAGGCCTTTGCCCATACGGCCGCTTACGACACGATGATCAAGGATTATCTCGCCGAGCAGCTCAAGAAATAAGGATACGAGCCTTCCCCTGCGGGCGTTTCTATGCCTGCGGGAGAAGGCTGTTTTGTGATTTACGTGATATTGGAGGAACTACCATGAACATCTTAGTGATCGGTTCCGGTGGCCGCGAGCACACGCTGGCCTGGAAACTCGCGCAGTCGCCGAAGGCCACGAAGCTCTACGCTGTGCCGGGCAATCCAGGCATGGCTGATGTCGCCGAGTGCATCGGAGACGTCGACATCTGCGACAACGAAGCCCTCGTCAAGCTCGCCGAGGAGAAGGCCATCGACCTCGTCGTCGTCGGCCCGGAAGTCCCGCTGACGAACGGCGTTGTCGACGCCATGAACAAAGCCGGCATCAAGGCCTTCGGCCCACGCAAGTCGGCTGCCGAGATCGAGGGCTCCAAGTCCTTCTCCAAGAACCTCATGAAGAAGTACGGCATCCCGACAGCCAAGTACGAAGTCTTCACCGATGCCGAAGCAGCCCGCGACTACATCAAGAAGGAGGGCGCCCCAATCGTCATCAAGGCCGACGGCCTTGCCGCCGGCAAGGGCGTCATCGTCGCCATGACACTCGACGAGGCACTCGATGCCGTCCACGAGATCATGGATGACGCCGCCTTCGGCAAGGCAGGCAGCCGCGTCGTCATCGAGGAGTTCATGGACGGTGAGGAAGCCTCCCTCTTAGCCTTCACCGACGGCAAGACCATCTGCCCGATGGTCAGTTCCCAGGACCACAAGCGCGCCTACGACGGCGACAAAGGCCCCAACACCGGCGGCATGGGCACCTATGCACCGGCACCGGTCATGACCGACGAGATGGTGAAGATTGCCACCGAGCGCATCTTGAAGCCGACCATCGCCGCTATGGCAAAAGAAGGCAGGCCCTATAAAGGCTGCCTCTACGCCGGCCTCATGATCACCAAAGAAGGTCCGAAAGTCGTCGAGTTCAACGCCCGCTTCGGCGACCCCGAGACGCAGGTCGTCCTGCCGCTCCTCAAGAGCGATCTCGTCGACATCATGCTCGCCTGCGCCGACGGCACCCTCGACGAAGAGCACATCGAATGGAGCAATGGGGCAGCAGTCTGCGTCGTCATCGCCTCCGGCGGCTACCCGAAAGCCTACAAGAAAGGCTTCCCGATTGATGGCCTTGAAAAAGCAAAAGCCCTCGGCACCCTCGTCTTCCATGCCGGCACCGCCGAGAAAGACGGCAAGATCGTGACGAGCGGCGGACGCGTTCTCGGCGTCGTCGCCACAGCCGAAGATATCCGCACTGCCGTCGACAAAGCCTATAAGGGCGTCAACGCCATCACCTTCGAAGGCGCCTTCCACCGCACGGACATCGCCCATCGCGCCCTCGAGCGCCTGACCGATAAATAAGACAATTTATCCCACTGGTAAAAAGACACGGCCCATATGCCGTGTCTTTTTTATTGGTCTTCCATATCTGAAAAAGTGAGTGCGAGCGAAGCAAAGCACGCCCTAGAACATCGAGGAAAGGGCAGTACCTAGGAAAGAGGTGGGGAATTTTGCCTGCAGAAGTGCTTGCCCGTATGGTTGGCCGGTAGGCAGTAGCTAGGGAAGGGGGATGGTTTTCGCCTGCAGAAGCGGAGTGATTGCCCGTAGGGCTGGCCGACAGAGATGCTTGCTAGGTAATGCGATGTCAGAACGCCGCGTCAGGCGGCGAAGTCACTTAGAAAAAAAAGCAAAGTCGAGGAGGCCATTTAACGGAGCGCCGAAGCCGAAAATCATCCCCCTTCCCCTTATGAGATGTCAACCAGCCTCACGCACGAAAAAAGCCGCCAGCAAAAGCTGACGACTTGAACATTCAATGGTCGGGATGACAGGATTCGAACCTGCGGCCTCATCGTCCCGAACGATGCGCGCTACCAAACTGTGCCACATCCCGTAGTC
>NZ_JNKR01000014.1 GCF_000702905.1 Mitsuokella jalaludinii DSM 13811
CGTGTCTAATTTTATGGGCTTTTTGAAGGGGAAGAGCAGTTTGATGATTTACGAGAAATGGGGGAATATGAAGTACAAATATAGAAATCGAAGCTTTTGGTGTCGAGGGTACTATGTAAGTACGGTAGGCAAGAACGAAAAGAAAATAACGGAATACATTCAGAACCAGCTGAAGGAAGATTACATGTCGGAACAGTTGGTACTGGATATGACAGACCCGTTTACGGGTAGCCGGAAATAGTAAGCGTATGACGGACCGACAAGCGCTTTTAAGCGCAGCTGGTAAGCAGAGGCCTTATAAGGCCGTAAATATAAAACCCCCGGCTATGCCGGGGGATATTTATTTGTTTTTTGTCTTTCAAAGGCAGATGTGATACACTGGAAAGACGAAGATTAGAGTAAAGAGAACGATACAGGAGATCGATTGCACTATGAAAATCATTGCAGGTCTTGGCAACCCCGGTGCGGAGTATGCGAAGACAAGACATAATGTCGGCTTCATGTTCGTCGACGCGCTGGCGGATGCGCTGGGACTCTCGGCGTCAGACTGGAAGGACAAGTTCGACGCAAAAGTCGCGGATGCGCGCATCGGCACCGAGAAGGTCGTGCTCGTCAAGCCGCAGACCTATATGAATGAGAGCGGCCGTGCCATCGGCCTGTTGATGAACTGGTACAAGCTCGAGCCCGAAGACCTCATCGTCGCGCACGACGACATGGACATCCCCGCCGGCACGATCCGCATCCGCAAGAAGGGCAGTGCGGGCGGACACAACGGCATCAAGTCCGTCCTCGCACATGTCGGTGACGAGCACTTCGCGCGCGTGCGCATCGGCATCGGCCGCCCGTTGCCGGGCTGGACTGTCGTCAACCACGTGCTCGCTGCCTTCCCGGAGGAGGACCAGCTGAAGATTCGCGAGGCCATCGACTACCTGATCCCTGCGGTGGAGTGCATCGTGACGCACGATGTCGACATGGCGATGAACCAGTTCAACCCCAAGAAGAAGAAAAAGGCCAAGAAGGCACAGACCGCAGAAGCGAGCGAAGGAGCAGCCGGAGCAGAAGGAAAGGCAAGGGAGGAACATCATGAGCAAGCAGAATGAGGCCATCACGGCCGTTTACGCCGATGAGGACGGCAACATCCTCGACGCGCCGGGCATGCGTGGCATGGGTCGCACGGGCCGCATGAATGTCCTGCTGAAGCCTGAGGACCTCATCCCGTTGCCGGAGAGCGCGGACCTCATGTTGCTTCCCGACCGCCTGGCCGTCGGCCAGAGCGCGGACGGTGAGACGATGCCAATCAGCGGCCTCGCCGTGGCCGCCATCCTGCCGGCAGGCTACACGCGCCTCTACATGCCGGCTTACGAGCGGGCAGAGGAGGCACAGCGCCTACCGCTCTACGGCTACACGGCTGTTGTCGTCTATCGCGATGAGCTCTACTGTGCGGCCGTCTACACGGATGAGAACGAGAAGTGGGACCCGGTCCACTACAACACGAAGGAACTCGCGAAGCTCGTCAAGCGCACGAAGAAGGACCTGCCCGGCAACCGCATCGTCGAGCAGGTCGGCGGCTGCTCTTTGAAGTGGCACTGCTGCACGGCGCAGAACCTCTTCTACCGCCGCTGGGAGTGCGGCATCCCGACATCGCCGGTCTGCAACGCGAACTGCTTCGGCTGCATCTCACTGCAGCCGGCCGAGTGCTGCCCGTCGCCGCAGGAGCGCATCAAGTTCCGCCCGACGCCAGAGGAAATCGCCGAGGTCGGCATCTACCACCTCTCGGTGGCGCCGGATGGCATCATCAGCTTCGGCCAGGGCTGTGAGGGCGAGCCGTCGCTGGCGGCTGACAACATCGCGGCGGGCATCAAGCTCATCCGCGCGAAGACGAAGAAGGGCCAGATCAACATGAACTCCAATGCGGGCTGGACCGAGGGCATCAAGAAGATCGTCGATGCCGGTCTCGATTCGCTGCGCGTCTCCATCATCAGCGCGCGCGAGGAAGGTTACGACGCTTACTATCGCGCGAGCTACCACCTCGCCGATGTCAAGGCATCCATCCGCTATGCGCTCGACCACGGCGTCTACGTCTCGTTGAACCTGCTCTACTTTCCGGGATTCAACGACCGCGAGGAGGAACTCGCTGCCTGGCAGGAATTCTTCCGCGAGCTGCCCGTGCAGATGATCCAGGTGCGCAACCTCAACATCGACCCGGATGCCTTCCTCGACATCATGCCGGAGCCGCAGGGCAAGATTCTCGGCACGCGCCGCTTCATCGCTGCGCTCCACGAGGAATTCCCGCAGCTCGTCATCGGCAGCTTCAGCCACTATGTCGAAGCATGAGAGAGGGCTGTGCCTCACAGGTGTGTAACAAATGGTACGACAAAACGGTGCTTGCTGTACTATACTAGTCTCATGCATACGGAATCAACATGATGATACGATAGATAATGTACGGATAGTGTAAGGAGCAATCTCGATGAAAGAACTCGATCTGAAGAAAAGCGTAGCGGAGCTCGTCCGCGAATACCCAGAACTCAAGGAAATCCTCGCGGAAATCGGCTTTCAAGACATCATGAAGCCCGCTGCCCTGAAGCTCATGGGCAGCATCATGACGCTGCCGCGCGGCGCTGTCGTCAAGGGCATCCCGATGGAGAAGATTCGCGCGGCGCTCGAGGCGAAGGGCTTTGTCCTGAAGGGCGCTGAGCAACAGGCGCGCCAGGCCATGCTGCGCGAGTACATCGCGCGACTCAATGGCGGCGAATCGCTTGAATCGGTGCGCGCCGATTTCGTGCGCCACTTCGAGGACGTCAAGGCCGAGGAGATTGCGGAGGCAGAGCAGGACCTCATCAAGGGCGGCGTACCACTGAAGGATGTCCAGCGCCTCTGCGACGTCCACTCCGCGCTGTTCCACGACTGTGCGGAGAGCGGCAAGGACGAGGAGCAGGCAGCGCTGCGCAAGACGGCTGAGAAGACGCACGCTGCAGCGGCCTTCCTGACGGCAGACGACTTGCCCGAGGGCCATCCGCTGAGCCTGCTGCGCCTCGAGAATGACGCACTTGTCCGCCACCTCGACGCCATCCACCACGAGATGGTCGGCGAGGAGGATGCGGCAAAGCTCACGGGGCTCATCGCCGCGCTCAACGCTGTGCGCTCGCACTATGCCAAGAAAGAAGAACTCTTGATGCCGTTGCTCTATGACTACGGCGTCACGGGTCCGTCACAGGTCATGTGGGGCGTCGATGACGAGATCAAGCGCGAGCTCGGCGTCATCACGAAGGCACTCAAGGCGGACAGCGAGAACTATCCGCTCTACAAGGGCCGTATCGAGCCGCTCTGCGCGCGCATCCGCGAGATGGTCTTCAAGGAAGACCGCATCCTCTTCCCGCTCTCCCTGCGCTATCTGACGCAGGAACAGTGGTTCATGGTCTACCGCGACCTCTTCGAGATGGGCATGGCCTTCGTCGATGTCGAGACGATGCCGCGCTGGCCAGAGGGAGAGGCCTGGATGAAGCAGCAGTCGTCATCGGCCATGAAGCCGGAAATCCTCGAGGGCAAGGTCAAGCTGCCGACCGGTGAGCTGACCTTGCGCCAGCTCCAGGGCATCCTGAAGCTTCTCGACGTCGACATCACCTTCATCGACAAGGATGATATCCTGCGCTACTTCCTCAACGAGGGCAAGGTCTTCTCGCGTCCGCTCTCGGCGCTCGGGCGCGAGGTCTACAGCTGCCATCCGCCCGAGATCATCCCCGTTGTGCGCCAGATGATACTCGACTTCAAGGCGAAGAAGCGCACTCAGATGGAGATCTATCGCCGCATCATGGGCCGCCCTGTCGGCGTCCGCTACATGGCCGTCTACGATGACGATGGCGAGTACATGGGTACGGTCGAATTCGTCCAGGACTTCCAGAAGGCTCTCGATAAATTCCAGAAGTGATTTTCTGATTTCCGCAGACGATAGGGGACAGAAAGGCAAAAGCCAGTTTCTCACAGAAGAGAAGCTGGCTTTTCTTGTAATTTTCACACATTTCTTGTATAATGGGGATAACGATAGAACATGTATATCGATTCAAAAGAATCTGGAGGCGATTATGATGATCAGACCGATTCCCTTCAATATCCGTGAGAATGCTGAGCGAGGCCGTGAGGTCCTCGAGAAGGCACTCGACTTCATGACGGAGCAGCCGTGCAATCCGCTCGGCCGCGTCAGTGGGGCACTTTCGTCGTTCCGCGTCGATGTCATCGACACGCCGGACCGCTATGAGATTTTCGCCGAGCTGCCGGGATTCCACAAGGAGCAGATCACGGTGTCGTATGACGATGGCACGGGCTACCTGACGATCAAGGCAGAGCGCCCGGAAGTGGACATGGATGTCAAGTACATCTGCCGCGAGCGCCGCACGGGCACCTTCGAGCGCACCTTCGAGATCGACGGCATTGTCAAGGATGAAGTCTCCGTCTCGTTCGAGGACGGCGTGCTTCACATCGTCCTGCCGAAAGAGCCGGCAGAGACGAATAAGACCGTATTCGATATCCAGTGAGATTCCCGCGGGCTGCCCGACGGGACAAGAGGAGAGATATCTTTGTTTGCCAATCCATCGATGGAACAGATTGCGCCCGAGGAGCTGCGGGCGCTGCAGGAGAAGCGCCTGCAGAAGCAGTTGCGCTGGGCCGCGGAGAAGAGCGCGCATTACCGCGAGGCGTTTGCCGAGCGGGGCGTGAACGGCCAGTCGCTGAAGGAGCTGAAGGAGACGGGTGCGCTTCAGGCCTTGCCGCTGCTCAGCGCCGTTGATTTTGCGGGCCGGAAATCATTCGACTTCCTGACGATGCCGCTCTCGAGCCTGCTGCGCATCTCGCAGATGCGGGCGGCAAGCGGCGAGGGGGAGCCGTTCGTCCACTTTGCGACGAATGGCGATATCGCACACCGCATCGAACTGGTGACGCGGAGCCTCGTGGCCTGCGGCCTGCACAATGCCGCGCTTGCAGCCGTGCTCGGCGATGGCGCAGACAGCCGCATCATGGATGTCCACTATGCGCTCGAGTTCATCGGCGCGGCCACCATGATGCTTGGCACTGAGCCGGAGCGATGGGCAGAGCAGCTGGATCTCGTGACGCCGGAGACGCTCATCGGTACGCCTGAGCGCCTGCTTGCACTCGATGATGCCCTGCTGCAGCGCGGCAGCGGCCTCAGCGAACTGCCGCTCTCGCGCATCATCTTCCTGCATGAGAGCGCGCCGAGCGCTGAGCTCGCCGCGTCGCTGCAGGCGATGACGTCGGCCAGGGTCTATCACATGCTAGCCCTGCCGGAGCTCGGCACGGCGGCGCCTTTTTTGCCCTGTGAGCCTGGTGAGCTGGCCTTTCACCTCCAGGAAGATTTCGTGCTGGGCGAGGTCATCGACCCGCAGACCGGAGAGCCGGCAGAGGCAGCCGGTGAGCTCGTCCTGACGACTCTGCTGGCGGAGGCCATGCCGCTCGTGCGCCTGCGCACGGGCCTCTATGTCGAGCCGATTCCCGCGCCTTGCACCTGTGGCCGCACGATGCGCCGCTTCCGCCTTGTCCTGCCTTGAGGCAGTCTCTCGAGGTGTTGCATTTTGTGATGAATTCTGATAAACTGATAGAGAAGCTTGCTTCTGCAGGTAAAAACCGCATAAAAGACGATTCACTAGGGGAGCCATCTGGCTGAGAGGAGTATTCCGACCCTTGGAACCTGTTGGGTTAAGACCTGCGTAGGGAAGTGACAGAGCATATCTTGCCGTCCGGTACGCCGGGCGGCTTTTGTTTTTCAGGAGGTATTGTTACATGGCGACACAAATGCAGCAGGCCCGTGAGGGCCGCATCACCGATGCGATGAAGATTGTAGCACAGGAGGAGCACATCCCTGTCGAGACAATCCGCGAGCGCGTGGCAAACGGCACGATTGCCATCTGCGCGAATGTCAATCACGAGAACCTGCGCCCGCGCGGCGTCGGCGAGGGACTGCGCGTCAAGGTCAATGCGAACATCGGCACGTCGAGCACCTTCCCGGACATCGAGCCGGAGCTCGAGAAGCTCGACGAGGCCGTGCGCTGCGGCGCCGATGCGGTCATGGACCTCTCGACGGGCAACAACATCGACATCTCGCGTCAGCGCATCATCGAGCATTCGCCGATCATGGTCGGCACAGTGCCTCTGTATCAGGCGACGGTGCGCTCCATCCGCGAGCACGGCGCTGTCGTCGAGATGACGGATGATGACATCCTCGAGACGATCGAGCAGCAGGCCAAGGACGGCGCGGACTTCATGACGCTGCACTGCGGTGTCACGCGCAGCGCCATCGAGCGCATGCGCCGCCAGGGCCGCGTCATGGACATCGTGAGCCGCGGCGGCTCCTTCATCGCGGGCTGGATGCTGCACAACGAGATGGAGAACCCACTCTACGAGCACTACGACGACATCCTCGACATCTGCGAGAAGTACGATGTGACCATCAGCCTCGGCGACGGCATGCGCCCGGGCTGCACGGCCGATGCGACGGACCGCGGCCAGCTCACGGAGCTCATCACGCTCGGCGAGCTCGTGGACCGCGCCTGGAAGCGCGGCGTCCAGGTCATGGTCGAGGGGCCGGGCCACGTGCCGTACGACCAGATTGAGGCGAACATGAAGCTCGAGAAGCGCCTCTGCCGCCACGCGCCGTTCTATGTGCTTGGACCTCTTGTAACGGATATCGCACCGGGCTATGACCACATCACGGCGGCTATCGGCGGCACGCTCGCCGCTGTCTCCGGCGCGGACTTCCTCTGCTACGTCACCCCGGCCGAGCACCTGGCGCTGCCGACGATCGAGGATGTCCACACGGGCGTCATCACGAGCCGTATCGCCGCCCATGCCGCTGACCTCGTGCGCGGCGTGCCGGGTGCGCGCGAATGGGACCTCGAGATGGCCAAGGCGCGTAAGGTCCTCGACTGGAACCGCCAGATGGAACTCGCCATCGATCCGGAGCTCGCCAAGAAGAAGCGCGGCGCCCGCAATCCGGCAGACGAAGGTGCTTGCTCGATGTGCGGCGACTACTGCGCTGTCGAGATCATCAATAAGTACTTCCACAAAGAGAACTGCCCGTGTCAGGACTGATTTGAATCTTCGGTACCCGCTGTGTTCGTTTATCACGATTTACTGCATATGAAAAAGCTGCTGCCTGATTGCTGGGCAGCAGCTTTTTCGTAGGTGCATCTGCAAATTATTTGATTTTGTTGAGGCGGTCGGCGAGTTTCTGGGCCGATTCGTCGTCGTAGGTGCAGGTCATGATGGGCTGTACGCCGAGCATGACCGTCTTGCCGTCGACATAGGCGGCGTCCTTGTTGTGACCGTTGTGGTAGGCCGCCGCGAGATTGCCGACAACGAAGTAGGAGCGCTCAGCACTAGACATATCACCGAGGGCAGCTGGCGTGACGAAGTCCTTGCCGTTGACCTTGACCGTGCCGTCCTTGACTGTCACGTGCTTGTTGCTGTACTCGTAGAGCTTCTTAGCATAGGCGTCGCGGCGGTCGCCGTCCGATGGATGGTCGGAGAGGAATTGCTGCATCACGTTTTCCTGTCCTTTGGACTTATCCATGACGCGCTGCCAGACCGCGGCACAGGCACCCGGGTTGTAGTTGGAGTGGGTGATGTACTCGAAGGCCAGCGCATCTGCCTCGCGCTCCATCGGCTTCGTGATGTTGCGGTTGTTGATGACGTTCGCCACGATGACGCCGAGGTCCGTACCTGTCGCCGCGCCGAGGATCGACATGTTGAGGCTGCGCCGCGCGCCCTTGGCCGGATGGTCCTTCTGGCCATGCCCCATTTCATGGCCGAGCACGACGGCAATCTCGTCGTCATTCGTCAGGACGCTGAAGAGCCCTGTGTTGATGCTCATGTTGTGCCCGAGCGTACAGAAGGCATTGAAGCTCTTGTCCTGATTGATGAAGTAGTTGTAGGGCTTGTCGTAGATCGTCGGATCGACCGCGCCGATTGCTGCCGTCAGGTTCGCCATGATGGTGTCGATCTTGTTGTTGTAGTAGGTGTTGTAGTTGACGCCGTACTGCTTCTTCATCTCCTCGAAGAACTCCTGGCGGCCTTCTTCGGAGTCATTGTACTTCTTGAGGAACGCTGTGAGCTGTGCATGCGCTGCCGCGCCCTGAATGCCAGCGCCGATGATGCTTCCCCACCCAAACTCCGCATGGGCGACTGATGCCGGGGCGAGCCCGTACGCGCCGGGAATCATGATCATACCCGCTGCGAGGACGGAGACGATTCGTTTCTGCAAGGATTTCTTGATTTTCATAATGCTCATCCTTCCACTGCTGAGGTGCTATGCCATCAGACTGTCTTGAAAATGTATCCTCTGGATCTTGCTGGTTCACTTTTATTATAGGGAGAATAGTGAGAAAAAACAAGATAAAGGCGGAAGATGCATACCGTGATTTGCAGAAAATTTTATGACAGGAAGGTAAATCGTCGAAAGATAGCGAATCCTTAAGCAAAGAGGGTGATTCCTCGTGTATTGTGCCATCAATCAGGAATGAGGTGTTTCATATGCTGGTGAAAGATATCATGACGAAGGATGTCGTTACGGTCAAGAAGGAGGCGTCGATCCGCGAGATTGCGCAGACGATCGTGGATCACGATGTCTCGGGGCTGCCGGTCATGGACGATGACGGCACGGTCTGCGGCATTGTCAGCGAGGGCGACCTCGTGCGCAAGGAGTTTGCGCCGGAACTGCCGGATGAGCTCTGCATCCTCGGCGCGGTCATCTACTACTCGGGCCTGCGCGAGTACCAGGACGCCTTCCGCAAGATCGCGGCCATCTCGGCAGAGCAGCTCATGACGCAGAAGATCATCTCCGTCAAGGCAGACGATGATGTCAGCGAGGTGGCGAAGATCCTCTACAACAAGCATGTCAAGCGCGTGCCTGTGCTCGACGAGAAGAAGCATCTGCTCGGCATCGTCAGCCGCCGCGACATCGTCAAGATGATGCTCGCGTGATTCCCTCTGCCGCTTCATCAAGGCCGGTCTCCGTGATTTTTGCGGAGGCCGGCTTTTCCTTGTCCTCTCATTTTCTTTGTTGCATGCTCTTCTTGACAGAAATATTTTCACAGCATCTCTCCAGCGCGATGAGTTTTCTTGACACTAAAGGAAAAAATCTGTAAGATAGAAAGGTATAGTTATGTCACAACTACCGATATAAATATGCATGAAAGCAAAAAAACGAAAAGGGGGGTGAATATTATCGTTACAATAATATTAGCGGTAATAGTAGCAGCATTCGTCGGCGCGAGTGTCGGCTACGTCATGCGCAAGCGCACGGCGGAGTCGCAGATCGGCTCGGCGGAAGCTGAAGCAAAACGGATTGTAGATGATGCAGCCCAGCGTGGCGAGACGAAGAAGAAAGAAGCTCTGCTCGAGGCGAAGGAAGACATCCATCGCCTGCGCCAGGAACTCGACCGTGAGACGAAAGAACGTCGCTCGGAACTCCAGCGCCAGGAGCGCCGCGTCGTCCAGAAAGAGGAGAACCTCGACCGCAAGCTCGATTCCATCGAGAAGCGCGAAGAATCCTTGTCGCGCAAGGAAGCGCGCCTCGACAAGAGCCAGGCTGCCGTCAATGAGATGCACGAGCAGCAGAAGGCAGAGCTCGAGCGCATCTCGGGCCTGACGGCAGAGGAAGCCCGCACGACTCTCATGGCAGAGGCAGAGGAAGAGCTCAAGCACGAGAAGGCCATGAAGATCAAGGAGTACGAGCAGCAGGTGAAGGATGAGTCGGACAAGAAGGCTCGCGAAATCCTCTCGACGGCCATCCAGCGCTGCGCTGCCGACCACGTCGCCGAGACGACCGTCTCTGTCGTCGCTCTGCCGAACGATGAGATGAAGGGGCGCATCATCGGCCGCGAGGGCCGCAACATCCGCACGCTCGAGACGCTGACAGGCATCGACCTCATCATCGACGACACGCCGGAAGCTGTCATCTTGTCGGGCTTCGACCCGGTGCGCCGCGAAATCGCTCGCATTGCGCTCGAGAAGCTCATCCAGGACGGCCGCATCCATCCGGCCCGCATCGAGGAGATGGTCGAGAAGGCGAAACGCGAAGTCGACCAGCGCATCAAGGAAGCCGGCGAGCAGGCGACGTTCGAGACGGGCGTCCACGGACTCCATCCGGAGCTCGTCCGTCTGCTCGGCCGCCTGCGCTACCGCACGAGCTACGGCCAGAACGTGCTCAATCATTCCATCGAAGTCGCGCACCTCGCCGGTGTCATGGCAGCTGAGCTCGGCTGTGATGTCATGCTCGCGAAGCGCGGCGGTCTGCTGCACGATATTGGCAAGGCCATCGACCACGAGGTCGAGGGTTCGCATACGACCATCGGTGCCGATATCGCCCGCAAGTACCGCGAGTCGAAAGACGTCATCAATGCGATCCTCTCGCATCACGGTGATGTCGAAGCGACGAGCGTCGAATCGGTTCTCGTGTCGGCTGCTGACGCTGTTTCAGCAGCGCGTCCGGGTGCACGCCGCGAGAGCCTTGAGTCGTATCTCAAGCGCCTCAAGAGCCTCGAGGGGATTGCCGAATCCTTCGACGGCGTCGAGCGCTGCTTTGCCATCCAGGCAGGCCGCGAAATCCGTGTCATGGTCAAGCCGGACAAGGTTGACGATGCGGAGGCCGCAGCACTCGCTCATAACATTGTCAAGAAGATCGAAGACGAGCTCGAGTATCCGGGGCAGATCAAGGCCACGGTCATCCGCGAGACGCGCGTCGTCGATTATGCAAAATAAACGGTTCTGCTGTACTGAGGGTGCGGGCTTTGTCCCGGACCCTCAGTCTGTTAAGAGGATACTATCATGTTTGGTTTCAGATCACAGCGCAGCAAAGAGGAGGAGAAGGCAGGCATCCAGTTCCTGGCTTCGATGCTCGTCTGCTATCCGGAGATCAGCTCTTTGTCGTACGATCCGCGACGCTCGACGCTGACGTTTGAGTTCATCGTACGCGGCGATTACCCCGCACGCGAGCTCGATGCCTTTGCGCGGCTTCTCTCGGAGAGCATTGAGACATACCACGTGCTGGTCGCCGACGAAGAGGTCGGCGCCAACATCTGGGTCGAGGAAGTCTCTGCCGAGAAAAAGACGGTCATGTTCCATGTCGAGCGCGATGTCATGACACTCGAGCGCGACGAGCTGACGCTCATCGCACGCCTGTTCACGGAGCGCTTCGGCAAGGCGCTGCTCGTCGACGAGCACTCGCTGCAGAAGCTCGAAGAGGACTTCGCGACGGTGCAGAGTGAGCTTCTTGACCAGATGCTCGACCAGGTCCAGCGACGGGAGTTCCGCTTCCGCATGCACATGGTCGGCCTGCGCGAGAACGACCGCGTCGTCGTCTACAATCGCTGACGCGCTGATACGCTGCTGTGCAGAAGAAAGAGGGAGATATGTTGAAAGTCATGCTGGTAGGAGATGTCATCGGCCACTCGGGCCGACGGGCATTCTGCAAGATCACGCCGAAGCTGCGCAAGGAGAAGGCTATTGACGTCGTCATCGTCAATGGCGAGAACTCCGCGGGCGGCAAGGGCTTCACACGCAAGTCGCTCGATGAGCTCTATCGCGGCGGTGCCGATGTCATCACATCGGGTAATCACGTCTGGGACAAGCGGGATGTGCTCGAGTTCATCGATCAGGAGCCATTCCTGATCCGCCCAGCCAATTATCCAGAGGGCACGCCTGGCAAGGGCTGGTGCTCGTACCCGTTCAAGGCGAAGAACATCGGTGTCATGAACCTCTCGGGCCGCGCCTTCATGCCGCCACTCGACTGCCCCTTCCAGAAGGTCGAGGAGCTCCTGCACGAGATGCAGGATGAGTGCGACATCATTTTCCTGGACTTCCATGCAGAGACGACGTCCGAGAAGATTGCAATGGGCTGGTACCTCGATGGCCGCGTCAACGGCGTCGTCGGCACGCACACACACGTGCAGACAGCCGATGAGCGCATCCTGCCGCAGGGCACGGCCTATATCACGGATCTCGGCATGGTCGGTCCGCGCGACTCTGTGCTCGGCGTCAAGACTGACCTCATCCTCAAGAAGTTCACGACGGCCATGCCCGTCCGCTTCGATGTCGCTGAAGGCCCCTGCGTCTACTCAGCCTTGATCGTCGAGATCGACACGGCGACAAATAAGACCTGCGGCATCGAGCGCATCATGCTGCAGGAAGATGCGCTCTGAGCACGGAGTGCAAACACACTTTTGAGAAATAGCGCGGGAAAAGAAGGATTTCCATACTCGATGACGAATAATAGAAACTAGTGATAGTATGAATAACAGCATGCATAGCGATTCATATTCCAGCAGTAGGTGAACAAGGAGGTCGTGCTAATCATGGAAGTCTTGAAAGTTTCTGCAAAGTCGAATCCGAATTCTGTTGCCGGCGCATTGGCTGGCGTAATCCGTGAGAATGGGAGTGCGGAGATGCAGGCCATCGGAGCCGGTGCGCTCAATCAGGCCGTCAAGGCCGTCGCGATTGCCCGTGGCTTTGTCGCACCACACGGCGTCGATCTCATCTGCATCCCGGCCTTCACCGACATCAAGATCGACGGGGAAGAGCGCACGGCAATCAAGCTGATTGTGGAGCCCCGCTGAGGCGGCTCTGGTGATGGATCAAGAGACGATTTAGGAGTGAAATCAGGATGCCAAGTGATCTGCATATGCACACGACGTACTCGGACGGCAAATTGACGCCTGAGGAACTCGTGGCAAAGGCGAAGGAGGCTGGCCTCACGTACATGGCCATCACGGACCACGATACCGTGGAAGGGATCAGCCATCTCTACGAGAACGGCCTGTACCCGGCGAGGGGGATACACATCATCCCCGGGATAGAGTTCAGCGCGCATCATCCGACGCGTGAAATCCACATCTTGGGATACAATGTCGACATCTATTACGGGGAACTCGTCGATAAGCTCAACGATGTCACAGAGGCGCGCTGGACGCGCTTCAGCGAGATGGTGGAGAAGCTCCAGCATCTCGGCTATGAGATCAGTGAGACAGAGGTCCTGACGATTGCGGGCACGAGCCGTTCCATCAGCCGCTCTCACATCGGCCGCGTCCTCGTCAAGAAGGGGTATTTCCCGACGGTCCGTGATGCCTTTGAAGCGATGCTCATGAAGGGCAAGCCCGCCTATGTGCCGCATTATCACCTCGAGGTCGAGGACATCATCGGCCTCATCAAGGCGGCTGGCGGTACTCCCGTGCTCGCGCACCCGAAGCTTATCGGCGACGACAGGCTTGTCGAGGAGCTCTGTTGCCGCGGCATCGAGGGTCTCGAGGTCTTCTATCCGCAGCACGATGAAGCTGACACAGCGCGCTATCTCGACATGGCGAAGCGCTATCAGCTGCTCGTGACGGGCGGCTCAGATTACCATGGCTTCGCGACGCGCTACCCGCAGGACCTCGGCGTCTTCACCATCGATGACTGCTGGGCGGAGAAACTATACCGCCCGGCCCAGAAACTCTAAAAGCAAGGGGAAAAAGATGGATGTCATTGCCTTAGTCGGTCCGAGTGGGACCGGAAAGAGTCATCGCGCGCTGATTGTCGCGCATAAGAATGGTGCCGATGCCATCATCGATGATGGCATCCTCATCAAGGACGGCAAGATCTTGGCGGGCCACTCTGCCAAGAAGGAGCAGAGCAAGATCATGGCCGTCCGCCGGGCTATCTTTGTACTGCCGGGTCATGCAGAGGAGGTGCGCAAGGCCATCGAGAACTCGAAGCCGCACCGCATCCTGATCCTCGGCACCTCGGAGAACATGGTCCAGAAGATCACGAAGGCCCTGCGCCTGCCGCCCATCGCGAAGATCATCCGCATCGAGGACATCGCGACGCGGTCGGAGATGGAGAAGGCGCGCTTCTACCGCGTCAAGCAGGGCAAGCACATCATCCCTGTGCCGACGATCGAGCTCAAGCCGCATTTCTCCGGCTATCTCATCGATCCGCTGCAGTCGTTCTTCAAGCGTTCCTCGACGCGGCGCCGCCGCCTCGGCGAGAAGTCCATTGTGCGGCCGGTCTTCAGCTATTACGGCAAGCTCATCATCGATGATTCGGCCATCAAGGGCATCGTGCGCCACGTCATCCTCGCAGAGGGGCCTTTCAGCAAGGTCAGCGATGTGGAGGTCAAGCACCTCTTCGTCGGCGATGAGGACCAGGGACTGCGCATCTCCTGCAACGTCGTGCTGACGTACGGCAACCACATCCCGACGCTCTTGAAGCAGGCGCAGGAGAAGGTCACGAGCCATGTCGAGTTCATGACCGGCATGATTGTCCACGAGGTGGACATCGTCGTCAAGACACTCTACGTACGAGCATGATCGTGCCCCCGCGAGAGGCTGCGGGGGCTTTTCTTTATCTGGAGGTGACTACTATGAAAGAAGTCAAATCGCCAAAGAAGCCGATGGCTTTTTACTATATCGTCGTCTTGGCCCTGATCCTTCTCTTCAACGAGATGGCCAGGCCTTACATGGAGCAGGCACAGATCGTGCCGGTCGACTACAGCACGTTCATGCAGTCCATCGACGACAAGACGGTCGACCACGTCGAGATCCAGTCGAACCAGATCCTCTACACGGTCAAGGACGACCACAAGAAGTACAAGACCGGCATCATGAACGATCCGACGCTGGCGCAGCGACTGATGGGGTCGGGGGCGACCTTCACACAGGATATCAAGGAGGAGACATCGCCGCTCATGAGTTTCTTCCTGGCCTGGATCCTGCCGCTCTTGATTTTCTTCGCCATTGGCCAGTATATGAGCCGCAAGATCATGGACCGGGCAGGGGGTAACTCGATGATGTTCGGCGGCTCAGGCAATCAGGCGAAGATATACGTGCCATCGTCGGAGGGCATCCACTTCAGTGATGTGGCTGGCGAGGATGAGGCCAAGGAGAACCTCTCCGAGATTGTCGACTATCTGCACAATCCTGCGAAGTACACGAGCATCGGCGCCTCGATGCCGAAGGGCGTGCTGCTCGTCGGCCCTCCGGGCACCGGCAAGACGATGCTCGCGAAGGCTGTCGCCGGCGAGGCCAATGTGCCGTTCTTCTCGATTGCCGGCTCGGAGTTCGTCGAGATGTTCGTCGGCATGGGTGCTTCGAAGGTCCGCGATCTCTTCAAGCAGGCCAAGGAGAAGGCGCCGTGCATCGTCTTCATCGATGAGATCGATGCAATCGGCCAGAAGCGCACGGGCGCGGCGATGGGCAATGACGAGCGCGAGCAGACGCTCAATCAGCTGTTGACCGAGATGGACGGCTTTGAGGGCAACACGGGTGTCATCATCCTCGCGGCGACGAACCGCCCGGATTCTCTCGACCCGGCGCTACTGCGCCCGGGCCGCTTTGACCGCCGCGTGCCAGTCGAACTGCCGGACCTCAAGGGGCGCGAGGATATCCTCAAGGTCCATGCAAAAAAGGTCCGCATGGCAGACGATGTCAACTTCCACACGATCGCGCGCATGGCCGCCGGTGCCTCTGGCGCAGAGCTCGCCAACATCATCAACGAGGGCGCTCTGCGCGCTGTGCGCTCGGGCCGCAGCGAGGTGACGGAGGCGGATCTCGAGGAGAGCATCGAGGTCGTCATCGCTGGCTACCAGAAGAAGAACGCCATCCTGTCGGATGCCGAGAAGCGCACGGTCGCCTATCACGAGATCGGCCATGCGCTCGTCGCGGCTCTGCAGTCGCACTCCGCACCGGTTCAGAAGATCACCATCATCCCGCGCACGTCAGGTGCTCTCGGCTACACGATGCAGGTCGAGCAGCAGGATAAGTACATTCTCTCCCGCGAGGAGCTCGAGAACAAGATCGCGACGTTCACGGCCGGCCGCGCAGCCGAGGAGGTCAAGTTCGGCCTCGTCAGCACGGGCGCCTCGAATGATATCGAGCAGGCGACGAAGCTCGCCCGTGCGATGATCACGCGCTACGGCATGAGCGAGGAATTCGACATGGTCGCCATGGAGACGGTCAATAACCGCTACCTCGGCGGCGACACGAGCCTGACCTGCTCTGCTGCCACGCAGCAGCAGATCGACAAGAAGGTCGTCGAGCTCGTGCGCAAGCAGCACGAGAAGGCCATCGGCCTATTGAAGGCCCACATGGACAAGCTTGACGCGCTCGCCTCCTACCTCTACGAGAAGGAGACAATCACCGGCGAAGAGTTCATGAAGATCCTCGAAGGTGACAAAGCGGAAGAACCGCAGGTCGAAGCCGCCGAGCAGAAACTCCTCGCAGATGAAGCGAAAGATGACAGGGCGGATGCCGAAAAGGCGAAGAAGCTCGCTTTCCTGCCGGAAGAGGAGCGTGGCAGCGAGACGAAGCCCAATCCCGATGAAGTGAAGAACGATAACGCATAAAGGATGATGACCTGGATACAAAAAGGCCGCCCCCTTGTTGATGGGGGCGGCCTCTTTGTGTCGGGGCTCATTTCATTGTCGGAGATGTGCAGTGAAGCGTATCAGAGCTTCTTCTCGGTCAGCACCATCTCGAGTGCATTGAGCACGTTGTCGATGTCTTCTGCCGTGATGACGAGCGGCGGCTGGAAGGCCATGACGTTGCGGGCGACGCCGTTCTTGCCGATGATGAAGCCGCGGTCTTTGAGCGTCTCGAGTACATCGTCGAGCTCTGCGGCAGCAGGGCTCTTGTCGGCGTGAACGAACTCAGCACCCGTCATGAGGCCGAGGCCGCGGATATCGCCGATGATGGCGTGGCGCTTCTGGATCTCGCGCAGGCCGGCGCGCAGCTGCTCGCCGCGTTCGCTGGCATTCTGGCAGAGGTCGTGCTTCTCGATGTAGTCGAGCACGGCGAGGCCGGCCGTCGTCGAGACGGGGTTGCCGCCGAGCGTCGAGGCGCCTGGGCGCGTGTAGGTATCGGCAATCTCCGCCGTCGAGATGAAGGCCGAGATCGGAGCGCCGTTGCCGAGTGCCTTGGCTACGGCCATGATGTCCGGCACGACGCCGAAGTTCTCGATGGCAAACATCCTGCCCGTGCGTCCAAAGCCCGTCTGGACTTCGTCGGCGATGAAGAGCGTGTTGTGCTGTGCGAGGATTTCCTTGACGCGCTGGAAGTATCCCTCAGGCGGCACGACGATGCCTGCATTGCCCTGGATCGTCTCCGCGATGAAGGCGCCGGGATGACCGGCCGTCGACGTCTGGATGACGTCCTCGACCATGTTGGCGCAGGCGAGGTCACACGTCTCGCGCTTCTTGCCGAGCGGGCAGCGGTAGCAGTACGGGTTCGGTGCGAAGTGGATGCCGCCGACAGGATTCTCATCCGTGCGCCACATCTGGATGCCCGTCACGCTCATGCCGAGCTTCGTGCGGCCGTGCAGGCCGTTCCGCAGGGCGATGATCTCGTTGTTGCCCGTGTAGATGGAGGCGAGCAGCAGCGCGCCCTCCGTGGCCTCTGAGCCGGTCGAGCAGAAGAACGTCTTCTGCAGCTTGCCCGGCGTCACTTCGGCGAGCTTTTCGGCGAGATTCACGAAGTTCTCCGTCAGGTAGATGTTGCAGACGTGCTGCAGCGTGCCGACCTGCTCCTGGACTTTCTTCGTGATCTCCGGATTGCAGTGGCCGCAGTTCATGACCGATACGCCTGCGAAGCAGTCGAGGTACTTGCGCCCCTCGCTGTCGTAGAGGTATTGCATGGAGCCCTTGACGAACTGGCGCGGCTCCTTGTAGAAGTGGCCGAGGCAGGGCATGATGTACTTCTTCTTCTTCTCGATGATGGCCTTTGGGCCGATGTAAGCTTTCTCTGCCAAATGAAACCCTCCTAATGCATGTGATGGATGTATCGTGGTATATGATGAAGCGAGTGCCGGTCAGATGGAGTTGCGGCTCTGGCGGAAGCGATAGGTGCCGATTCCCCACTCGCGCGGGCTCAGGCGCTCTACTTCCTCGAACGCTGCGTGGTCGAAGGCTTCTTCAGCGCTCTTGCCGGCTGCGAGCGCGTCGAGCGCCTCGCGGTAGAGCTTTGTCACGCGGCCCGTGAGTTCGGGCGTGTAGTCCTGCGCCTCAATGCGGTAGGAGGCGAGCCCGTTGAACTTCGCGAGGTACGGGTAGAGGCAGAGGTCCTTGGCGAAGTAGAGATGATTGCGCCCGTACTGGTCAATGCGGATGGCGTGTTTCTCGCCGGCCGTGTCGAGGAGCGCGTAGTGGCGGTCGAGGACCTCCGGGTTGTCGAGCTCGTTGAATTCCGGCAGGCTCATCGCCGGGAAGTCATGGTCACAGATCATCGACTCGTAGGAGCCGTGTACGACCGTCTCGAGCGGCAGTTCTGCCGTCTCGACGATTTCGCGCAGCTGCTCGAATGAGAGCTCGTACGATGTCGCGGCCATGGACAGGCCGTTTTCCTTCAGGAACTTTGCGGCGAGCTGGTTGAAGAGGTTGAACGAGAGGTCGGCCTGCACAGGAAGGTCCGTGAGGCTCTGTGCGAGCTTCAGCGAGCCGAGATTGCTGACCATCAGGCCGTCCGGGCGGATGGTCCTGAGAGCGGTGAAGAACTGCTCGAGCTCGCCGCACTCACGGCGCATCGTCGTGCGCGGCGTCGTGACGACAACGCGCGCTTTTCCCTTGGCGTAGGCGAGGATCTCTGCGTAGTCGCCGAGCTTCCACGGGCGCAGCGGGCGGAAGGCCTCGCCGCCGACGTAGACCGTATCGGCGCCGCTACGGATAGCTGCCTTGGCCGATTCGACCGTATTGCAGCGCACACTGAGCACGCGGTGTGCCGCATTTTCTTTCTCGATATCGCGTTCCTGGCGCAGTACCTCGTCCTGGAAGCCTGCTTCCTTGACAGCGTGGCTGAAGAAACGGGGTTCGCGCTCTCCCGTGAAGCCGATGTCTTTCTTGCCCGGCTGGCCGAAGGCAAAGGTCGTCGTGAAATCGCGCGCACGGTTGTCGTAGAGCGTCTTCCAGCCCTCTTCATCTGTCGTGTAGCCGTTCGGATCTGCGATGTAGGCATCGATGGCCTTGCGATACGTCGAGACGATGCGGCGGATGAAGCCAGCCGGGCGCATGCGGCCTTCAATCTTGAAGGAGAAGACGCCTGCCTGGATGAGCTGCGGGATGGCGCGGTACATGCACATGTCTTTGAGGGCGAGCTTGTAGGCACCGGGGCCATCTTTGTCGAGGACTTCGCCCGTCTTCTCGTCGATGAGCTTGTAGGCCCAGCGGCACGGCTTGAGGCAGCGGCCGCGATTGCCGCTCTGGCCGAAGAGCACGCCTGAGTGGATGCACTGGCCCGACTCGCTGATGCACATGTCGCCGTGCATGAAGTACTCGACCTCGATGCCCGTGCGCTCGCGGAAGAGGCTGAGCTCGGAGAGCGTCATCTCACGGCCGACGACGATGCGCGTGATACCGTATTCCTTGAGCTTCTCGATGGCATGTTCATTGTGGGTGTTCATCATGACCGACGTGTGCAGCGGGATCGTGATGCCCATCTCGTGCACGAGCTCGAGCACCGCGAAATCCTGTACGAGCAGTGCGTCGGGGTGGATTTCGTTGAGGTAGGCGAGGTATTCGCGCAGCGCCGGGATCTCCTCGTTGCTGATGAGGTTGTTGAGCGTGATGTAGAGGCGCACGCCGTGTTCATGCGCGTAGTCGATGGCCTTCTTCAAGAGCGCATCGTCGAAGTTGAACTCGCCCTCGTGCATGCGCATGTTGAAGTGCTTGCCGCCGAGATAGACAGCATCTGCGCCAGACTCCACGCCAGCGACCAGCGCGTCCCACGTGCCGGCCGGGGCCAGGAGCTCTACCGATTTGCGATTGAGTAACATAGTTGTAAAAATCTCCCTTTTTTGAAAAGAATTCGAAAATAGAACCAAGAATAACAACAGCTACGACAAAAGATGACTTCCAATATTATATCAGGTATTTCCCATTCTATCAATTTCTATCTTTTATATGTGCGATGCATGCGGCAGGGGCAAAGAGGACGATTTGCATTTTCCACGTCATTGTGCTATATTAAGAGAATCATGACGATGATGAAGAAGAGTATCCTGAGCGCGCATCGACAGGGAGTCCTGCCTGGACTGGGAGCAGGATGGTGTGCACGGGTGAAGTTCGCTTCGGAGTCTCCGCAGGAAAGGGCGGACGCAGAGCTGCGTTAGAGCCGCAAGGAAGCTATAAATCAGGGTGGTACCGCGAATCATACCTTCGCCCCTCGTTTTCGGGGCGGAGGTTTTTTGTTTTTAGGAGGTATACAATGGAGGAGAAGATTGAACAGCTGAAGGCACAGGCTGCCGAGGCTATCAAGAACGCTGCAGGGAATCTCTCGGAGCTCGATGACATCCGCGTCAAGTTCCTCGGTAAGAAGGGCGAGTTCACGACGATCCTGCGCGGCATGGGCGCACTCGCGAAGGAAGACCGTCCGAAGGTCGGCAAGATCGTCAACGAGGCAAAGGCGGAGATTGCACAGCTGATCCAGCAGAAGAACGAGGAGCTCAAGGCACGCGAGATGCAGCAGCGCCTCGAGCGCGAGAAGATCGATGTCACGCTGCCGGGCCGCCAGCAGCCGCTCGGCCACCTGCATCCGCTGACGCTGACGCTCGAGCGCATCAAGGACATCTTTTTCCGCATGGGCTTCTCTGTCGAGGAAGGCCCGGAGATTGAGAAGGACTACTACAACTTCGAGGCGCTGAACCTGCCGAAGGACCATCCGGCACGCGACATGCAGGATTCGTTCTACATCACGGAGGACATCCTCATGCGCTCGCAGACGTCGCCGGTGCAGGCGCGCACGATGCAGAAGAATGAGCCGAACGCGCCGATCCGCATGATCGCGCCGGGCCGCGTCTATCGTCGCGATGAGTACGATGCGACGCACTCGCCGATGTTCACGCAGGTCGAGGGCCTCGTCATCGATGAGGGCATCACGTTCGCTGACCTCAAGGGCACGCTTGAGCTCTTCCTGCGCCAGATCTTCAGCGAGGATGTCAAGGTCCGCCTGCGCCCGAGCTTCTTCCCGTTCACGGAGCCGTCGACGGAGGTCGATATCTCCTGCGTCATGTGCCACGGCAAGGGCTGCAAGGTCTGCAAGGGTACGGGCTGGCTCGAGATCCTCGGCGCCGGCATGGTGCACCCGCATGTGCTGGAGATGAGCGGCTATGATCCGAAGAAGGTATCCGGTTTCGCCTTCGGCATGGGCGTGGAGCGCATCGCGATGCTCTCGTACGGCGTCGACGATCTCCGCCTGTTCTACGACAATGACATGCGCTTCCTGCGCCAGTTCTGAGAGAGGAGATAGAAAATGCAGGTTTCCATTAAATGGTTGAAGGATTATATCGATTTTGACTGGTCGGCAGAGGAACTGGCTGATCGCTTCACGATGGCCGGCGTGCCAGTCGAGAACGTCATCCGCGCAGATGAAGGACTCGATAAGGTCGTCACGGGCCGCATCGAGAAGCTTACGAAGCATCCGGACTCGGATCACCTCCAGATCTGCCAGATGAATGTCGGCGAGAAGGAGCTCGTCCAGATCATCACGGGCGCCCAGAATGTGGCAGAGGGCCAAGTCGTGCCGGTCGCGATGATCGGCGCGCATCTTCCGAATGGCCTTCATATCAAGAAGGGCAAGCTGCGCGGGCTGCCGTCGAACGGCATGCTCTGCTCGGCCGGTGAACTCCACCTCGACCTCACGAAGCTGACGGAGGAAGAGAAGGACGGCATCTACATCCTGCCGTCGGACACGCCGGTCGGCGTGCCGGCCAAGGATGTGCTCGGCCTCGACGATGTTGTGCTCGAGTTCGAGCTCACGGCAAACCGCGGCGACTGCTTCAGTGTCATCGGCCTTGTGCGCGAGATCGCCGTGCTGACGGGCAACAAGCCGAAATGGCCGGTCATCGCCTGCAAGGAGGATGATGAAGCCAAGGCAGCGGACATGGTCTCGGTCGGCATCGAGGCGCGCGACCTCTGCGACCGCTTCAGCGCGCGCGTCATCAAGAACGTCAAGATCGGCCCGTCGCCTGAGTGGATGCAGCAGCGCCTCGAGGGTGCTGGCATCCGCGCCATCAACAATGTCGTCGATGTGACGAACTTCGTCATGATCGAGCTCGGCCAGCCGATGCACGCCTACGACTACGATGAGATCACGGGCCACACGCTGACGGCCCGCCTCGCAAAAGCGGGCGAGAATCTCCACACGCTCGACGACAGCTCGCGCCTTGCCAAGGGCACGGAGCTCGTCATCGCGGATGCAGAGCATCCGGCGGGCCTCGCAGGCATCATGGGCGGCCTTGAGACAGAGGTCACGGAGAAGACGCGGACGGTCGTGCTCGAAGCTGCGTCGTTCAACGGGCCGAGCATCCGCCGCACGGCGCGCGCCTGCGGCTTGCACTCGGAGGCTTCGGGCCGCTTCGAGCGCGGCGTCGACGTGACGAATACGCCGCGCGCACTCGAGCGCGCCTGCCAGCTGTTGCAGGACATGGGCGCCTGCACGGTCACGCAGGGCATCGTTGACTGCTACCCGGATAAGAAGCAGCCGGTGACGATCGACTACACGACGGACGAGATCAATCGCCGACTCGGCACGGCTATCCCGGGCGAGGAGATGGTCAAGATCCTGACGTCGCTGGGCTTTGAGGTTGAGGCCAAGGGCAATGAGAGCTACCATGTCACGGTGCCGTCGTGGCGCAATGACTGCACGTACATGGAAGACCTCTCGGAGGAAGTCGCGCGCATCTATGGGTTCGACAATATTGCGAGCACGACGCCTTTCGGGCGCATGGTCCAGGGCAAGCAGAGCGCGAAGCAGAACTTTGTCGACAAGATCAAGCACACGCTTACAAGCCTCGGCATGACGGAAGAGCTGTCGTTCGCCTTTACGAGCACGGATCTCTTCGACAAACTGCTCGTGCCAGAGGATTCGCCGCTCCGCCAGGCCATCCCCATCCTGAACCCGCTGACGGATGAGGCGCCGCTCGTCCGCACGTGCCTCTTGACCTCCATCATGGAGAATGCCGTGCGCAACTTCTCGCGCAAGAACAACGACATCAAGCTCTTCGACGTCGCACCAGTATTCCTGCCGAAACAGCTGCCGCTGACGGAACTGCCGGAGGAGCGCCTGATGGTCGCGGGCCTCATCACGGGCCGCCGCGAGGAAGTCGGCTGGAATCAGGGGAATGAGATGGTTGACTTCTTCGACATGAAGGGCATTGTCGAGGAACTCTTCCGCGCCCTCGGCATCTCGAAGTACACGGTCGAGGCAGGCGAGCACTTCGCCATGCATCCGGGCAAGACGGCCCTCTTCAAGAAGGGCCGCGAGGTGATTGCTTCTGTCGGTGAGCTCCACCCGCAGGCTGCCGAGAACTTCGGCATCAAGCAGAAGGTCTATCTCTTCGAGATGGACCTCGAGGTCCTCATGAAGTACACGGGCAAGAGCTTCCACTTCGAGTCGCTGCCGAAGTACCCGGCCATTGCGCGTGACCTCGCCATCGTCGTCGACGAAGACGTTGCTTCGGCCGATATCGAGCGCGTCATCGCGAAGAACGGCGGCAAGCACTTCAAGGATGTCACGCTGTTCGACGTCTACACGGGCGAGCATGTCGCAAAGGGCAAGAAGAGCATGGCCTTCAACCTGCAGTTCCAGTCGAAGGATAAGACGTTGACGGATGAAGAAGCCGATGCAGCCTTCAAGAATATCCTCAAGGCTGTCGAGAAGCATTTCGCAGCAGAGCTGCGCGCCTGACCGTCAAGAGCATGACAGGAATGACAGCATGACTGGAGGTGCATCGCATGGCTGATGTGGAACAAAAGACACCACAGCGCGTCGTCGTCGAGATCTTCGGCGACAGCTACCCGCTGCGGACAGATGACCCCGAGCGCCTCAAGAAGCTCGCAGCCGGCCTTGACCATCTGATGAAAAAGATGGCGGGCAGCGTCAAGAGCTTTGACGGCACGAAGATCGCTGTGCTTACGGCCCTGCAGATCGTCGATGAGTACGACAAGCTCAAGCATGATTACGATGAGCTCGTCGAACTGCTCGACGAGAAATGAGGAATCCGCATACGGTCCGCAAAGAGGCCGCCCGCAGGGGCGGCCTCTTTGTTTGCCTTCCCTTGGATGATGTGCGTAGCTGAAAAGAATTGAGCGGTCATGGCATCTGTGATAGAATGAGGAAAGACTGATTGGGCGCAGAGCATGCGGCCCCTGAAGATAGGAGACAGAAAGAAGATAAAAAGGATGGTGCATCATCATGTCTGGAGAATGTGACAAGAAGTGCGGTCATCGACACGATCGTGCGATGGAGAAGAGACGTGCGGCGCGTTTCATGCTGCCGATGGCTGCTCTCGGACTGATTGCCTGGCAGAGTGCTGCTCTGGCTGCTGTGCCTGCGGTAGCACAGGCGGGGCAGGTTGTACCGGTTGCACAGACGGCAGAGAAGGGACGGGCGGCAGCAGCACCATCTGCACAGCAGGAAGAGCGTGCAGATGCGATGAAGGGAGAGGCTGCAAGCCCTCATATGCAGCCTCGCGAAGTGTCTGAGACAACTGTAGCAGCTGAGGCAAAGACTGAAGCTGCCAAGGAGAAGCGCAAGGATGTCGAGGTGCAGCTCGAGTATCTTGACGGCCGCTTCTTCAAGAAGCGCAACGTCGATCTCTACAATGTGCACGTCTATCGCCAGTACAAAAAGCTTGGCGCGCTCTCGCTGCACTACGGCCTGACGTTCGAACGCGCGACGGGCTACACGACAGAGGATGATATCTGGCGCGATGCTGAGGCCGTCGGCTTCGGCCCATCTTACATGATGCGCTGGACGAAGCACGTCTCGGGCAAGCTCGACGGCTCCGTCGACGCCTCGGGTAGCCTGCTGGCCTACAACCACGCACATCCGGGCAATGGCCGTGCCTACGGTTTCCTCTGGCGCATCGGCCCGCGCCTGACGTATCACTACACCGACCGCGATTCGTTGAGCCTTGCCTACCTCTTCCATCATTCGTCGAACGGCATGGGCACCCACAATCCGGGCTACAATGGCGTCGGCTTCTCGCTGGGATTCACGCACTGGTATTGAATCACATAGCTGTTTGCTATTCTCTGAAAGAGCACCTTCTCTTAGAATCGGTATTCTAGAGAGGGTGCTCTTTTTTACGAATAGCTATTTGTAATAATATAAATATTTTAAATCTTTGCAGGATTTGGAGGTATCTGCACAGAAAATATAAATATCCGCTGGATGTAGACAAGTAGGGTGCGGGAATGTGTACACCGTATCAGCTCCGGAAGGCGGAGCAGAGTATTTGATTCGAGAGGAGGATTCTTTCATGCAAACTCGACAGAATGAAGCAGGTTTCACCTTGATCGGCATGCTGATTGCCGTGGGCATTGTGGCAATCCTCGCGATGATTGCCGTACCGAAATTCACTTCTGCCATCACGTCGGCCAATACGGCCAAGATCCAGTCTGACTTGTCCACACTGGACACAGCGATTGCCGTCTATGAGATCGATACGGGCAAGACGCCGGGGGCAATCGCGGACCTGAAGGATTATCTGCAGGATACGACGATAGCGCCGCCGAAGGGGAAATGCTACTTAGAGGGTGCAGCTACAGAGATCACGGCTAAAGAGTACACCATCGATACGGCGAACAGCAGGGCACTTTGCCAGGGCAAGACCGTCGGTGCATTCACAAAAGAGAAAAGAGCTGCAGATGTGAAACCGGAAAGTGGAAATACTGGTACAGGTGGTTGAGTAATGGCTAAGCAACTGTCCTTACAGGTATGCATCATTATCATGATGATACTGTTTTTGATGTTTGCCGGACTGTCACTGGTTGACATGGAGTGCCTTGCGATGGCCCGCGGTGGTCTGTTCTGCGTGTTTTTGCTCGCCATGGCAGTCATCGACTTCCGCACAGGACTGCTGCCGGATAAGGGAAATCTCTATCTGGCCGCTCTCGGTCTGGTGATGGCTGCAATCGTGGGCAGTCTGCGGGATGCACTCTTGGGCGCTTTGCTCGGCGCAGCCCTGCTCTTTGCTCTGCGCACGCTGTCGCGCGGCGGCATCGGGCTCGGCGACGTCAAGTATGCGGCGGCCTTCGGCATCTGGCTCGGCTGGCAGGGAACATTATTGGCTCTCATGCTGGCCTTTGCTCTCGGGGCCTGCCTGGCGCTCGTCTTGCTCGGCATTGGGCGGCTGGGCCGTCGGGACAGGCTGGCTTTTGGCCCGTTCCTGTCGGCGGGGGCATACCTGAGCTACATCGGCAGTGCGGCATTCTGGTCTGCCTATGAGGTCCTGCTATGAAGGAGCATGGCTCTCTGCTCATCGAGGTCATCATCGCCTGCGCCGTCCTCGCGGTGTTTGCGATGGTGGCGCTGCCGAACGGGCTGGCAATCTACCGCGAAGCGGCAGTGGAGTACGAAGTGCAGTGCCTTCTGAGCGATATCCGCTACATGCGCGAGGTCTCGCGCACGACGGAACGCTGGCCGAAGAGCATGGAGCGGAGAGATGCGTATCAGCTGCCGCTGCGCCGCCAGGCGCAAATGCGATTCCGGCGCGGCGGCTACACCATGCTGGCTGGTTCGGCTGTGCACAGCAGCCATGATTTCCTGCCAGGTATCGTGATCACGGGGCGCTTTGCCACAAGCTCGAGGGACGGCATTGCTCTGACGTTTGGTGATGACGGCCTCTTGGCGACACCGTGCACGATGTTGATCTACATGGAGGGCCATCCGCAGTCGGCGCGCAAGCTGATCCTGAGTGCGGGCGGCCGCTGCCGCGTGGAGAGGAGTGTAAAATGACGCGATGGTCGGATGCGAGCGGCTTTTTCCTGCTCGAGACAATGGGGGTGGCGGCCGTGCTCATCGTGATGGCCGGTGCCCTGATGCTTTTCCGCCAGGGTGTGCTCATGGAGGAGCAGACTCGTTTCGAGGCGGCGGCGACTTGCTTGGCGGAGTCAGAACTGGCTCACATCGAGTACCGCGCCGCAGCTGGAACGCTGACAGAAGGCGCGTCTGAGCGCAGGGAATACGTCGTGTTCTCACCGGCTGCCATTGGATCTGCCACTGAGGATGAAACGGGAGGTGACTTCCTGCTCCGCACGGATATCCAGCGGATGGAGCAGGAGGGCACCTATCTCGCTGCCGTGACCGTCGCATGGCAGACGCGCGGCGGGCGACAGCACAAACAGTCGTATCAGAGGAGGGTAGGAGTGTATGAAAGGGAGCCGTAACACATCGGGATTCATCCTGCTCGACATGCTCGTCTCTCTGCCCATCCTCGTCTTTCTCCTGGCAGCGATGGGGGCCATGGCAGTCATGGCCTTCCGCGCTGCCTTTTTCATGATGGCGGACAGTGAGCTGCAGCAGGAGGTCCAGATGGCTGTGCGCCAGGTAGCTGAAGACGCGCGGACCTCGTATGTAATCCGAGGCTTCACGAAGGACGAGAAACCTGGCTACACCTTCTATCAGTACCGCTCGCCGGATGAAGCTTCCTCGAGTACGTTCCGCACGCAATACTGGGTCCATAAGGTGGGGAATGTGGACAAGCTCGTCTGGAAGGATGAGATGCGTCCGCTGACGGGCAATCACTCGCTGGCGGGCGTCGACATCACGGCATTCTCCTGTAGCGAGGTCGCACCGCGCCTGCACGAGATACGGCTGACGGGCAGGAGTCGCGTGACGCGCCACAGCTACACACTTGCCGTCTGTGTCTACGGGCCAGAGCGGATGGATTAGTGAAGGAGGGAAAGGCGATGGGACGGGAGGGCCAGCAGGGGTCGGCTGTCATCTGGGCGCTTCTAGTGACAATATTTGCCATGATGCTCGCCACGGCCGTCTGCTACACAGCCTACAACAGCCGGAAGATGGCGGCCTCATACGAGCGCGAAGTGACACTGCGTTTGGCGGCAGAGGCAGCCTTGCTGGAGGCCTTGCAGCGTGTCGAGAAGGAGCCTGTTCTCGTCGATACAGGCATGATAATCGCGCCGCGCGAGGTCGAGACGGAGAAGGGCACGCTCGTCGTGCAGGCCGCAGCGGAGCAGAAAGCGGGCTCTTACTGGCTCGTCGCTGTGGCGCGCGAGAAGTCGGGTGACGTCTGGCAGCGCCATAAGATCGCGCGAGCCCGCTTAGAGAAGAAGGAGGATGGCTATGTCTGGAAGGGAAGGAGCCGCTGAGGCACGCGGCAGGATGGGGAGTCTGCAGGCGCTCTGCCGCGGCCTGCTGGCAGCGTGGCGCAGCAGAGATGCAGTCCGTGAGAGCAGCTGGCTCTGGGATGGGCGCCGTCGCGTCGTCGGGATTGCCGAGGCCTCCGGAGGCAGGGCTCTGCTCTTTGCCGAGCTGCTGGCAGAGGGCGAGTCGTATCAGCTCGTGCGCACGGCAAAAGAGCAGCTTGCAGGCGATGTCACGATGGCGGAGGCCGCTGCCATGC
Source organism: Mitsuokella jalaludinii DSM 13811 (assembly GCF_000702905.1). Lineage (GTDB taxonomy): Bacteria > Bacillota > Negativicutes > Selenomonadales > Selenomonadaceae > Mitsuokella > Mitsuokella jalaludinii. The sequence continues at coordinate 28,390 of NZ_JNKR01000014.1, forward strand.
GCGCCAAGCGGGAAGGCTGGCAGGCGCTTGATTTTGCCGTCTGTCTGCCAGATGAGGTGGTCCGCTTCTATGAGATGGAGCTGCCGCCTCACATGGAAGGAGACGAGTGGCGCGAGGCGGCGCACTGGGAGCTCGATGCGCGCCTGATGGCCGAGGGGCTCGATGCTGATGCGTATGCGATGGCTTATCGCCGCCAGGGCGAGGTTTCTGTGATGCTCGCCGCTGCTGAGCATCAGTATCTGGAAGGCCTCCAAGCAGGTTTTGCTTCACAGGGCATCGCCCTGCGCGGCATGGCTGCTCTTGCGCCTGATGATGGCAGCGGTGAGGCTCTGATGGCCGCGCACGGCCTGGAGCTCTTGCCGGCGCAGCGCATGTTCCTGCCGGCCATCGCCGCTGCCCTTGCTGCGCTTTCGGACGAGCTGGTTCTGAGCCTGCGGCTTTGGGGCGAGATGATTCCGAGGCGTCACTTCCGCTACCGTCGCTTGGCCGCTCTCTGCTGCGCCGTGACATTCCTCATTCTCTTTGCCGCGGCTTTTTTTGACACGCGGGCCTATTTCGAGGCAAAGCGTGACTGTGAGCGGGAGGAGCAGGCGCTCGCACTGCTGCAGCGCGACGAGAAGACGATGAGGATGACGGCGAAGCTGCAGCAGGAAATCCAGCAGCGCGATGCGAAGGCAGCGCGCCTCGTGGAGGGCGCCATGCCCTGGTACAGCGTGATGGTCCATCTCGGGCGGCCGGAGCTGCAGACGGAAGGCGTCTGGCTCAAGTCCGTCGCGCTGCGACAGGACAAGAAGATCGAGATACGCGGCGCGGCGCTCAGCTACGGCGCGCTCTCCTCGTTCCTGCAGTCCTTCGAGGCGGACCGGGACTTCTTCCCGCAGGGGCCGATACTCGAGGAGTCAGCAGAGGAAACGGAAGCAGAGAAGCCTGGCATCACATTCCGCATCAGCTTGGGCATCTAGCGTAAAGGGGGCTGGGTATGGTGAAGGGAGTAAAATGGCTGAAGCATTGCGGCGGGGAAGGCCGCTTTTCCCTCGGCTGCTGTCTCACATGCTTCGCGGCACTGTTGCTCTATCTGTTCTTCGTGCACCTGCCGTTGCAGGAGGCATGCGCTTCGTACGAGGGGCGGCGGGCGGAACTGCGCGGGCGTCTGGCCGCTGTCATGAACTTCAAGAATGTGCACGGCGATATGGCGGCGTACGCCAAAGAACTCTCAGATCGGGAGGTGCGCGCGCAGCGCGTGCTGCCGATGAGTCTCGGGCAGGGCGTCTTCTTGCAGGAGCTCCAGCAAAAAGCCCTGCAGAGTCAGGTGAAGCTCCAGAAAGTCGTACCGGCTGAGACGCGCACGGTGGACGGCGTGCAGCAGATGCCTGTCAGCATATCCTGCAGCGGCTCGTACTTTGCTGTGCTCGACTTCCTGCGCCGTATGCAGCAGTCAGAGCGCCTGCTCTCTATCCATGAGACACGCATCGAGCAGCGCACGGAAGCGCAATCGGAAGTCGGGGCGCTTCAGTGTCAGCTTGTTGTCACAGCCTACGCCTGGCCACAGGACGGCGCGCAGGACGGGATGGAAGGCGAGGAAGGAATGTCTCGTGAGTGATGACATCTGGATGCTGAAATAAGACCTTGATTTATAGGCTCGTATCCTTTACACTGTAATCAATAATGATTTGAAATACGTGAGGTGTATGAATATGAGCGAATTGCGTTTTATGACAGCAGGCGAATCACACGGTCCGTGCCTGACGGCTATCTTAGAGGGCCTGCCAGCCGGTCTCAAGCTAGATCTCGATGCAATCAACAAGGACTTGGCGCGCCGCCAGCAGGGCTACGGCCGCGGCGGCCGCATGAAAATCGAGAAGGACAAGGTCAACGTCCTCTCAGGCGTGCGCTTCAATGAGACGATTGGCGGCCCCATCACGCTGCAGGTCGTCAACCGCGATTTCCAGAACTGGGGCGAGCGCATGGCGGCGTTTGGCGAGCCGGCCGGTGAGAAGGTCACGGCGGCACGCCCGGGCCATGCGGATTTCACGGGCATCCGCAAGTATGACCGCGAAGATGTCCGCGACATCCTCGAGCGTTCGAGTGCGCGCGAGACGACGATGCGCGTGGCCGTTGGTGCCGTGTGCAAGGAATTCCTCAAGGCACTCGGCATCACAGTCGTCTCACAGGTCGTGAACATCGGCGGGGTGGCTATTGACCCGGCGAAGGTCGACCGCGCAAAACTTGGCGAGGATGTCGGCTCGGAGCTCAACTGCTACGACGCCGAGGCAGAGGCGAAGATGAAGGCGAAGATCAAGGAGGCGCGCAAGGCGGGCGATACGCTCGGCGGCATCTTTGAGATCACGGTGCGCGGCCTGCCGGCAGGACTTGGCAGTCATATCCAGTGGGACCGCCGCCTCGACGGCAAGCTCGCCGGCGCCCTGATGTCCATCCAGGCCATCAAGGGCGTGGAGATCGGCGCAGGCTTTGACTGCGCTATCCTGCCGGGCAGCCAGATCCACGACGAGATGTTCCTCGACGAGGCGGGTAAGGTCTACCGCAAGACGAATCGCGCGGGCGGCCTTGAGGGCGGCATGACGAATGGAGAAGAGCTTGTCGTCAAGGCGGCAATGAAGCCAATCCCGACGCTCATGCAGCCGCTTCATTCGGTCGATATCGAGAGCCATGAGGAAGTGCTGGCCTGCAAGGAGCGCAGCGATACGTGTGCTGTCTCGGCAGCCTCTGTTGTCGGCGAAGCCATGACGGCTTTTGTCATGGCGCAGGCCATCTGCGACAAGTTCGGCTCGGATGCGATGGTGGACCTCCAGGCAGCTCTCGCCGCCTACAAGGCGCGCATCGGGAAGGAATGGTGATGGCGGTGAAGAACATCGTGCTGATCGGCTTCATGGGGACGGGCAAGACGAGCACGGGCCGCGTGCTCGCACAGAAGCTCGGTGCCGCCTTCCTCGACCTCGACCAGGAGATCGAGCGCGAGGCGGGCATGGCCATCCCCGACATGTTCGCGCAGAAGGGGGAGGCGTACTTCCGCGCGCGAGAGCACGAGATGGTCGAGCGCGTTGCAGGGCGCAGGAACGCCGTCATCTCGACGGGCGGCGGCACGGTCAAAGATCCCCGGAATGTAGCAGCTTTGCGCGAGAACGGCGTCATCGTCTGCCTGCAGGCAGACGTCGAGACAATCCTCGAGCGCACGGCCAGCAAGGGCGAGCGACCCGTTCTCGACAAGGAGGACCAGGGCAACCGCCGCCTGGCAATCGAGAAGCTCATCGAGGAGCGGCGCGAGCTCTACCGCCAGGCGGACTTCTCGGTCGATACGAGCAAGCTCTCGCCGCTGCAGGTCGTCGAGGAAATCCTTCATTATCTGAAAGCAAGAGGTGTCGTCCATGCGTAAGGTACGCGTCGCTCTCGGAGAAGAGAGCTATGATATCGTGATTGGTTACGGTCTGGAACAGGAACTTCGGGCATTCGTGCAGGGAGCCGGCTTTTCGCGCCAGGCCATGCTCGTAACAGACAGCAATGTCGGACCGCTCTACGGCGAGAACGTTCGCGCCATCCTAGAGGCCGGCGGCCTCTCGGTGACGGTCGTGACGATTCCCGCCGGTGAGAGTTCCAAGAGCCTCGCTGTTGCGGAGAAGCTCTACACGAGGGCTATCGAGCTCGGCCTCGACCGCAAGTCGCCGATCTTTGCGCTCGGTGGCGGTGTCGTCGGCGACCTCGCAGGGTTCATCGCGGCGACGTACATGCGCGGCGTTCCGTTCGTGCAGCTGCCGACGAGCCTCCTGGCGCAGGTCGACTCGAGCGTCGGCGGCAAGGTGGCCGTCAACCACGCGCTTGGCAAGAACCTCATCGGGGCCTTTTACCAGCCTGAGGCCGTATTCATGGACCTCGCCATGATGGAGACGCTGCCGAAGCGCGAGATCTACACGGGCCTCGGCGAGATCATCAAGTACGGCATCATCTACGATGCGGACTTCTTCTCGTATCTTGAGCAGCATGCCGATGCCGTGCTCGCGCTCGAGCAGGAAGCTGCCGTCCACATGATCGCGCGCTCGTGCGAGATCAAGGCGGCCGTCGTCAGCCAGGACGAGAAGGAGAGCGGCCTGCGCCGCATCCTGAACTTCGGCCACACGATGGCGCATGCCATCGAGAAAGAGACGGGCTATCTCCGCTACAACCACGGCGAAGCCGTTGCCATCGGCATGGTCGGCGCGGCGGACATCAGCGCGCGCCTCGGCATGATAGAGGAGGCGGATGTCGCGCGCGTCACAGCGCTGATCGAGCGCCTGCACCTGCCGACTGTAGCAGAGGGCTGCACGGTCGACGCGATGTATCAGGATATCTTCCACGACAAGAAGACCATCAATGGCAAAGTCAACTGGGTCCTCATGAAGGGAATCGGCGAGGTGACCTGCCGCAACGATGTGCCGGAAGACATCGTGCGCGCTGCGATGGCCGCGCGCATCGGCAAGTGACGCCGGATCTAAAAAAATTGTGAAGGGCGGTTGAAACCGCCCTTTTTTTATGGTATGCTATCTAGGTATATGGACGGTCCTCTGAGTGAGCATCGGGCTTGCCATGAACGTCTGACATCAAGGAGGAAAAAAATGAACATCATCGAAACCTTAGAAAAAGAACAGCTCCGCTCGGATATTCCGGATTTCGCACCTGGTGACACGGTCCGCGTCCATGCCAAGATCGTCGAGGGCTCCCGCGAGCGTATCCAGATGTTCGAGGGCGTCGTCATCAGCCGTCAGGGCACGGGTGTCCGTGAGACGTTCACGGTTCGCCGCATCTCCTACGGTATCGGCGTTGAGCGTATGTTCCCGGTACATTCCCCGCGCATCGAGAAGATCGACGTTCTCCGCAAGGGTATTGTCCGTCGTGCAAAACTCTATTATCTGCGCAACCTTACGGGTAAAGCTGCTCGTATCAAAGAAAAACGCTAATCTGCGTACGGTAGGGACTGCTTTGGCAGTCCCTATTTGTTTGTGAACAGGAGGAACACTATGAGTTCATTGGGAGAAGAGGCTAAAGACTGGGTCATATCCATTGTCATCGCGATTGTCCTGGCCTTCATCATCCGTCAGTTCGTTGTCGAGCTCTACATCGTCGACGGCCCGTCGATGCGCCCGACTCTGCAGTCGCAGGAGAGGCTCGTCGTCAACAAGTTCATCTACGATTTCCGCGCGCCGCAGAAGGGCGAGATCCTCGTCTTCGAGTATCCGCGCGATACGAGCCGCGACTTCATCAAGCGCGTCATCGCGACGCCGGGTGACACCATCGAGATCAAGGATGGCCGCGTCTACGTCAACGACCAGATGCTCGATGAGGACTACATCCTCGAGAAGACGCGCAGCGAGTACCCGAAGGCGACGGTGCCGCAGGGCACGGTATTCGTCATGGGCGATAACCGCAACAACTCGGAGGACAGCCGCTTCGCCGATGTCGGCTTCGTGCCCTACAAGCTCATCAAGGGCAAGGCCGTGCTCGTCTTCTGGCCGCTCAGCGCGTTCAAGACGCTGCCTTGACGGGGAGGGACGTATAGATGAAGTGCATTTCCTGGAATGTCAATGGCCTTCGGGCCTGCCTCAAGAAGGGCTTCATGGAGTCGTTCGTGAAGCTCGATGCAGATATCTTTGCCCTGCAGGAGACGAAGATGCAGCCTGAACAGGCCATCCTCGACCTGCCGGGCTACAAGCAGTACTGGAACAGCGCGGAGCGCAAGGGCTATTCGGGCACAGCGGTCTTTTCGCGCATCGAGCCGCTTTCGGTGACGTACGGCCTCGGCATCGAGGAGCATGACCATGAAGGACGCGTGATCACGCTGGAATTCCCTGACTGCTATTTCGTGACGGTCTACACGCCGAACTCGAAGCGCGGGCTTGAGCGCCTTGCCTACCGCATGGAGTGGGAGGATGCGTTCCGCGCGTATCTCGTGACCTTAGATGCGAAGAAGCCCGTCATCGTCTGCGGTGATCTCAATGTCGCGCATGCGGAGATTGACCTCAAGAACCCGAAGACGAATCACCGCAATGCGGGCTTCACGGACGAGGAGCGCGGCAAGTTCACGGAACTCCTGGATGCGGGCTTCATTGATACGTTCCGCGCACTTTACCCGGACCGCGCGGGCATCTACACGTGGTGGTCCTATCTGCGCAAGGCGCGTGAGACGAATGCGGGCTGGCGCATCGACTACTTTGTGACGTCGGCGCGGCTGCGCGAGAAGATTGCGGATGCGACCATCCACAACGAGATCTTCGGCAGCGACCACTGCCCGGTCGGACTGGAGCTCAGAGCATGATAGCGACAGCTCTGGAGAAGGGCCGCAAGAAGACGAATCTGACGACGCTCTGTTACATCGAGCAGGACGGCAAGTACCTGATGATGCACCGGGTCAAGAAGGCGCATGACATCAATCACGACAAGTGGATTGGCGTCGGCGGCCACTTTGAGCCGGATGAGACGCCGGAGGAGTGCCTGCTGCGCGAGGTGCGGGAGGAGACGGGGCTCGTGCTCGACTCGTTCCGGCTGCGCGGCATCATCACGTTCATGTCGGACAAGTGGCAGACGGAGTACATGTTCCTCTACACGGCAGATGCGTTCCACGGGCAGCTCGTCGGCCGCGACGACTGCCGCGAGGGCACGCTCGAGTGGGTGGCGAAGGATGCGGTCTACAACCTGCCCATCTGGGAGGGAGATAAGATCTTCTTCCGGCTGATGGAGCAGCAGGAGGCGGTGTTCTCGCTGAAACTCCGCTATGTGGGAGATGCGCTCGTCGAGAAGGCGCTGGATGGAAAGGCGTTCTGAGGTGTGAAGAGCGTTTAAAATTGAGATAGGAAAACCCGGTACGAGCCAATCCTCGTACCGGGTTTTGTTTTGCATCGTGTGGGGCGGGCGAGGGCACCTGCTCCGGCTTCGCCGAAGTCAGCCTTTTTCTATCGTTACGCTGACGTCGTAGAAGGTGCTGCCGCCCTCTTTGTCGGTGAGGCGCATGGAGGTCAGGCGGTTGGTGTTGCCGTCTTTGGTGTAGCACTGCCACCAGACGCCTTCGGTGACGAGAGTGCCGCGCTTGACGCGGTCGGAGGTCTTGATGGTGAAGTGGGCTTGGCCGCGCTTATTGCGGGCTCGGACGGGGTCGCCGTCCTGGAGACTGCGTTCGGCGGCGTCGTCTGGGTGGATGAGGAGTGTCATGACGCCATCGCGCGTGAGCTCTTCGCGTTCGTTGAAGGAACTGTCGAGGATGCGCATGTCGGGGGCGTTGATGAGTGGGAAGGGCTCTGCGTCGCCGTGGGGCGGGAAGTAGTCGGGCAGGGATGGCTGGCAGGCTGGATTCTCGATCTCGATTCTCTGGGAGGGTGTCTGGAAGTCCATCTTGTAGTCTTTGGGCAGAGGCAGGTTGACGGGGCGGCAGTCTCGGAGCTGCTGGAGCGCGTCTTCGCCGAGAGGCAGGGGCCAGGCTCTCTTTGTGCTGTCGATGAGCTCTTCGACGAGTTCTTCTTCACTCTTGTCGAAGATGGGGTCAGCAAGGTGCATGGCTTTTGCGAGCAGGCGGGCGGTCTGCCAGTTGCTCTTGCTCTCGCCGACGGGCGGGATGACGGCCCGGGCGCGCTGAATGGCGTAGTGGCCGTAGGAGTAGTAGATGTCTTCACTCTCGAGCGAGGTGGTGGCGGGTAGGATGATGTCGGCATAGCGGGTGGTGTCTGTGAGGAAGCGCTCGTGGACGACGGTGAAGAGATCTTCGCGCTGAAGGCCCCGCAGGACTTGATTCTGGTCGGGAGCGGTGCAGGCGGGATTGGAGGAGTAGACGTAGAGCGCCTTGATGGGCGGTGTCAGGCTCGCATCGTTGAGCGCGCGGCCGAGCTCACACATGTTGATGTGGCGCACGCCGGGACGTTCGAGGTCAGGGCGGCGGATGATGCTCTTGTCGAAGGCGTGGCTGCCAGAGGCGGAGGTCAGGAGGCCGCCTCCCTTTTTTGCATAGGCGCCGACGAAGGCGGGCAGGCAGGTGATGAGGCGCGTCGTCATGGAGCCGTTGGTGTAGCGCGACTGGCCGCTGCCGAGACGGATGAAGGGGGCGCGGGCACGTCCGTAGGCGCGCGCGAAGCTGCGGATGTCTTCAGCGGGGATGCCGGTGATGTCTGCGGCGGCTTCTGGCGTGTAGCGCGGCAGGATCTTGCGTTCGAGTGCTTCGGCACCCTGCACATGCCTGCGCAGGAAAGCGCGGTCGCAGAGGCCTTCTTTGGCAAGCACGTGCAGCACGGCGAGGGCGAGAGCACCGTCGGTGCCGGGCCGCGGGCAGAGGAATGCGTCGGCACAATCGGCCGTCTTCGTGCGGTACGTGTCGATGCACCAGATTTTCGCGCCCCTTTTGCGGGCAGCCTCGATGTCATGGCGGAAGTGGATGTCGGTCGCGAGCATGCTGATGCTCCAGAGTATGATCATGTCGCTTTCTTGTGCCTCCTGCGGGGCAGTCGGCAGAGTCGCGCCCATGACATCGCGGTAGCCGCGGCTCTTAGCCGGCGCGCAGATGGTGCGGTCGAGACTCGTGGCGCCGAGCGCGTAGAAGAGCGCATGACCGGCGCTGTAACCGATCGTGCCCATCGTGCCGGCATAGGAGTAGGGCAGGATGGCCTCGGCGCCGAAGTCATCGATGATGGACTGCCAGTGCTCGGCGATCTCAGCGATGGCTGCATCCCAGCTGATGGGCTTGAAACGTCCTTCCCCCTTCTTGCCGATGCGCTTCAAGGGTGTCATGATGCGTCCCTTGGCGTGGACGGTGCGCTCGTAGTGGGCCATCTTGGGGCAGAGCGTGCCGCGCGTGAAGGGGTGATTGGGGTCGCCTGCAATGTGGACGGCGCGGCCATCCTGCACGGTGACGAGCAGACCGCAGCAGTCGGGGCAGTCGTAGGGGCAGACGGACGGCTTGATTTCGTTCATAAGAACCTCCTGTAGGCAGATGTGAGATGTCTCTATTATACCATAGCTCATGGCCGGACGCCTCATGCAGGAAAAATGGGATTGCAGGAGGAGAAGGCTCTATGATAGAATGGTAAGCAGTGCAATTTGACCTGTATCATTCATATATATTGGGAGGAAAAGGATTTTGTCAGCTTTAAGCGAAGAACTCGATAAGGAAATCAAGAAGCGCCGCACGTTTGCGATCATCTCGCACCCGGATGCCGGTAAGACGACGCTGACGGAGAAACTCTTGCTCTACGGTGGTGCCATCCACCTCGCGGGCTCCATCAAGTCGCGCAAGACGCAGCGCCATGCGGTGTCGGACTGGATGGAGATCGAGAAGCAGCGCGGTATCTCGGTCACGTCGTCGGTGCTGCAGTTCGACTACGCGGGCTGCCGCATCAACATCCTCGATACGCCGGGCCATCAGGACTTCTCGGAGGACACGTACCGCACGCTCATGGCCGTCGACAGTGCCGTCATGGTCATCGATGTCGCGAAGGGCGTCGAGGCGCAGACGAAGAAGCTCTTTAAGGTCTGCAAGCAGCGCGGCATCCCCATCTTCACGTTCGTCAACAAGCTCGACCACTACGGCAAGCTGCCGATCGACATCATGGACGAGATCGAGAACGTGCTCGGCATCCGCTCGTATCCGATGAACTGGCCAATCGGCCAGGACGGTCAGTACATGGGCGTCTATGACCGCCGCAACAAGAAGGTCCTGCTCTTTGCCGCTGATACGACGCACGGGCAGGAGGCGCGCATCGCCGATGTCTACGAGCCGGATGACCCGGCTGTCATCGAGCGCATTGGCGAGGATACGTGGCAGGCCCTGCAGGACGACATCGAGCTGCTCGACGAGGCCGGCGAGGCGTTCGACATGGAGAAGGTCAATTCAGGCGAGCTCACGCCGATGTTCTTCGGCTCGGCCATGACGAACTTCGGCGTGCAGGACTTCCTCGAGGGCTACATCCGCATGGCGCCGACGCCGCAGCCGCGTCTGTCGAGCGATGGCCTCATTGCGCCGGACGACGAGAAGTTCTCGGGCTTCGTCTTCAAGATCCAGGCCAACATGAATCCGGCACATCGCGACCGTCTGGCCTTCATCCGCATCTGCTCGGGCAAATTCGAGCGCAACATGAGCGTCTGGCACGAGCGCTCGGGCAAGATCATCAAGCTCGCGCAGCCGCAGCAGTTCCTCGCGCAGGACCGCCAGATCATCGACACGGCCTACCCGGGCGACATCGTCGGTCTCTTCGACCCGGGCATCTTCGGCATCGGCGATACGATCTGCGACGAGAGCCACAAGTTTAAGTACGCTGACTTCCCGGTCTTCCCGCCCGAGAAGTTCGCGCGCGTACAGGCGAAGGATACGATGAAGCGCAAGCAGTTCGTCAAGGGCATCGAGCAGCTGACGCAGGAAGGTGCTATCCAGCTCTTCCAGCAGGCAGGTGCCGGCATGGAGTCGTACATTGTCGGCACAGTCGGCACGCTGCAGTTCGAGGTCCTCGAATACCGCCTCAAGAACGAGTACAACGTCGACATCACGATGAACATGCAGCCGTATGAGGTCGCGCGCTGGCTCGCCTTCAAGGACGGCCGTGAAGTCACGCCGGCTGCTCTCAAGGGCGCCGACCGCGGCATGTTCGTCTACGACCGCAAGGGCAACCCGGTGCTGCTCGTCAGCAACGAGTGGGCACTCGGCTGGATCATGGACAACAACCCGGACCTCATCCTCAATCACGTGCCGTTTGATCGCAAAGAGGCCTGACGCGCCGTTTTTGGCATCAGAAAACCCCAGACAGGGCGAAAGCCTTGTCTGGGGTTCTTTTATTCTCCTGAGGATAAGTTCCGCTGGATGCGCAGCATCACATCGTTGAGGCCCTGCAGCATTTCGGGTGAAAGGCCCTGCAGAGCCTTGCGGCGGTGTTCGGCCACGGCGCTGGACAAGTCGCGGTGGGCTTGTGCGCCCTTTTCCGTGAGCTCGATGAATTTGCCGCGGGTATTGGGATGGGCGACGCGCGTAATCAGGCCTTTCTTCTCCATCTTCGTCAAGGTCTTGGAGATGGCCGCGGGCTCTACGCCCAGGTATTGGCTCAGTGCGGTCTGTGCACAGTCCTCGCGGTGATGGATCAGGTTCAGGATGGTCCATTCGGAGCTATAGATGCCAGTGTCGGCAATCTCCTGATTCAGCGTCTTGGAGAAGAGCCGCATCGTCTGGTAGAGCTGGTGAATCAGGCGGTCACTGTCGCTCTCCTGCCAGATGGTCTTGTCCATGGTTTACTCCTCTGCTTCTTCTGGCTGGCGCACCTGGCGGGACAGGCGGTGCGTCAGCAGGCCGAATAACACGAAGGCGGCCATGATGGCGAGGACATAGCGGTACATGGTGATGTAGCCGACCGTGTCGGCCAGGCTCCCGAGCACGACGATGCCGGTGCTCGTGCCGATGTCCAGCATGTTGTAGAAGGTGGCACTGGCAGCGCTGCGGCGGTCTGCCCGGACGACATTGAGCATCCAGGTCATGAGTGCCGGCAGCAGGAGGCCGGCACCGAGGCCGTAGAAGACGGAGGCGGTGAGCAGCATGGGCAGACTGCCTGCTGCGAGGATCAGGGCAAGGGCCACGCAGTAGAGCAGGGCTCCTGGAATCACGACGGCAAAGGCGCCGTAGCGGTCGAGAAGGCGACCGCCGAACGGGCGGGACAGGAAGATGAAGACGGTTCCCACGATGAAGAACAGGCCGGCACTGCTGATGCCGGCCTCAGCGGCCATCATCGCGATGAACGTGTTGACGCTGCCGTAAGCGGCGCCGAAGAGGATGGTCAGGATGGCGGGGACGCCAGTCCCTGACTCATAGAGGCGGTTGCGGAAGGAGAGGTGCACGGCCGGCACGGGGAGCGCCGGTTCCCTCTCGGCTGTGCGGTCCTGGCGGGCGGCAAGAAGCGCTGCGAGCGTCGCGACGCCAGAAGCGATAAACAGGGCCCAGGGGCTGATGTCGGAAAGCAGCACCAGGCCGAATGCCGGAGCCAGTGCCATCGCGATCGTGCTGCCAAGGCCGAAGTAACCGATGCCCTCACCGCGGCGCGAGGCAGGGATGACGTCAGCGACCAGCGCTGCGGCGAAGGTCGTGCTGAGCCCAAAGCCGAAGCCGTGGATGACGCGGGCGATGACGATGGCACCGACGGAATCCAGCAGTGCGTATCCCGCCGTTGCCAGCAGGGAGAAGAGAAGACCGGCATAGAGACAGGTCTTCTTGCCGAAGGCACGCACGCCGGTGTCGGTGAACAGGCGGATGAAGATGGCGGAATACCCAAAGATGCCGGCAATCAAGCCGATCTCTGAGCCAGATGCACCCAAGCTTGCCACGTAGATGGGCAGCGTCGGGAGCAGGATATGGAATCCGGCAAACAGCAGGCCATTTGCCGCAGTCAAAGCAATGAAATCTCGGGACCAAAGTTTTTCTGTTGTCATGAAGACGACCACTCCTTTTCGATATGAATATTAACTAGTTAATTTAAGTTGCGTTAACTAGTTTAATCTATTTGGCGCACTTTGTCAAAGGATAAATGTTGACATATCCCTGGCTGGAGTGCGTGGGTGTTCAGAAATAGCGCTGCCGGATGGCGTGGATGGCTTCATCGAGGCTGCTCGGGCGGAAGTGGATGCCGTAGCCAACGAAGATCGGCGGCGTGGCGAAGCGCGGCAGGAGCTTGACGGCGATACGCCCGCCGAGGTCGTAGAAGAAGATGTTGTAGCTCTGCGTCTGGCTGCCGAAGTGATGCGTGAGGAAGTCGACGATGATCTGGATGAAGTCTGCCGTCGTGTCGATGGCAGCTGACGTGAGCTTCTTTGGCAGGATGTTGAACTCCCAGAAGCCGATGCGCGGCACATCGGAGACATTGAGGGTGACGCCGTCGCGCTCGCAGATGACGGGGCCTTCGAACTCTTCCGGGTGGCAGAGCAGCTCCTTCTTCACGTGTGGAAGGCCGACGAGCTGCATGTGGGGGTGGCGGATGGTGCCGCCGGAGAGCGGTCCGTAGTTCTTGAAGAAGAGCACGGCCTCATAGCGGCAGCTTTCTCTGAGCTCCTGCCACATGCGGAGCCCGAAGCGGATGAGCGCGTGCATGTGCTCCTTCGTGTAGGCGGGCATGTCGCTCTTGCATTCGCGCCCCTCGATGAGCACGAACTGGTCGGCGCCTTCAATGACATTGTATTTGTTGCGCAGGAAGATCATGTCGCCCTCCGTTGCGATGACATCCGTCAGGTTCGCGCGGTCGCAGAACGGGCAGGCCTGCTCGCTGTGGCGTATCGTTTCGGGTTTATGGCGGGCTGCGCTGACGTCGAAGCCCATGAGATTGATGTCCATGCTGCTTTCCTCTCTATATTTGTCAAGAAACTACTGGATTGATTCGTCCAATAATGATATAATCTCAATGTTGAGTACCATTATAGCGGTATACGGACGTTTTTGCAATTTGAGAGAGGCGGGGGAACCTGCCTTTCTTCTTTCCTAGTTCCAGCTGGTTCCAGCAGTTTTCGCAAATCTATGCACGTAGGCGGTGTTTTCCATTAGCAAGCAAGATGTAGAGGCAAATGTGCAGTCGGTGCAGCAGCCTCAGAAGTCCCCGGAAGCGGGGAAGAAGTCCAGTAAGGGAGAGTCCTTCCTCAAGGGCACGTTCATCCTGACGATTGCCGGCTTTGTCGTCAAGGTCATCGGCTCCCTCAACTGGATCTTCGTATCGCGTATCCTCGGCGGTGAGGGTATCGGCCTTTACCAGATGGCCTTCCCAATCTATTTCTTCGCGATGACGGTCTCACAGGCCGGCGTGCCGGTGGCCATCTCCATCATCACGGCGGAGCGCGTGGCGCTCAAGGATATCTATGGCGCCAAGCGCGTCTTCCGCATCTCGATGGGACTGATGCTCGTCACGGGCCTTTTATTCTCCATCCTGACGTATTTCGCAGCGGACTGGCTCATCGAGTGGCACTTCATCCGCGATGCGCGCGCGTACCTCTCGATGGTCGTGCTCGCGCCGACGGTATTCTTCGTGACCTTCCTCGCGGCTTCGCGCGGCTACCTGCAGGGCTGGCAGCGCATGACGCCGACGGCCGTCTCGCAGATTGTGGAGCAGATCTTCCGCGTCATCACGATGATCCTCCTCGCGCAGCTCTTCCTGCCCTGGGGACTCGAGTACGCTTCGGCCGGCGCTTCGCTCGGCGCACTCGTCGGCGCGGTCACGGGCCTCATCGTGCTCGTCTACTACCACTGGAAGCTCGACCGCGATATCGAGCGCGACTACGGCCACGACATAAAGCCCTTGCCGGGCACGGAGCACGAGTCCATCCTCAAGATCATGCGCCGCATCTTCATGTTGTCGCTGCCAGTCTCGGCGGCGAGCATCATGCTGCCGGTCGTCTCGAACCTCGACCTCATGATTGTGCCGCAGCGTCTCGAGGTCGCGGGCTACAGCGTCAATGAGGCGACGGAGCTCTTCGGTTACCTGACTGGCATGGCGGTGCCGCTCGTCAATCTCTCGTGCATCATCACGGCTTCGATGGCCATGAGCATCGTGCCGGCCATCTCGGAGGCGCGGGCCCTGCGCGACATGAAGCGCGTCTACAATCAGACAGCGGCTTCGGTGCGCATCTCGAACTTTGTTTGCTTCCCGGCCTTTGTCATCGTCTTCGTGCTCGCGACGCCAATCTCGTCGCTCATCTACAATGCGCCGGGCGCCGGCCCGGCCGTCATGATCTCGGCCTTCAGCATCGTGCTGCTCGGCCTGCATCAGGTCTCGACAGGCATCCTGCAGGGCCTTGGCCATCCGACCATCCCGATGGTCAACATGATCCTCGCGGCGGCCGCTAAAGTCATCCTCAACTGGGAACTCACCGCTCTGCCGTGGCTCGGTATCATGGGTGCGGCCTGGGCGACGGCGGCGGACATGGGTGTCGCAGCCATCATCAACCTGTTCTTCATCTACAAGTTCATCGGTTACCGCATGGAGATTCCGCAGCTCTTGAAAACGCTGTTTGCCGCGGCAGTCATGGCGGTCGCCGTCTACTTCTTCTATGACTGGACGATGGCCTGGTGGAATATCGGTGCCATCTCGACGTTCGGCGCGGTGTTCTTCGGCTGCTTTGTCTACATCGCGGTCATGCTGCTCGTCGGCGGCCTGCTCGAGGATGACCTCGCACGCATGCCGATGATCGGCCGCATCGGCATCCGCATCCTGCGCCGCATCGGCGTATTCAAATCGTGAGAATATCATTTCGGAATAGATAGGGGGAACGCATCTTGAAGAAGCTCGTGCTCTTCTACAATCCTGTTTCAGGGCATGCGGCGTTCAAGAATAAGCTCGACTGGATGGTCGAGGCTTTTCAGCGCCGCGGCATCCTCGTCGTCTTTTACCGCACGCGCAAGGAGGGCAATGAGGCCTTCATCCCGTTCGTGCGCGAGGTGAATCCTGACGGCCTGCTCGTCGCAGGCGGCGACGGCACGGTCCATGAGATCGTCAACCTCATGATGAGGGGCCATCTCGACTTGCCGCTCGGCATCATCGGCAGCGGCACGTCGAATGACTTTGCGACGTATCTCGGCGTCAATGCGGACCTTGAGGCGTACCTCGATACCATCGTCTCGGGCCGCTCGCGCCGCGTGGACCTCGGTCTCGTGGACGGCACGTACTTCATCAATGTCGCGAGCGGCGGCGCGATGGCCTGCATCGCGCACGAGGTCAATGTGCGCATCAAGAATTCGCTCGGCAAGATGGCGTACTACCTCAAGGGTATCGGGGATCTGCCGAAGTTCCGCTACTTTCCGCTCAAGATTGAGGCGGATGGGGCGCATTATGAGCTCGAGACGTTCCTCTTCGTCATCATCAATAGTCCGGTCGTCGGCAGCATGAAGAATGTGGCGCGCGGTGTGGCGGTCGATGACGGCAAGCTCGATCTGCTGTCAATCGGCAAGTGCAGCATCCCGAAGCTCATGAGCATCACGGCAGACCTCATCGCGGGCAAGCCGGTGTCGGAGCGGGAGAACGTGCTGCATGTGCAGGCGAAGTCGTTCCACATCGAGTCGGGCATCTCAGTCGAGAGCGACATCGACGGTGAGTGCGGGCCGATGTTGCCGCTGCGCATCGAGACCGTGCCGCGGGCAGTGGCGATTTACTGCTGAAACACACCTACAACTGCATATAAAAAGGCTGCGCATCATGGTTACGATCGATGCGCAGTCTTTTTCAGTATGGAATGGGTGTGCGTTCCGGCTTCAGCGTTCAGCCGAATGGTACCCCGGTATTATGCATCGTGATCATCGAGCTGGCCGAGGTAGTGGGCGACGAACTGCTGGGCGGTGCGGCCGCTGCGGCCGCTGTGGGTCATTTCCCAGCGGACGCCTGCGATGCGCAGTTCTTCTGGCGTCAGCTTGATGCCCTCTTTGCGCAGCATGTGGTCGATGATGGCGAGGTACTCTTTCTGGTCGGGAGCGTAGTACTGGATGATCAGGCCGAAGCGGTCGGAGAGGGAGATCGTCTCGTTCATGCTGTCGTCGCGGTAGACGTCGTCCTGGCTCTCGCTGCGGTCGCGCCAGCTCTCGCGGATAAGGTGGCGGCGGTTGGAGGTAGCGTAAATGAGGACGTTCTCGGGGCGCGATTCGACGCCGCCCTCGATGGCGGATTTGAGGTACTTGTACTCGGCATCGGATTCCTCGAAAGAGAGATCGTCGAGGAAGATGATGAAGCGCTTGCTGGCGAAGTAGCGCAGGGCGTCCATGATGTCGGGCAGGTGGCTGAGCTGGGGCTTGGTGAGCTGTAGGATGCGCAGGCCGCGGCTGTAGTAGACGTTGGCGAGGGCCTTGACGGCGGAAGACTTGCCGGTGCCGCGTGCGCCGACGAGCAGGACGTTGTTGGCGGGCTTGCGCTGGACGAAGGCTTCGGTATTGTCAATCAGCTGCTCTTTCTGGTGCGCGTAGCCGATGATGTCTTCCATCTGCATGGCCTCGAAGTGGCGGATGCCGATGAGGCGCTGGAGCTTCGCATCCCAGCGGAAGGCTTTGAAGGAGGCGATGTCGCCGTAGCCGAAGCTCTGGTAGTAGCGCAGCAGGGCCTCGGCGAAATTTTCGGCAGTGCGGGCGTTCTTGAGCAGCTCTTCGAGTGCGGTCGAGGCCTCTGTGTGGAGCGGCACGGTCGGCTTGTAGGCGTCGAGTAGCGTCAGGTCGAGGTAGAGGCTCGCTGGCTCAGTCAGGAAGGGCAGGAGCAGCGTGAGGTCGTGCAGGAAGGCCTGCTTGAGGCTCGTCCCGACGGGGCTGTCGTGCATCTCGATGGTCTGGGCAGCGAGGTTGGGGTCGTGCACGAGCAGGTAGATGATGTAGCTGCGCAGCAGGTTGCCGTGCAGGCCGACATCTTCAGCCGTCTCGATGATTTTCGCGGCGCACGGCCCTGTCTGGCGCTTGTCGCCGTCGAGCACGGCCATCAACGATTGGATGGCCGTGTCATCGAGCAGGCTGCGGCAGATCAGCAGTTTGTGCAGATTCGGGTATTCAGACATGGTAATTCCTCCTGATAAAATGCATGTGTTAGTGAGATAGTCTCCTCATTATACTCTGTATCGGCATGATTGTAAACATGTAAACTGAGATTCAGGCATGTGAGGCGTTCGTGAGGAAGTGCGGTGAGCTGGTGAAATCGCTCTGCTTGAGGCTCGCGAGCGGCGCTTCTGCGGGCAAGGCCAGGGCGCGCAGTTCGGTGGCCTTGGTGTCGAGGGCGAGCATCGCCTGCAGCGGTGTCAGGCAGCCTTCGAGGCGCTGGCGGGAGTTGAGTGCGGCGCTGACCTTGGTGATGAGGGGGAGCGTGCTGCGCTTCTTGATCTCGTGCAGGAGCTCGCGGCCTGTCTCGTCAAAGGTGAGCACGCGCGCGTATAGAGGGCCTGTCTCATCGGCGGTACGGGCAGCATGCTCCGTCGAACCGAGCAGCAGATGCGGGATGATGCGGCTGATACGGCTCGCGGGATAGCGGCTGGTGACCATCTTGGCGAGGAGTCCTGCAAGTGAACGGCTCTGTGCGCTTTTGGCGAGCAGCCGGTTCGCAAGCCCTTCCTGCAGGCCGAAGACCGCCTTGAGTTCGCCTTCCTGCATCGTCAGCAGCCGCGCGAGCAGGGGGGCAAAGAGACGCTCCGTCGAGGCAATCTCCGCGGGGCACGCCTGACGGATGGCAGCGTACGTCGCCTCGGGCAGGGACTCCTCCAGTGCCGCGAAGTCGGGCTGCGCTTTTGCGAGCTCTCTGCGGATAGCCGAGGCGCTGGCAAAGTGGCCGAGTGACGGCGCATGGTAGCCCGCGCCGCGCCGCGCGACTAGCAGCGGCTCGATGCCCGGTGCATAGTGCTGCAGTGCGCGCAGGTACTCGATGGCGAGGATGTTGTTGGGCTGCCGCAGAAGATCTGCCGCAAGGCCACTCTCCTGCGCTAAGATCGCAGTCAGGGCCTTTGCGTATGAAGCGCCTGCGCGCAGGGCTTCATGGAGCTTTGCCTGCGTCTCTGGTGCGTCGATGGCGCGGGCTGCTGTCATGAGCGGCGTGAGTTCGGGGCATTCCGCGCCAAAGGAAAGCGTCTCGACACAGCCAAGCCCCTGTAGCAGCCGCACGCCCCCGCGCGCAAAGTCCTGGGCGCTGCGGCAGGCAAAGAGGAAGGGCAGTTCGAGGACGAGCTGGCAGCCGCCGCGCACGGCGAGGTCCGCGCGTTGCCACTTGTCAAAGATTGCCGCCTCGCCGCGCTGCGTGAAACTGCCGCTCATCACCGCGATGATAGCCGCATCATCGTCAAAGCGGGAGCGCACGGATTCGCGGATGGCACGGAGCTGATAGGCGTGGCCCTGATGGAAGGGATTGTATTCGGCGATGATGCCAACGACATGCATAAGGAAGAGCTCCTTTCGTGTGATAACTAGATACGAATGTATGGCATGTACCACGATCGATTCGATGTATGAGGTACTTGCGACAAGGGCCGGAACATATCCCCCCGCTCCCTTGCTGATGCACCGAGCCCCCAAGAATCAGCGGTGGGAATCATTTATTATACAGACGTTTGCTGGATTCTTTATCTAGTCTAGCAGAAGCCCCCTTCCGCGTCCAATCTGTTTGGGCTTTTCCTGCGGATATGGTATACTAGGATATACGGGCAGTCATCGGGCTGTCTTTTTCATAGAAGGGAATCGGCTTGACCGATGTGTATAGATACGAAAGAAGAGAAGAAAGGATATGATAACAGAATGACGAAAAAGAAGGTAGTCGTCGCGATGAGCGGCGGTGTGGACAGCTCGCTTACGGCGGCGCTGCTCAAGGAGCAGGGCTATGAGGCCATCGGTGTGACGATGCGCCTGTCGGAGGAGAGCCGTGATTTTGATGAGAATGACCGCGGCTGCTGCAGTCTCAGCAGTGTTGACGACGCGCGCCGCGTGGCGGAGATCATCGGCATCCCGCACTATGTCATGAATTTCAAGGAGATGTTCCAGGAGAAGGTTATCGACTACTTCCTGGCGGACTACGCGAAGGGATGGACGCCGAATCCTTGCATCGCCTGCAACCGCTATGTCAAGTTCGAAGGCCTCCTGCAGAAGGCGATGGAGCTCGGCGCGGAATACGTTGCGACGGGGCACTATGCGCGCATCGGGCAGGATGAGACGGGCCGCTATGTGCTCAAGAAGGGCATCGACACACACAAGGACCAGTCGTACGCGCTCTACCACCTCAACCAGCAGTCGCTTGCGCACTTCCTGATGCCGCTCGGCGACTACACGAAGGTGGAGACGCGCGAGCTGGCGGAGCGCTACAAGCTGCCCGTCGCCCACAAGCCGGACAGCCAGGAGATCTGCTTTGTGCCGCATGATGACTACAAGGCATACCTGCGCGCGAAGAACCCCGCCTGCCTGCATCCGGGCGACATCGTCGACACGGAAGGCCATGTACTCGGCCATCACGAGGGCGTGCCGCTCTACACGATCGGCCAGCGCAAGGGACTCGGCATCGCGCATCCGGAGCCGCTCTACGTCGTGAACCTCGACATGGCGCACGACCGCGTCATCGTCGGCGGAGCAAAGGATGTCTATGCGGACGGCCTCATAGCGGGCGACCTTAACTGGATTGCCATCGATGCACTCGAGGCGCCCATCGCGGTCACGGCCAAGGTACGCTACGGCCGTCGCGAAGGCCGCGCGCATGTCGAGCCGCTTGTGGGTGGCAAAGTGAAGGTTCGCTTTGAAGAGCCGCAGCGCGCGGTGACGCCGGGGCAATCGGTCGTCTTCTACGACGGCGATACGGTCGTTGGCGGCGGCATCATCGAGAAGGCACTGCGGAAGGGGGAAGAGGTATGACACTGGAATCCAGCAATACGACGGTCGGCATCCTCTACGACATTGAGAATGCGCCGTTTGAGATGCTCAACTACACACTCGGTAAGGCGCGCCGATTCCAGCCGTGCCGCACGATCGTGATTTCGGATTGGGAGGAGCGCCCCGAACAGAAGCGCTGGGAGAAGCTCCTGCGCCGTCCGGGCTTCACGTTCCGCCAGATCAGCAGGACCTTCCTCGGCAAGAACTCGCTGGACTCGGCCCTCTACGATTCGGCAAAACTGCTCTACGAAGAGGGCGTGCGCCGCTACTTCATCATCACGACGGACTCGGATTTCGTGCGCATCGCGCAGATGCTCAACTCGAAGGAGAAGTCCTATATCATCGGTGTTGGCACGAAGCAGGCCAGTGAGACATTGCGCAATGCCTACGATGAATTCATCGTGTATCCAGCGGAGGAGAAAGAGACTGTGAGAAAGAAACACGCGCGCAAGGGCGCAGAGGCGGGCGAGAAGGCTGAAGTGGCTCTCGAGCAGACTGATACCAAGAAAGCCGAGCCGAAAAA
Organism: Mitsuokella jalaludinii DSM 13811; assembly: GCF_000702905.1. GTDB lineage: Bacteria > Bacillota > Negativicutes > Selenomonadales > Selenomonadaceae > Mitsuokella > Mitsuokella jalaludinii. The sequence goes on from NZ_JNKR01000014.1 coordinate 49,248, forward strand.
GGATGCCAAGTCCAAGAAGGCCAAGGCAAATAAAGCCGAGAAGAACGAGAAGGAAAAAGCGGTGAAAGCCGAGAAGCAGGAAAAAGCGGCCAAGGCCGCAAAAGCTGCAAAAGAAACGAAGAATACAAAAGAGGTAAAAGAAGCAAAGGAGGCAAAGCCTGCCAAGGCTGCAAAGCAGGTGAAAGCCGCAAAACCGGCTAAGAATGCGAAGCCGGGCAAAGCGGTGAAAGCCGAGAGCGCCGAGAAAGCAGAGCAGGCCAATCATCAGGAAGCTGCGACTGCACCGGTGCCATCCCCTGCGGTCCAGCATGAGCACAAGAGCAAGGCGGCCGCACTGCCGGAAGGCACGTTTGTCGTGCGCCTGCCGAAGACGCTTCGCAAGCAGCTCGAAGCGCGCATGCAGGAAGAGGAAGTCACGATGGATGAACTCATCACGTATCTTTTGACGCGCGGTCTCTCCCGATGATAGCGATGACAGATGGACAATGATTGATGGAAAGGATATATACAAATGAAACGAGAAGAACTGGTCCTGTTCTACCAATTCCGTGATGACGAGAAGCTCGCGCTCGCACAGAAGACGCTGCACCGCCTCGGCATACACACAAAAGTGCTGCCGGAAGAGGCGTGGCGCGAGAAGATCGGCTATTTGCTGGGCCTCAAGGGCTTCCGCGCGGCCAATCCAGAGGATTACGAAGGCGACCCGTTCGTCTTCCCGCATGAGGTCATGGTCCTGCAGCACATCCGCAACAAGCGCCTCGACGCCGTTCTCAAGGCCCTTAAGGACGCCGGTGTGCCGCAGGTCCACTACAAGTCGGTCGTCACGCCGTTCAACACGCTCTGGACACTGCGCCGCCTTTGCGAGACGATGCAGAAGGAGCATGCGGCGATGATCGAGATGGAAGAAGTGAAGGAAAAGAAGAAGCAGGAGGCTGCAGGCGACGGCGATGAATGACACGAAACGCGATCTGAGCAAGGGCGCAGGCGGGAAGCCGGAGAGACCCGGTGCGGCGGGAAAAGCTGAACCAGTGGATCGGACAGCAAGCCGTGGCCGCACGGCCTCGCTCGACAAGACAGCGCGCCTCGACGATACGCAGGAGTTGCCACCTGACCTTGCAGTTTCGGCAGCGACTGAGGAAGAGCCCATCCAACAGCCCTTCCCGCAGGCGGGCGGATCTGCAGCTGGCGGCGATGTGCGCGAGCTCGCACCCGACAAGGATCTGCGGGAACAGGCAAAGGAGCAAGCAGAGGGCAGGAAAAAACAGCAGAGCTGGCCCGTGCGCCACAAGAAGGCGCTGCTGCTCGGCGTCGGCTTCCTCATCGCTGTCTTCATCGGCTTTGCGCTCGCTGGCTATCGCCAGGACCAGGCCGACCTCCAGAACAACGAGCGCCAGCATCAGGAACAGCAGATGCAGGAGCGCGCACAGAAGCTCGATGCACAGGAAAGCGACCTGCAGAAACAGCGCCAGGCTCTCGAGGCCAAGAAGAAGGCGCTCGAAGAGAAACAGCGCAGTCTCGAGCGTGAGCAGGGCCGCATTGAAGGGCGCGGTCAGGCCCTGCAGGACAGCGCCGATGGTGAATCGGGTGTCCAGAAGTTCCTCGACAAGGTGACAGGGCAGGCAGAGAAGAAGCAGAAGGCCGCAGAGGAGAACCGGCGGCAGGGTGCTGATGCCGCCGCATCAGCTGCCAGTGTGCAGCAATCCCTCGACGATGCCCAGTCGATGCTCGACGACGTCCAGCAGAAGCTCGACGATGTGCAGTCCATGAAGAATGAGGCTGGCAGGGTCAAGGACAAGGCGGCGAGTGCGTATGCGGAAAACAAGGACACGATCGACACTGTGCTCTCCTATGCCAAGGAGGGCGCCGCGATGCTCGGCAATCTGCTGCTCCCGTGAGCCTGTGACAATGCGATACAGGTGTTGTGCAGGCATACTGGATAGAAAGGAAATGTGAAAGTGAAGATGAAGATTTGGAAACGAGTAGGCTGCCTCGCACTTGCAGCCGCGGCGATGCTCGCAGTCGCTGGCTGCGGCACGGGCAGCCAGTCGGCCGGCTCGGGCAAGATGCAGGAGCTTTCCATCGGCCTGATGCCGGATACGGACTCCCTGCCATTCCTGATTGCCGAAGAGAAGGGTTACTTTGCAGACGAAGGCGTCAAGGTCAATCTCAAGCCGTTCAAGAGCGCGATGGATCGTGATTCTGCCATGCAGAGCGGCCATCTCGACGGCGCTGTCTCCGACATGCTCGCCGCTGCCTTTGCCAAGGACGGCGGTTTCGATGTCAAGGTCACATCCTCGACGGACGGCAGCTACAAGCTCATCGCCGGCAAGGCAGAGCCTGCCGCAGATGTCAAGGGCCTGCGTGGCAAGGATGTCAGCGTCTCGCGCAATACGATCATCGAGTACGTGACGGACGAGATCCTCGCGAAGGATGGCCTGAAGGGCGATGACATCAACAAGGTCATCATCCCGCAGATCCCGACGCGCCTCGAGATGCTGCAGAACGGCAAACTCGCTGCCGCAACGCTGCCTGAGCCGATGGCCAGTATCGCCATCTATAATGGCGGCCGCCTCCTCAAGAGCTCCGATGACCTCGGCATCAACCCGGGCGTCATCCTCTTCACGGATAAGGCCACCAAGGACAAGCAGAAAGAGATCCAGGCGATGTACCGCGCCTACAACCGTGCCGTCGATTACCTCAACAATGCGCCGCGTGAGGAATACATTGACTTCGTCATCGAGAAGGCCGGTTTCCCGCCTGCCGCCAAAGAGGCACTGAAACTGCCGACGTACCACAAGGCAGCACTGCCGAAGGAGCAGGACGTGACGGACTGCATCAAGTGGCTCAACGACAAAGATTTGGTAAAGGAGACGTACGGGTATGATGACCTCGTCATCAATCTGCTCGGCGAATGAAATGGCATATGAATCCAACTGACATGATTGCATTCGACCACCTGACGGTGCGCTACCGGAGTGCAGAGTGCGCTGCAGCTGCTGCGATTGCCGATGTCAGCCTGACCGTTCCGCAAGGAACGGTTTGTGCTATCATCGGCCCTTCAGGCTGTGGCAAGTCGACGCTCCTGCGGGCAGTGGCGGGGCTCGTGCGGCCTGAGGGCGGCTGCGTGAAGATTGCAGGCGGCAAGGCGGACCCGAAGAAGTACCGCATCGGCTTCATGCCGCAGAACTACGGCCTGCTGCCGTGGCAGACAGTGCGCGAGAACATCGTGCTGGGCTGCCGCATCCGCCACGACTGGCACGCGGGCCGCGAGGAGGATGAAGCGAGGCTGGCGCGGCTCATGGCAGCACTCCACATCGAAGGGCTCGCCACGCGCTACCCGCATGAGCTCAGCGGCGGCCAGCAGCAGCGCGTGAGCCTCGCACGCTCTTTCCTGCTGCAGCCGGACATCCTGCTGATGGACGAGCCCTTCTCAGCGCTCGATGCCATCACGCGCGAGGAGATGCAGGATGTTTTCCTAGCGCTCTGGCAGGAGCAGCATGTCACGACGCTGCTCGTCACGCATTACGTCGAGGAGGCGCTCTACCTCGGGCAGAAGATCGCGCTGATGGCGGCAGATCCAGGCCGCATCGCTCGCGTCTTCGACAATTCGCTCGGCGGTTGCCCGGAAAAGCGCGGCAGCCGGGAATTCTTTGAGATGAGCCGTGCCCTGCGCGAAGAGATACGGGGCATCAGCGCACAGCATGCAGGAGAGGGGGCGGCGTCATGAAGGGCATCTCGCACACCCTGCTCTCATACCTTACTGCAGCTGTCTTCCTGCTCGCAATCTGGTGGGGGCTCGCGCTGCTGCTCGAGCTGCCCATCGTGCCGACGCCCGATAAGGTGTTCGTGCGCTTGACAAACGTCTTCGCGCGCGACATCCTCGAGCACGCGGCCTACAGCCTCTGGCGCATTGCAGCAGGCCTCGGTTTGGCTGTCTGCATCGGCTATCCGCTCGGCGTCATCATGGGCTACTTCCGCCAGGCCGACCGCTTCCTGTCCCCGTTCGTCTACCTGACGTACCCCATCCCGAAGATCGCGCTGCTGCCAATCCTCATGCTGCTCGCCGGTGTCGGCGAGCTATCGAAAATCCTCATGATCTTCCTGATCATCGTCTTCCAGGTCGTCGTGGCGGTGCGCGACGCCATCCGCACGCTGCCGGAGGAGCGCTATTATCCGCTCTACTCGCTCGGCGCCTCGCTTGGCCAGATCTTCCGTTTCGTCATCCTGCCGGCCTCCCTGCCGAAGTTCATCACGGCCATCCGCGTCGCGATGGCGACGGCCGTCTCTGTGCTGTTCTTCACGGAGACGTTCGGCACGCAGTACGGCATGGGCTACTACATCATGGATGCCTGGCTGCGCGTCAACTACTTGGAGATGTACGCGGGCATCCTCGTCCTCAGCGTCATGGGCCTCCTGCTCTTCGGCATCATCGATTGCTTTGAGCATGTGGCTTGCCGCTGGCAGCGGAAGTGAGGCGCTTGGCTTGAAGAAATTTGTTTTTGTGGTGCTCATGCTGATCGTCGGCGCGGGCTGGGCCGGCTTCCATGCGCCTGAACTCTTGCCGCAGGCGCAGCGGTTGGCAGATGATGCGTTGAGTCACTTCGAGCGCGATGACGGGGCCATCCACGTCGAGGGCAGCGGCGCGGCCCTGCCGGATGTCAAGAAGGCGGCTTCTGCCTTTGACGGACTGACACAGGAAAAACTCAGCGCCGTGCGCCATCATTCTGTCCGCGTATTCGTGGCCGCTTCCGATGCGGATTACCGCCGCATCCTCAAGGAAGAGTTCTCGCTCTCCGACGAGGAGGCGCAGGAGGTCGCCGCCATCTCGGGCGGCTGGTCGGGTGGGCGCCTGCATGTCACGGCGGTCAACGCGAAGGCCGGCGTCATGGACAGCCATAGCGACCGCTATGCGACGACGGCGCACGAGCTCTTCCACCAGCTCCAGTACGAGCTGAGCCGCGGGCGCGACACGGACAAGGAAGCCTTGTTCTGGCTGGAAGAGGGCTCTGCTGACTATGTCGGCGCCATGATGGCCGAGCATCTCGGCGGCCGCAAGCTCGCGCGTTGGCAGAATGATGTGCTCGACAATCTCTTGGGCGCGCCGCACGCCGCGCGCCCCGACCAGCTCATCCACCTGGAATTTGCCGAGCGCAAGGCCATCATGGCAAAGGAATACCACGCCTACGAGATGGCCGACATGATGACCGTGCAGCTGCTTGCGCGCTTCCCCGAAGAGCAGCGCGGCCAGATACTCGCTGCTTACTTCACCGCTCTCGGTGAGGGAAAGTCAGGGGAGGAGGCGTTTGCGCAGACTTTCGGCCTGACGCTCGACGATTTCCTCCAGGAGTTTGCCGCCTGGTGGCAGGCGCAGAAGAGCGAGCCGGCCAAGATACAGATTGAGACAGGTGAAGGCGTGACCAACGCCCAGGCAGACGCCTACGCCGCCGAGGCCGAGGCCGTGCAGTCGCTCTTGCAGCGCCGCTTCGGCCAGACGCTGCGCGGCAGCTACACGCTCGTGCTCGCCAGTGGCAAAGAAGAGCTCGCACAGGCTGTCAGCGCGCGTTCTGATATGACGATCGATGAAGCGCGGAAGAATGTCGGCGAGAGCCTCTGGCTCGAGAACGGCAGCACGGTCTTCCTCGATGCGGCAGCACTAGACTCGCGCCGCCAGCAGATCTTCAGTATGGGCGTCATGCTCACGCGCGTCATGGAGGCACAGGCCATGGGCGGCACCGAGCAGGAAGTCGCCTGGCTTGCGCGCGGCACGGCCTATCTCATCGGCACGCTGCGCCTCAGCGAGGAAGGGCTCGGCGGCTTCGAGGATTACCGCCGCAGCTGGCTCAGTGTGCTCCAGGAGAAGGGGCGCTTCCCCGATGGCGCAGACTTGACCGCGCCGAAATCGTATGAGCAGTCCGTCGCTTCATTTGGCGACGAGTCGTGCTCGCTCGTCGCGGAGCTCACGGCATACGATCTTCTGGCGCGCCGGGGCTGGGGCAGCTTTGCCAAGTGGATGCGCGCCACAAGTCTAGCGGGCGGCGACGGCGAGAAGGCCTTCCGCAGCACTTACGGGGAAGGCGCATCCGTCTACGCGTCAGCAGCGTCCACGAGGCTGCTCCGCGAGGTGCAGGACATGTATACACGCTAGCCCTCTTTACAAATGGATGAGGCTGTGCTAACATAGGGATTGTTCAAGCGGGTGCGCTCGAACGAGACGAATAGTCATATGGCAATGGCGCCATGCAGAGGTGATACTTCCGATTCGTATGATCTGGATGTTTTTTCTGCATGGCTTTTTTGTTGCTTAATTTTAAAAAGGGTGGTATAAACATGGACGAGTTACTTTATGTGATTCCTGCAAACTCCGAAAAAGAAGAAATCCTGAACACGCTCAAAGCACATCCCGAGATCAAGTTCGTATCGTTGGTCGGCATCGATATGGCCGGCAACGATACGGATGAGAAGATCCCGATGCGCATCTTCCTCAAGGATATCGATGAGTTCTATGCTGGCACGGCTGTCCAGACGGATGGTTCTTCCGTCGTACTGACGGGCATCGCCACCCTGAACAACGCGAAAGTCGATATGCCGGTCGATCCTTCCGTCAACTGGTTCGTCGACTACAACATGGAGAACTACGACGAGGAGACGGGCAAGCCAATCGGCACGCTGCGTATCCCGTCCTTCCTGATCCACGAAGGCAAGCGCGTCGATTCGCGCGCTGTCCTCGCTGACACGCTCGCCTATGTCAAGAAAGAGCTGATGGCCCTCTTCAAGGAGCACCCGCAGATCTCCGGCATCGAGAGCGTCAACGGCACGGATGTGACGGACATCCAGTTCACCTCCGCTACGGAGCTCGAGTTCTGGGTCAAGACGCCGCTTGAGGATGCTGCCATCGAAGAGATGTCTGCTTCGCAGGTTCTGCAGGAGCAGTACTGGGAGCGCACGCACGGCATCGTCCGCACGGCTATGGAGCAGTGCCTGCTCGTCCTCGATAAATACGGCTTCAAGGTCGAGATGGGCCATAAGGAAGTCGGCGGTCTCAAAGCACAGATTGACGAGAGCGGCCGCATGACGCATGTCTGCGAGCAGCTCGAGATTGACTGGCGCTTTGCAGATGCCCTGCAGGCTGCCGACAATGAGCTCTTCGTCCGCACGATCGTAAGAGAAGTCTTCCGCGGCATGGGCCTCGAAGTCAACTTCAAGGCAAAACCGATGATCGGCCTGGCTGGCAACGGCGAGCACACGCACATCGGCATGGCTGCCATCACGAAAGACGGCAAGCTCCACAACCTCTTCACGGCTGACGATCAGAAAAAAGACTTCATGAGCGCCATCGGCTACGGCTCCCTCATGGGCCTGCTCAAGAACTACGAGGTCATCAACCCGTTCGTCTCCGCTACGAACGATTCCCTCAACCGCCTCAAACCGGGCTTCGAGGCTCCGGTCTGCGTCGTCACGTCCCTCGGCCATACGCCGGAGATCCCGTCGCGTAACCGCACGATCCTCGCTGGCCTGATCCGCGATCTCAGCAACCCGTATGCAACGCGCTTCGAGCTGCGTGCATGCAACCCGTACACGAATACGTACCTCGTCCTCGCAGCCATCTACTCGGCTTGCCTCGACGGTGTCAAGGCCTGCGCTACGCATACGACGGCAGAATGCCTCGCCGAGATCTCCAAGGATGCCGGTGAAGAGGGCTTCTACCTCGAGAAAGACCGCGCATACCGCAGTGAAGACGATGTCTTCGAAGATTACACGGAAGAAGAGCGCACGCGCCTCTTCGGTGCTCCGCCAGCTACGGTCTGGGAGAACATGCAGAACTTCGAGAACTACCCGGCAAAGCTCGCCGTCATCACGGCTGGCGGCGCACTGCGTGACCAGATTATCGAAGCCTTCCGCGCTGGTGCTCTGACGCGCTGGAAGACCGAGCTCATCGCCCGCATCATCCCGGAGAACCGCGACATCGTCCGCGCAGCCAAGGAAGCCAAAACGGACTTCGTCACCGACCTCGATTCCTACAACTGGAACAAGATCAACGGCATCCGCAGCTACCTTGCCAAGGACAGCATCGATGAGAAGTCCCTCTTCACGCTCCTCATCAACGCCCTCAACGATGGCGATTACGCAACGGCATCCGGCCTGCAGGTCGAGATGTACGACAAAGTCGAAGAGCTCAAGAGCCTCTACGACTCCTACGTCAAGAACATGATCTGATTGCCACCGGCAACCAGCGATAAAAAGGCACCGCCACGGCGGTGCCTTTTCTGTATGTCAAAATGGCAGGAGTTTGAAACGTCATGGCGAATACAGATAATGTATTAAGTCGCAGCTGCGACAAACGAATAAACAAGATGAGATATCCGGTAAGAATACTTAAAAGTGAATGATTCTAGGAGCCAAAGGAGTAGGGAATGGCGTAGTTGTTGGGATTTTTTAGTGTGAGCCCCGCACCCGCGGGGATGATCCCAGCA
>NZ_JNKR01000015.1 GCF_000702905.1 Mitsuokella jalaludinii DSM 13811
ATCTGCAATGCACGCCACGATACGGCCATGTTCGAGTTGCCGGATTCGACGGCAGGCCGTCGCGGCCGTCCACCAAAGTATGGTAAACGCTTGATGCTGGACGAGATTGCCAATGATCTCACGAATTACCTTTGCCGGATGGACAACTATTTTGTTGCTCACCGTCTGGTGAAAACGCGCATCTTTGGCGACCATACCGTCCATGCCTATGTGACGTTGAGCAAGAGTGGCTCGTACCGTCTCTTTTTCAGCACAATAGATCCGATGGCGCTGCATATGAGCATTGCTTGGCAGGAGAACAAAGGACTCCGCAACACCAGTTCCAAGCATATGGCGATTTCCCCGCTCAAGCTCTACAAGCTCCGCTGGGGCATTGAGACGAACTACTACGAGCAGAAGATGTTCTGGGAGCTCGGCAGCTACAAAGTTCGCACAAGGACTGCGATTGAGCATCTGCTGAACCTGACGAATGCCGGACACGCTCTTATGAAGATCCTGCCGTACGAGGACGAGCGGCTGAGTGCCTACCAGGACAAGAGCCCGCAAGAGCTGCGGCACGCACTGAGCCAGCAGATCCACAAGGAAGTATTTTTCGCCACTTTGGTGTCCAAAGCCCAAAGTAGCATAAATTCAAGCACATTGCTCAGGGCCTTGCAAGCATTGGCTCGGGGCGATGAGCAAGCGGCTTAAAAGCTGTAAACTGCTGTATTCTAATCACGAGCCGCATCTTCGTCATCATCTCGGATGCCATGCGCTACGAGGTCGCCGCGACGCTCGCGCAGGAGCTCGAGCGCGACATCCCGAGCGAGGTCCAGCTCACGAGAGCTACCAGTCCATGTTCCCGAGCATCACGAAGTTCGGCATGGCAGCGCTGCTGCCGCACAAGGAGCTGACAGTCGCGCCAGCGGGAAGCGGCCTCGCCGTACTCGCCGACGGCCAGTCGACCGAGGCTCCGAACCGCGACGCTGTGCTCAAGGCCGCCAATCCGAAGAGCGTCGCCCTCAAGGCCACGGACATCATCGCCATGAAGCGCAGCGAGCGCTCTGCCAAGGTGCGCGGCATGGATGTCGTCTACATCTACCACGACACCATCAACGCAGCCAGCCACACGGACGACAAGAAGGTCTTCCCCGCCTGCGAAGAGGCCATCGCCGAGCTCAAGAACCTCGTGCGCATCATCGTCAACGAGTTCACCGGCACGAGCATCCTGCTGACAGCCGACCACGGCTTCCTCTACACGATGAAGCCCCTCACCGAGGACAGCAAGGCAGGGAGCGGTCTGCAGAAGGACCAGGTCATCGAGCAGGCCCGCCGCTACGTCATCACCACACCGGACGCCGAGTCCGATCACCTGCTGCCCGTGAACTTCATGAAGGGCGCTGCGCCCTACAAGGCCTTCGCGCCACGCGAGCAGAGATCCGCCTGAAGATCAAGGGCAGCGGCCTGAACTTCGTCCACGGCGGCGCCAGCCTGCAGGAGATGGTCGTGCCCGTCATCGACTTCAAGCACATCCGCTCCGACTCGGCCGCCTACAAGAAGCACGCCGAGCAATACGCCATGAAGCCCGCGAGCGTCCGACTGCTGAGCTCTGGCCACAAGGTCAGCAACATGAGCTTCAGCCTGAACTTCTACCAGGTCGAGGCCGTCGGCACAGGCTTCATCCCCGCGAACTTCGACGTCTACTTCACCGACGCCTACGGCAACGTCGTCAGCGACATCCAGAAAATCATCGCCGACAAGGTCAGCCAGGAAAATGCCGACCGCATCTTCCGCTGCACCTTCAACCTCAAGGCAGGCGACTACAACCGCAATGCCGAGTACTTCCTCGTCATCCACAACACCGACAACGGCGAGATCGTGCAGAAAGTCTCCTTCCAGATTGACACCGTCTTCCAGAAGGATGACTTCAACTTCATGGAGTGATTCTCTGCAAAAATCAAGGAGCCGCATGACAGCACGTCATGCGGCTCCTTTCTTGCACAAAAAGTCCCACCGGCCAAGGACCGGTGGGACTTGTATGTTCGTGTAAAGCGAGTGATTAACGCTTCGAGAACTGGGAAGCCTTGCGGGCTTTCTTGAGGCCATACTTGCGGCGCTCTTTCTCGCGCGGATCACGCGTAACGAAGCCAGCCTTCTTGAGGGCCGGACGGAGCTCTGCGTTCATTTCCATGAGCGCGCGGGTGATGCCGTGGCGGATTGCGCCAGCCTGGCCCGTGACGCCGCCACCAGCAACGTTTGCGATGACGTCGTACTTATCAACCGTCTCCGTGAGGTTCAGCGGCTGACGAACGATGAGTTCGAGAGTCTTGAGACCAAAATACTCTTCCATGTCGCGACCATTGATCGTGACTTTGCCCTCGCCTGGAACCAGACGAACACGGGCAACGGACGATTTTCTGCGGCCAGTGCCGTAGTAGATGACTTCTGCCATGTGTTATGTTCCTCCCTTTCCAGATTAGCGGATGTTCAGCTCAAGCTTCTCCGGCTTCTGAGCTGCATGCGGATGCTCCGGGCCAGCGTAAACGCTGAGCTTGCGGTACATCTGAGCGCCGAGACGGTTCTTCGGCAGCATGCCCTTGATTGCATGCTCGAGAACGCGCTCCGGGAAGCGCTCCAGCATGTGGCCAGCCGTCGTGAACGTCGTGCCACCCTGGTAACCGGAATGACGGAAATACGTCTTATCCGTGAGTTTCTTACCCGTGAACTTTACTTTCTCTGCATTGATGACGATGACGTAATCACCCGTATCAACGTGCGGAGTAAAGGTCGGTTTATTTTTACCGCGAAGAACTTTTGCGACTTCAGCTGCGAGGCGGCCGACAGTCTGGCCTTCAGCGTCTACAACGTACCATTTGCGCTCGATATTGGATGCATTTGCCATAAACGTTGTCTTCATGCGATTTCCCCCCTAGAGTTTTTTCAATGTCAATTATTCATGTAGTATGATGTATCGAAACAGGCTTCCGGGGCTAATGGAAACGCTCGTCCATGACATCACATAGAATTATTCTAAAGAAAAGTCCCGAGAAAGTCAAGGGATTTTTCACCAGAAAATAAAATTAATCCACAGTCCCCTGTGCATACTTCAGATGTCCTGTGCCATTGAGCAGTTCGACTGTCGTGCCGTGCTCGGTGTACGTCACGATGTTGACGGCCGTGTTGAACTGGCGGATGGTCCAGACGTACTTGAGGTCCATGTGCAGGGCGGCCGTCAGGATGGTGCGCAGGATGGCGCCGTGCGCAAAGACGGCAACGGTCTGCTCAGGGTGGCAGGCCACGATCTTCTCGACGGCATCGAGCGCACGCTCGCGCAGCTTCGGGAAGCTCTCACCGTGCGGGATCTCGAGGACGTCGGGATGCTGGAAGAAATTATTGAGGGCATCGGGCCACTTGGCGACGATTTCGTCGTACGTCAGGCCCTCCCAGTCGCCGAAGTTGAGCTCGCGCAGCTCGGGGCGCGGCTCGACTGTCAGGCCGAAGCGGTCGGCGACGCAGCGGGCCGTCATCATGGCGCGCACGAGGTCGCTCGAGTAGACGGCCTCCACCTTGTCCACGGGGAAGTGTGCCGCAAGCTTCTCAGCCTGCTCGATGCCGAGCGGCGAGAGTGCGATGTCCGTCTGGCCCTGGTAGCGGCCGAGCACATTCCACTCGGTCTGGCCATGGCGCACAAAAATGATCTTTGTCATAGGAACTCTCCAATCCATCCAGAATCTATCCAAAAATAAGGTCATGGGTCCATGCGGTCAAAATCCCGCCAGGCGGCGAGCAGTGCCTCGTTCTCTGCGCGCGTGCGCACGGCGAGGCGCAGGAAGCCCGGCGCTAGACCGGGGTAGTGCTGGCAGTCGCGCACGAGGATATGGCGCGCGCGCAGATACTTTACGAGCCGTTCTGCCCGCTCCGCGGGAGCAAGCTTCACGAGGATGAAGTTGACGCTCGGCGGGAAGACGGTGACACCGTGCAGAGCGGCCAGTGCCTGAGCCAGGCGCGCCTTCTCCCCTGCGATGAACGCGCGCGACTCTACCTGATAGGCCGTGTCGGCAAGCGCCGCCACGCCCGCGGCCTGCGCGAGCACGTTGACATTCCAGACGTCCTTGGCTGCCTCCATCCGCGCGAGCAGCGCGGGGCTGCCGATGGCGAAACCGAGGCGCAGGCCGGGGATTGCGAAGAACTTCGTTAAGGAGCGCACGAGAAAGAGATTTTCTAGACGCTCTTGGCGCACGGTAAAGCGCGCCTCATCCTCGCGGAAGTCGAGGAAGGACTCGTCGACGACGAGCTGTGTGCCGAGCGGCAGGAGCTCCCGCGCGAGGTCTGCAATGGCCTCGCGCTCCACGAGCGTGCCCGTCGGGTTGTTGGGGTTGCCGATCACGATGCAGTCGGCCTCGACGCGCCGCGCTTCCTCTGCCAGGAAGATGAGGTCCGGCTCGAAGCCCTCCCTCTCCTCGAGCGGGCTGTACGACACGGCAGCGCCCGCGGCATGCGCGGCCCGCTCGTACTCGCTGAAGGCGGGCACAGGCAAGAGGACACGCTTCGGCCGCGTGACGAAAGCGTAGAGGTAAAAGAGTTCCGCCGCGCCGTTGCCGAGGATAAAGTCGCCGGGAGCCCTGCCATAATAGGCAGAGAGGGCCGTCCGAAGCTCGCGCATCGCGGGGTCGGGATAGTGGATGACCCCGTCGAGATGCGCCGCGAGGGCCTCTTTCACGCGCGGCGAAAGGCCGAGCGGATTGATGTTGGCCGAAAAGTCAAGCCATGGCTCTCCATCTGCCGTCGGCTCATAGACATTGCCGCCGTGGACAAAGCGAAGTTCTTCCTGCATCATGCATCATCCTTTCTCATATATTCTATACCACCGCTGCGCATCAAAGAGATGCCGAGGCAGGTGAGCTCGGGAAACTGCCGGACAAGGTGTGCCGAGCGGCACTCGATCTGCCCGCGCGCCATCTGCGATGGCCAGATGACGCCGATGACCGTGCCGCTGTGCGCGGCCACGAGCCCCAGAGCACCAATGTCCCTCGCCTGCTGCAACAGGGCTTCGAGGCAATGTTTTGGCAGTCGTGCCTGATTCCAGAGCGCACTCTGCGTCGCGGCCTCTGCCATGCGCCTCTCTCCCTCTGCCAAAGCTTCGAGCAAGTCCGTCCAGGGACGGCTGCCGCGCTCTCCCGCTATTGCAGCACAGGCATGGCAGTCGGCCGTGTCGACCGTGCCGCCCGTATCGAAGATGGTCAGGTACGGATGCGAGAGACGACGGTAAACGCGCTGCACGCGCCCCGTCACCTGATTGAGGCAGACGATGCCCGGGAGGAAGACGGCGTCCGTCGGCTCGACCTGCACGGCAAGGTGCAGGATGGCCTCGGGCGCGAGCGGCCGCCCGAGCGCAAGCGATGCGGCCGCGAGGACGGCGGCGATGTCGGCGCTCGACGAGGCCATGCCCTTGCCCCGCGGCAGCTCGGACGTGAGCTGCATGCCAAAGGGAAATTTCTCGATGCCCGCCTCGCGCAGGTAGAGCTGCAATGCGCACCGCGTCTTCTCACCGAGGCCGATGAGCCCCTGCAGGGAAGTTGCGGCCCTGACTGTCGTATAGCGCGCGATCGGGCAGGTCACGAGGAAAGGCTCGCCGCGATGCCAGCCCTGCAGCAGCTCACCGCAGGACCCCGGCACTCGCACTGTGACATCCAACACTTCCATCACGTCCATCGAATCCATCACATCCAGAGGAAGCAGCCCGCGCGGTCAAATGGGAGCACGGCGAAGAGGAACAGGACGAAGAGCACGAGCACCTCTGTCATGAGCTCGATGGCGCCGTAGACATCGCCCGTCAGGCCGCCGAGCTTCTTTTCCGCATAGCGGCCAAACAGGAAGGCAAAGAGCAGCCCGATAAGCAGGGCGGCGATGGCGGCAATACCCCACGGCGCGACAAAGACTAGCGAAGTCACGAGGCCGATGAGGACTGCCCTGCGGTCGGCCATCGCCGCAAAGGCCTGCCCCATGCCGCTCGGACGCGCGTACGGGAAGTGCGCGACGGCAAGAAGCATGGCCATGCGGCCGATGATGGGCATGATGAAGATGCCGATGAGCAAGACGGGCGCCGGCAGGTCGAGCAGCAGCGACCAATTGAGCAGCAGCAATCCGGCAAACGCGGCGACGCCAAATGAACCCGTGCGGCTGTCCTTCATGATCTCGAGCATGCGCTCGCGGCTGCGGCCCGAGAAGAGGCCGTCCACCGTGTCCATGAAGCCATCGGCGTGCAGGCCGCCTGTCAAGAGGAGCGGCAGCAAGACGAGGATGGCCTTGCCCGTGTAGGACGGCAGGCCGAGGAAGGCCAGGCAGGCGAGTGCAGCCAGCAGGTAGAGCGCGCCGAGCACGACGCCGACGAGCGGGAAGAAGCGCGTGCTGCGGCCGAAATCCTCCGCCGTCAGGTTCTCCTGCCGGACGAGATGGATGCGCGTGAGGAACTGAAGTGCAGTCAGAAAGCTTCGCAATGTGATTCTCCTTTAATATCCCATGCACTTCAAGAGCGCATAGGCAAAGATCAGAAAAAGGACGGTCGCCGTGTACATCATGCGGATGGCCTCCATGATGTGCTTGGGGGCCGTGCGCTCGATGGCCTCGCCCATGTAGGCGCGGAACGACTTCTTGCCGAAGTACGAGTTGATGCCGCCGAGCCGGATGTGCAGTGCACCGGCCACCGTCGCCTCCGCATAGCCGCCGTTCGGGCTCGGGTGCTTGGCGGCATCGCGGCGCATCATCTGCATGGCATTGCGGGAGTCGAAGCCCAAAAGCCAGGCTGAGATGATGAAGAGCACCGCGGTGATGCGCGCGGGGATGTAGTTGAGCACATCGTCGAGCTTCGCCGCGGCCTTGCCAAAATAGAGATACTTCTCGTTCTTGTAGCCGATCATCGAATCCATCGTGTTGGCCGCGCGATAGAGGAAGGCCAGCGGCACGCCGCCGATCACGAAGAAGAAGAGCGGCGCGATGACACCGTCGACCGTGTTCTCGGCGATTGTCTCGACGGTCGCGCGCGCGACCTCCGACTCATCGAGCTCCTCTGTGTCGCGCCCGACAATCCAGCCGACGGCCTTGCGCGCCTTGTCGAGCTCATTCGTCAGGAGCAATGCGTAGATGCCGCGGCCGGCCTTCGCGAGGCTCTTGGGCGAGATCGTGAAGGCGAGCAGCAGAGCCTCGACGGCCATCGTGCCCCACTCCCACGGAATGGCGTACGAGAGGTAGATGATGCCCGCCGCCACATCGTAGGTGATGAAGAGCACGAGCAGCACGAGGATGGCACCGCAGAGGAATTTCTTCTGGTCGCCGTCCGCCTCGCGGTAGTAGAGCCGCTCGAGGAAGGAGATGAGCTTGCCGATCAGCACGACGGGATGGAAGCGCGAGCGCGGATCGCCGATGATCGTGTCGATGATAAAGGCAAAGATCGCAACGTTCATTCGCACTCCCCCCTATCGCACTGCTCTTCTGCCATCTCCGCCATAATGGCTCTGACTCTTTCCATATCCAAGGCACTCTCGACGACGTCGGCCAGATGCTCGTAGGCGCGCTCTTTCTGCTGGCGGCGATTGCGCTGGATGGCGAGCGGCGGCAGGCCCTTCTGGATGCGCAGCGTATTGATGAGCTGGCGGCGGAAGGCGTCGTCGTCGAAGAGGCCGTGGATGTAGGTGCCGAAGACAAGGCCGTCCTCGCGCAGCGCACCGTCCCAGCGGCTCGTCTCCCCCCTCTCCGCATGGATGTAGAAGGGATGGCGCACGGGCGCAGTGAACTCCGTCTCGCCCATATGGATCTCGTAACCGGCCATCCCGCGGCCCAGAAGCGTGCAGCCAAAGAACTCCATGCCCGGGCAGTCGGCCGTGACCTGGCGCGTGTGCTTCTGCTCGGCAAAGGTCGTCTTCATCGGCAGGTAGCCGAGTCCCTTGACCTCGCCGTGCTCCGACTCCACGCGATGCGGGTCGGCAATCGCTTCGCCGAGCATCTGGTAGCCGCCGCAGATGCCGATGAGCGGCGTGCCCCCCTCGACGCTCGTGCGGATGGCCGCCTCGAGGCCCGACTCGCGCACGAAGAGCAGGTCCTCCGTCGTGTTCTTCGAACCGGGCAGGATGATGAGGTCGGGGCTGCCGAGCTCTTCTGGCCGGCGCACATAGGTGACTTCGACGTCCGGCTCGTCGGCGAGCGCGTCGAAGTCCGTGAAGTTCGAGAGCTTCGGCAATTCGATGACGGCGATGCGGATCTCGGCCTTCTTCTCCTGCTTTTCCTCACGCTCTTCGAGCGAGACGGAATCCTCGTCATCGATGCCCATGTCCTCGATGTAGGGCACGATGCCGAGCACTGGCTTGCCCGTCTTCTCCTCGAGGAAGTCGATAGCTGGCGTGAAGAGCGAGACATCGCCGCGGAACTTGTTGATGACGAGCCCCTTGACGAGCGCGCGCTCTTCCTCATCGAGGAGTTCCAGCGTACCGACAAGCGAGGCCAGTGCGCCGCCGCGGTCGATGTCCGCGATGAGCAGCACGGGTGCCTGCAGGTATTTTGCCACGCGCATGTTGACGATATCGTGCGACTTGAGGTTGACTTCAGCGGGGCTGCCGGCCCCTTCGACGACGAGCGTGTCGAAATCCTGCTGCAGGCGCGCGAGGGCCGCCTTGACCTCGCCGAATGCCTCGAGCGAATAGCCGGCATGGTACTCCCGCGCGCTCATCGTGCCGATGGAGCGGCCCGCGAGGATGACCTGCGAGCGGGAATTGCCCGTCGGCTTCAAGAGCACGGGATTCATGTCCACCATCGGCTCAAGGCCGGCTGCCTCCGCCTGCGCGACCTGCGCCCGGCCCATCTCCAGGCCATCCTTCGTGACATACGAGTTGAGCGCCATGTTCTGCGCCTTGAACGGCACGACGCGCCGCCCTTCGCGGTAGAAGATGCGGCAGAGCGCCGTCGTCAGGATGCTCTTGCCGACGTGCGAACTCGTGCCCATGAGCATAATGGATTCCAAAACCATGCCTCCTATCTGTCTTATCTGTCTCACTGGAACATATCACTTGATGCGCAGCGGGATGCCGCAGAGCACGGCGTAGACTGCATCGGCGGCCGCGGCGAGCTGCTGGTTCGAAAGGCCCGCGAGGTCGCGGTAGAGACGCGCGAGGCGGTTCTCCGGCACGATGCCGGCCCCGACCTCATTCGTCACAAAGAGGACTTCCGCCTCTTGGGGCAGTCCTTGTACCGCCTCGACAAGTGCCGCCATCTCGCCCCGCACGAGCGCGGTCAGGTGCGCCTCATCATACGGCTCCGCCTCGCGGCAGAGCATGTTGCTGAGGTAGATGGTCACGCAGTCAAAGAGGATGACGCCGTGCTCCCGTCCCGCCTCACGGATGACTGCAGCTGCCTCGCGCGGCGCCTCGTACGTCTTCCAGCCAGCGGGCCGTCGGCTGCGGTGCAGGGTGACGCGGTGCGCCATCTCCTCATCCCAGACCTCGGCCGTCGCGATGTAGGCCACGCTACCACAGCTCTCGCGAGCCAGCTGCTCGGCAAACGCGGACTTGCCGCTGCGCGCGCCGCCCGTGACGAGGATCATCTTGCCCATGAAGTGCAAGCCTCCACAAAGTGAGCGGCGGCCTCCGGGCAGCCGGCGAAGTGCAGGTGCAGGTAGCTGCCGAGCACGTTCCCGCGGCTCGCGCCCGCCTCATAGCGCTCGCCCGTGCGCAGCTTCTCGAAGCGAAGCGGGCGCTTGCCCTCGACAGCGTCCTCCGAGAAGTGGAACTCGTGGCCGCGCAGCTTCGTGCCGGCCTTGCCGAGCACCGTATCCCCCATGAGCTCGGCCTCGACGTAGCCGACCATCTGGAGCTTCTCTTTCATCGCTGCCTTGCCGGGCAGCACATCGCACATCGCGTATTCCGTGCCCGTGAAATCCTGGAGCGAGTGCATGAGGTACATGTAGCCGCCGCATTCTGCGTAGATGGGCATGCCCTTTTCCGCGGCCTTCTTGATGGAAGCGCGCATTGCGGCATTTTCCTGCAGCTTCGCGGCGAACATCTCGGGAAAGCCGCCGCCGAGGAAGAGGCCGTCGACATCCGGGAGCTCTGCGTCGTGCAGCGGGCTAAACGGCACGAGCACCGCACCTTCATGCTCGAGCACGGCGAGGCTGGCCGGGTAGTAGAAGGAGAACGCCTCATCGCGCGCGATGCCGATGCGGCACGAGCGCTCCGCCACCTGCCCGAGGTCAAACGGCTCGGCCTCGAGCTCCGGCGCGAGGCAGGCGAGGTGCAGGATGGCCTCGATGTCGAGCGACTTGGCGACGGCCGTGCCCATCGACTCGATGGCCTCGCGCTCCCTCTCGTTCTCGGCGGCAGGCACAAGACCGAGGTGGCGCTCCGGCATCTTGAGCGAGTCATCGCGGTGCAGCGCGCCGAGCACACGGATTCCCGCATCCTTCATGGCGCTGCGGATCATCTCCTCGTGCGTCGCGGAGCCGAGGCGGTTGAGGATGACGCCGGCGAAGTCGACCTCGTGGTCGTAGTCGCGGAATCCCTGCGCGATGGCCGCGGCCGACGCGCCCATCGACTTGACATCGAGCACGAGCACGACAGGCGCCTTGAGCAGCTTGGCGATGGAAGCCGTCGAGCTGATGCCCTCGCGGCCGCCGTCATAGAGGCCCATGACGCCCTCGATGACGGCGATATCCGAGCCGTCCATCGCCTTGGCGAAGAGCTTCGGCAAGACCTGCTCCGGCACGAGCCAGCTGTCGAGGTTGTGAGCGGGCCGGCCGCTGGCCATCGCGTGGTAGCCCGGGTCGATGTAGTCGGGGCCGACCTTGAAGGACTGGACCGCAATGCCCTGCTCGCGCAGCGCCGAGAGAAGCCCCGTCGCGATCGTCGTCTTGCCAGAGCCGGACTGCGTCGCGGCAATCACTAAGCGTGGAATCGAATAGCGCATGATAAACCTCCTGATGAATGACTGAATCCTATCGAGACGTGCATCTGGTACATCTTACACAAGAAAAATCAATCGCGGCTGTTGTCGATCTCATAGAGCATCGCGTTGACAGCTGCAGCGGCAATCGGACTGCCGCCCTTCGTGCCCTCGACCGTGATGTAGGGCACGAGACGATTCTCGGCTAGTGCCTTCTTGGAGTCGGCCGCGCCGACGAAGCCGACGGGGATGCCGACGATGCAGGCGGGGCGCACGCCCTCTTCGCGCACAAGGCGCAGGACCTCGAAGAGCGCCGTCGGCGCATTGCCAATGGCAACGACGCTGCCCGTCAGCGCTGCTCCGAAGCTGCGCATGGCGGCAAGCGAGCGCGTCACGCCCTGAGCCTTGGCCTGCGCCGCGATCTCCGGATCCTGTATCCGGCAGTGGACCGCTCCGCCAAATGAGGCGAGCTTGCGCTTGTTGATGCCCGTGCGGACCATCTCGACATCCGTGTAGATGTCCGCACCGCCGCGCAGAGCCGCGATGCCTTCCTCCACCGCCGTCTCTGAGATGCGGATGATCGGCGCGTATTCGACGTCGCCGGCCGCGTGGATGATGCGCGAGTATACCTTCTTCTCGGCTTCGCTCAGGGAAAGTCCCTCGATGTACGGCGCGATGAGCTCCATGCTGCGGCGCTCGATTGCCATCGGCTGCTTGATAAATTCCATCATCAATCCTCCAGATTGTTCACAAAAGAAAGGACATCCTCATAGCAATGCACGAGGCGGTCGTACGCGAGGACAGGTCGGTCGATGACGACGACGGGCAGGCCGAGCTCGACGGCCGCCGCGATCTTCGTGTCCGTACCACCGATCGCGCCGCTGTTCTTCGTCACAACGACGTCCGCCCTGTACTGGCGGAACATCTCCCGATTGAGCGCTTGCGAGAATGGCCCCTGCATGGCGACGATCTGCTTCGGCGAAAGACCAAGACCCTCACAGAGCGCGATGACTTCGGCCGTCGGCAGCACGCGCGCGATCAGCGTGCAGTCCGAGAGAGCCGGCGACTCGGTGAACTGCCGCAGGTTGCGGCTGCCCGTCGTCAGGAAGACGACCTTGCCGCGCCGCGAGGCTTCCTCAGCCGCCTCCTCGTACGAGTGAACGAGGCATATCGCCGAACGCCACGTATCCTCGAGCTCTGTCAGCGACCGCTCGTAGCGCAGATACGGGATGGCGAGCGCACGGCAGGCCGCCATCGCGTTCTCTGAGACGTTCACGGCATAGGGATGGCTCGCGTCGACGAAGCAGGATGCCCGGTGCTCGCGCAGATAAGACTCCAGCGCCTCACGGTCCAGTGGCTTGTCGTTGATGGTCAGTCTCTCGCTGCCGCAACGCTTGAGCAGCTGCTCGCCGTAATGGCTGACGACAGAGGCCGTCACACGATGGCCCGCGTCGAGCAGCAGCTTCGTGAGTTCGCGCCCATCCTGTGTCCCCGCTGCGACAAAGATCATAGACCGCTCTCCTTCCTGCCGTAGCCGCGCGGCGTCAGCATCCATCCTTCCTTGACGTATGTCTGGGAGTTGCCGATGATGACGAGCGAGAACATGTTGATCGTCTCCTTCGTGAAATCCGCGAGCGTCGAGATGGCCTTTGACTGCTCCGCACGGCTCGCCGCGGTCACGATGCCGACAGGCGTCTCAGGAGCCCGGTGCTTCAGCACGATGCGGCGGATCTCCTCGATCTGCTGCACGCGCTTCTTGCTCTTCGGGTTGTAGAGCGCGATGACGAAGTCGCCGGCCGCCGCCATCTCCGCGCGCTTGCAGATGGTCTCCCAAGGCGTCAGAAGGTCCGAGAGGCTGATGACGGCGAAGTCGTGCATGAGTGGTGCGCCGAGCACAGAGGCCGCTGCGTTGACAGCCGATACGCCGGCGATCACGCCGCCAAAATCCGGGCGTTCTGCCGACGGCTTCTGCAGCACCAGTTCGAGCACGAGCCCGGCCATGCCGTAGACGCCGGCATCGCCGCTCGAGACGACGACCGTCTCCTTTCCCGAAGCAGCCGCTTCGACTGCCATGCGGCAGCGGTCGATCTCCTGCATCATGCCCGTGCCGATGACTTCCTTGTCTGATTGGCCCGCGAGCAGCGGCTCGATCAGGCGGATGTACGTCGTATAGCCCGCGACGACCTCCGCGCGCTCGATTGCCGCGCGCGCCCGCGGCGTCATGTCGAGAAGACTGCCCGGGCCAATGCCCACTACTGTGATTCTTGCCATATTTACTGCTCCTTGTTCTGCCATACGAGTGCCACCGTCACTCTCTCAAATCTTGTCTTGCCGAGCGCCATGCGCCCGCCTCCTGCCGCAAGAGCCGCCGCCTCACAGACGTTGCCGATGCCGATTGTCTGCCGCACGAAATCGGACTCCGCGAGCCCGTACCGCTCGATGACGGGCTGCAATTCTTCATTCGTGTAAAAGGTCAGCGGGATGCAAAGCTCTGCCGCTGCTTCGTGAAGCCCCCTCTCCTCCTGTTTGAACACAGTCGACGAGAGCGAGCTGATGGCCGCGAGCGGCATGGCGATGCGCGAGACGGCCTCGCGAAGTGCCGCGAGTATCGCGTCCCTCGACGCCCCCTTGCGGCAGCCAACGCCCGCGCGCAGCATCATCGGGTGCAGGAAGAGTCGGCCTGCCCGTCTCCCGCAGGAATCAGGGCTGATGATGACCTGCATCCCTTCATCCTGCTCTGCCGCGCCAAAGTCGCAGACGGAAAGGCCGCGCTGCCGCAAGGCCCCTTTGTAGGAGCTGGCCAGATGACAGCGGGGATCGACGTAATAAGCGACAGACCTTCCGCGCAGCAGGGCGCTGTTAACGGCCTGGATGGCCTCGTGCGGCTCGGGGAAGAGACCGAGTTCCATGCCCAGCGCGTCAGGCGCCACGATTCCCTCGACATCGGTCGCCGTCGTGATGACAGGCTCTGCGCCGAGCGACGCTGCGAGCTCACGCGCCAGGCGGTTCGCCCCGCCGACATGGCCTGAGAGCAGGCTGATGACGTGCTGCCCGCGCTCGTCGAGCACGAGGACGGCGGGGTCCTCGAGTTTGCTCACGAGGTGCGGCGCGATACTGCGCACGGCGATGCCAGACGCCATGATGAATACGAGCGCATCGTAGCGCGCAAAATTCTCCTGCACCGCCGCGCGCAGGCGCCCGAAGGTCTGCGCCCCCTCGACGGGATGGCGGCTGCTGACAAAGAGCACAGCCGAACCTCCTAAGGCAAGCTTCACCCGCATTGCCATCTGCGCGCCCGCCTCTGTCAGCGCAAAGACGGCCGTCCTCATCGGCTCGCCTTGCGGAACATGTGCGAGAACTCCGGCGCGTAGAGGCGCGAGAGCTCGTAGTCCGCGCCGAGGCAGCGGCTGACAACGATCATCGCCGTGCGGTCAATCTTGGCCTCAGCTGCCTGCTCTGCAATCGTCGCGAGCGTACCGCGCACGATCTTCTGCTCAGGCCACGACGCCTTCTGCACGATGGCGATTGGCGTGTCCGCCGCGTAGCCGCCCGCCATCAGTTCAGCGATGACCGTCTCGAGCATCGTGATAGAGAGGAAGATGCACATCGTCGCCTGATGCGCGGCGAGTGCGCGCAGCTGCTCGCGCTCCGGCACAGGCGTGCGCCCGGCCTGACGCGTGATGATGACCGTCTGCGAGATGCCGGGCAGCGTGTACTCCTGGCGCAGAGCAGCGGCCGAGGCAAGGAACGAGCTAACGCCCGGCACGACGTCGTAAGCGATGCCTTTCTTCGCCATCGCATCCATCTGCTCCTGGATGGCCCCGTAGATGGCGGGATCGCCCGTATGCAGGCGCACCGTCATCCTGCCCGCGGCCTCAGCCTCCTCGATGACCGCAAGGACTTCCTCGAGCGTCATCTTCGCCGAATTGTGGATGACGGCGTCCTCGCGGCAGACACCTAATAGCGCCGGGTTGACGAGCGAGCCCGCGTAGATGACGACATCCGCTTCTTCGAGATAGCGCCTGCCCTTGACCGTGATGAGCTCCGGGTCTCCGGGGCCGGCTCCAACGATGTGTACCATGAATCAAACCTCCTTCGTGCAGGTAATGATGTAAACGGGATTCTGTGCATCGGCCATGTCGTAGGGTCCCACACGGCGCAGGCGGCTGACCTGCACCTGGATGGCCTCGTAGCGGTAGACCGCCTCATGCGCATGGAGGTAGTCGAGCGCCGCC
The DNA here is from genome assembly GCF_000702905.1 of Mitsuokella jalaludinii DSM 13811. Classification (GTDB taxonomy): domain Bacteria; phylum Bacillota; class Negativicutes; order Selenomonadales; family Selenomonadaceae; genus Mitsuokella; species Mitsuokella jalaludinii. The sequence continues at coordinate 15,138 of NZ_JNKR01000015.1, forward strand.
GCCAATGTCTGCACGGTGATGCAGTTGAGCACAAGGCGGCCGCCCTCGCGCATTTTCCCTGCCACACAGTCAAGTATCGATGCGAGATGGCCGCCGCTACCGCCGATCAGCACGGCGTCGGCCAGCGGCAAGTTCTCGAGGCCAGCTGGTGCCTCCGCCTCAATGACGGATAGATTCTCGAGGCCGAAGCGCTCGCCATTCGCCTCAATGAGGCGGATGGCTTCTTCTTTGCGCTCGACGGCATAAACATGGCCCTCTGGCGCGAGACGCGCCGCCTCGATGGAGAGCGAGCCCGTCCCCGCGCCGATGTCGTAGACGATATCGCGCGGCCCGATCTGCGCCTTGACGAGCGTCAGGATGCGAATCTCCTGCTTCGTCATCGGCACCTTGCCGCGGACGAATGCCGCATCCGGCAGTCCCAGCTTCATTTGCAGTCCCCCTCTTTCTTTTCCGTCTCGTCCACCGCGATCAGGATGACGCCGCCCAGCTCAGGCAGCTCCTGCGCCTCGGACAATCGCGTCGCCACAATCTGCTCGTCCTCATAAGAAAGACGCGCACAGATGAAGAGGCGCGTCTCTGGCGGCCAGCCGTGCGCGAGCAGCACAGCCGGTATGGTCTTCGATGTGAATGTCCTGTCGGTCAGCATGCCGAGCACACTGCCGGGATGATAGGCGAGGCGCTCTGCCGCGGGCTTCCTGCCGTGGAACGACAGCAGGCGCGCCTCATGCCACGGCAGGGCAAGCCGCGCAAAGGCCAGCTGCATGGCGCTGAGTCCCGGTATCACGCGGAGGCACGCGGGCGGGAAATGGCGGCGCAGCGCGTCGAGCAGCGAGAAGTAGCCCGGATCGCCCGAAACCATCACCACGACGGATGACAGCTCCAGCTTCTCGCGGATGAACTGCATGACAGAATCGATGTCGCCCGTCACGGCCATCGTCAGCTGGCCTTCGCCCCGCGGCCGCGCGAACTGCGCGAGCGCGCGACGGCCGCCCACGAGGACCTTCGCCTCGCGGATGGCGCGCTCTGCCGCCGGCAGCATGTAGTCGGGATGGCCCGGGCCGATGCCGGCCACGATGATCTCATTCATGTTTCTCTCCTGCTCCTATTTGCTGATATGCCAGTGATACTTCTCCCCGATCTCGCGCGCCGTCTCATCCATGCCGAGCAGCCTGCCCTGCAGTGTCACCATGGCGACGCCCACCTTCATCTTGCCGAATAGGTAGCGCTCGGCGCGCACCGAGGCGCGCTCCGCGATGGCACGGCAGACTGCCTGCTCGAGTCCCGCTTCGCGCAGGACAGTCAGGGCGTCCTCCGTCGTATTGCTCGCGAGCACGCGGCGCGCGCCTTCGGTGCTGAGCCCCGCGGCTGCCGCATAGGCGGCAATCGTCTCGAGGCGCGCATCTGCGATGCGGTTGTGTGTGTAGAAGACGCCCGCTGCCACCTTGCTGAGCTTGCCAATATGTCCAAAGAGCATGACGCGGGCAATCCCGCGCTCCGCAGCCCTCTCGAGCATGAAGCCGATGAAGTTGCTCGTCTGCACGAGCCGATTCTGCGGCAGGCCCCATGCCTTCGCCAAGTTCTCGCCGATCTTGCCGGGCACGAAGATGAGCTCCTCTGCCCCAGCCGCGCGCGCGACATCGATCTGCGGCACGAGCGAGTTCTTGAAGCCCTCTTCTGACATGGGCCGCAGGACACCCGTCGTGCCTATGACAGAGATGCCACCCTTGACGCCGAGCACGGGGTTCAGCGTCTTCTCGGCCAATCCTTTCCCCGCCGGGATTGCAATGGTGACATGCAGGCCGTCGCTCGTGCCGAGGACATCAGAGGCCGCGCGGCGCATGAGCTCGCGCGGCCCGGGATTGATGGACGGCTGGCCGACGGGGACCGAGAGGCCCGGCTTTGTCACCGTGCCGATGCCCTCGCCTGCGGCGAACGTCATCGCACCTCCGTCCTCGTGACGGACCGTCGTAAAGACGGAAACGCCGTCCGTGATGTCGGGGTCATCGCCCGAGAACTTGACGACCTCTGCACAGATGCCCCCCTCCGTCTGCGTGACTGCCTTGACGGGAATCGTCAGCTCTGTGCCGTCGAGCGCCGTGAGATGGACTGTCTGCCAGGGTCTCCCTGCTTCGAAGAGCAGTGCCGCCTTGACGCCGGCCGCCGCACAGGCGCCTGTCGTATAGCCGTTCTTCATGACAGCCACCTCAGCGCAGCTGACGGTTGAGGAAGTCGCGCCCGAATACCGTCAGCGTGTAGTAGAGCCCGATGAGGAACGGGATGTACTCTGCAATCAGGCGCCAGCAGACCGCGATGATGCCGACTGTGCCCGCAGGCACTGTGTCGCTGAACAGCAGCACGAAGCCGCCCTCAGCGATGCCCGAACCGCCCGGCGTCGGCGTGAAGTAGAGCAGCATGTTCAGGAAGATCATGCGTCCCATGACGCTGTACCAGTCAGCATCCGTGACGCCGAGGCCCAGGAGCAGGCACGGCACGATGGCGTAGATGCAGAGCAGGTTGAGCCCCGACTCCGCAAAGACGAGCAGCATGGCCTTCGGCGAGGCCGCGAGCAGCGCGATGGCGCTCTTCGTATCGCGGTAGAAGGCGATAATCTTGCAGCGCCGCTCCTTCTTCGTGTGGCGGGCGATGCGGACGACGAGGTAATCGAGATAGCCGCGCCTTGCGCCCACGACGATGGCGATGATGACGACGAAGGCCGTCAGCGTGATGGCCATGAGCGTGTCGTTCGAGATGCCCGGCACGATGCCCGCATCGTGCATGAAGATGAACGGCATGCAGAGGACGAGGAACAGGATGGAGAGCAGCGTGCGCACGATGACGAGCACGGCTGCCTTGCCTGTCGGCACGCCGGCATGGCGCAGGAACATCAGCTGCGCCACCGCGCCGCCCGTCGCCCCCGGCGTCAGGAGCGCGAGGAAGTAATTGCCGAAGATGACCTGCACGGCCTGATACAGCGTGATCTTCTCGTCCGATATCTTGACGAGATGCATGAGTCGGCTGCCGTCGAAGAAGAGCCCGAGTGACACGGCAAAGATAGCCAGCGCAATCGACCACGTCTTGAACTGAGTCAGGTTTTTAAGCGTGTTGATGTCCACCGTCGTGTAGATGACGGTCCCGGAAATCACGAGCACCAGGACGATCAATATCAGGAATCGCTTGTAAAACTTATTCATGAAAACTCCAATCCAGCTGTCGTGCCGCCTTCTCTTCAGACGACCGTTTCTTCATGAGCCGCAAACGCATTGTGGTTGTGGATGGACTCGTAATTCTCACATTCAATCGAGAACCAGGCGATGCCCGGCAGGCTGCGCAGGGCGAGCACCGTGTCGCGCAGGATGTCCTCGACGAACTTGGGATTCTCGTAGGCAGCTTCCGTCACGTACTTCTCATCCTCGCGCTTCAGGAGCGGATAGATGGGCGAAGAGCCCTGCTTCTCGATGAGCGCGGCGAGGTCTTCGATGAAGATGCACTCCGTACCCTCCTGGAAGCGCACGGCCGTGCGGCAGACGGAGCGCTGGTTGTGCGCGCCGTACTTTGAGATCTCCTTGCTGCACGGGCAGAGCGAGGTGAAGGGAACGTCGACGCCGAGCGTGAACGCCATCTTATCCCCGCGTGCCTTCGTGCCACGGAAGAAGCAGTCGAGGTCCAGGACGGACTTGCGGCCGCTGACGGGCGCCTCCTTGTCGATGAAGTACTTGAAGGAGAGCTCGACTTCAGCTGACTGCGCGTCGAGGCGCTCGAGCGCCTCTTCGAGCATGGCCTCCATTTCCGGCTCTGCCAGCGGCTTCTTGCTCCACGGCATGAGAATCTCGAGGAAGCGGCTCATGTGCGTACCCTTGTACTCCATCGGTAGCGCGACCGTGAAGAGGATGCGCGCAAGGACCTGCTGGAAGCCGCCGTCCTTTGTCTTGATCAGGAAAGGCAGCTGCGCATCCTTGATGCCGACGCGCTGGATGGCAATGCCGCGCGCATCTGCCTGGTTCTGTACGTCGCGCATCAGATTTCCCTCGTCTCGTAGTCGATGGGATCTTCGACACCCGCCTCAGCGAAACCGCGCAGGCGCAGCTTGCAGCTGTCGCAGATGCCGCAGGCCTTCTCGCCGCCCTTGTAGCAGCTGTGCGTGAACTGGAATGGCGCGCCGAGCTTTGTGCCGAGCAAGACGATGTCCTTCTTCGAGAGGTCCTGCAGCGGCGTCTCAATCGTGATCTTCCTGCCCTCGACGGCCGTTGCTGTCGTCGCGTAGTTGGCGAGCGCCTGGAACTTCTGGATGAACTCCGGGCGGCAGTCCGGGTAGCCCGAGTAGTCGACGGAGTTGACGCCAATGTAGACGTGCGTCGCACCGAGCACCTCCGCGTAGCCCATCGCGTACGAGAGGAAGATCAGGTTGCGCGCCGGCACGTACGTCGGCGGCACCGAGTGGCGATTGACATCGCCTTCCGGCACCTCGATCTTCTCGTCTGTCAGCGCGGAACCGCCGATGGCCTCCATGTTCGTCTCGATGATCAGATGCTTCTTGACACCGTAGTACGCGGCAATCTTCTTGGCGCCCTCAAGCTCGATGCTGTGGCGCTGGTGGTAGTTGAAGCTGATCGGGTATACGTCATACCCCTTGCTCTTGGCCACGGCCATGCACGTGCAGCTGTCGAGGCCGCCCGAAAGTAAAACGACTGCTTTTTCCATGATGATTACTCCCTATCGTCTAGAACGGCTGTCAGCCGCGGATCTTCTTGATGGCTTCTGCGACATCCTCTGCACCGTAGATGGCCGAACCGGCCACGAGCACATTGGCGCCGGCCTGGCGGACGAGCAGGCTCGTCTCCTCATTGATGCCGCCATCTACCTCGATGTCACACTCAAAGCCCATGTCCTGGATCGTGTGACGCAGCATGTGGATCTTGTCGAGCTGCGACTCGATGAACTTCTGGCCGCCGAAGCCCGGGTTGACCGTCATGATGAGGACCATGTCGAGATCCTGCAGGAGCTCCTCAATCATCGCGAGGCTCGTGCCCGGATTCAACGCGATGCCCGCCTTGCACCCGGCAGCCTTGATCTGCTGCACGATGCGGTGGCTGTGCTTAGCCGCCTCGACGTGGAAGGTGATGATGTCGGCACCGGCCTCAGCAAAGGCCTCGATCTGCGTCTCGGGATGCTCGACCATCAGGTGCACGTCAAAGACGGCATCCGATGATTTGCGCAGGCTCTTGACGACAGGCGAGCCCAGCGTGATGTTCGGCACGTATGTGCCGTCCATGACATCGATGTGGATGTAATCCGCGCCAGCATCCTGGACGCGCTTGACCTCATCGGCCAGGTGGGCAAAGTCGGCGGAAAGGATGGACGGTGCAATCTTGATCATTTGTATTCCTTCTTTCTGGCAAGCATCTGTGCTTCCTTGACTTCTTGGAGTATCTGTTCGTAGGCATCGTAGCGCTCTCGCGCGATACGCCCTTCTTCGACGGCCGCCTTGACGGCACAGCCCGGCTCGTGCGTGTGGCTGCAGGGCGAGAAGCGGCAGGTGCCCTCGTAGTTGCGGAATTCCGGGAAATAATGCGGCAGGTCCGTGACTGAAAGCTCGGTCATCTCCATGGCGCTGAAGCCCGGCGTATCGACGATGTAGCCGCCTTCGTAGGGAAGGAGCTCCGCGACGCGCGTCGTGTGGCGGCCGCGCTTGATCTTCTCGCTGACATGGCCTGTCGCGAGCGTCAGCGACGGATCGATCTCGTTGAGCAGCGAGGACTTGCCGACACCGGATGGCCCGGCAAAGACGGAGACTTCGCCGCTGAGGCGGCTACGCAGCGCTTCGATTCCCCGCCCCTCATGGGCAGAGACGCGCACGACGGGATAGCCGATTGCCTCGTAATCGTGCAGGAAATCCTGCCAGGGGCCTTCATGGAGGTCCATCTTGTTGACGCAGATGACGATCTTCGGGATGCCCGACCACTCCGCGAGCACGAGGAAGCGGTTCAGGAGCAGCGGATGGAGATCGGGCTCTGCCGCCGCAAACGTCAGGACGACCTGCGTGAGATTGGCCACCGCCGGGCGGCGCAGCAGGTTCTCGCGCGGCAGCTGCTGCTCGATGACGCCCGTGCCGTCGGGCAGCTGGTCAATGACGACGCGGTCGCCCGGCACGACGCCGGCGCTCTGACGCCGCTTCTTGAACCTGCCGCGGAGCTTGCAGCTCACGAGCCCCGCCTCTGTCATGACATAGAAAAAACTGTTGTAGGCCTTGATGACGCGACCTTCTAGCATAAAGCCTCCTACTCTCTGTACACAGGCAAAGGCGGCTTGTCACCGCTCTTTGCCATTCTCATTCTGTTTGGAGGGCACTTTCGCCTCACTGTTGCTGTTCTTCTCCGGGTCTTTCTTGTCCGGTTTCTGGACCTGCTGCTTGACTGGCTCTGCGATGACGAGGCTGATGCTCGAGCCCTCTTCTACCTCACCGCTTGCCGGCGACTGGCTGATGACCGTGCCCGTTGCCTGGCGGCTCTCCTGCTTCGAGACGCTGCCGACTCTGAGGCCGTGGCTCTGCAGAGCGGCCTTCGCTGCGTCGAGCGAGACACCCGTCACATCCGGCACGCTGACCTTGTGGCTCTGCTTGCCCTTGCTGACTGTAATGTCAACCGTCTGGCCGCGGCTGATCTTCGTGCCGGCCTTCGGGTCCTGCTTGATGACGGTGCCCGCTTCTTCATTCGAGTACTTCTCGTAAACGGAGCCGAGCTTCAGGCCCATCTTCTTGAGCTGTGCCTCTGCATCTGACTTTGAGAGGCCCGTGAGGTCCGGCATCTCGATCTCTTCGCCGCCCTTGCTGACGTAGATTGTGACGAGGCGCTGCTCCTTGACCTTGGAGCCAGCCGTCGGATTCTGCGAGACGACCTGTCCGGCTGGCACGTCAGCGTTGTACGTCTCCGCTACGTTGACGCGCAGCTTCTTGTCCTCGAGGATCTGGCGCGCGAGTGTCATCTGCTTGCCCGTGACATCTGGGACCGTGACTTCTGCCGTGCTCCAGAACTTGCCGTAGCTCATGAAGGCGCCGATGAAGAAGCCGGCTAAGAGGACGACGAGCAGTCCTGCTATGAATTTCTTCGACTTGAAGATGGACTTCTCCTGCTCGGGTTCATCCTGTTCGTACACCTCATTCTGCGGCGCACGGCGCGGCGGGATGGACTGCTGCACAGGCTGGACGCGCGGCAAGACCTGCGTTGCGTCGGGGTCCTGCGCCATCATGGCAGGAGTCTGCGGAGTCCCTGCCATGAGCATGCGCTCCGCCTGGCTGATGTCCTGCACGAGCTCTGCGCTCGTCGGGCGCATGGCCGGGTCCTTGCTCATCGCCTTCGAGACGATGGCCTCGACGACTGGCGGGATGGCGGGGTCGATCTGGCGCACTGGCACAGGCTCTTCCTGCAGGTGCTTGACGGCAATGCTGACGGGGTTTTCCCCGGTGAACGGCAGCTTGCCGGTCAGCATCTCGTAGAGCACGACGCCTAGAGAGTAGACATCCGACTTCGGCGTGATCATCGTGCCCTTGGCCTGCTCGGGCGAGAAGTAATGCACCGAGCCGATGACATTGCCGCTGTACGTCATCGTGGACTCGGTGACGGCGCGCGCGATGCCGAAGTCAGCTACCTTGGCGTGGCCGTCGGCCATCATGAGGATGTTGTGCGGCTTGATGTCGCAGTGCACGAGGTTATTGGCATGCGCGTGGGCGAGTGCCTCTGCGATCTCTCGTGCGACCCGCAGGGACTCGCTGACGGAAAGATGGCCTTCCTGGCGGATGCGATCCTTGAGGGTACGGCCCGGCACGTATTCCATGACGATGTAATGGTCGCCATCGGCCACGCCGACATCGTAGATATTGACGATATTCGGATGCGAAAGACGTGCTGCCGCCTGGGCTTCACGCTGGAATTTATCGATGAATTCCTTGTCCTGCTTGAATGCCTCATGCAGGATCTTGACGGCCACAGGCCGGTTGAGCAGGCGATCCTTTGCCCTGTAGACATCGGCCATGCCGCCTCCGCCGATCAGCTCCTCGAGTTCATAGCGCTGATCTAAGATACGCTGTACCATATCCGTTCCCCCTACTATACCAGGAATAAAGTTACATCAGACTCTCTATCATTTGTTTCGCGATTGGTGCGGCCTCGATACCGCCTCCACCGCCGTTCTCTACGATGATGGCGAAGACGATCTTGCGCTCCGGCAGCTCGGCTGAACCGATGAACCAGGCGTGATCCTTGCCCGCTGGATTCTCGGCCGTGCCGGTCTTGCCCGTCACGCGGACGCCCTGCACCCTAGCCGCCGTGCCCGTGCCCTTCGTCACGACATCTTCCATATAGCTGTCGATGAGAGCCGCCATCTCCGGCGTCGTGGCCGTCAGCCAGCGCGAGGGCTGTGCCTTGTAGACGACTGTGCCGCCCGGCGTGATGACGTCCTGCACGAGGTACGGCTTCATGATCTTGCCGCCATTGGCGAAGGCGTCAGCGAGCAATGCCATGTGCATCGGCGTGACGAGCAGGGCGCTCTGGCCGATGGCCGTCTGCGCCTGATCGCCCTTGGAGAGCGTGCCGAAGTCGGGGAAATGCGACTTCGTCATGAGGATCTCGTCGCCGATCTCGCGGTCAAAACCGAAGCGCGAGAAGGCTTTCTTGAGCTTCTCGTCACCCATGCGCATGCCGAGCGTGCCGAAGGTGACGTTGCACGACTCCGTGACGGCCTGTCTGAGGTCAACGCGGCCGTGGACTTCGCCATGGCTCTCGCGTATCGTGTGGCCGCCGCCGACGTCGAGCACGCCGTCGCAGTCAAAGACCTCCGACGTGTTCGTCACGCCGTCCGTCAGCGCCGCATCGGCAATCATCACCTTGATGGTCGAGCCCGGCGGGTAGAGCCCCTGGACGGCGCGGTTGAGAAGCGGGCTGTCCTCCTGCCCCGAGAGCGCCTTCCAGTTCGACTCGATGTCATTCGGGTCATACGAGGGCGAGCTCACCATCGCAAGCACGGCTCCCGTCCGCGCGTCGAGCGCGACGACGGCGCCGCGACGCTTGCCGAGAGCTGCGGCGGCTGCCTTCTGGGCGGCCGGCTCGATGGTCAGCTTGACGTCATTGCCGCGCTCCGACTGCAGGAGCTGCGAGAGCGGGCCGAGGCGGCTCATATCGGCCGTCAGGCCGAGCAACGCCTGGTTGGCGTGCCCCTCGATGCCGGCGCTGCCGATGTTCTCGCCGTTGTAGCCCGTGACGGCAGCCATGGTCGTGCCGAACGGGTAGACGCGGCTGCCGTCCTGGCGCGTCTCGGCCAGGATCTGGCCGTCGGCCGCGAGGATGGAGCCGCGCTGGATGTCGGCCCGAGCCGCCGCACGCCTCATGTTGAGCGGGTTCTTGGCGAGGTCGTCCGCCTCCCAAGTCGACAGGTAGATGATATAGACAGCCAGCAGTCCGAACAGGACCATCGCAAAAGATGCCGCCCTGAGGACCTGCCGCTTGATTTTCCAATCAGACATTTTTCCTCTCCTTTGACAGAGACAGGAGCATGCCGAGCAAGATGAAGCCCGACACCATCGAGCTGCCGCCGTAGCTGATGAACGGCAGCGTGATGCCCGTCAGCGGCAGGAATTTCGTCACGCCGGCAATGATGATGAAGGCCTGCATGAGGAGCAGCGCACTGCATCCGGCCGCGAGCAGCAGCTCTTTCTCCTGCGGGCACGAGAGCGCGATGCAGATGCCGCGCCAGAAGGCCATGACATAACAGGCCATGAGCATCAGCGAGGCGATGAGGCCCATCTCCTCCGCGATAGCGGCGAAGATGAAGTCCGTGTGTACCTCGGGGATGAAGCCCGGGTGGCCGTAGCCGAAGCCCGTGCCCCAGACACCGCCCGTACCGAAGGCGAAGAGCGACTGGACGACCTGATAGGCCATGCCGTTGGGGTCCTGCCAGGGGTTGAGCCAGATGTCGAAGCGCACGCGCACGTGGGCAAAGCCCATGTAGCAGATGGTCGCGGCAAGGCCCATGAAGAGCAACGCCAAGAAGACATAGGACTTGCTCCCCGTCGCCATGTACGTCATGAGCACGGCAATGCCGAAGAAGAGCAGTGCCGAGCCGAGGTCCTTCTCCACGACGAACATCAGCACCGCGATGCTCCAGATGCAGATGAGCGGCGCGATGAAGCGCAGCGGCGGCAACTGCAGGAAGAGCAGGCGGCGCTTCGGCAGGGATAGGACCTTGCGGTGATCCGAGAGGTACGCCGCGAGGAACAGGACGATGAGGATCTTGCCGAATTCCGACGGCTGCACCGAAAACGGCCCGAGCACGAGCCAGTTGCGGCTGCCGCCGATCTCTGTGCCGAAGAGAATGGGCAGGAAGAGCACGACGACGCAGCAGATCCCCGTGATGTACGGGTAGTCGACGAGCCTGACGATGCGGCTCCAGAAGCGGATGACGAGGAACATCAGGACCATCGCGATGAGCAGCCAGCGCAACTGCGGTATGAGCAGCGCGGGCTTTAGGCGGGCGATCTCGACGACGCCGACACTCGCGAGCAGCATGACGAGCGGAAAGAGGCACGTGTCCATGTGCCGGCGCACGAGGACGCCCTGCAGGATGACGGCCGCGACGATGACGGCTGCGAGCCACGGCAGGTACGCGATGCCCAGGAGGTCCTGCGTGTGGACGACGCCCGGCTGCGGGTGCGCCTTGAGGTAGAGCACAGCGAGCCCAGAAATCAGGATGCCGAACGGCGGTAAGAGAAGACTCCAGTTCTTCATACGCCGTACACCACCACGACTGCCGTGACATTGTCGCGCCCGCCCGAGCGCAGTGCCGCCTCGATGAGGGCCCTGGCCGGGTCCTGCTGCCCCTGCTGCAGGATGGATGCGATCTCTTCCTCTCGGACCATGTTCATGAGGCCGTCTGTCGCCAGGAGTAGGATATCCCCCGTCCGGACGTCAAAGCGGCCGCTGTCCACCTCGAGCGCTTCCGCGACGCCGACGGCGCGCGTCAGCATGTTCTTCTGCGGATGGATGCGCGCCTCTGCCTCCGTGAGCTCGCCGTGCTCGACGAGGTCCTCGACATACGAATGGTCGCGCGTGACCTGATGCAGCACACCGTCGCGCAGGAGGTAGAGGCGGCTGTCCCCGACATGGGCCCAGAAGGCCAGCCCCTGCTCCGTGTGCAGCAGCGTCGCCGTCGTCCCCATGCCCTGGCAGTCAGGATTCTCTGCCACCGTGGCGAGGATCTCGCGGTTGGCGCGGTGGATGGCGCGGCAGAGCGCCTGCTCCTCAATCGATCCGCAGTCAGCGAGATCGTCCCGCACTGCCTTGACGAGAATGTGGCTCGCGACTTCTCCAGCCGCATGGCCGCCCATGCCGTCTGCCACGACGTAGACCTCCGGGTCGAATACCGCAGCGCTGTCCTCATTGATCGGCCGCACACAGCCGACATCGGTCGCTTCATAAACCTTACTCAAAATTCTCACCTCTCGAACCGAAGGGTGACGAGCCCGATGCGGATCTTGTCACCAGGGCGAAGGTACGCCCTGCCCTCCAGGATTTGACCGTTCACATACGTATGGTTGATACTGCCGAGATCTTCGATGACGTACTGATTGCCATGGCGATAGATCTGCGCATGATGATGCGAGACATAGCCCTCGGGTATCACGATGTGGTTGTCGCGGCCGCGCCCCACCATGAGCTGTTCGCCGAACGCAAAGCGCTTACCCGCGAGTTCCGGCTCCGGCGCCTCCAGCACAGAAACGACGGCCTCCTGCGGTTTCGTCTCCGGCCTGCGTATGGCCGCTGACTGCTTGCGCACCGCCCCGAAGAGGCGCCTTGAGAGCGTCACCGTGAACCACAGGAGCCAAAGGAGCATGCCATATTCGAGCACCACGCGGATGCCTTTGAGAAAAACGGCTGTCACCGCCAATTATATCACCTCATATCGCAGGACCGTCATGCCGATCCGTATCTTGTCCCCATGCTGCAGACGGCAGGAATCGATGCGCCGCCCGTTGACGAACGTGCCATTCGTGCTCTGTGCATCGTAGAGCTCGTGGCGATGGTGCTCGTACGAGATCCAGGCGTGGAGCCGCGAGGCATTCGTGTCCGTCAGGATGAACTCGTTCTTGTCACGCCGGCCGATGTAGACCTGCTTCTCCCCGATCTCGAGGTAGGCATCGAGGTCGGGACCCTCGACGACAGTCAGCGAAGCCATCGCGTGGAAGGCCGGCAGGTTGAGCGGTACGCGGCCGTCAAGCGACGGCCGCTTCTGGAGGACGAGCGTGTTGGCCGAGATGTCCTCCACCTCGTCGGAGCGCCCGCAGCGCAGCTTGTAGACACCGCGACTCAGCTTGCCGCTCTGCTCCATGCGCACGGTGATGACACCGTCCGCCGCGCAGTCCTGCAGGATGATCTGGCGCGCTACCATCGTCCTGAGGTCCTCGATGACGCGCCGCGCACAGAGGCGGTGGTAGTCCTCCGGATTCAGCGAGAAGATGAATGCCGTGTCGATATCCTGCCGCCTCTTGCCAGAGGACTGGCGCTTGACCTCACGCTCAAGGCCGTTCATGAGCTCGACAGCCTCAAGGCTGCTGCTGAACTTCTTGTTGAAGAAGCCCTCGATATGATTTGCCAGATACGATTCCCATGTCCCTAGACCCATGGTTTTCGCCTCCGTTTCTTTCGCTATGACCACTATCCGTACATTATAGCAGATATCGGATGAAAAAGCTGTGAATTTATTGGGAAATGGTCACTCTTCCAGGTGCTTATTGCGGAGCTGGCCGCAGGCTGCCTGGATGTCCGTCCCCATCTCGCGCCGCACCGTGACCGTCAGATGATGCGCCGTGAGGTAGTGCTCGAACCAGTCGATGCGTGCGGCAGACGGGCGCAGCAGATGACGCTCAGCCACAGGATTGATGGGGATGAGATTGACGCTGGCCAGCTGGCCGCGCAGCAGTGAGACGAGTTCTCTTGCCTGCGCCTCCCCGTCATTGACGTGATCGATGAGGATGTACTCGTACGTCACGCGGCGCTTCGTCGTCTCCGCGTAGTGGCGCGCCGCGCGCACGACATCAGCGAGCGGGTACTTGCGATTGATTGGCATGAGCTCGCTGCGGAGTTCCTGGTTCGGCGCGTGCAGCGAGACAGAGAGCGAGATGGGGATTCCCTCATCTGCGAGCTTGTACATCTGCGGCACGATGCCGGAAGTCGAGATCGTGATGCTGCGGTAGCTCAGGCCGAGGACGTATTCCTCATGCAGCAGTCGGATGAAGCCGAGCACGTTCTCGTAGTTCATCAGAGGCTCGCCCGAGCCCATGATGACGACGGTGTCGACCTTCTCCCCGCGCCCTTCCCCGCGCAGCATGTCGTTTATCGCGATGGCCTGCGAGAGGATCTCGCCCTTCGTCAGGTTGCGCGCCATGCCGTGCAGCGTCGATGCGCAGAAAGCACAGCCCATGTTGCAGCCGGCCTGCGTCGAGACGCAGATGCTATTGCCGTAGGGCTGGCGCATGAGCACTGTCTCTACGGCCGTGCCGTCAGCAAATTCCAGCAGGAACTTCGTCGTGTGGCCGTCGGCCGAATCGAGGCGGTCCTTGAGGCGCGGGCGGCCAATCGCCAGTGAAGATGACAGCTCCTCGCGCAGCTTCTTCGAGAGGTTCGTCATATCACCGAAGCTCGTGGCACCGCGCTGGTACATCCACTCCGCGATCTGCTTGGCGCGGTACTTCGGCAGCGAGAACGGCTGCAGCGCTGCCTGGAGTTCCTGGCAGGTCAACCCAAAAATATCGTTCAACGTCTTATCCTTTCTTGTCTGTCTTGCTTGTCTTTTTCATGCGGCAGATGAAGAAGCCATCCGTGCCGTCGACATGCGGCAGCAGCTGAACCATCTTCGACTCCGCATGCTTCGTCGGCAGCGGCAGGTAATGGCCCGTCGTCTCCAAGGCGAACTCCGGATGCGCTTCGAGGAAGCGGCTGACGACGCCCTGATTCTCGGCGAGCTCGATCGTGCAGGTGCTATAGACGAGCACCCCGCCCGGCTTGACGGCCATCGCTGCGCTCTCGAGAATGGAAAGCTGCAGGTCAGGCAAGGCCGCGATCTCGTCTGCCGTCTTGCGCCAGCGGGCATCCTGCTTGCGGCGCAGCACGCCGAGACCGGAACACGGCGCGTCGACGAGGACGCGGTCGGCCATCGCCTCATACTGCTCGCCGATCTCTCGCGCGTCAATCTCCTCCGTCTCGATGATCTGGATGCCGAGGCGCGCGGCATTCTCCTCGATGCGTTGGAGCTTGTGGTCATAGATGTCACCGGCGAGGATGCGGCCCTTGTCGTGCATGAGCGCCGCCATGTGCGTCGTCTTGCCGCCTGGCGCCGCACAGCAGTCGATGATGAACTCTCCAGGCTGCGGCCCTACGACATGTGCGACGAGCATCGAGCTCTCATCCTGCACCTGGCAGCGCCCCTGCTGCAGCGGTGCGAGCGCATCGAGTGCGCCGTGACGGCGCACGAGGATGCCCTCGGGAGCCCAGAGCGAAGGCTCGACTTCCGCGCCTGCCTGCCTGAGCTCTTCGAGCAGCGCATCGCGTTCCGTGCGCAGCGTATTCGTGCGCACGGAGAGGAGAGGCTGCTCATTGTCAAAGCGGCAGAGTCTCTCCGCCGCCTCAAAGCCGAACGTCTTGACCCAGCGGCGCACGAGCCACTCCGGATGCTGGCTGGAGAGGGCGAGGTTTTCCGTCGCATGGCCCTTCCCGCTCGGGAATGCGGCCTTCTCCGGCTCGCGCACTGCCGTGCGCAGCACGGCATTGACAAAGCCCGCGAGCCCTTTCATGCCCATGCCCTTGGCCAGCTCTACAGCCGTGTTGCAGGCTGCCGAAACCGGCACCTTGTCGAGGTAGAAGAGCTGGTAGAGACCGAGCCGCAGGATCTCGCGGACGAGCGGCTGGATCTTGCGCACGGGTCGGTTGACGTAGCGGCGCAGGATCCAGTCGAGCGTGCCGCCGGCCTTGACCGTGCCGTAGACGAGCTCCGTGACAAAGCGACGGTCCTGCTCGCCAAGCTCTGCCTGGCGCAGTGCCTTGGCAAGCGCCACATTGGCATAGGCGCCATTCTCATGTACTTCGTATAGGATGCGGACTGCCGTCTCGCGCGCTTTATCCATAGATCCACCTCATTTGTCTTGACTCTTGACTACGTATCGTATCACTCATTGTTTCTCTTTTAGTTTCGGTATGATGATCTTCTCGAGTTGTGCCCGCACCTCCTCGATGTCGACGTGCGTGTTGTAGCACGGTCCGTTCGGACGGATGTTGAGCACGCCGACGGCCGGCAGCGGGTAGACGTCCTGGATGCCGCTCATGAGGTCACGCTCGCAGGCAATGGCCAGCACGGCTTTCGGCTTCGTCTTGTAGACGATCTGGCGCGCGAGCGTGCCGCCCGTCGCCACGAAGAAGTGGAAGCCCATCTCATGCGACAGCGTCACGAGGGCGCCGATATCGCAACGGCCGCAACGCTTGCAGTTCTCCGGGTCCCGCGTGATCTTGTGCGGGCATGAGGCGAGCTGCAGGCAGTGCGGTGTCACGACGAGCAGCCGGTCGGCTGGCACGCGGATGCCCATGCGGTTGAACAGGAGATTGCTCACCGCGATGAAGGAGCCCTCGAGCTTGCGGCGCCGGATGCCGAAGATGCTGCCGAGGCGCACGGCCAGCGGGAAGAGCAGGTTGATGAGCTCATACGTCTGGCGCTGCAGGAACGGCAGGTACGGCAGATGTGCGACAGCGAGGACCATGTTGAAGATGCTGAAGAACGCCCCTGCCACCAAGAAGGTGAACACAGCGCCGATGAGCCAGGGCAGCATGGGCTGGATGGCGCGGAGCCCCGGCACGCCGATGTACCAGATGGCGTAGAGGATGACCGCCATGAGGACGGCCGTCAGCGAGAGCATGCCGATGAACAGCCGCTTCTTCGGGCGCCCCGTCAGCACGTGATCATTCTTTGCTTTTGTCATATTCAATCCTCAAACGTTGCGGGCAGAGCAATCGCGTGACCATTGAGGTAATCCTTCGCGGCCATACGCTTCTTGCCAGGCGCTTGGAGCTCCGTGATCTCGAGCACGCCGTCGCCCGCTGCTACAAAGAGGCCTTCTTTCTTGTCGGCCCTAAGGATGGTGCCCGGCTGCGCTTCCGTCTTCTCAGTCGTACAGCGCGTGCGCCAGATCTTGTATTTCTTGCCTGCAAGGAAGGTGTAAGCCCCCGGCCACGAGTCGAGGCCGCGCACGAGATTGTGTATCTTCTGTGCACGGTCCTGCCAGTGGATGTGGCCCGTCTCCTTCGTCAGCATCGGCGCGTAATTCGACTCGCCCGTCTGCGGGATGCGCTTGAGCGTCCCGGCCGAGAGCTCCTCGAGCGTATCGATGAGCACCTTGGCGCCGAGCGCCATGAGGCCGTCGTGCACCTCCTCGAGCGTCGTGTCCGGACCGATCGGGAACTCCGCCTTCAGCAGCATGTCGCCCGTGTCGAGCCCAGCGTCCATGAACATCGTCGTGATCCCCGTCTTCTTCTCTCCGTCGATGACGCACCACTGCATCGGCGCCGCGCCGCGGTAACGCGGCAGGAGTGAACCGTGTACATTGATGCAGCCATAAGGCGGGATGTCGAGGATGCGCTGAGAGAGAATCTGGCCGAAGGCCACGACGACCATGAGGTCGGGCTTCTGCTCTTCGAGGAAGGCCGTGAAGTCTTCCTCCTTGATTCTCTTCGGCTGCCAGACCGGCAGGCCGTGCGCCTCCGCCCAGGCCTTGACCGGCGACGGCACGAGCTTCTGGCCGCGCCCTCTCGGCTTGTCGGGCTGCGTCACGACGCCGATGACGTCGCAGTGCTCATAAAGAGCTGCGAGGCACGGCACGGCAAATTCCGGCGTGCCCATGAAAATGACTCGGAACTTTTTCACGCCTGATTCCCCCTGTGCAGACTCTTTGCGATATCGATGAAGAGCTGGCCCTCGAGATGGTCGAGCTCATGCTGGATGCAGCGTGCCAGAAGGCCCGTCGCCGTCAAATGCTGCTTCTTGCCGCGGCGGTTGAGGAACTCCACCTTGACCTTCGCTGCGCGCTCCACCTCGCCGTAGATGCCCGGCACGGAGAGGCATCCCTCGGTATCCGTTGCCGTGCCCTCACGGAAGGTGATGACCGGGTTGATGAGCTCGATGAGTCCGTGGTCGTCCTGGCAGTCGATGACGACGACGCGGATGGGACGGCCGATCTGCGGCGCAGCGAGGCCGACGCCGTCGCTCTCGTACATCGTGACGGCCATGTCGTCGAGCAGCTTGCGCAGTCCCTTGTCGATCTTCTCCACCGGAGCGCAGACCTCCTTGAGGACCGGCGCCCCTGCTTTCTTGATTTCCAGTATTGCCATAAAGAAAAATCTCCTTTTATCTGTCTGATTGCTTGTCTCATCAGTCGGATATCCGCATATCCATAACACTGACGCGCCAGGTTGCCTGACGCGTCAATTCATTGCTGCATTCTCATTTGCCAGCCTTGCCCTTGCAGGAAGCTGCCTTGACCATGATCGCAAGGACGAGCTCCGCCGCCTTCTTCAGGGATGGCAGCGGCAGGTACTCAAAGCGGCCGTGGAAGTTCGCACCGCCCGTGAAGAGATTCGGGCACGGCAGACCCATGAACGAGAGGCGTGCGCCGTCAGTGCCGCCGCGGATGGGCTGGACATCCGGCTCGATGCCAATCTCCTCCATCGCCTCGCGCGCGAGCTCCACGACATAGAGATTGCCATCCTCGATCTTCTCGAGCATGTTGTAGTAGACATCGCGGTGATGCACCTCGACGGAACCCTCGCCGTACTTCTTGTTGAAGAATGCGGCCATATCGTCGAGCAGTGCCTTGCGCCGCTCGAAGTGCGCGCGGTCGTGGTCGCGCACGAGCATCTCCATCGTGACGAGCTCGACACTGCCCGCGACGGTGTGAACATGGAAGAAGCCCTCATGCCCCTCCGTGTACTCCGGCTTCTCGCCGGCCGGCAACATCTGCTGCCACTCCGCAGCCATCGAGACGGCATTCTTCATCTTGCCCTTCGCGTCGCCCGTGTGGACGCTGCGGCCATGGAAGAGGATGGTCGGGTTCGCCGCATTGAAGTTCTCGTACTCCAGCCCGCCGATCTCGCCGCCGTCGACCGTGTAGGCAAAATCCGCGCCGAACGCCTTGACATCGAAGCGGTCTGCACTGCGGCCCGTCTCCTCATCCGGCGTGAAGCCCAGGCGGATCTTGCCGTGCGAGATTTCCGGGTGCGCCATGAGGTATTCCGCAGCGCTGACGATGGCCGTGACGCCGGCCTTGTCATCTGCACCCAAAAGCGTCGTGCCGTCTGTCATCATGATGTCCTGGCCCTTGTAGCGCTCGATGCCCGGGAAGTCCGCGACCGAGAAGACGATTCCCTTCTCTTCGTTCAGCACGATATCGCCGCCCGCATACGCGTGGATGATCTGCTCGTGGATCGGGCCGCCCGCCGCATCAGGACTCGTGTCGAGATGCGAGATAAAGCCGACGACAGGCGAATCGTCCCCGTTGTTCGCCGGCAGCGTCGCCATGACGTAGCCGTGCTCGTCCACCGTCACCTCCGTGAGGCCGATGGAGCGAAGCTCGTCAGCCAAGTGCTTGGCCAACACCATCTGGCCGGGCGTCGACGGGCATTCCTTGTCGTTTGCCTCATCCGACTGTGTATTGAAGGAAATATAGTCGCGGAACCGCTTCACGACGGTTTCCATCTCGATCTCCATTGTCATTCCAATCACCTCATATGATAGTCATCATATAATTATATCAATATTACGGAACATCGACAAGTCAGCGCGCCGCGTTTCCTCTGCCATCGGGCTGCGTCAGTGGAATATCCCCCTCGTGCACGAAGTGGTGGATGGTGAACTGCTGGAAGGTCATAGCTGCCGGCGAGAGTGGCCGCGAAGTGTTCCAGGCGATGCCGACGGCGCGCTTGCAGAGCGGGAAGGATATCGGCACGAAGACGACGCCGAGGTGCTCTGTGCATGGCACGTGCGGCAGGACGCTGACGCCGAGATGCGCCGCGACGAAAGAGACGAGCGTGTGGACTTCATCGCCCTCGAAGATGATCTGCGGATGGCTCTCTGCGAGGTCGAGGAACTGGTTGACCTGCTGGCGCAGCGTGTACTCGGGCTTCAAAGCGACGAACGGCTCATCCCCGACTTCGCGCAGGCTGACGCGCGACTTCTGCGCGAGCGGATGGTCCTCCGGCACGACGAGGAACATTTCTTCCGACCAGAGGTACATCCAGGCCGTATCCGGTTCATTCATCGTCGAGCAGAGGCAGATATCCGTCTCGCCGCTCGTCAGCTGCTCGGCGAGCATCGAAGAACTCTGCTGGTTGAGCTTGACATCGATGTGCGGGTAGCGCTCATGGAACTGGCGCAGGATCAGCGGCAGGAACGTGTCGCCGAGCGAGTGCAGGAAGGAGAGATGCACGACGCCTGCACCGCCGTTGTCGAGTTCGATCTCCTGTTCCGCCAGCGCAAGCTCGCGGATCACGCGGTCGACATGGAACAGGAATTTCTGCCCGGCCTCCGTCAGATCCGAGGTGCGGCCATGGCGTTCAAACAGGGTGACGCCGAGCTCCTGCTCCAATTTCTGGATGGAGCGAGAAAGAGCCGACTGCGAGACGGCCATCTCTTCGGCTGCCTGCGTGAAGTGACGGCACTTGGCCATCGCCTGGAAGTACTTCAGTTGTGTCAATTCCATTTTGTTCCTCGTTTCTTGCATATCGTGCATAATTACTTTAGGTTATAGTCTATTATATGCACGGTAACCTAGGCTGACAACGTTTTCCTGCTTCATTTCCATGATTATTTTGCATTGTATTCATGTATACAAGGAATCTCGCATGCATTTTCTGCAAAAAACGGCAGGGATCGCCACGATTATGCACAATTTGCATCCTATTTGTGAAAATTATACATTAGACGTGCTCTCTGAAGATGACTATACTAAGTTTCAGATTTCATTCATAGATATTTTAGATAAGCAGGTGAACGCATTGAATTATCGGATTCCCTCGGATTATGTTGAAGCGCTCTGTGCAGAGACTGGCATGTCAGCGAGCGATGCCCATCGCATGCTGACGGTCGCGCACTGCACAGCGGTCCATCATCCGCGCCATCATCATAAGAAACAGGTTTCGCTTGGAAAGGAGTCTTCTGTCATGGCAGATTCAGCTGCCCCGACGCGCCTCTGGA
Organism: Mitsuokella jalaludinii DSM 13811; assembly: GCF_000702905.1. GTDB lineage: Bacteria > Bacillota > Negativicutes > Selenomonadales > Selenomonadaceae > Mitsuokella > Mitsuokella jalaludinii. The sequence goes on from NZ_JNKR01000015.1 coordinate 35,412, forward strand.
CGCGTGACTACGTATTTGACATCGGTGTCAACTTCCTCGTCTACTCGGTCCACTTCCTCTTGATGCTCTGGTCTACGGCCTATGCCATCTACACCTGGAATGCTTCCATCAGCATGGCCGGCCTCGCCTCTGGCCTCTTCATCGTCGGTGCCCTGTTCGCCCGCATCCCAGCTGGACGCTTCATCGATTTCGTCGGCCGCCGCAAGATGTTCCTTGCCGGCACGCTGATGTTCTTCCTGCTCGTCCTCTGCTACGAGCTCGCGCCGTCGCTCGAGGTCTTCATGCTCGTCCGCTTCCTGCATGGCCTGTCTTTCGGCACGACCTCGACGGCAGCGAGCACGGTCGTCGCCGCACTCGTCCCGCTCAAGCGCATGGGCACGGGCATCGGCTACTTCACGCTCGGCGTCACGATGGCTTCGGCCATCGGCCCCTTCATCGCCATGAACCTCACGTCCGCCAAGGAATTCACGCTCGCCATCGAGATCTGCGCGGCCGCAACCTTCCTGATCTTCGCGCTCTCCTTCTTCATCAAGGCGCCGGAGCGCACGATCCTGCCAGAAGAGAAAGCAGATCTCCACAAGATCTCGTTCGACCGCTTCTTCTCCATCAAGGCACTCGCCATCTCCTGCATCGCCCTGATGGCCGGTGTCTGCTACTCCACGGTCCTGAGCTTCCTCGGCGCCTACACGGCTCACATCGGCATCACGGGCATCGGCGCGACGGGCTTCTTCCTCTGCTTCGCCGCTACTTCCTTCATCAGCCGCCCGCTGACTGGCTACCTGCTCGACCACTTCGGCGGCAACATCGTCATCTACCCGGCACTCATCTGCATGGCCGTCGCCATGGGCTTCATCGGTACGGCCAGCACGGACGCAGCCATGCTGATCGGCGCACTCTTCCTCGGCTTCGGCTACGGCACGACGACGGCTTCCTGCCATGCTCTTGCCGTCCACTGCGCACCGATGCATCAGGTCGGCGTCGCGACGAGCACTTACTTCGTCCTGCTTGACTTCGGCATCGGCGTCGGCCCATACACGCTCGGCAGCTTTGTCCCGGCCTTCGGCTTCTCCTTCGTCTACATCGCAGCTGGTGCCATCTCCCTCATCGGCATCGTCCTCTACTACTACCTGCTCGCCCGCCATCACCGCTTCACGCGCCATCAGATGGACCGCGACAGCGAAGCCAAGACGATCATCGCCCAGCGCCGCCAGCGCTTCTACGAGAAGCGCCTTGCCGGTGCACACTGAGATCTGCATCCCATGCTCAACAGAAATACGGTATCCTAGACGGATACCGTATTTTTTGTTGCCGATTCACTTTGTCCGATATGCATCAGCTGTCGAGCATCGCTTCTGGCTTCAGATGGTAGATGCGCATGGCATTCTTGTAGAATACCTCATCCCAATGCTCCTCTGGGATGATTTCCTTCGTGAAGGCGATGTAGTCCCCGAGATTGGCAAGCGGCCAGTCCGTGCCGAACATGAAGCGGTCGTAGAGGTCGAGGTATTCGAGCCAGCCCTTGAGGCGCTCGATGTAGAAATGCTTCTTCTCGCAGAAAGCCCCAAAATCCGGGATCTTGCGCTCTAAAAGGCCCGAGAGGTCTGCCGCCACATTGGGGTTCTTCTCAATGACGGCTGCCGCATCCGTAAACCACGGCTCGCCAAAGTGGCACATGACGAACCGCACCTTGCGGAACTTCGTCGCCGCCTCATCCATGACGAGCGGATGGCTGTACTTCAAGAGCGCGTTGTCTGTCGCCGTCAGGCCCGTATGGACCGCGACCGGCTTGTCGTAGCGCGCGGCGAGCTCGTAGACTGGCGCAAGCCTGTCGTCGTAGAGGTAAAACGAAGCGTAGCCCGGGTAGAGCTTGATGCCGACACAGCGATCGCTCCTCAAATGCTGCTCGATGAGATGGAGCTTCTGCGGCAGCTTCTCCATGTCGAATACCTGGCTGTCAAGCCCGATGCAGTACGAAAGGAAGGGCGGATACGCTGGCGCGAGCGCTTCGACGGGCAGATTGCCCATGACGATGCCGTGCACCATGCCGCGCATCCTGTACTGCTCGAGCAGGTGGTCGGCGCTGTTCTCATGCTCGGCTGCCTTCGCGATCTCGTCAAAGTAGGCATCCGACCCAAAGTGAAGATGTGCATCGATGATTTTCATTGCTTACCCCTTATCTTGGCGCATCGCCTCAGAGGCGCACAAAGGCCTCCACGGCGAGTCTTGCCATATATCTGGCAGCCGGTCCGAGTGCTGCCGGATCAACGTGGAATTTCGGATTGTGGTTAGCCGGCGACTTGCCCGTGCCGACGAGCACGAATACGCCGGGGATCTCCTCCTGGTAGTAGGCGAAATCCTCGCCGGCCAGATTGACGGGCGCGGGCACGACGTCCAGCTCCGCCTCCTTCGCCACCTCGATGGCAAAGTCCGTCCAGTCCGGCGTGTTATCCGTCGCCGGCGGGCCGGCATACCAGGTGAGTTCTGCATGACCGCCAAAGGATGCGGCCTGCCCCTCTGCCAGCTCGTAGATGCGTTTCTTGATGAGCTTCCGGTCCTCTGCCGTCAGGCAGCGCACCGTGCCCTCCAGCCACGAGGATTCAGGGATGACGTTCCAGGTATTGCCGCTCTCGATGTGCGTGATGGAGACGAGGCCCGGGTGTGCCGGGTCGATATTGCGCGAGACGATGCTCTGCGCAGCCGTGACGAAGCTCGCGGCCATGACGATGGGGTCGATGCCGCGCTCCGGATGAGCTGCATGCGTGCCCTTGCCGTGGAACGTCACGGTGAACTTGTCGACAGACGCCGTCACCGCGCCCGAGCGGATGCCGAGCGTGCCGACATCGTAGAGCGGCGAGGTGTGCAGGCCAAAGATGGCCTGTACGTCCTTGAGCACCCCCGTCTCCATGACCTTGCGCGCGCCGCCCGGCGCCTCTTCTGCCGACTGGAAGATCAGGTAGACTGTGCCGCGAAGCTCGCGCTCCTTCGCCTTGAGCAGGTACGCCGAGCCGAGCACCGCACTGATGTGGAAGTCATGGCCGCAGGCGTGCATGCGGCCCGCGTGCTCAGACGCATAGGCAAGACCCGACTCCTCCTGGATCGGCAGGCCGTCGATATCGCAGCGCAACGCGATGAACGGCGCCTCACCTGTGCCAACCTTGGCGACAAGGCCCGTCTTGAGCGGCAGGTCGAGGACCTCGATGCCAGCAGCCGCGAGGTCCTCTCGGAGGCGCTTTGTCGTCTCGACTTCCTCGTAGGAGAGTTCCGGGTGACGGTGGAACCAGTAAAATTCATCGGTTATCTTCTGGAAGATGTCCTGTTCGTTCATATCTATCCCTCGCTATCTATATACATAGTTAATTAATATGTTTTACTGACATTGTAATATAGAGCGATGATGCTGTCAATCTCTGCAAATAGAAAAACTCCTGGCACCAGAAGGCGCCAGAAGTCTGCCAAGTCTTATTCAGAGAGCGGCTTCATCGTCGGGAAGAGCAGGACGTCGCGGATGGACGGCGCGTCCGTCAGCAGCATGACGAGGCGGTCGATGCCGATGCCGACACCGCCCGTCGGCGGCAGGCCGTACTCCATGGCCGTGATGTAGTCGCGGTCCATGACGTGAGCCTCATCGTCGCCGGCTTCGCGCTGCTTGAGCTGATCGAGGAAGCGGCCCTCCTGGTCGATTGGGTCGTTGAGCTCCGTGAAGCCATTGGCCAGCTCGCGGCCGTAGATGAAGAACTCGAAGCGGTCGGTGATGCGCGGGTCTTCCGGATTGCGCTTCGCGAGCGGCGAGATCTCCGTCGGATGGCCCGTGATGAACGTCGGCTGCATCAGTGTCTCCTCGACCTTCTCCTCGAAGGCCTGGTTGAGGATGCCGCCGATGCCGTGGCGCGGCTCGTACGGGACGCCGATCTCGTCAGCCATCTTGCGGGCCTCTTCGACGGTCTTGCAAGAGAGGAAATCCTTGCCCGTCGCCTCTTTGACGGCATCGTTCATGCTGATGCGCTTGACCTTCGAGAGATCGATCTCGACGCCCTGGTAATTGATGACCGGCGTGCCGAGAACGCTCTTGGCGGCATTGACGACAATGCCTTCCGTGATGTCCATCATGTCCGTGTAGTCAGCGTACGCCTGGTAGAACTCGATCGTCGTGAACTCCGGGTTGTGGCGGACATCCATGCCCTCGTTGCGGAAGACGCGGCCCATCTCGTAGACGCGGTCGAAACCGCCGATGACGAGGCGCTTGAGGTTGAGCTCCGTCGCGATGCGCAGGTAGAGGTCGATGTCGAGTGCATTGTGGTGCGTGACGAACGGGCGCGCTGCTGCGCCGCCGGCGATCGTCGAGAGTACCGGCGTCTCGACCTCGAGGTAATCGCGATCATCGAGGTACGTGCGGATGGACTGGATGATCTTCGTGCGCTTGCGGAAGGTGTCGCGGACCTCCGGGTTCATGATGAGGTCGAGGTAGCGCTGGCGGTAACGGATGTCGACATCCTGCAGGCCGTGGAACTTCTCCGGCAGCGGGCGCAGCGACTTCGAGAGCAGGTCGAAGTCCTCGACGCGGACCGTCACCTCGCCGCGGTGCGTCTTGAAGACGATGCCGCGGATGCCGACGATGTCGCCGATATCGAGCTTCTTGAACTGGTTCTTGTACTTGTCCTCGCCGAGCACATCGATCTTGAAGTAGACCTGGATGTTGCCCGTGCGGTCGTTGAGCGTGCAGAACGACGCCTTGCCATGGCCGCGGATGGCCATGAGACGGCCGGCGATGCGGACCTCGCCGCCCTCTTCATCGCCTTCAAGATGTGCGTATTTCTCCTTGATTGGCTCTGCATAATCCGTGACTTCGTAACGATGGCCAAACGGCGGCACGCCCATCGCGCGGAATTCTTCCATCTTTTCGCGGCGGACCTTCATCATCTCATTGAGGTCTTCCACAGGAGCCTGCTGCCCCTTCTGCTTCTTATCTGCCATACTTTCCATTACTCCAATCTAAACGATCCGCTGCGCTCTCAGCCCTTGATTGCGAGGATCTCGTACTTGATGATGCCGGCCGGAGCGTGCACGTCGATGACGCTGCCGCTCTTCTGTCCGAGAAGTGCCTGACCGAGCGGGGACTCATTCGAGATCTTGCCCTCGTCCGGGTCAGCCTCCGTCGAGCCGACGAGCATGAAGGTGTCCTCATCGCCGAACTCGATGTCCTTGACCGTGACCTTGCTGCCCATCTGGACGATATCGCCGGCACCAGCCTTGATGATGTGCGAGTTGCGGATCTTGGCCGTGAGGTCCTGGATCTCGCCCTCGAGGAATGCCTGCTCGTTCTTGGCATCGTCGTACTCCGAGTTCTCGGAGAGGTCGCCCAGTGCGATGGCGGCCTTCAGGCGCTCTGCAATCTCGATGCGCTTGACGCTCTTGAGGTAGTTGAGCTTTTCTACGAGTTTATTATAGCCTTCTTCGGTCAGCATGACCTGTTTATCTGCCATGATAAAACGCCCCTTTATGTTTCAGTTTAACTTATTCATTATAATTTCTTTTCTCAGCTGTGTCAATCAAGGCAAGCTTCGCCGCGCGCGTCATCTTCTTGATGGCGGCCTCGCGCGAAAGTGCCTCTCCCTTCGTCGCGAAGGACTCGAAGTAGACGAGATGGACCGGGCGGTGCGAGCGCGTGTACTTCGCGCCGCGCCCTGCATTATGCGCCTTGACGCGCCCCGCCAGGTCATTCGTCCAGCCCGTGTAGAAGCTGCCGTCCGCACATTCGAGGATGTAGGTGTAGGCCTCTGCCATCACTCCGGATACTTGATCTCGATGGTCTTGATGACAACGTCCTCGAGCGGGCGGTCGGCCATGTCTGTCTCCGAATGGCCGATGCGGCGCACGACATCCATACCTTCCTTGACCTTGCCGAAGATCGTGTGATGGCCGTTGAGCCACGGCGTCTTATCGAGTGTGATGAAGAACTGGCTACCGCCCGTGTGCGGCATGCCCGTGTTGGCCATCGCGAGGATGCCCTCACCGTCGAAGCGCAGATCGTCGAGGAACTCATCCTCAATCGTGTAGCCCGGGCCGCCCATGCCCGTGCCCTCCGGATCGCCGCCCTGGATCATGAAGCCGTCGATGACGCGGTGGAAGATGACGCCATCGTAGAAGCCCTTCTCGGCGAGGTCGATGAAGTTCTCCGTCGTGATTGGCGTCTGGTCCTCAAAGAGCTCCACGCTGAAGTTGCCGAGGTTCGTCTCAAATACTGCAATGCGATTTACCATTTTCTTATCTCCTCCATGAACATCTTTGACGGTCTGGCCGTCTTGAATGCTTGTTGTTTTCTCACTGCCGGATGCGGCAAGGCAACTGCCCGTCATCACGAGCATGGCGAGCAGCAGCAAGAACACCTTCTTCATTTTACCTTATATCCTCCTATGTTTTCAATAGTCGACCGTCAGTCTGCGAGGAATTGGCCATCTTTGAGGCAGGCCTTCTCGCCCGGCGTGCGCGGCGACCAGACGGGAATGGAACGGCCTGCTCCGAAAAACCCCTCTGGCGGCTGCCAGGCTGGATAGCCGACGGAGTGCATCGTGACGAGCGCGCGCACCTCCGTCTCGGCGCAGAACACCTTTGCGCCCTTGTCGATGCTCGGGCCCAGGCGGCCGTCGACGGGGAAGAAGGCCAGATCCGCCTCTAGCCCCTTGAGCTTCTTCATCTGCTTGCGGAAGGCGTTCTCGGCGAGCTTCCGCTGCTCCTGGGGCTCGCCCGTCCAGTCCCACCAGTTGAAGTCACCGGCATGGAAGATTGTTACGCCCTCGTCCTTGAGCACGACGCGGAACGATGTGCCGATGTCCGTCGAGTCGAAGGACTCCACGGCGATGTGCTCGTCCTGCCAGGATGCGTACGTCTTGAGGAAGACGAGCTTCGCCTGGTCAAAGCTGCTGAGGGCCTTTGTGCAGCGGATGTCATCGCTGAGGATGTAGCGTTCTGTCTTTGCCTCGTAAGTGCAGATGTGCGCATCGAAGTGGTCGAAGTGGCCGTGCGACGCGAAGAAGTAGAGGTGGTCAAAATCCGCCGCTTCGACGGCCACATCGACGGCTCCCGCCGGGTCCTTGAAGTCGTCGAATACGAGCAGTGTGCGGCCGACGCGCACGAGGAAGCCGCTGTTCAGCAGGTAGGTGATCTCAATCATGTGGATTCTTCCTTTCTTTTGGTAGAGGCTCAGCGCTCATCGTGCCATTTCAGATGCTCCGGATGCTCTAGCTGTACCTTGTCCTTGTTGATGAAGCGCCGGAAGGCGATGCCGGGTTCACTGAAGCCGCGGCCCATGACCTCGTTGGCCGACATGATGATCATGAAGGCGTGTGGGTCGACCGCATGCGCGATGAGCTTGATCTTGCTGACCTGCGTGAGCTTGACGACGACGAAGACGACATTGCGCTCCTTGCGCGTGAAGGCGCCCTGCCCGTGCAGGAAGGTCACGCCGCGGCCGACTTCCATGATGCCGTCCGCGATCTGCTGCGCGCGGTCCGAGACGATCAGCACGGCCTTGCGGCTGTTGAAACCCGCAATGACCTTGTCGGTGACCATCGCATTCATGTACATGCAGATCAGCGTGAACATCGCGGGGGCCACGCCGAACAAGAAGGCCGCCACACACATGATCATGCAGTTGAAGGCGAAGATGACGCCGCCCATGTTGAGCGAGTAGTACTTCTTGGCGATGGCGCCGACGATATCGAAGCCGCCCGTGCTGCCGTTCATGCGGAAGACAATGCCGTAGCCGATGCCGTTGAAGACACCGCCGAAGATGGCTGCGAGCATGATGTCATTGACAGGCGCGTAGGCATTGAGGAAGCGCGTGAGATCGAGGCACAGCGAGAAGATGCCCGTGCCGATGATGACATCGACCGTGTAGCCGTGCCCGAGCGTCTTCCAGGCTGCCATGAGAAGCGGGATGTTGTAGAGGAAGGTCTGCAGGCCGATGGGCAGCTGCGCCAGGTAGTAGACGATGATCGCGATGCCCGTCGCGCCGCCCGTCAGGAGATGGGAAGGCACGAGGAAGAGGTTGATGGAGCAGCTTGCGATCAGGCAGCCCACGGTGATGCCGAGATAGCGCAGCAGGCGGTGGCGCATCATCTTGAGGTGAATCATGGCCGTACCTCCTTGAGGACGGGTGGCTCTGCCTTCCCGAGTGCGGAGGTGTCGATTTCCTTCTCGGCAAAGCGCGGTTCGAGTTCCCCTTCTTCCGCATCGTCTTCCAGCGCCCGCTTTTCCGCTTCCTCATCCGTCAGCGGCAGAGACGTGATGCGCATCGACGTCAGATACCCATCCTGCGCATCGATGCCCAGTAGGAGATGGTCGTGCGGATGGCCCTCGCGCGTGTAGATGTAGTACGCCGCCCCGTCGAGACGCTGACGCTCTGTCTTGCCGTACGTCTTCTGAATCCAGTACGAAGTCGCGCCGAGCCGGATGCCGTTCCTCGCCTCGTAGCGGTCGTTCTTGATGAGGAAGTCGACGACGTGGCCACTCTTGTCGACGGCGGCCTCGTAGTGGTCCTTGTAGACGTAGACCTTGACCGTCACGCCCTGGCGTATCTCCGTCCGGTCAAAGAGCGGCTCCCCCCACGCTTTGAAAAGCTCCGCTTCGCTCGCGCCGAGCATTGCGCCGCGGCAGGAAAAATCCGCATCCTGGAGCCCCTCTGCCTCTGAGCGCCCCGCTGGCAGGCAGAGTGCCGCCAAGACCAGCACGAGCGCCGTGAAGATGCCTAGAGTCCTCTGCATCATCCCATCTCCTTTCTGTCTCCTATGCGTCAAAAAGCGAAATTGCCCTCATGGAATACCTGCACCTCCGTGCCGTCACGGCGCGTGCCGACGATCTCGAGGTCGCGGCTGCCGACCATGAAGTCCTCGTGCATCAGCGAGTCGTTGACGCCGTGCTGCAGGAGCGTCACGCTGTCCATCTTCTCGCCGTCCTTGAGACAGGTCGGATATGCCTTGCCGAGCGCCAGATGACAGGCAGCGTTCTCGTCGAACAAGGTGTTGTAGAAGAGCACGCCGCTCTTCGAGATAGGCGAGTCATACGGCACGAGCGCCACTTCGCCGAGGAAGTGCGAGCCCTCGTCCGTCTCGATCAGCCCCCTGAGGATCGCCTCGCCTTTCTTCGCGGCGAAGTCTGTGACGCGGCCATTCTCGAAGCGCAGCCAGAAGTCCTCGATGAGATTGCCGTTGAAGTTCAACGGCTTCGTCGCGTAGACAATGCCGTTGACACCGTCGCGCTTCGGCAACGTGTAGACCTCTTCCGTCGGCATGTTTGCGGCAAACACCGTGCCAAGCTCCGACTTCTCGGCGCCCCCCGCCCAGATATGACCCTCCGGCAGTTCGATAGTCAGGTCCGTGCCGAGACGATTCGTGTAGTGGAGCTTCTGGAAGTCATTCGCGTTGAGGAAATCGGCCGCCTTGTGCAGGAAGGCGATGTGCTCCTGCCACGCCTTGACCGTGTCGATGCCCTCGCCGACGCGGACCGTCTTGTAGATCTCACACCAAAGGCGTGCGACGGCCTCATCCTCTGCAAGCTCTGGGAAGACCTTCTTTGCCCAGCCCTTTGTCGGCACCGAGACGACGCACCATGTATTGCGGTTGTTCATCAGGCGCTCCCGGTACTCCATGAGCGCCGCGCCCGCTGCCTGATTGGCCAGCTTGAGCTTCTCCGGGTCGATGTCGCCGAAGATCTCCGGGTCGCGCGCGGCGATTGAGACGAAGGCCGCTCCCTGCGCCGCATAGTCCTCATAGAAGGCGCGACGCCACTCGGGGAACTCTGTGAAGAGCGCTTTCTTGCCGCCCGCATAGCGGATGTGAGCGAGCTGCTCATCGTTCCAGCTCACGACGACATCGTGGGCGCCCGCTGCAAAGGCCTCCTTGGCAATGGCGCGAGCAAACTCTGCGCACTCGATTGGCGCATTGATGACGAGGATCTGTTCGCGCTGCAGATTGACGCCGACACGCACGACGAGACGTGCATAATTGTGCAGTAAATTCATATTCATGCCTTTCCCCCTGTCTGACTCTATCCTTACAAGCAATCGGTATCAAAGAGCAGCGTGACCGGGCCATCATTGACAGAAGCCACCTTCATATCCGCACCGAATTCACCGTGCTCTACCGCAAAGCCTTTTTGGCGCAGATCCTCCATGAAGCGCTCGTAGAGCGGTGCCGCGATCTCCGGCTTAGCTGCATGCGAGAACCCGGGGCGCCGCTTCTTGAGGTCAGCGTAAAGCGTGAACTGCGAGATGACGAGGAAGGCCCCGCCCACCTGGTCGATGCTCAAGTTCATCTTGCCTGCCTCATCCGAGAAGACGCGCACATGGGCGACCTTCTCGGCCAAGCGGTCACAGGACGCCTCATCATCATCAGGGCCAACGCCGAGCAGGACGAGAAAGCCCTGTCCTATGGCACCGCACACCTTGCCCTCAATCTCAACGGATGCCTGCTGCACCCTTGTCACAACTGCTTTCATTTCTGTTCCTCCATATAGGGCTGCACGAATTTCCGGATGGTCCGGAAGTACGTCTGCTGATCTGCCTGACTCGCCGCCGCGTGCACGGCCCCCGGTATCATCAGCAGTTCCTTTTTCGGCGCATTGGCCGCCGCGTAGAGCTGCTCCGCCATGTTCGGTGGCACGAGCGTGTCCTTCGTGCCGTGGATGAAGAGGATTGGCACGCGGGCATGGCGCACAGCATCAATCGGCGCCGCATCGTGCAGGTTGAAACCCGCCACCTTCTCGCAGCGCCAGTTCAGGAGATTCATGGCCGGGAAGGCGGGCAGGCCGAACGAGTTCTCCATCTGCATGGCGATGAGCTCATCCGCATTCGTGTAGCCGCAGTCCTCCACCGCCGCGACGACTTCCGGCGGCAGATCCTCGCGGCCCGCGGCCATCATGACCGTCGCCGCCCCCATCGAGACGCCGTGCAGCACGATCTTGGCCTGCGGATAGAGCTCAGCGACTCGCTTCGCCCAGAGCACGATGTCCTCGCTCTCGCGGTAGCCGAGCGTCAGATAGCGCCCGCCGCTGAGCCCCGAGGCCCGCAGGTCCGGCGTCAGCACGTGGTAGCCCATCGATAGGTAATGCTCCGCGATGTAATAGGAATTCTGCTGCGTGCAGCCGTAGCCGTGCGCGACGATGACCCACTTGTCCGTCGCGCGCTCCGGCTTGAAATGCGTCGCCGCGAGGTAGATGCCGTCCTCCGACTCGATGTTCCAGTTCTCCGAAGCGTAGTTCGGCTTGTCAAAATGGCGCGCCTCCGGCGGCATCAGCAACGCATAGGCCCGCGGGGGCTCCTGCGGATTCTCCGCCGTCCCGCGCTCCAGGCCGAAGTGCACGCAGTAATTGCCAATAAAATATCCCGCCTCGATGACAAGCGCCGCCGTCACGATGACTGCCGTCAAGAGGCAGGATATGAGGATCTTCTTCATAAAAGCGTCAAGAACCACCTTTCTGCTCTGCCAAAATGTGCTTCTATTATATCATCATTATCGGGAAAAAAGGTGGCATCTGCCAAAATTTTTCCCCCGTCTCCCAGCCGCCTCGCAGGCCGCATATGGAACGAGGTCCGCATTCTGTATCAGTCCCGCATAGGAAATCCACACGGGAAGGGCGAATACGTCTAGGAAAAAGAACTCAACAGGAGGCATTCACATATGGCAGAAGAACAGAAGGCCTGGTGGAAAGAGGCCGTCATCTATCAGATTTATCCGCGCAGTTTCCAGGATTCGAACGGCGACGGCATCGGCGACCTGCCTGGCATCACGCGCCGCATCCCGTATCTCAAGAAGCTCGGCGTCGATGTCATCTGGCTCTCCCCGATCTACCAGTCGCCCAACGACGACAACGGCTACGACATCTCCGACTACCGCGCCATCATGAAGGACTTCGGCACGATGGCCGACTTCGACACGCTGCTGAAGACGGCACATGAGGCGGGCATCAAGCTCGTCATGGACCTCGTCGTCAACCACACGTCTGACGAGCACGCCTGGTTCATCGAGAGTCGCAAGTCCCGCACGAACCCGTACCGCGACTTCTACATCTGGAAGGACGGACGAGACGGCAAGGAACCGAACAACTGGGAGTCGTACTTCAGCGGCCCGGCCTGGCAGTACGATGCGGCGACGGACCAGTACTACCTGCACTGCTTCTCCAAGAAGCAGCCGGACCTCAACTGGGAGAACACGAAGGTGCGCGATGCCGTCTTCGACATGATGACCTGGTGGTGCGAGAAGGGCATCGACGGTTTCCGCATGGATGTCATCTCAATGATTTCCAAGGACCAGTCCTTCCCGGACGGTCCCCTCAAGGCAGACGGCTACGGCGACCTCTCGCCGCACGTCTGCAACGGGCCGCGCGTCCACGAGTACCTGCAGGAAATGAACGATCGCGTGCTCTCGCATTACGACCTGCTGACCGTCGGCGAGGCAGCGGGCGTCACGATCGACGAGGCCAAGAAGTACGCCCGCAGCGACGGCAAGGAACTCGGCATGGTCTTCCAGTTTGAGCACGTCGGCCCGGAAAACGGCAAGGGCAGCATCATCGACAAGTGGACGACGGGCAAACCGCAGATGCCGGATGTCCGCGCCATCCTCAACAAGTGGCAGCTGGAGCTTGAGGGCAAGGCCTGGAACTCGCTCTACCTCGACAATCACGACCAGCCGCGCTGCGTTTCGATGTTCGGCAACGACAGCCCCGAGTGGCGCGTGCTCTCCGCCAAGATGCTCGCGACTTGCCTGCACATGCAGAAGGGCACGCCCTACATCTACCAGGGCGAAGAGCTCGGCATGACGAACACGACGTTCCACTCGCTCGCTGACTGCCAGGACCTCGAGGAGATCAACGCCTGGCACCAGTACGTCGACGAGCAGAAGAAGGTCACGCCCGAGACGATGCTCGCGTGCTTCAACACAGTCGCCCGCGACAATGCGCGCACACCAATGCAGTGGGATGCCAGCGACAATGCCGGCTTTACCGACGGCACGCCGTGGCTCGCCGTCAATCCGAACTACAAGACGATCAACGCCGAGGCCGCGCTCAAGGATCCCGATTCCACCTTCTACTACTACCAGAAGCTCATCCGCCTGCGCCACGCCTACCCGATCATCGTCTACGGCACCTTCGAGCCCCTCTTGGAGGAAGACCCGTGCGTCTATGCCTTTGCACGTCACCTGGACAATGAGACGCTCCGCGTCGCCTGCAACTGGACCGATAAGGAAGTCCCCTGCACGCTGTTTGAAGGGCTCGAGGGCGAGACGCTGATCTCCAACTACGAGCAGCACAAGGCGGACTGCCTGCAGCCGTACGAAGCGCGCGTGCTCCTGACGAGAGACGCCCGATGACCAGCTGGACCTCTCAATCACTCGAACACACAAAAATCCGGACCAATCGCTTGGCCCGGATTTTCTTTTGATATACGTATGTACTTACGGTTATTACTTGCCTGCCTTCATGCGGTTGATGGCGCTGATCAAGGCCTGGATGGATGCCGTGATGATATCCGTGTCCATGCCGGCGCCCCAGGTGATGTGGCCGTCGTCGTTCGTGATGCCGATGTAGGCCATCGCGCGGCTATTCTGGCCGATCTCCAGCGCATGCTCGCTGTACGTCAGATCCTTGTAGGCAATGTCGAGGTTTGCCTGCAGCGCATTGGAGACGGCGTCGAGGCGGCCGTTGCCGCGTGCGAGGAAGGTCTTCGGCTCGCCGTTGACAAAGATATCGACCGTGCCCTTGCGCGTGCCGTCCGGCTCCTTCTGGAGCAGGAAGTCATGGAGCTTGTACGGCGTATCGACGTTGACGTACTCATCCTGGAAGATCTGGTAGATCTCATCCGGCATGAGTTCCTTGTGCTTGTGGTCGGAAACGCCTTTGACGCAGTAACCGAAGTCCTCGCGCATCTTCTTCGGCATGTCGATGCCGTATTTCTGCTCCATGATGAAGCCGACGCCGCCCTTGCCGGACTGGCTGTTGATGCGGATGACGTCGCCGTCGTACTCGCGGCCGACATCCTTCGGGTCGATGTAGAGGTACGGCAGTGTCCACTTTTCCGGATTCTTCTCTTCCTTCCAGTGCATGCCCTTCGCGATGGCATCCTGATGGGAGCCGGAGAAGGCGGCGAAGACGAGGTCGCCGGCGTACGGCTGGCGCGGCGAGACGTGCATGCGCGTGACGCGCTCGTACATCTCGACGAGTTCCGGCATATTCGAGAAGTCGAGCTGCGGATCGACGCCGAGTGCGAACATGTTCATGGCAACCGTGATGATGTCGACGTTGCCCGTGCGCTCGCCGTTGCCGAACAGCGTGCCCTCGATGCGGTCCGCACCGGCCAGCATGCCCATCTCGGCATCAGCTACGCCGCAGCCGCGGTCATTGTGCGGATGGAGCGAGAGCACGACATTGTCGCGGTACTTGAGGTGCTTGTTCATGTAGGCGACCTGCGTCGCGAAGACGTGCGGCATGCTCATCTCGATGGTCGCCGGCAGGTTGATGATGGCCTTGCGGTCAGCCGTCGGTTTCCAGACATCGAGGACGGCATTGCAGACCTCAAGTGCGTACTCCGGCTCCGTGCCCGTGAAGGACTCCGGCGAATACTCGAAGCGGTAGTTCGCACCGGCCTCTTCCGTGAGTTCCTGCAGGAGCTTTGCACCATCGACAGCCATCTGCTTGATCTGTTCCTTGTTCTTGCGGAAGACCTGCTGGCGCTGTGCAACAGAAGTCGAGTTGTAGACGTGGACGATGGCGTTCTTGACACCCTTGAGGGCATCGAACGTCTTGCGGATGATGTGCTCGCGTGCCTGCGTGAGGACCTGTACCGTCACATCGTCTGGGATCAGGTCTTCCTCTACGAGGCGGCGCAGGAACTCGAACTCCGTTTCCGATGCAGCCGGGAAGCCGATCTCGATTTCCTTGAAGCCGACTTTGAGGAGCATCTTGTAGAATTCCATCTTCTCGTCAAGGCTCATCGGGATGACGAGCGACTGGTTGCCATCGCGAAGGTCAACGCTGCACCAGATTGGCGCATGGTCTGGGGCATCCTTCTTCGCCCACTCCAGGTCAATCTCCGGCGGCATGAAATAACCTTTGCTGTACTTCTGATAATTCATCATTTGACAAAACCTCCCCAAATAGAAAAGCCCCCCGTCTCATGAGACGAAGGGCTGTACCTGCGTGTTACCACTCAAATTCATACTCCTTGCGGAGTACCTCTACGGATTCTAGCAAATCCTCCTGCTGTAACGGTCAGGCTCCGTCCCTGCCTAATCATGCACTCACTGCATACAATCGTGTACGCCGATGCACTTTCAGCGAGCTGCTTCAAGGTGAGTTCCAGATCCTTTCCCGACTGCCTCGCACCAGACGGCAGCTCTCTGATCGTTCCGGGGTCCTTACTATTCCTCTTCAACGCATTTCCCTGTGTTGGGTACTAGAATAGCACAGGAGAAACTGTTTTGCAAGCATTTTTTGTAAATCTGTAAACTTTTTTACAGGTCTGCGCTCATTTTTTCTCTTCTGGCTCGCGCAGCGTCTTCTTGGCCTGGCTGAGCTTCTTCTCGACCTCGCGCTGCTGGCGCTTCTGCTCCTTGTGCGCCTCATAGCGGCGGCGGCCTTCCTCAAAGGCCTTTCTCGCCTCTTCCGTGTCGATGATGAGCGGCGGCACAGCCTTCGGGCGCGAATTGCGGTCGAGAGCGACCATCGTGAAGTAGGCTGTCAGCGCGCGCTGCGGCTTGCCCTCCTGATCGAGATCCTCTACATCGACGTTTACCGTGACTTCCATCGAGCTGTGGCCGACGAAGACAATCTCTGCCGTGCAGGTGACGAGGTCGCCGACGAGGATCGGCAGGTGGAACTCGAGCTCGTCCACGCGAGCCGTAACGACATTGCAGCGCGCGTACTTGCGCGTCACGGCATAAGCCGCCGAGTCCATCATCTTCATGATATCGCCGCCGTAGATGTTGCCGCTCGGGTTCGTCTGGTTCGGCATCATGACCTGGCTGATTATGAGTTTATTCTGTGCCATGGAAAAACCTCCTGATCTATCGATGCAGAGCACGCGCTCCGCTCATGTTATAGAAATGATATACGGACATATTGCCTATAGGATACAGGACTAGGATATAGGATTCACACGGGAAATACCGTGACTGACTCACAAAACCGCGCGCACCTCACTTGATGAAGCGGTCAATAGCCCGGTTGAGCTGGTCCAATGCCTCTTGGTCGTTGTCGCGCACGGCATCGACGATGCAGTGCTCGAGATGGTCCTTGAGGATGATGCGGCTGACGCCCTTGATGGCGCTGTCGACCGCCGAGAGCTGCACGAGCACCTCGCTGCAGTCGCGCCCGTCCTCGATCATGTGCTTGATGGATTCGAGGTGGCCGATGAGCCGCGCCATGCGGTTGAGCACCGCCTTCGTCTGCGTGTGGCTGTGCTGATGGCCGTGCGCGCCATGTGTATGGTGGAGCACCGTGCCATCGGCCAGCACATGGATATGTTCCGTATGTCCATCCTGTCCATGATGTCCATTGTCCTGATTTCGATTGTTCTCGTTCATTCGCTTCAGTATCACCTGCCTGGTATTCTCGTTGCAAAGGACTATTGTCTATATTCGTGTTTTACTTCTGTTTTTCCTTCTTTCCCGCAATAAAAAAATCTCCTCATCAAGAGGAGATCTTTTTATGGTCAGCGGGGAAATCAGTCAACCGAGAGGGTCACCGTCTCACCGTTGATGTTCCACTCTTTCTCGTGGCCGGACGTCGTGCCGTACGTGACTTCGTCAGCGAGCGTGATGTCCTTGAGGAAGCTCTCGTTCTTCTTGACGAGGTTCTCGAGCTTCTCGTTGCCCTTGAGGCCGACCTTGATGTGATCCGTGACCTCATAGCCATTTTCCTTGCGCATCGTCTGGACCTTGCTGATGATCTCGCGGACAAAGCCCTCTTCGAGCAGCTCTTCGCTGAGCGTCGTCTCCAGCGCAATCGTCACGCCGTTGTAGCGCTGGCAGTTGAAGCCCTCCGTCTGGGCCATCGTGACCTCGACGTCTTCCGGCAGCAGCGTGACATCGCCATCCGGCAATGCGACGACGAGCTTGCCCGTCGTGTCGAGCTCTTCCTTGGCTTTGTGGCCGTTGACCGCCTTCAGAGCCTTCTGGATGGCGCCCATCTTCTTGCCAACCTTTGGTCCGAGGACACGGAACTGCGGCTTGAAGCTGTACGTGAGGTATGCCTCCATATCGTCCGTGAAGACAACTTCCTTGACGTTGAGCTCCTCTTCGACGATTTCCTTGTAGAAGTCCGGCAGCACGACAGGTGCCTTGACAAACATCTTGCCGATTGGCTGACGGTTCTTGATGTTGGCCTCATTGCGCGCAGCGCGGCCGAGCACGACGATCTCGAGGACCTCGCCCATGTTCTTCTCGAGCTCCTTGTCGATATGTGCCTCATTGGCCTTCGGGAAGTCGCAGAGATGGACGGATTCCGGTGCCTTCTCATCGATGCTGCAGACGAGGTTGCGGTAGATGGACTCCGTCATGAACGGAATCATCGGTGCAGCGGCCTTGGCCGTCGTGACGAGTGCCGTGTAGAGCGTCATGTAGGCATTGATCTTGTCCTGTTCCATGCCCTTTGCCCAGAAGCGGCTGCGGCTGCGGCGGACGTACCAATTCGAGAGCTCGTCGACGAACTCCTCGAGTGCCTTGGCGGCTTCCGTCACGCGGTAGTTCGAGAGGTCGTAGTCGACGTCCTTGACCATCGTGTTGAGGCGCGAGAGGCACCACTTGTCCATGACTGGCAGCTTATCGTAGTCGAGCGTGTACTTCGTCGCATCGAAGTTGTCGATGTTGGCGTAGAGCACGAAGAACGCGTACGTATTCCAGAGCGTGCCCATGAACTTGCGCTGGCCTTCCTGGACGGCATCGTCGTGGAAGCGGTTCGGCAGCCACGGTGCGCTGTTCTCGTAGAAATACCAGCGGATGGCGTCAGCGCCGTGCTTCTGCAGTGCCTCCATCGGGTCGACGGCATTGCCCTTCGACTTCGACATCTTGCGGCCTTCCTTGTCCTGGACGTGGCCGAGGACGATGACATTGCGATACGGTGCCTTGTGGAAGAGCAGCGTCGAGATGGCGATGAGCGAGTAGAACCAGCCGCGCGTCTGATCGACAGCCTCCGAGATGAAGTCCGCCGGGAAGCGCTTCTCGAAGATCTCCTTGTTGTCGAACGGATAATGCCACTGCGCGAATGGCATGGACCCCGAGTCAAACCAGCAGTCGATGACTTCCTTGACGCGGTGCATCTCCTTGCCGCACTCCGGGCACTTAATCGTGACCTTGTCGATGTACGGACGGTGCAGCTCGATATCATCCGGACAGTTCGAGCTCATGGACTTGAGTTCCTCGATCGAGCCGATGACATGCTGATGGCCGCATTCGCACTGCCATACCGGCAGCGGCGTGCCCCAGTAGCGGTTGCGCGAGAGGCCCCAGTCCTGTACATGCTCGAGCCAGTTGCCGAAGCGGCCCTCGCCGATGGACTTCGGGATCCAGTTGACCGTCTTGTTGTTGGCGACGAGCTCGTCCTTGACGGCCGTCATCTTGATGAACCAGGTCGGGAACGAATAGTAGAGCAGCGGCGTATCGCAGCGCCAGCAATGCGGATAGCTGTGCGTGAATTCCGGAGCCTTGAAGAGCAGCCCCTTCTTCTCGAGGTCTGCGAGGATCAGCGGGTCAGCCTTCTTGACGAAGAGGCCCGGCCAATCCGTCTCAGCCGTGAGCTCGCCCTTGCTGTTGACGAGATTGACAAAAGCGACGCCGTACTTCTGGCAGACGCGGTTATCGTCTTCGCCATATGCCGGAGCCATGTGGACAATGCCCGTGCCGTCTTCCGTCGTGACGTAGTCATCGCAGGTCACGATGAATGCCTTCTTGCCGCGCTGGTTCTTGACCTTCTCGACAGCGTACGGATAGAGCGGCTCATACTCGCGGTACTCGAGATCCTTGCCCTTATAGCGCTCGAGGATCTGGCGCTCGCCTTCGACACCCTCGAAGACCTTGTCGACGAGTGCCTCAGCGAGGACGTACTTCTTATCGCCGACCTGTACCTTGACGTAGTCGACCGCGGGGTTCACGCAGAGCGCCATGTTCGACGGCAGCGTCCACGGCGTCGTCGTCCAGGCGAGGAACGAGTAGTCGCCGTCCTTGGCCTTGAACTCGACCATAGCCGAGCGCTCCGTGACATCCTTGTAGCCCTGTGCCACCTCGTGCGAGGAGAGCGGTGTGCCGCAGCGCGGGCAATACGGGACAACCTTGTAGCCCTCGTAGAGCAGGCCCTTCTTCCAGATTTCCTTGAGTGCCCACCACTCCGACTCGATGAAGTCGTTCTCATAGGTGATGTACGGGTGCTCCATGTCAGCCCAGAAGCCGACGACATCGGAGAACTCCTCCCACATGCCCTTGTACTTCCAGACGGACTCGCGGCACTTCTTGATAAACGGCTCGATGCCATATGCCTCGATCTGTTCCTTGCCGTTGATGCCGATCTGCTTCTCGACTTCGAGCTCGACCGGCAGGCCGTGCGTATCCCAGCCAGCCTTCCTGAGGACCTTCTTGCCCTTCATCGAGGCGAAGCGCGGCAGCATGTCCTTGATGACGCGCGTCAGGACATGGCCGATATGCGGCTTGCCGTTGGCCGTCGGCGGGCCATCGTAGAACGTGAAGGTATCGCAGCCCTCGCGCTGGTCGATTGCCTTCTGAGCGATGTCATGTGCTTTCCAGAACTCGCGGATCTCCTTCTCGCGTTCCACGAAATTCAAGTTCGTATCTACTTTCTTATACAAACAGAATGCCTCCTCACATATGAAAAGCCTGCACCCAAATAGGATGCAGGCTCATGATACCTACAGGATAACCACCTATTTCCACGCACCACCATGCGCTGTCCCGTAACGGGGGATGCCGGCAAGGCTTACTCGATTCGTTCAGCCCGCTGCTCCGGAGTGATTTTCCCCTGCAGGTACGCACGCCCGGCTCTCACCTTTCCCGGTTCGCTTCCGCTCTCTCTGCAGTCTACTCTCTCCATCGATGCATTTACATGTTGACAGGCTTTATTGTACCACAGGGATGGACAGATTTCAAATACATTTTGAGCGTTCCTAGGCTCTCTTCTCAAGCCATCCGCTTTACGCTATAATGAAGGTTGTTTGAGCAAACAAGAACACTGAAAAGGAAGGGATCTCATGCATCAGTATCTTTTCTATATCGGAGACTTCCCGATACGGGCCTACGGCCTCGTGCTGTCTCTCTCCATCATCCTCGCGACAGGCGTCGGCTACTTCCTGACAAAGGCGGACGGCCGCGGCTACGAGAAGTACATCGTCGACCTCGGCATCTACTGCGGCGTCGCTGGACTGCTCGGCGCGCGCCTCTGGGACGTCTTCTTCTTTGACTGGGATTACTACGGCCATCATCTGACCGAGCTGCTGAACGTCTGGCAGGGTGGCATGGCCATCCAGGGCGGCGTCTTCCTCGGCGTGCTGACGGGCGTCTGGTACTGTCACCGCCATCATCTTGACACCGTCCACCTCATGGACGTGCTCGCACCGGCCATCATCCTCGGCCAGGCGCTCGGCCGCTGTGCCAACCTACTGAACGGCGACGCCTTTGGCGCACCGACGGGCAGCTCATTCGGCATCATCTATCCGACGACCACGCTCGCCTACCACACGTACGGCGACCAGCCGCTCTGGCCGGCTGAAGTCTGGGAAGGACAGCTCGACGTCGTTATCTTCGCACTGCTCTTGCTCTTCCGCACGACAAACCACGCCAAGGGCCAGTGCTTCGCCCTCTACGTCATGCTCTACAGCCTCGCGCGCTTCGGGCTCGAATTCCTGCGCGGCGATTACACCGAAAAAGTGCTCGGCCTCGTCACGAGCGCCCAGGCCACGAGCATCACCGCCTTCCTGATTGCCGCCATCTTCTTCATCGGTCTCCAGCTCTATGGAAAGAAACCGAAAAAAATCAGAACGAATCCCGGCCATAAAGTTTGACGGAACCGAATCCCATCTACTATAATGGAACATGGAATCATAAAAAATGCATGAAGGAGTAACGAATTCATGAAAATCTTAGCACGTCATCTCACCGTCGATCTCTTCAACTGCAAGAACAGCAAACTCAAAGATATCGACCAGATCAAAGACTATATAGCAGAACTGCCCGAACATTTCACGCTGACGAAGATCTCCGAGTGCTCCGAGCACCTGACGGATGAGCACTACGCCATCATGATGCTCTTCCGCGAGGGACACATGGTCCTGCACGTCTACACCAAGCTCAAGTACGTCGCCATCGACATCTTCCTCTGCCAGGAAAACGCCGAACCAGAGCACATCGCCAAGGACATGCGCGATTTCTTCAAACCGGACAAGACGAAGACCACGCTCTTGAAGCGCGGCGACTTCGGTTCCGCCAAAGACATCCGCCCCAAGGTCAAGACGCGCGTCGCTCCGCTGCGCAAGATCCACAACACGGGCGCCAAGGTCCTGCGCGTGCTAGCCCGCCGCAACCGCCAGTAAACAATCCGTCTCATCCACACATGATAAAGGGCTCTGCCTCAAAGCATTTACTTTGGAGCAGAGCCCTTCTTGTATCGTAAGCGCTAAATCACCCGGTGTATCAATCGACTGCTTTGATAGCTCACCTTTTCATGGTACTGTCAATATTCTTTCGCAAAATCATGAACCGCATCCTCGTTGCAATTAGTCAAGGATGGTCTCGGCATCACATCCATATAGATGCTTCATGTCCATATATTTTTTTGCGCCCCATTGGGAACTCACGACATGACGTAATCTGGCGCAGACGAGCATCAACGCACTCTCTCCATCAGGGAAGGTGCCAATGACGCGCGTCCGGCGACGAATCTCCCGGTTGAGGCGTTCTATGGTGTTGTTGGTACGGATTTTCTTCCAGTGTTCTTCCGGAAAGTCCATGTACGTCAAGGTCTCAGCAATGCCATCCAGCAGCTTGTCGGCTGCCTTGTTCAGCTTCATCCTGCGGAGCTT
>NZ_JNKR01000016.1 GCF_000702905.1 Mitsuokella jalaludinii DSM 13811
TACGAATTTTGTGTGGTAACTTAATTGTACTAGCGGCAATAGACTATGTCTATTTTTTATGAAATTGAATTTGCGAAATATATTTTACCTTATCTATACATGTCATCCGGGGGACAGACAATTACTGGATATAATTTTTTTAAAGAAGAGTCTGGATTACCTGGAACTAGCGGGGAGAAAAAGGTGTCGTTAATTAAATAATCAGGCATTGTTTTTCTGTGCGGAATTTTTAAAATCCTTTTTAATAAGGATGCAAAAAGGCACCTCCTGGGTTACCGTCCTTGGAGGTGCCTTTTCTTTTGGCGATAATGGCGTTATCTTGCATATCCACGCCTTCAATCTCATTCTATCACAAATTGTCAAGAAAACAAGTACTTCTTGACAATTTGTCAAGAAACAATTTCTTTCGCGCAATACAAAAGCGGGAACAACCGAACGTTCCCGCTTTTGCCGCCTCTATACCTTCTGCCACCTACCACATACTAGATGTAGTAGGTCTCCCATGACTATATTACAACAAATGGGGGCGCTTTTCAATAGGGGAGAGAGATTTTTTGAGAGGAGGAAGAGGGAATAGGGGCTTTGTGGCGAATCTTTCTTAGTATAGCAAGGTGCTGCGGGCTGGGCCTGCGGCTTTTGTCGGAAAGGAAGCGATGGCATGTACTTCTACTGTGAAGACTGCAAAAAAGAATACCCATTGAACACACATTCGTACAAATGTGACTGCGGCGGCATGTTCCGCCTGCACAAGGACGCCAATGAGGCGGTGGCGAAGCATACGATTTCGCTCGGGGAGTTCGTGACGCCTCTTTTGCCGCTGCAGGTCGGCAAGCTCGACTTCCTGCTCAAGATGGAGCACCTGCTGCCGACGGGGTCGTTCAAGGACCGCGGGGCGTGCAGCATGGTCAATGCGCTGCACGAGCTCGGCATCAAGAAGATTGCGCTGGACTCGTCGGGCAATGCGGGCGCGGCAATCGCGGCGTATGCGGCGGCTGCGGGCATGGAGTGTACGGTCTACGTGCCGGATGACATCTCGCAGGAGCAGGTGAAGCAGATTGAGTCGTACGGCGCGAAGATCGTGAAGGTGGCCAATGGACGCATGCGGGCGTGCGCGGCAGTCAAGCAGAATCTCGGTGATGCCTACTATGCGTCGCATGTCTACAACCCGCTGTTCTTCGAGGGCATCAAGTCGATGGCGCATGAGCTCTACGAGCAGCTCGGCCACCATGTGCCGGACTACATCTTCATGCCGGTCGGCAATGGCACGATGCTCCTTGGGCTGTTCCTCGGCTTCATGGAGATCGGGCGGCTGCCGCACTTCGTCGCGGTGCAGTCGTCGAAGTGCGCGCCGCTCTACGAGGCGTACCACGAGGTACCGGCTGAGCCGAAGCGCGCGACGATCGCGGAGGCCATCCGCATCACGCAGCCGAAGCGTCTCAAGGACATGGTACGGGCGATCAAGGCGTCGGGCGGCGATGTCGTCAAGGTGCTGGACAAGGACATCCTCAAGGCGCAGAAGTACCTGAGCCACCACGGTGTCTACGTCGAGATGACTTCGGCGGCGGCGCTGGCGGGCGCGGAGCAGTTCTTCGCGGACGGCAAGCCGGACAACTACAAGGTCGTCATCCCGCTGACGGGCAATGGGCTGAAGCGCTGAGCCCGTGACCGCGGTCGATGAGATTGGAGAGAATCATGTTATATGGAATGATTGATATTGGCTCGAATACGGTCCGCATGGCGATTTACCGCATCGAGGGCACGCATGTCGAGATGCTCATGAAGAAGAAGCACACGGTCGGGCTGGCGGCGTACCTCAAGGAGGGCGTTATGCAGAAGCAGGGCATCGACAAGGCGGTGGAGATCCTCAAGGAGTTCCGGGCCTTCCTGCTCGCATTTGGCATCACGCATGTCGTGGCGTTCACGACGGCGGCGCTGCGCAATGCGAAGAACAGCGCGGCGGCCGTCGGTGAGATCGAGCGGCGCACGGGCCTTCCGATACGCGTGATCTCCGGGGACGAGGAGGCGACGTACGACTTCATCGGTGCGACGCATGACCTCAGCGAGGACGCGGGCCTGCTCATCGACATAGGCGGCGCGAGCACGGAGATCGTCTCGTACAGCTCGGGCAAGATCGAGCAGAAGATCAGCCTGCCGATCGGCTCTCTGGCCTTCCGAACGAAGTATGTGCACGGCATGCTGCCGACACATGCGGAGTGCGAGGCGATGCGCGAGGAGGCGGAGGCGACGATCGGGTCGGCCACAGCTTTCTCGGATGTGCGCGAGGCGTCGATCGCGGGCATCGGCGGCACATTCAAGGGGGCGGCGGCGCTCTACAATGCGCTCTACGCGATGCCCGTCGAGAATGTGAAGATGGAGACGCGCCGCCTCTCAGAGATCATCGCGCGCTTCTCGGGTGACCACGGCATCAACGAGGATATGACGGCGATGCTGATGAAGACGGTGCCGGACCGCATCCACACGGTCATCCCGGGGCTCATCATCGCGGAGGTCCTCGCCGAGCGCTTCCACAGCAAGGAGATCACCTACAGCGATTCTGGCGTGCGCGAGGGCTATATCTATTCGGAGGTCCTCAAGCAGTGACGGGAAGTCCGTCAGCCCTTATAGTATGGGGGCTGATGGACTTTTTTTTGCAGAAATGGTATAATAAAATGCTAAATGATTTTGCTAGAAACACTGTTTTTTGTTTTAAGATTTTGAGGTGAGATTGTGGATTTTGGTCAGGGAAAGATCGTGCCGGTCAACCTGGAACACGAGATGAAGAACTCATACATCGACTATGCGATGAGTGTCATCGTTGCGCGTGCTCTGCCGGATGTCCGGGACGGCTTGAAACCAGTACACCGCCGCATCCTTTACGCGATGCAGGAGGCGGGCATGGGCTCGAACAAGCCCTACAAGAAATCGGCCCGTATCGTCGGTGAAGTCCTCGGTAAATATCATCCGCACGGTGATTCGTCGGTCTACGATGCGATCGTGCGCATGGCGCAGGATTTCTCCATGCGCTACATGCTCGCGGACGGCCACGGCAACTTCGGCTCGGTCGACGGCGACCCGGCGGCTGCCATGCGTTACACCGAGGTCCGCATGTCGAAGATCGCGGAGCTCATGCTGCAGGATATCGACAAGGAGACGGTCGATTTTGCGCCGAACTACGATGAGTCGCTGAAGGAGCCGACGGTGCTGCCGGCAAAGTTCCCGCAGCTGCTCGTCAACGGCACGTCGGGTATCGCGGTCGGCATGGCGACGAACATCCCGCCGCACAACATGTGCGAGGTCATCGACGGCACGCTGATGCTCATTGACCACCCGGATGCGACGATCGACGACCTCATGAAGGTCATCAAGGGACCGGATTTCCCGACGGCTGGTCTCGTGCTCGGCCAGGACGGCATCCGCCAGGCGTACACGACGGGCCGCGGCGTCATCAAGATGCGCGCGAATGCCCGCATCGAGACGCTGTCGAACGGCAAGCCGCGCATCATCGTCACGGAGCTGCCGTACCAGGTCAACAAGGCGCGCCTCGTCGAGAAGATCGCGCAGCTCGTGCGCGACAAGCAGATTGAGGGCATCACGGCGCTTAACGATGAGTCGGACCGCGGCGGCATGCGTATCGTCATCGACCTGCGCCGCGACGCGAATGCGAATGTCATCCTCAACCAGCTCTACAAGCACACGCAGCTGCAGGACAGCTTCGGCGTCATCATGCTGGCGCTCGTCGACGGCAAGCCGAAGATCCTCAACCTCAAGGAAGTGCTGCACTACTACATCGCGCATCAGGAAGATGTCATCACGCGGCGCACGCGCTACGACCTCAAGAAGGCTGAGGCGCGCGCTCACATCTTGGAAGGCCTGACGATCGCGCTCGACCATCTCGATGCGGTCATCACGACGATCCGCGAGAGCCGCACGGCTGATATCGCGCGCGCTGCCCTCATCGCGGGCTTCAAGCTCTCGGAGAAACAGGCTCAGGCCATCCTGGACCTGCGCCTGCAGCGCCTGACGGGCCTCGAGCGCGAGAAGATCGAGGAGGAGTATCAGGAAGTCTTGAAGGCCATCGAGGACTACAAGGCCATCCTCGCGGATGAGAGCCGCATCCTCGGCATCATCAAGGACGAGCTCAAGGCAGTCAAGGCGAAGTTCGGCGATGCGCGCCGCACGCGCCTGACGGTCGACACGAGCGAGATTGACGTCGAGGACCTCATCGCGGAGGAAGACGTCGTCATCACGCTGACGCACAACAACTACATCAAGCGCATGGCACTCGATACTTATCGCCGCCAGAACCGTGGCGGCAAGGGCGTCAAGGGCATGCCGACGAAGGAGAAGGATTTCGTCGAGAACCTCCTGATCACGACGACGCACCACACGATCCTGTTCTTCACGAACCGCGGCCGCGTCTACCATCTCAAGGCGTACGAGATCGCAGAGGCGAGCCGCACGGCGAAGGGCACGGCCATCATCAACCTGCTGCAGCTCGAGAAGGACGAGAAGATCACGGCGGTCATCCAGGTCAAGGGCTTCAATCCGGACGCCTACCTCTTCATGGCCACGAAGAAGGGCATCGTCAAGAAGACGAGCCTCGTCGAGTTCAAGAACCTGCACAAGGGCGGCCTCAACGCCATCAACCTCGATGACGATGACGAGCTCATCGGCGTCAAGTTCACGGACGGCGAGCGCGACATGATCCTCGGCACGAAGTGGGGCATGGCCATCGTCTTCGGCGAGGACGATGTGCGCTCGATGGGCCGCGCGGCCCGCGGTGTCAAGGGCATCAGCCTCAACGACGGTGATGAGGTCATCGGCATGGACACGCTCTCGCCGAACGCAGAGGTTTTGACGGTCACGGCCGAGGGCTACGGCAAGCGCACGGAGACGAGCGAGTACCGCGCCCAGAACCGCGGCGGCAAGGGGCTCATCAACCTCAAGGTCACGGAGAAGACGGGCGATGTCATCGGACTGCGCGTCGTCCACCCAGACCAGGAGCTCATGCTCATCACGACGGAGGGCATCGTTATCCGCACGAACATCTCCGACATCTCCGTCATCAGCCGCAACACCCAGGGCGTCAAGCTCATGTCGACCGGCGAGAACGACATCGTCGCCTCGATGGCCGTCATGGACCAGAAGAACTGAGTGCGGCTCTGGATTCTCAGTAAGTGAATCAAGTATAGAGAAGGCTATCCCTTCGAGTAAGATTACTCGGGGGATAGCTTTTTTTTCTGTACGCCTGTAATCGGTACTATATTCAGACAAATGAAATGACAGTGACAAGAAAAATAAATACGATAAAGTGATTGACAAGAATAGGGAAGATGGATATAATAAAGACATCGAAGCGGTTCGATATCCGGTGAAGCCGGAAGAAACGCGCTTCGATTTTTCAGGCAAGGTTATCGAAGCGGTTCGATACATGAGATACACGAGACATACGAGATATATGAGGTGAATGTGATGTCAAACGAACAGAAACAACTCACGCCGGATGAATTCATCGCAGCCAATGAGTCCAAGGTCAACAAGCGCTGGTACCCGCGCTTCCACATTGCGCCGCGTGTCGGCTGGTGCAATGACCCGAACGGCTTTGCCTATGCGGGTGGCAAGTACCATCTATTCTATCAGTACTATCCCTATGAGCCGAAGTGGGGGCCGATGCACTGGGCACATGTGACGAGCAAGGATCTCGTGCACTGGCAGCGTCAGCCAGTCGCGCTCTTTCCGGATCATCCCTACGATGCAGATGGCTGCTTCACGGGCAGCGGCATCGAGAAGGATGGCAAGCTCTACCTCCTCTACACGGGTCACGTTGACCTCCTGAAGAAGCCGGGCCAGCCGGACCGCATCGAGACGCAGGCTCTCGCAGTCAGCACGGATGGCATCCACTTCGAGAAGTCGGAGAAGAATCCGGTCATCACGCTGCCGGAGGGTGTCTCGACGGGTGAGGATCACCACTTCCGCGATCCGAAGGTCTGGCAGCACAACGGCCGCTACTACGCAGTCGTCGGCGCGCAGACGGCCGACGAGGTGGGCCAGGTGCTCGTCTTTGAGTCGGAAGACCTTGAGGACTGGCAGTTCAAGCATGTCATGGCCAAGGCGCACGGCAATCAGGGCTTCATGTGGGAGTGCCCGAATTTCGCGGAGTTCGACGGCCACGAGGCGCTGATTCTCTCGCCGCAGGGCGTCAAGCCGGAAGGCAAGCGCTACCTCAACCTGCATCAGTCTGTCTCGATGCTCGGCAAGATGGACTACGAGTCGGGCATCTTCTACCACGATGCGTTCCACATCCTCGACCACGGCTTCGATTTCTACGCGCCGCAGGTCACGCAGACGCCGGACGGCCGCTGCCTGATGATTGGCTGGCTCGCGATGTGGGAGAGCGCAATGCCGGAGCAGGCAGACGGCTGGTCGTGCCAGATGACGGTGCCGCGCGAGCTGCACTACCGCAAGGACAGGCTCGTGACGCCGCCCGCCAAGGAGCTCACGGCGCTGCGCAAGGCGGCCCACACGGCTCCGGAGCTCGTCATGACGGACGAGACGCCGCTGACGGACTGGTCGTACGAGACGGGCGAGTTCTGTGCAGACTTCGACCTCACGGAAGCCGAGGGCCTGGCCGTCCACTTCACGGCGGGCTTTGACGATACCGTCTCGCTGATGGTCGAGAAGCAGAGCGGCGCTGTGACGCTCGTGCGCAAGTCGGCCGCGACGGGCCGTAAGGAAGAGCGCTACGCGCAGCTGCCGGCAGGCGAACGGCATCTCTCGCTGCGCGTCTACGAGGACCGCTCCTCGCTGGAGTTCTTCATCAATGACGGCGACATCGTCATGAGCACGCGCTTCTATCCGAAGACGGCGGAGCGCGTTATCGTGCTCGAGCCGCAGGAAGGCACGGTGCGCATGACAGAAGGCGTCTTCTACGAGCTCGACGATATCTTCGCCTGAGCGCTGAGTATGGACCTTATTTTGGGGAAGGGGAATCAATCATGGGGAATCTACTGAAGGCATTCTCGAATCCGTTCTACAGGACGAGTTCGCTTGAGATCCTGCTGTTCTTCGCGGGCTGGGGCATCTGGTGGTCGTTCTTCCAGATCTGGCTGACGACGAAGCAGGGCTTCACGGGGGCGCAGGTCGGCACGATCTACACGTTCGGCTCGGCCGTGGCGCTTGTCCTGATGTTTGTTTACGGCTCTGTGCAGGATAAGCTCGGTGTGAAGAAGAATCTGCTAATCTTCATGGTCAGCTGTCAGGTGCTATTGGCACCGTTCTTCACTTGGGTCTATGTGCCGATGCTCGAAAGCAACTTCTACGTCGGCGCGATGGTCGGCGCGGTCTACCTCTCGGTGGCCTATCTCGCCGCCTGCCCGGTCTTCGAGGCCGTGACGGAGAGGCTCAGCCGCCGCTACCGCTTCGAGTATGGACAGGCGCGCGCCTGGGGCTCTCTCGGCTATGCAATCTCGGCCCTGACGGCTGGCTTCCTGTTCACCATCAATCCGTACCTGGTCTTTTGGACGGGCTCAGCTGTGTCGGCAGTGCTGCTGGCCATCTTGGTCTTCCTGAAGCCGGAGAACTCTGAGGCAAATGTCCAGCAGTATGAGAACCGCGAGGAGCGCAATAAGGATGCGAAGTCTCCATCGCTCAAGGAGATCATCAGCGTCTTCGGCATCCTCGACCTCTGGAAGATCATCATTTTCGTCATCCTCAGCTGGACCTTCTACACGGTCTTCGACCAGCAGATGTTCCCTGAGTTCTTCACGCGCTTCTTCGCGACGCCGGAGGAAGGCCAGCAGGCCTACGGTGTCCTGAACTCGGTGCAGGTCTTCCTCGAGTTCATCATGATGAGCCTCGTGCCGATTCTCATGCGCAAGATTGGCGTGCGCCGCGCGCTGCTCCTCGGCTGCCTGATCATGGTCTGCCGCATCAGCGGTTGCGGCATCGCCTCCACGCCGCTCGGCATCGCCCTCATCAAGCTGCTGCATGCACCGGAAACGGCGCTCTTTGTTCTCGCAATCTTCCGTTATTTCACACTTCACTTCGATACGCGCGTATCCGCCACGCTCTACATGGTCGGCTTCCAGATCGCGGCGTCCGTGGGCGGCATCATCTTCTCGGTGCCGCTCGGCAGCCTGCGCGACAGCATCGGCTACCAGCACACGTTCCTGCTCATCGCGGGCATCGTCCTCTGCGCTACGGTCTACGCGTTCCTCATCCTGAAAAAGGATGACCAGGACGTAGAAGGTCAGCCGCTCGAGAACTGATTCATGAAGATAGTTGAGATGATACTTGGAGGGAGAATCATGAAAAAGAGATTACTGGCTTGTGGTCTGGTTCCTGCTCTGGTGCTCGGAACCTTTGGTACGGTCGGCGCACAGCCTGCCGCTGATGCTGCAGTGCAGCTCAAGCAGGGCGGTGCACCAGCTGTCCAGGCAGAGACCGCAGAGGAGCCTGTGACGCAGGAGTCTTTGAAGGAGCTGCGCAGCCAGCTGGAGGAGCAGCTCTACGAGGCGCAGGAGCTCCAGAAACGCCTCAACGCGCAGCTCGACAGCCTCAATAAGCGCGTGAGCAAGGTCGAGAAGAAGACGGATCAGCCGGCCGTCGACATCCACGGCTATGGCCGCTTCCGCTGGGATAAGCAGCACTTCGAGGATTTCAAGGGAATCGATATGAAGTCGGTCTGGATGAACCTCTTTGTCAACCACCGCATCAACGACAAGTGGTCGCTGCACAGCGAGCATGAGTTCGAGAACAATCTCTCGAACAACCACGGTGCCTATGAGGGCGATGGCGGTTACGATAAGGATGGCGGCAAAAAGTATTCCCGTCCGGTCCTGCAGCTCTACGCACAGGGCCATGTCGGCGAGGTCGATGTCAAGGTCGGCCGCTTCTACCTGCAGTCGCCGTACAAGTTTACGTTCGACGAGAAGGTGGATGGCTGGCAGGCAAGCTACGGCGTGCCGACGCATTGGGGCCGCAAGGCGATGTTCACGCTGAACTCGGGCAATACGTACAGCAAGATCCTCTACGGCGATCGCGACAATAAGCTTGACCCATGGGGGGAAGGCGGCAGCACGAACTTCCGCGTTCTGTCCCTGATCAGTGAGATCCCGGTGGCCAAGAACACGAATATCACGTCTCACTACGGCAAGATGACGCGCCGTGACGACCATATGAGCCGGAAGACGCTCTCCGTGGGCTTCGACACGAAGCTCAACCGCGACCTGAAGCTCAGCGCAGCCATGGCGAAGTCGGATTCGGACACGCTCAACAAGTCGCACTTCATCCAGCTGCAGTACAAAGAGGCGCGGCCAGATGTGCCGGGCTCGTTCGACATCTACGTCAAGAAGTACCTGCAGCGTGGCCACAGCGGCATGACGAACTGGTTCAACGACGATATCATCGACCCGACGAATGGTGATTACAACAAAGAGCTCACGGAGAGAAATCCAGGCCGCTCGGTATGGGATCATCGTGCCGGCGAGTTCAACGGCCTCCGCATCGGTGCGGACTTCGTGCCGGTGCGCAATACGAAGCTCCTGCTCCATTACACCTACGGCAAGCTGGGCCTCTTTGACCCGGGCCTGGGCACGCTCACGGGCAAGAAGGACGACTACAGCTTCTTCCGCGCGCAGTGGGAAGTATACTTCTGAGCCGCATGAACGAGATGAAAGGATGGCATGAATGATGAAAAAACAGATTATGGCGGCCTTGCTGGCGGCTTCCAGCCTTTGCCTCACGAATTCTCCAGTGCTGGCTTATCCGTCTATTTTCCCGGACTCCGGCTACAGCTGGGTGGGCGATACGATGCCCTTTTTCGATGGAGAAGAGTTCCGCATCTTCTATCTGGAGGACCTGCGTGACGGTGATACGGGGTTCCACCCCTGGAGCCTTCTGACGACGAAGGATTTCACCGACTATCAGCACGACAGCAAGGTCATTCCCTATGACACCAGCAATGAATTCGCCAAGGACTCCGCGCTCGGCACGGGCTCGGTGGTCAAGGGCAAGGATGGGCTATACCATGCGTTCTACACGGGTTTCAACTGGCGCAGCATGCCGAAGGAGACGATCATGCACGCGATCAGCCGCGACCTCGTGAGCTGGCAGAAGGTCCCCGAGGATTCGTTCCACGGCAGCAAGCCGTATATCTACGACGATACGTTCCGTGATCCGAATGTGTTCTACAATGAGGATTACGGCGAGTACTGGATGCTGATCACGACGCGCAGCAAGAAGGCGCGCGGCGTCATCGCCCTCTACACATCGAAGGATCTCAAGCATTGGGAAGACCAAGGCATCTTCTTCGAGAACGATATGGGCAGTGACGCGAATATGGAATGTCCGACGCTGCTGAAGTACGGCGATTACTGGTACCTGACGTTCTCGGATCAGTGGCCGTCGCGCGTCGTGCACTACCGCATGGCGAAGGACTCCAAGGGCCCGTTTGTCAAGCCGGAGCGCGATTACTTCGATGCCAGCGGCTTCTATGCGGGCAAGATGGTCGAGGACAAGGACAACCTCTACCTGGTGGGCTGGACGCCGACCAAGGCCGGAGGTAAGGATAAGAACCCGACGGATTGGGCGGGCAATCTCGTCGCGCATCAGCTCAAGCAGCGCGAGGACGGCACGCTCTATCCGGTGCCAGTCGAGAAGATGACCGAGCGCATGCAGAAACCGGTGGAGATGGCGCCAATCACCGAGCGCGGTACTGTGAATGGTGCTGGTGAGTCGTACCATTTTGACGGCACGGGTTATGCCGATGTCGTGATGCCGAAGATGGAGGGCATCCGCAAGATCACGGGCCATTTCAAGGTGGCGAAGCAGCAGGGGCAGTTCGGCCTCATGTTCAATGTGGGCCCGAACCAGACCGGCTCCCTGAATCTCGTCTTTGACCCGGCGAAGCAGCAGGTCGCTTTCTACAACACCGATACCTCTCGTGTCCATGCGGCCAAGCCTGAGCTGGCGGTGCCGGTCAGCCTCCAGCCGGATGAGAGCTATGACTTCACGCTGCTCATCGATGGCACGGTCGCCGTGCTCTACATCAATGACCAGATGGCACTGAGCACGCGCATGTACGACCTGCCGGAACATCAGTGGGGCATCTTCTCCGCTGGTAGCGAGGTCACGCTGACGGGATTGCAGACGAGTACACTTTGAGCCTGTCTCAGTTTCCCCCTGAGATAGAAGCTCTGACAATCCAAGAATTCCAAGAACTCCAAGAATGACATTTCCCAAAACGAAAGGCGGTCCGTTGACTCGAACGAGTCACGGACCGCCTTTTGCATCAGCAGGTTTCTCCCTCCTGGAAGGTCATGGGGAGCGGCGTCAGCGAGGGCAGATCTTCGCTGCGGATGCGGCGCACGATGGCTTCGGCGGCGCGTCGGCCGAGGGCGGGGATGGGCTGGACGACGGCTGTCATCGTCTGCGGCCCGAGTCGCGTCAGGTAGGTGCCGTCGTAGGCGACGATCGAGAGGTCAGCGGGGCAGCGGCGTCCGCGGCGGCTGGCTTCGCGCAGCGCGCAGATGGCGCCGAGGTCAGCGCCGGAGATGGCATCGACATCGGGATAGCGCTCGAAGATCTCACGGGCGGCTGCGGCAAAGTCCTTGGGTTGCAGGGCGTTGGCCGGGACGACGATGCTGTCGAGCTGCACGCCAGCTGCTTCGATACAGCTGGCGAAGATGTCCTCGTGCTCGTGGGCCGTCGTGTGGACGGTCTGTGCGCCCGTGATCTGCACGACGTGATGCGGATTGCGCCGCAGCAATGCGTTGGCAGCGAGCTGGCCGCCCTGATGATGGTCGGCGCGGATGATGGGAATCTCGTCGCAGAGGTAGCGGTCGAAGGCGATGACGGGCAGGTCGATGTGGCGGTAGTTCTCGATGTGCAGGGCGTGCGCGCCGATGATCAGGCCGTCCATCGTGTGGCGGCGCAGCATCTCGAGGAAGGCGAGCTCGGCGTTCTTCTTCTCGCCTGTCGAGCAGATCATCGTCTTGTAGCCGTAATCGTAGAGGGCAATCTCAATCTCGTGCAAGAGGGCCGCGAAGAAGGGATGGGCGACATCGGGGATGATGACGCCGATGAGGTTCGTACGGTTGAGCGAGAGGTTGCGCCCAACCTCGCTCGGGACGTAGTGGAGCTCCTTGACAGCGGCCTCGACTTTGGCCCGCGTGGCGGCTGATACGTATCCCTTATTGTTGAGCACGAGGGAAACCGTGCTGGTGCTGACGCCAGCGAGCTTGGCGACATCTTTGATTCTTGCCATA
This sequence comes from Mitsuokella jalaludinii DSM 13811, assembly GCF_000702905.1. Lineage (GTDB taxonomy): Bacteria > Bacillota > Negativicutes > Selenomonadales > Selenomonadaceae > Mitsuokella > Mitsuokella jalaludinii. The sequence goes on from NZ_JNKR01000016.1 coordinate 12,267, forward strand.
GAGTGGGTCCTTTCTGTTCTTCTTGTGTTCAGTCTACCACAATCCCAGCCGCATTGCACATCCCTGAAATCATTGATGATTTTTCAGATAAATGAAATGACAGTGACAAGAAAAATAAATACGATAAAATGATTGACAAAACGATGCAAGGTGGATATAATAAAAGTATCGAAGCGGTTCGATGAAATAAAATCGAAAGAAACGCTTCGATTTTCCAGATATGATTATCGAATCGGTTCGATAAACGAGATATTCCATGGGGGAAAGGGGAAACATATCATGGGGAATCTTTTGAAGGCTTTTTCGAATCCATTTTACAGGACAAGCTCGCTTGAGATCCTGCTGTTCTTCGTTGGCTGGGGCATCTGGTGGTCCTTCTTCCAGATTTGGCTGACGACGAAACAGGGCTTCACAGGCGCCCAGGTCGGCACGATTTATTCCTTCGGATCTGCCGTGACGCTTGTCTTGATGTTTGTCTACGGTTCCTTGCAGGATAAGCTCGGCATGAAGAAAACACTGCTGAAGTTCATCGTCGTCTGCCAGATTTTCGTCGGCCCGTTCTTCACCTGGGTCTATGTGCCGATGCTCGCAGCGAATTTCTACGTCGGCGCGGTGATCGGTGCCATTTACCTCTCCATCGCATTCCTCGCGGCCTGCCCGGTCTTCGAGGCGGTGACGGAGCGCCTGAGCCGCCGCTACTCATTTGAGTACGGCCAGGCGAGAGCCTGGGGTTCGTTCGGCTATGCCGTTGCGGCGCTCTGCGCGGGCTTCCTCTTCACGATGAATCCGTACTTGATCTTCTGGACGGGTTCTGTTGTCGCTGCTGTCCAGCTCGTTGTCCTGGCTGCGCTGTCGCCGGAGAAGAACGCAGCGCTCACGTCCCAGTATGAAGTCCAGTCGGAAACCCTCAAGGAGAGCAAGACGCCGTCCTTCGGCGAGATCATCGGTGTGTTCAAGCTCATCGATGTCTGGAAGATGATCGTCTTCGTTATCATGAGCTGGACGTTCTACACGGTCTTCGACCAGCAGATGTTCCCGGAGTTCTTCACGCGCTTCTTCTCGACGCCGGAAGCAGGCCAGCAGGCATACGGCGTGCTCAACTCCATCGAAGTCTTCCTCGAGTTCCTCATGATGGGCCTCGTGCCGATCCTCATGCGCAAGATCGGCGTGCGCAAGGCCATCCTGCTCGGCTGCGCCATCATGATCGTCCGCATCGGCGGCTGCGGCCTCGTCACGAATCCTCTGGGTGTCGCCATCATCAAGCTGCTGCACGCACCGGAGACGGCCCTCTTCATCCTCGCTGTTTTCCGCTACTTCACGCTTCACTTCGATACGCGTATTTCGACGACGCTCTACATGGTCGGTTTCCAGATTGCCGCACAGGTCGGCCAGATCATCTTCTCGACGCCGCTCGGCGCCCTGCATGACAACATCGGCTACCAGAGCACGTTCCTCGTGATTTCCGGCATCGTCTGCGTGGCCAGCATTTACGCCTTTATCGTCCTCAAGAAGGATAATGAGAGTGTTGAAGGTCAGCCGCTTTAAAAGGATTTTTTAGATAGCACAACAGCCTCTGTTTTTTATTTGAAACAGAGGCTGTTGTGCTATCTAATTTCTTGTTTAGTGCAGGGAAAGGTAGATGCGGCCGTGGGCGTCGACGCGGCTCAGGTGGCGCAGGAAGAAGCGGGCGAAGATACCGGTCAGCAGGGCGGACATCAGCGTGCCTTCGCGGATGCCTTCGATGGTGCCGAGGCTGGCCAGGGAGACGATGGCGGCAATGATGACGAGGCTGACGTCGTTGCCGACTTTGACCTTGCCAAAGTCGATGTGGAACTGATGCGCGAACGTGTAGACAGCGCCTTCGCCGGCGAGCATGAGCACGTCGGCGATGCCCTGCCCTGCGACACCGAGCGCGACGAGCGCCGTGCCGAGCAGGCAGAGCAGCAGCTTGAGCGCATAGGCATCCGGCACGATGGTGAAGAGATTCATGAAGAAGTCGATGCAGAAGCCGAAGAGGATGGTCACGGGGATCTGCAGCCAGAAGACAGCCGGGAAGTCGCGCCGCAGCATCAAGAGCTCAAAGACGACGAAGACCATGTTGACAGCAAACGTCGTCTGGCCGAAGGTGAACGGCGAGATCAGGCTCAGGACATACGGCAGGCTCGAGATCGGCGACGTGCCCAAGAGGCTCTTGACCACGAGAGCAATGCCAGCCGACTGAATCATGACCGCTAGGATCAGTAATAGATAGCGTTTTGGCGTAGACAAATAAATCCTTCTTTCGTGAAGATGTATTCACTCGACCCAGTGGATTTTCTTGGCGTCGTAGCGGTCGACCTGGGGCTTTTTGCCGACGGGGTAGCCGAAGGGCAGCAGGGCGAAGGCGTACTGGTTGTCGGGCAGGTTGAGGATCTTGCCGACTTTCTCGATGCGGTCCGGGACGGGGGAGACAGCCATCATGACGCCGCCGAGGCCGAGCTCTTCGAGTTCGAGCCAGAGGTTCTCGGTGGCAATCGCACAGTCGATGTCGGTGATCGTCGGGAAGATGACATCCGTGCGGGCGGCGATGACGAGCACGACAGGGGCTTTGGCAGCGGCGACGGCATAAGGGCTGGTCCTGGAGAGCTCTTCAATCGTCTCGCGCTTTGTCACGACGTAGAACTCCCAGGGCTGCTGATTGCCCGCTGACGGCGCGACAAAGCCCGCCTGCAGCACTTTCTCGATTTTCTCTTTCTCCACGGGCCTGTCCTCGAATTTGCGGACGCTCGTGCGGGTGAAGATGGCGTTCATGGAATCATCCTTTCTCTTTTGTCTTTGTCTATGTTCATTATAGCAGATGCATATCTATCCTCAATACTATCCTTTTAGATACTATCATACAATAAAGTGCATTCTTCACAAAAAGATTCTTTGCGGCTACAATGAATACATCAGCGGCAAATACAAATGCATCATCCTCTGGCATCTGATGCAGCGGACGCACCGCTATGGTGAACTGCACCGCCTGATTCCGCAGGCGACGCCGAAGATGCTGACACAGCAGCTCCGCGAACTCGAGGCAGACGGCGTCATCCACCGCGAGGTCTATCCCGTCGTGCCGCCGCGCACAGAGTACAGTCTGACCGAGTTCGGCCGGAGTCTGTCTCCTATCATCGAGGCAATGTGCGACTGGGGCAAGGAGAATATGAAGCAGAGAATACTGTCCGGGGCTGAGGAATGACGGTCCTCTCGGACGCCGAGGAATGGCCGGGGGAAGTCGCGAAAGGCACGGAGATGCCGTTCCATGTCGAACAAGCCCTGCAGATCGCGGGCGGCAAGATGCGCGTCGATGGCATGTACGGCAGCCATATCGTACATGACCGCGAACTTATCACGGGCCAGAATCCCGCGTCAGACCTCGAGTTGGCCAAAGAGCTCGACAAGAGTCTGCAAGCTGAGTGACGAATGTTCTGTATAATTCTTCCCGAAGAGCCGAACACCTTTTGATGTTCGGCTCTTGATGTATTCTATTCTTTCGGCTCATGTTTTGTTTGTGTGCCTGGTGGCCAACTGCTCTGAACCTGTGTAAGAGGCCTCGATGCTTGACTTATCAGCGGGGTGTACTATAATAAAGGCATAAAAAAAGCTAGACCTGTTGATGCTTTTATTTGCTTCACCTTGCAATATGTGCTATACTAAGAGTAATCGAAAAAGTATCTATCGTAAGATAGGTCAAAAGGCTTCCAGTTTGCACACCTGGGAGCCTTTTTCATACTAAGAAAGGTCAGCTGCTCCCGAATGAAGGGATTGGCTGACCAACAGGCTAAGAACGTGTTGCCGCTACCGTTCTAACCATTTCTGGACGCAGTACCAAATTGCACACGATACTACTCCAGCAAGAACGGACATCGAAAAAGTATCCACAGTAGATAGGCCCCCTTCCTGCTGCCAGTATAGGGGCGGCAACGTATCTAGTATAGCATAGTTCGTGTTCTCTGTAAGGATGTTTCTTTATACAAAATAAGGAAGAGGCTGTGACAAAATGGTTTTACATTTTGCCACAGCCTCTTTTTGCGTATATATCTGCGTGTAGTAAGGCTCAGGCCTCGCTGGCGTGCTCGGCGGCGAGGAGCTGGCGGGTGTGCTCGGCTACTTCATCCGGCGTGATGTCGGTGATGCGGGCGACGCCGGTCTTGATGGCGGCGTCTGCTACGGCTGCGGCGACGTGCGGTGCGACGCGCGGGTCGAACGGGCTCGTGATGACGTGCTGCTCATCGAGCTCGCTCTCGTCGATGAGGTCGGCGATGGCCTTGGCGGCAGCCATCTTCATCTCTTCGTTGATCTTTTTCGCGCGGACGTCGAGAGCGCCGCGGAAGATGCCTGGGAAGGCCAGCAGGTTGTTGACCTGATTCGGGTAGTCGCTGCGGCCCGTGCAGACGATGCGGGCACCGGCAGCGTAGGCCTCATCCGGCATGATTTCCGGCGTCGGGTTGGCCATGCCCATGACGATCGGGTCCTTCTTCATGGAGCGGACCATGTCCTGGGTGACTGCACCGGCTACGGAGACACCGATGAAGACGTCGGCGTCCTTGATGACGTCTTTGAGCTGGCCTGCCTCATGCTGCGGGTTCGTGATCTTGGCGATGGCGTCCTTGTACGGGTTCATGTCTTCCTTGCGGCCTTCGTAGATGGCGCCCATGCGGTCGCAGAGGATGATGTTGCGGCCGCCCATGCTGTAAATGAGGTGCGTGATGGCCTGGCCAGCGGCACCGGCGCCATTGAGGACGAATTTCGACTCCTCGAACTTGCGTCCCGTGAGCTTGAAGGCGTTGATGAGGGCCGAGACGACGACGATGGCCGTGCCGTGCTGGTCGTCGTGGAAGACCGGGATATCGAGTTTCTGCAGGCGCTTCTCGATGTCAAAGCACTGCGGTGCCTTGATGTCCTCGAGGTTGATGCCGCCGAATGTCGGCGCCATGAGCTCGACGGCGCGGACAATCTCATCGACGTCCTGCGTGTCGAGGCAGATGGGGACGGAGTCGACGCCCGCGAAGCCCTTGAAGAGGATGGACTTGCCTTCCATGACCGGCAGGCCGGCGCCAGCGCCGATGTTGCCGAGGCCGAGTACAGCGCTGCCGTTCGTCACGACGGCGACCGTGTTGCCCTTGTTGGTGTAGTCATAGATCTTGTTGTAGTCCTTCTGAATCTCCAAGCACGGCGCAGCGACGCCCGGCGAGTAGGCCAGCGTCAGGTCCTTCGCCTTCTGGAGGGGGACCTTGCTGTGCATCTCGATCTTGCCGTGGTGTTCTCTATGCAGGGCCAATGCCTGGTCGTTCAATTTGCTCATGGGGAAGACTTCCTTTCTCGCTTCTTGTATTTTCGCCTCTGTCCGGCTCTGGTGGGAATCAAGGCCGGATGGCGCCTTGATGGGATATGAGTTTGTTATGATGGTGATGAATGTTACACTTTTTTGAAACTTTATCCGTAAGTGTTACAAAGGTTGTAAAACGTGTTGCATACTATTATATTGTTGTTGAAATAAAAATACAAATATGATTTATTAATGGGAAAATAAATTGACATAATAAAACGAGCCCTTTCGACAGTTTATGGCGGTATCCTCCATGAATTGTCGGGAAAGGCTCGTATTCGTTTCAGTAAAGTGATGTCACTGCGTCTTGGCGGTGTTGCTGCTGCGCGTCGGGGCGGCTGGTGCCGTCTCTGCCGGAGCGGCTGTCGTGTGCGCGCTGCCCGCGTGGGAACTGCTCGTGGAGTGCTCGCTCGCACCCTCGGAGCTCGAGCGGCTTGTGCTGCGCGAAGTCGAGCTCTGAGAGCTGTTGCTCGAGGAAGAACTCTTGCTCGAACTCTTGGCACTGCTCGTGTTTGAACTGCTCTTCGCCTTTGTCGTGGATGGCGAAGAGGTCGCACCAGCCGGGATAGAGCTCTCGTACTCATGCTGGGCGCGGTCGAGCTGTGCTTTCTCGCTGGCGTTCAGCGTGATGCCAAGCGTCTCGGCGAGCGTCGTGCGCAACTTGTGCAGGTCCGGTATCCAATAGCTGACGCCGTCGATGTAGAGCGGCTTGCCCGGTACCATCTCCGTCTTGAGGCCATTCTTCTGGGCTTCCTTGAGCGTGCCGGCGAACTCGAGCAGCTGGCGGAAGGAGAGGTCGGTCTTGACGGAGGACATGACCTCGCTGATGACGTTTGGCAGTTTCGGGATGATGGCCGGGGATGTGATTTTGTCCATGCAGGCCTTCATGAATTTCTGCTGGCGCTTGATGCGGCCGATGTCGCCCTCCTCGTCGCGGTAGCGCACGTAGGTGACGGCCGTCTTGCCGTCCATGTGCTGCATGCCCGGCTGGAGGTCGATGATCAGGCCGCCGTCGTCATCCCAGGGGTCTTCGTAGTACATGCGCTTCTCGACATCGATGTCGATGCCGCCGATGGCGTCAATGATCTTCTGGAACGCCTGGATGTTGATGACGACGTAGTGATCCATGTTGACGCCGAGGAAGTCCTCGACGGTGCGCTGTGTGAGCTTCTCGCCCGCTTCTGGGCCGCCCTTGGCGCTGCCGTAGGCGTAGGCTGCATTGATCTTATCCCAGCCGTGGCCCTTGATCTTGACGCGTGTATCGCGCGGGATGGACATCAGAGCAGCATGGTCTTTCTTCGGGTCGAGCGTCGCGACCATCAAGGTATCGCTGCGGCCGACATCGTCGTCGCGCTCATCGACACCCATGATCATGATCGTCGTCTTGTCCTTGGCCGTCAGCAGGCCGTCCTCTACGACATCATCGGATGATTTGTCGAGCAGGCTGTTCGAGGCGAAGAGTGCGCCCATGGCGGCGGCCGCGATAAAGGCGATAATCAGGAGTCCCCAGAGGAGCCCTCGGTGCCGGCGGCGTGAACGGCGCGGCTGGCGAGGCGGGATTGGATTCGTTTGCAAGATGATACCTTCTTTTTCACAAAATCAAATATAAATCCCTGCTATTCCAGCAGGGGATATTCATAGTTACATTATAAGGAAAGCGCGCACGATGTGCAATTACTTTATCGATATCCACCGTATATCGTAGCGGCTATGCCTGAAAAAAGGATGGATAGATGGTAGAATGGGGGAAGACGCATAGAGAAAGGATGAAACATCATGGCAGCAGAGATTGAACGAAAATTCCTCGTCAAGGAGGGCTGGCGGCCGCAGGCAAACGGCGTGTGCATCGCGCAGGGGTACCTGTCCACCGTGCCGGAGCGCACGGTGCGCGTGCGCATCAAGGGCGAGAAGGGCTATCTGACGGTCAAGGGGCGCAATGCGGGCATACGGCGCGCGGAGTACGAGTACGAGATACCCTTAGCCGACGCGGAGGCGATGCTCGCGCTCTGCGAGCAGCCGCTCATCGAGAAGCGGCGCTATCTTGTACCATATGAGGGCTATACTTGGGAGGTCGACGTCTTTGCCGGCGCGAATGAAGGGCTCGTCGTAGCGGAGATCGAGCTGCCTGCAGAGGATGCCGCATTCATTAAGCCCGACTGGGTCGGGGCGGAAGTCTCGGGCGATGCGCGCTACTACAACGCGAGCCTGATTCGCCATCCGTATCGGGACTGGAAGTGAACGGCAGGCTGTGCATAAAGTCTGCTCAGCCACTTTGAGATATCCACAGGCCGGCGTGCGAAAATGGGTCATAGAAACCCCAAGATATAGGAATAATGGCAGCATTCATGCGTATATATTGGGTTATCCACGAATTTATCCACAATATCCACAGATTTTGTGAATAAGTGACGGGGATTTTAGCCACAGTATGCACAGGCACCTGTATATATTATTGTAAGAAAATGAGAGACTTCTCTCCTGTTACCATGTTATCCACACCTGTGGATTTCTTTGTGGATAACATGAAGTGTCATAAAAAAGAGCGCTGAACCGCGATATACGCGGTTCAGCGCTCTTAGTATTTTGTGCAATGAGATTACTTGTCTTCGCCGTCCTTGAGCGGTTTCTTGAGGATGGAGAGGATCAGGCAGCCGACGACGGCGCCGACGAGGATAGAGACAAGGTACATCAGCGGGTTGCCGATGGTCGGGACGACGAAGATGCCGCCGTGCGGTGCGCGCAGCGTGCAGTCGAAGGCCATCGTCAGGGCACCCGTGACGGCGGAGCCGACGACGCAGGCCGGGATGACGCGCAGCGGGTCAGCTGCGGCGAACGGGATGGCACCCTCGGTGATGAAGGAGAGGCCCATGACGTAGTTCGTGACGCCGGCCTTGCGCTCGCTCTCGGTGAAGCGGTTCTTGAAGAACGTCGTGCAGAGGGCGATTGCGAGCGGCGGAACCATGCCGCCTGCCATGACGGCAGCCATGACGTGGAACTCACCGGAGGCCAGGAGACCCGTGCCCGTGACGTAAGCAGCCTTGTTGATCGGGCCGCCCATGTCGACGGCCATCATGCCGGCGACGATCATGCCCATGAAGATGCGGGCCGAGGGATCCATGTTCTTCAGCGTGTCGACCATCCAGCCGTTGATGGCAGAGACTGGCGGCGCGATGATGAAGAGGCTGATGAAGCCCATGATCAGGATGCCGAAGAACGGATAGATGAGCATCGGCTTGATGCCTTCGAGGGATTCCGGCAGGCACTTCGATGCCTTCTTGAGGAAGTTGACGATGTAGCCGCCGAGGAAGCCGGCGATCAGTGCGCCGAGGAAGCCGGAGCCCGTCGTACCGGCGAGTGCGCCGCCGACGAAGCCGACCGCAAGGCCCGGACGGTCTGCAATCGACATGGAGATGAAACCGGCGAGGACCGGCAGCATGAAGCCGAAGGAGGCTCCGCCGATATCCTTGAAGAATTTTGCGAGCGGCGTGTTGGAGCCGAAGTTCTTCGGGTCGATGGAGTAATCATCGAACAGGAAGGCGAGGGCGATGAGGATACCGCCGCCGACGACGAACGGCAGCATGTGGGAGACGCCGTTCATCAGGTGCTTGTAGATCTGGCGGCCGAGGCTCTCGCCCTGGACGTCAGCAGCGCTCTCTTCCGTGTCGCTGCCCGATGCATGGTAGACCGGCGCATCGCCCTTGAGGGCGCGGTCGATGAGTTCATCGGCCTTGTTGATGCCGTCGGCGACCTTCGTGATGACGACTTTCTTGCCGTTGAAGCGGGCCATGGCGACGTTCTTGTCGGCGGCGACGATGATGCCGTCCGCTGCGGCGATCTCTTCGTCCGTCAGGATGTTCTTGGCACCGCCGGAGCCGTTCGTCTCGACCTTGATGGAGATGCCGCGTTTCTTGGCGTGCTGTTCGAGGCTCTCGGCTGCCATGAAGGTGTGGGCGATGCCCGTCGGGCAGGCCGTGACGGCGAGGACCTGGATGTGGTCGCTGGCCGGTTTTTCCTCGGCGGCTGCACTGTCGCCTTCTGCGGCCTCAGCCTTCGGCGCTTCGAACTTGCCATCTTCCTTGAGGTCGATGAGGTGCAGGAACTCCTCTTTCGTCTTGGCGGCGATCAGGGCTTCCTTGAAGTCAGGGTCCATGATCATCATGGCGAGCTGCTGCAGGATCTGGATGTGTGCATCGTTGGCGGAATCCGGAGCGGCGATCATGAAGAACAGGCGGGCCGGGTTGCCGTCCATGGACTCAAAGTCCATGCCTTCAGGCACCGTCATAGCGGCGAGGCCTGCTTCCTTGACGCCAGTGCTCTTGGCGTGCGGCGTTGCGATGCCGTCGCCGAGGCCCGTCGTGCCGGAAGCTTCGCGGGCGAAGACATCCTTGAGGTACTGTTCCTTGTCGGAAAGATTGCCAGAGGCTGCCATGAGGTCAGCGAGCTGACGGATTGCCGACTGTTTGTCAGCAGGCTTTTGGCCAAGCGCGATGCTCTCGCTCTTGAGCAAGTCAGTAATACGCATAGTTTCCTCTCCTTACACTGTATGTAGAATGAATCAGATGATTGTCTTTAAGAGTGCTTCGACTTCCGGACGCGTGGCGAGGTTCTCGCTGAATGCGGAAGCGGAGCCCGTGGCAACACCCATGTGGAAGGCCGTCTCGAAGTCGCCCTGCGACTCGATGTAACCCGTGATGAAGCCTGCGACCATCGAGTCACCGGCGCCGACGGAGTTGATGAGCTTGCCCTTCGGAGCAGGGCTCTTGTAGTGCTTGCCGTCTGCCGTCAGCAGGATGGCGCCGTCGCCGGCCATCGAGATCAGGACGTTCTGTGCGCCCTTCTCCTGGAGCTTCTTGGCGTAGGTGATGATCTCCTCGTCCGTCGTGAGCTTAACGCCGAACATGTCGCCGAGTTCATGGTTGTTCGGCTTGATGAGGAACGGATGGTACTTGAGGACGTTGAGCAGGAGCTTCTTCTCGGCATCGACGATGATGCGGATGCCGCGGCCCTCGAGGCGGGCCATGATCTTCTCGTAGATGTCGTCCGGCAGCGTCTTCGGGATGGAGCCGGCGAGCACGAGCGTGTCGCCCTTGCTGAGCTTGTCGAGCTTCTCGAAGAGCTCTTCGCGCTTGGCCTCGCTGATGTCCGGGCCCTGGCCGTTGATCTCCGTCTCTTTATCGGCCTTGACCTTGACGTTGATGCGGGTGAAGCCCTCCGGCAGCTGGACGAAGTCGTGCTTGACGCCGAAGCCGTCGAGCTGGCGCTTGATCTCTTCGCCCGTGAAGCCGGCCGTGAAGCCGAGAGCCGTGCTCTCATGGCCGAGGTTGCCGAGGACGATGGAGACGTTGATGCCCTTGCCGCCGCCGAGGACCTGCTCGTAGTTCACGCGGTTGATTTCGCCGGCCGTGAAGGAATCGAGGCGGACGATGTAGTCGAGCGAGGGGTTGAAAGTTACGGTGTAGATCATTCTTCTCTTACTCTCCTTCCAGGATTGTCGTGCAATCCCGATACTTCTTGTCTCTTAGATGTCCGGTGATGATGGTCGCACTCGAGATGTTGGCGAAGGTGATCGGCGAGATCTTGTTGAATTTCGACTGATCGGCCAGCACGTAGGCGTGCTCACAGCGCGAGAGGGCTTCGCTCTTGACGAGGCCTTCGCTCGAGTCCGGCGTGGAGAAGCCGGACTTGATGCTGATGCCATTGGCACCGAAGAATCCTTTGGTGAAATTGTAGAGCTCCAGGTTATGCAGGGCTTCCGTGCCGATGACGGCCTCGGTGACAGCCTTGAGGCGGCCACCGAGCCGGAAGACCTTGAAGCCCTTGAGGGACAGTCGCGAGGCATGGGGCAGCCCGTTTGTCACGTAGACGGCCTGGCGTTCCTGCAGGAAGTCCACCATGTGCAGGGTTGTGGAGCCGGCGTCGATGTAGACGAAGTCCTTGCGGGTCACAAGGCTGGCCGCCCGTCGCGCGATGGCGATCTTCTCTTCGGTGCAGCGGCTGCTCTTGGTCGGCATGTCTTCTTCCATCGCGGTGTAGTTGCTGTCGATGGAGGTCGCGCCGCCGTAGACCTTGTAGAGCATGCCGCGCTTGTGGAGCGCGGTCAGGTCGCGCCGGATGGTGGATTCCGATGTGCAGAGCGCCCGGGTGAGCTCGGGGACTGTCACAGCCTGTTTCTCTTTGAGGATGCGCAGGATGGTCGCATATCGTTCTTCCGTAAGCATGGCTTTCACCCTTTCTGTATTTTCATAATATCATCAAAGTCAATCAAAGTCAATCATAACCAGCAAACAATATGAAAGAATACGAAGAAAGGCGTGCGAAGGCTAGGCGGCTTTCACGAATGAGCAATACGAAAAGATTTTTGTAACAGATGGAAGCTTTTTCACGATAATTTCATGGATGAGCGTATACTTTTTCGCTATAATAAAGTTATATAGGAAGAAAACCAATTGGAAAGTAGGAGAATTGTATGAGTGATATCCACAGCCTGCCCGGCGTGACGGAGGCGAAGGCAAAATCTGTCATCCGCCAGCACCGCAAGGCTTCGTTCTATGTCAAGAAGTACCTGATGATCTTTGTCGGTGCGCTGATCGCGGCAATCGGCCTCGAGCTTTTCCTGATCCCGAACAATGTCATCGACGGCGGCGTCGTCGGTATCTCGATCATGATGTCATCGATCACGGGATTGTCGCTCGGCGTGTTCCTCGTGCTCTTGAACATCCCGTTCCTCTATCTCGGGTACAAGCAGATCGGCAAGAACTTCGCGATTGCGACGACGATTGCCATCTGCATCCTGTCGGTCTGGTCGGCGGTATTTGCGCCGCTGCCGAAGGTCACGGATGACCCGTTCCTCGCAGCGATCTTCGGCGGCATCATCGACGGTCTCGGCGTCGGCCTGATCATCCGCGCGGGCGGCTCGCTCGACGGCACGGAGATCGTCGCCATCATCATGGACCGCAAGTCGGTCTTCTCGGTCGGCGAGGTCGTCATGTTCATCAACCTCTTCATCCTGTCGAGTGCGGGCCTTCTCTACGGCTGGGACAAGGCGATGTACTCGCTCGTCGCCTACTTCGTCATCTCGAAGATGATCGACGTCGTCATCAAGGGCCTCGACGAGTCGTACGCCGTCATGATCGTCACGAATGAGCACGATGAGATCACGTCGGCCCTCAACGACCGCCTGGGCCGCGGCGTCACGCTGCTGCACGGTCAGGGCGGCTACACCGGCGAGCCGAAGGAAGTTCTCTACTGCGTCGTCACGCGCCTTGAGGTCGACAAGCTCAAGGAAATCGTGCTCGAAAAAGACGAGAATGCCTTCGTCACCATAAACGCCGTCCACGACATCGTCGGCGGGCGCTTCAAGAAGAAGGCAATCCACTGAGATTGATGGGATCAGGGGTTCTGGCAAAGGGAGACGGCTTGTGGCCGAGGCACTGCCGACGCTGCGCTCGGCGATGGCCTAAAAATTTTTTTAGGCATTTAATCAAGCCTTGCCGGGAATCTAAACGCGCTTCGCTTGGACGACGATTCACGGCAAGGACAGCTTGTAGCCTGAAAAAATTTTCTTAACGGCCATCGCCAAAGCTCCGCTTACGTCAGCGCCTCGGCCACAGCCTTTGGCTTCGTTTCTCTTGGACATTTTCTTGACGGCCATTGCCAAAGCTTCGCTTACGTCAGCGCACCGGCCACGGCCTTTGGCTTCGGTGCTCTCGGACATTTTCTTGACGGCCATCGCAAATGCTCCATTTACGGCAGTGGCCTCGCTCGGGTCTTGGGCCCCGTTGCTCTCGAACATTCCTTTTGAGCGCATCTATTGAATCACCTACCATGGCCGAGGGAATATTTCTGTCTAGTAAGGCAAGGTGAAACTTCATCCTGTCTTGGGTGGGGCAAGTAACAATCCAAGGGCCGCCCCCGAGGCAGGCACTTGTGGCGTGGCATGTCGGGAGGGGCGGGGACAGGAGCGGAGTGTTCGCAGCTGGCGTCAAGAAAGATTTTTCAGCCCACACCACTTCCCTTGAAAAGAACAATCGTTCAAGCGCAGCGCGTTTTCGTTCCTTTTCAAGGCTATATTAAAGGCTGAAAAATCTTTTAGCCAGCTGCGCTACGGAGCGTTGGCCCTGCCCCTGCCGGCCGCACTAGCCCCGCCTCCACCCCTCGATGTCAACCCTACCCATCCCATCCATCCCCAAACGTAACTCCATCGCCAAAAACTAAAGGAGGTATTCCCATGCGAAACATCATCACTCGCTCGTGCATCGCCATGCTGCTCTTGCTCATCCTCGCGGTCCCGGCTCTGGCGGCGGAAAGACAGCCGCAGCGCATTGCGCAGTTCCCGCTTGTCATCGAGAGCTGGCAGCAGCCGGACGCTTCGGTGCAGGACCAGCTGGAGAGGAAGATTGACCGCGCTTTGCACGTACCGCTCAATGCGACGCTCAAGGCCGTCACCTACATCCCCGAGAAGGACTGCCTCACCGCCTGGGACGAGGTGGAGGGGGATATGACGGGCAAGGTCCGCATCAAGGACATGGCAAAGCCTATTGCCGAGAAGCTCCAGGCTGACCTCGTCGTCATCCCTGTTGTCGCGGCGTATGAGCAGTATACGACGATGAGCTGGTACTGGGACCGCGGCATGATCCTGCACAGCCGTGCAGAGGTCCAGCTCATCGTCTACGATCGCGCGCAGGACAAGCTCGTCCACAAGAAGGCCTCTGACTTCTTCGATGACGAGTACTCATCTTCGGGTACGGCTTCGTACCTCGCGCTGAATTGCATGGACCGCGTCATCCGCGACGCTGACCTGCACGGTTTCCTCTGGCCGCTGGACAGGGGTTCAGCCGCTGCGGACAGCGCGAAAAAAACGGCGGCCAAGTCCTGATTTTTTCGCGATCTTAGCTTGACAAGTTACATGGTTACAACTATAATGTAAACATATTAATCAAGTATGTTTACGAGCAACAAGCTTTTTTGAAAGGGGCCGGTTTTCATGAGTGAAGAGAGAAAGTATCATTTTGAGACGCTGCAGCTGCACGTTGGCCAGGAGCAGGCTGATCCTGCTACGGATGCGCGCGCTGTGCCGATTTACCAGACGACGTCGTTCGTCTTCCACAATGCACAGCATGCAGCGGATCGCTTCGCACTCAAGGATGCCGGCAACGTCTACGGCCGCCTGACGAACCCGACGGAGGATGTATTCTCCAAGCGCATCGCGGCACTCGAGGGCGGCGTCGCAGCTGTCTCCGTCGCTTCTGGCGCTGCGGCTGTCACGTATGCACTCGAGGCACTCGTACACCACGGCCAGCACATCGTCGCGGCTACGACGATCTACGGCGGCACCTACAACCTCTTTGAGCACACCTTCCCGAACTACGGCATCGAGACGACGTTCGTCGACCCGACGAAAGGCGTCGAGGTCTTCGAGGAGGCTATCAAGGAGAACACGCGCGTTGTCTACATCGAGTCCATCGGCAATCCGAATGCCAACCTCATCGACATCCAGGCTGTCGCTGACATCGCGCACAAGCACAACATCCCGCTCGTCGTCGACAGCACGTTCGCGACGCCGTATCAGCTGCGCCCGTTCGAGTATGGCGCGGACATCGTCGTCCACTCGGCTACGAAGTTCATCGGCGGCCACGGCACGACGCTCGGCGGCGTCATCGTCGACGGCGGCAAGTTCGACTGGATTGCCTCGGGCAAGTTCCCGCAGTTCGTCGAGCCGAACCCGAGCTACCATGGCATCAGCTTTGCCAAAGATGTCGGCGCGGCAGCTTTTGCGACGTACATCCGCACGCTGATCCTGCGCGATGAGGGCGCTACGCTCTCACCGTTCAATGCCTTCCTGCTGCTGCAGGGTACGGAGACGCTGTCGCTGCGCGTTGAGCGTCACGTTGAGAACGCGCTCAAGGTCGTCGACTACCTTGCCAAGAACCCGCATGTCGCGAAAGTCAATCATCCGGCTCTCCCGGATCATCCGGATCATGAGCTCTACAAGAAGTACTTCCCGAATGGCGGCATCTCGATTTTCACGTTCGAGATCAAGGGCGGCGCTGAGGCGGCCAAGAAGTTCATCGACCACCTGCAGGTATTCAGCCTGCTGGCCAATGTCGCGGACGTCAAGTCGCTCGTCATCCATCCGGCTTCGACGACGCACTCCCAGATGAACGAGCAGGAGCTCGCTGCGTCCGGCATCACGCCGTCGACGATTCGCCTGTCCATCGGCACGGAGCACATCGATGATATCATTTACGATCTCGACCAGGCCTTCAAGGTTCTGGACTGACCGTTTGATATACTTTTCTCTACCCAATGGGGCTGCGGAGCTTCTCCGCAGCTCCTCTTTTTTTGACAAAATCTCTCCTTCGTGCCATCATAGGGGATGACGGTACGCATCAATGGGGATGCGACTGTACAAAGGAGGAAAACAATGAATAACTACGAGAAGTACCGGCAGGTACGAAAAGAGGCGGCGGGGACGGCCCTGCTGCTGCTGATTCTCATCGGGGCGTGGGTCGCCGCCGGCTTTGGTCTAGCGGGGATTCCGGTGGAGTTCTTCCACCTGCCTCTCTGGGTCTGGACCGCGACCATCGGCATCTGGCTCTTTGCCATCATCGGCGTCAAGATCTTAACGGCGACCGTATTTGTGGACATGAGCCTTGACGATTCGGAAGAGGAGGTCCGCCATGACAAGTGAGGGAAATCTTTCCGCCCTGCTGCCGCTGCTCGTTTTTATGGGCTTCATGGTGGCAATCGGCTTCTGGGTGCGCCGGCAGAATGCCGGCAAGAACTTCGTGCAGACGTATTTCATCGGCAATCACGACCTCGGCGGCTTTGTGCTCGCGATGACGACGGTGGCGACGTACAGTTCCGTCAGCTCGTTCGTCGGCGGGCCGGGCATGGCCTGGCAGATCGGTTTCGGCTGGGTCTACATGGCGGTCGTGCAGGTCACGGCCATCTTCCTTGTGCTCGGCATCTTCGGCAAGCGCGTGGCCATGCTCTCGCGCCGCTTCGACGCGGTCACGGTCGTCGACATCATCCGCGAGCGCTTCCAGTCGGACGGACTGGCGACGCTCGCGGCCTTCATCATCGTGCTGTTCTTCTGCGGCACGATGACGGCGCAGTTCGTCGGCGGCGCGAAGCTCTTCGCGACGGTCACGGGATACAGCTATGAGATGGGCCTCTTGCTCTTCGGACTCGTCGTCGTGCTCTACACGAGCATCGGCGGCTTCCGTGCCGTGGCCATCACGGATACGTGCTGTGCCATCATGATGATGATCGGCATTGCGCTCCTGCTCTACTACGTCCTCGAGGCGGGCGGCGGCTACGCGGCCATCATGGCGAATATCCATGCCAACCACCCGGAGATGCTCGAGCCGCTCTCGGGCGGCCACATGCCAGTGGGGCTCTACTTGACGCAGTGGATCCTCGTCGGCATCTGCACGATCGCCCTGCCGCAGTCGGTCGTGCGCGGCATCAGCTACAAGGACACGAAGAGTCTGCACAAGGCCATGCTCATCGGCACGGTCGTTGTCGGCTTCATGAACATCGGCATCAACTTCACGGGCATCCTCGCGCACGGCGTGCTGACAGGACCGCTTGCGAGCTACGGCGGCGTCGACTACATCATCCCGAAGACGATTGTCACGGCGCTGCCGCCGGCACTCGTCGGCCTCGCCATCATCGGGCCCCTTGCGGCATCAATCTCGACGATCTCAGGCCTTTTGATCGTCGCGTCGTCGGCTATCGTCAAGGATGTCTACCTGCACCATGCCGAGAAGCATGGCCGCACGGTCACCGGCCGCCAGCTGCGCCGCCTCTCGACCGTGGCGACGGCCGTCATCGGCGTCATCGTCTTCTGCATTGCCATGACGCCGCCGAGCCTCATCTGGCTCATCAACATGTTCGCCTTCGGCGGCCTTGAGACGGCGTTCTTCTGGACGCTTCTCCTGGGCCTCTTCTGGCGGCGGGCCAACAAGCTCGGCGCCATTCTCTCCATGGGCGGCGGCACGATTGCCTACTGCCTGACGCAGGGCCTCGGCTTCAAGTTCATGGGGCTTCACCAGATCACCATCGGCATCACCGTCTCGCTCGCCTTCTTCCTGCTCGGCGCCTACCTCGGCAAGCCGCAGGAGGAGAGAGTGCTCAGGGTCTTTTTCCCCGAGAGCCATAAGCCCAATCCGGAGGATTTGGTCACGGCAAAAGAACCTTGTCCTCTCGGGGGGGACAAAAATACTTGAAGGAGTGACAGGATTTCGCGGGGATGGTGGAGAATACTATATAGAATCCGTTATGGAAAAATGTTTGGAAAGAATAATCTGTATCCATGAGATGCAGGCCGCAGTTATGTGAGGGCGTTCTGGCTGACTCCGTACTGACAGGCAGGAAGGATCTTTGGATGAAGCTGTTTTACTCACTGAAACGAAAAGTTTTGGCGGTGTGCTTGGCTGGCATGATCCTGATGGCTCTCTGTGTGGGAGGCATCAGCCTCTGGACCATCTCCCACCTGACTTACGACTATGAAATTCAGAATATGAACCACCTCGTCGACACGACGGCGACAATCATCGACGATGAGCTCCTGCGTTCCGAGAATATCGTCAATTATACGGCCAATGCCATCTCACGGAAGGTCGACGATCCTGCGCAGCTGCGCGACCTCTCCTTCCGGCAGCATCTGGCACGGTCGGTCGACCACGACTTCCAGGATGCCAGTACGAATCTCCACATCATCTGCTCGTACTATCTCTACTATCCATCCGAGAATATCTCGGCGCTCTGGAAGGCTTCCAATGGCCGCGACTCGACATTCTACGATGTCCTGGCCAAGCAGCAAGAGGAAATTGGTCACACGGCTCCGCGCCATGTGCTCGCCTTTGCCTATCTGATGGATTAGGGCGGGGCCGCTTGGACGCAGCCGTACTATTCTCCTTACTTGAATCGCTACATCATCTCGTACCTCCGCCCCATCTACAAGGACGGCGTCATGGTCGCGATTGTCGGCATCGACATAGACTTCCAGGCCTTCATCGACAGGCTCTACGCCAACCCGCCGAAGGGCGAGCACGGCATGATCATGCTGTGCGATGCCACGGGCTCGATGGAGTATTCGCCGGAGGCACCTCTTGGCACTCCTGTGGCGGAGAAGGGCATCCGGCTCGTCGATCCGCCCGAAACGGTTGCCGAAGCGGGACGGACGGATGATGAGATGCTGCGGTACAGCTGGGATGGCCAGGAGAGCATTGCGGGCATCAGGGCCCTGCGCAATCGCATGAACATCATCGACCTGCGCCAGAAGCCGCAGATCTACAGTCGCACGCACCGGGCCATGATGCAGATGGGCATGGGCCTCATCGCTGTCTGCATCATGGCTTCGCTGCTGCCGATTTACATGATCAACCGCCTGTCAGAGCGCTTGCAGCGCGTCATCGAAGCGGCGAAGGAAGTCGGCGAGGGCAACTACGATATCAAGCTGTACGACACGCAGCTCGATGACATCGGTGAACTCAGCCGCAATTTCCAGGCGATGGTCGGGAAGGTGGCGGCCTCGCAGGGCAATCTCACTTACATGTCGCAGCACGATGTGCTGACGGGCCTGCTCAACCGCATGGGCCTCGACAAGGAGATTGCAGACTGGCTTAGGGAGCATCCTGCCTCGCATGGCGCGCTCGTCAGCCTCGATCTCGACGGCTTCAAGTTCATCAATGACCTGCACGGACACATGGCTGGCGACGAGGCTCTGCGCACTTTGGCGCGGGATCTTGTCGAGAACTTCGGCCACGAGCAGATCATCGGCCGCAATGGCGGCGATGAGTTCGTCGTCTTCATGAAGGACGCGGAGCCAGAGGTGGCACAGGCCGCCGTCAAGGCGTTCTCCAACAAGAAGAAGTCCTTCACGTATGACGGTGAGACGCATTCGTTTTCTGTCTCTATCGGCTACACGTTCTACCGCGGCGATGGCATGCCGCTCTCGCGCCTCTTCCACGAGTCGGACACGGCGCTCTACGCCGTCAAGCTGCGCGGCCGCAACCATTATCGCGCCTATGAGCCCTCGATGGAGAGCCTGAACCGCACGTCGCTCGGCTTCAACCTCGAGACAATCACCAAGAACCTGCCGACGGCCCTGCTCGTCTCGGAGGCGAAGCCGGACGGCAAGATCCTCTTCGTCAACAAGACGATGGTCGAGATGCTCGAATGCCGCAATATCCGCGAGTTCATGGAGTTCACGCAGGAGTACGCGCCGAATGTCGTCTGCCCCTGTGACCGGGAGCGCATGACGAAAATGGTCTGGGAGCAGACCGTCCGCGAGCCGGACCGCCCGCACTGCATGACGTATTGCGTCCACACGGTGAAGGGGCGCGACAAGCAGGTCTTCGCCATCTGGCGCCAGGCCGACAATGTCAACTACGGCAAGGTCTTCTACGCGACGCTGATCGATGGGCATTTCATGTATGAGGAACTGGCAAGCTCCGATGGCTCCGCCGAGGGGTGTACGCCTAACCGTGATAGCTGAACTTGCATATAAAAAGCCTCTGGCTCCTCGTTGAGGAAGCCAGAGGCTTTTTGGCATGTGGAGATGGTCAGGCGACGAGCACGAGCTCTGTGAGGAAGACGACGAGGCAGCAGGCCGAGGCGACCTTGAAGAGGCTCGCGCCGTACCAGGCGAGGCCGATGCCGAAAACGAGGGCCAGCGCGCCGCTCACGGGCGTCTGCGTGGCTTCGGTGATGGCAGGGAAGGTCATGACGGCCAGCGTCACGTAGGGCACGTAAAAGAGGAAGGAGCGCAGGAAGCCGTTCTTGATCTGGCCGCGGATGAGCGTCAGCGGCACGATGCGGATTGCGAGCGTCACGGCACTCATCAAGAGCAGATAGATGTAGATGTCATGCTGCATGGCGGTCATCTCCTTCCTGGGAGCCGTCTTGTCCCTGTGGTTCGCGGATGGGGAAGAGTGCGGCGCCGATGCCCGCGATCAGGACAGTCAGGATGATCGTGCGCGTGCCGGAGGAACATGAGGCAATCCCCGGAAGGATGGAGGCGAGGTAACTGAGCGCGAAGCTCGCGAGCACGAGGCCGCCGACGATGTGGTTCTTCTTGGCCGGCGGGATGATGACCCAGAGGAACATGCCGTAGAGCGCGACGGAGAGGGCGCTGACGACGGCAGGCGGCAGGATGTTGCCTGCGACGACGCCGAGCGACGTGCCGACGGCCCAGCCCGGCAGTGCGAGCGCCATGGCCCCGTAGTTGTAGTAGGGGTTCAGCGGGCCCTTGCGCGCGATCGTGATACCGAAGATCTCGTCGGTCACGTCGAAACCGACGAAGATGCGATGCCAGATCGAGGTGCCCGGCTGGAACTTCTGCGAGAGGGCGCAGCTCATGAGCATGTAGCGCGCGTTGGCGACGAGCGTGATGAGGACGATCTCGAGGTAGGGCGCGTCCGCCTCGATGACCGTGAAGCCCGCGTACTCGCCGGCCGAGGCATTGTTGAAGAAGCTCGCGAGGAAGCCCTGCAGCGGGTCGAGCCCTGCATTGCGGGCGGCGATGCCGAGCGTGAACGAGACGACGAAGTAGCCGAGCGCGATCGGCATGCCGTCGTGGACGCCCTCGAGGAAGACCTCGCGCCTGGTCTTCGCGAGCGCTGATTCAAATGATTCCGTCATGTCCGTAGAGAAAACCCCTTTCTGTCGCATTTTCTCGATTCCTGCGTGGTGTTCTTATTATTTTATGACGGAACGGCGCCGCTGTAAAGGCATGCGCGCGAAAAAGCCGCCGCTCCAGTTAAGAGGAGTGGCGGCTTTTTGGTGACGCGTGTTTTATTTATCCGAAGAAGGCTGTGCGGCCTTTTTGTGGCGGTTCATGTACTTGTTCGTCTCAGCGACGATGACGCCGGAGAGGGCAATCAATGCGATGAGGTTCGGGATGGCCATGAGGCCGTTGACGATATCGGCGAGGATCCAGATGGCCTCGAGTTTGAGGAAGGCACCGGATGCGATCAGCGCTATGAAGATCAGGCGGTACGGCAGGACGCCCTTGTTGCCGAAGAGGTAGATGCAGGCGCGCTCGCCGTAGTAGTTCCAGCCGAGGATCGTCGTGAAGGCGAAGAGAACGAGGGCAATCGTCAGGAGCTGGCTGCCGAAGAAGCCGTACGCGCTGGCGAAGGCAGCGCTCGTCATCGCCGCGCCGGCGGCATCGCCCTGCCAGACACCCGTTATGACGAGGGCGAGGCCCGTCATGGAGCAGATAATGATCGTGTCGATGAAGGTACCCGTCATCGAGATCAGGCCCTGTTCAGCCGGCCACTTCGTCTTGGCGGCAGCGGCGGCAATCGGCGCCGAGCCGAGGCCGGACTCATTGGAGAAGACGCCGCGCGCGACGCCGTTCTGCATGGCCATCATGACGGTCGAGCCGGCGAAGCCGCCGGCAGCGGCGGCGCCCGTGAAGGCATCGTTGATGATCATGGCGATGGCAGCCGGGACCTGATCGAGGTTGAGGATGATGAGGCCAAGGCTGATGGCGACGTACGTCAGGGCCATGAACGGCACGATGCCGGAGGCGACCTTGGCGATGCTCTGCAGGCCGCCGAGCGTGATGGCGGCGATGAAGACGGTCAGGATGACGTCTGTCGCGATCTTCGGGAAGCCGAAGGAGATCTGCATGCTGTCGACGATGGCGTTGACCTGCGGGAAGGTGCCGATGCCGAAGTAGGCGACGCCGATGCAGGCGAGCGCGAAGAACGTCGCGAGCGGCTTCCACTTCTCGCCCATGCCGTTGCGGATGTAGAACATCGGGCCGCCGGCAATCTCGCCTTTCTCGTCGATGGAGCGGAACTTGACGGCCAGGAGGCCTTCCGAGTATTTCGTGGCCATGCCGAAGAAGGCAGCGACCCACATCCAGAAGATGGCGCCAGGGCCGCCGACCTTGACAGCCGTGGCGACGCCGACGATGTTGCCCGTGCCGACCGTGGCGGCGAGGGCGACGCAGAGCGCCTTGAAGCTTGAGACATCACCGCGGCCGTTGTTCTGGGCCTTGAAGATCAGCCTGAGCGCCTTCGGCAGGCGGAAGACCTGCAGGAGCTTCAGGCGGATGGTCAGATAGATGCCCGTGCCGACGAGCAGCGTGATGAGCGGCGGACCCCACATGAAGGAGTCGATGGCATTGAGTATGGGGATGAATGATTCCATAATAGCCTCCTAGTCGTTTTGTGTCCTCGATATGTGTACAGTTGTATGTAACAGACTCTATAATACCATAGAAAAGGACATTTGTCTCGTATTTTCGAGAAAAAATATATAGAACGAGGAAAAAATTTCAATAAAGTGCATACCGCATAATTTTTCTTAGCGTTCTGTCGCATTTGTGACAGAACACAGCGATGCTCGTTCCTTATAATAAAGGCGAAGAAAAAAGTGACGGTCACTATTGAAAACAAATCTCATCTATGATATACTGGATTTGTAAATGAGAACGAATATCAGGAGGTAATCCCCATGAAAGCATACTTACAGATCATGCAGGTCATCGGCCGTGAAATCATCGATTCGCGCGGCAATCCGACGGTCGAGGCAGAAGTCACGCTCGAGGACGGCTCCGTCGGCCGCGCCGCTGCTCCGTCGGGCGCTTCGACGGGCGAGTTCGAGGCGCTCGAGCTCCGCGACGGCGACAAGGCGAAGTTCGGCGGCAAGGGCGTCTCGAAGGCCGTCGCGAACATCAACGAGAAGATCGCCCCGGCTCTCATCGGCGCGGATGCGTCGGACATCTATGCAGTCGATGCCATCATGCTCAAGCTCGACGGCACGGAAGACAAGTCGAACCTCGGCGCGAACGCCATCCTCGCCGTCTCGCTCGCAGCGGCAAAGGCCGCGGCCGTATCGCTCGACCTCCCGCTCTACCGCTTCCTCGGCGGCATCAGCGGCAATCACCTGCCGGTGCCGATGATGAACATCTTGAACGGCGGCGCGCATGCGACGAACTCGGTCGACACGCAGGAGTTCATGATCATGCCGGCCGGCGCACCGTCCTTCCGCGAGGGACTGCGCTGGGCGACGGAGGTCTTCCATGCGCTGCAGGCGCTGCTCAAGAAGGAAGGGCAGACGACGGCTGTCGGCGATGAGGGTGGCTTCGCGCCGAACCTCAAGAGCGACGAGGACACGATCGAGCACATCCTGACGGCCATCCGCAATGCGGGTTACGAGCCGGGCCGCGACTTCGTGCTGGCGATGGATGCGGCTTCGTCGGAGTGGAAGAGCGAGAAGGGCAAGGGCTTCTACAAGCAGCCGAAGTCGGGCAAGGAGTTCACGTCGGATGAGCTCATCGCGCACTGGAAGAGCCTCATCGAGAAGTACCCGATCTACTCCATTGAGGACGGCCTCGATGAGGAGGACTGGGAAGGCTGGCAGAAGATGACGAAGGAGCTCGGCGACAAGGTACAGCTCGTCGGCGATGACCTCTTTGTCACGAACACGAAGCGCCTGAAGAAGGGTATCGAGCTCGGCTGCGGCAACAGCATCCTCATCAAGCTCAACCAGATCGGCACGCTGTCGGAGACGCTGGAGGCCATCAAGATGGCGCATGAGGCGGGTTACACGGCAATCGTCTCGCACCGCTCGGGCGAGACGGAGGACACGACGATCGCGGACCTCGCTGTCGCGCTCAACACGAACCAGATCAAGACGGGCGCCCCGTCCCGCTCGGAGCGTGTCGCCAAGTACAACCAGCTGCTGCGCATCGAGGAAGAGCTCGGCGCAAGCGCGGTCTATCCGGGCAAAGCAGCTTTTAGATTCCAGAAGTAAGGTGTAGTACTACTCGCACGAAGGGGCAGGGGGGACAGCGCTGCGCGGCGGCAATCTGCTAAATCGATTTTTTCCCTTTCAATGCATCCTGACAAAAGAGCGAAACGCGCTTCGCTTGGACGATGCTCTTTTGCCAGGGTCTTGGTGGGGAAAAAATCGATTCTTCACGCAGATTGCCAAACGCTTCGCTTATGTCCACCCTGCCCCTTCGTGCGGAAGCTGCTATATCCAATCTTCGCGATGGCAAGTCACTGGAATGGCGGTTCGCAGGCAGTATCGTCTTGCGGCGCTGCTCTGGCGTTTGAGCGCAGGGAGGTATTTCGCCTGCAAGAGCGGAGCGATTTGCCCGAAGGGCTGTGCCCTGACCAAAAGCAGCTTAGCATGCGATGTCGGAACGCCGTGGCAGGCGGCGAGGCGGCCTCTATGGGAGGCCTGTCATAGGGCACATTCAGCGGAGCGATGAAGCCGAAATACCTCCCTGCGCGCTCATTTTTGCGAAAAAGCGGTAAGCCGCAAGTTCATAGATACTTGCAGCTTACCGCTTTTGTGATGCGATTCTCCTGTGTTTCAGGAGAGTATGCCGGCCATCTTGAGCAGGTAGCGGGCGTTGGTGGTGTGGCAGCGGCCGGGGCGGATCTTGAAGTCGAAGTGGATCTTGTCATCCTGGTACGACTCTTCGAAGTGGAAGTTCTCGATGGGCAGGCCATTTGGCGACTGGAGGTCGCAGAGCTCGAAGTCGTGGGTGGTGACGAGGGTGATGCACCAGTCGCGCGTGAGGCGCTTGATGGCTTCGGCGGCTCCTGTGATGCGGTCGGCGGAGTTCGTGCCCTTGAAGATCTCGTCGATGCATAGCAAGAGCGGCCGCTCTTCCTGGCTGGCCTCGACCATCTGGCGGATGCGCAGGATTTCGGCGTAGAAGGTCGAGATGCCGCGCGAGAGGTCGTCGCTGACGTGGATGGAGGTGTAGACCGCCATCGGCGTCAAGGCAAAGGCTTTGGCGCAGACGGGGGCGCCGGCGTAGGCGAGGATAGCGGAGGTGGCAAGCGTGCGCATGTACGTCGTCTTGCCGCTCATGTTCGAGCCCGTGATGATGCAGGTGCCGGCCTGGAAGGCGGCGTCGTTCGGCACGGCCTTTGCTTCTTCAATTAGCAGCGGTGTCACGGCATGTGCATCGAGGTCCGGGTTGCCGGCGTGCAGTTTGGGCCAGCAGAAGGTTTCGCGCGTGAGCGCGGGCGTGGCGAGGGAGAGCAGGGCTTCGACTTCGGCCCAGGATGCGAGGTGGCGGCGCAACTGGCGGCCGTACTGTTCCTTCCAGGCGAAGGCGCGCGCCGTGCAGTGGAGATCATAGAGGCAGGCGGCGTTGGCCACGAGAAAGAAGAAGATGTTGCGCCGCATGGCGGCGAGGTCGGCGAGCCCCGCAAGGTGGTGCAGTCCCTCTGAGGCGCGCTGCTCGCGCATGTTCTTCTGGATGGTGAGCAGCAGCGGACTCTTGTAGTCTGCCGCTTCCATCTTGGCGAGCAGCTGCTCGTAGACGCTGAGTTCCTGCGGCAGTGCCATGAGCGGGGCGAGCAAGGCTTGGCTGCGGCGCAGCAGCAGGAAGGTGAGCAGCAGCTGCAGCGAGAAGAGCAGGCCCGGCACGGTGATGTCCAGCTGGCCTGCGAGGGAGAGCGCGAGCGCGATGAAGGAGAGGCCCGGCAGCAGGTAGGAGAGCAGGCGCAGGGCTGTGCTCTTCCTGACGTTATCCTGCTCGAGCATCGTGCAGAAATCCGAGAGGTCGGTGCCGAGCGGCAGCAGGTGGCTGCGGGCCTCGAGGACCAGGAGCTCCTGTGGAGACTCGCTGAGCTCGCGGACGGCTTGCTGGCGCAGCAGGATTGCGTCGGTGGACTCGGGGAAGGGGGAGAGCCAGCTGGCGAGCTTTTGGCGGCCGGCTTTTGTCCGCGCAGACGTGAGATACTGATAGAGAGAGGCGCGGCCTAGGATGGGCAGGTCGGCTTCCAGTGGGCGGTCTTCACGCATGAGGTCGTGGCCGTCGTCTGCGAAGCCGCGCCACTTGCCCGACTTTCGGTCGAGGAAGGACTGCACGCAGCCGAGATGGCTCTCCGTCAAGAGCTTTTCGAAGGAGGCCTGCTGGTGGCGGCGGACGAGCAGCAGGAAGGCGGCGAGCAGCAGGACGCCGAGGAGTGTGCCGAGGCGGTGCCCGTCAAAGCCCGCGGCAAAGGCGAAGATCATGGCGAGGAAGGAAGCGCTGCGCAGCAGCACGAGGCGCTGCAGGCGCTGCTTCTGCTGCCCGATGGCCTGCAGGTCGCGCTGCTGCAGTTCGTGGAAATCAATCATCATATCACCTCATGTTCTGGATTCTTTGTACATTGACTCCAGTATACCATGATTTGCTGGGGAAAATCTGACCGGCCTTCTCGATTGTCGGCGCCTTTATTTTCCTGTATAATAGGGAACAAGAGCAAATCACGAAAGGAAGTCATACTATGGCAGAGAATGAAGCCGTCCGGCGCCTGCAGGCCAGCATCGACCTGCTCAAGGAGCGCATGCGCATCGACTCGAATGACCTCGAGTACGAGTCGCACCTGCGCCAGAAGCGCCAGCTGCAGCGCATCCTGGACCGCCTGCTGGCAAAAGAAGCGGCGGAAAAGAAGCTCTGACGTCTTGCCGCGTCTCGTGGGATTTCCATTTTTTCAGGAAGTATTCAGCATGGTTCGATAAAATGTAAACATCAAAAAGTCAAAGATAAAAGAGAGGATGACATATATGTCAAAGCGCATGACGATGGATGAGGTACTCAAGGAATACGGCGTCCCGCAGATCAAGCTCGATATCCACGCGACGCGCAGTGAGCTCTTGAAGCTCCGCGAGAAGCTCATGGCCATCCGCGACCTGTCGGGCGGCAAGGAGCAGGGCTACCTCGATATCGACTGCAAGCTCTACATCGATGTCGACGACATCGACCGCTATCTGTCGGGCGAGCTCGACACGATCGGCGAGATCTACGCCTTCCCGGAGGACATCAAGTCGTACCGGGAAGAGTGATGGATACAGAAGACATTTTGTATTTTTGTTTGATATAAAGGAGAATCGTTGATGAATATCAAGAAGACACTGTCAGCTCTCATGGTCGGTGCCATGGTTCTTTCCGCTGCACCGGTCCTGCCCGCTTCTGCGTCCTTCGTGAGCACGGCCTATGCGGCCAAGGGCGGCGCGAAGATGAGCATCCCGAAATCGGCTCCGGCGCCGAAGGCTCCGGCCGCTGGCGCGACGAATAATGCTAATACGAGCAAGTCAGTCTCGGGCAATGGCTCTTCGTATGCGCCGTCCAAGGACGCCAAGAGCCTCGACAAGAATGCGCCGGCCGCGAATGCGAAGTCGAATGCGGCCGCCGCTAACGCGAACACGCAGAGCTCGAGCCGCCTCGGCAGCATCATGCGCGGCATCGGCATCTTTGCGGGCGGCATGCTGCTCGGCTCGATGCTCTCGCACCTCTTCGGCATGGGCAGCGGCATGTTCGCCGACATCCTGGGCCTCTTGATGAACGGCCTGCTGATCGTCGTCGCCATCATGGCCGTGCGCTGGCTCTGGAACAAGTTCCGCGGCAATAAGACGAGCGCTAGCAGCCCGCGCGATCACCGCCAGGACCTTGAGATGCGCCAGCAGCCGATGGACAGCCAGCAGATGCGCACGCCAATCCAAGATATCAAGCCGCGCGGCAACGACTACGAGCCGAAGTCCACGGCTGACCGCTACCGCAATCGCTGATATATCGTTCCTACGCATAGAAAGAAGTGTATCTCATGCCCAAAACATCCACACTTGCGAAGGTCGATGACCTCATCGCACGTTATCCTGCCCTCTCCGTTTGCCGCGATGACCTCATCGAGGCCGTCAAGGCCATCTGCGAGAGCTATGCAGCCGGCCACAAGCTCATCGCCTGCGGCAACGGCGGCAGCGCTTCAGACGCCGAGCACATCGTCGGCGAACTCATGAAGGGCTTCCTGCTGCCGCGCAAGCTCGATGACGATATGGAAGCGAAGATGCGTGCCGTCTGCCCGGAGGAGGCGGATTACTTCATGGAGAACCTGCAGGGCGCGCTGCCGGCTCTCTCGATGGTCAACCAGGTCGCGCTCAACACGGCCTTTGCCAACGACCAGGCACCGGACCTCTCCTTTGCCCAGCAGCTCCTGGGCATGGGCGACGCGGGCGATGTCCTGCTCGCCATCTCGACGTCGGGCAACTCGACGAACGTCATCTACGCCCTGCAGATGGCCAAGGTCAAGGGCGTCCGCACGATCGCGCTGACGGGCAAATCGGGCGGCAAGATCAAGAGCCGCGGCCTCGCGGACATCACGATCTGTGTGCCGGACGATGAGACGTTCCGCATCCAGGAACTCCACCTGCCGGTTTACCACATGCTCTGCATCGCCGCAGAGAACGAATTCTTCGGCGACTGACAAGCGCCATGCGCCCTGTTTCCCGCTATTCGGGGAGCAGGGCTTTTTTGCGTGACCGGCTCAGCCATGTGGTGCTATGATAGAGGGAAAAGGGGGAATCTACATGCTGACCGCTTATCTCGTGGGCTTCGAGGCTCATCTGGCACCAGCCTTTGTCATCTTCTTCTCGGCCGTCCTGCAGTCTATCACAGGCTTTGGCCTCGTCATCGTGGCGGCTCCACTGCTGATGATCTTCTACGATCCGAAGCTCACCGTGCCGATCATGCTGCTCCTGGCCTGCTGTGCCAATTTCTGCCAGGGCCTCTTTGCGCTGCGCACGGCGAATCTCAGGCTTGTCTTCTGGCTCTACCTCGGCGTGCTCTGCGGCCAGCCGCTCGGCTTCTGGGCCTTCGACCACGCCTCGAGCGCGATGCTCAAGGTCTTCATCAGCGCCATCGTGCTCTTCTCGCTCGGCACGATGCAGGCCTTTCACCTGCGCATCCGCGAGCGCCCGCGCAACTCGTGGATCACGGGCATCTTCTCGGGTTTCACATCCATCACGGCCGGCATGGGCGGTCCGCCGTTTCTCATTTACCTGGCCCACAGCAGGATGACCGTCGAAGTCATGCGGGCGACCTGCTTCGTATTCTTCTTCCTCTGCAATGTGACTTCCCTGACGAGCTATGAGCTCGGCGGCTTGCCGATTGCGCCGGCCCTCGGCGAGTGCATCTATCTGCTGCCGGCGCTCGTGCTGGGCATCCTCATCGGCCACGCCATCTTCGCCTACGTGCCCAAGGCGCTCATCCGCCGGCTGATCTTTGTCCTGCTCTACATCACCTGCCTCTACACGATCCTCTCGGTACTTGTACATTGAATACATTCCTGTCATCAGAAAATTTGATTTACATTGTCAAATATTATGATATAATAGACTTTGTGTTTGTACGCCCTAGACGTACAAACATAATTTACCGGACACGTTCCGGATAAGGAGCTATTTACATGAAACAGGAAGAAAATGAGTTCATGCGGCACGAATTGCGGCTGCCGGAGCTCACGGTCCGCGGCATGCTGCTCGGTGCTCTCTTGACGGTCATCTTCACGGCATCGAACGTCTACCTCGGACTCAAGGTCGGACTGACCTTTTCGTCGGCCATCCCGGCAGCTGTCATCTCGATGGCTGTGCTCAAGATGGCCAAGAACTCGAACATCCTCGAGAACAACATGGTGCAGACGCAGGCATCGGCCGCTGGCACGCTGTCTGCCATCATCTTCATCATTCCGGGCATGCTGATGATCGGCTACTGGCAGGGCTTCGAGTTCTGGCAGACATTGCTTGTCTCGGCCTGCGGCGGCTGTCTCGGCGTGCTCTTCACGATCCCGCTGCGCCGCGCGATGGTCGTGCACAGCGACCTCGCCTACCCGGAGGGCGTCGCAGCGGCTGAGATCCTCAAGGTCGGCAGCCACGAAAAGTCGGCCAAGGAGTCGAAGGGCGGTTCGGGCATCAAGGAGATCGGCGCGGGCGGCGTGCTCGCCGGTGTCATCGCCTTCTGCACGAATGCCCTGCAGGTGCTCGGCTCGGAGCTCTCGCTCTGGATACCGGTCGGCCGCGGCATGACGCAGCTGCCGCTCGGTTACTCAACGGCACTCGTCGGCGCTGGCTACCTCATCGGCATTGCGGCGGGCCTCTCGATGCTCGTCGGCATCCTTATTGCCTGGGCCGGCTTTGTGCCGTACTACACGATCACAGGGGCGCTTCCGGACGGCATGACGATGCAGAAGTTTGCGGGCACGGTCTACCAGGAGCGCGTCCGCCTCATCGGTGCCGGCGCCATGGGCGTCGCGGCCGTCTGGACGCTCATCATGCTCGCGAAGCCGGTCGTCGACGGTGTCAAGGAGTCGCTGGCTGCCATGCATGCGCCGGACTCGGATAAGGGCAAGCATCGCATGGACATCGATATGAGCGTCCAGAGCATCGCAATGGTCTTCAGTGTGACGGTCATGGGGCTCCTGGGCATCTTCTATGCATTTGTCAGCCCGGAGGGCCTGCCGGTTTCGGAGAACCTGACGTTCACACTCGTCGGCGTCGGCGTTGCCATCCTCATGGGCTTCTTCGTGGCCGCTGCCTGCGCCTACATGGCCGGCCTCGTCGGCACGAGCTCGAGCCCGATCTCGGGCATCGGCATCCTCGCCATCATCGTGGCCTCGCTCGTCATGTACGCGCTCTGCTCGTCCTTCGGCATCTTCTCCATGCCGGGTGGTGAGAAGTTCGCGACGGCTACGGCCATCTTCACGACATCCATCATCATGGCGATTGCCTGCATCTCGAACGACAACATGCAGGACCTCAAGACAGGCTATCTCGTCGGCGCTACGCCGTGGCGCCAGCAGGTCGCCCTGCTGCTCGGCTGTGTCGTCGGCGCGCTCGTCATCGCGCCGGTCCTCAATCTGCTCTACGAGGCGTACGGCTTCCCGGGCGCCCTGCCGCGTCCTGACATGGACCCGTCGCAGGCACTCGCCGCTCCGCAGGCAGCCCTGATGACGACAATCGCACAGGGCATCTTCTCGAGTACGCTGGCTTGGGAGTACATCTACATGGGCCTCGGCCTCGGCGTCATCCTCGTTGTCGTCGACCAGCTGCTCAAGCGCACGACGCGCAACCTCTGCCTGCCGCCGCTCGCCGTCGGCATGGGCATCTACCTGCCGCCTTCCGTGCAGACCCCGCTCGTCGTCGGTGCCGTTCTCGGCTACCTGCTGCGCAAGCACATGAAGGAGAAGCACGGTGAGGAAGAGGCAAAGGCTGGATTCCGCCGCGGCACCTTGTTCGCCTCGGGCCTCATCGTCGGCGAGTCCATCGTCGGTGTCGTGCTCGCCGGTGTCATCGTCGCGTCTGTCACGAACGGCGGCTCGGAAGCGCCGCTGGCCATCGTCGGCAAGGACTTCGCCGGCACGGCCGAATACCTCGGTTTGGCCGTCTTCGCTGCGTCGCTCGCAATCTTCTCCAAGATCGTGCTCGGCAGCAAGAAGGGCTGATTGGCTCTCAAGCATGAAAAAGAGGCCATCACCATGGGTGATGGCCTCTTTTTGCTGTCGGTCTTTCTCCTTTTGCAAGCAGGATTTTGTGGAGTGGCTATGGAATAGAGAGAAGTAGCAATAACATGAAAACAGCAAGAATGAATCTTGCAGGGGGGTAATCATATGCCGATATCCGAAAAGAATCTGCTCAAGCTCGCCAATGGCAGCGATGTGCGCGGTGTTTCTATAGAGGGCGTGGCCGACGAGCCGGTGACGCTCAATGCCGAGGCCGCCAACCGCATCACGAGCGGTTTCCTCGATTTCCTCGCACAGAAGACGGGCAAGAGGGTCAAGGACCTGCGCGTTGCGGTCGGTCACGACTCACGCCTTTCTGCGCCGATGCTCAAGGAAGCGGTGCTCGAGGCGCTGACGTATGCGGGCGTCGTGACGGTCGACTGCGGCCTCGCGTCGACGCCGTCGATGTTCATGTCCATCGTCTTCCCCGAGACGAAGATGGACGGCTCCATCATGATCACGGCCAGCCACCTGCCTTACAACCGCAACGGCCTCAAGTTCTTCACGAAGGACGGCGGCGTCGAGCATGAGGACATCATCGCCATCCTCGAGGCGGCAGCGCGCAATCCAGAGGTCAAGGGCGACCTTTCTAAGGCCCAGAAGTACAACCTCATCGATCGCTACTGCCACCACCTGCGCAAGAAGATCCGCGCGGCGCTCAACATGGGCGACACGCCGCTCAAGGGAATGCATGTCGTCGTCGATGCCGGCAACGGCGCGGGCGGCTTCTTCGCGACGCAGGTGCTCGGCCGTCTCGGTGCTGACACGTCGGGCAGCGTCTTCCTCGAGCCGGATGGCCACTTCCCGAACCACATCCCGAACCCGGAGAACAAGCAGGCCATGGCCGCCATCCGCAAGGCCGTGCTCGACAGCCATGCCGACCTCGGCCTGATCTTCGACACGGATGTCGACCGCATGAGCGCCGTCCTCAAGAACGGCAAGGAGATCAGCCGCAATGCCCTGATTGCCATGATGGCCGCCATCCTCGCACCGGACTATCCGGGCAGCACGATCGTCACGGACTCTGTCACGAGCGACGAGCTCACCGAATTCCTGCAGGGCGAGCTCGGCCTGCGCCATCTGCGCTTCAAGCGCGGCTACAAGAACGTCATCGACGAGTGCATCCGCCTTAACAAGGAAGGCACCGTCTCGCCGCTGGCCATCGAGACGAGCGGCCACGGCGCCCTCTCCGAGAACTACTACCTCGATGACGGCGCCTACCTGGCCGTCAAGCTCCTGATTGCCGTCGCCAAGGCCAAGGCACAGGGACGCCATCTCGCAGACCTCGTCAAGAAGCTCGGCGAGCCCGTCGAGAGCCGCGAGTACCGCATGAAGATCATGGGGGAGGACGACTTCCGCAGCTACGGTGAGAACGTGCTCAAAGTCTTCGAGCAGCGCGCCGCCGAGGCCGGCATCCGCGCGGCCAAGCCGTCGTACGAAGGCGTGCGCCTCGTCTTCCCGGACGGCTGGGCCCTGCTGCGCATGAGCCTGCACGACCCGCAGATGCCGCTCAACATCGAGAGCCGCAAGAAGGGCGGCGTCGCCGAGATCGCCGCAAAAGTCCAGGAATTCCTCCAGGGCTTCACGAGCCTCGACATGAGCGTCTTCAAGGACTGACAAACTCATAATAAGCATAAAAAAGCTGCTGCACCCGATGGTGCAGCAGCTTTTTTTCATGTGAAGTTGTGGGGCGTGTGGGACGTTGTTAGGGCAATGTTAGAAAGTTTTGCAAGGGGGCGAGGGTGCCGAGAACCTGTCCTAGGTACGTCTCGTTCCCGAAGCGTATCTGAGGGAGGGGGCATGTATTTCGCCTGCAGGAGCGAAGTGACCGCCCGCAGGGCTGCGCCCCACTCCGTCAGTCTCTTAATAAGCCGATGTCAAAGCGCCGCGGTAGGCGGCGAAACAGCTTGGCATTGGCATCCTGTCATGGGGCGCATTCAACGGAGCGACGAAGCCGAAATACATGCCCCCTCCCCTTGAACGATGTAAACCCACACCCTTCTTCGTTGCGCTTCCCCTTAAATAACTCCTGACTTCAAATTACTTCAGCAGCAAATCCTGATGGTCGAGCACGAATTTGCCGTTGGTGCAGGCCGGGCAGAAGCAGGTGTCGCCGCCGGCAGCCTTGACTTCCTGGCCCTTCTTTAGCAGGGCGGCTGCCTGCTCCTCGCCGAAGAGCTCTTTTGCCTTGTCAGAGGCGAAGAACGGCAGGACGTCGTCGATGCCCTCGACGCATTCCTTCAGGGCGGCGATGAGCTTCTCTGCCTTTTCCTTCTCGTCTGCCTTGCCGACAGAAGCGAGGTATTCCTTGGCGACTTCCTTGAGACCTGCGTAGGCGCTCGGCGCGTCGATGACGCCCTGTACATGCTGCAATACTTCTTCCTTCGTCATGATGATCATCCTTTCTGAATGGTAAATGCTAAAAGGTTCTGTCAAATCCTTACTGAGTCAAGCATAGCACGTGCTAATTGTAAAGTCAATAGTTACATATAATGCAGGGCACAAAAAAAGCAGACATATGCCTGCTCGATATTCTACTTGGTGGAGACGAAGGGGATTGAACCCTCGACCTCTCGGATGCGAACCGAACGCTCTCCCAGCTGAGCTACGTCCCCAAGACGTATTTCAGTATAGCGCGTTTTATTCCATATTTCAAGTTTTTTTATGATGATTCGAAATATATATCACATCGATTCTGAAAAGGAATGGTAAAGGCGGAAGAATCAAGAATAAACAGCAGGAAATCTGCCTTTTTACAGCGAACAAAAACGTAGTCGACCCAGTAATTATACGTTGGATAACCTTTATTTATTTCTTTATTTATTCAATCTATTGTATTCCAATCATCAATAAAATTTATAATGAATTGATAGGAGAATAGATATAGATATTTTACTCTATTCAGCGTATAATGAAATGAGAAGCCACAATAACGCGTCTGCCTTCTGCCTGTAACGGAAACGAGCCGCCGTTGCCAAAGGAGTCGCACACGATCCGCAAGGATTACATGAGGAGGTAACAAAGTGGACAAACGGGAGAGTATGTGGGATGTATATCTCAGAAAAGGCATGAGCCGCCGCAGCTTTGTCAAGGGCTGCGTTGCACTGACGTCTCTGATGGGCCTGAGCACGGACAAGCTCGAGAAGGTCGTCGAGGCTGCCGAGAAGAAGCCGCTTCCAGTCGTCATCTGGATCCACGGACACGAATGCACGGGCTGCGATGAGTCCTTCATCCGTTCCGGTTCTCCGTACGCTTCGGATGTCATCCTGAGCCAGGTCGCACTCGAATACGATCATCTGCTTTCCGCTGCCAGCGGCGAGCCGTTCGAGGCCCATCTCGAGGAAACCATCCAGAAGTACAAGGGCCAGTACATCCTGGCCGTCGAAGGCGCTGCCTGCACGAAGGACAACGGCGTCTACTGCATGAGCGGCGGTCATCCGTTCACGCATACGCTGCAGCGCGCTGCTGAGAATGCCGCAGCTGTCATCGCTTACGGCACCTGCGCTGTTTCGGGCGGCATCCAGGCCGCCAACCCGAACCCAACGGGTTCTTCGGGCATCACAAACTTCACGGGCAAGACGCCGGTCGTCAATGTGCCGGGCTGCCCGCCAATCCCGGAAGTCATGACGGGTGTCATCATGCACGTCGCTCTCTTCGGCACGGTACCGCCGCTCGATGGCGAGGGTCGTCCGAAGCAGTTCTACGGCAACCGCATCCATGATACGTGCTACCGCCGTCCGTTCTTCGATGCCGGCATGTTCGCTGAGAGCTACGACGATGAAGGCTCGAAGGCCGGCTGGTGCCTCTACAAGCTCGGCTGCCGCGGCCCGGAGACGTACAACTCCTGCGGCAACATGCGCTGGTTCCAGGGCATGAGCTATCCGATCCAGTCCGGTGCACCGTGCATCGGCTGCTCGAATGCGCATTTCTGGGATGAGGGCAAGATGAGCGAGCGCCTGCCGAAGTTCGGCCAGCCGATCGGCGACGTCGATAAGATTGGCGCAGCCATCGCCGGCGTCACGGCTGTCGGTGTCGCAGCACACGGCGCAGCCAGCGTCATCCAGAAGAAGAAACGCGATGCAGCTAAGGAAGAAGAGAACGGGGAGCAGGTGAATAAATGAAACACGTAGTAGTAGATCCAATCACAAGAATTGAAGGCCATCTGCGCGTTGAGGTGCAGGTCGATGAAGGTTCGGGCAAGGTAACGGATGCGCTTTCGTCTGGTACGGCATGGCGCGGCCTCGAGCTCGTCATGAAGGACCGCGACCCGCGCGACGCATGGGCATACATCCAGCGCATCTGCGGCGTCTGCACGAGTGCGCACGCCCTGGGCTCCCTGCGCGCTGTCGAGGATGCGCTCGGCATCAAGATCCCGAAGAACGCCAACTACATCCGCAACATCATGGCTGCGACGCTGACGGTACAGGACCACATCGTCCACTTCTACCACCTGCATGCACTCGACTGGGTCAGCCCGGTCGAGGCGCTCGCCGCTGACCCTGTCGCGACGGCCAACCTGCAGGTCGCAGCGCTCAACGCCTACAAGCTGCCGTTCAGCGCACCGGGCACCTCGGTGACGGAAGCATACGACCATGCGTTCCCAGCTGCTACGCCGCAGTACTTCGCTGAGATCAAGAACAAGGTCCAGGCCATCGTCGAGAGCGGCCAGCTCGGCATCTTCTCGGCCAACTGGTGGGATCATCCGGATTACAAGCTGCTGCCGCCTGAGGTTCATCTCATGGCGATTGCACATTACCTCGAGATGCTCGACAAGCACCGCGATCTCGTCACGCCGCAGGTCATCTTCGGCGGCAAGAACCCGCATCCGCATTACTGCGTCGGCGGCATGCCGTGCTCCATCTCGCTGGAAGATGGCAACGCGCCGGTCAACACGGCCCGCCTCGGCATCGTCGACCGCGCCATCAACCTCGGCCGCACGCTCGTCAACAACTTCTACATCCCCGACGTCCTCGCCATCGGCGCTGCCTATGTCAAGGCTGGCCGCGTAGACGGCGGCGGACTCGCCAAGGAGCGCGTGCTCGGCTACGGTTCCTACCCGATTGAGCCGTTCTCCGGCACGGCAAACGGCGACTTCTTCAAGAACCTGCTGATCCGCACGAACGGCGTTGTCGAGGACTTCGGCAAGGGCATCGATGCAGCGAAGGTCTATGAGATCGACGCAGAAGATCTCACGCAGCCGGAAGTCTTCACGGAAGGCGTTGAGCATTCGTGGTACGAGTACCCGGCAGACGGTGAGCACGACCGCAACCCGTGGGACGGCGTGACGGCACCGAAGTTCACGGCACCGAAGGAAGGCACGCCGACGGACTGGAAGGCACTCAACGAGCAGGGCAAGTACTCCTGGCTCAAGACGCCGAAATGGCGCGGCAAGCTCTGCGAGGTCGGTCCTCTGGCCCGCTACATCATCATCTACACGAAGGCCAAGAAGGGCATGCTCGGCGAGCCGACCTGGGCTGAGAAGATGATGCTCGATCAGATCGACGCCGTATCGAAGGTCCTCGGCCTCGCACCGGAGGTCTGGCTCCCGACGATGGTCGGCCGCACGGCTGCCCGCGGTCTCGACTGCCAGCTCAATGCAGAGATCAACAAGTTCTTCTTCGACAAGCTCATCGCCAACATCAAGTCGGGCGACACGAAGACGGCCAACATGGAGAAGTGGGATCCGTCGACGTGGCCGAAGACGGCTAAGGGCGTCGGCCTCTACGAGGCTCCGCGCGGTGCGCTCTCGCATTACATCGTCATCAAGGACGGCAAGACGGACAACTATCAGGCTGTCGTCCCGACGACCTGGAATGCATGCCCGCGCGACGACGAAGCTGGCCACGGCGCTTACGAGAAGGCCATGATGGACACGCAGGTCAAGATCGCAGACAAGCCGCTTGAGATCGTCAAGGTTGTCCGCTCCTTTGACCCGTGCATGGCCTGCGCTACACACATGTTCAATGCGAAGGGCGAGAAGATCAATGTCATCACGACGGACCCGTACTCTGGCACGCGCGTTGAGAAGTGAGCCGGGGTCCTGGTGGAAAGGAAAGGAATAGTAGAATGAAAGAAGAAAAACGGAAAGTCTACTACCTGTTCAGTCCGTTTCTGCGGATCTTCCATTGGATCATGGTGCTGTCGATTGTCACGCTGTTCATCACCGGCCTTCTGATCACGAAGCCGGTGACTGTGATGGGCATTGAGCCGACGTACACATCCATGTCCATGGACTGGGTAAGGAATATACACTTCATCGCGGCCTTTACGTTCTGCGCAGCGTTCATCCTGCGCATCTACGGCTACATCCGCTATCCGGGTGACCGTCTCTTCCCGCGCGTCTGGAAGGGCCACTTCTACCGCGATACGATTGACGTCGCCCTGCACTACATGCTGCTGAAGCCGGGCCACGACCCGTACCTGCGCAACCCGCTGGCACGCACGTCGTACGTCGGCCTCTACGTGATGGTTCTCATCGAGATCCTCACGGGCTTTGCCATGTACTACATGACGGAGCCAAACAACATCGGCGGCATGCTCTTTGGCTGGGTCAATGTCGTGCTCGGTGGCGAGATGGTCACGCACTGGGTGCACCACATCGTTGCCTGGCTCATCATCGTCTTCGCCATCGGCCATGTCTATATGGTCCTGCGCGCAGACCTCATGGAAGCAGAGGGCGAGGCATCCTCGATGTTCTCCGGCGTGAAGTTCCTCGAGCACGTACCGCTCGATGCCCCGGAGATCAATGAAGAGGGCCCGAAGTCCAAGAAGAAGGATTGACAAAGGAGTACTGTAGCAATGTGTAAAGAATGTGGCTGCGGCGAGACGAACGGCAATACGCGTCTCCAGTTCACAGTCAAAGGCTATACAGAAGAGAGTGCGAAGGAAGTAGAGAAGGCGCTGCTCGGCCTGCCGGGCGTGCTCTTCGTCCACATCCATGCGCACGACGGTGAGACGACGGTGGATTACAGTCCCGCAAAGACGAAGCTCATGGACATCCTCGGTGTCCTGCAGGCACGTAATCTCGAAGCCGCGTTATAATCGACCGGTGATTTGATGGAACGCCTTCCCGGCTGTCAGGTAAGATGGCGGGGAAGGCGTTTTTTGATGGAGGAGTATCATGCATGAAATGGCGATTGCCGAGGGCGTGCTCGACATTGCTCTCGACTACGCAAAGCAGAACGATGCGAAGTGCATCCGCGAGATCGGCCTCTTGATTGGGGATATGTCGGGCGTCGTCGTCGACTCCCTGACGTTCTCGTTCGATATGATTGCGAAGGGGACGCTCGCGGAGGGGGCCGAGATCAAGGTCAAGCACGTGCCGCTCGTCGGCCGCTGCACGAAGTGCGGGAAGGACTTCCGCATCGAGCACTACGATTTCTGGTGCCCAGAGTGCAAGGACGGCGTCCTCAAGATCGTATCGGGACGCGAGATGCAGGTAGAATATCTGGAGGTGGATTGAATGGCTGAGATCCAGGTCATGAAGAATATCTTAGGTGAGAATGACCGCGTGGCGGCTGAGAACCAGGCGCTGTTTGCGGAGAAGAATGTGTACGTCATCAACCTCATGGGCTCGCCGGGCGCCGGCAAGACGTCCGTGCTCGAGAAGACGATGGAGAAGCTCAAGGACAAGCTCAAGATGGCTGTCATCGAGGGCGACCTCTTCACGAGCAAGGATGCGGACCGCATCGAGAAGCACGGCGTGCCGGTCATCCAGATCAACACGGCTGGAGGCTGCCACCTCGACGCGCCGATGGTCCAGAAGGTCGCGCAGAAGCTCGACCTCGATGACCTCGACCTGCTCGTCGTCGAGAACGTCGGCAATCTCGTCTGCCCGGCAGAGTTCGCCGTCGGCGAGGATGACAAGGGTGTCGTGCTCTCCATTACGGAGGGCGACGACAAGCCGATGAAGTACCCGCTGATCTTCAAGGAGTCGGCCATTGCGCTGCTCAACAAGGCAGACCTCTTGCCTTACTGCAACTTCGACATGGCGGCGGCCAAGGAGGACATCACGACGCTCCATCCGGGCATGGATGTCATCGAGGTCTCGTGCACGAAGGACCAGGGGCTTGATGCGTGGTGTGATTGGTTGCTCGGCCGCGTCGCGGCGAAGCAGAAGAAGGGGAAATGACATGGCAGATGTATTTGGCAATGACAGCGCGGTGGACCCGCGCATGGACGATGTGCTCCATCCGGCTGAGGTCACGATCCTCGGCGTCGGCAATGTCATCCTGCGCGACGAGGGCTTCGGCGTGCGCGTCGCAGAATACCTCGATGCGCACTACGACTTCCCCGAGTCGGTGCAGGTCATCGACGGCGGCACGCTCGGCATCGAGCTCACGCAGTACGTGACGGGCACGAAGAAGCTGCTCGTCATCGACTCCATAAACGGCGGGCAGGCGCCCGGCACGCGCTTCCACTTCCACAACGACGATATCATGGCGCACTTCCAGGACAAGCTCAGCGCGCATGAGGTCGGCATCCAGGACGTCCTCGCGCTCCTGACGGTCACGGGCCGCAAGATCCCGGAGGTCGTCGTGCTCGGCGCACAGCCGTACGACCTCGAGGCGGGCGTGGAGCTCAGCCCTGAGATGAAAAAACTCCTGCCGCTCATCGCGCAGGAGGCCATCGATGTGCTCAAGGAATGGGGCATTGCGGTGAAAGAGAAAGAAGCGGGCCGCTCGCTCGACTACGGTGTCGTCGCCGAGGAATGTGTCCGCGAAGAGATGAAATGAGATGGAGGTAACGATATGTGTTTGGCAGTTCCTGCTAAGGTGAAGGAGATCCATGACGCAGTGGGCAAGGTGGATATCTCGGGCGTGACGCGCGATATCAGCCTGATGCTGCTGCCGGAGACGCAGGTCGGCGACTATGTGCTCGTGCATGCCGGCTTTGCCATACAGAAGGTCACGGAAGAAGAAGTCGCCGAGACGAACGCACTGCTCGCCGAGATGAACGGCGCGCCGCGCACGGTCACCGGCATCGCAGAAGAAGCAGGTGGCACGGAGATATGACAGCTATGACAAAAGAAGAAGAGCGCGAGCTCGCCAAGCGCCTCGTCGCAGAGATTGGCCGCATGGCTGAGGGCGCAGATCACAAGCTGCGCTTCATGGAAGTCTGCGGCACGCACACGGTAGCGATCTTCCGCGCGGGCCTGCGCCAGATGCTCCCTGAGAATGTCGAGCTCGTCTCGGGCCCTGGCTGCCCCGTCTGCGTGACGCCGGACGACTACATGGACAAGGCCATCGCCTACGCCAAGCGCTCGGATACCATCATCACGACGTTCGGCGACATGCTCAAGGTGCCGGGCTCGAAGTCGAGCCTCATGGAGGCCAAGGCAGAGGGAGCGGACATCCGCATCGTCTACTCGCCGCTCGACAGCATCCAGGTGGCGAAGGACAATCCCGAAAAGAAAGTCATCTTCCTCGCCGTCGGCTTCGAGACGACGGCGCCGACGGCTGCTGCGACGGTGCTGGCTGCCAAGCAGCAGGGCATCGTCAACCTCTACATGCTGTCAGCCCAGAAGCTCGTGCCGCCGGCACTGCGTGCACTGCTCGATGACCCCGATGTCCGCGTCGACGGCTTCATCCTGCCGGGTCACGTTTCCGTCATCACGGGCACGGAGGTCTTCCAGTTCCTCACCGAGGAATATCACATGCCGGGCGTTGTCACGGGCTTCGAGCCGCTGCAGATCCTGCGCTCGCTCTACCGCCTGATGAAGCAGGTGACGGAGGGCGCGGCGCGCATCGAGAACGAGTACGGCAGTGTCGTGCACGCGGGTGGCAGCCCCGCCGCCAAGCACGCGACGGACCTCGTCTACGAGCCGGCTGACGCGGCCTGGCGCGGCATTGGCGCCATCCCGCTGTCAGGACTGCGCATGCGCGAGGCCTTCAAAGATTACGACATCGAGCGGCTGCTGCCGCTCGACGTGCCGATGGGCAAGAACAAGCCGGGCTGCCGCTGCGGCGAGGTGCTGCGCGGCATCGTGACGCCGAAGGAATGCCCGCTCTTCGGCAAGGCATGCGTGCCGACGCACGCCATCGGTCCCTGCATGGTATCGGTCGAGGGTGTCTGCGCTGCTTGGTATAAATACGGTCAGGGGAGATTTTCATATGGCAGATGAACGCATTACGATGGCGCACGGCGCCGGTGGCAAATTGAGTCAGGAGCTCATGCAGGAGGTCATCCTGCCGGAGTTCTCAAACCCGTACCTCAACGAACTGCACGATGGCGCGACCGTGGCGATGAGCGGCAAGGTCGCCTTCACGACGGATTCTTACGTCGTGCAGCCGCTGTTCTTCAACGGCGGCAATATCGGCAAGCTGGCCATCTGCGGCACGGTCAACGACCTCTCGATGACGGGCGCTGTACCGCGCTACATCTCGGTCGGCATGATCCTCGAGGAGGGCTTCCTCATCGAGGACCTGCGCAGGATAGCGCACACGATGCGCGAGATGGCCGAGGAGGCCGGCGTCGCGATTGTCACGGGTGACACGAAGGTCGTCGAGCGCGGCAAGGCCGACGGCATCTTCATCAACACGGCCGGCATCGGCGACATCATCCCGGGCACTTCCATCTCGCCGCATCACGTGAAGCCCGGCATGAAGGTCCTACTCTCCGGCTTCATCGGCGACCACGCGGCGACAGTGCTCGCCGGCCGTCACGGCCTCGAACTGCCGGATACCATCAAGACGGACTGCGCGCCCTTGAATTCGCTGACGCGCGCCATGCTCGAAGCCGCGCCGGACATCGCCGTGCTGCGCGATCCGACACGCGGCGGCGTGGCGGCCGTGCTCAACGAGATCGCTGAGGCCTCGCACTGCGGCGTCCTCATCGACGAGGACGCGCTGCCCATCCGCGAGGAGGTCCGCGGTGTCTGCGACATCCTGGGCTTTGATCCGCTCTACCTCGCCAACGAGGGCAAATGCATCGCCTTCGTGCCGGCGGAGGAGGCCGATGAGGTCCTCGCCGTCATGCGCGAGAACCCCTATGGCAAGGATGCCTGCCTCATCGGCGAGGTCACGGCCGAGGCGCCGGGCCAGGTCGGCCTGCGCACGGCCATCGGCGGTATCCGCATCGTCGACATGCCGCTCGGCAACCTCGTGCCGCGCATCTGCTGACGCAATCCAGAGTGCTTGACGATGCAGGCGGATTTTCCTATAATAAGAAAGATAGTGAATCCTGCTTGCAAGAGTTCTCCATGATGGGGATGAAGAAAGGACGATGAAGGGATGGGAATCCGCAAGATCGGTTGTCTGCTGGCTGTCTGCCTGATGGTGTTCATGAGCCGCGCCTACGCCGAGAACATGCAGTTTGTCGATGCGAATGGCTCGACGGGGTATTACGTCGACACGGATTCGATCTCCTCGGATCAGGTCGTAGAGAACGACGTGCAGAAGACGCTCTGGACGGCGCGCGTCGCCGTCATACGGGCCGACCTCAACCGC
This sequence comes from Mitsuokella jalaludinii DSM 13811, assembly GCF_000702905.1. GTDB lineage: Bacteria > Bacillota > Negativicutes > Selenomonadales > Selenomonadaceae > Mitsuokella > Mitsuokella jalaludinii. The sequence goes on from NZ_JNKR01000016.1 coordinate 55,370, forward strand.
CGCTACATCTACCTGATGCAGTTCGACCCCGCGAAGAGGACATATCAGATCTTCGCCTCGGAGGTGCAGCGCTACGACACGAAGGACGTCCTCCAGTCGAGCGACCAGGCAGAGCCAGCAAGGCCCTACCTCGTGACCTCCCCGATGAATGAGATCGTGCAGTTCGTCATGACAGCGAATGCTTCAGGCAGTGAATGACAAGGAAATAAAAAGAGCTTGCCCCTCAGGGGGCAGGCTCTTTCTGCAAAA
>NZ_JNKR01000017.1 GCF_000702905.1 Mitsuokella jalaludinii DSM 13811
ACAGGCCTCGGCTTCTAACAAGTTCACCTGTTTCCACCGACACAGTTCCCTTAAGATTTGACCAATCTCGTACCGCTTCTGACCATAAAAGACCTTTCTTCTGTATTTAGGGGCAAATACAATATGATATTTACACTCCCATTTTGTATGTGATAAACTATGTACATCGTAATCTTTCATTACGATATACCTCCTTTGTCGTATTGGTTGCAGTTGACGGACCGCAACTTCATACTTCAAGGGAGGTTTATTAAATCCTTTAAAGACTCATCGCTAAAGCTTTATCGAGCCCCTGGTCTAACCAGGGGTTTTCTATATACAAAAAGAGCTGCACCAGATGGTGCAGCTTTTTTGATTGCCGTTTTGGATCTCAAAGGTCCTTGAGCAGCGCCTGGACTTTCTCGAGGTAGTCGGCGCGGGTGAAGTTGTAGACTTCGCCGGTCTTGCGGACTTTGACTTCGATGACGTCTTCCTCGACAGCCTTCGGGCCGATGGTCACGCGGACCGGATAGCCGATGAGGTCGCAGTCTTTGAACTTGACGCCGGCGCGCTCCTTGCGGTCGTCGAGCAGGACGTCGAGGCCGGCCTTGCGGCACTCTTCGTAGATGCCCTCGGCGTACGTCAGCTGCTCTTCCTTCTTGGCGTTGACGGCGACGACGACGACTTCGAACGGCGCGATGGCGCGCGGCCAGACGATGCCCTGGTCGTCGTTGTTCTGCTCGATGGCGGCGGCCATCGAGCGGCCGACGCCGATGCCGTAGCAGCCCATGACGAGCGGCTGCTCTTTGCCGTTCTCGTCGAGGAAGGTCGCGCCCATCGCCTGGCTGTACTTCGTGCCGAGCGTGAAGACCTGGCCGGCCTCGATGCCGCGCGTCATCTTGAGTGGTGCGCCGCAGTGCGGGCACGGGTCGCCCTCTTTGACCATGCGCAGGTCGGTGACGATGATGGCGTCCTTATCGAAGTCGCGCTGCGGGTTGACGTTCTTATAATGGACGTCTGTCTCGTTGGCACCCGTGACGGCGTTGTGCATGTTCATGACGGTCGCGTCGACGAGCACGTGCGTGCCCTTCTTGATGCCGATGGGGCCCATGAAGCCGGGGCAGCCGCCGGCAGCGCGGATGGCCTCTTCGTCGGCCATGCGCAAGTCGAGTGCGCCCTCGATCTGGTTGATGACCTTGATTTCGTTGACATCGTGGTCGCCGCGGATGAAGGCGAGCACGAGCTCATCCTTGTCGGTCTGGTAAGCGACGGCCTTAATCGTCTTGTCGGCCGGCACATGGAGGAAGTCGCAGAGGGCCTCGATGGTGTTCGTGCCCGGCGTGCTGACTTTCTCGAGCGGCAGTTCGTCCTCAAAGGGGATCTCTACCGGCTTGAGCTCGGCCTTCTCGTCGCTCGCTGCGTAGTCGCACTTCGTGCAGACGGCGATGTTCGACTCGCCGGCGTCGGCGAGGACAGTGAACTCGTGGGAGTGGCCGCCGCCGATGGCGCCGTTGTCGGCCTCGACCGGGCGGAACTCAAGGCCCATGCGGGTGAAGATGTTCGTGTAGGCGTCGTACATCTTCTTGTACGACTCGTTCATTCCCTCGACGTCCTTGTCGAAGGAGTAGAGGTCCTTCATGATGAACTCGCGGCTGCGCATGAGGCCGAAGCGCGGGCGGCGCTCATCGCGGAACTTGTCCTGGATCTGGTAGAGCATCAGCGGCAGCTGCTTGTAGGAGCGGACTTCGTCGCGCACGAGCGCCGTGATCATCTCTTCATGCGTCGGTCCGAGGCAGAAGTCGCGGCCATGGCGGTCCTTGATGCGCATCATCTCATCGCCGTAGACGCCCCAGCGGCCGCTCTCCTGCCAGTACTCTGCCGGCTGCAGGATCGGCATCATGATTTCCTGGCCGCCTGCTGCGTCCATCTCCTCGCGGATGATCTGCTCGATCTTGCGGATCGTGCGCCATGCGAGCGGCAGGAAGGTGTACATGCCGCCGGCCGTCTTACGGATCATGCCGGCGCGGTACATGAGCTGATGGCTGGCAATCTCGGCCTCAGCTGGCGTGTTTCTAAGTGTTGGTGCGTAAAGGTTACTTGCTCGCATGTTTGCGTTCCTCCAATATCTGGTCAATTTCCTGGAATAATTCGTTCACGAGGTCGGCTTCGGGCACTTTGCGGACGATCTCGCCCTTGCGGAAAATGAGGCCCTCGCCGTTGCCGCCGGCAATGCCGACGTCGGCGCCGCGCGCCTCGCCCGGGCCGTTGACGACGCAGCCCATGACGGCCACCTCGATGGGCTCTTCGATGTCCCTGAGCTTCTCCTCGACCTGGGCGGCGATGGCCGGCAGGTCGATGCTCGTGCGGCCGCAGGTCGGGCAGGCGACGAGCGTCGGACCGTACTCCTTGAGGCCGAGTGACTTCAAGATCTCATTGGCGACGCGGACCTCGACGACGGGGTCGCCCGTCAGCGAGATGCGGAAGGTGTCGCCAATGCCCTCGGCGAGCAACGCGCCGATGCCGACGGCCGACTTGATGATGCCCGTGTTGACCGTGCCAGCCTCGGTGATGCCGAGGTGCAGCGGGTAGTCGACCGTCTGGCTCATGAGGCGATAGGCCGCAATCGTCAGCGGCACGTCGTGCGCCTTGAGGGAGATCTTCATGTCGTGGAAGTCGAGTGCCTCTAGGATGCGCACGTGCTCCATCGCCGACTCGACGAGCACCTCCGGCGTGACGCCGCCGTACTTCTTGAGGATCTTCTTGTCGAGGGAACCGGCGTTGACGCCGATGCGGATCGGGATGCCGGCCTCTTTGGCGGCCTCGACGACGGCCTTGACCTTCTCCTCGCCGCCGATGTTGCCCGGGTTGAGGCGCAGGGCGTGGATGCCCTGGTGGATGGCCTCGAGCGCGAGCTTGTAGTCAAAGTGGATGTCGGCAACGAGCGGCACGGTGACCTGGCGCAGGATATTGCCGAGGTTCCTGGCGGCCTCCATGTCGGGCACGGCGAGCCGCACGATATCGCAGCCTGCGGCCTGCAGGGCGCGGATCTGGGCGACAGTCGCCTCGGTGTCCGTCGTCTTCGTATTCGTCATCGACTGCACGGAGATCGGCGCACCGCCGCCAATCGCGACCTTGCCGATGTGGATCTGGCGCGTCGGACGGCGCTTCTGTAAATCGTACAAATCGTACACTTCCTTTCGAATTAGTCGGTGTCAGCCTCAGCCGCCGAAGATCACGCGGACGATGTCGTTCTTCGTCGCGAGCAGCATCAAGAGGAGCAGCAGGACGATGCCGACGTTCTGCGTGTAGCGCAGGGCAGTCGGACTCAGCGGCTTGCCGCGCACGGCCTCGACGCAGAGCGTCAGGAAGTGGCCGCCGTCGAGTGCCGGTATCGGGAAGAGGTTGACGATGCCGAGGTTGAGGCTCAGGAAGGCCGCGAAGTTGAGGAGCGGCACGAAGCCCATCTGGGCGACCTCACCCGCCATCTGCGCGACACCGATTGGGCCGGCGAGCTCCGCGCCCGACAGCTCGAGGACGATCTTGTAGAGGGCGTCGACCATCATGTAGAGGATGGCCCCCGTCTTCTGCACGGCGAGCTTGGCCGACTCGACAAAGCCCGGGTAGTGCGTGTCGACGGAGCCCATGACGCCGACCATCGCGCGCTGCGAGCTCGAGTCGTAGGCCGGCGTGACCGTCGTATCAAACGACTCCCCGCCGCGCTCGACGGTCAGGTTGACAGGCTTTCCCGCGCTGTCCTTGACGCCGGCGACGAAGTCGGACCACGTCGCGATTGGCGTTCCGTCAATGGCGAGCACGCGGTCGCCGTCCCTGAGGCCAGCTTCGGCCGCCGGCTTGCCCGCGAGCACCGTGCCGAAGACCGGCTCTGTGCTCGGCGTGCTGACGCCGGCGAAGAAGAAGATGCCGAAGAACAGGAAGAGCGGCAGTATGAAATTCATGATGGAGCCCGCGAGGATCACAATCATGCGCGAGCTCACAGGTTTCTCGCAGTAACCGCGGCTGCCTGCATCGTTCTGCTCGGGGTCCATGCCGGCGATGTCGTTGAAACCGCCGAGCGGGATCGCGCGGATGGAGTACACCGTCTCACCGCGCTGGAAGCTCACGAGCTTCGGCCCAAAGCCGATGGCAAACTCGTCGACGCGCATGCCCGTCATCTTCGCCGTGACGAAGTGGCCGAGCTCATGCACGAGGACGAGCAGGCCGAAGACAAAGACAGCTGCTGCTATTGTCAATACCATTGCTTCACCATCCTTTTATCGTGTCATAGTGAATCTTGCAGTGAATCAAATGAGGACGCATCACTTCGCGAGCAGCGAGGCAGCGTATGCGCGCGCCCACTTGTCTTCCTCGAAGAGCTCCTCGAGTGTCGGCTCGACGATGCATTCGCGCTTCATCATCGTCTCTTCGATGATGTCGTAGATGTCGAGGAAGTGGATGGCATCCTTGAGGAAGGCGCCGACGGCGACTTCGTTGGCCGCATTGAAGACGCACGGCATCGAGCCGCCCATCTTGCCGGCCTCGTAGGCAAAGCGCAGACCCTTGAAGGTATCGGTGTCCGGCTTCTCGAAAGTCAGGTCCTTGAGCTTCCAGAAGTCGAGTCGCTCAAAAGTCGAACTCTGGCGCGTCGGGTACGTCAGGGCGTACTGGATCGGCAGCTTCATGTCGGGGCAGCCGAGCTGCGCGATGACGGAGCCGTCGCAGAACTGGACCATCGAGTGGATGATGCTCTGCGGGTGGACGACGACCTGGATCTTGTCGTAGTCGACGCCGTAGAGCCACTTCGCCTCGATGACCTCAAGGCCCTTATTGACGAGCGAAGCTGAGTCGACCGTGATCTTCTGGCCCATGTTCCAGGTCGGATGCGCGAGGACCTGCGCCTTCGTCGCGCCGATGAGCGCTTCGCGCTTCTTGCCGCGGAACGGGCCGCCGGAGCAGGTCAAGAGGAGCTTCTCGATCGTCTCGCGCTTCTCGCCCTGCAAGCACTGGAAGAACGCACAGTGCTCGCTGTCGACAGGCAGGATGGAGACGCCCTGCTCCTTCGCGCGGCGCATGACGATCTCGCCGGCGACGACGAGCGTCTCCTTGTTGGCGAGCGCGATGTTCTTCTTGGCGTCGAGCGCCTTCATCGTCGGCTCGAGGCCGGCAAAGCCCATCATCGAGGTCACGACGGTGTCGACGTCCGGGTAGGCCGCCGCGTCGATGAAGGCCTGGCGGCCACCGGCGAGCTTCGTCTTGCCCGTGTAGCGCGACTTGAGGCGCGCGTAGGCGGCCTCGTCGGAGAGCACGGCGAGCTCCGGCTCGAACTCGCGGATCTGCTTTTCGAGCAGTTCGTCGCTCGCATTGGCCGCGAGCACGGAGATGTGGAAGAGCTCGCGATGGCCGCGCACGACGTCGAGCGTCTGCGTGCCGATGGAGCCCGTAGAGCCTAATACAGCAATATTCTTCATAGCATTTCCCTCACTTCAGGCCAAGGCCCGCGATCAGCACAAAGTAGTAGACGAGCGGTGCCGTGAAGAGCACGCTGTCAAAGCGGTCCCAGACGCCGCCGTGCCCCGGGATGATATTGCCCGAGTCCTTGATGCCCGTGTAGCGCTTCGCCACCGACTCGACGAGGTCGCCGAGCGTCGCCAGGAGCGAGATGCAGAAGCCGAGCACGGCCATCTCGACAATCGGCAGCGAGAAGAACGCGCCGAGGCCGGCGACGGCTGCCGTCGTGCCGATGACAGAGCCGAGGAAGCCCTCGACCGTCTTGTTGGGGCTGATCGTCGGGCAGAGCTTGTGGCGGCCGATGGCCGAGCCCGTGAAGTAGGCAAACGTGTCGCTGGCCCAGGTGCCGATGAACATGACCCAGATCATCGCGCAGCCGAACTCAAAGGAGCCCAGCGAGGTCATGAGGTGCTGCTCTGGATAGAGGTAGCGCAGCATGACCATGTGCGCAAACGGCAGGCCGAGGTAGAGGATGCCGGCGACCGACGTGCAGGCGTCGACGAAGGAGACGCGGCCGTGCAGCAGGACGCTCTCCAAGAGCACGATGAGCACGATGCCCGTCGTGACGGCCATCGACTCCTCGGCGTTGCCGAGCCACGCGCAGCCCCAGAGCAGGATGAGCCCGAGAATGCCCGTCAGGAACGTCAGATTGTTGCCCTTCCGGTGGAAGGCGCGCGCGTATTCAAACCAGGCCAACACGGAGAGCACGAGAGCAAAGCCAGCGAACAGGGCTCCGCCCGTCTGGATGACGAAAGCAGCCAGCGCGATGCCGACCACGCCTGTGATGATTCTTGTAAACAACGAAACCGCTCCTATCTTATTTATTGGTCAGGCCGCCAAAGCGGCGGTCGCGCCCGGCAAAGTCGACGAGCGCGTCGACGAAGCAGGCGGGCGTGAAGTCCGGCCAGTTGACATCGGTGAAGTAGAACTCCGCATAGGCCGACTGCCAGAGCAGGAAGTTCGAGAGGCGCTGGTCGCCGCTCGTGCGGATGACGAGGTCGACGGGCGGGTCGCCAGCCGTGTCGAGCTGCTGATCGATGGCCTCGGCGTCGATGTCCTCTGGGGCAATCTCCCCTGCCGCTGCCTTGCGCGCGAGCGACTGCGCCGCGCGGATGAGCTCATCCTGGCCGCCGTAATTGGCCGCGACGTTGAAGCGGATGCCCGTGTTGTCCTTCATGAGCGCCTCCGCCTCGCGCATCTGGCGCTGCAGGCCCTCGGGCATGCCCTCCATGCGGCCGATGAAGCGGATGCGCACATTGTAGTCGTTCATCTCCTCGAGCTCCTTGATGAGGTACTCCGAGAAGAGCTTCATGAGAAATTCGACCTCAGGGCGCGGGCGCTTCCAGTTCTCCGTCGAGAAGGCGTAGACCGTCAGGGCCTCGATGCGCAGATCGATGGCCGCCTTGAGGATGTTCTTGAGCGTCTTGACACCGGCCTTGTGGCCCGCCGTGCGGATGAGGCCCTTGCCCTGTGCCCAGCGGCCGTTGCCGTCCATGATGATGGCGACATGGCGCGGCAAGCGCTGCCAGTTGATTCTATCGTAGAGCGGGTTCTGATTGGCGGGCGCTTTTTCCTCGCGCGCCGTTTTTCCACCGCCAAATATCTTTTTCCACATACTATATCTCCATCCTGAGAGACTATTCCGTGTAGAATAACGAAAAGCCCCTCTCGCATAAAAAAGAGGGGCCGCTCGTCATCCATCAGGGAGCTTCGATTGCGGATACCGGGCAGCCGGCAGCGCAAGCACCGCACTCAACGCACTTGTCTGCGTCGATCTCGTAGTGCTCTGCACCCTCGCTGATTGCCTCAACCGGGCACGTAGCAGCGCAGGAACCGCAGGAAATGCAGTCATCAGTGATCTTGTAAGCCATTCATCTCGCCTCCTTCTCTAGTTTTTAGTGGTCCAGCTTCCTCTGCTTTGCCGCAAGAGTCAGCAGGATCGTGCCATCCGCCTGCTCTCGCACGCGGACGACGTAAAGACAGGTTGAATCTGTCTTGAAAAAATCACGCGTTGGGCGTGTTATTTCCGTTTGCCAGGGGCGGCCGGCCTCGCGAAGCATCGCTTCGGCCTCGGCGAGCGGCCGCGCCAGGATGTCAGGCGTCATCTGAGTCATATCAGACTTCCATGACCTCTTTCTCCTTGACGTCCTTCGCCGCATCGGCGAGCTTGACGTACTTGTCAACGAGTTTCTGCATGGACTCCTGACCGCGCTTCGAATCGTCCTCAGTGATCTCCTTGGACTTCTCGAGCTTCTTGATGGCCTCATTGCCGTCGCGGCGGATGTTGCGCAGGGCGACCTTGGCCTCCTCCGTCTTCTTGTTGACCGTCTTGACGAGCTCCTGGCGACGCTCCTGCGTCAGAGCCGGGATGGAGAGGCGGATGGCCGTGCCATCGGAGTTCGGGCTCAGGCCGAGATCCGACTTCATGATCGCGACTTCGATGTCGTGCAGGATGGATTTCTCCCACGGCTGGATCATGATCATGCGCGGCTCCGGCACGGAAACCTTCGCGATCTGGTTGACCGGCGTCGGGGCGCCGTAGTAGTTGACCATGACCTTGTCGAGCAGGGACGGCGTAGCGCGGCCTGCACGCAGCGAGGCGAACTCGTGCTTGAGGGCCTCGATGCTCTTCTTCATGCGTTCCTCATGGGACGCGAGAATGTCTTTTACCATTACTCATTTCCTCCTACCGTCGTGCCGATCTCCTCGCCGAGTGCTGCGCGGACGATGTTCTCGTGGTCATCGATGTTGAAGACGAGAAGCGGGATCTTGTTGTCCATGCAGAGGCTCGTGGCCGTCGTGTCCATGACCTGCAGGCCCTTGTTGAGGATCTCGATGTACGTCAGCGAATCAAATTTCTTCGCGTTGGCATTCTTGTTCGGATCGGAATCATAGATGCCATCCGTGCCCTTCTTGGCCATGAGGATGACATCGGCTTCGATCTCTGCAGCACGCAGAGCGGCCGTCGTATCCGTCGAGAAGTACGGATTGCCCGTGCCGGCGCCAAAGATGACGACGCGGCCCTTCTCCATGTGACGGATGGCCTTGCGGCGGATGTACGGCTCTGCGACCTGGCGCATCTCGATGGCGGTCTGTACGCGCGTGTCCACATCGAGCTTCTCGAGTGCATCCTGCAGGGCGAGTGCGTTCATGACCGTGGCCATCATGCCCATGTAGTCGGCCGTCGCGCGGTCCATGCCCTTGGCCGAGCCGGCGAGCCCGCGCCAGATGTTGCCGCCGCCGACGACGATGGCGACGTCGACGCCGCGCTCACGGATTTTCTTGATCTGCTTCGCGATATCCTCGACAACAGCCGGGTTGATGCCGAAGCCCTGATCGCCGGCAAGCGATTCACCACTGAGTTTCAGGACAATGCGTTTATATTTTGCTGGTTCCAAAATATTACCCTCCATCTAAATGTCACTGCATCTTTCTCTATTATAAGGCCATTGTTCCAGATTTTCCATAGGAAAATCCACCTTGCAGCCTTTCAACGAGGCGGGAGATAGGCTCACCGCCTATTTCTAGATGTTTCCCCCATTTACGGAGATTTTCTGCCTCGTTATAACCTCTAAAAAAAGAGAACACAATCCATTATGTGTTCTCTTTCTTTCCGGTCTGGCTTTTTCCGGTTGATTATTTCATCTGAGCAGCGACTTCAGCAGCGAAGTTCTCCTGCTTCTTCTCGATGCCTTCGCCGAGCTGGTAGCGCGTGAATGCCGTTACCTTGACGTCGCCGAGGATGTCCTTGACCGTCTTGTCGGAATCCTTGACGAAGATCTGCTCGTTGAGGCAGACTTCCTTGTAGTACTTGTTGATGCGGCCTTCGACCATGCGCTCAACGATTTTCTCCGGCTTGCCCTCTTCGAGAGCCTGCTTGCGGAGGACTTCCTTCTCGTGCTCGAGAGCTGCTGCATCGACACCGCTGCGGTCGATGGCTGCCGGAGCTGCTGCAGCGATCTGCATAGCAACGTCCTTGCCGAGCTCTTCATCGCCGCCCGTCATGTCGACGAGGACGCCGATCTTGCCGCCCATGTGAATGTAGCTGGCAACGCGGCCTTCCGACTCATAGCGGACAAAACGGCGCAGGGAGATCTTCTCGCCGATCGTAGCCGTAGCTTCCGTCACGAGAGCAGCGACCGTCTTGCCGTCAATCTCGCTTGCATTGAGGGCATCGAGGTCAGCCGGGTTCGTTGCAGCGATGTGCTTCGCGATCTTCTCTTCGAGAGCGCGGAACTGCTCGTTGCCAGCAGCGAAGTCCGTCTCGCAGTTGACTTCGACGAGAACGCCGACTTTTGCATCGTCGCTGATGTAAGCGGCGACAGCACCCTCTGCAGCGATGCGGCCAGCCTTCTTCTCAGCCTTCGAGATGCCCTTCTCACGGAGCCAGTCGATTGCCTTTTCCTTGTCGCCGTCCGTAGCCGTCAGGGCCTTCTTGCAGTCCATCATGCCTGCGCCCGTCGTCTCGCGCAGCTCTTTTACCATTGCAGCCGTAATCTTTGCCATTGGTTCTTTTCCTCCTAATAAAAAGGAGGGGCAAGGGATAACTCCCTTACCCCTCCCGGTCTTCTTATCGAATCTGGATTTCTGGATTATTCAGCAGCCGGTGCTTCTGCAGCTTCTGCTTCGCTATCCTCACCCTGACGACCCTCGAGGACTGCATCAGCCATGCGGCCCGTGAGGAGCTTGACAGCGCGGATTGCGTCATCGTTGCCCGGAATGACGTAGTCGATCTCATCCGGATCGCAGTTCGTGTCGACGATTGCAACGATAGGAATGTTGAGCTTGCGAGCCTCAGCAACGGCGATGCGCTCCTTGCGCGGATCGACGATGAAGAGTGCGCCCGGCAACTTGTTCATCTCTTTGATACCGCCGAGGTACTGCTCGAGCTTCTCCATCTCGTGGCGAAGACCCTGGACCTCTTTCTTCGTGAGGACTTCGAACGTGCCGTCTGCTTCCATAGCCTCGAGCTCTTTGAGACGAGCGATGCGCTTCTGGATCGTGCGGAAGTTCGTCATCATGCCGCCGAGCCAGCGCTCGTTGACATAGAACTGGCCAGCACGCGTAGCTTCTTCCTTGATGGCTTCCTGAGCCTGCTTCTTCGTGCCGACGAAGAGGACGCTCTTGCCTTCCTCTGCAACGCTGCGAAGGAATGCATAAGCCTCGTCAACCTTCTTGACCGTCTTCTGAAGGTCGATGATGTAGATGCCGTTGCGCTCCGTGAAGATGTACTTTGCCATCTTCGGGTTCCAACGACGGGTCTGATGTCCGAAGTGGACACCTGCTTCAAGTAACTGTTTCATGGAAATAACTGCCATGTTGGTGCACCTCCTGTTTTTTTCTTCCGCACCTTTCATTTCTCTGCACCACCCATTTCGGGCACAGGGCAGCGATCGAGGCGCGTGCTATTTTTACACCGTTAGAAATTATATCATAAGAGAAGTGCCTTGACAATCGTTTCCCCGCATTTTTTTTGCGCGCTGCTCACAGGAATCATGCACGGCAAAGCTGTCTTCCTTATTATAAGCAAAATTATACGCAAAGAGATTGTGTCAAGGAATCGGATTCGATTTACAATAATACAGAATACTGCCCCGCATTGTCCACGTACGATGTATGTATACCGTATACTTATTCCATACCAGTGGACATCCCCTGCTCTTTTCTCTATAATAAAAAACTGTAATAAGGAATTGGCATTATCTATCATACAAATGCGAAAATATATCGCAGCCAATGACTGATCACGCATACGCGAAGTACGCAATACCCAAGGAGTGATTTTCATGAACTTATCGATCAAGATCTTCATCGCGCTCGTGCTGGCCGTCATCGTCGGCCTGATTGCGGGCGAACCGGCACTGCCGTTCATCAACTGGTGGATCGCCCCGATCGGCACGATCTTCATCAACCTCATCAAGATGATGATCGTCCCCGTCGTCCTCTGCTCGCTCGTCGTCGGCATGACGAGCCTCGGTGACACGACGAAGCTCGGCCGCATCGGCATCAAGACGATCCTGCTCTACCTCGTCACGACGGCTATCGCCATCATCATCGGCTTCAGCGTCGCAGGCCTCGCGCATCCGGGCCTCGGCCTCCAGATGACATCGGACGCTGTCGTCAAGGTCAAGGAAGCGCCGTCGATCATGCAGGTCTTCGTCGCGATGGTCCCGGCTAACCCGGTCGCTTCGATGGCCAAGGCGGATATCCTGCCGGTCATCGTCTTCGCGCTCTTCATCGGCGTCGGCATCCTCAAGGTCGGCGGCGAGCGCGCAGACATCCTGATCAAGTTCTTCGACGCCTGCGCGGAGGTCTCCTACAAGATCATCGGCATCGTCATGAGCTTCGCTCCTATCGGTGTCTTCGCCCTGCTGCTGCCGGTCGTCGCCAAGAACGGCCCATCCGTCCTGCTGCCGCTGATCTCCGTCATCGCCTGCGTCGCCGTCGGCTGCCTCATCCATGCGGTTGCCGTCTACTCGACGCTCGCCAAGGTCTGGGGCGGCCATACGCCGGCACAGTTCTTCCGTGGCATGAGTGAGGCGATGCTGATCGCCTTCACGACTTGCTCGAGTGCAGCGGCGCTGCCGGTCAACATGAAGAACAGCCAGGAGAAACTCGGCGTCTCGCGCGATGTCTCCTCCTTCGTCCTGCCGCTCGGCGCGACGATCAACATGGATGGCACGGCACTCTACATGGGCGTCTGCTCCCTCTTCATCGCGAACGTCTTCGGCATCGACCTGACGTACGGCCAGATGGCCATGATCGTCCTGACGGGCACGCTGGCCTCCATCGGCACGGCAGGCGTCCCGGGCGCCGGCCTCATCATGCTCGCGATGGTCCTGCAGAGCGTCAACCTCCCGATGGAAGGCCTCGCTCTCGTCGCCGGCATCGACCGTGTCCTCGACATGTTCCGCACCTGCCTGAACATCACCGGTGACGGCGCCGTCGCCATCGTCATGGATCAGGAAGAAAAGAGATACGCCAAGAAGCAAGCTGCGTAATCGCTTCCCACAACGACACACATTACAAGAAGCCTCCTGCATGGCAGGGGGCTTTTGATTTGCAGGTGATTTGCGGATTCAGATTCGATTTACATCGAGTCATATAAGACGCCGCAGCGGGCAGACAACACTGCGCAGGGCAGGCTGCTGAAAGAATTTTTTTGCCCTTCAATTTGACCCTGAAAAAGACAAAAACGCGCTGCGCTTGGACGCTTGTCTTTTTCAGGGGATCTGGTCGGCAAAAAAATTCTTTCTTGACGCAGCTCTGCCAATGCTCCGCTTATGTCTGCCCACTGCGGCTCAGTTCCTTCCCGCCCTATTCACTCGCTTCATTCATCTTCTTTTTTGCAGCTTCCATGAAACGAGATGAAGCCTTCTGTCAACACACGGAACTGCCTGGCTATCTCGATGTCCGAAGGCTCAGTTGCTCGAAAGACGGCGGCACCAGCACCCCGTTAGCGGAGCGTTCAAATTCCTGCGTGAAGAAGCGATTTTTGTCTTCCTCTCATGCCCCTAGAAAAGAGCAGCCGTTCAAGCGCAGCGCGTTTTGCTCTTTTCTAGGGATTCATTGGAAGACAAAAATCGCTTTAGCAGGAATTTGCCGCGCAGCGTTGGGGTGCTGGTGCCGCCGTCTCGCCATGCTGGATGTCACGCAGTCCTGCACAGCGCAACGTTGACAAGCAGCTACGGCGCCTCCCCATGCGAGATGGCAACAAAAAAGCCGCCTCTATCCAAGAAGCGGCTTTTGACGGATTCGATTCAGTGAAGTGCACGTGCGGCGCTGGTGGCGCGGCGGTGCTGGCGCAGGCGGTACCAGGCCATCGGGAATACGAGCATGGGGACGCCGGCGTAGAGGGCCTCGCGCAGCTCTGGCTCGAAGACCATGACGACGAGGCAGAAGACCTGTGCCCAGATGCCGAACAGCGTGACATACGGGAAGAACGGCGTCTTGTAGCGCAGCGCCCCTTCCGTGCCCTCGGCGATCTTGCGCTTGCGGCTGCGGTACTCGCTCCAGCAGATCGAGATCCAGGCAATCGCGCCCGTGAAGCCCGATACGGCCAAGAGGTACGTGTAGAGCGCTGAATCCGGGTCAAACGAGTAGAGCAGGATGACGGCCCAGCACGCGCAGATCGAGACGAGGATGGAGCGCGACGGCATGCCGTTCTTGTTGATGTGGCCGAGCGTGCTCGGGGCCATGTCCATGCGCGCGAGCGCATGCAGGGCGCGAGCCGCACCGTAGAGGCCCGAGTTCGAGCACGAGATGGCCGCCGTCAGGATGACGAAGGCGAAGAACGCGCCGAAGCCCGAAAGGCCGTACTGCGTGACAGCTGCCGCAAAGACACTCTCATCGAGGCCCGCCTTGTCCCAAGGCAGGATGGAGATCAGGAGCGAGATTGGGATGATGTAGAGCGCGATGATGCGCCATGTCACGTTGCGCACCGCAATCGGGATGCTCTTCTCCGGCTTCTCGCACTCGCCGGCGGCAAGGCCGATAATCTCCGTGCCCTGGAAGTTGACGAGGATGATGACCATCGTCAGCACGATCGACCAGTAGCCGTTCGGCGCGAAGCCGCCGCTGCCGAGAAGGACCTTTGTGCCGATATAGCCCTGATCGCCGATGAGGCCGAGGCAGATGAGGCCGGCCACGATACTGAAGGCTGCAAGAGCGATGATCTTGATCAGAGACAGCCAGAACTCACTCTCGCCGAACTTATCGACATGGAACAGATTGAGAATCGTCACCAGGAGTCCGAAGAACACAGCCCACCAGAGCTGGCTGACTTCTGGTATAAAGTTATTCATGATGATGCCAGCGGCAATCATCTCGGATGGAACGTACGCAACCCAGGTCGTCCAGTAGGCCCAGCCCACACCGCAGGCCCAGGTCGGAGAGATGTGCTCCCTTGCATACGTGACAAAAGAACCCGATACAGGTTTTTCCACCGCCAGCTCCGCGAGGCAGAGCATGACGCAAAGCACGATGACCCCGCCCAAGAGATAGGCGAGGATCGCGGCCGGGCCCGCTTTTTCGAGAACATACCCGGTGCCGAGGAAGTAACCACTGCCGATGACCCCGCCCAGCGAGATCAGTTGCAGATGGCGATTCTTTAACCCTCTGTTCATTTTCGACTCGTTCATTACCTTAATAACACAACCTTCCCAGTGCCGCTTCGATCTGTGATTTGTATAGCATTGCCATCCGCGACACTTCCATTATTTCAACCTAAAGGATACTACAAAACGATAGCAATTACCATAGCTCTGCAGATAAAATTTTCAGATGAGACATACGCGCAGGAAATAGGGTATAATTATTTTAAGAAAGAAATACATCCAGGAGGCAATCATGAACGGCTACCGAACCATACGCGAGACGGACGACTCCGTCGAGACGCTCTACGAGATACAGAAATCGAGATTCATCACGCACATCCGCCACGTCGAGACGGAGGAAGAAGCGCGCGCCTTCATCCAGGCCATGAAGAAGCAGTACTTCGACGCGCGCCACAACTGCTCTGCCTACGTGCTCGGCGAGCGCGCCGACAAGCAGAAGTCAAACGACGACGGCGAGCCGGGCGGCACGGCGGGCAACCCCATCCTCGAGGCCATCAAGAAGAACGCATTGACGGACGTTGTCATCGTCGTCACGCGCTACTTCGGCGGCATCAAGCTCGGCGCGGGCGGACTCATCCGCGCCTACGGCCATGCCGCCGTGCTCGGCATCGAAGCGGCCACGCGCATCGAGATGACGCCCTTTACCGAGCTCCATGTGACAATCGGCTACGACCTCCTGGCGACAGTCGAGCACTGGATCCGGCAGCAGGAGATCCGCACAGAGGAGGCCGACTACGCCGAAGCTGTCACGCTCCACCTCCTGCTGCCGCCCGCAGAAGTCGAGTCGCGGCTGATGGAACTGCGCGACCTCACAAGCGCCAACTTCCAGTCGGAAGAGGGTGCGACGCGGCGCATCGCCCTGCCGTGCTGATGTCATTGACAAGAACAGCTGCTTTCCCTTATAATAGCAGCTATACCTACTAGAACGATATGTCTTCCAAAGATTTGCTTAACAGGAGGAATCTCATGAACGATTACACCCTTGAAGTGCACGGCTGCCACAAATACGATGCGACCGGCGCCATCAGCGAACCGATCTACCTCTCGGCGACATACCGCCACCCGGGCTACAAGCAGAGCACGGGCTTTGACTACGGCCGCGTCGCCAATCCGACGCGCAAGGAGCTCGAGGACGTCCTCGCCAAGCTCGAGCGCGGCCAGCGCGCCTGGGCCGTCTCATCGGGCATGGCCGCCATCAACATGGTGCTCCATCTGCTGAATCCCGGCGACCACATCCTGCTCTCCGAGGACCTCTACGGCGGCACCGTCCGACTCGTCAACGACATCTACAAGAAGTACGGACTGACCTTCGACTACGTCAACACGGCCGACCTCGAGGCGACGGCGGCAAAAATCCGCCAGGAGACGAAGATGATCTTCATCGAGACGCCGTCAAACCCGATGATGCTCGTCAGCGATATCCGCGCCCTCGCTGCGCTCGCCCACGAGAACGGCGCCCTGCTCACCGTTGACAATACCTTCCTCTCGCCGCATTTCCAGAAGCCGCTGACGCTCGGCGCCGACATCGTCGTCCACAGTGCGACGAAGTACATCTGCGGCCACAACGACATCATCGCGGGCGTCATCGCGATTGCCGACGCTGATGCCGGCTACGGCAAAGATCTCGAGCTCTACATCAAGTCGGAAGGGCCGAACCTGACGCCGATCGACTCGTGGCTGCTGCTGCGCAGCATCAAGACGCTCGGCCTTCGCGTCGAGCGCCAGGAAAAAAATGCCATGAAGATTGCCGACTGGCTCAAGCGTCAGCCGACTGTCACCGATGTCTACTACGTCGGACTGCCCGACCATCCGGGCCACGCGCTCCACAAGAGCCAGGCCACGGGCTTTGGCAGCATGATCTCCTTCAAGGTCAAGTCGCCAGAACTCGCCATCAAAGTGCTCGGCCGCCTCAAGCTCATTGCCTTCGCCGAGAGCCTCGGCGGCGTCGAAAGTCTGCTGACGTACCCGATCGCCCAGACGCATGCCGAGATGCCGAAGGAGCTGCTCGCGCGCACGGGCCTCGACGACCGCCTGCTGCGCTTCTCTGTCGGCATTGAGGATCCCGAGGACCTCATTGCTGACCTCGACCAGGCCTTGAACAGCTGATCCCTCCGGCTCCCTGCTAGCCCTTCCCACAGAAAGCGAGTGATTTTTATGCCAATTGATTTTGATACAGTCATCGACCGCCGCGGCACCTCGTGCTTCAAATACGACTTTGCCGTCGAGCGCGGCTATCCGCAGGGCATCCTGCCGTTCTGGGTCGCCGACATGGACTTTTCCACACCGCAGCCCGTCATCGCGGAGCTCACGCGCCGCGTCCAGCACGGCATCTTCGGCTACACCGACCCGAAAGAGTCGTACAAGCAGACCATCGTCGACTGGATGACGGAGCACCACGACTGGACGCCCTCGACGAAGGCCCTGACCATCACGCCGGGCGTCGTCTTCGCGCTGGCCACAGCCGTGCGCTGCTTCACGAAGCCCGGCGATGCCGTCCTCCTGCAGCAGCCCGTCTACTATCCGTTCAGCGAGGTCATCCGCCAGAACGGCCGCCAGCTCGTCAACAGCTCTCTTGTCCTCAAGGACGGCCACTACGAGATTGACTTTGCGGACTTTGAAGATAAGATTGTCAAAAATAATGTCAAGCTCTTCCTGCTCTGCAGCCCGCACAATCCGGCCGGCCGCGTCTGGACGCGCGAGGAGCTGCTGCGCATCGCCTCCATCTGCCTCAAGCACGATGTGCTGATTGTCTCCGACGAGATCCATGAGGAGTTCGTGCGCCCTGGCTTCCGCCACACAGTGCTCGCCTCGCTCTCGCCGGAGATTGCGGCGCAAACGATCACCTGCACCTCGCCGTCGAAGACCTTTAATCTCGCCGGCCTGCAGATCTCGAACATCTTCATCGAGAATGACGAGCTTCGCAAGCGCTTCCGCGCTGAGATCTCGGCGGCCGGCTACAGCCAGCCGAACGCGCTCGGCCTCTTCGCCGCCCAGGCAGCCTACGCAGAAGGCGGCTCGTGGCTCAAGGAGCTCTTGGCCTACATCGAAGGCAATTACAAGAAGACGAAGGCCTTCCTCGCCGAGAAGATGCCCAAGGTGACGCTTATCGAGCCTGAGGGCACGTACCTTCTCTGGCTCGACTTCTCGGCCTACGGCCTCTCCGACGAAGAGCTCGACGACATCATCATCAACGACGCGAACCTCTGGCTCGACTCCGGCCACATCTTCGGCAAGGCGGGCCGCGGCTTCCAGCGCCTCAACATCGCCTGCCCCTGGAGCACGCTCCAAAATGGCCTCGAGCATCTGGCCAAGGCCTTTGAGAACCGCTGACTCGCTTATCCAGAAAGGTCGCATCCACATGCTCTGTATCGGACTGTCGCCCAGCATCGACAAGGATTGCCGGGCGCTCATCTTAGGCTCCATGCCCGGCGTCAAGTCGCTCGAGGAACAGCAGTACTACGCCCATCCGCAGAACCGCTTCTGGCCGATGATGGCCGACCTGCTCGGCGAAGCGCTGCCCTCCCGCTATGAGGAAAAGCTCGCTATGCTGCTAGACCACCACATTGCCCTCTGGGATTCTATCGGGCAGTGCGAGCGCGAGGGCAGCCTCGACTCCGCCATCCGCGAGGAGCGGGGCAATGACTTCACTGCGCTATTGCAGGCGTACCCGGCCATCCGGGCCATCTTCTTCAACGGCGGCAAGTCGTCCCAGGCCTTCCGGCGCCACAACAAGGCGCTGCTCCAGCGTCCCGACATCGCCTTTTACGCCATGCCCTCGACGAGCCCGGCCAACGCCCGCTGGCGCCTGCCCATGCTCGAAGAGACGTGGCGAAAAGCTTTGACAGAGGCCGGAATCCTCTGCTATACTGAAAGCAAGAAATAGCGGCGAACCATTCGTCCGCTGCCGATTCACCCCATGCCATAATCGACAGGAGGTCTATATGCCATCTTCCATCTGGCTGATCTTAGCCATCATCGTCACCGCGTTCTTCTTCTATCTCGAGACACGGGACGTCGAAGATTGACATGCAGAAAAGCGGCTGTACATCGCGTACAGCCGCTTTTTAGTATCTCGATATCTTGATCTTGATTACAGGAGCATGCCGATTGTATGGACGATAAAGGCGACGATCCAGGCGATGACGCACTGGAAGATGACGACCCAGATGGCCCACTTCGTGCCGAGCTCGCGTTTGACGGAGGTGATGGCAGCGACGCACGGCGTGTAGAGCAGGCAGAAGGCCAGAAGCGATGCAGCCGCAAGAGGCGTCAGCACCGTCGAGATGGAGCTCGTGCCGAACAGGACGCCGAGTGTCGAAACGACGCTCTCCTTGGCCATGAAGCCCGAGATCAGCGCCGTCGAGATGCGCCAGTCGCCGAAGCTGAGCGGCGCAAAGACAGGCGCGATGACGCCCGCGATCGAGGCGAGCATGCTCTCGGAGGAATCCGCGACCATGTCGAGGCGGAAGTCGAACGTCTGCAGGAACCAGATGACAATCGTCGCGATGAAGATGACGGAGAAGGCGCGCTCGAGGAAGTCCTTCGACTTTTCCCAGAGCAGCTGCATGACATTGCGGCGGCCCGGCATGCGGTAGTTCGGCAGCTCCATGACAAAAGGCACGGCCTCGCCCTTGAAGATGGTGTTCTTGCCGAGGTAGGCCATGAGGATGCCGACAAGCATCGCGCCGAAGTAGAGGACGATCATCGGCAGGGCGCCGTAGTCGCCGAAGAATGCCGCGATGAAGAAGCCGTAGATTGGCAGCTTGGCCGAGCAGCTCATGAACGGCGTCAAGAGAATCGTCATGCGGCGGTCGCGCTCAGAAGGCAGCGTGCGCGTCGACATGATGGCCGGGACCGAGCAGCCGAAGCCGATGAGCAGCGGCACGATACTGCGGCCCGACAGTCCGATCCTCCTGAGCCACTTGTCCATGACGAAGGCGATGCGCGCCATGTAGCCCGTGTCCTCGAGCAGGGACAGGAAGAAGAAGAGAGTCACGATGATCGGCAGGAACGACAGCACCGTGCCGACGCCCTGGAAGATGCCGTCGATGACGAGCGAGTGCATCGCCTCATTGACGCCGGCAGCCGTCATGGCGGCATCCGCCTCATCCTGCAGGAAGGCAATGGCTGCGGCCATGAGGTCCTGCAGGGCCGCGCCGATGACATTGAACGTCAGGTAGAAGACGAGGCTCATGATGGCGATGAAGGCCGGGATGGCCGTGTACTTGCCCGTCAGGATCTTGTCGATGCGGCGGCTGCGCTCGTGCTGGCGGCTCTCGTGCGCCTTGTGGAACGTGCGGTCGACGAGCTTGCCGATGAAGGAAAAGCGCATGTCGGCGATGGCCGCCGAGCGGTCGAGGCCGCGCTCCTTCTCCATCTGGCAGATGATGTGCTCGATCATCTCCATCTCGTTCTGGTCGAGCATCAGCGCTTCGATGACATGGCTGTCGCCCTCGACAATCTTCGTCGCGGCGAAGCGGACCGGGATGCGCGCTTCCTTCGCGTGATCCTCGATGAGGTGCATGATGCCGTGCAGGCAGCGGTGCACCGCGCCGCGATGACTCTCCGCATCGCAGAAGTCCATGCGGCCCGGCTTCTCCTGGTAATGCGCGACGTGCAGGGCGTGCGCGACGAGTTCCTCGATGCCCTCGCCCTTGGCTGCCGAGATCGGCACGACCGGGATGCCGAGCAAGGACTCCATCGCATTGATGTCGACGGAGCCGCCATTGCCCGTGAGCTCGTCCATCATGTTGAGTGCGAGGACCATCGGGCGGTCGAGCTCGATGAGCTGCAGCGTCAGGTAGAGGTTGCGCTCGATGTTCGTCGCGTCGACGATGTTGATGATGCCCGTCGGCTGCTCGCGCAGGATGAACTCGCGCGAGACGATTTCCTCTTCAGTATACGGCGACATCGAGTAGATGCCCGGCAGGTCCGTGATTTTCGTGTTCGCGTGGCCGCGGATGCTGCCGCTCTTTTGGTCGACCGTGACGCCCGGGAAGTTGCCGACATGCTGGTTCGAGCCCGTCAGCTGGTTAAAAAGCGTCGTCTTGCCGCAGTTCTGGTTGCCCGCGAGCGCAAACGTCAGCAACTGGCTGTCGGGCAGCGGGTGCTCGCCCTGCTGCACGTGGTAGCGGCCGCCCTCGCCGAGGCCCGGATGGTCCGTCGGTTCATGCGGGATGTGGACCGCTGGATGCTGGTCCGACTCCCAGCCCGGCAGCTTCTCGATACCAATCTGCTTCGCATCGTCGATGCGCAGTGTCAGCTCATACTCGTGGATGCGGAACTCAATGGGATCCCCCATCGGCGCGAACTTCACGAGCGTGATCTCCGCGCCCGGTATCACGCCCATGTCGAGGAAATGCTGCCGCAGCGCTCCCTCTCCGCCGACCGAGCGCACCACTGCGCGCTCACCGGCTTTTAATTCATTCAGATACATAAGACTCTCCTTTTGTCGTAAATACACACCTTCATTGTACTCAAAAAATCTGAGATTGCAAATCAAGTTTAACCGACTGCCCGTCATGACACGATGTTGGGCGACAACAAGGGGTTAAAAAAAGAGCATCCCTGAGGTATTCCTCAAAGATGCTCGTGCACGGATGCGAGATTCACTTTGCAACAGTCTCGGTCTTCTGCTCTGCCTGGGCAATCTGTTTGGCCTCCGCCTTCTCGTCTTCGGTGACGGCGGATTTGAATTCGCGGACGCTCTTGCCGAGCGATTTGCCGACGAGCGGCAGTTTGCCCGGTCCGAAGACCAGCAAGCCGATTGCGAAGATCAGCAGGAGTTTTGGTACGGTAAGACCCATCAACATAAGAAGCACCTCTATCTTTCATCTATCCACTGCGAGTGACGACTCTGTCTCATTGTTTCTCATTATATCATGAATCATCATATATGGAAAATATAGATTCCCTATCGGGTACATAGCAAATATCTATACGGTCACGCCTCAAGGCATGAGACGATGCGGTCGATGGCCTCGTCGAGGCAATCCTCTTCCATGCCAGAGTAGTTGAGCACGAAGGTGTGCGCCGCGCCCTCGGCACTACCGACGTAATAGTCGCTGAGCGGACGCATGCGGATGCCCTTCTGCGACAATTCCTGCTGCAGCACATGATCGTCTTTCCCCGTGTGGAAGCGCAGCAGGAAGTGGAGGCCGGAGCCGCGCTCGATGAGGTCGGCGTGATGGAAGAGGCCGCCCGCCTTCATCGTCTGCAGCAAGGCCTCGCGCCGCTTGCGGTAGCAGTTGCGCATGCGGTTGATGTGCTTCTCGAAGTAGCCTGCGCGGATGAAGCGCGCGAGCGTATACTGCTCAAAGTTCGAGACGGTGCAGCTGTAGAAGCCGAGTTCTCGGTGGAAGACCTTGACGAGCTTGTCGGGCAGGACCATGTAGCTGATGCGGATGGTCGGCGTCAGTGTCTTCGAGAAGGTGTTCATGTAGATGACACGGCCGCTGACATCGATGCCCATCATCGTCGGGATGGGGCGGCCCGTCAGCCGGAATTCACTGTCGTAATCGTCCTCGATGATAAAGCGGCCCTCGCCCGCGCTCGCCCATCCCAGCAGCTCATAGCGCCGGCTGATCGGCGTGATGCAGCCCGTCGGGAAGTGGTGCGACGGGCTGATGTGCAGGACGTCGACACCTTTTTCTTGGAGTTCCTGCGGGCAGATGCCCTGCTCGTCCATCGCCACGGGCACGCAGCGCACGGCATTCTGGCGGTAGACCTGGCGGATCTTGTCAAAGCCGGGATTCTCAACGCCGAAGCACTTGTCGCGCCCCAAAAGCTGCACGAGCAGTCCGTAGAGGTACTCCGTGCCCGCGCCGACGACGATCTGCTCCGGCGCGACATCGAGGCCGCGGAAGCTGCGCAGATGATTGGCGATTGTCTCGCGCAGGCTCATGATGCCCATACCGGGCGAGCGCTCCAAGAGCTCTTCGGCCTGCTGCGCCATGACCTGGCGCAAGAGGCGCGTCCACGTCTTAAACGGGAAATCCTCGGGGCGCAGACTGTTGGCCGTGAAGTCGGCCAGGTACTCAGGCAAACACGCTTCCGGTTTGCGATGGACACGCTGCGCCTGAGCGGGCTTGATGGGCAGGCTGGAAAGACGCGCGACAAAGAATCCCTTCTTCGGCACCGACTGGCAATAGCCTTCCGCCACCAACTGACCATATGCGCCCTCGACCGTGATGACGCTGATGCCGAGCTGGTGCGCGAGCGAGCGCTTCGACGGCAGCTTCTCGCCCGCCTGCAGGCGCCCGGCGAGTATGTCCGCACGGATGCAGCGGTAGAGGTGCTCGTAGAGCGATTCCGCCCCGATGTTCTCGAATGAATAGGTCAGCACAGCAAACGCCCTCTCTCCATCTGGTACTATCTTATCGTCATGCTTTGAATCTTTTTCTAAGGTCAAAACCAGTATATACTAGTCAGCAATAGGACACAAGTCCAGATTGAAAAAACAAGACGAAAGAAGGAAATCATCATGGCATCATCTGTACATCCATCCTCTTCATTCACCACGCGCGAGCTCTGCCTGGCGGCCGTCATGGCGGCCGTCGTCTTCCTCGCGACCTTCGTGCCGCGCATCCCGATCCCGCTCGGATACGCGCATCTCGGCGATGCGGCCATCTTCCTCATGGTGCTCTTCTGCGGGCGCCGCGAGACACTGATCGCGGCCTGCTTCGGCTCGGCGCTCTCGGACCTCATCGGCGGCTTCCCGCTCTGGATCTTGCCGACGCTCATCATCAAGTACTTCATGGCGGACATTGCCTGGCGCGTCATCCGACCAGACAAGACAAAGGCCTCGCCCGCTCGCCTCGTCGTCGGCTTCCTGCTCGCCTCGGCCTGGATGGCTGCTGCCTACACGCTCTTCGGCGCACTGCTCTACGACAGCCTCGCAGCAGGCCTCGCCTCAGCACCGGGCCTCATCGCAGAAGGCGTGCTGAACAGCGCGATCGCGATCGTCGCAGCGGGCATCCTGCAGAAGACACCGCTCGGACAGCGTTAACGGCGCTCCAGCTCCAATAAAGCCTCCTTCATCGGCAGCCCCCAGGCATATCCTGTGAGACTGCCGTTCGTGCCAATGACGCGGTGGCACGGGACACAGATACTCAGGGGATTGGCTCCGACGGCGCCGCCGACAGCATGGTAGGCCCCCGGCCGCCCGATGGCCTCCGCCAGTCTCTTGTAAGTCGTCGTCTCGCCGTAGGGGACTTTCTCGAGCTCCTTCCAGACCTGCAGGCGAAACGGCGTGCCCACGAGCCTGTAGGGGAACGTGAACGCGCGCCGCTCCCCTTCCAGATACTCGTGGAGCTCCCGCGCCGCCCAGTCCGTCACCTCGCTCGGGCGCTCTTCCTCCTGCCGCTCCTTCACGACATCGATAGCAACAACCGCGCCCCCTTCCTCCACGATGCGGAAGAAGCCGAACGGGCAGAGATACAGTCCGATGTGCTTTATCTTTTCCATGATCATCACCTCATGGCCATTCTAGCAGGATGCATGGCCATTTTCTACGAAAAAGCTCACCAAAAAAGAGATTCCCGATGTGCCCAATCACATCGTGGAATCTCTTTCTGTCTCACATAGTCTCACTGCCAGCCCTGCAGTGTCCAGTAATCCTCGATGCCCTTGACGATCGGGTCGAAGATCTCGTCGGTGTTCGTGATGTGCGTGACCTGGAAATGGCCATCGCTTTTCTGCACGAGCTCGACTTTGACGGTCATCTGCGGCACGAGGCGGCCGTAGTCGGAATCATCGCCTGTGACGAGGAACGTCGCCTCAGCCCAGTCGCCCCCCTTGCGCTCGACGCCCTGGAGCTTGGCGCTGTAGTGCTGCGTGAATTTCTCAGCCTCGCCCGCAATCCACTTCGCCTGCTCGTCGCTCTCGCCGATTGGCGCGATGGTCGGCGTCAGGAAGAATTCGAGACTGCGGTTGATGAAGACGAGATCGCTCTCGCGGCGCTCCTTGATGTACGATTCCATGAAGGCCGTGTCGTGGCAGAAGAACCAGTCCTGCGGATACTCTCGGTGGAGCCGCTCAATGTCGCGCGCGAGAATCTCTGTGCTGCTGTCATACCCTTTCGTGACGATAGAGGAAAGGTCAGCATAGCGCTGCACCTTCTGCGCGTCATGCTCTCTGGCGCCCTCCATGAGCTCGTTCAGCGCATATTCCGGCGTGCGGGCCGACTGGTAGCAGTAACCGCTGACACCGATGGCCACGAGCAAGAGGACCACGATCGCGATGAATCCCTTCCTGCGCTTCATAAATAAAACCTCCTAGAAGAATAAAATGATGGATGGATAGTATTCCCCGATTGTATTCAGTCATTTTAGCAGGCTTTTCTGAGTATTATCTGGAGACAGTAAGGCTTGACAGATACCCCCAGCTGGTATATAAATAGTAATGAAGTTTATTTTCAATTACGTTGTTATACAGGGGGAATCCATCATGGCTACAGCAATCGTCGGCATCGTCGTCCTCGTCGCGCTCTTCTTTGCCGTCAAGGGCGTGCTCAAGCATTTCCGTGGGGAAAGCAGCTGCTGCGGAGGCGGGGATGTCAAAGTCCCGAAAAAGAAACTCACAGGCACCATTGTCGCGACGAAGGTCGTCGATATCGAGGGCATGACCTGCGGTCACTGCAAGGCCCGCGTCGAGCAGGCACTCGACACGATTGACGGCGCTGCTGCTGAGGTCAACCTGCACCGCAATCACGCCATCGTCAAGATGACGCGCGAGGTCAGCGACGACGAGATCCGCCGCGCCCTCGCCGGCAGCGGCTATACGATCACGGGCATCCATATCAAAGACTGACTGCGCACCAAAAAAGCCGCATTCCATGACACGGAATGCGGCTTTTTGACGTATGAAACTGACACGCGGTCAGGAATTCGTC
Organism: Mitsuokella jalaludinii DSM 13811; assembly: GCF_000702905.1. Taxonomy (GTDB): domain Bacteria; phylum Bacillota; class Negativicutes; order Selenomonadales; family Selenomonadaceae; genus Mitsuokella; species Mitsuokella jalaludinii. The sequence goes on from NZ_JNKR01000017.1 coordinate 25,492, forward strand.
TTCTTCGTCAGGCTCTGCGTGACCCAGGGAAAGGTCGCCTCGAGGTACTGGCCGATCTTCTCGCCCATCGACTTCTTGGCGAGATAATCGGGGTGCAGACCGTCCGTCGTGTAGTCGGAGCGCAGCCAGCCGCGCTCGTCGGCCAGAGCGCTGGCTACATCGACAGAATACGGCTGCTTCTTGACCCAGGCGCAGACAAACTGCTGATGCGTGAGCCAGTCCGGCGTCGGATGCTCGATGCCGGCGCGGTGGATCATGAGGCTCGGATTGATCGGCGTCGGCGTCACGAAGACCGGGATGATGCCGTAGGCCGCGCACTTCTCCTTGAGCGCCTTGAGATGCTGCACGACGGTCCAGCCGTACGTGCCGGCGCGGTAGTCATTTACGCCGCCCATGATGACGAGGATGCGCGGGGAGAACGGCAGGACATCGTGCTCGAAGCGGTCGATCATGTCCTGCGTCGTGTTGCCGCTGACGCCGAGGTTCTTGATGGGCACGGACGAATACGTCTCCCAGTTGTAGAGCGGATACGAGGGCGGCACGCTCATGACGCCGCCGCCGTGCGTGATGCTGTCGCCGAGCGCCGCGATCGGGGTCGGCGAAGTCACCGTGAAGCCGTTCTTCGCCGACCAGTCACTCAAGGGCGCGCCGTCCGCATCCACAGAGCGCACGCGCCAGTAGTAGCGGCCCTGCGTCGTGTAGGCGTCCCAGTCGTAGACATCGTACTCACCAGCCTGCAGCGTCTTTAAGTACATGTCCTGCGAGCCCACCTCGCGGTAGACCTGCACCTCATGGTGCTTCGCGCCCGGCATCGGTATCCACGAGTAGACAGGGTACTCCGCCGCATAGTCCATCGCGTCGTAGTCCGACGTCGCAAGCGGTGCCGTCGGGTTCAGCGTGCCAGACGTCAGCGGCTGCGGCGTGGAATACGAGTTGACGGGATTGCCGTTGTAGTCGAGTCCGCGCACCTTCCAGTAGAAATTCGCCGCAGCCTTGCCGTAGCGGCCGACCTCAATGTCAACGCCATTGGCAAAAATCTGATTCTGCGTCATGATGACATTCGGCAGTGTGTCCTCTGCAGAGCCGAGGATCTCGACCTGGTACTTGACGGCCCCCGGCACGTGATCCCAGACCAGGCGCACACTGCGGATGTCAACCGACTGGCCCGCAGATGTATCCGCCTTGGCCGCCGCCTCGATCTGCTGCGCCGCCTTCGTCTCCGTCACAGCCGGTTTCTGCCCCGCCTTCTCCGCGAGCACCGATGTCGCCGTGACATGGCCATCATCCCCCGTCGCTGCCTGCGCGGCAGACGGCAGGGCCAGCCCTGCCGTCAGGCAGCAAAGCCCCAGCAGTTTCGCGAGTTTCTTTATCTTCATCATGATGGATTCATCTCTTCCTTTTCCTTCTTTTTGTTTGCGTTCCGTTCCAGACAAGCCCCTGCGGGGCATCTGGCGATTGCCTTTCCATCTTATCACGGTTGGCACAGTCAGGCAAATTTTTCAATTTCCCCGAAAAAGAAAAGAGATGCACTCTGCCAGAGAGTGCATCTCGAAAGACATAAAGAATGGGTAAGGATGGTGGATTGCGGCAGAAGGGCATCAGCCTCTCGTCTTGCCGCCGGCCACGTTGTACGTGACACCGTGGATATACGAAGCGCGGTCACTGGCGAGGAAAAGGACGAGATTGGCCACCTCGGTGAGCTTGCCGCTGCGGCCGAGCGGCGTCGTCTTCGTGTTCTTATAGCCCTTGCGCAGGTCTTCGACCGTGATGCCGCGCGTGTAGGAAAGCGCTTCTTCATAGGCCAGTGTGCGCAGGCCCGTCGCCTCGAGGATGCCCGGCGCCACGCCGACAACACGGACATTGTAGCGGCCGAGTTCCTTGGACCACGAACGCGTAAAGGAGTTGACCGCATTCTTCGTCGCCGCATAGATGCTCTGGCCTTCAGAGCCTTCGAGACCGCTCTCCGAGCTCATGTTGATGATGACACCAGCGCCATTGCGGACAAATTCATGGCCCAGGGCCTGTGCCATGAGGTACACGCCCTTGATGTTGACGCTCGTGACTTTGTCATAGACTCTTTCACTGAGCTCATACTTGCCGTGCGGATCCTTTGGATCCACGAGCAGGCACGGGATGTTGATGCCTGCGTTGTTGACGAGGATGTCGAGCTTGCCAAAAGCCGCTTTTGCCTTCTCGACCATCGCTGTGACGCTCTCCGCTTTCGTGACATCGGTCACGACGTAGAGCAGCTTTCCCCTGCTCCCGCCGAGCTCAAATTCCGGCTCGTCCGGGTTCATGTCACAGACTACGACATTCGCACCATTATCGAGAAATGACTGCGCAACCGTTTTGCCGATGCCGGATGCACCGCCCGTCACTACTGCTGTTTTCCCTTCCAGATTCAACCACGAAGTCATGAATATCTCTCCTATCTTTTCTTACCACACGACATCTGAATGATGTCTGATGCTGGGGACGTTTCACATCGCTTGCCAGCCCCTTCATCTCTTATAGATGGCAATCTCCTCGCCGGGAGCAATGTCGCCGATCTCTTTGTCCTCGAGATAGAGGCTACCTTCCAGATTCTCCCCTTCTTTGTTTCCATTGAAGCGCAGTGTGATGTGACCGAGGTCGCGCAGGTTCTTCTGGACCTGGCTGCCGACATAGATGATCTTGTACGCTTCCTTGCCGAGCTGGAAGATGTCGCCTGGTTCGACGATATCCTCGAGCTTGTTGCCGCGGTGCAGGACGCAGTATTCGCGGAGTTCCTGAGGCGCATTCTCATTGAACAGGATGAGCATGCGCGCCCCCTTGAACGCATGAACCTGAGCACCGAGTTCCTGTACGATTGTACTGTAATATTTTTTCATTGGAATACCTCCTGATATACATCCATGGAAATTCATCAAGCCTCATAGAGCCCGAAGCTGGCGAGCCAAGCGAGAATGACGGAAAGCGGTCCCGTGATGAAGCGGGAATAGAGCACGGAAGGCACACCGACTTCGACCGTCTTCGCATCTGCTTCGGCCAAGCCGAGACCGACCGGGATAAAATCACAGGCGCACTGCGCATTGATGGCGAACAGCGCCGGCAGGGCAAGATGCGGCGGGACTGCGCCCTTGCCGATCTCGACGCCGATGAGCACGCCGATGACCTGCGCGATAACGGCCCCCGGTCCGAGGAACGGTGAGAGGAACGGGAAGGAGCAGATCAGCGACAAGATGATGAGTCCGCCCACATTGCCAGCTAGCGGCACGAGCAGGTGGGCAATGATGTCGCCGATGCCTGTCGAGAGGATGATGCCGATGAGCATCGAGACGAAGGCCATGAACGGCAGGATGGTCTTGATCATCGTGTTGATGGTCTCACGGCCGGCCTGATAAAAGACAGCAACGATACCGCCCATGAACTGACCGACCTTCGCCATAAAACCGGCCTGCTGCTCCGAGATTTTCTTCGACGTGTCATAGTGACGGCTGCCCATGCCGCCCGGTGCCGCCGCATCATGCTGCACTTCTTCTGCCGCGGCCGGTTCAGCAGCGTCAGTTTCCTCTGCAAAAGCCAGATCCTTTTCGCGCACAGCCGAGACGTAGATATCCGGTTTGATGAACTGCGCGAGCGGACCGCTCGGGCCAGTCGGATTGAGGTTGATCGTCCGGATACGCTTCTGCGGGTAAATGCCACAGCGCAATGTGCCGCCGCAATCAATGACGACTGCCAGGATTTCCGCGTCAGGAACACTCGTCTTGAAGCCATCCACCAGCTCACAGCCCGTCATTTCCGCCAGTCTCTTGGCAACGGGCGAGATGACACCGCCCGTGATATTGACGATCTTGTTCTGTTTCTTATTGGGATGCAGGTGCAGCGGACCGCCGAAACCGCCGGAACCAGCTGTGACGATGACGTCTTTATACTTTGCCATGATGCCTTTCTCCTTTTTCATGTATCACATATGTCCATATGTTGTAGTATCAGCCTAAAATTTTTTAGGGATCACGATTTTGTCGGCACAAGCTCCTTGCTGAGCTTCACTCCCTGCTGCTTTTGCACGTAAGCCGTCATGAAATCTGTGATCCAGCCGCGCAGGAAATTGATGACAATGCCGATGAGGAAGTAGCGCAGTGCAAGATCAACCGTCGGCAGTCCGAGTGCCGAGATGCCGTTTGCCACACCGAGGAAGACAAAGAGTTCCGCCGGGTCGACGTGCGGGAAGAGCCCGTTCATCGTATGGCAGGAAGCGGATGCTGCTGCGTAATACGATGGCTTATAGTACTCCGGCAGGAATTTGCCCAGAGACAAGGTCATCGGATTGCAGAAGAAGAACGTGCCGACGACCGGCAGCAGGATGTAGCGCGTGATGACGTTGCCACCGCAGATGCGCGCAAACTTCTCGATTTTTTCCTGCCCCACAAAAGCGATGATCGAATTCATGGCGACAAGCAGGCAGATGAGTGTCGGAATGATGCCGCCCACCCAGCCGACAAAGGTCTCACCACCTTTGTTGAACATGCCGATAAAGCCCTGTGCCAATAAAACCATGGTGTCCATCAAAATCTCTCCTTTTCTTTTTCCCTTTCTTTTTCCCTATTCTATCTTCCAGCAGGCGTCACGGATACATGGCGTTTTTCTTGCTGGAGCTCCTGATAGGAAAGATAGTCCTGACGCGCATTCAACGCGGCTCTGACCTGTTGGCGTGTCAGGCCTCTTTCCTCACAGATCGATTTGTGAATACTTAGAAGATTTAGTTCATTAAGAGCGGTGAAGGGGCGGCATTTGGCAAAGACCGTGACACCTTCCAATAATTCTCCCTTGATGATGCGGCAATCTTCGTCAATGCAGAGCAGGACAATGGCTCCCGCCAGGAACCTCCCCTTCGATTTGCCGATGGCCACGCGCCCAAACCGGCGGAGCTCCTTGACGCGGCGGTTGAAGCGGCGGAATTGCCAGAGCGCCAGCAGGGTCTGCATAACCCAGACTACAATCGCCGCCAAGAACAACATCCCTATCATGAAATCTCACCCTCCTCATCATTCATGCAGCAGAATGGTTGCCGTCGACTCGTCCGTGATCAGCACATTGATGAGATGGCCGCGCAAGGCCCCCATGATCGCTGGAACTTTCTCACGTGAAGCAGCCATGCCGATGCTGTACGGCAAGCCGCGCAAGGTATCGAGCGGTATGGCAATCGTGCGATCCGTAAAGGGCGTCTGCACGGGACTTCCATCCTTGTCGTAGAAGACGGAGCAAATCTCCCCCACGGCCCCAGTGCGCCGCATGGAATCGATAGCATCCCGGCCAAAGTATCCCGCCCAGACGAGATTCGACGACTTGACCGGTGCACCGATACCGACAATCGCAATGTCAAGGCGCTGCCAGAACTGCGAGATCTTCTCATAATTCGCATCCTGTACGATGGCATCGCGGATCTCCGGCGTGCGCGTAATGGCCGGTGCGTAGATGTAATGACTGCGGCCGCCGACCGTCTTGGCCATCTCATAACAGATTGTATTGACGTGATGATCACTGTCAATGCTCTCCGGCCCTCCGTCAATCGGCACAAAATCGATGTCAAGCTGCGGCATCTTCTCGTGATGCGCGTATTTCGTGAGTTCCTGGATGGTAGAACCCCACGCCATGCCGACGACCTGTCCATCCGCCATGATGCGGCGCAGCAGGTTGAGTCCGGCCTGCGCCATGCTCTGCTTGATGGCGAGCATGTCGTAGCTCTTGGGCACGACGTAAGCCTCGCGCAGACCGAAACGCCGTTCCAGGGCCGCTTCAAGATCTTCATACGAATCGCTCTCAACCTCTATCTTGACAATGCCGCTCTTCATCGCCTTCTTGAGATACTTGCTGATGGTCGTGCGGTCAACGCCCATGCGCGAGGCAATCTCGCTCTGCTTCAGATGGTCGAGATAGTACATGCTGGCCGCCTTGATCAGGATGCGTCGCTCTACTGGCATCATGATGTCTTCGCCTCCCTTTTTATTGTCACATTTGTGATATTATTTCTCGTTTGCTCTCTTGTTGGTTCTTATATTAGCAGTAAAGCTACCTACTTTCAATCTTTTTCTTATGTTTTCTAATGATTTTTCTGCTATTCTCAATGAATTTCTCATTTATTGTCACATATGTTTCAACTACGTCTCATTTGTGCGAATCAAAAAAGCCCCTTGCGGGGCTTCTGTCACACAGGCACATCAGATATTCAGTTCTCGAAGAAATCGCCATGGAGATTCCAGCTGTGGTCGACCGGCCCGCTGCCCATGCCAAGGTCCATCTTCGCCAGCAGAGCCCCAAACAGGTATGACTTCGCGCGGCCAATCGACTCCGCAAGGTCGAAACCTTTGGCGAGGTTTGCCGCAATCGCGCTCGAGAGCGTGCAGCCCGTGCCATGCGTATTGGGATTCTCGACGCGCGTGCCGCGGTACCATTTCTCACCCTTGCCGTCTGCCATGACGAGCAGGTCGCTCGCCTCGCCAGCGGAGTGACCGCCCTTGGCCAGCACATTGACACCGGCCTGCGCCGCGAGATGTTCGGCCGCCCGCTGGAAGGCCGCCTCATCCGCAATCTCTTGTCCCGTCAGGACGCTGAGCTCTGGGATGTTCGGCGTGATGACCTCTGCGAGCGGGAAGAGCTCCTGCACGAGTACCTCGACGGCATCATCGGCGAGCAACTTTGCCCCGCTCGTCGCGACCATGACGGGATCCACCACCACGTGTTCTGCCCCGTAGCCCTGCAGCTTTTCTGCGATGACGTGAATGAGTGCGGGCGAAGCAACCATGCCGATCTTGACGGCATCCGGGCGGATGTCTTCCAAGACAGCATCGAGCTCTGCCGCCAGGAACTCCGGCGTGGCCTCCTGCACCATGCGGACGCCCTGCGTGTTCTGCGCCGTCAGGGCCGTGATGGCACTCATGCCGTAGACGCCGTTGGCCAGCATCGTCTTGAGGTCCGCTTGCACGCCTGCGCCGCCGCTCGAATCACTGCCCGCGATTGTCAGTACCTTTTTCATATGGATTCCTCCTGCATATCACGAAAAATTTTAACACTTCCATCTTACAACGCAGGCCGCTTCCTGTAAAGGAAATCAGTCGGTTCCATTCGGATTCCATCGGCTCAGTGATGAATTGCTCCGACTTCTCGCCGGGCCCTTGCATTTTCCTGAGAATCCGTTAAAATAACAATAACGCATTCAGCTGTCATGACAGTTGAATGAAGATATCATCATCGATTCATCTCATTTGAGGATTTTGGGAAAGAGGTTATTTGCATGATTCTCGAACGCCTGGAAGCCCTGCCGGTTGGCTCCTTCCACTACAAGCTTCTCTTGGTCACGGGCCTCGGCTGGCTCTTCGACTCGATGGACACGGGTCTGATTGCCTTCGTCCTGCCTGTCTTGACAAAGGACTGGGGACTCACGCCTGCACAGGCCGGCTGGATTGGCTCGATTGGCCTCATCGGCATGGCGCTTGGCGCCGTGCTCGCCGGCACGGTCGCCGACCGCATCGGCCGCAAGAAGGTCTTCACGATCACAGTACTGCTCTACAGCATCTCGACAGGACTCTGTGCTCTTTCTTGGAGCTATGAGTCGCTGCTCGTCTTCCGCTTCCTCGTCGGCTTCGGACTCGGCGGTGAGTTGCCGGTCGCTGCGACGCTCATGAGCGAGTACGCACCGAGCCATCTGCGCGGGCGCTTCATCGTCCTGCTCGAGAGCTTCTGGGGCGTGGGCTGGCTCGTCGCCGCCTGCATCGCCTACCTGCTGATCCCGCGCTTTGGCTGGCAGATTGCCTTTGTCATCGGCACGATTCCGGCGCTCTACGTCTTCCTAATCCGCCTGCACATGCCGGAGTCCGTGCGCTATCTGATCTCGCACGGCCGCATCAATGACGCCAAGGACATCATCCTCGAACTCGAGCGCAAGCTCCACGTCGAGAGCCGCCCGTTCGCCAAAGAGCTCAGTGAAGCAGAGCGCGAACAGCCAAACGCCGCTGCGACGAGCTTCACGACGCTCTGGACGAAGCCATTCCGCACGCGCACCATCATGCTCTGGCTCGCCTGGTTCGGCATTGTCTTCAGCTACTACGGTATCTTCATGTGGCTGCCGTCCATCGTCTTTGCCCAGGGCTTTGCCGTCGTCAAGACGTTTGAATACGTGCTCATCATGACGCTCGCCCAGCTGCCAGGATACTACGCTGCCGCCTGGCTCGTCGACGTCATCGGCCGCAAGTACACGCTCTCGCTGTTCCTTCTGATGTCCGGTATCTGCAGTTTTTTCTTCGGCAATGCCGCAAGCGCTTCTTCGCTTCTCGCCTGGGGTGCGGCCATGAGCTTCTTCAACCTCGGTGCCTGGGGCGTCATCTACACTTACACGCCAGAGCAGTACCCGACGACGATCCGCGCACTCGGCTCCGGCTGGGCGGCAGGCTTCGGCCGCATCGGCGGCATGATTGCCCCGATGCTCGTCGGCATGATGCTCGCCAACGCCTTCGGCATGAGCACCATCTTCCTGATGTTCGCCTCTGTCTTCGTCATCATCTCCGCCGTCGTCCTGACACTCGGCAAGGAGAGCAAGCAGAAGACGCTCGAAGAGCTCGAAGAAGCCTACGAGAACTGATTTCCGTTCACCACATTTCAAATCTCGCACATCGCATGCAAAAAAGAGCTTGGCCGCCAAGCTCTTTTTCTGTCATAATCTGCATCGTTGACAGGACTTTGGGCCATGGAGCGCGAAGAAGATAGGCAAACGTATTATAATCTTATTCGCAGAGGTAATCACTATGAGCAAAATCCTTTTGATCAACGGCAGTCCCAATGAGAAGGGCTGCACCTACACCGCACTGGCAGAGATTGCCGCCACACTCCACGAGCAGGGCGTCGAGACGGAGATGATCTGGCTCGGCAAGAAACCGGTGCAGGACTGCATTGCCTGCCACAGCTGTATGAAGACCGGCCGCTGTGTCTTTGCGGACATCGTCAATGAGACGGCCGACAAACTCGCCGCTGCCGATGGCCTCGTCGTCGGCTCGCCCGTCTACTACGGCGGCCCGACGGGCTTCATCACGAGCTTCCTCGACCGCCTGACCTTCAGCTGCACGAAGGACACCAGAATGCACGGCAAAGTGGCCGCCTCCATCGTCTCCTGCCGCCGCGGCGGCGCGACGGCAGCCTTTGACCGCCTGAACAAGTACTTCCAGATGTCCAACATGGTCGTCGTCGGCTCCCAGTACTGGAACCAGGTACACGGCTTCACACCGGACGAAGTCCGCAAGGACCTCGAAGGCCTGCAGACGATGCGCACACTCGCGCGCAATATCGCCTGGATCACGAAGTGCATCGAGGCCGGCAGACAGGCTGGCATCGACTATCCCACGCACGAACTCGTCACCATGACGAACTTCATCGACTGATCTTCCCATAAAAAATGCTGCCATAGAGGAGCGCTCTCCTCTGTGGCAGCATTTTTTGTCGCAATCAGTTCAGCACGACGTAGCCGATAACAAAGCTGATGATGAAGATCATGAAGTAGATGACGATGGCCTTGTTGCTGAGCCAGTCGCTCGAGAGGTCGACCTCGGGCAGTTCGACATGGGGCTTCTCGAGATGCGGCATCGCGACATGTGGGACCTCGATATGCGGTGTCTCAATATGAGGCATCGTGACATGCGGTGCTTCAAGATGCGGCTTCTCGATGGAGGGTACCTGCGGCAGCCTGCCCTGCTTGGCCCGCGCGCGCAGCTCCGGCACGAGCGGGATGAGGAAGGCCAGCGCTGCGAATATCACAGCGCCGCGCGTCCCCACGGTCTTGATGGCGATGACACCGAGCAAGATGCCGATGGCCACGCCGAAGCACAGGACTTTCTTTTCTCTATCACTCATCATGATTCCATTCACATCCTTTTCCTGAAGTATAGCACCGCGGCCGCATTCAGGCAAGGAGAGCGATAGTCAGCCGATTTTCTGCAACTTCGCGCGGAAGGCAATGCTGCGGTTCGTCGCCAGCTCATCAAAGTGGATGACATACGCTCCCTTTTCTGCATCGATGGCAACGACGGTTCCGTCACCGAAGACACGGTGTGTCACGCGGTCCCCCTCCCGGAAAGCCAGGGATTCCGTCTGGCGCGAAAGGCGACGCGCGGAGGCCCGGACGAAGTCGCGCGCCGCGCGCACGAGGCGCTCGGGCAGCGGCGCGGTGAAGTCGAGGAGCGCGTGGTCGATGTCGAGGATGAAGCGCGAGGGGTAGCGCATCGAGCCGTCGATGTTGAGTCCTTCGGCATCCGACAGATAGAGGCCCTTCTCCGCCCGCGTCATCGCGACGAAGGCGAGCCGCCGCTCCTCCTCCATCGCCTCCGGCGTGCGCGTCTTGCGCGAGGGGAAGACACCCTCGTTGAGCGCCACGAGAAATACGTACGGGAACTCCAGCCCCTTGGCCGTATGAACGGTCATGAGCTTCACTTTGTCGCCCGGATCGCCGACATCCTGATTCGTGAAGAGCGCCGCATGCGCGAGGTAGTCTGTGAGCCCCGCCTCCTCGCCGCAGCTGACTTCGTACTCGCGGACAGACTGCTTGAGCTCCGCGAGGTTGTCGAGGCGCGCCTGACTGCCCTCCGTGCGCAGCATGGCCTCGTAGCCGCTCCTGTCGAGCACCTCCGCCAGCACCTCCGAGACGGACGCCCCCTCACTGACATCAGCCAGCCCCTCGACGAGCTGCAGGAATTCCCTTGCCTTCGTGCCCTTCCAGATTGGGTCCTCGATACTCGCCTGCATGGCCTGATAGAGCGTCATCTCATGTGCTTCAGCATATTCCGTCAGGAACTTGCGCCGCCGCTGGCCGATGTTGCGCTTCGGCACGTTGACGACGCGCAGGAAGGACAGGTCATCGCGGTAAGCGAGAAGGCGCAGGTACGAGAGCGCGTCCTTGATCTCGCGCCGCGCGAAGAACTGGACACCGCTGTAGATCATGTAGGGAATCTCCGCCCGGAGGAGCTGCTCTTCGATACTGCGCGTGATGTAGTGGGCGCGGTAGAGCACTGCCATCTCGCGGTAGGCGACGCCCTCTTCGTGGAGCCTCGCCATCTCGCCGGCCAGCCAGCTCGCCTCCTCGCTCGCGGCAGTCGCATGGTGGCAGATGACCTTATGGCCATGTCCCTTGACAGGCACAAGGTCCTTCTCGATGCGGCTTGTGTTCTTGGCAATCAGCGAGTTGACGACAGAAAGAATCTCCGGTGTCGAGCGGTAGTTCTCGAGCATGTAGATTGTCTTTGTCCCCGGGAAGTGCGTATCGAAGTCCAGGAGATAGCGCCCCGAAGCACCGCGCCACGTGTAGATGGTCTGGTCGGGGTCGCCGACGACGAAGAGGTTCTTGTGCCAGCCGCAGAGCACATTCATGAGGCGGTACTGCGGCTCGTCGATGTCCTGGAACTCGTCGATCATGATGTACTCGAGGCGCTGCTGCCACTTCTTGCGGATGTCCTCGTGCTCGGCGAAGATGTGCAGCGAGAACTTGATGAGGTCGTTGTAGTCGAGGCCGAAGCACTTCTTCTCTTCATAGAGATAGCCGTAGAAGAGGATGTCCTGCTTCGTCTGCGCCCTGTCGTACTTCTCCTTGAGCGCGGTGAGCGGCAGAGCAATGAGCTCCTTGTAGTAGTCGGGCTGCTGCACGAGCTTGCGCATCTCGAACATGTCGCGCGCCTGGCCGTACGTCATATCGCGCAGGGTCAGGCCGCGCTCCTCGTAGATCTTGGCGAGCATGTCGTCGATGTCGGCGTTGTCGAGCACGAGGAAACTCTTCGGGTAGCCAACGGCATGGCTGTCCTCCTGCAGGATGGAGACGCAGAAGCCGTGGAACGTGTTGATGTAGCCCGTGTCGTTGTCGCCCGTCAAGGCGTGAATGCGGCTGCGCATCTCCGTCGCCGCCTTGTTGGTAAACGTCACGCAGAGGATGTTGCCCGGCAGGATGCCGAGCTCCTCGACGAGGTAGGCAAAGCGGTGCGTGAGCGCCCGCGTCTTCCCTGAACCCGCGCCCGCCAGCACACGCACAAAGCCCTCTGTCGTCGTCACCGCCTCGCGCTGCGCATCGTTGAGCCCCTCGAGCAAATCCTGCCAATCTTCCATATCGCTGCACCTCCTGATCCTGTCCGCATTCCCTTCCATTCTACCACAGCCCCGCCCGAGAATAACAAAAACTTTACATGCCGGTAACAACGCCAATGCATTCAGATGATAGAGTGGAATCGTCAAGAATCAAGTGACAGTATCGAAGAGAATATGGTGTATATCTGAGGAGGTTCTTTTCATGTCGATGTCAAGATCCACAGCCAGAACCCGGATACATCCGCGCGGGCGCTCTTCAAGAGCGGCATGCGCGTCGGGCAGGATGTCATGGGCACGATGGCCGCCACGCTGATTCTCGCCGTCTTCGGCGGCAGCCTCAGCACCTGGGTGCTCGACTACGTCTACGACCTGCCGTTCCTGCAGCTGCTGAACTCGAACAGCCTCGACATTGTCATCATGCAAGGCCTCTCAGGCGGCATCGGCGTCATCCTGACCGTCCCCATCGCGGCGGGATGTTCAGCCTTCCTACTCGCCCACAAGAGAGCCTCTGTCCACGAGACGAGCCCATCCCAGATTGGATGAGCCGGATATCTTCCATCTTCTTCTAACAAGACATAGCAAAAGAAGGGCGCGCCCAGAGCGCAGCCCTTCTTTTTTGACGTATAGCGAGTTGACACGTGTCGGCTCAGCGAGGAAGCTGGCCGTTCTCCGATACCTCGACAACACCGGCCTGGCCGCCCTCATAGTAGGCGACTTTATAGACCTTGTCTGCCCCGACCTGCGTGACGTTCTCGACTTCTGCCTGCGGGTGCATCGTCTGCACGACTTCTGCAGCGATCTCCTCGCTGACTTTCGGCGTGCCCTGCAGCATGAGCAGGCCACCCCATACGCATAAGCCGACGATTGCCAGGATCCCATTCTTCATGATACCATTCCCTTTCCATACAGACCTAGATGAGTTCTTCTTTCCAGGGACTAGTATACTCTATTTTTCAGCAATTGTTTACACTTCAACCGGAAGTATTCTGTATTCTTGCAAAGTTGTGTAACAATTAAGATTAATACTTGTGCATATACTGTATGCATGTATATCTCAGCGTTCAAAACCGTAGTGGAGGCGCTCGGCCAGCAGCGTGTAGCGCTTGCTCGTGCGGTTGTTGGCAACAGCCGTGTTAAGCGCAGCTTTGGAGCCGAGCAGGATGACCTCGCGCTTGGCGCGCGTCACGGCCGTGTAGAGCAGGTTGCGCTGCATCATGATCGTGTGCGAGCGCACGAGCGGCAGGATGACGACAGGGTACTCGCTGCCCTGGCTCTTATGGACGGTCAGTGCGTAGGCGAGCGAGAGTTCACCGAACTCGCCGCTCTCGTAGTCGACCTCGAGCTCATCACCGAAGTGGACCGTCATGCGGCCCGGCTCGATGGCCATGACGAAGCCGATGTCGCCGTTGAAGACCTGCTTCGTGTAGTTGTTCTTCGTCTGGATGACCTTGTCGCCGAGGCGGAAGGTCTGCGCGGCGTTCGTGAGTTCCGGCCGCTGCGGCGACTTCGGGTTCAGGGCCGCCTGCAGGACCTTGTTGAGGTTGTCCGTGCCGCAGGCCTGGCGGTGCATCGGCGCCAGCACCTGGATGTCCGTCAGCGGGGAGAAGCCCTGCTGCGGCAGGGTCTTCGTGCAGAGTTCGACAATCTTCTGGGCCACAGCATCCTCATCGTCGATTTCCCAGAACTGGAAATCCCCCTGCGGCGAGCAGACGGGCAGGCGGCCCGCATTGATCGCATGCGCGTTCATGACGATGCTGCTCTCCCCCTTCTGACGGAAGATGTCGGTCAGTCGGACGCTCGGGATGACGCCGGAGCGCAGGATGTCGCGCAGGACCGTGCCCGGGCCGACGGACGGCAGCTGGTCGACATCGCCGACGAAGATGACGTGCGAGCCGTCCGGCACGGCGGCGAGGAAGTGCTGCATGAGCGTGATGTCCATCATCGAGACTTCATCGAGGATGATGACATCGGCCTCGAGCTGCTCGTCCTCGTTCTTGCCGAAAGTCGGCGCGCCCGAACCGCCTGCGCCCTGCGCCTCGAGCATGCGGTGGACAGTCACAGCCTTCTGCCCCGTCGCCTCGGCGAGGCGCTTGGCCGCGCGCCCCGTCGGCGCGCCGAGCAGGACAGTAAGGCCCTGCAGGTGCAGGAGGTCGATCATGCCGCGCACGACAGTCGTCTTGCCCGTGCCGGGGCCGCCTGTCAGCACGAAGACGCCGTACTGCAGAACGTCTTCGAGCGCTTCTTTCTGCTTGTCCGCGAGCTGGATGCCCGCAATCTGCTCCCAGTGCGCGACGAGCGTCGACGGGTCCGTCTCCATCGCGATGGAATCGGCGTACTTCTGCAGGTAGAGCAGCTTGCGCGCTGCTTTGATCTCCGCGCGGTAGAGGTACGGCGGGTAGATGAGCGTCTCCGCGCCAACATACTCGACAGCGAGCTGCTTGGCCTGAAGAAGGTCTTTCAGGACCTTGCGCACCGTCTCCTGCTCGACTTTGAGGAGGTCTGCTGCCTGCTTCTCAAGCGCTGCTTCAGGGATGCAGCAGTGCCCCTGCTGTGCGATCTTCTGCAGGGCAAAGTCGATACCCGCAGAGATGCGACTGCGATCCTCCGCGGCGATGCCGAGGCTCTTCGCGATGGAGTCCGCGATGATGAAGCCGATGCCTTCGACCTCTCTGGCCAGCTGGTACGGGTGATTCTCGAGGGTGTCGATGGAGAAGGAGCCGTACTTCTTGAAGATGCGCGCCGCATACGTGCCCGAGATGTGATGTGTCTCTAGCCAGAGCATGATGTCGCGGAGCTCCGACTGCGAGGTGTACGAGGCCGTGATCTTCTCGATGGTCTTCTTGCCGATGCCTGCTACCTCGCTGAGGCGGTGTGGCGTCTGCTCGATGACGGTCAGCGTTTTCTTGCCGAACTTCTGCACGATGCGCTTGGCCAGCGACGGGCCGATGCCGTCGACGACGCCGGAGGCTAGGAAGCGCTCAATGCCCTCGGCACTTGACGGCGCCTCGATGCGAAGCCCCGTGACCTGGAACTGCTGGCCGTAGCGCTTGTGCTGTGTCCAGTGGCCGCGCAGGCGAAGCTGCTGGCCGACGAGCGGTGCCTCGACGTTCGCGAGTGCTGTGATGCGGCTTTTCTTGCGCAGCGGCTTGAACGAGAAGACCGTGAAGGGGCTCGCCTCATTCGTAAAGACGATGCGCTCAACGACGCCCTCGATCTCCTCTTCCGTCTCCAATCCCGGCAGGGATGTCTGAATCGTTTCGTTCTTCATCATGCTGCCTCCTCTCGCATATCATCACGCCTCTGTCAGGCGCTCCCACTTCTCATAGCGCATCTCGATCTCCTTCTCCTTCGCCGCATACGCCTCGGCAATGGCCTGGCTCTGCTGCGGGTCGGCCTGGACGGCCGGATTGTTCATCTGGAATTCGAGGCCCTTGAGCTCTGCCTCGGCCATCGCGATCTCCGCCTCGGCGCGCTGGACCATCTCCTCGCGTTTCGCATCGCTCATACTCTGGATGCGCCCGAGCTCAGCGCGCTTCTTCTCCTCGGCACGGCGCTCTGCCGCCTTTTTCACCTCATCATCTGTCTTCTCTTCCTGCGCCGCAGCCTTTCGTCTCGCCTCTGCCTCGTGCTTGGCTTTGGCCTGCTGTTCCCGTTCGGCTGCTTCAAGCGCTTCGCGCTCCTCGCGCGCCTCTTCCTCCGCGACTTCCTTCTTCATGAGGTAGTAGCTGTAGTTGCCGAGGTATTCCGTCAGCTTGCCGTTCTCGAGCTCTAACGTGCAGTTTGCGACCTTATCGAGGAAGTAGCGGTCGTGTGAGACGGCCAGGAACGTGCCAGGGAAGGCCATGAGCGCCTCCTCGACGGCCTCGCGCGCGGGAATGTCGAGGTGGTTCGTCGGCTCGTCGAGCACGAGGAAATTCGCGCCCGTGAGCATGAGCTTGAGGAAGGCCACGCGCGACTGTTCGCCGCCTGAGAGGTCACCGATGCGCCGCAGGACTTCGTCACCATGGAACAGGAAAGCGCCGAGGTAGCGGCGCGCCTGCTCCTCGTTGATGCCGTACTCGTAGATGAGCTCATCGAGGATGGTGTTGTCCATGTTCAGGCCCTCGTGCTGCTGCGAGAAGTAGCCGATCTTGACGCGGCTGCCGATCTTGACGCGGCCCGTCGAGGATTCGAGTTCGCCGACGAGGACACGCAAGAGCGTCGTCTTGCCCGCGCCGTTCGGTCCGACGAGGGCCACACCGTCACCGCGTCGGATGAGCATCGAGAGGTGATCGAAGATCTTGTGGCTGCCGAACGACACCGAGACGTCCTCAAGCTCTGCCACGCGCTCCGCGCACTCAGGCGGCTTATTGAGCGCGAAGTAGTTGAAGGACGCATCTTCCGGCGGCAGCACGATGCGCTCGAGCCGGTTGAGCTGGCTCTGGCGGCCGCGCGCCTGCTTGCTCTTGATGCCCGCCTTGTACTTGCGGATGTACTCCTCCGTCTTCCTGATGTGCTCCTGCTGCTTCTCGTAGGCTGACTGCAGCGCCGCGCGGCGCTCTGTCTTTACCTTCATGTAGTAGGTGTAGTTTCCGTCGTAATCCGTGACCGTATGGCCAGAAAGCTCGAGAATACGCGTGGCGACGCGGTCAAGGAAGTATCGGTCATGCGAGATGATCAGGACCCCGCCGGAGTAATTCTTGAGGAAGCCCTCGAGCCACTCGATCATGTGGATGTCGAGGTGGTTCGTCGGCTCGTCGAGGAAGAGGAAGTCCGGCTCGCGCAAGAGCGCCTTCGTCAGGCAGATGCGCGTCTTCTGGCCGCCGGAGAAATGCGCGACGTTCTTCTCAAAGTCCTCCTCTGTGAAGCCGAGGCCGAAGGCCACACGGCGGATGCGGCTCTCGTAGTCGTAGCCGCCGAGCAGTTCGAAGCGCTCGACGACCTTGCTGTAGGCGCGCATCGTCTCCTCTGCGTGGTCGACGGCAATCTTCTTCTCGAGCGCCTTCTTGCGCTCGCCGAGCGCGATGACATCGTCAAAGGCGCGCAGGAACTCCTCGTAGAGCGTCCCTGTGCCGAAGTCGGCCTGCTGCTCGACATAGCCGATAGTCGCCGCCTCATCGAGCTGTATCGTGCCGCCGTCATTCTCCTCCTGGCCGAGCAGGCAGCGCATGAGCGTCGTCTTGCCGGCACCATTTGCCCCGACAAAGCCGACCTTGTCGCCGCGCGCGACCTCGAAACTGACATCGTGGAAGAGCTCGTCGATGCCGAATGACTTCTTGAGCCCCGTAACTCGTAGCATTGCCAATGTATTCACTCCAATAAATCAAGTCTGTAAAAATCCAGCGAATTGCGAGAAAGACGGAGCGTCTGCTCCGTCTCTTTCATCCGTCATTTCCCTTTTTTGTGATAGTCACGGCCGATGTTGACGACAGCCTGGTTCGAACTGCCGCCGTCGCGGATGACGCAGGCAAATGGCATGCCGTAGAAGACATCCGTATTGCGCGTCGACGTCGTGATCGTCGTCGTCGGGTTCGAGCTCGTCTTGCCCGTCTCGACACCCGAGATGATGAAGCCCTTGCGCTGCAGGGCAGCGGCGACTTCCGCACCGGCACCGTCGATGCCGCTCGAGTTGATGACCATGACCGCGATCTCCTCCGGCTTCATCGGCTCATCATCCGAATCCTTCTTATCCTGATCCGTGAGCTTCGTGCCGCCGCTCGTCTTGTGGGCGAGCATCTTGAGGTCCTTCGGCAGATCCGCATCATACTTGTCCTCAGCCTCCTGCGCCTCCTGCTCTGCCTGCTCTGTCAGAGTGAGGCCGAGCTCTGACGCCAGCAGATCGCGCACGTCCGTGATATCCGGGATCCAATAGCTGATATCCTTGTGGTAGGCTGGCTGACCCGGGACCATCTGCGCCTCGAGACCGTTTGCCTGGAACGTCTTCATCATCTTGGCAAAGCTCAAGAGCTCTGTCACCGACATGTCCGTCTTGACAGCCGAACTGACTTCCTTGACGATGTCCGGCAGGCGCGGCAGAATCTCCGGCGTGAGGACCTGAGCGAGGCAGGCCTTCATGAACTTCTGCTGACGCCCGATGCGCCCGATATCGCCCTCTCCATCGCGGTAACGCACGTATTGGATGGCTTTTTTGCCATCCATATGCTGTTCTCCAGGATAAAGATCGATGACGAGTCCGCCGTTATCGTCCCAGGGATCCTCATAATGCATGCGCTTCTCGACGTCGATGTCAACACCGCCAATCGCATCGATGATGCGTTCAAAGGATTTCGTATCGATGATGATGTAATGATCCATCGGCACGCCGAGCAGTCCTTCGAGGGACTTCTGCGACAGTTCATGACCGCCGTAGGCGTAAGCATGATTGATCTTATCGTAACCATGGCCGTCGATTGCCACGCGCGTATCGCGGGGAACAGACAGCAGCGCAGCCTTCTCCGCCGTCTTGTCGATGGAAGCCACCATCAAGGTATCACTGCGGCCCACATCATCCTTGCGGCTGTCCACACCCATGATCATGACGTGGATGATCTCATGGTCTGTATCACCGATCTCATGAGCAGGATTCTTTCTATTTATGCCAGCGTAGCAGCCAAGCACGACAGCAATGATGACGACGAGGATGAGTCCAAGCCACTTGACCCGTCGAAAGCTGCGTCTCTGTTTGCGCATCTCAGGCATCCAATATCGCCCCTTATATCTAAAATAAAACGTTACAACTCATTCAGTATATCAAATATCAAATCGGTCTGCAAATACGAAAACCATCTCCATGAGATACGGAAGGACAATACACAAAAAGGGCTCCACCTCAGCGGAGCCCTTGCTTAACCGGCAACTTCCTATCCTCCCAGTCCGTCTCCAGACAAGTACTTTCGGCCTCTGAATGCTTAACTACTGTGTTCGGTATGGGAACAGGTGGAACCATTCAGGCATCATCACCGGATATTCTATTTGAATGCTTGCACATTCAAAACTATACAGAAGAAACTACTCTGCGAACACTTCAGTTCTCTAGTTAAGCCCTCGACATATTAGTAGTAGTCAGCTTCATGCCTTGCAGCACTTCCACATCTACCCTATCAACCTTGTCTTCTTCAAGGTGTCTTACTAGCTTGTGCTATGAGATACTTCATCTCGGGACGGGCTTCACGCT
>NZ_JNKR01000018.1 GCF_000702905.1 Mitsuokella jalaludinii DSM 13811
ACTGAGCTATTTCCGCAAATGGAGCGGAAAACGAGGCTCGAACTCGCGACCCCCACCTTGGCAAGGTGGTGCTCTACCACTGAGCTATTTCCGCATCTCATCTTTTGTTTTCATTCAGCCTCAGGAGAACTTGTGTCTCGCTGACTGACAAAAACTATTTTACTCAGTCCTGCCCTATTTGTCAACACCTTTTTTGAAAAAAGATAAAAAAATATCGCCTCAGCTTGAGGCGATATCCAGGAAGTCATGCTTTCGGCGGTTTCCTGCGGCGGAAGATGCGGCTGCTCGGCCTTGGATGGTAGAGCTGCCATCCGTAATGGATCGCAAAGCCGCGCAACAGCAGCACAAAGAAGAAGCAGAGCCAGGATGCCGTATCCGCTCCCCAGCGCGGCCAGCTCCAGCACATGAGCCAGGCTCCGGCCAAAGAGGCCACGGCGTAGACGTCCATGCGCAGGACGACGGGCACGCGCTGCGCCATGAGATCGCGCAGCATGCCGCCGCCGACAGCCGTGATGACGCCGAGCATCATCGGGAAAACATAGGGATCGCCCGTGCCGAGCGTCAGTCCGCGCAGCGTTCCCGTGACGGTGAACGACGCAAGGCCGATGGTGTCCGACAGCTCGTAGAGCAGCGTCATCGTGTGGCGCTGCTTGCGGTCAATCGAGAGCGCCGCATAGCCGCCCGAGACGAGGACGGCCATCACCACTGACAGCAGCAGGTCAGTCGGTTCCGTCAGAGCCACAGGCGGCGTGATACCGGCCAGGACGTCGCGGACCATGCCGCCGCCGACAGCCGTCAGCAGGGCCAGCACCGTGACGCCGAAGATGTCCATGCGGCGCGACAGTCCGACCATCGCGCCGGACACAGCAAAGGCCAGCGTCCCAGCCCAGTCAAACAACATCCAAGTCATACGTTTCCCTTTCTCTGCGCATCAAAGCCCTCTCAGCGCATCTCAGCGGCCTCCATGACGATGGCAAGTGCCCAGGCCGCCGCGCGATAGAGGTCTTCTTCCTCGATGTACTCATCCTTCGTGTGGCAGTTCGTCATGCCGACGCCCAGCACGACAGTCGGCACACCGTACGTGTTGAAGTGATTGGCATCCGAGCCGCCGCCCGACTCCTCGAGCTCGACGGGGAAGCCGAGCTTCTCTGCCGCGCGCGCCGCCGCCTTGATGGCAGGCGCATCCTTCGCAATCTCATAGGGGCCATAGTCGGGGCTGACCTCTGCCGTGATCTTGCAGCCCGTGCTCTCCTCACCGAGCCTGAAGTGGTCGATGATGCGCTGCGTGATGCGCTCGAGCTTTTCCTTGTCGCGGCTGCGCGACTCGTAGTAGATATCGCAAGAGTCGGCTACGACATTCGTCGCACTGCCGCCCGCGATGCGGCCGATGTTGCACGTCGTCTCCACGTCGATGCGGCCCTGCGGTGCATCGGCGAGCAGTACGCCGGCCGCCTGTATCGCGTTGATGCCGTTCTCCGGTTCGACACCGGCATGAGCGGCCTTGCCCGCGATATGGATGTGGATCTGGTTCTTGCCCGGCGCCTTGTAACTCATGACGCCCGGATGACCGTGCGTGTCGAGCGTGAAACCCATGTCCGCGTGCAGCAAGCTGCTGTCGAGATGCTGCGAGCCATGCACGCCGTTCTCCTCGGCCACTGTGAATACGACCTGCAGCGGGCCGTGCGGAATCGCGTGCTCGCGCAGCTGGCGCAGCGCCTCCAGGATGGCCGTGACGCCCGCCTTGTCATCTGCGCCGAGGATCGTCGTGCCATCCGAGCGGATAATGCCATCCTCGATGACCGGGTGGATGCCCGCACAGGGCTCCACGCAGTCCATATGCGCCGTCAGCATGACCGTCGGCAAGGCTTCAAGCCCATCTGTAGCCGGGAAGTCCGCGACGAGATTGCCACAGTTGCCGCCGATTACCTCACCGGCCTTGTCCTCGCGCACCGTGCCGCCGAGCTCCTGCAGGCGCTTCGTCAACAGGTCACCAATCTGCCGCTCGTCATGCGTCGAACACGGAATGGCAATGAGCTCCAAAAACTCCGCGAGCACGCGCTTTTTATCAATCATATCTTCATATCCCATCGAAAAAATCTCCTTTATAAAACCTACACGTCCATTATAACAGAAGCATCAGCACAATGGCAGAGGCCAGGCATGGCAGGGCATTGCGCTTCGACACCTCGATCGGGTTGACCTTGGCGAGGCCAGCACAGATGATAGCGGCACCGGCAATCGGCGACATCGAGCGGCCCATCGCACCAGCGATCTGCGCGAGCGAGCCGAGGTCCATGATGGAGAGGCCGAACTGCTCCGCAAACGGCGTGATTGCTCCGTTGAAGGCAAAGGCCGCCGCATCGCCGGAGCCTGAGATGACGGCGATGAAGAACGGGCCGAACGTGCCAGCAGCCGCGGCGGCCGCCTGCGAGCCCTCCATGAGATCCGTCAGTGCGCCCGTCAGACCGATGGCCGTCATGCCCGTCGTGAAGACGCTGGCGCAGACGATGAGGCCGATGACATCCGCATAGGCATTCCCCATGCCCTCAAAGAACTTGCGGCAGATTGCCTGCGCATCCTTCAATGTGACGAGGAAGCCGAGCGCGACGCCGATGAGCATCGAGAGCGGCACGCTGATCTCCGGCAGCAGGCCGACCTGCTTCGAGCCGAGGATCAAGAGGAAGAGCGGCACAAGCGGCACGATGGCAAGCAGCGGGCGCACGTGGAACGCCTCTTCCTTCGCCCCTTCCTCCCCGAGTGCCTCAAGATACGCAAGGCGGCGTTCTTCCGTCGCGCCTTCCCGGCGAAGGACAGCATAGACCGTCATGACAGCGACGCAGGCAATCGAGGCAATGACAGACGCCGGCGTCTCATTGATGATGACCGTCATCATGTCCGTACCCGCAAGGTCGGCTACAAACGGGTTGTGAGCATTGCCCGGGCTGATGGCGCTGCCCCAAGTGCCCGCGAGCACCGTCGCCGCTGCCATCGCCGGATGGACACCAGCTGCGATGAGTGTCGGGATGAGGATACTGCCGACAGCAGCCGAGCAGCCCGACGCCGACGGGATGGCCAGGCTGATCCACCAGGTCAGGAAGAACGAAATCGGCACGAGCAGAGCCCGGCCGCGCTTCAGGACGCCCGAGATGGACTGTACGAGGTGCTGGTCACACGTCGTCAGGCGCATGACGTACGAGAAGCCCATGACGGTGCAGATCGTCGGCACAAGCGAATTGTTGACCATCGCCTTCGTGAACGCCTTCATGACATCCCCCGGCAATCCCCCAATCAGGCACATCAAGAGACCGGCCAGGAACAGCACGAGTCTCGCTTCGTACTTCTTGACGATCAGCACGAACGTCAAGATGACAATAAGACCTCCAGCAAATAACATAGTGAAAACCTCCGTTCAAATTTATTTGACTTTTCAGTTCTTTGCTATGTATATATTCTATATATTTTCTATTTATCTTTCAATAACTATAAATAATTTTATTGTCCATCATGAGTGTACCAGAAAAGGATGCATCCTGTAATCGTGTATCATCTTTGCCATTTCCCCACGGAAAATCACATGCTATAATGAATCAGACAAGCAAACGAAAGGATCATGCCATGAAGAAACAGAAATTACTCTTTGTCTGCCACGGCAACATCTGCCGCTCGACGATGGCGGAATTCGTCATGAAGGACCTCGTGCAGAAAGCGGGGCTTGCGGATGTTTTCACGATCGACTCTGCGGCCTGCCGGCGCGATGAGATTGGCTCCGATACCCATTGGGGCACGAAGCAGAAACTCCGCGAGATGGGCGTTCCCTTCACGCCGCGCCATGCGCGCCAGATCACGAGCGCAGACTACGCGAAGTACGACTGGATCATCGCCATGGACGGCGAGAACATGCGCGACCTCCAGCGCCTGACGCACGGCGACCCTGCGCACAAGACGGCCCTGCTGCTCGACTTCGCCGGCGAGCACCGCGAAGTCGCCGACCCCTGGTACACCGGCAATTTCGACGCGACATACGACGACGTCCTCAAGGGATGTCGGGCCCTGCTGTCTTCCCTTACGAAACCAGCGCGATAAGACAAAAAGGCCTTCCCGAGAGGAACCCCTCTCGGGAAGGCTTTTTGCAAGATGCGATTGGCCCGCTGGCCAGCTGTGCATCAATAATTCTCGGCGTGAATCTCGAAGAAGCTCTGTGGATGAGCGCAGGTCGGGCAGATCTCCGGCGCTTTCGTGCCGATGACGATGTGACCGCAGTTGCGGCACTCCCAGACCTTGACTTCGCTCTTCTCGAAGACCTGAGCCGTCTCGACATTCTTCAAGAGGGCGCGATAGCGCTCCTCATGATGTTTCTCGATCTCTGCGACGAGGCGGAACTTCGCTGCCAGTGCCTTGAAGCCCTCTTTCTCGGCCGTCTCAGCAAAGCCCTTGTACATGTCCGTCCACTCGTAGTTCTCGCCTTCAGCGGCGCTCAGCAGGTTCTCTGCCGTCGTGCCGATGCCGAAGAGCTCCTTGAACCAGAGCTTTGCGTGCTCGCGCTCGTTGCTCGCCGTCTTGAGGAACAGAGCGGCAATCTGCTCATAGCCGTCTTTCTTGGCGCGAGAAGCGAAGTACGTGTATTTATTCGTCGCTTCACTCTCACCTGCCAGTGCTGCTAAAAGATTTTTCTCAGTCTGCGTGCCTGCATACGGATTTTTCTTCTCTGCCATTTCGTTTCCTCCTAATCAATAATTGTTATTTTTTATTTTAATTCATTATAACATAATCGATTTGATAAATCCAGCCACTTTGAGATTTTCTTGATACTCAGTCAAGGCTGATGACATCGCTGACGGCCGGGATGCGGCAGAGACGCTCCGTACCCGGATCGTGATGGTGGAATTCCTTCAAATACTGGCTCTCGATGCGGTAGACATCGATGTCGAGGCAGGCTGCTGCCATAGCCGCGGCCGGCGCGGCGAGCGACGAGCCGCCCGTGATATCGATGGCCGTGCGCCCGACCGAATCCCAGATATCGTGCTGCTTCTTCATGACACGGTAGAGCGACGGGATGTCCTCGCCCTGGATGTAGGTGCAGCATAGGCTGCCGTCATCGAGGCCGAGGTTCTGCTGCAGGAGCTTGACCTGCAGTGCCTGCTCCTTCCGGCAGAAAATATGCACGTTCTGCGGCTCGAACAGCGCGACCGTGAAGGTCGAGAGCTCCCAGAGCGGCCCCATGAGCAGGAAGAGGCCGTAGTAATCGCGCTTCTCCGCTGCATAATGGCCACGGAAGCGCTCCTGTGCCATGGGCATGAGCTCCGCATCGTAGTAATTGTCTGCCCAAAGCTGCTGTTCCGGCGTTTCCTGAGGCATGCCGCGCCATATCTCTTTCTTGTCTGACAAACTCATCATGCCACATCACCCCTGAATCACTTTACTCTATAGGAGTATTCGACCCAGCCCCCGCTCTTCCCTGCTTGTCTGAAAAAAACTCTGCCACCCCGGCAAATTCTCGCAGCTCGCGGCAGAAAGCGGCGTATACATCTGTGTAGATGCTGCCCTTCTCCCAGATGAAGTCGAAATCGTGCTGCATGGAGAAACCCGCGAGCGGGATCTCGCGCAAGAGGCCTGCCTGCAGCTCTTGCTCGACGGCAATCCGGTAGAGAAAGGAGATGCCGGCATCGCGCATCAGCAGGCCGATGATCGTGTGCATGTTGCCGACCTCCGTATAATGCACGAAGTCGCTGACCTTCATGCCGCAGAGCGCGAGGTTGCGCTCGAGGATGTTGCGCGTGCCAGAGCCCGGCTCGCGTATGAGCAGGCGCTCTGCCAGCAGGTCGTGGAAGTGCCTGGGCTCCGGCATGGCGAACGCGTGATGCGCGGCGCAGACGCCGATGTATGTTTCCGTACTATAACGGACGTGCTCGTACTCATCCTGCGGGTAGTAGCCCTCGACGAGTGCGAGCTGTATGCTGCCGTCTGCAAGCATCTGCAGCAGCTGTTTCGTATTGCCGAAGACGAGACGGACATTGCGCTGCGGATGGGCGCGCAGCATCCGCGCAAGCGGCTCCATGATGGCGTACTCGCCGACCGTCATCGTCACGCCGAGCGAGATCTCCTCGATGCCAGACACCTGGTTCCGGAGTTCTGCGAGCAGTTCCTCCTCGTCGTTCTTCATCGCGACGAAGCGCTTGCGCAGGATCTTGCCGGCCGCTGTCAGCGAGAGCTTCTTGTTCTCGTAGCGGAAGAGCGCCATGCCGTAGGCCTCCTCCAGGAAGTGGATGTGCTGCGAGACAGCCGGCTGCGTAATGTTCAGGATGCGGGCCGCCCGCGTGAAATTCATCGTCTGGCAGACGCAGAGAAAGGTGGCAACGCGAAAGTCCAGCATTGTATTCCCCCCTTATCGATAAGATTATCTTATCGATATATTATAATACATCATTTTACATATTCAATCCCTTCTCCTATAATTCGGATTGTCGCAATCACATTGCACGGAAATCTGCAACCACCACGAAGATAAGGAGTTATACTATGCAATCCATTCATCTCTACTGGCGCCGCGCGAGCATCGGGCTCATCGTGACGCTCGTCTGCTCGATTGCCGGCCAGGCTCTCGCCAAACTGCCAGGCTTCTCGCTGATTGGCCACCTCGTGCTCGCCCTCGTGCTCGGCATGTGTCTGCAGTTCGCGCGCTCTCTGACGACCGCCGCTCAGCAGAGCACGCCGTTCATCGCCAATAAATTCCTGCGCGCGGGCATCATCCTCCTGGGCTTCAAGCTCAACCTCGTCATCCTCATGAGCGCCGGCCTCAAGAGCCTCGAGGCTGCCATCGTCATCGTCGCCGTCATGATCCCGCTCAACTATTTCGTCGCCCGCTTCTTCAAAGTCGAGCACACGCTCGCCATCTTGACGGCCTGCGGCTGCAGCATTTGCGGCGCAGCGGCCGTCATGGGTGTCTCGAGCGCCGTCAAGGCCAAGACTGACCAGTCGGTCCTCGCCGTCGCCATCGTCGCCATTCTCGGCACGCTCTTCACGCTCATTGAGGTCGGCCTGCAGCCATTCCTCGTCTTCACGGACGCGCAGTTCGGCGTCATGGCCGGCCTGAGCCTGCACGAGATCGCGCATGCCGTCGCCGCCGGCGGTGCGGCCGGTGCCGTCGGCACGGACAGCGCCATCATCGCCAAGCTCTCACGCGTCCTGCTGCTCGCGCCTGTCGCCATCATCATCGGCATCCTCGAGGCGCGCCGCTTCCGCAAGCAGGACGGCGCGAGCGAGGGCAAGATGACGGTGCCGATCCCGTGGTTCATGGGCGGCTTCATCCTGGCCAGCGCCGTCGGTTCTTACCTGCCTTTTGTCAACGATTTCGTTCCGTCGCTCGTCCAGCTCGCCTATTTGCTGCTCGGTATGGCCATGGCCGCGCTCGGCCTCAACGTCAACTTCGGCGTCATCCTCGAGAAGGGCGTCCGCCCGATGCTCGGTGCCATCCTCTGCTCCTTCGTCATCATGGGGCTCGCCATCAGCATCGTTCACATGTTCTTCTAATAATAAACTAATCTGATGCTGAGCCAAAATTCACACCGTTTTGCTATCATAGAGGCAGGTAAAGAAAGGAGGAACCATCATGAAGAAAATCATCATGGCCATCACCACGGCTCTTGTCGTGGCTGTCTCTGTACCTGTCCTGGCGGCTTCGTCCGAGGACAACACCTGCCCGGTCGAGAGCTGCTGGCAGAACAATGCCTCCTGCGACAACGGAGCGTATTGCCGGAACGGCCGGTCCTATTGCCAGGATGACTCGTACGGTTGCGCACCGGCTCGCGGCTGCGGCGGCTCGCGCTACGCCTACTGCCGCTGAGCGGCAAAAAAAGAGAGATGCCTCATGGCATCTCTTTTTTATTGCACATCTTTCTTGCTGGACTTCTCCGCATTCACCGCCTTGCCGGCGCTGTCTTTCGCATCGGCCTTAGCGGCCTGCTTCTCTTTCTGCTTCTTCTTCCAGGCCTCCTCGCGCGCCTTGTCCTTCGCGGCCTTCTCCTTCTGGTACGTCTTGTAGTCCTTCGCCGAGATCTTCTCGAGATATTCCGGCGGGATGCGGCGGAAGGCAGTGGGGCGCAGGCGATGGAACTCCTTGTAGTCGGCCAGCGCTGCCTCTTTTCTCTCCATCTCATCCTCGATCTGCGCGCTCATGAGATAGCTGTAGGGATTGTCGGCATCGACCTCCTTGGCCGCGGCGCAGTCGGCGAGTGCCGCCTCACGGTTGCCAATCATGCGGTAGATGTCGGCACGGTTCAGGAAATTGTAGACGTTCTTGCTGTCCTGCGCGACGCCGCGGTTGGCGTAGTCGAGAGCGCCTGCATAGTCGCCCTCGACGGCCTTGGCGCGGCCGCACATGACGAGGCTCGCCGCCTCATCATCCAGGTTCTTGGCCGAAAGCACGCGCGCAAATTCCCAGAGCGCCTGCTTGCCCATGGCGTAGTCGCTGTAGGCGTCGCCGTTCTCGCGCATCTTCTTGACGTCTTTTGCATCGGCCGCCCAGACGCTCTGAAGCGCCTCAGAATGTTCCTGACGGCGCGCCGCTTCCGCTGCCTTCATCTTTGTCCGCGCACCAGAAGCGGCTTCCTTGGCATACGCCTCCTCCACGAGCTGCTGCAGGCGGCCGCCGAGATTGCCTGCGGCCACGAAATGGCGCAGCGGCCCGTAGACGCGGTCATCCGTCAGGAAGGTGACACCGCCCTCGCCGTCCGGGCGGAAGTCCCAGCCTGCAAGCGAGTCATAGTCATGGAAGGCCTTGGCCAGGCCGCCCGCGACATAGTAGGCATTCTCGACTGTATTGTCGTAGTCATCGCGCGTCCAGTCCGCCGTGAGGAGTTCCTGCCCGTCAATATAGACAGTCTTGCGATCCTTGACCGTCACATGACCGCAGCCGTAATCCGTCATCATCTGCGCCAGGCGCTTCTCGCGCAGCTCCGTCTCCGGGTGATCGGAGAACGTCTCCTGCCCCTTCGCCTTTTCGTCGAGGTCCTGGTATTCGAGCACATTGCGCGTCTCATACGTCAGGTAATAGGCCATGCGGTACATGGCCGCCGCAGGGCCGCCCGGGTTGAAGCCGGCGCTCGTCATGATGTAGAAGCCGCCTGCATCAGCCTCGTACTCCGTCGGCAGCGTGACGTTCTTGGCGATGGAGTAATTGGCCAGCGCATTGAGCTTGTTCCAGTCCATGAGTCCGGCGTCCATGTTGAGGAAGCTCATGCCGTAGTACTGCGCGACAGCCTTGGCGTAATTCTTGGCGCTGTGCTGCTCGATGCCATGCGTCATCTCGTGGGCGAAGACGGCGGCGAGCTCATCTTCATCGCACTCGAGGCCGCGCACGAGCGCCCTGTTGATGCTGATGTAGTCTGTCGGGAAGCAGGCTGCATTGAAATCGTTGCTGTTGTTGACGCCCCAGACGAACGGCAGCGAGTTGACCTTCAGCACGTAGTCGCCCTTGTCGATGAGCTGCTTCATGACCCGGTTGACAACCTCGACATCGTGGTGGTTGTCGTCCTCCCCGTTCTCACGCAGGTCCTGACGCGCGCTCTGCACCTGCGCGCTGACATCATTGCCGAGCGCGAGGATACTCGCAAGGCTAGACTTGTAGGCCGCAAAGATGCCGAGCGACTGCGCGGCAACGGCCCAGGCATCAACAGCCTCCGCCCGCCCCGCCGGCAGGGCGATTGACGAAAAGCTCAGCGCGCCGCAGACGAGCACGGCCAGCAATTTCTTCTTCCAAGGATACAACGAGAAACACCTCCTTTATTCTACTGTCCCGATTATAGCAGACAGCGGCCCGGATGGAAATACTTTGTTTAGTCAATTATTATTGTCTTCTTGAAAGCCCCTGCCCTGCATTGTATAATTTTAATGGAATTTTATCTAGTATAGTCTCGCTTCATGAAGAACAGCAGAAAAAGGAGGAAGGATCATGGAGACGAAAGACGAAAAGGTGCTCAAGGAGCCCTTCGCCGAAATCGGCACGAAGATGCATCTCTTGCTGCACACGGGCCAGATGTTGATGGAGAACGGCGCGGACAGCGACCGCACGGTGCGCGACATGATGCGCACCGCGGCCTACATGGGCATCCCGAAAGACCGCATCCACCAGCATGTCATGTATACGACGCTGATGCTCAACGTCAACGACGAGCAGCACTCTTACACGGAGTTCCGCAAGTGCACGACGCACGGCATCAACATGACAACGTTGACGGCCATCAGCAAGCTGACCTGGCGCGCACTCGAGAAAAATTACTCGCTGCATGAATTCGAGCGCCATCTCTTGCACATCAAGAACAAGCCGCGCAACTATCCGGTCTGGCTCACGGCCTTCGGCGCCGGCGCGGCCTGCGGCGGCTTCTGCAAACTCTTCGGCGGCAGCTGGCTCGACTTCGTGCTCACGGCCGTCTGCGCCTTCCTCGGCTTCTACGTCAGAAGGCTCTGTGCCAGCTATGCGTTCAACACGTACGCCGTCATCGCCATCACCTCGTTCGCGACGACGATGTTCGCCTGGGCCACGCAATTCCTGACGGGTTCCATGAACTGGTATCCTCTGATCTCCTGCACGCTCTTCCTCGTCCCGGGCATCCCGCTCATCAACGCCGTCGACGACTTCCTCAACAACTTCATCGTCTCGGGCATGACGCGGGCCATCCACACCTTGCTGATCGTCGGTGCGATGACGTTCGGCATCGTCATCGCCATCCGCCTCGGCAATGTCGCCGACTTCACGACGGTCAGCCTGCGGCCCGACAACATCTACTTCTCGCAAGCCATCGCCGCCGCAATCTCCGCGATGGGCTTCTCCATCATCTTCAACATCCCGCGGCGGCTGCTGCCCGTCGTCGCCGTCGGCGGCATCATCACCGTCCTGCTGCGCAACATCATGGTCCTGCAGCTCGGCTTTTCGCAGACGGCTGGTTCCTTCCTCGGCGCGGCTGTCGTCGGCGTCCTCGCGCTCAAGGCCATCCACTGGTTCCACGCGCCGAACATCATCCTGACCATCCCATCCGCCATCCCGATGATCCCTGGCGTGCTACTCTACCGCGTGCTCTTCGCCCTGCTCAACATCCAGGACATCACGGCATCCGCCCTGCTCACCATGATGCGCAACGGCGTCGAGGCCGTCACGATCATCATCGGCATCGCCATCGGCGTCGCCATCCCGAACATCTTCATCCACCGCTACATCGAGAGCAACAAGCAGCGCACGGTCAAGGATCTGCTCGACAAGCACTACATCCAAGAAGATTGAGGAGGCTCTGAAGCTATTCCCGCACGATGCTATCCAACTATTCCTAAAAAGAATCGTTTGGATAGCATTTTTCTATTGAAAAAGTTCAGATATTTCTATATCATAAGATATGTAACACAAAGACATGCGCAGTCAACAGGATATCCACTCAACATGAAACACGACATACAGAAAAGGAGGCATCATCCATGAACAAGATCAACCAGGAAACCCTGGCCGTCAAGCGAGCGGAGCAGCTCTTTGACCGCCGCCGCCGCACAGTCGGCCTGTTCGGCGGACCGCTGTTGGCCCTGCTCGTATTCTTCACGCCAATCGACGGGCTGACGCTCGAAGCGCATAAACTCCTCTCCATCATGGTCCTCGTCGCCATCTGGTGGATCACGGAGCCCGTCTCCATCCCCGTCACCTCCCTCATCGGCCCGACGCTCGCCGTCATGACGGGCGTCGTCCCCGTCAGCATGGCATTCGCCGCCTTTGCCAATCCCATGATCTTCCTGTTCATGGGCGGCTTCATCCTCGCGAAGGCTATGATGACGCACGGCATCGACAAGCGCTTCGCCTACTGGCTGCTCTCGCGGTCCTGGGTCGGCTCCAATCCACGCCGCATCTTCCTGGCCATCGGCCTCGCCGCAGCGCTCTGCTCCGGCTGGATCAGCAACACGGCCACGGCGGCCATGATGTTCCCGATCTGCCTCGGACTGCTCGCCTCCATCAAGGAGATGTTTGCGGCAAGCGGCCGCAACATCGACCTCTACGACTACAAGTACGCGACTGGACTCATGCTCATGACGGCCTACGCCTGCTCGATTGGCGGCGTCCTGACGCCGATCGGCACGCCGCCGAACCTCATTATGCTCGGCTTCCTCGACCAGATGTGCGACATCCACGTCTCTTTCTTCGAGTGGATGACCTGGGGCGTCATCGCGATGATCCTCTACTTCATCATCGCCTACGTCGTGCTCGCGCGCATGTTCCCGGCCGATGTCACGAAGATTGAGGGCGCTGAGCAGTTCATCCATGACAAGCTTCGCGAACTCGGCCACTGGACGCGCGCCCAGAAGAACACGGTCATCTGCTTCGGCGTCTCCGTCATTCTCTGGATCCTGCCGGGCTTTCTCTCAATCGCACTCGGCAGCACCTCGCCGGTGCTCAAGATGTACAACCGCCTCTTCCCTGAGGCTGTCGCCGCCATGCTCGGCGCCCTGCTGCTCTTCCTACTGCCCGTCAACTTCAAGAAGCGCGAGTTCACACTGACGTGGAAGGATGCGCGTGACGGCATCGAGTGGGGCACGCTGATCCTCTTCGGCGGTGGCCTCGCGATGGGCGGCATGATGTACAAGACAGGCCTCTCGAAGTGGGTCGGCGACAGCATCATCGCGATGATGGGCGGCGAGCCGTCTGCCATCGCCATGGTCGCCATCTTCTCCATCATGGCCCTGCTGCTCTCGGAGCTCACGAGCCACACAGCCGCGACAAACATGATCGGCCCGCTGGCCATCACGGCCGCCATCTCGGCCGGCATAAACCCCGTCCCCGTCTCGGTCGCCATCGCGCTCTCGGCATCGCTCGGCTTCATGCTGCCGGTCTCGACGCCGCCGAACGCCATCGTCTACGCCTCGGGCTACATCCCCATCACGAAGATGATCCGCACGGGCGTCTACATCGATGTCATCGGCATCGCCTGCGTGACGATCCCGCTCTGCATCTACTTCGTCTCCTGGATCATCGGCTGACCGGCCAAAATTGCAATAAGAAATGCTGCACCATGGATATGATGCAGCATTTTTTTGCCTCAATTATTGATGCGGTAATCCTCGAACGAGGCGATCATGCCGGAGTCGAGGCCCGCGATGAGCTCGCGCAGCACAGAGGGGGCCGTGTAGTCGAGCGGCAGGAAGCAGTCCTTCGCCTCATTGTAGTGGCGGCGTATCGTGTTCTCGATATCGCGGATGGCGCGCTCGTTCTGCCGGAGACACGATGCATAATGCGAGGCGGAACGGCTGTAGCCGAAGTAGGAGATCACGCCCCAGAGCACGACGAAGATCCAGGCGGCCATCGCCGGCAGGTGGATGCCGACGATCAGGTAGAGCAGAAGCGCCAGCAGGAAGCCGCCGATAATCCAGCGCACCTTGGACGGCTGCTGCCAGTATGCCGACTTGAGCCAGAGGTCGGCGAGCGTCGCGTACTTGTCGTCAAGCTCCTCAAAATACGGCGCAAGGCGCCGCAGCTCCACGAGCGTCTCCTTGCGCGTCGCCGGCACCGGCGCCAGATCCTTGAGCAGCACGAGCTCCGGCATGCCCTCCGAGACGGGGCTGGC
The DNA here is from genome assembly GCF_000702905.1 of Mitsuokella jalaludinii DSM 13811. Lineage (GTDB taxonomy): Bacteria > Bacillota > Negativicutes > Selenomonadales > Selenomonadaceae > Mitsuokella > Mitsuokella jalaludinii. The sequence continues at coordinate 13,590 of NZ_JNKR01000018.1, forward strand.
CGCCAGCGTCGCGGGCTCGCCGCAGAAGGGGCAGATCCGCGTCCCCGATTCCAGCATACAGCCACATTTCCTGCAGATCATGATTGATCCCTTCTTTCTCACTTAACTCACTGAATCGAATACATTATTGATATTCGCCAGCCCACGAAAAAATCCTGCTGCAAAGCGATGCAGCAGGATTTTTTTATGGAAAGATGGGCAGATGGATTGCCTCGCTCATTTGACCGTGCGCTCCACTGTCTCGAGCTTGCCCTCCTTCTCGAGGCCCTCGACCCATTTTGCATGGTGGTGCTTGGCATAGCTCTCCTTGACCGTGCCGTCGCGCATGCCCTGGAACGAATCCGGGTTGACGCCGATGGCCAGGTAGATGTGGCCGATCGCTGCGGCAAAGCCGAGGCCGGCGCAGATGCTGTGCAGCGGGATCATCCAGGTGCGGATGGCCGGCGAGATGTGACCGGCACCGAGCCAGAGCGTGAGGCCCGAGACGACGAAGCCGAGCCACAGCAGCGCCTGCAGCAGGATGTTCATGCGCTCACCGCCGTTGTAGAAGCCCTGTTTCGGCATGCCCTCCGGCTCCTTGCCAATGAGCTCTGCCGGGAACTTCACGAGGAACTTCACATCGTCCTTGTCGAAGTGCAGGACCTCGCGGATCAGCGTCATGATGCCGGAACGCGCCGTGATGAGCAGGGCGACGATCGGGTTCAGGATGAAGATGACGCCGAGCATGTGGTGCATGGTCTGCAGCGTCTCTGCACCGAAAGCCTCGTAGAGGAACAGGAACTTATTGGTGTAGAGCGGCATCGCCGTCAGGAATAGCAGGAAAAACGTCACGGCGTTGATCCAGTGGAAGTAGATGAACCCCTTCTTATGGCGCTTGATGTAGGTTACGTTCTTGGACATCACTTCTCCCCCTTCCCGTTCTCGTCATCGTCTTTCTTGCCCCTCATGCCCTTGACGGCAGCGAGGCCGAGCACGCCGACGAGCGCGCCGACACCGGCGACCTTGCCGAGCGGGCGCACGACGTCCTTCCAGATGTCGATGGAGACAGGCGTCTTGGCCTGCGGCTTGAAGCCGTAGACTTCCGGCTTCTCCGGCAGCACGTAGATCATGTGGACGCCGCCGACGCCCTGCGGGTTGAACACGTTGGCATCCGGATAGCCGTCTTCCTGGAGCTCCTTGACGCGCTGGCGCGCAATCTCCTCGATCTCCTCGTACGGTGCGAACTGCAGGGCATCGGCCGTGCAGGTCTTGGCGCACGACGGCGTCATGCCCTCTTCGATGCGGTCGAAGCAGAGGTCGCATTTCGTCGACTTGTGCGTCTCCTTGTTGATTTTCGGGACGTCGAACGGGCAGTTGGCCACGCAGTAACCGCAGCCAACGCACTTGTCGGCGTTGATGACGACAGCACCCGAGTCGAGCTTGTCGATGGCTTCTTCCGGGCAGCCCTTCGCACAGGCGGGATCGCCGCAGTGCATGCACTGGACTTTGACGAAATCCCAGTGGAATTTGCCTTTCGCGTCCATGCGCTCCGTCATGCGGATGAGGTTCCACGTCGTCGGTGTCAGTGTGGCATGCGACTGGTACTGACCCTCGAACGGGGTCGACATGTCAGCCGGCAGGTCATGCCACTGCTTGCAGGCGACCATGCAGGCCCTGCAGGCGCTGCAGCGCGCGATGTCGTGCAGCATTGCCATTTCTTGTGCCATTTACTTTTCCTCCCCTTCATCGAAAACCGGCGCAGCGGCCAGCAGTACACTGCCCCGCTTCACGAGCCCCTGCTCCTGAGCCAGGAGGTCGAGGTGGAGCGTCGCCCAGTCATGCCGGTAGATGATCTCAGATGCATCCGGACCGTCCGGCGCTTTCGGGTCCATCTGCTTGCCGCCCTGATACGTCTTGAGGTATGTGTGGCATTCCTCGCAGACATCGAGGCGCATCTCTTCTTCCCCCTCCGGCTCCAGCACCTTCATCTTCTCAAGGTCCTGGTTGCCGCAGTAGGCGCAGCCGACGCGCGCGTACGGCCAGACCGTGTGGCAGCCGTCACAGACGAGGAAGCGCGCGCGGCCCTGCTGCTCCTTGCGCAGGACAGCCAAGACAGGTGGCCTGCCGCAGATCGGACAGTAATTGCGCTTCCAGCCGATCTCTTCCCAGACGGCTGCATCCTTGGCCTCTGCCGGCACGAGCGCATCAACGACGGCCCAGCCGAGGAGGCGCAGGCCTGTCTCATGGAGTCCGCGCGCTTCTGCGAAAGCATGGATGCGCGCATCCGCCTGCTGAAGAAGCAACGCAAAGAAGGCAGCTGCCTCCTCCGGTGTATCGGTAAATGTGCGCATCGAGGCGAGCGACTGGCGCAATCCATCCGGCATCATCAGCTGCTCGCTCGCGAGCAGCTCGGAGATGGCGCGGCCGAATGAGGCTGCCGCTGCCTCGGCCATATGCTCTTGCAGCTCGTTGTGCTGCAAGAGCGGCAGGCCGTCCTTCGTCATCACCTTCCAGGATGCTTTCTCAGGGAACGCGACAGGCGTCAGCGCTTCGCCAAGCAGGCCCTCGAATGCGAGCTGCCAGCCGGCCGTCTGCTCGAGATAGCCATGCTGCGCGAAGTAGTCCTGCCACATCGCCTGGCAATCCTTTCGATTCTTTTCCATCATCAATACCTCATGCCTTCTCTACGTTGACGAGGCAAGCCTTGAACTCCTGTTCCTCGGAGTTCGGGTCGAGCGCGTCATTCGTCAGGTAATTCGTGCTCGGGCCCGTCGAGAGGCCCTTGAATCCGAAGGAGTACGGCATCCAGACCATGTGCGTCTCCTCGCCGTTGACCGTCAACGGCTGCGCGCGCTTCGTGACCATCGCCTTGACGACGACAGAGCTGCGGGCCGAGCTGACCTTGACCTTGTCGCCGGCCTTGACGCCGATCTTCTTGGCGAGCTGTTCGCTGATCTCGATGAAGTTCTCCTTGACGAGCTCATTGAGCCACGGGATGTTGCGCGTGACCGTGCCGGAGCACCAGTGCTCCGCGATGCCCGAACTGCAGAGCACGTACGGGAACTTGTCCTTCGTGCCGATTGGCTGCTTCTCCGGCAGGCGCGGGTACTTGATGCACGGGTTGTGCTGTGCATTCTCGTTCTCGTGCATGGCATTGTGCGTCGGGCTCTCGAACGGCTCGTAGTGCTCGGGGATTGGACCGTCGACCGGCGTCGAGGATGCGTCGCGCGTCGTACCGTCCGGATTCTTATCCTGATACGGTGCAGCGTAGATGCGCGCGATGCCCTCGCCGTTCATGCGGAACGGCTTCTGGCCTGCCGGCGTCGAGGGACCGGCCGTGCGATTGCCGACATCCGGCACATCGTAGCCCGTCCACTTGCCCGCTGCCGCATCCCACCAGACAAGCGGATGCTCTTTGTCTGCGGGGCTGCCGTCTGCGAGGCACGAAGCGCGGTTGTAGAGGATGTGGATGTTGTCCGGCCATGCCCAGCCGAACTTCGGGAAGATGCCGACATTGCCCGGGTCTTCCTGACCGCGGCGCGCCGTCATATTGCCCTCGCGGCCGTAGTAGCCTGCGTAGATCCACATGCCAGAGGCCGTCTCACCGTTGTCCTTGAGCTCGCCGATGCCGTTGACGATCGTTCCCGTCGCGACATCGTAGCCGCTGATCTCCTTCATGATGTCCTCGAGGTAGTGGTCCTCACGGTAGTCCCAGGTCATGAACTTGATCGGATCGTCCTTCTTGTCCGTCGAGTCCGCGTAGAGCTCGCGGATGCGCTTCCAGAGCATGTCGTTGATCTCGTAGTCCGGCTTCGAATCGCCGAGTGTATCCGGGCCCTTCATTCGCCACTGGATCAGGCGCATCGAGTTCGTGATGGAGCCCTCGCGCTCGAGGTAGGAGCAGGCCGGCAGGAAGATGACCTCCGTCTGTATGTCGGCCGGATTGTCGCCCGGACGGTTCCAGAACTCCGCCGTCTCATTGATGAAGATATCCTGCACGATGAGGGAGTCCATCTTGCAGAGGCCGTCGTGGACGAGGCCGGCATTGGCATTCGTCACGTGCGGGTTCTGGCCGCAGAGGTAGAGCGCGTGCATCGTGCCGCGCCATGCATCCTCGAAGATCGCGTAGATGGAATCTGGATGATTGCCGTTGCGGATGGCGCCGTAATTGAAGCCGTAGTCATTCTCGGCCGTCGCGTGCTCGCCGAACCATGCCTTCGTCATGTTGACGTACCACTTGCGGCGGAACGTGCCGAAGGCATCCGTCCACTTCGCGAGCGTGTTCGTCTTGTGCGTCGGCGCGACGAGGTAACCCGGCTGCATGTTGAACTCGATGCCAAAATCCGTCGAGGCTTGAACGTTTGGCTGCCCGCGCATGGCGATGATACCGCCGCCCGGGATGCCGATGTTGCCCTTGAGCAGCTGCATGATCGTGAAGCAGCGGATGTTCTGGACGCCGATCGTATGCTGCGTCATGCCGAGCGCGTACATGATGATGGCCGGGCCCTCGTGGTTGACCCAGATGTCGGCAGCGCGCTGGATGTCATCGGCCGGCATGCCCGTGACATTCGAGACCATCTCGACCGTGTAGCGGCTGTAGAACTCCTTGAGACGCGAGAGGACCGTGTTCGGTGCAAAGAGATCATCGACCTTCTGCGGCTTGCCGTCCGCGCCGAGCGCATAGCCCCAGCTCTTCTTGTCCGTGTACGACTTCTTGGCCTCATCGAAGCCGGAGAACAGGCCGTCGTGGAACGAGAAGTCGTCGCGCAGCAGGCAGGCAGCGTTCGTATTGCGCAGCACGTAATCCTTGTCGAACTTCTCACGCTCGAGCATCTGCGAGATGATGTAGCCCATGAAGGCGATGTCCGTGCCCGGGCGCAGCTGGAAGAACTCGTCCGCGATCTTCGACGTGCGCGTGTAGCGGACGTCGACGTGGACGATCTTGGTGCCGTTCTGCTCACGCGCCTTCATGACATTCTTGAGGCCCATCGGATGGCATTCCGCGAGGTTCGAGCCCTCGATCCAGACGAGCTTCGTGTTCTTGAGGTCGCCCCACGGGTTCGTCATGGCACCGCGGCCAAAGGCAGCGCTCATGGCAGGCGGCGTATTGGCATGGCAGACGCGCGTCTGGTTGTCGATGTAGACGACGCCGAGTGCGCGGGCCATCTTGATGTTCTGGTAGCATTCCTCGTTGTTGATCTGAGAGCCACCGATAAAGGCGAGCCCGTCCGTGCGGCGGACCTCATACGTCTCGCCGTCAATCTCTTCGGTCTGCTTCCAGCCCTTCTCGCGGGCATTCTTCATGGCCTTTGCCGCGCGGTCGATGGCCTCATTCCAGCTGATCTCCTCCCAGTGGTCACTGCCCGGTGCGCGGTACAGCGGCTTCGTCGCGCGCTCCTTCGAGTTTGGGATCGTCGCGTAGCCGAGTCCCTTGCTGCAGAGCGCACCGCGATTGATCGGGCTGTCCGTCGCACCCTCGAGGTTGATGAGCTTGCCGTCCTTCACATAGCCGATGACGCCGCATCCGCAGGCGCAGAAGTGGCAGATTGACGTGAACTCACGTGCTCCCTTGAGCTTGAACGCATGAGCTGCTGCCCTGGCTTCCTTGAGGTCGAAGCCGAGGCTGGAAAGTGCCAGACTGATGCCGCCGATGCCGGTGGCCTTGAGAAAATCGCGTCTGCTCAAATCCATTTTATCTCTCTCCTTTGATACGTGTATTTATGTAAATGATATTTACATCGATGTAAGCAACCGGTCAGCAGATGATGCGCTCCGGATTCGTGTAGACGCAGAAGCTGCCCGGGGCCATGCGCGCGACGAGCGTGATGCCGAGCTTCTTGGCGAGCGCCAGCGAGAGCGTCGTCGGCACGGACTTTGCCGCAACCGTCGAGATGCCCATGCGGCCGAGCTTCATCATCATCTCCGACGAGCAGCGCCCGCTGAAGATGATGATCTTGTCCGTGATGTCAATGTGATGGCGCAGCGTCCATCCGTAGAGCTTGTCGAATACGTTGTGGCGGCCGATGTCCTCGCGGAAGACGAGGATCTTCTCGGCCTGCTGGTCCCAGATGATGCCGCTGTGGACGCCATTCGTCTTCTCGTGCGTGGCCGCAAGCTCTGCGAGCAGCTTGTCGGCACAGGCGAGGATATCGCCGGCCTTGAAGCGCACATCGCGCGGACGTTCGAAAATCTTCTCCGGCTCGCAGTCCAGGATCTCACGGGCGCGGAAATAGCGCGGGTCTGTCGCATTGCCGGCGGCCCATGCCTGTGCCTCCGCCGTCGTCACGACCGTGGCCTGCAGCGTCTCCTCGTCGATATCCATGCGGACGATGTCGTCGTACGTGCGAATCTGGCCCATCTGCGCCAGGATGCCGATGACGAGGTCCGTGTGGTCACCCGGTGAACAGAACGATGTCGTAAAGCGCTTTCCATTGAGGTAGATGTCAAGATAGCACTCCATAGATGTGTACTTGTGATCGTCCACAAAGGAATCCTTCTCGCTCACATAGCGGATGACGGGGTAATCGATGAGTTCTTCCTCTCTTGCCTGCACCATAGCTTCCTCCTATTTTGCATTATTAAAATTTATTAATATGGTTTCGTATCATTCTTTATCATTATCGCACTTCTTAATCCGCTTGTAAACAACTTTTTTCACAGATGCGATGGAAATCCATCCTGACACAAAAACAGCCTGCTCGAATGAGCAGGCTGTCACCTTATTTCAAACACCTATTCGCTTATTCCCCATGAGGAAGGCGATGACCTCTGCCGCCTTCGCCGCATCGTCGAGGGCGTATTCCCTGACCTCCGTCAATCCCTGTTGCGGCTTGGTGAAGCAGGCCGCTGCATCACAAGGCAGCGTGAGCTCGCCGCGCTCGCGGAAGAGCTCGATGCGCGGGGCCGTGCCATGGCGGCGGCTCTCGATGAGCACGAGGTCAACATCTGTGAGCCTTGCGGCTATTGCGGCGAGGTCAGCCCTCGTTTCAGTCCGCTGCTCGATGAAGTAGCCGTTAGGCGAGACGACAGCGACGCCCGCAGCGCCCGCCTCCTTGAAGCGCCAGCTGTCCTTGCCCCGCTCGTCGACATCGTAGCCGTGGCAGTCGCCCTTGACGACGCCGACGCGGATGCCCCGCGCGCGAAGCTCCGGTAGCACGCGCTCGATGAACGTCGTCTTGCCCGTGTTCGAGACGGGCGCCGAGATCGTCACGAGCGGGCGGCTGCGCCGTTCGTTGGCCATGCGCCCGCAGGCCAGATGCCAGTCGGCAACGGTGTTGACATTGAAGAACAACGCCGCGTCCGGGAAATCCACATAAGCGTGCGGGACAGAGTCTATGACGATGCCGAGCTTGCGCTCCCCCCTCGCGAGGGCCTCTGCAAAGCGCGCTGAGAGGTCCCAGCGATAGAGGGCTGCCAGCGGCTGGCGGCGCCCTGCGCGAGGCAGGACGGCCTGATAGCTTCCCTCCTCCGCTGCCTTCAAGAGAGGCCGGAGCTCCGCGAGCTCGAGGAACGGCATATCGCATGAGACGGCCAGTGCATAGCCTGCCTCTATCTTAGACAGGCCGCGCATCAGGCCTTCCATCGGACCCCGGCCCTGCACACCGTCTTCGACGAGCGTCAGGCCATAGCGCTCCGCGATATCCTGCAGGGCAGGCGTCCTTTCCTCCACGCAGAGGCAGCGCTCCGCAAAGGGCAGGGCTGCCGCCCTGCGCGCGAGCCGCTCGAGCAGCCCCTCGCCATCATATGACAGGAAGCGCTTATCGCGCCCCATGCGCGAGCTCTTGCCGCCCGCGATGATCAGCAGTGAAGCATCCGAAAATTCCACGATCGTCTCTCCTCTGTCGCGTCACTTGCGCGCGCATTCATCGGCATCGCCGCGCAGAATCTCGATGCCGTGCAAGAGCTCCGGCAGCACGAAGCTCAGGCATTCCTCGACGGCCTTGCGGCTGCCTGGCAGATTGACGATGAGCGTGCGCTTGTAGATGCCGGCCTGTGCGCGGCTCAGCATCGCGCGGTGCGTCACCTGCATCGAGAGGGCGCGCATCGCTTCAGGGATGCCTGGCGCCAGGCGCTCGCAGACGGCAAGCGTCGCCTCGGGCGTGACGTCGCGGACCGAGAAGCCCGTGCCGCCCGTCGTGACGACGAGCGCGATGCCGCGGTCGCCGAAGGAGCGCATCTTGTGCTCGATGGCGTGCTGCTCGTCAGGCAGGATGACCTTCTCGGCCACCGTGTAGCCAGCTGCCTCGAGCATCTCCTGCACCTTCGCGCCGCTCTCGTCCTCGCGCAGCCCCTTGCTGCCCTTGTCGCTCGCCGTGATAATGGCCGCATCGAGCGGCATCTTCTCCTCGACGATCTCGAGCGAGTCGCCCTCTTCGATCCAGCCGCCGTGCAGCACGCGCGCGAAGACGCCCTCGCGCGGCATGATGCAGTCGCCGACCTGGCTCCTTATCGCGCAGCTCTTGTGGCATTCCTTGCCGATCTGCGTGATCTCGAACCAGACTTCGCCGGCGCGCAGGCGCGTGCCGACCGGCAGATCCTTGAAGCGGAAGCCCTCCGCGACGATGTTCTCGCCGAAGGCGCCGAGCTTGACATCGATGCCGCGCTTGCGGAACTCCTCGATCTCCGCGAGCCCGAGGAAGCTGACCTGACGATGCCATCTGCCCGCGTGCGCATCGCCGACCATGCCCCATTCCGTCTGGAAGAGCGCCTTGTGTACCGGCGTCTTGAGCGTGCCCTTCTTCTCACTGATGCAGAGTGCCTTGATCGTTCCCATGAGTATCCTCCATTCTATCCGGATATGCTTCTATCTCTATCCGCTTGCCATCAGCCGCCGACCTGATACATGGCCCGGCTGTCCTTCTCGTCATACGATGCCGCCTTGAAATAATGTTCCTGCGGCTTGTGGTAGATTGCCTGCTGCAGGGCATGCCTGAGCCCGTCATCGCTCATGCCGCTGCGCAGCAGTCCCCGGAGGTCCGTGCCCGTCCTCGCATTGAGGCAGAGCTTCAGGAAACCCTCTGCCGTCAGCCGCACGCGGTTGCACGAGGAGCAGAATTGATGCTCCATCGCGTCGATGAAGCCGACCTGCCCCGCAAAGCCATCAGCTTGGTAGTAGACGGCAGGGCCGTGAACGCCGCGCTCCGGCAGGACGGGCCGCAGCGGGCCAAACGCAGCCTCGAGGCTGCTCCTGACCTCCGCCATCGGCATTCCCCTGAGCCCCGCCTCATAAGCGCAGCCGATCGGCATGAGCTCGATGAAGCGGAACTTCCAGGGTCGCTCACGCGTGAAGCGCACGACGAGCTCCGGCAATTCCGCCTCATTGACGCCTGCGATTGGCACGCAGTTGAACTTGACATCGCGAAGCCCCGTCGCCGCGATGGCCTCGATGCCATCTTCGACGCGCGCGAAGAATGGGCGCCGCGTGAGCTCCGTAAAGGAAGCCGCCTTGAGCGTGTCGAGGCTGATGTTGACGCCCGTGAGCCCGGCTTGCACGAGGTCTTCAGCCATGTCCGCGAGCAGGACGCCGTTCGTCGTCAGCGCGACGGACTCGATGCCCGGCACAGAGCGGATCTCGCGCACGAGCTCGACGACGTTTCGCCGGATGAGCGGTTCGCCGCCCGTCAGCCGTACCTTGCGCACGCCGAGCGAGGCCAGCGCCCGCACGATGCGGACGATCTCGTCAAAGCGCAGGATGTCCTCGTGCCGGAGTTTCTCGACGCCATCTTCTGGCATGCAGTAGCGGCAGCGCAGGTTGCAGCGGTCCGTCAGCGAGATGCGCACGTATTCGATTTTTCGTTGGTAGCGGTCGTACATACTATCACCTCAAAGAAGAACGCCCTTGACCCGCGTGCCGGCCATGAGAGGCCCCGTGCCGGCCGGGATGTCAATCAGCGCATTGCAGCCAGCCGCCGAGAAGAGCGAGCCCGAGTCGTGCTGCGCCGGGATCTCGAAGATGCCCGCCTCGTAATGCGCGCGGATGAAGCGCCGCCCGTAGCTCGGCTTCGGGAACGCATCGGCGAGGAAGCCCTCGACCGCACGGCCTGCGACAGAGCTGCGGCCCGAGAACGCTTCGAGCACGGGGCGCGTCAGGAGCTCGAACGTCGCGTAGGACGCGAACGGATTGCCCGAGAGCGCGATGCCGAGCATATTGCCGACCGTGTAGGCGATGACAGGAGCGCCCGGCTTGATGCAGACGCGCCAGAAAAGGCGCGTGCCGATGAGGCGGACGACCTCGTGCATGATGTCCTTCTTGCCGACCGAGACGCCACCCGTCGTCAGGAAGAGGTCCGCCTTCGCCTGCCAGTCAGCGATGACAGCAGCCGCCTGTTCGGCGTCATCCGGCAGGATACCAAGCACCTCCGGCTCAAAGCCGAGTTCCCGCAGCCTGCCCGCAAGAGCGTAGAGGTTGCTGTTGTAGATCTTGCCGGGACGCAGCGGCTCACCCGGCAGTACGAGCTCATCGCCCGTGCTCGCGATCGCGACGCGCGGACGGCGGAGGACCTTGACCGTGCCAAATCCCAGGCTCGCGAGCACGCCGAGATGTGCCGCCGTGAGCTCCGTGCCACGCTCGACAGCCCGTGTCCCCTTGCGGACATCCTCGCCCGCAAAGCAGTAGTTCTCGTGATGGTGGAGCTCGTACGGCACAAAAATGCGGCCATCCTCCACCGTGACATCTTCCTGGCGCACGACGCAGTCACAGCCCTTTGGGATGGCCGCGCCCGTCATCAGGCGCACAGCCGAGCCCGCTGGCACTTCTGCCGCGAAGAAATCCCCGGCGCACTCCTCGCCGATGACCGTGAAGGCAGCCGGTGCCTCCTTCGTCGCCCCCTTCGTGCCGGCGGCCGCAAAGGTGTAGCCGTCGAGCGGCGAGCGGTCAAACGGCGGATTATCAAATGTCGCGACGGCATCCTCAGCGAGGACGCGCCCGAGCGCCTCCAAGAGAGGCACCTCCTCGACGGCTTCGATTTTCTTCGTGTGTTCGAGCAGGACCGAGATGGCCTGCTCCAGAGAAATATCCTGCATGAGCAACCTCGCTTTACTTCTGGAAGGGGCAGATGGGATAGCGGCAGACCTCACAGCGCATGCAGAGGCCGCCGATGCCGAAGTGGCGGATCTCCTTGCGCGTCACGCGGTCACCGGCAATCGCGCGCGGCAGGATCATGTCGAAGACCGTCGCCTTGTCGAACATGACGCAGCCAGGCAGGCCCATGACCGTGACCTCGCGTCCCTCGCGCGCAGAGTAGCCGAGCAGGAACATCGCGCCCGGCAGCACAGGTGCTCCGTACGTCACGATGTCGACGCCGGCATCGCGGATGGCCGCCGGCGTGCGGTCGTCGGGGTCGACACTCATGCCGCCCGTGCAGAGGATGATGTCCATGCCGAGGTCCAGGAGCTCCTCAATAGCCGCCTTCGTGTGCTCCGTCACGTCATCCGACAGGCGGTGCTCCGCGATCGTCAGGCCGAATTTCTTGAGCTTTGCCGCGATGACCGGCGTGAAGGTGTCCTCGATGCGGCCGAGGAAGACCTCCGTGCCTGTCGTCACGACGCCGACCTTGAGATCCTTGCGGTACGGCAGCAGGCGAAGGAGCGGCTCCGTACCTGCCGTGCGGCGCACCTCCTCCATCTTCTCGCGCGCAATGAAGAGCGGCGTCACGCGCATGCCCGCAAGCTTCATGCCCTTCTTGACCGGCATGTTCTGCGCGAGCGTCGCGATCGTGACATCCTCGAGCTCATTGACCGCATCAAAGCGGTCTTCATCGACCTGGAATACGCCGTCGCAGTCCGCGATGAGCTCGATCTTGCCCTCCTTCGGCGCCGTCGCCGTCATGTGCTCGTTCTGGCAGAGCTCGCACAGGACATCAGCCGCCTCATTCTCGTGCATCTCCGTCGCATCCTCATCCCAGACGTAGATGTGGTCCTTGCCGAGCGAGAGCAGTACGGGGACGTCCTCTTCCTGGATCACATGGCCCTTGCGGAACCGCGCATTCTTCGTCACGCCGCGAACGATCTGCGTGATATCGTGGCAGAGCACCTGCCCGACTGCATCGACTGTCCTGATTTCCTTCATCGCGCTCATCTCTCCTATCTGCTGCACACGCTCATATTGTGCGAATCATCAAAAATCAATCAAAAAGACCATCCTCCCGCAATTGCAAAAGGATGGTCTTCGCCCCTTGGATTTCGCCCCTTTTCAATCACGGAAGGCCCCGGCGTTTCCCCCGGGACCCTGGCTCGTCCACATAGCCAGCCCATGATGCCCGGCCTTAGCGGATTTCGCTCGGAGTCGTATCGTATCTTTTTTTATTTTAGCAGACTTGCTGCCCTTTTCCTATAATATTTTTCACACCTCATCCTCTTTATCGCCATCATCCGCACGTTCTCTCTTGAGCAGATGCGCCTTAGTGATGCCCTGCTCTCCGAAGCGCTTCTTGATGGAATCGATGGCGGCGTAGAGATTCTCCTTGCGCACCTCCTCGTGAAAGAGTGAGATGGCGCCTGAAGTGTCAAAGCCGGAAACAGAGATGCCGAGCAGGCGGATGCCCTGATGCACGCCGAGCGCCCGGCAGAGCGCGAGCGCCGTCTCGTAGATGTCGCGGTCGTAGCACGTCGCCTCCGCCAAGGTGCGGCTCCTCGTGTAGGTGCGGAAGTCGCCGAGGCGCAGTTTGAGCTGGATGGTCCGCCCCTTGCAGCCCTTGCGGCGCAGGCGGTAGCCGACTTTCTCCGCAAGGTCGAGCAGTACCCGCTCCACTTCCTCGACGGACTCGATATCCGCGGGGAATGTGACTTCCTTGCCGATGGACTTCGCCGCTTCGCGCGGCGCCACAGGCCGCGCGTCGATGCCCGAGGCCAGCGCGAGCAGGTGGTCCGCCATGTGCGCGCCGAGGCTGCGGACGAGCTTCTCGCGCGGCGTCCGCCGGAGCTGGCCAATCGTGCGGATGCCCATTGCCCGAAGCCTTGCAGCCGTCTTCTCGCCGACGCCCCAGATGCGCCCGACCGGAAGGGAATCGAGGACTTCCTGTTTCCGCTCCTCCGTGATGATGACGAGGCCGTCCGGCTTCTCGAGATCCGAGGCCAATTTCGCGAGGAATTTATTCGGCGCGATGCCGACAGAGGCGACGAGGCCCGTCTTTTCGCGGATCTCCGCCTTGAGCTTCTCGGCATAAGCGCGCGGCGACTCCATCAGGAGCTCCATGCCCGTGAGGTCGAGGAACGCCTCGTCGATGGACAGCGGCTCGACAACGGGCGCGTAGCGCGCAAAGATCGCGAAGATCTCCTGCGACACCGCGCGGTAATGCGCGTAGTCGCCTTCGATAAAGATGCCCTGCGGGCAGAGCCGCTTCGCCCGCACGATTGGCATCGCCGAGTGCACGCCGAAACGGCGCGCCTCGTAAGAGCAAGTCGAGACGACACCGCGCCCGGAAAGCCCGCCGACAATCAGCGGCTTCCCGCGGTACTCCTCGTGATCGCGCTGCTCAATTGAAGCAAAGAACGCATCCATATCCACATGCATGACAAGCCGCTTCATCCAATCGCCCCCTTTCCTCTATTCTAGCGCAGGCCGAAAGTCCCGCGCAACCTTCTAAGACAAGACACCTGCTGGCCATTCCCCTGCGATGATCTAAAAAAATACACCCCGCACTGGCAAGCAAGTCTTGCAGCGCGGGGTGTTCTGTTTGGATGTAGCAAATCATTCACTCCAGCACATAATCACAATCCATCGCATCATCGGCATAACTGGAATTTCCCGTGTATACCGTCGGGATGGGCTGTACTCGTTCCGTGCTCTCGGCGGTGCCAGCCAAAGCGATATTGACAGAAACCGGCAATACAAAAAGGATTGCTGCTGCGATGCCGATCAGGATATTCTTCTTCGTCATGATAATCACTCTCCATTTCTCCTATGATGCATGTATCTGTTTTCAGAGCTCTTTTCTTTTGACATCTTTATTATGACATGGAGAAGGCGATTTGAAAAACGGATAAATCCGATAAATCCATCGGTTAAACCGATTGGTTTTTCGACAGAGGTGCGGTACAATTGTATGGCAGCCACAACATAACGTCTGATAGGAGATGATTCCATGACGATTCAGCAAATGCGCTATTTCCTGGTCGTCTGCCGGCTTCAGAACATCACACATGCCGCAGCAGAGCTGCACATCGCCCAGTCGACACTGAGCCAGGCCATGCAGACCATCGAAGATGAGACAGGGCTCAACCTCTTCCTGCGCGCCGGCCGCACGATCCGGATCAGCCAGGACGGGCAGAAGCTCTATCAGAAAGTCACCGCGCTCCTGCGCGAAGTCGATGCATTCGAAGACGGCGTGCGCGAGATGAGCTGCCGTCACGGCAAGATCAGCCTCGCCATCCCGCAGCAGCAGGCCTCCTTCTTGATCCCGCGCCTGCTCCACACCTTCCAGCACGAACACCCGGAGATACAGCTCGACATCATCGAGCCGTACGGGGTGGAAGCAGCCCGCTTCGTGCAGGAGGAAAAAGTCGATCTCGCCGTCGTCAACTACGATGGCTCCACGCTTCCCGACCTCCAGTATCGGCGCATCGACTCCCGTCCTGTCAAATTCATCGTCTGGCCCGGCCATCCACTGGCAGACCGCCCGAGCATCAGCCTGGCAGAAGCCGCCCGGGGACCTCTTGTCCTGCTGTCGGAGGAGTTCTACGTCACACGGCTCCTCATGCGCACCTTCGCCGCGGCGCGCATCGAGCCAAATGTCGCCTACTACTCACCGCACCTCTCTACGCTCTACAGCCTCCTGCGCACCCACACGGCCCCCAGCATCCTCTTTGAGCAGGCCGTCACCGCTCTTTCCGATATCGTCACGATCCCGTTTGACACGCCGCTCTCGCTGACGAGCTGCATCATCACCAAAAAGAGCCGCCAGATCTCAAAAGACCAGCGGCTCGTCATGAAATTCATCCGTCAGCAGCTGCTTGCCCGCCAGGCAATGCCCTGAACACGAATTTATTTTTCAGCAGAGGCATGATTCACAGAATGGACGATGGTGCCCTGCCGCACGCCCGGATGAGGCGTGCGGTATTTTCTTCGTCGTACTCGATCTGCTCCGACCAGCGGCGCACGGCCTCGGGCAGGTCCTGTATCTCGGCGGCCAGCAGATAGATGAAGACGACGTTGAAGCGCGCGTAGCGGCAAAGCGCCTCCATGCCGTACCGCTCGGCCTTGTCGAGCTGGCGGTAGAGGATGTAGGAGACAAGCTTCTCTGCCGCATCCGCTCCCTGCGCAGCGAGAAGTTTCGCATAGCGCGGCAGCAGCTTATGGCAATCCAGGCGCAGGGCTGTGAGCTGCTGTGGCCAGGCGTCATCAATGGGCTCGGTGTCCTCCATTTGCGCGAGCAGGAACGAGAACTGCGCGAGCGTCAGGCGAGCGGGCGGCAGCAGCCATTCGCGCGGTACCGCCTTGCCGAGGAATGCCAGCAGCGCGCCAAAGTCAAAGGACTGGCTCTCGCCCTCCGCCCGCAGGCGCAAGCTGTCAACCGCGAGCAGCAGTTCGACCGCCTTCTCGCAGGCCAGGCCAAAGCCCGCAAGCTCGACACCGCCACTCATGATGAAGAAGCGCGGATGCATCGTGCAGACTTCGCATAGCGCCTCCTCGCCGATCTCGCGGATCAGGCGGCAAAGGCCGTCCGCGCGCAGGAAGGGGCAGTGCTCATCCGCCGTCAGGTGGAAGGCGTGCGTGCCGTCTGCCTGCACGTCGATGTTCGCGCGCAGCGCTTCACCCAAGGGGCCGTCCAGCGATGCATAATACGCCGCCGTCGCCTCGTCGATGTCGATCTCCCAGCCGCGGCAGCAGCTATGCTGGCAGCGGTCGGCCTTGCAGGCGAAATCCTCTGCAAAGTCAGGCCAGACCGTGACGATTTCCTGCGGCTCACTCATAGCGTGTATCGATCACGCGCTTCGTCTTCTTCTCGGAGCGCGGCAGGACACCGATCTCGACGACCTTGACGAGCGGCGTGAAGCCAATGCGGCTCTTGACGCGCTCAGCGATGCGCTTCGCGAGATTGAGGAAGTCGACACTGCCGTTCGTCTCGACGTAGAGGCGCATCGTGTCCTTGCCGTCGAGATGCGAGATGTGCATCTGGTATTCGCTCGAGACCTCGGGGAAGGTCTTGAGGATCTCCTCTATCTGGCTCGGGAAGAGGTTGACGCCCTTGATCTTGACCATGTCATCCGTGCGGCCCTGGATCGTGTCGAGGCGCGGGAACTTGCTGCCGCACGGGCAGTCGCCCGGCAGGATGCGCGAGAGGTCGTGCGTGCGGAAGCGGATGAGCGGCGCGCCCTCTTTGCGCAGCGTCGTGATGACGATCTCGCCCCACTCGCCGTCGGGCAGGTTCTCACCCGTATGCGGGTCGATGATCTCGATGTAGACGAAGTCGTCCCAGTAGTGGATGCCGTCGTGCGCGTCGCAGCTGATGCCGATGCCCGGGCCGTAGACTTCCGTCAGCCCGTAGATGTCGTAGGCGTCGATGCCGAGCTTCTCGCAGATGGACCTCCTCATCTTCTCGCTCCAGCGCTCCGAGCCGATGATGCCCTTGCGCAGGTGAATCTTGTCCTTGATGCCGCGCTTCTCGATCTCCTCGGCCAGCAGCAGTGCATAGGAGCTCGTCGCACAGAGGACCGTGCTCTCCATGTCCATCATCATCTGCAGTTGCTTCTCCGTGTTGCCAGGGCCCATCGGCACGGCCATAGCGCCAAGCTTCTCGCAGCCGGCCTGGAAGCCGATGCCGGCCGTCCAGAGTCCGTAGCCCGGCGTGATCTGCACGCGATCGCGATTCGTCACGCCTGCCATCGCGTAGCAGCGCGCAAACTGCGTGGCCCAGTCCTCGACATCCTTGGCCGTATACGGGATGATGACGGGCTTGCCCGTCGTGCCCGAAGAGGAGTGCATGCGCACGATCTTTTCCTCCGGCACGCTCATGAGCCCGAGCGGATAGGCGTCGCGGAGGTTCTTCTTCTCCGAGAACGGCAGTTTCTTGAAGTCCTCCGGCGAGGATACGCCGTCGATGCCGTGCTCGCGCAGGCGCTTGCCGTAGAAGCTGTCTGCATGGAGGAGCTGGGCGATGCGCTCATTGACGAGCGCGAGCTGTTCATTCGAGATTTCCATAAAAATACCTGCCTTTATCTTCGACAAAATCCACACATCCGTCACGGACGAGCCAACTCAAACGCATATCGCAGGGCTTTCTCGTTGAGCGCAACGAACTTCGGCTTGACCTTCTCGCGGATGGCTTCGAGCACATCTTCTTCCGTCAGGAAGTCGAGCGCTCCACTCTCAAGAGCCGCACCGAGCATGATGACGTTGAGTGTCTTCGGGTTGCCGACCGTCTCGACAGCCTTCTGGCCGTCGAGAACGAGGACATGCGCCGCGTTCTCCCGGAGATAAGCGACCATCTCCGCCCCCGTGTAATCCGTGCCCTTGAGCGCCGCCGTAACGGGCATGATGGGATGCGAGTTGACGACGACCATACCGTCCTTCTTGAGGTACGACAGCATGCGCACGGCCTCCGCCGGCTCGAAGGCCAGCAGGAGGTCTGCCGTGCCGCGCCGTATCATCGGGCTCCTGACGCCCTCGCCGATGCGCAGGTGGCTGAAGACAGCGCCGCCCTTCTGGGCCATGCCGATCGTCTCCGCGCTCATGACGGGCAGTCCCTTCTTCATCGCGGCCGCCGCGATGAGCTTCGAGGCGAGCACCGTGCCCTGTCCGCCGACGCCCGTCAGGATGATATTCTTCTGCATCATTTTGCACCCCCTTCTCGCTTCTCAAACGATGTGACCTCGATAGCATCGAACGGGCAGATGTCCGCGCAGATGCCGCAGCCCGTGCACTGTGAAGCGTCGACCATAATCTTGCCGTCCTCGACGACGATGCCGGGGCAGCCGATCTCGCGGATGCACTTCTTGCACTTGCGGCAGGCCTCCTGCAGGACCTCGGCCTTGCCGAGCGGCTTGACGATCGCGATGCACGGCGACTTGAAGATGATGGCCTTAACGCCTGGCTCAGCTGCCACATCCTTGACGGCTTTGATGGCTGCCTCGAGGTCGAGCGGGTCGACCGTGCGCACCGTCTTGACGCCGATGCCCTGGAGCGTCGCCTCGATGGAAACCTTGTCGACAACCTGGCCCATCATCGTGTGGCCCGTGCCCGGATGCGGCTGATGGCCCGTCATGGCCGTCGTCGAGTTGTCGAGGATGCAGACTGTGAGATCCGCCTGATTGTAGACACCGTTGACGATGCCCGTGATCGACGAGGCGAAGAAGGTCGAATCGCCGACAAAGGCGAAGCACTTCATGCCGGGCGTCACGGCGCCGATGCCCTGCGCGATGTCGATGCCCGCACCCATGCAGAGGCAGGTGTCGACCATGTCGAGCGGCATGGCATTGCCGAGCGTGTAGCAGCCGATATCGCCGCAGAAGACGCTCTTCTGGCCCTTCATCGCGCGCTTGACCGCGTAGAATGAAGCGCGGTGCGGGCAGCCGGCACAGAGGACCGGCGGGCGCACGACGGAGACGGGCGGCTCCGGCAGCGCCGAGGGCTCCGCCTTCGGCCATCCCATAAAGGCGGCGATGTCGTCGTAGACCGTATCACGCGTGTTCTCGCCGGCCCGCTTGATATCGCCCGTTAGCTTGCCGCGAATCTTGACGGGCAGCTGGTACTTGCCGCAGAGGAAGATGAGCTCGCGTTCGATGACGGGGTCGAGCTCCTCGATGCAGAGCACCTCGTCGAGTCCCTGCAGGAACTCCACCGCCAGCTTCTCGGGGAACGGGAAGGGCGTCGCGACCTTGAGCACGCGCGGCATTTCTCTCGCCTCATCTGCCCGCTCTGCGAGCGTCTCCGCGACGTACGAGTAGCTGACGCCCTGCGTCGCGATGCCGCGGCGGCACGAAGCGCCGCCCAGCTCCAGCTGATTGCGCGCATACGACGAGAATACCTCACCAAGCTCTTCATTGCGCTGCTCGATTGCCTGATGCGCTCGGTACGAGAGGCGCGGGAAGATGACCCAGCGCGCCGGATCGCGCTCGAAGCCTTCCGGCTCATGGACGCAGTACTCGCTTTCATCCTTGACCGTGATGGAGGCATAGCCGTGGTCGATGCGCGTCGTCGGGCGCAGGAAGACGGGCGTGTGGTAGCGCTCCGAGAAGTCGAACGCTTCCTGGATCATCTCGTACGCTTCCTGCACGCTCGAGGGATCGAAGCACGGCACCTTGGCAAACGAGGCGAAGTGACGCGTATCCTGCTCCGTCTGTGAAGAAATCGGCCCCGGATCGTCGGCGACGAGCACGACCATGCCACCCTTGACGCCGAGATACTCGAGGCTCATCAAGGGGTCCGAGGCGACGTTAAGGCCGACCTGCTTCATCGTCACAAGTGCGCGGGCACCCGACCAGGCAGCGCCCGCCGCCACTTCCATGCCGGCCTTCTCATTCGTCGACCACTCCACGTGGATCTTGCCATCCGGATTGTGTCGGGCAACCGTCTCGAGGACCTCCGTCGAAGGCGTGCCCGGATAGCCGGCAACGACATTGACGCCAGCTGCGACCGCCCCCATGGCGATGGCCTCATTGCCCATCAGATATTCTACATGCATAGCTTTCCTCTCCCCAATTTGCGATAATACTCCTCTATTATACTATGTGACACAACAAGATGCCACCTGTCGTAGATACATTTTACAACAGGTGGCATCTTGCTATTCTGGTATGCATGTTTTATATCATTGCTCTGCTCACTCATCGGCAGGCTTGAGGTAATTCTCCTCATCGTCCCAGTCATCGGGCATGCCCTTGACGATAAGCACGGGGCAGTGTGCCTGCTGCAGGACGTAGTGGGAGACCGAGCCGACGAGCATGCTCCGGAACGTGCCGAAGCCGCGCGAGCCCATGATGATGAGGTCGCTCTGCTCCTCGTCGGCCACATCGCAGATGACTTCGCTGGGATTGCCGACTTCAACGCGTGTCCTCGCCTTGATCTCCGGCGGGACGACATGCATGAGATCCGCGAGGAACTGGTATGCCGCGATCTTGAGTTCTGCCGGCACGTAGCCGCTGAGGCTGACCTGTTCAAAGGCCGCCACATGCTTGTTGAGATCGACGACCATGAGGACCGTCAGGTGAGCCCCCGTCATGGCCGCGATCTGGATGGCCTCGTTGACAGCCCGGAAGGCCTGTCCCGAGCCGTCCGTCGGCACGAGGATGCGGTCGCAGCGAATGGTCTGCGGCTTCCGGTGCTGGATTTTCTCGATCAGCTCTTCTCTTTCCATCGTGATTCCTCCTTATTCCGCCGGTCCGGCAGCCGCGTTCTCATTGAGGCGCATCTGCTGCAGCTTCTGACGGTGAAGCTCATCCTGCGCCTGGCGCTTCAGCAGCGCGCGCCGCGCCGAGAAGAACTTCGCGCAGAACAGGATCAGTGCGACAGCCATGTAAATCAGGAAGGCACCGAACTCTTTCGAGATGTCGCCGAGCCCGGCGCCGCGCGCAATGATGTCCCGGACGAAGTGAAATTCCCAGGTCAAGGGGAAGAGGTGCGACGCAGCGACGACCCAGTCCGGATAAAACGAGACCGGCCCCGTCGGCCCGCCGAAGATAAAGCCGCCCGGGATGAACAGGATCATGCGCGAGGACGCAATGCCCGGATTCGCCGCCGTCCAGCCGAACAGCGTGCTCAGCGTGCCGACCGTCATGACGTAGAAGATCTGGACGGCGAGGAACAGCAGCAGGCTGCCCGTGAACGTCATATCGCCCAGGATGCGCAGGATGGCCATGCCAAAGACGAAGGAGACGATGAGGCAGGCGCCGTACGGCACGAGGCGCACGAGGATGTCCCACGGCGTGCCCTCGAGCAGGATCTTGTCGAGCTGATGCGAGAGGCGCAGCCGCGGCACCATGCCGATTGTCGCGAACGTGAAGAACATTGAGCCGAAGAAGAACAGGAAGCCCTGCACCTCGACATTGTAGTTGGAACCGTTCGGATTGAAGAGATTGCGGTCTGCCAGCCCGATCGTGCCGTTCAGGCTGTCGTTCGTGCTGCCCGGGTCACCCTGTGCCGCCGCATTGTCGAGGCCGATGAGCTCATTGAGCGCGACCTTGATATCCGAGGTCTGCGCCGTATTTGTATTGTCGTAGAACACGCCAATGTTGCTCGCTGCTCCCGTGTAGCGGTCCTTCTCGAGCCCGCGCGGGAAATAAACGACGGCGACCGCTTGGTCGCGGTAGAAGAGCGTCGTGGGGTCGACCGGCGTGTTGAGCACCGTCGTGACTTCCATGTACTCCGAGGCATCGATGCGGCTCGTGAGCTCATGGCTGTAAGCCGAGTTATCGAGGTCAATGACCGCCACCTTCGCATCATTCGAGATATTGCTGCTGAGCATCGTGCCGAGCACGATGCAGACGACAGCCGCGACCATCAGGCAGACCTTCTCGTACGGCATGCCCTGTCCCGAGAACAGGAAGCGGATCTCATCTCTTAGTGAATTCACGTTCATTCACCCCAATCGTCATGCCTGGCATAACGCCGTCCTGCGGCTCCACGTAAATGCGGACCTGGAAGGCCGTGAGGTCGGCCTGTCCCTTCTCGCGCGACTGCTTGAGGTCGGCAAAGCCCGGGGCCTTCGTCAAGAGGCGGATCGTCCCCGGCACAGACTTGTCGCCCGCGACCGTGCGGCCCGTGATCGTATCGCCCTCAGATAGGCCCTGCGCCTGCTTCTCGCTGATGTAGATGTCGTAGTAGCTGCGGTCGCTCTCCAGGAGCACGACAGGCGTGCCAGCGGCGACCATCTCGCCCTCCTTCGCGAGGACCTTGATGACGCGGCCGTCCTCCGGCGCGCGCAGCGTCAGGCGCTCCTTCTGGACTTCGAGCTGCTTGAGCTGCACGACGAGCGCCTGCTTCTGCTGCGTGAGCGCATCGATGTCGTTGCTCATATTGCCCGCCGCTTCGCGCTGCTGCGCGATGGTCGGCAGGCTTATGGAATCCGTATTGCCCGTATCCTGCGCGCCCGACAGCAGCTTGTCGAGGAGCTGCTGCTGCTGCGTGACATTGGCCTCCGCGACATTCAGGGCCATCTCCGCATCGTCGAGCTGCGACTTCGCGATAGCGCCGGCATCGAGCAGTGCCGACTTGCGGTTGTAGTCGATCTGGCTGTTCTTGAGCGTGGCCTGCGCCGCCGAGACGGCTGCACGCTGCTGGTCGATCTGGCGGAAGCTCTGCTGTTCATCCGAGTCCGCCTTCATGTAGTTGACCGACTGCGTGCCGC
The DNA here is from genome assembly GCF_000702905.1 of Mitsuokella jalaludinii DSM 13811. GTDB lineage: Bacteria > Bacillota > Negativicutes > Selenomonadales > Selenomonadaceae > Mitsuokella > Mitsuokella jalaludinii. Next base: position 35,849 of record NZ_JNKR01000018.1, read on the forward strand.
CCGTCGAGCGGATCTGTGCGTCGAGCTGTGCAATCTGCGCCTTCGTCCGCTCAATCGAGAGATCCGTATCCGTCGGGTCGAGCTCCATGATAACATCGCCGGCCTTGACCGTGTCACCCTCCTTGACCGCCTCCTTGAGCAGGCGGCCGCTCACGCTGTCGAACGACATCTTGACCTGTTCTGCCGTCAGGATGCCCTCTTTCTTCTCCATGCCAATCGCCACTGCATCATTGCCCTTGTAGAGCAGCAGCAGTCCCGCCACGATGAGCACCGCGATAAAGATAGCCCCTGTTCGCAGGGCCTTTTGTCTCGTATTCATGTGTCAAATCCTCACTTTCCTCTTCTCTCTCATGCATGCACCCGGCCCGACATCTTCTTGAGCAGGTGGATGAGCTCATTCTGCTCTGCCTCACTCAGGCGTTCCATGAGCTTCGTGACGCGCAGGTAATGCGGCGGCAGGATCTCATTCATGAATGCCCGCCCTTTCTCTGTCAGACAGACGATCTTGGCCCTGGCATCGTCGGGTGACGGCTTTGTCACAATCATGCCATCGCGCTCCATGCGCATGAGCATGTTGCTGATCGTCGCCTTCGTCACCCCGATCTTCGCGGCGATTTCCGACGGCGCGATGCCCTGCGGATTCTGGTGCAGGACGATGAGCAGGCAGAACTTCCCCTCCGACAGATGGTACTCCTTCTGCAGGACGTCGAGGATGCTCGCCTGGACTTCATCACTGGCCTGCTTGATCTCGAGCATGGCGATGACGGCCGCCGGATTGATTTCCGGCACAGTTTTCTTATGTGCCTCGAGTTCCTCCCAGCTCGGTATGAGTTCTCGCTTCATGATTCTCCTCCATTTAGTTAGCTTGCTAACTAATAGTATAGAGCTTATGCACACAAATGTCAAAAAGAGCTGCTGCGCGAGCAGCAACTCTTTCCTTCCCCGTTTCATGATTTCTTTTTCCAGCGGTCCAGCAGTGCAGCGATGATGTCCTCGTAGAAGTCCGACTGGTCCTGCGGATAAGCCATGTGCATCTCGACGAACAGCGTGCAGCTGCGCTGGCCAAAGCTGTGGATGGCCTCGATGCCCGTGCGCAGGCGCTGGCCGAGGTCGCGCACCTCCTCCTGCGAGGTATACTGGCTGAACACCAAGAACTGATTCCTGTCAAAGCGGCCGGATGCGCCGACAGGGCCCACGATGCGCCGGATCTCGTCTGCGATGCAGCCGAGCAATTCGTTGCAAGCCGCCTCGCCGTAACGGCGCAAGAGCCTGTCAATGGCGCGGATGCGGATGAAGACCGCGACGAAATTGCGATGGCCGAACCGGTACTCATCGAGGTACTGCGCGAGCAGGAACAGCAGTCCCTTGACATTGGCGAGTCTCGTCACGCGGTCGACAAAGAGGGCCTCGTGCGACTGCTGCTGCACATGAGCCAGTGCCTCCGCAGAGACGAAGTAACCCATGAGGCCCGCGATATTCCCCTGCACATCGTAGACCGGCCACTTCGTTGCGAGGATATTGCGCTGCACGCCGCGCGCCAAGCACTGCCCCGGCACGTCGCGGATCGTGAGGCCCTTCTCGAGCACATCGTGCTCATCGCGCTCAAACGGCTCGGGATGGACGTGCCAGTTCATGTCCTCATCCGTTCTTTCCAGGAGCTCCCGCACGGAATCGAAGTCGTAGAAGTCCAGGAACTTCTGGTTGACGCCGCGGAAGCGACGCTGGTTGTCCTTCCAGAAGGCCGGCAGCGGGAAGCCCGTGATGAAGTTCTTCCAGAGCAGCTCCATGCTGTCTTCCGCGCCGTCTGACGGCAGGACGTACTGCGCGCGGCACTTCTCTTCGTAATGCGACATGTCCTGCGCATCCGACACGCGCACGACACAGAAGTAGATGTCCTGCTCGCTGCTGGCGATGCGCGCGATGCGGTGCGTCTTCCAGATCAGCGTGCCGTCCGGCCCCTTCGTGCGGAATGCCTCGACGATGCTGCCGAGCTTCGACGCAGCCACGCGCTCCGGGATGGTCTTGAAGTCGAAGAAGTCGGCAAAGCGCTTGCGATCGGCATGGTAGATGGACTGCTCCGCGTACTCGGCCAGTGCTTGCCCGAGCGGCAGCTTGTGGAGCCCAGACCGCAACTGCGGCTGTGTCAGCTCGATGATCTCGTGCTTCGTCAAGTTGATCGTCGCCACCTTGTCGTAAAGGTAGAATAGGTTGCGCAGGAAATACGCCGGCCGGAACAGATCGCCCTCGTGCGCGATCTTGTGCAGGCGGCAGTCCACGGCGAGCAGGCAGCGGCCGCTGTAGGAGATGACGCGGTGGCAGTCCATCATGACGAAGTCGCCGTTCAAGGGATACGCGAGCTCCTCGTCCTCGCCATTGAGCATGACGCGGTGCAGACCGCGGCGCAGGTAGCGCATGGAAGGCTGCGTGTAGGTATTCAGCGCCTCTTCCCACTGCCGGTACCGCTCCGCATCCCCCTGCCAGAAGAGCTCGTGGCTCTTCTGGTTGGCAAACAGGATGTGGTAGGCATGGTCGCGGTACTCGATGAGCAGCAACGCATGCCCCGTGAGGAAGTTGACATCCATGATGGCATCATAATAGGCCTTCCAGCAGCCCAGTTCGACCGTGATGCCCTTCTCGAGGCAGTTGTGTATCGTCTCGTCGTAGGGGCGCGGCCGTCCGAGATAGTAGCCCTGGATTTTCTCGCAGCCGATCTCGCGCAGGAACTCGAACTGCTCCTGCGTCTCGACGCCCTCCGCGAGCGTCCGGTTGCCTATGCGCTTGTCCATCGAGATGATCGAGATGATGATGTCGCGCGCCCGCTGCGTGTCGCTCTTGAGGAACGCCATATCCATCTTCAGGAGGTCGAAGCGCTGATCCTTGAGGAACTTGAGGCTCGAGTACCCGCTGCCGAAGTCATCCATCCAGATCTCGTAGCCAGCCGCGCGGAAGCGGTCGAGCACCTCGCCGATCTTCTTGTTGCGGTCGGTCAGGATGTTCTCGACAATCTCGAGGTGCAGGAGGTCGCGCGGCACATTGTACTTGCGCACGGCGCGCTCGACAATCGCGAAGATGTCGCAGTTGATGAAGTCGAGACGCGAGAGGTTCAGCGAGACCGGCACCGACGGCATTCCTGCCTTCCTGACGCGTGCCTGATTGCGGCAGACCTCTTCGATGAGGAAGGCATCGAGCTTGTGGATGAGGTTGTGCTGCTCAAGGATGCTGATGAAGAAGGGTGGCGTCAAGAAGCCCCAGTTCGGGTCATCCCAGCGCGCAAGGCCCTCCATCGCGCAGAGCTGCCCCGAGATCGTGCGCACGATGGGCTGGTAGTGCACCCTCACCCAGTGCTTCTCGATGGCCTCATCGAGGTGCTCGATGACGTATGACGGCGGCATGTCGATCTGCCTGCGCTTTTTCCTCATTTAATCTTCACCAACTCATACGAGCGCGTGCCCATGCCGATCTTCTCGCCGTGCTCGAGTGTCTCTTTCCAATGGATGTTCGGGTTGTTGTCGAGGAAGTGGTCGTGGTGATGATGCCAGTCCGGTTTCGCGAGATTGTCCGAGAGCTGGCTGTTCGGCAGCGGCGTCGCCTTGAGGCAAGCGTCAGCGCAGGCCTGGTCGAGTGCGACGGGGTCAAACGAGGCGAACATGCCCTGGTCCGGCAGGATCGGCGCATCGTTCTCGCCATGGCAGTCGCAGTTCGGCGAGATGTCGCGCACGATGTTGATGTGGAAGCACGGGCGGTCCTGTACGACGGCCTGTGCGTACTCCGCCATCTTGCGGTCGAGCAGATCACCAGCATCCCACTGCTCGTTGCGGATGGCATCGTACGAGCAAGCGCCAATGCAGCGGCCGCAGCCCTTGCAGAGGTCTTCATGGATCACAGCCTTGTTGTTCTCGTAGGTGATGGCATCCGAGCCGCACTCCTTTGCGCACTTGCGGCAGCCGCGGCAGAGTTCTTCGTTGACGACGCACTTGCCCGACGAATGCTGCTCCATCTTGCCAGCGCGGCTACCGCAGCCCATGCCGATGTTCTTGATGGCGCCGCCGAAGCCCGTCGCCTCATGGCCCTTGAAATGCGAGAGGCTGATGAAGACGTCGGCATCCATGATGGCGCGGCCGATCTTGGCCTTCTCGATGTACTCGCCATTCTTGACCGGCACCTCGACATCATCCGTGCCGCGCAGGCCGTCGCCGATGATGATCTGGCAGCCCGTCGTCACCGTGTTGAAGCCGTTGAAGTTCGCGCAGTCCATGTGCTCGAGCGCGTGTTTGCGGCTGCCCGGATAGAGTGTGTTGCAGTCCGTCAGGAAGGGCATGCCGCCCTGCTCCTTGACGAGGTCCGCGACGACCTTCGCGTACTGCGGGCGAAGATACGCCATGTTGCCGAGCTCACCGAAGTGCATCTTGATCGCGACGAACTTGCCGTCCATGTCAATCTTCTTGATGCCAGCAGCGAGGCAGAGTGCCCGGAGCTTCTGCATGATATTGCGGCCGACCGGCACGCGGAAATCCGTGAAATAAACTTTTGCCTTGTCCATGATTACCCTCCTGAAAGACCTGGTAGACACAAAATACACATAAAAAGGAGGCTCTGCGCCTCTCGTTTTTACTGCTTGATACGATGAAATTAATTTCGACAGCCTGCACCGATTTTCCTGTTTGGACAAAAATAAATAACCATCAGCAGCTTTCTCGTCACCGCTGATGGTTATCTGTGAGATAGTAACCTTCCGATCGTGTTGTTCATGTCATGCATGGGATACACTGCGTTCCACTTGGACTCGTTAACTAGCCCATTGGACTCTCCTCCATCCTGAGTAAGTAAATCGGCTGTCTGGAAAGGGTGAACCTGACCTTTCCTTGGCTTATCTTTATTGTACAGGATGACGGGCTAAAAGTCAAGATAGTTTTCAGAGAATTTTATGTATTCTGTGTTACGAATACTGTATCGAGATCGCGCAGCGTCGCGAACTGTAGGTAGGCCACAGCTTCTAGAGGCGTCATGCGGCGGTCCGTTGTGCTCTTCGAGACAACTGTGATGAAGGTTCCCTGCGCATCGTAGACAGATGTCTCGAGGACGACGCGGACGGTATCGGCCTCATCGCGGCTCCGCTTGACCGATACATGCTGGCGCACGGCGTAGCGGCATTGCGCGGCGCGCGCCTCAGCGATCAGTACATCCATATCTGCGCCACGCTGGCCATCACTCTGCACGGTACAGGGCGCATAACGGGCCTGCCAGGCCCCCTGCAGGATGCGGATGTCGGCCGCATCATCTCCCGCAACAAGCGGGTCAAGGTCGAGCTGCGGCACTGCGACAAAGATCCCACCGCGAGCGCCCAGCGAACGGCTCTCGAGCATGTCGCCATCGCCCACCTCATCCTCGCTGAAGTAGAGGCGCAAGGCTCTGTCGAGATAGACAACCATCGCGTGCTCGAAGCGCGCCGAGCTGCGATCCTGCTTCCACGCCACGCGCTCTCCGAACTGCACGTAGCGCGTGCCGAGCGACTGCAATGCCGCCGCCACAGGATCGCCATCCATGACGATGCGCGTGAGCTGCATGCGCTTCTCGTAATACCTTGCAAAAGCCGTATTGCCGACAGCCGGTGAGCCGAACGTGATGACGCGCAGCTGCTCGGGCCGCACGCCCATATCACTGAGCCGTGCGGCCGTCAGGATGGCAGCTGCACCGCCGAGACTGTGCCCCGTCAGGTAGAGCACCTCTGTTGGATGCGCACGGAGCTCCTGCGCGAGGTGCTCGCCCATCGTCTCACACGCTCCACTGCCCGCAAGATCGACAGGCTCATGGAAGAGCGCCGTCATCGTGTAATCGTCAAAGCCCTTGTGAACGAGCGGATACGATGTCGCATGACGGTCCTGCTGCGCAACATCGCGGAATTCCTCGACGCTTGAGCCACCAAACGGTACCGAGCGCGTGCGCAGGTCCACCTTGGCATCTTTGGCGTTCTCCGTGCCGGGGAAGGCGAGCAGCACAGCGCGATGGCCATCAGGCATTTCCTTTGTCACGAGATGATAGCGCCCCTGTGCCAAAGACGTCGCTGTCGTCTGACTCTGGAACTTCCAGCCCGTCTCTGCGAGCCACTCGCGCGCGAGCAGGCTGAGTTCGTCGGAGTACGAGGCCATCGCCACAAGCGAAGAGAGAAGCTCGAGTTCCTGCTCGCCCGTAGCCGCCATGGCCCGCGCCGGGCAGAGCAAGCCTAGTACCAGCACAAGAGGAAGCAGCAGCGCCGCCAGAGCGTGTCGCATCATGATTTCCCTCCAAACAGAAGATGTCGAGATACAGAAAAAGCCCAGATAAAATCTGAGCTTGTACTTTCAAATGGTGCGGTCGATGGGACTTGAACCCATACGTCTTGTGAACACTACCCCCTCAAAGTAGCGCGTCTGCCAATTCCGCCACGACCGCGAGAT
>NZ_JNKR01000019.1 GCF_000702905.1 Mitsuokella jalaludinii DSM 13811
AGCTAAATCAGCAAAATATGGAGCTGATTATAGGACTTGAACCTACGACCTGCTCATTACGAATGAGCTGCTCTACCAACTGAGCTAAATCAGCATCTGTCGCTTGTCGCAACTGACAAGATATAGTATATCGATATCGCGCCTGTCTGTCAATCTTTTTTTTGCGTTTCCGCAAAAATTTTTTTGAGGAGGTGGAATCTGCCTGAAATTCATGCGTTTTTAATTGGCAGGCGGATTCTACATCCGTATAATAGTAGTTAGCAAAGTACACTATTTTACGTTAGGATGGTGTTGGGTTATGAAGGGACTATGGCGAGCCTGTCTCGTGCTGATGGCGGCTGTCTGTATCTGGCCGGGCGGTATGAGTCCTGCTGAAGCGGCGCCTCAGGTCATCGAGGCGACGGGCGTCTACATCATGGGCGACAACGATTCGCCGAAGATCGCGCGCGATGCGGCGCGGCAGGAGGCCATGCGCGCCGCTGTCGAGAAGGCGGGGGTCTACGTCGAGAGCTATTCGCGCACCAAGAACATGCAGCTGACAGAGGATGACGTCAAGATGATCTCGGGCGCCGTGCTCAAGGTCATCAAGGAGGATTCCGTGCCGGAACTTTCGGGCAAGACATGGAAGTACACCGTCAACCTGACGGCAGAGGTCGACACCGACAACATCGACTTCAAGGCCATGCTGGCCAAGAAGGATGAAATCGAGAAATTGCAGCAGGAGCGCGACGCTCTCAAGAAGCAGAATGAGGAGCTCCTGCAGCAGTACCAGAAGGCCAACGGACTGGAGAAGCGCAAGCTCGGCACGCGGCTCGAGACGAATTACGATTACGGCAAGATCTTCGACCGCAGCATGGGCAACATCCAGCGCAGTGAATACACGAAGGCCATCGATGAGCTGACGACGCTCATCGGGGACCGCCAGGTGACAGGCAACCCGCGCGCCTATGCCTACTACCTGCGCGGGCGCGCCTACTACGGCCTCAACCGGCCGCACGACGCGCTCGAGGACTTCAGCGCGGCCAACGCGACGAAGCACGATAACGCGACGTATCCCATCTGGCGCTGTCATCAGTACGAAGGCCTCATCTACTACGACGAGGGACGCTACGACGACGCCGTGCGCGAGCTCGAGATTGCCTGGAACTATTCCGACAAGCAAGACCAGGCGCTCGCCAACGACCTGCGCACCGCGCGTCTCGCTGCCGAGCGCGCCAAGAACCCGCCGCCACAGCAGCCGGCCGAGCAAGGTTCCGGCAGTTCAAGCGGCCGCATCGACTGGACGAAGATCCTCACTGACATCATCATCCACTCGATGGACAAGGGCTGAGGATGCGATAAAGAAAATACGAAATTTAGTACAGCTCACGATTTTGTGGGCTGTTTTTTTTACAAAAAAATCCTGCTCAGAATTTAGAGAGCAGGATGATCAAAGCTGTTTTCTTCTCGTCAGAGAGGTCGTGGATCAGTGCGGTGAGGTGTTCGTCGATGGAGGCACTCTCTGGCGTTGCGGCATGTTCCTGTCCAACGGTTGCGAGATCATCGAGCGATAGGTTGAGGGCGCGGCATATCTTCAGGACATTGTCCATGGCAGCGCCGCCGATAGAGCCATTCAGGATAGACAATAATGTTGTGTAGGGCATATTGATCTCCTGGGAAAAGGCCTTGAGTGTATACCCCTTTGATTTGATCAAGGTCTTGATGAAATCCTCTCGGGTCATCTTGCACCTGCTTTCTCGATAACATCTGTTTATAGATGAAATCCTGATTTAAAAACTACTATTTATTATAGCGGCGCCATAATGCTTTTTCAATACCAGAATCGCGCCGGACCGCCTTTATTCTCGTGATATATACGAAAAAACATAATGATACACGAAATATAGTATTGACAGAACACGATATTTCGTGTATCATTACGAATGTAAACACGAAATAATATTACAAAAACCAATCAAAACGATATTTTGACATTTCACAGTGGAAGGGTTTGAGCCCTGCTGCAAAGCAGCCCTTGTTGTCGTATTCCGCTTCTGTAGCAATGTTTATCCATATCACAGCTAGAAGTCTGAAATATCGAAAGGATTGGAACCATCTGGAAGGAGAGCTTAGCAATGGAGCATGCAACGGTCATCGTCATTGGCGGTGGAGCGACTGGTGTCGGTATCCTGCGCGATCTTTCGATGCGTGGCATCGATACGCTGCTGATTGAAAAAGCAGATCTCGTTAACGGGGCAAGTTCTCGTTATCACGGCCTGCTGCACAGCGGTGGGCGCTATGCCGTCAAAGATCAGGAAGCAGCACGTGAGTGTATCGAGGAGAACAAGATTCTCCGCAAGATTGGCCGCTCGTGCGTAGAACCATATGGGGGCATGTTCGTTCGCCTCAACAGTGACCCGGCGGATTTTGAGGACGCATGGGTGGAGGGATGTCGTGTCAGCGGCATCGAGGCCAAGCAGATCTCTCTGGACGAAGCGTTCCGTATCGAGCCGCGCCTTTCAAAGAACGTCGTTTCGGCCTACATGGTCCCGGATGCAGCAGTAGATGGTTTCCGCCTCTCCTGGCAGAATGTCGATAGTGCGAGACGTTATGGCGGCCGAGCTAAGACATACGAGGAAGTCGTGGGCATCATCACGCAGAACGGCAAGGTCAAGGGCATACGCACGCGCAACGCCTTCACGGGGCTCATCACGAAAATCTCCTGTGATATCCTTGTCAATGTCGCAGGCGGCTGGGCTGGCCAGGTGGCCAAGCTCGCGGGACTGGATGTTGGCGTGCAGCCGGACAAAGGAACGCTGATTGCATTCAACCAGCGCATCTGCAACCACATCGTCAATCGCCTGCACAAATCGTCGGACGGCGATATCTTCGTACCGCATGGTTCCATCACGATTCTCGGCACGACGTCGATGAGTGTGGACGATGCCGAAGATACGAGCACGGCGCGTGATGAAGTCGAGAGCCTGCTGGCCATCGGTGAGCAGACCTTCGAGCATCTGCGCGATTACCGCATCCTGCGTTGCTTTGCAGGATCGCGTCCGCTCTACATCCCGCCAGGAGGTGCTGTCGGACGAAGTGCTTCGCGCGGCTTTGCCATCGTCGATCACGGTGAGCAGGACGGCCTCGAGGGAATGTTCACGATGGTTGGCGGCAAGTTCACAACGTATCGCCTGATGGCTGAGAAGCTCTCAGATGCTGTCTGCAAGAAACTGGGCAATACGATGCCATGCCGGACGGCTGAGGAGCCGCTTGTCCCCGAAGTACCGGAAGAAGAGCGCAAAGAGGCACGGTCGTATTTCCCATCTTACGGTACGGACCTCGCAGCGACGCGTCTCGGCCCAGATCGTTTCAAGAGCGTCGTGCGAAGACTCAAGCAGGATCCGGAGAAGCGCGAGCTCGTCTGCGAGTGCGAGAACGTCACGCGTGCAGAGGTGGAGGAAATCGCAAATGAACCTTCCGTCCATCAGCTCAGCGACATCCGCCGCCGCACGCGTGTCGGCATGGGAACATGTCAGGCGAACTTCTGCGCTTTGCGCAGTGCCAGTATCTTTGCGGATTGTCGCAAGGGGCGGCAGGATGACGCTGCGCAGGATTCTCTGGCACAGATGAAAGAACTCCTGGAAGGTCGTTGGAAGGGCATTCGCCCAGTCTTGCTTGGTCGCACCATCCGCGAGATGGAAATGACGCGCGGCATGTATGAACTCTTATTTCACGTGAATGGAGGCGCAACGAAATGATCAAATCGGATGTGATCGTCATCGGCGGCGGTATCGCTGGCATGGTGGCAGCGCTTGTCAGCGCGAGAAACGGCAAGCGCGTGACGATGCTGACGTACGGTGAAGGAACGCTTCCTTTGAATAGCGGTGTGATTGATATCCTGGCCTATGACCAGCAGCATCATTACGTCGAGAATCCCATGAAGGCAATGGAGTCATTGCCGGAAGAGCATCCCTACCATCGAATCGGCCGTGAGGCCGTCGAGGAGGGAATCTCATTCTTCCGCGAGGTCATGGGTGCAAATGGCCTGCCGTATGCGGGCTCGTTTGATCGTCACTTGTTCGTGCCGACGGCTGTCGGCACGCTGAAGCCGACGAGCTTTGCGCCGAGATCTCTGGCGGGGAGCCGTGTGTTCCAGGGGCGGAGAAAGATCGTAGTCGTCTCCGTCCGCGGGCTCAAGGACTTCTATGGGTCGATCATGTTGGAAAACCTGAAGAAAGAATTAGGGGAAAGCCGTTCGTATGAAGTCGCCGTGGTGGATCCGAACCTTGGCGGTGGACGCGATATCACGACACAGGATGTCGCACGCTGGCTGGAGTCAGATGAGGGCAGACGCAATTTCGTGGCACAGCTGCGCAGCAGAGGCGGCAGTGATGCGGTGTTCATCGTACCGCAAGTGCTCGGCCTCAAGGATGGCGAGCTCAGTGAAGAGTTGGAAGAAAGGCTGGGGGCACCGCTCGTCGAAACGACGTGCCTGCCGCCTTCTGTCAACGGCATGCGCGTGCAGCGCATCCTGATCGATGCCCTGCGCAAGGCGGGTGTCAATATCGTAGAGAACACGCGTGTCATAGGTGCGAAGGTCAAGGGAAGCAAGGCAATCTCTGTCACGGCGGAAGGCTGTGCGCGCAAGAAGGAATACACGGCAGAGCGCTTCATACTGGCGACGGGTGGTTTTTATAGCGGCGGCATCACGATGCGGGACTTCGATAAGCCCAAGGAAGTGGTGTTCAATCTGCCGGTATCATTTGTCAAGGGAGAAGCAGGCTGGGCTAACGATAAATTGTTCTCGGATCAGCCGCAGGGGTTTGCCAAGAGTGGCATCCGGACGGATGCAGCGATGCGCCCGCTCGGTGCGGATGGCAAAGTTGTTCTCGAGAATGTGCGTGTCTGCGGCCGGATGCTTGCTGGATACGATTTCTGCTTTGAGCATTCGGGCAACGGTGTAGCGATTTCCTCGGCCTATAAGGCTGCAAGAGAATGAGGGGGATAGATGCTATGAGCGATACAAAGATGATTGAAGAAGACAAACAAGCCGTCTATTCGGGTGATCACTGTCTGTCCTGCACCTCGTGCATGGCCAACTGCCCTGTCATGGCAGCATCTCTGGAGTACCGTGGCCCGAAACTCGTGGCACCGGCACACGGACGCATGCATTTCTCTCAGGATGACTATGAGGATTCGCTGGATTTTTGCTCGAACTGCAAGAGCTGTGACCGCGCATGCCCTTCAGGTGTAGCCGTCTCGACGCTCAATATGCTGATGCGTGGCGAATACTATCGCCATCATCCGCATTCGAAGCGTGATGACATGCTCGCACACGGGGAACGCATGGCAAAACTTGTCTCGGCTATACCATTCGGCTCGACCTTTGCGAACCTCGGTACGAAGGTCAGCGGTGCGCTCGGCGTCCTCTCGGCTATGGGGATTGCGGGCCAGCGTTCGATGCCCTCGTACGCTTCAAAGACGTTCTACCGTCAGTTCAAGGACATCAAGCAGCCGAAGAGCGACAAGAAAGTCTTGTTCTATCCGGGCTGTTCCATCAACTACAATGAGCCACATATCGGCATCGCCTTCGTCAAGGTCATGAACCACAACGGCTATGAAGTCCTTGTGGATGAGGGCATGAACTGCTGCGGTTCCCCGCTCGTCGTTACAGGTTATCTCGATGAGGCAAAGGAACACGCGGACAACAATGTATCGAGAATCTTGAAGTGGAAGGAGCAGGGCATCCCTGTCGTCGTTTGCTGCACCAGCTGCTCGCTGATGCTGAGAGCCGAATACGCGGAGCTCTTCGGTGAGCAGCGTATGGAGGACGCGGCAGAGAATATCTACGATGCCTTTGAATTCCTTGAAGAACTCATGTCGAAGGGCGAACTCAAGACAGACTTCAAGCGGGTTGACAAGAAACTCATCTATCACGTGCCGTGTCATCTGAAAACGCAGGGCATCGGGACGCCGGCCGTATCCGTGCTCAAGCAGGTCCCTGGTGTTGAGGTGGAGCTCGCTGATGCCGGTTGCTGTGGCATCTCCGGCAACTATGGCTTCAAGAAGGAAAAGTATGATATCTCAATGAAAATAGGAGAGAAGCTTTTCGAGAGGATCAAAGAGAGTACGGCGGATGACGTCATCTGTGACTGCCCGACGTGCCGCATGCAGATCAAGCACGGGACGCAGACTGATCCCTGCCACCCGATTGAAATATTGGAAGAAGCGTATCGCTGAGACGATAGGCTTTGCGTGAGATGAAAGGAGGTGATTTTCATGCACGACGAAATTCGGCGCATCGTCCTGTTATGCTCTGCGGGTATCTCGACGAATCTCTTGGTCAGGCGCATGGAAGCAGAAGCAGCACGTCTAGGCTACCCATGTTCCATCAGTTTCTATCCTGTCGCAGAGGCAGATGAAGCAGCTGCTTTTGCCGACGTCATGCTTCTGGCTCCGCAGACGGCGAGCGAGCTCGGCTCGCTCAAGGTGAAGTATCCGAATGTCAAAGTGGCGTTGATCCCGCGTGAATTTTACGGGAAGATTGATGCGGCGGGCATTCTCGACTTTGCACAGAAAGAAGCAGGCGATTACTGATTGGTCTGCTCGAATACATAAGAGAAATATAAGGGGTTTTTGAGAGGGGATTTTAAAACATGGCAACGAAGTTTGTTATGGCATTAGATGCAGGTACGACCTCGAATCGCGCCATCATCTTTGACAGTAATTCCAAGGTCATCGGCGTATCTCAGAAGGAATTCACGCAGCATTTCCCGGAACCGGGCTGGGTTGAGCACGATGCAGAAGAAATCTGGAGCACGATGGTCACCGTCATGAAAGAGGCACTCGAACAGTCGGGCCTCGTGGCAAGTGACATCGCAGGTATCGGCATCACGAACCAGCGCGAGACGGCTGTCATCTGGGACAAGAAGACAGGACGTCCTATCTACAACGCGATTGTTTGGCAGTCCCGTCAGACGGCATCCATTGCGGAAGACCTCAAGGCCAAGGGCCTTGTCGATGAAGTGAAGGATAAGACTGGTCTGCTGATCGATGCGTACTTCTCCGCGACGAAGATCCGCTGGATCCTCGACCATGTCGAGGGTGCACAGGAGCGTGCAGAGAAGGGGGAGCTCCTCTTCGGCACGATCGACACCTGGCTGATCTGGAAGCTGACGGGCGGCAAAGCTTATGTTACGGATTACTCGAATGCGTCGCGTACGATGCTCTTCAACATCAACACGCTCGAATGGGATGATGCACTGCTGGGCTATCTCAATATCCCGAAAGCCATGTTGCCGGAAGTGAAGCCGTCCTCTTATGTATACGGCCATAGCGTCCCGAGCATCCTCGGCACTTCAATCCCTGTCGCTGGCGCAGCTGGCGACCAGCAGTGCGCTCTGTTCGGCCAGAACTGCTTCGAGCCGGGCATGGCAAAGAACACGTATGGCACAGGCTGCTTCCTGCTCATGAACACGGGCACGGAGCTCAAGAAATCCCATAAGGGCCTCGTCACGACGATTGCCTGGGGGCTGGACGGCAAGGTAGAGTATGCTCTCGAGGGCTCTGTCTTCGTAGCTGGCTCGGCCATCCAGTGGCTTCGCGACGGCATCCGTCTCGTCGACTCGGCCCCGGATTCTGAATGGGTGGCCAAGAAGGTCAAGGATACGGCAGGTGTCTACGTTGTCCCGGCATTCGTCGGCCTCGGTGCACCGTACTGGGATCAGGATGCGCGCGGTACGATCATCGGCATCACGCGCGGTACGACAAAGGCTCATATCGTCCGCGCTACGCTCGAGTCGCTCGCTTATCAGACCAAGGATGTCCTGATGGCCATGGAAGAAGATTCTGGCGAGAAGCTGCAGTCCCTCAAAGTGGATGGCGGTGCGTGCGCGAATAACCTCCTCATGCAGTTCCAGGCCGACATCCTGCAGTGCCCGGTGGACCGTCCGCAGACGATTGAGACGACGGCTCTCGGTGCAGCTTATCTCGCTGGCCTGGCTGTCGGTGTCTGGCAGGACAAGGAAGAGGTCAAGACGGCGTGGAAGCTCGATACGCGCTTTGAGCCGACGATGCCGGAGGTAGATGCTGCGAAGTACTACAAGGGCTGGCAGAAGGCTGTCAAGCACTCGATGCACTGGCTCAGCGAAGAATAACAGGAGGGAAAATCCGCTATGGTTGTCGGTTATGAGAATCTTTTAGGTGAATTCTTTGGCACGATGGTCCTGCTGGTCTTCGGCTGCGGCGTCTGTGCAAATTTGACCTTGGAACGCTCTAAGGGGCAGGCTTCGGGCTGGGTCAATATCGCGATCGGATGGGGCTTTGCCGTCACGCTCGGTGTCTTTACGGCAACGTCGCTGGGCGCTCCGCAAGGCGACATCAATCCGGCTGTTACGTTCGGCAAGATGCTTCTGGGCATCTATACGTTCACCCAGTTCGTCGTGACGTCCATCGTCCAGATCCTCGGCGGCATTGCTGGTGCGGCAATCGTTTGGCTCGCGTATCTGCCGCATTGGGGCCTCACCAAGGATCCTGCCGCAAAACTCGGCATCTTCTGCACGGCTCCGGCCGTCCGCAATTTGGGAACAGCGTTCCTGACGGAGTTCATTGCGACGTTCTTCCTGCTGTTCCTGATCTGGGCCATCTTCTCGAAACAAGTCGGTGCTATGCCGGCCGGTTTCGGCCCCTACATCGTCGGTGTACTCATCTGGGCGCTGGGCCTTTCGCTCGGCGGTCCGACGGGCTATGCCATGAATCCTGCTCGTGACCTCGGACCTCGCCTGGCTCATGCAATCCTGCCGATTGCTGGCAAGGGCGGATCGGATTGGGGTTACGCCTGGGTACCGGTCATTGCTCCGCTCATGGGTGCAGGCGCAGCCTATGTCGTTGGCTCGGCTATTGGCTTGTTCTGATTATTACGAGCTGTTCCTATCATAATTATGTTCCAATCGCTTTATCCATTTTATTGTGTATTCCATTGACTCCCCAATGATACTTTGAGACTTTCCTTTCCTATAAGTCTTTCTCCCGCGTTTTGCGCGGGAGATTTTTTTGTAAAAGGATTGCAACAATGATATAATGAGACGTAACCTTAATAAGAATGGTATATGATGAATGGGGTAGCGGGAAGGGGGATGTTCTTGAAAAAACAGTATATTCTGGCGCTCGATTCTGGGTCGGTCAAGAATCGTGCAGTCATAATCAATCGCGAAGGGCAGATATGCTCGTATGCGGAAAAGAAGATATCGATGTATACGCCGCATGAAAGCTGGGTGGAGCAGGACCCAGATGAGATTTGGTCGACACAGCTCTTTGTGGCGCGCAAAGCAATCAAGTTAGCGAGACTGGAACCGTCAGAAATTGCGGCAATTGCCGTGACGAATCAGCGTGAAACGACGATTGTCTGGGATGAGAAGACGGGACGCCCCATCTATCCGGCTATCAGCTGGCAATCGCGCCAGACGGGGGATATCTGCAAGCGACTGCTCAAGGAAGGGTATCAGGAAGAGATCTGGCAGAAGACTTCTCTTGTCATCGCGCCGTACTTCTCGGGCACGAAACTCTGCTGGATTTTTGAGAATGTTCCAGGTGCCAGAGAGCTGGCACAGAAGGGACGCCTGCGCTTTGGCACTGTGGACACCTGGCTCATGTGGAAACTCAGTGGCGGCAAGGTTTTTGCGACGGATTATTCGAATGCTTCCCGCACGATGCTGTTCCACATCAAGGATCTGACTTGGGATGAGGATATCCTGGAGGCACTCGATATTCCCCGCCAGATCTTGCCGGACGTCTATCCGTCAAGCCATCTCTACGGAGAGACTGCAGCTAATTGGCTCGGGGCAAGGATTCCCATTGCATCCTGCATCGGCAACCAGCAGGCAGACCTCTTTGGTGAAGTTTGCTTTAAGCCGGGGGAAGCAAAGAATTCGTATGGTGTCGGTTCGTTCTTCCTGGTCAACACGGGTGACTGTCACGTCCGTTCTAAGAACGGGCTGGTGACGACGATTGCCTGGGGCATTGGCGATAAGGTCACATATGCTCTGGAGGGCAGTACGCTCGTTTCGGGCATCAGCCTAGAATGGCTCAAGCACGGGATTGGCATCTTGGATTCCATGCCGGAGTCCGAATGGATCGCGAAGCGCGTGCCCGATACGAATGGCGTCTATCTCGTGCCGTCCTTCCGAGGCCTCTCTGCACCGTACTGGGATATGGAGTCGAAGGGACTCATCGTCGGCCTTAGCGATGATGTCAACCGCGCTCACATCATCCGGGCGGCTTTGGCGGCGCTGGCGTACCAGGTGCGTGATATCTACGAGGCACTCTCTCCAGATATCCCCGTGCCAATCAAGGAACTCAAGGTCAGCGGCGGTGCCAGCCAGAATAATCTTCTGATGCAATTCCAGGCAGACATCATGGGCCTTCCTGTCATTCGCCCGGAGATTATGGAGACGACGGCATTGGGAGCTGCTTATCTCGCTGGCTTGGCCATTGGCTTCTGGCAGAATCTCGATGAGCTGAGGAAATTATGGCCACCGTATGTCCGCTATGAGCCGCATATGGATGAGGTGGAGCGCGAACGTCTCTACGATGGCTGGCAGGTTGCTGTAGAGCAGGCCATGGCCGGTATGCGCTGATTTTTCTCCCGCATTGCGGGAGCTTTTTTTTGACTTGACAGATACCCCCTAATGGTATAAGATAATATACCGTTAGGGGGTATATTCGTGGAATCATGTGAAGATAAGAAATGTCAGGCGGCTGCTATGGTTGAGGCGAGTGCAGAGCAGCACACCTGCAGTGGCTGTGTCAAGCACAAGCACCGCGACAAGGACAGCAAGGAATACAAGTGCCTCGTCTCGCGCCTGCGGCGCATCGAGGGACAGGTCCGCGGCGTCTGCAAGATGGTCGAGGATGACCGCTACTGCGTCGACATCCTCACGCAGGTCAGCGCCATCCAGTCGGCGCTCAATGCGTTCAACAAGGAACTGCTCGCACAGCACATCAAGTCGTGCGTAGTCGACGACATCCGCGCCGGTCACGATGAGGTAGTCGATGAGCTCGTTGCGACGCTCCAGAAGGTCATGAAATGACCCGTCGTTTCCCAATAGCCACCAAGGAGGCTGAAATCCAAGATGAAGAAACAACAATTCACGATCACGGGCATGACATGCTCGGCCTGCTCGGCCCGTGTGGAGAAGGCCGTCACGAAGGTTGACGGCACGAAAGATGTCAGCGTCAATCTGCTGACGAACAGCATGCAGCTCGAATACGATGAGCAAAAGACGAGTGTGCCGGCCATCATCAAGGCCGTCGTCGATGCTGGTTATGGCGCCTCGGTCAAAGGCAAGCAGGCAGCGGCCAAGGCCGCTCCGCAGGAGGACCCTGTCAAGAAGAGCATCGCTGAGATGAAGCACCGCCTCGTCTGGTCGATCGCCTTCCTGTTGCCGACGATGTACATCTCGATGCACGGCCTCTTTGAGAAGCTCTTCGGGCTGCCTGTGCCGCAGATTGTCGGCGCGGTCTTTGACGGTCCGCAGAATGCCATTGTATTTGCGTTCTCGCAGTTCTTGCTCGTGCTGCCGATCATGTACCTCAATCGCCGCTACTACATTGCGGGCTTCCGCAATCTCTTCCGCGGCGCGCCGAACATGGACAGCCTCGTCGGCATGGGTTCGATGGCGGCAGCGCTCTTCGGCGCCTTCGCCATCTTCCGCATGGGCTGGGGCTTCGGCCACGGCGACATGGCGCTCGTTCAGGAGTACAGCACGAATCTCTACTTTGAGTCGGCTGGCATGATCGTCACCTTGATTACCGTCGGCAAGTACCTCGAGGCGCGCGCGAAAGGGCAGACGAGCAAGGCGCTCGAGAAGCTCATGGACCTCGCACCGAAACAGGCATGCGTCGTGCGCGGCGGCGTGGAGCAGACCATTCCGGCTGAGGAACTTGTGGCGGGCGACGAGATCGTCGTGCGCCCGGGTGAGCGCATCCCGGCAGATGGTGTCGTGCTTTCTGGCACGACAAGCGTCGATGAGTCGGCCATCACGGGTGAGCCGATTCCCGTCGAGAAACAGGCGGGCGACAAGGTCACTTCGGCCACAATCAACAAGCAGGGATCCATCCATTTCAGCGCGGAGCGCGTCGGCGAGGACACGACGATTAGCCAGATCATCCGCCTCGTCGACGAGGCGAGTGCCTCGAAGGCACCGATTGCGCGCATGGCTGACAAGATTGCTGGCGTCTTTGTGCCAGCGGTCATCGCGATTGCCGTCATTGCGGGCGGCATCTGGCTGGCCATGGGCGCGAGCGTCGAGTTCGCCTTCTCGATTGCCATCTGCATCCTCGTCATCTCGTGCCCGTGCGCGCTCGGCCTCGCGACGCCGGTCGCCATCATGGTCGGCACGGGCAAGGGCGCGGAGAACGGCATCCTCATCAAGTCGGGCGAGGCGCTCGAGATCGCGCAGTCCGTCGACACGGTCGTCATGGACAAGACCGGCACGATCACGGAGGGCCGCCCCGAGGTCACCGTCATTGTGACGGCTGATGGCGTTGCCGAACAGCAGCTGCTCTCGCTCGCGGCCGGCCTTGAGCAGGGCAGCGAGCACCCGCTGGCCGAAGCCGTGATGACGGCAGCCAAGGCAAAGGGCATCGCACCCCAGGCGATGACGGACTTCCGGGCACTCTTTGGCCGCGGCGTTGAAGCAAAAGCCGACGGACATACGTATGCAGCCGGTAATGCCAAGCTCATGGAGGAGAAAGGCGTTGACCTCAAGGCATATGAAGCCCAGCTCGCCGCCTTCGCTGATGACGGCTGCACGCCGCTGATCTTTGCTGAGGACGACCGTGTCATCGGCATCCTCGCCGCTGCCGATGTGGAGAAGGCGACGAGCCGCGAGGCTATCGCGCGCTTCCACGAGATGGGCATCGAGGTCGTCATGCTGACGGGCGACAATGCGCGCACGGCAGAGGCCATCCGCCGCCGCATGGGCATCGAGAAGGTCATTGCCGGTGTCCTGCCGGAGAACAAGGCGGCGCACATCAAGAAGCTCCAGTCGGAGGGCCACAGGGTCGCGATGATCGGCGACGGCATCAACGACGCGCCGGCGCTTGCGCAGGCCGACCTCGGTATCGCCATCGGCGCGGGCACGGATGTCGCCATCGAGAGCGCCGACGCCGTGCTCATGAAGAGCGACCTACTCGACGCGGTCAGCGCCATTCGCCTCTCGAAGGCCGTGCTGAAAAACATCAAGGAGAACCTCTTCTGGGCGCTCATCTACAACGTCATCTGCATCCCGCTCGCCGCAGGCATCCTCTACCCCGCTTTCGGCATCAAGCTCTCGCCGGTCATCGGCGCTGCAGCCATGAGCCTGTCGAGCGTCTGTGTCGTCATGAATGCCCTGCGCCTGCGCTTCTTCAAGCCAGACCATGGGGCAGAAATATCAGCAGAGCAGACGGCAGCAGCCGTTTCATCTGATAGAAAGGATCACGAGGCCGCCGACTCGGCAGCCGCACAATCTGTACAGGAGAAAGAAGCGATTACCATGGAAAAGACACTGAAGATTGAGGGCATGATGTGTGCCCACTGCCAGAAACACGTTCACGATGCACTCGCCAAGATGGACGGCGTCACGGATGTCACCGTCGACCTCGAGGGCGGCAAGGCCGATGTCAAGGCAACTCACGACATCCCAGAGGCCGACTTCCGCAAAGTCATCGAGGATGCTGGCTACGAGCTCGTAGGCTGAGTCTCATTCACAGGCTTGAAAAGGGGCAGCGCAAGGCGCTGCTCCTTTTTGCTGTATGCTATAATAGGATGTGTATGTTGAGGTATGGAGGGGAATGCGGATGAAACGAGGGGAGCGCATCTATTCGTATATCGAAGAGAAGTCGGAGGCCTGGCCAGAGGAAAAGCTCAAGGGGCGTGTCGGCTTTGGGGCGCAGGAAATCGCGGAGGCACTCGGCATCTTGCGCAACAATGTCTCGAAGGAGCTCAATGCGCTGCAGCGCCAGGGCAGGATCGTGAAGTTCTCGGGGCGGCCGGTGCTCTACTTTGACAGGGCTTGCCTGGAGTCGGCACTCGGCGTGACGCTCGGCGAGGGGGAGTGCCAGTTCGACGATGTCGAGGCCATCTGCCAGTCGAAGAAGCCGCAGGAGCCCGAGAATCCCTTCGCGCGGCTCATCGGCGCGGACAGGAGCCTGAGGCGCCAAGTCGAGCAGGCCAAGGCGGCTATTCTCTACCCGCCCGACGGCCTGCACACCTTGATCGTCGGCCAGACGGGCGTCGGCAAGACGCTCTTCGCGCACATGATGTTCGAGTACGGCAAGGTCATGCACCGCTTCGCGGAGGAGGCGCCGTTTGTGACGTTCAACTGTGCCGACTACTACAACAACCCGCAACTCTTGATCTCGCATATCTTCGGCTACGTGAAGGGGGCATTCACGGGCGCGGAGCAGTCGAAGGCGGGCCTCGTCGAGGAGGCGGACGGCGGCGTGCTGTTCCTCGACGAGATCCACCGCCTGCCGCCTGAGGGGCAGGAGATGATCTTCTACTTCATGGATACGGGCACGTTCAACCGGCTCGGCGAGACGCAGCGCAGCCGCAGGGCCAAAGTCCTGATCATCGGGGCGACGACGGAGGACCCCGACTCCGCGCTGACGAAGACCTTCGTGCGCCGCATCCCGAACATCATGAAGATACCGCCGCTCGCGGAGCGCAGCACGGACGAGAAGCTCGACATCATCAAGCTGATGTTCCAGGATGAGGCGCAGCGCGTCAAGAAGCCGATTCGCGTGGGCGTTGAGACGATCAAGGCGCTCGTCGGCAGCATCGGCAGCGGCAATGCCGGTCAGCTCAAGTCGAACATCAAGCTGCTCTGCGCGCAGGCCTTCCTCAACGGCATTGACAGCCCGGAGGGCATCGAGGTCGACTTCAAGATGCTGCCGCAGCAGATCCGGAGCGGCCTCTTGACGCTCTCGGCCAACCGCCAGGCCTTGACGGAGGTCACGAAAGCTCTCGGCAGCGACTCGTGCATCATCGTGCCGCCGGGGCCGGATTTCCCGCTGACGGACGGCGTGAGCGGCGCGGAGTTCAATCTCTACCAGGTCGTCGAGGCGAAAGTCGAGCTCCTCAAGGGAGAGGGCATCAGCAGCGACCTCATCAAGCAGATCCTCGCGGCGGATGTCAATGTCTACGTGCGCAATCTCTACAACAAGAAAGCTTCGGTCAACATGACGACGCGCGAGCGCCTGCTGAAGATCGTCGACGCCTCGCTCGTCGACTTCGCGGAACAGGTGGCGCTCTACGTGCAGAAGCGCATGAATGCGAGCTATCACGACCGCTTCCTCTACGCCTTCAGCCTGCACCTCTCGGCCTTTCTCAAGCGGGTCAAGTCGAAGGATGCGGCGCACAAAGAGCTCGAGGGCACTGTGCCGCAGGACTCGCTCTGCCTCGAGGTGGCGACCGAGATCGGCAGCCTCATCGAGAAGCATTACCGCATCGAGGTGCCGCGCGTCGAGATTGAGTACATCGCCCTGCTGTTGGAATCGTCGCAGGAGGATGACCGCGACGATCGCGTCGTCCTCGTCGTCGCGACGCATGGCCAGAGCACGGCGACCTCGATGGTCGAAGTCGCGCAGCGCTTGTTCGGCACGACGGACGTCAGCGTGCTGGCCGTCGACATGCCGCTCGAGGTCCGTCCGCAGGCCGTGCTCGACAAGATGGCGGCCATGTTGCAGTCCGTGCCCTGCCTCAAGGGCGTCCTGATACTCGCGGACATGGGCTCGCTCTGTAATCTCGGCCCGAGCCTGGAGAAGCGCCTCGATGTGCCTGTGCGCACGATCGACATGGTCTCGACGCCGCTGATCCTCGAGGCCATGCGCAAGGCGGAGCTCGCGGGCATGGACCTCGACGGTCTCTACGACTCGCTCGCGAGCTTCCACGGCTACGAGGCGCGCGACGTCACGCAGGATACGGAGCTCGAGAAGGTGACGGACGACGGCCGCGTCGTCGTGACCATCTGCTCGACGGGGCAGGGCACGGCGCTCAAGCTCAAGTCGCTCGTCGAGGAGATCCTGTGCGGCGCGGGCCAGCCTTTGCCCGTCATTCCCGTCGGCATCGTCAAGCTCGAGGAGCATCTGCGCGAGATCGCAGAGGGCCATCGCATCGTGGCGGCCGTCGGCGTCAAGAAGCCCGCAATGCGCATCCCGTTCATCTCCTTGGAGGCCATCATCGACGGCGAGGGCGAGGCTGCGCTCTTGGAACTCGTCACGGGCAGCCGCAGCGCCTCACCTCACCGTCAGGGCAGCCGCGTCGTCCAGAGTCTCTGCTCAGAATCCCTCTGCAAGTTCCTGACGTATCTCAACCCCGAGAAGGTCATGCCGCTCCTCATGGAGTTCGACGAGCGGCTCGAGGCAGGGCGCAGGGAGCCGTTGGCCAATCCTCTGCGCATCCGGCTGCTCGTCCACTGCGGCTGTGCGCTCGAGCGCTGCGTCATGCGCAAGCCTCTCCACTACGGCGGCAATCCGTCAGAGCTCCGCACCGAGAAGGTCGAGGCACTGAAGGAGGCCGCAGAGGTCTTTTCGGAGAAGTTGCACCTGACACTAGCTGCAGACGAGTATTATTTCATGGCCGAGATGATCTGATACACTGACGGCCATGATTCCTGATACAGATGATAGTGTATTTCTTTTAGGGTGGCGAGAGGCGATACTGTATCAGGATGATGGGTGATAGCGCGATAGAGTATTATCTAGCAAGTGTGATAGTATTATTTCATCGTTGTTGAACGCAAAGAGATGCGAGAATGATGACCTGTGTATCCATATTGGTTTGATACACAAAGTTGGCACGCATCTTGCATTGTATTAGGGTATAGGTAAGGTAGTATCAGAAGGGGGTTATCCAATGTTTGCGATTATCGTTGGTACACATGGTCTTTTTGCAGAGGAGCTCGTGCGCTCGTGCGAGATGATCTGCGGTGAGCAGAAGAATGTCCGCGCTGTCACGCTCGTGCCGGGCGAGGGGCCGGATGATGTCGTCAAGAAGTACGAGGAAGCCATCAAGGAGCTTGACTGCTCGGGCGGCGTGCTCTTCCTCAACGACCTCTTCGGCGGCAGCCCGTACAATGCAGCCTGCCGTCTCGTCATCGCCAATGAGGCGTACGGCATCGTGACGGGTGTCAACCTGCCGATGCTCATCGAGATGTGCAGCGCGCAGATGATGGACGAAGGCCTGAGCATTCAGGAACTCATGGATAAAGCGGCAGAAGCTGGCAAGAGCGGCATGCAGTTCTTCCACGCGAGCCAGATTGCTGTCGACGATGACGACGAGGATGATGATCTCTTATGAAGATTGTATTGGCACGGATTGATGACCGCCTGATTCACGGCCAAGTCGCCACCGTTTGGTCGAAGGCGACAGATTGCCAGCGCATCATCGTCTGTGACGACGAAGTCGCCAAGGACAAGATCCGCGCAGTGCTCTTGAAGCAGCTTGCACCAGCGGGTGTCAAGAGCCATGTCGTCGACCTCGCGAAGGCGGTGCGCATCTACCGCAACCCGAAGTATGAGAATGACCGCTGCCTGCTGCTCTTCACGAATCCCACGAGCGTCTTGTACCTCGTCGAGCACGGCGTGCCGATCAAGAGTGTCAACATCGGCGGCATGAGCTTCTACGAGGGCAAGCATCAGGTCATGAGCGCCGTCTCGGTCGATGACAAGGACGTCGCCGCCTTCAAGAAGCTCCACGAGCTGGGCATCGAGCTGGAGATCCGCAAAGTCGATACGGACGAGAAGCGAGATCTCATGGCCGTCCTCAAATGATGCGTGTATCGCGTCCTGAAACAAAATCCACGATCTGCAACGCCTTTTCCGCGAGGAGAAGGCGTTGTTTTGCATGAAACCCTTTACATTTTTGGACGAATTCCGTAAAATAAAGAAAGATAATATATAAGAAGTACATTATCAGGTCATTTGGTTATCCTGCGGCATGGGCCAACGGGATGATTGGGATAAGTATGGAACTGATGGAATAGGAGAGATGTTCCCATGATCAAAAAAGCGATTGCTGTAATGACATCTGGCGGCGACAGCCCGGGCATGAATGCTGCGGCGCGTGCCGTTGTCCGTACGGCACTCTACGAGGGTGTAAAAGTCTATGGCATCAACAACGGCTATCAGGGCATGCTCGATGACGACATCGAGGAGCTCACGAGCCGCAGCGTCAGCGACCTCATCCAGCGCGGCGGCACGTTCCTCGGAACGGCTCGCTGCCCGGAATTCAAGACGCCGGAAGGCCGCCGCAAGGGCTTTGAGAACCTCGTGAAGCGTGGGATCGAAGGCCTCGTCATCATCGGCGGTGACGGCAGCCTGACGGGCGGCTCGCTGCTCTCGAAAGAGACGGGCCTGCCGATTGTCGGCCTGCCGGGCACGATCGACAACGACGTCTGGGGCATGGACTACACGATCGGCTGCGATACGGCTGCGAACACGATTGTCGATGCAATCAACAAGCTGCGTGACACGGCTTCGGCACATCGCCGCATCATGCTCGTTGAGGTCATGGGCCGCAACTCCGGCTGGCTGGCCATGATGTCTGGTATCGCGGGCGGCGCTGAGTTCGTCCTCGTACCGGAGGTCAAGTTCAACATCGACTCGATGTGCGAAGAGATCAAGGCAATGTACGATGCAGGCAAGCGTTACAGCATCATCGTCGTGGCGGAAGGCGCCGGCTCGGCCATCGAGATCGGCAAGGCCGTAGAGGAGAAGACGGGCATCGACACGCGCGTCTCGGTCCTCGGCCACATCCAGCGCGGCGGCTCGCCGACGGTGGAAGACCGCATGAAGGCATCGATGCTCGGCGAGAAGGCTGCTCTGGCCATCATCTCGGGCGCATCGGATATCGTCTTCGGCTTCAACGAAGGCAAGGTCGTAGGCGTCAACCTCTTCGAGGCCGTCAACAACACGAAGACCCTGAACCCAGAACTCGTGCGCCTCGCACGCGTGCTGGCCTGATAGAGTCTGGCAATCAAGACAGAATAAAAAGAGCTGCTACCCAAGCGAGTTGGGTAGCAGCTTTTTTTGCTGATTGGCATATGCTCACATCTTGTCATTGAAGGCGAGGAGGCATGTGTCGGAGCATGCAAGACGGGGATGACCGGGCAACGCTGCGCGATGACCGGCTGCTGAATCTATTTTTTCCCTTTTAATGCAGCCTGAGGAAAGAGCTAAACGCGCTGCGCTTGAACGACGCTCTTTCCTCAGGAAATGTGTGTCGGGAAAAAATAGATTCTTGACACAGACGGTCAAACGCTTCGCTTTTGCCCGGCCATCCCCTCTTTGCTCTGCGTGACGAGCAGCCCTGCCACTCAGTTTGCATAGCCCTGAGCGGGGAGGCATGTGTTTCGCCTGCAGAAGCGAAGCGATTGCCCGCAGGGATGGGCCCCAAGACAGGCGTGGCAAAGCATGCGATGTCGGAACGCCGTGGCAGGCGGCGAATCGGCATCGATGCGCAATCTGGTCATGGGGTCCATTCAGCAGAGCGCCGAAGCCGAAATACATGCCTCTCCGCCTTCTACTCCGGATGTGCGTACAATCACAAATTACATTACGCTGCCCGGGTATTTGAGGGTGGCGAAGTAATCGTCGAGCGTCTCGGCGCGGCGGATGAGCTCGACGCTGCCGTCTTCGTGGAGCAGCAGCTCGGCGCACCAGAGCTTGCCGTTGTAGTTGAAGCCCATCGCGCTGCCGTGTGCACCCGTATCGTGGATGATCACGCGGTCGCCGATGTCAATCTTCGGCAGCTTGCGGTCGATGGCGAACTTATCGTTGTTCTCGCAGAGCGAGCCCGTGATGTCGTACGTGTGGTTGCAGGGCTCGTTCTCCTTGCCGGCGATCGTGATGTGGTGGTAGGCGCCGTACATGGCCGGGCGCATGAGGTTGGCCATGCAGGAGTCGAGGCCGATGTAGTCCTTGTAGGTCTTCTTCTCGTGGATTGCCGTCGAGACGAGCCAGCCAGCAGGACCCGTGATGGCGCGGCCGCTCTCGGTCATCATGGCGACGTCGCCGAGGCCCTCCGGTACCATCATCTCATTGTAGAGCTTGTGAATGCCCTCGCCGACTGCTTCGAGGTCGACAGGCTCCTCTTCCGGGCGGTAGGGGATGCCGATGCCGCCGCCGATGTTGACGAACTCGACGTGGATGCCGAGGCGGCGCTTGAGCTCGACTGCCAGCTCGAACATGAGCTTAGCCGTGAAGACGAAGGCCTCCGTGCGGCGCTCGTTTGAAGCGACCATCGTGTGCAGGCCGAAGCGCTTGACGCCCTTCTCCTGTGCCATCTTGTAGGCCTCGAAGAGCTGGTCGCGCGTCAGGCCGTACTTCGCTTCCGTCGGCTTGCCGATGATGTCGTTGCCTTCGATGAGGTCGCCCGGGTTGTAGCGGAAGCAGATGATCTTCGGCAGGCCAGCGTTCTTCTCGAGGTAGTCGAGATGGCTGATGTCATCGAGGTTGATGATGGCACCGAGCTCGATGGCCTTCTGGAACTCGTCCGCCGGCGTGTCGTTGGAGGTCAGCAGGATCTCCTCGCCCTTGTAGCCTGCCGCCTCCGAGAGCACGAGCTCGGCGAGGCTGCTGTTGTCCGTGCCCGCACCTTCTTCGTGCAGGACCTGCAGGATGCGCGGGTTCGGCAGCGCCTTGACGGCGAACTGCTCGCGGAAGCGCGGAGCCCAGGCAAATGCCTTCTGGAGCTTGCGGATGTTCTCGCGGATGGCGCGCTCGTCGTAGATGTGGAACGGAGTCGGGTACTTCTTGATGATTTCCTCAAGCTGCTCCTTGGAGAGCGGGAAGGTCTTCTTGCTCATATGTTGTCCTCCTGTAAAAACAAACCTACCAAAGAGAATTATTATCTGTCAAAATGTTAATTTATTATACCAAATAGGAATAATGCTGTCAATTCCTATGTTATAATTGTATAAGACATTCCGGCAATTTCTCGAAATTCAGCACCTTTCCAGACAGCATGGCTCGTTGTGTGGTAAAATGAGACTGTATTTACTTTGAACTAGGAGTTTGCAAAATGGGACGATTACTCGGCGTATTGCGCCTTTTCCGGCATGACATCCTCGTCATGCTGCTCTCGCTCAAGAGCCGCCAGACACCGCGGAAGGTCAAGGGCATGATGCTCCTGGCCATCTTCTACCTCTTGAGCCCGATTGACCTGATTCCCGACGCCATCCCTGTCTTCGGCATGCTCGACGATGCTGTGCTCGTGCCGGCTGCCATCGCCATGCTCATGCGCATGCTGCCGTACCCCGTGCGGTCGGACTGCGAGCGCCAGGCCAACTACATTCTCCGCCATGCGAAGCTCGCCGGCATACTCGTGACCGTGTTCCTGCTGGCCTGGGTCGGTGTCATCGTCTGGGGCATCTACAAGCTCATCTCGTGATTGTGTCGTTTTATTTTCTATATTTTATTGAAAGGAGGCCGCAAGACTCTTGCGTCTTTATATTGCCGAGAAACCGAGTGTGGGCCGCGAGCTCGCCAAGTGCCTGACGGGGCCCATCGCGCGCCATGATGGCTACCTCGTGACGAAGGACGGCGTCGTGACCTGGCTCTTCGGCCACATCCTGCGCCAGGCGGAGCCTGAGGAGTACGATCCGAA
This sequence comes from Mitsuokella jalaludinii DSM 13811, assembly GCF_000702905.1. Taxonomy (GTDB): domain Bacteria; phylum Bacillota; class Negativicutes; order Selenomonadales; family Selenomonadaceae; genus Mitsuokella; species Mitsuokella jalaludinii. The sequence goes on from NZ_JNKR01000019.1 coordinate 21,629, forward strand.
ATACAAGCGCTGGCGCGCCGACGACCTGCCCATCATCCCCGAGCACTGGAAGCTCTTTGTCGCCAAGGACTGTGAGAAGCAGTTCGCCATCGTCAAGTCGCTCATTGAGAAGGCTGACGAGATCGTGCACGGCGGTGACCCGGACCGCGAGGGCCAGCTGCTCGTCGACGAGGTGCTCGACTACCTCGGGAACAAGAAGCCCGTGCGCCGCATCCTCTTGAACGCGCTCGACGAGAAGAGCATCAAGAAGGCCAATGCGAGCCTGCGCGACAACCGCGATTTCTTCAATCTCAAGCAGTCGGCACTTGCCAGAGCCCGCGCCGACTGGCTCATCGGCATGAATCTCTCGCGCGCCTACACATTGGCTGCGCGCCGCGCCGGCCATGAGCGCCTCGTGCTGCCAATCGGCCGCGTCAAGACGCCGACGCTCTCGCTCGTCGTGCGCCGCGAGCGCGAGATCGAGAACTTCAAGCCCGTGACCTACTACCTCATCCGCGGCACCTTCCAGCATGCAAACGGCAGCTTCGAGGCGCAGTGGAAGCCGCAGGACACGATGGCGGGGCTTGACAGCGAGAACCGCCTCGTCGACAAGAAGATCGCGGACGAGAAGCTCGCCTTTTTCGAGGCGATGCCGCATGACGCCGTGATCTCATCGTACCAGAAGGTGAAGAAGCAGGAGCCGCAGCCATTGCCGTTTTCGCTCTCGACGCTGCAGGTGCTTGCGGGCAAGCGCTTCGGCTACGCGCCGCAGCTCGTCCTCGACACGGCACAGAAGCTCTACGAGAAGAAGCTCACGACGTATCCGCGCTCAGACTGCGAGTACCTGCCGACGAACCAGCTCGGCGATGCGAGCACCATCCTCGCGCACCTCTCGAAGGCCGGCGACGCGCAGATTGCCGCGTGGGTGAAGGCGGCCAATCCCAAGCAGAAGAGCCGCGCCTGGAACGACAAGAAGATCTCGGCGCACCACGCCATCATCCCGACGACGGTGCAGGCCGATGTCACGAAGATGACGCAGGAGGAGCGCAATCTCTACCACCTCATCGCGCGCGGCTACCTCGCGCAGTTCTACCCCGTCCACACCTACGACCAGACGAAGGTCGAGGTCAGCTATAAAGAGGAGACGTTCACGGCCAGCGGCCGCACGGAGCGCGACCTCGGCTGGAAGGTCATGTACCAGTCGCAGAAAAAGAAGCAGGAGACCGACGAGGGAGATGACAGGGAAGACAAGGACGAGAGGGAAGAGAACGCCAAGACATTGCCGGCCATGAAGAAGAAGGACGATGTGGCCTGGCAGCGCGGCCGCATGCTCGAGAAGATGACGAAGCCGCCGACGCGCTTCACGGCTTCGACGCTTTTGGCCGGCATGAAGGAAATCCACAAGTACGTCAAGAATCCTGAAGCGAAGAAGCAGCTCAAGGATGTCTACGGCATCGGCACAGAGGCGACGCGCGCGACGATCATCGACGACCTCATCCGCCGCAAGTTCATGAAGGCCGAGGGCAAGAAGAAGTATCTCGTGCCGACGCCCGCGGCCTATCTGCTCGTCGACGCGCTGCCCGACGAGCTCACGTACCCTGACTCGACGGCCATCTGGGAGGACAAGCTCCACTCGATGTCGGAAGGCGGGGAGAGCCTTGCCGACTTCCTGCAGGGGCAGATTGCCTTCACGCGCAAGCTCTGCGCGAAGGCAGGTGACGTCCACATGGAGGTCAAGGGCGAGAATGTCTGCCCGCGCTGCCATCAGGGCGTCCTGACGAAGCGCAAGGGCAAGAATGGCGTCTTCTGGGGCTGTTCGAACTACCCGAAGTGCCGCATGACCTGCAACGACAAGGACGGCAAGCCCGACCTCGAAGACGCGAAAGCGCGCCTCGCGCGCCGGCCGCGAAGAGAGGCGCCGGCAGCCGTCTCGGCCACCGCGATGGCCTGGCAGTCGCGCCAGTCTGATGCTCCGGCCGCGAGCCAATCGTACCGCCCATATAGTTCGTACAGCTCGCACAGTGCATCTGAGCCATACGACGATATCGCCGCGCTCAATGCGCTCTTCTCGCCCGACGACTACGCCGCGCGCATGGAGGCCGACGAGAAGAGCTATGCAGCACAGCAAAAGACCTCCTCCTGGCAGTCCTGGGCCGACAAGCCCAAGTACTCGGCCAGCCCGATGGAGCATATGGAGAAGGATGCGGCCTCGTCGAGCTTCCTCTGCCCGCGCTGCCGCGAGGGTCATCTGCGCAGCATCCACGGCAAGAACGGCGTCTTCTGGGGCTGCTCGAACTACCCGCGGTGCACGGCGACCTTCGATGACGACCACGGCAAGCCGCTCTTGAAATGACGAAATGACAGAAGTGATACCTGTTTAAGATATAAGGAGAAGATATGGAAACCTTTCGCGACTTAGGCGTCAGCGAGGCACTCGCAGGAGTCCTCGCCGACAAGAACATCAAGGAGCCGACGCCCATCCAGCAGCAGGCCATCCCGAAAATCCTCGCTGGCACGGACATCCTCGGCGTGGCGCCGACGGGCACGGGCAAGACGCTCGCCTACCTGCTGCCCATCCTCATGCAGCTCGACAAGGACCGCCGCGAGACACAGGCCGTCGTGCTGGCCCCGACGTATGAGCTGGCAATGCAGATCGCCGGCGAGGCGCGCGAGCTCAGCCAGAAGGCAGGCCTCGGCATCCGCGTGCAGGGCCTCATCGGCGGCGCGAACATCGCGCGCCAGATCGACAAGCTCAAGGAGAAGCCGCAGCTCGTCGTCGGCTCGGGCGGCCGCATCTGTGAGCTCGCGCGCAAGGGCAAGCTCAAGCTCGCGGGCGTGCGCTTCCTCGTGCTCGACGAGTTCGACCGCCTGCTCGACGACCAGAACGACATGACGACAGCCGATGTCGTAAAATTGCTGCCGGCAGACCGCCAGGCCTTGATGTTCTCGGCGACCGACCCGAAGAAGGCGCGCGACCGCGCTTCGTTCCTCGGCCATCCGGAGTGCATCGAGATCGAGGCGTCGGTCGAGGAGATGGCCGCCTGCCATCATTACTTCGTCACCGTACCGTTCCGCGAGAAAATCGAGCGCGTGCGCAAGCTCACGCGTTCCCTGCCGATCGAGCGCGGCCTCGTCTTCATCAACAGGACGTTCGCGGCCGAGCAGACGCTCGCGAAGCTGCGCTACGAGGGCATCCGCGCGGAGTCGCTTCTCGGCAAGGATGCCAAGCAGTCGCGCCAGGCGGCCATCGCTGCCATCAAGGGCGGCCGCGCCCAGCTGCTCTTATCGACGGACCTCGCGGCGCGCGGCCTCGACATCCCCTCAGTCGACTTTGTCATCAACCTCGACTTCCCGGAGAGCGCGCAGGTCTACCAGCACCGCGCTGGCCGCACGGCGCGCGCTGGCCGAAAGGGTGCCGTCATCACCTTGATCGACTTCAAGGAGGCCGTCAAGCTCTCCGAGCTCGGCAAGAAGCTCGGTATCGAGTTTGAGCGGCTGCCGCATGCCAGGGCGGCTGTTCCAGCAAAAAAAGGGAAGCAGACCCGTCAGCATGGCCCGCGCGCGGCAAGACCGGCCAGGAAACACAATAAGTAAAGCATCAAGAAAGCATCAAGAAAAGAAGCGTGACTGTCACGCGGTGTTTTTGCGTTTTATGTTTTTCGATTTTTTAGGACTTAGGAGGTTCCTCTGATTTGGACATTGTGCCCATATTATTCCAGTTATTGCTCGTAATCTTTCTCATCGCGATGAACGGCTTCTTTGTCGCGGCAGAGTTTGCCTGCGTCAAGATACGCCCCTCGCGTCTCGAGACGCTCATCCAGGAGGGCAGCCGCCAGGCGAAGTACGCCAAGAAGCTGACAGACCACCTCGACGCTTCGCTCTCGGTGACGCAGCTCGGCATCACACTCGCCTCGCTCGGCCTCGGCTGGGTCGGCGAGCCGGCCGTCGCGACGCTGATCCTGCCGATCACGCACGCCATCGGACTCGATGATGTCATCGGCCACACGATCGCGTTGGCGCTTGCCTTCTCGATCATCACGGGCCTGCACATTGTGCTCGGCGAATTGACGCCGAAGACGATGGCCATTCAGAATGTCGAGAAGATCATGCTGAGCGTGGCCCTGCCGATGCTCGTCTTCCACCGCGTCATGTACCCGTTCGTCTGGCTGCTCAACCACGTGGCCAACTGGGTGGCGCACCGCATGGGCTTCCACACGGCCTCGGAGGGCGACGACGCCCACACCGAGGAGGAGATACGCCTGCTCATGGAGGAGAGCCACCGCCAGGGCCTCATCGACGACACGGAGGTCGACTTCGTCGACAACGTCTTCGACTTCACGGACCTCAACGTCCGCGAGATCATGACGCCGCGCACGGACATGGTCTGCCTCTACCTCGAGGACACGATGGACGAGAATCTCCACATCATTCTCGAAGAGCAGCTCACGCGCTACCCGATCTGCCATGAGGACAAGGACCATATCGTCGGCTTCCTGCACGTCAAGGACCTCATGCGTGTCATGGCGGAGGGGCGCAAGCCCAACCTGCGCCGCTTGGCGCGCAAGGCGCTGATCGTGCCGGAGAGCATGGATGTCAGCGTGCTCCTCAAGACGATGCAGAAGCAGCGCTCGCAGATGGCCATCGTCGTCGACGAGTACGGCGGCACAGCCGGTATGGTGACCATCGAGGACATCGTCGAGGAGATTGTCGGCGACATCCAGGATGAGTTCGACGAGGAGCGCCCGACGGCCGAGCGCCGCGGCAAGCGCATCTTCTCGGTCGACGCCAAGATGCTGCTCGAAGAACTCGAGGATATCTTGGAGATCGACATCGAGGACGAGGACGTCGACACTGTCGGCGGCTGGCTCTACGACCAGATCGGCCAGACGCCGCGCGTCGGCCAGATGGCGGCTGCGGGCGGCAATCTCTTCTACGTCGAAGAAGTTGACGGCGTGCGCATCACGCGCGTGCTGATCCACTGCGCCGAGGACCTCGTGAAGGAGCACGATGAGATCGTCGACATGCCGTAAAATCTAAGAATCTCATTCCGTTTCCTGTACTAGGATTTTCGGGAAAAAGACAGTATAATAAGACGTATCAGGTGGAAACAGGAAGATAACAGATGATCATAACACTCGAGAATTTCACGAAGAGCTACGGCGAGAAGCAGCTGTTTGCCGGGGTCAACCTCAGCATGGATGCGGGGGACAAGGTCGGCATCGTCGGTGTCAACGGCACGGGCAAGTCGACGTTCCTCAAGGCCATCGCAGGTCTCGTGCCCGTCGATGACGGCACGATGGTCACGATGCGCGGCCTGCGCATCGAGTACCTCGCGCAGGACAAGGTCTTTGACCCGGAGCACACGGTGCTCATGGAGGTCTTTCGCGGCATGACGCCCTTGATGGATGCCCTGCGCGGCTACGAGCTCGCACTGGCTGAGGCGGCCAAGGACCCTGAGAGCCCCGCGATACAGAAGCGCATCATGCAGTATGCGGAGAAGATCGACGAGCTCGACGGCTGGCAGGTCGAGAGCACGGCCAAGACGGTGTTGCAGAAGCTCGGCATCGGCGACTATACGGCCAAGGCCGGCACGCTCTCGGGCGGCCAGCAGAAGCGCCTGGCACTCGCGACGGCGCTCATCCAGCCGTGCGACCTCTTGCTGCTCGACGAGCCGACAAACCATCTCGACAGCGAGACGATCGCCTGGCTCGAGGAGTATCTCAGGGGCCAGAAGGGCGCGCTCCTGATGGTCACACATGACCGCTACTTCCTCGACAACACGGCGACGAAGATCCTCGAGCTCGACAAGGGCAGTGCCTACACCTACACGGGCAACTACTCCTCCTTCCTCGAGCAGAAGGAAGCGCGCATCGAGCGCGAGGAGGCCAGCGAGCAGAAGCGCCAGAACTTCCTGCGCAACGAGCTCAAGTGGCTGCGCCGCGGCGCACAGGCCCGCTCGACGAAGCAGCGCGCCCGCATCGAGCGCTACGAGGAGGTCAAGAATAAGAAGGTCGACCTCGACCGCAGCACGGTCGAGATCGGGCTCGCGGGCAGCCGCCTCGGGCGTACCGTCATCGAGCTCGACCATGTGAGTTACGAGGTGGGCGGCCGGACGATCATCCGCGACTTTTCCTACACCGTCCTGCGCAATGACCGCGTGGCCATCCTCGGCCGCAACGGCACAGGCAAGTCGACGCTCCTCAATATCTTTGCGGGGCGCCTGCAGCCGACGAGCGGCACGGTGACGATTGGCCAGACGGTCAAGATCGGCTACTTCACGCAGCGCGCCGTCAGCATGGACGAGCGCCTGCGCGCCATCGAGTACATCCAGGAGGCCGCGCGCGCCATCACGCTCGCGGACGGCTCGCGCATCTCGGCCAAGGAGCTCATGGAGCGCTTCCTGTTCCCGGGCGAGCTCCAGTGGACGCCGATTGCGCGGCTGTCGGGAGGCGAGAAGCGCCGCCTCTTCCTGTTGCGCATCCTGATGGAGGAGCCGAATGTCCTGCTCTTAGATGAGCCGACGAACGACCTCGACCTCGAGACGATGGCCGTGCTCGAGTCGTTCATCGACGACTTCCGCGGCGCGATCCTCTTCGTCTCGCATGACCGTTTCTTCGTCGACCGCCTGGCCGACAAAGTCTTCGTCTACCAGCCCGACGGCAGCCTGCGCCTCTACGCGGGCGGCTACTCCTACTACAAGGAGAAGGAACGCGAGGAAGAGGCGAAGAAAGCGCAGCAGGCACCGCCTTCTGCCGAGGCGAAGAAGGAGCGCGAGCCGAAAAGGGCGCAGGAGCGCCCCGCACGCGAAGCGAAGCGCCGCCTGAGCTTTGGCGAGCAGAAGGAATACGCGGAGATTGAGGGCGTCATCGCGAGCAAGGAGGGCGAGCTAAAGGTCGTCCGGCTCGAGATGCAGCAGAATGCGTCCGACTACACGCGCCTCGCAGAGCTTGGACGCGAGGAGACGCGCCTCGCCGCAGAGCTCGACCACCTCATGGAGCGCTGGGCGTATCTTGAGGAGATCGCCGAACAGCAGGACTCCTGAACCATCATGGATCATCTTCAAAACGCTAATCATTTATCTCTATGTATAAATAAAGGGGAAGGTAATCATGGCATTTGACAAGAACCAGTTTGCTGAGATCATCGAAGAATTCAAGGTCGACGGGGAGCGCCTCCACGAGGTCGCATCCAACTTCCGCTACGACCTGCGCCAGGGCCTCGATGACCCGTCCGCATCTTCGCTGCGCATGCTCAAGTCGTACGTCGGACTGCCGACGGGCGAGGAGAAGGGCGAGTACCTCGCACTCGACTTCGGCGGTACGAATGTCCGCGTCCTGCGCATCCGCCTCGACGGTCACGGCAAGTTCGAAGTCCTGAAGAAAGTCGCCAAGCCGCTGCGCGTCGAGGGTGTCTACGACTTCGTCGGCGAGGGCTCGACGGCTGAGCAGCAGTTCGATTTCATCGCAGAACTCGTCGATGAGGCCATCGAGGGCGACCACACGACGAAGTATCTGCTTGGCCACACCTTCTCCTTCCCGTCTGAGCAGACGGACCTCTACAACGCAAAGCTCATCATCTGGACGAAGGAATTCGCTACGGCAGGCGTCGAGGGCAAGGTCGTCAATGACCTGCTCAAGGAAGCGCTGCACCGCCAGGGCATCGACAATGTCGAGCCGACGGCTGTCATCAACGACACGGTCGCCGTCCTGCTCGCCGCTGCCTACAAGCAGGCCGACACCTACATCGGCTCCATCTATGCGACAGGCCACAACACCTGTTACTTCGAGCCGTTCAAGGGCAAGGCAGAGCGCCCGATGATCCTGAACCTCGAGTCCGGCGGATTCATGAAGCTCGCGCCGAACCGCTTTGACGCAGAATTTGATGCTCAGTCCGAGAAGCCGGGCGAGCAGCGCCTCGAGAAGATGGTTTCCGGCCGCTACATGGGCGAACTCTTCGGCATGGCTATCGCTGAACTGCTCGGCGAGAAGGGCAAGAAGTACGGCTTCACGAGCATTGACATGAGCAACATCATCCTCGACGAGACGGCAGGCCTTGCAGAAGTCGGCCGCATCGTCAGTGCCAAGACGGGCCATGATCTCGAGGAGGTCGACCGCCAGCGCCTGCAGGAGCTCGCAGCGGCACTCGTCGTCCGCTCCGCGCGTCTCGTCACGGCCACGTATGTCGGCATCATCTGGCAGCTGGCTGGCGACGAAGCCATCAAGAAGCAGCACATCGCCATCGACGGCTCCGTCTACGAGAAGATGCCGCTGGCGAAAGAGAACATCATGCGTGCCCTCTCCGAGCTGCTCGGTGAGTCGGCATCGCTCGTCGACACCGTCCTCGAGAACGGCGGTTCGGGCCTCGGCGCCGCCATCGCCGCTGCCATGTCGCAGCAGGCATAAGGCAATCCGCCAAACCTGACTATCCGACGGTCTGACTGTCACACATGCAATCCACTGCACCCGTGCCATTGGTGCAGTGGATTTTTTATGCGGGTATGCTATAATGATAGTCAATAAAAAGACATGAGAAGGGGGTGAAGAACATCGAGCAGTCACTTGGCATGAATCTCTCGCAGCATCTGGCGATGACGATGCAGCTGCAGCAGGCCATCGAGATCCTGCAGCTCTCCGCACAGGAACTCTGCGCGACCATTGAAAAAGAATACCTGGAGAACCCCGTGCTCGAGATGGACTATCCGTCGGGGCGTCGGGAGCTCTACGAGCAGGGCGGCCCTGCGCATGCAGGTGTTCGCGCGCTCGCCGACTACCTCGACGGTGGCGGCAAGCAGCCGGCCTACTTCACCGATGAAGACGAGCGCCAGTTCGATGCACCGGCACCGCTTCATGCGACACTGGAGGAAGAGCTGCTCGAGCAGGTCAACTTCACCTTTAAGGGTGAGCACGGGGCAGAGAAAGAGCGCGCTGTCGCGACCTTCCTCGTCGGCTCGCTCGACAGCCGCGGTTACTTGACACTGCCCGTGGCTGAGGTTGCCCGTGCGATGGCTTGCAGCGAGGCGGAGGTCCTGCGCATCCTCGCAGTCATTCAGGGCTTCGAGCCGGCCGGCGTCGGCGCGCGCGATCTCGCCGAATGCCTGCGCCTGCAGGCCCAGCGCCAGGGCATCTACGACGGGCTCGTCGCCGCCATCATCGACCGCCATCTCGATGCAGTCGCCGCGCACCGCCTCAAGGAGATAGCCGCCGCCGAGCACGTGCGCCCCGCCGAGGTCCAGATGGCCGTCGACATCGTGCGCCGCCTCAATCCGAAGCCCGGCGCCGCGTATGGCGCGGCGGACTCCGCCTACATCACGCCGGATGTCATCATCCGGAAGGGCGAGAAGGGCTATGAGGTCGAAGTCGAAGAGGCCGGCGTGCCACAGCTCCACATCTCCGCGCTCTACCGACAGTCCGATACCTTCGACAAGGCGACGCAGAAGTACATCGCGGGCCGCCTGCGCGCGGCTGCCTGGCTCATCAACAGCATCGAGCAACGCCGCACGACGATTCGCCGCGTCGTCGAGGAGATCGTGCGGCGCCAGACAGCCTACTTCGAGAAGGGGCCCGCCTTCCTCGAACCGATGACGATGAAGGAGGTGGCCGATACCATCGGCGTGCACGAGTCGACCGTCAGCCGCGCCGTCGCCAATAAGTACGCCGAGCTACCGACGGGCGTCATCGCGCTGCGCAGCTTCTTTACAGCGCGCAGCGCGCGGACTGATACAGGGGAGGATGTCGCCGCTGCCAAGGCCAAGTCGGCCATCGAAAGATTCATCAAGGGCGAGGATCCCAAGAAGCCTCTGTCGGACCAGAAGCTCTGCACCCTGCTCAAGGCAGAGGGCATCGCGCTCTCGCGCCGCACCGTCATGAAATACCGCGAACAGCTCGGCTACGACTCATCCGTCAAGCGCAAGCGCTATTGAGCCTGGGGATTGTTGCGGATAGAGGCTGGTTCTGTGCATCTCGTCTCAGAACCAGTCCTTTTTTACATTCCTCCTATGCATGGAATGACATAGCCGCGATTCATAGAAGCAAAACAAATGGAAACCTGACAGAAAAATGGGAATGAACAATAACTTTGTGAAAAAAAGCGCGAAATGACTTGCAATACTCGTGAAACGTGCTATGATAGTAACCAAAAGAAAACAACGGCGTGCAGAAGTGCCGACAGGTAAGTTAAAAAATGCACATTCTCTGCCGGAGAGCTCGCCGAAATCATCGTGGTACGTGAAGGACGCTTACACGATGTGATTTTTTTCATCGGAAAGTTAATTTTTTCACTTTCACTACAATTATGCAATTATTTCCATCATTCCTTATTTCGTGTGTATTGTCAGGGGAGGACTCATCATGGCAGATCAGCAGAATCAGAAGAGACCACGTATTGTCATTGTCGGTGCAGGCTTCGGCGGCGTCAAACTCGCCAAGCTCTTTGCGAAGGAAGATGTCGACGTCATGCTCGTCGACCGCCACAACTTCCAGCTCTTCCAGCCATTGCTGTATCAGGTGTCGACGGCAGTCCTCTCGACGGACGAGATCGCCTATCCGGTCCGCACGTTCTTCCGCAAGACCAAGAACGTGGAGTTCTTCATGGCTAAGGCCGAGGGCGTCGACCAGGCGCGCAAGGTCCTGCTGACGAATCACGGTGAGCTCGCTTACGACTACCTCATCCTCGCAGCCGGTGCGACGACGAACTTCTTCGGCATGAAGGAAGTCGAAGAGCACTCCTACGGCATGAAGACGCTGCAGGAGGCACTCCACATCCGCAATCACGTGCTGCACATGTTCGAGCGCGCCAACAAGGAGACGGACCCGGCAGTTCGCCGCCGCATGCTGACGTTCGTCGTCGTCGGCGGCGGCCCGACGGGCATCGAGGAATCCGGCGCCCTGACGGAGCTCTTCGGCATCCAGCAGAAGGAGTTCCACAACCTCGACTTCAGCGAAGTCAGCGTCAAGCTCATCGAGGCCACGCCTAATGTCCTGCCGATGGTCGCCCCGAACCTGCGCGAGCACGCTGTCAAGGTCCTGCGCAAGAAGGGCGTCGACGTCATGCTGAACACCCAGGTTGTCGGCTACGACGGCAACGACCTCAAGCTCAAGGACGGCAGGACAATCCCGACGCAGACGGTCATCTGGGCAGCAGGCGTCAAGGCCGTGCCGTTCATCAAGGACTGCGGCGGTGAAGTCGACCGCGGCGGCCGCATCATTGTCAACGAGAAGCTGCAGGTCGAGGGCAGCGACTGCGTCTTCGCTATCGGCGATTGCGCGCACTACCAGCACGGCACGGAGCGCCCGCTGCCGACGGTCGCACCGGTTGCCATGCAGCAGGCACAGACGGCGCATGACAACATCATGAAGCTCATCCGCGGCCAGCAGGACCTCGCGACGTTCCACTACAAAGACCTCGGCGCTATGGCCACGATCGGCCGCGGCGAAGCTGTCGTCGACAAGACGAAGCTGAACCCGCAGATGACGGGTTTCATCGCTTGGTGCGCATGGATGTTCGTCCACCTCTTGCGCCTCGCCGGTGCACATGCCAACTTCACGGTTGCGATCAAGTGGACCTGGAACCTCTTCTCCGGCACGCGCCTCGGCCGTATCATCACGAATATCAAAGATTGACAGATCTTCTGGACAGGCAGTCTCCGTTTGGAGTCTGCCTGTTCTTTTGCGTTGGACAAATGGGCAAGAAGTGTCTATTTGTGTATTCCTGGCGGTATTTAGAAAGAATTTTTCTTATTGAGCAGGAATTGGCGTTCAGCCGAGAATGCCTATAACACGGTTGTCTCGCTCGACGGCCTCAGCGCACAGGACAAGAAGAATTACGGTCTTGAGGACACGAGTTCCTTCACGTTCGACAAGAGCGCGACGGTCGAGAAGGCCGACCTCACGGTCACGCGCAAGGGCATCGAGACGGTCTATGGCACGGTCAAGACAGACGATGGCACGATGACGACCTACACGAAGCTCGTCAATGGCGACAAGAACGACATTGTCATCGACAATGGCAACTACGGTACGGCCTACAACGATGATCTGACGAAGACGAACGACGTCGGCAAGTACAACTACAAGGCAACGCTCAACAGTGAGAGCGACGTCCTGCGGAACTACGACGTCCACGATGATGGTACGAACTATGTCAACATCACGCCGTACACGATTACCGAGGAAGAGATCGTCAATCCGGATGGTTCGCCGCTCTACACGACGAAGTATGGCCAGAAAGACCCATTCGGCAAGGCCACCTTTACGGGTGTCAATGGCGATGGCACGCTGCTTCTTGACATTACGGACTCGAGTGCACTTACGGGTGCGGCAGATGGTCGCATCACGGAGAATGTCGGCGACAACATCTACGATACGACGGTAAGTTTGGAGAGCCTGAAGAACAAGAATTACCAGTTCGCAGATGGTGCAACGAGCAAAACGTTCGAGAATACGGCAAGCGTCACGCCGGCCGAGCTTACGATCAAGACGAAAGACGTCGAGACGGAGTACGGCACGGTCAAGGAGACGACTTCTGAGGTCAAGGGGCTTGTCAATGGCGACCTTCCGACTGGGTTCCTTTTCGACTATGGCGACTATGGCGGAGCTTATCTGGATGGCAACACCAAGACGAATGATGTCAACACGTACCACTTCGGCACGGACCTCTCGGGTGCAGACTTCCTCAACAACTACACGATCACGGGTGGTGAGGCTGATGTGAAGATCGACCCGAAGGATGTCACGTTCTTCGTCTCCGGTACGGGTAACACACTTGCAGACGTCACCTATACGGTAGATCCGGACATCGATGCACAGCTGGCCTATGGCGAACATGTCGATGCGGACTACACGCCGGGCAACGATCTGGGCAGCAACCAGTACGGAGTCGTGGCGCACATCAACGGCACGCCAGTCGTCACGGGCGATGTGGCAGGCAACTACCGTTACAACTACGGCGGCCTGATCACGCTCTCGCCGACGGTGCCGACGAAGCCGGATATCGACCCGCACAATCCGTCGAATGTCGACGGTTCGGGCTCCTGGACGAGCAACATGGGCAACCATGGCGTACCGGGCGTCGAGCGCGTCGCAGGTTTGGCGAGTGCTGAGCTTCCGTTCTTCAAGGTCGAGTCTGGCCAGGTCTCGCATTACGGCACGTACGATGTCGCAGCGGATCCGGACAAGGTTCGCCTTGAGCCGACGGGCAAGCGCCTGCCGGAACCGAATCAGCCGAAGACGCAGTACCGCGAGTACACGAAGGCACTGACGACGACGGACGGCACGGGCATGTTCCGCATGGTCTATGACGGTTCCGTCTTCCGCATCACGCCGACCGACGATGCTGCTCTCGCACTCGTTCGCACGGGCGACGTCAAGAACAACGTCGAGCTTTCGGCAGAAGCTCTCCACGCTGGTTTCAGCGAGATGGGCATCCTGCTTGAAGACCTCGATGGTGTCTACGTCCACTTTGAGAATCTACATTAATATAGGGAATTGGATTGACCCAATAAAATATGTATGGTAAACTATAAGTAGTAAGGATAAACCAGACAAAACTGAATCGGTGCGAACATGCCCTGTGGTCGCGCAGCGCCCACAGCGGTAGCGGATCTGCTTAAGTTTCGGAGCGATATGGATGACAGCCTGATGAAGGCAGCGCAAGGTGGTTTGGAGACCAAGTGCTCTCAAGTCAAACTATCGTAACGAAAGAGGCGGCCAATATGAAAACCTTGCGGCAGATCATGACTTTACTCGTCATGGCATGTATCGTTTTTGCATCGAGCACGGCTTTTGCGGCCAGCCTTCAGGATGAAGTCTTGAACGAAGTCAATCTTGAACGTACGGCAGCCGGCATCCAGCCGTTAAGCGGGATTGTTTATCTTGACCAGGCGGCTGGGACCCGGGCTCAGGAAGCGGGCATCTTGTTCGCGCATCAGCGCCCGGACGGCAGCCCTGTCAAATCGGTTTTGAATGGTGCGTCCTGCTCCTGGTTCGGTGAAAACCTTGCCATCAGCAGCGTAGTGGATGCTAAAAAGATCGTTCGCGCTTGGATGGGTTCCCCGACGCATCGCGCAAATCTCCTTAACCATCATTTCACGAAGATGGGTGTATCTTGTGTGAGAGGCAATGATGGTCACTACTATTGGGCCATGGAACTGATTGGTGACTGACCCTGGCTGACCGGTGAGGACCGAACTGGATATTCCCGAGCAGGCTGTATGGATTCATGCAGCCTGTTTTCTCTTTATCGGGGCATGGTTGGCTCCGCTGGCAAAGCTCCTTGTCTTGTCGGTGGTGAGAGAATGAGGTGAGAGTATGGGCAGAATGATATCCAGGACAGGAATCTTCCTCGCGGCGTTCTTCGCCGTGGCGATGTCGATCCCGTCTGGTGGTCTGGCTGGCTGCGCTCATGCACAGAGTGCTGCTTCGCTGACTGAGCTCAGCTCTGGTGCAGGTGCGGCCATCGTGCGCGATCTTGAGCGTCGCGGCACGCCGCGTGGCAACTACAAGATCTCCGAAGCCGATGACGATATCGTCATCGACGCAGAGGCTTACACGGAAGGTCCGTGATATGGGCGCTCTGAATCCGTCTTGTCGTTGAGATGCTGTCGGATCTACAACTGAATGACTGAAACTGAAAGACTGAAATGGATGCCGGAATCCCGCATCGTCTGCGCGCAGCAGTGCTCGCTTTGACGATGCGGGACTTTTTTTGCAAGTTTTTTTGAAAAAGCTGTTGACAAATGCCTGCGTGTCCTGTAATATAATACAAGTCGCCGCGAGACACCGGCCTGGCAAGAAAATGCTCCTTGATTGGAAGCGCCTTGCTGGAGCAGATGACTCAGACAAAAAGAAAAATAAAAAAGTTCTTGACAGTCTGAAAGAGATGCGGTACAATAAATGAGTCGCTTGAAGCAAAGCCTTTCAAACGAAAGCGAGCTTCGAAAGACAGAGTTGTTCTTTGAAAACTAAACAATGCAACATGGATCATTTGTGATTCAAGCCAGATGTTTTTAAAACATCGATTGATTATGAACATAAGCAATCGGCAATTTCTTTACTGGACTTTGATTTTTCAAGGTTCAGGCCAAAAAGATTATTAGAGCCAATCAAGGCTTTCCTAAATTTTATGGAGAGTTTGATCCTGGCTCAGGACGAACGCTGGCGGCGTGCTTAACACATGCAAGTCG
>NZ_JNKR01000020.1 GCF_000702905.1 Mitsuokella jalaludinii DSM 13811
TGGCGAAACTTTGACTTACATGGATTTTCCTACTGAGCATTGGAGTCGGATCCGCACGAATAACTTGACGGAACGAGTAAATCGCGAGATACGCCGCCGTACAAGGGCCATTGGTGCATTTCCTGATGGCAACAGTGCGCTGATGCTCGTCTGTGCCAGACTTCGCCATGTTGCCGCCTCAGAATGGGGCTCAAAACGCTATATGGACATGGAGCATCTATTCAAGATGGAAATTGAGCAGCCAGCTGACGAGGAAAATCCATACATCTGATGCCGATATTTACTGGCGGATGAAATGAATTTGCGAAAGAATCTTGACACTACCCATACATCCATGAATCAACGGATGATCAGATTGCAGCATTTTATGAAATGCTTAAGATTTTTTGTTCATCCGGTATGGTAAGAGTATCAGAAGGTTCATTTTTTTCGACTAACTATAAAGTGAAAAATGAATATTTTACTACTATTTCCTTGTCGAATGAGGTGTCGCCTACTGTTAATATCATAATAGATACTGAAAACGTAGATGAAACATATAGAGAGGGAGATTTATTAGACTCTGAAAGATACAAACAAAAGGATGTTTCATATAAGTGGGAGGAAATAAAGGACTATTTTGTAACACTATCGTTATTGGATATGGAGTTGCTCCATGGTCAAGAGATTAATCGGTATGCTGTTAAAGATGATTCATTATTTACGGCTTGTGAGAATTTAGATATTGGGGCGATAAAATCTGCTATTCAAGATGGAGCTAATATATTCGCTTTAAATAAAGACGGAGAATCGCCAATTTATAAATGTGTGGAAGCAATACAAGATTTTTACTTAGATGAACTTGATGTCTTTGGAAAATCAGAACTAAAATCAAGGATATCAAAAATGAAAGAATGTATTGATTATTTGATCAGTCAAGGGGCAGATATAAATTCATATGGATTTGGGTGCTTGTGTTCACCACTATGTGAATCTGAAGATATATGTGATGTAGGTGTCATGGAGTTCCTGCTTAATCGAGGGGCAAATCCAAATTACAATACAAATTTTGAGGATATGTGTATTATGCGTGATGAATGGTATATTAAATCGTCAGTATTAAGCATGGTATCAGATTCGATTTCTGTTTATGGTGAGGAGTATAGTGAAGTTCAAGAGAAACTCCTATTGTCACATGGTGCTCAGATGTATATCGATGGATTTAACCCGGAAACCGGAACTATGGAGGAAAACTATGTCAGAGTATAATATTGCTAGGGATGTGTTGGAATTTCGGCTGACTGGCTATCGTTATGGTCCAGACAGCTTTCCAATGGCAGCAGTTGAAATATATATCAACGGAGAGAACTTTAGAGAAAAAGTATGCAAGCAAGAACTTCCGTTTGCAAAGAGAGAAGGGAATCCTGAAATAGCAGGACACGCTCCAATTACTCCGATGGACCTTTATCAGTCACTACACAATGATTATGCTGAGGAGGAATGCGTTTCAATTTTTGGGTGTGGCTGTGGGGTGATTGATTGTTGGCCATTAAATGTCGCTATTGAAGTAGGAAAAAATGTAGTAACCTGGTACGGATTCAATATGTATCATCGTAAGAACTGGGATTATAGTGGCCTGGGGAGTTTTGTCTTTCGCAAACAACAATATTGGAGTGAAGTGGATAAGCTGCTTGAGCTTGAAGAGCAGGGAAAAATTTTGTTTAAGAACTTTTCTGTTTCTTTTGATGTAGAAAAAAATGGTTGGGTTAAAATGAATTTGCGCCTATCAGATGATCAATTCTATTTGCGTCTGTCCTATCTTTATTCGCCATTTGATGATATCCTTAAAATGATAAAGAACATTGAAAACGGCAGCACGGCTGAAGAAATTTACATTGATGAAGAAGGCGTTGGAGCGACACTTTCAGTGCAATCTACAAGCAACTATCTTGAGTTGGATATATCCGTAGATGTTCATAATGCGGGTGATATACCAGATGATCATTATAAATGCAGAACTAAAAGAGAAGTATTCATATATGCTTTTCGTTGGGCTTTCATGGAACTGGAAGATGAAGGCTTTGACCCCAATTATTGGGACCAGCATGATGAAGGATATGAATACGGCGAGGATGAAACTAACCCAAGGGAGACCAACACGTCTTTTTGGGAGGAACCATGGTTTGATTATCTGCAGAATGACATTGTAGATTATAATCCATTTCAAATTTTGCATACCTGAAAACCTTATAAGATAAGGCTCTATCAGATTTTTAAGCATCTTTCTCGCATGAGGAGCGTGGAGTCAACTACCCACGACTGAAGTCGCGAGCTTGAGGGAATCTTGCGACACCTCAATTTGCTTAGATAGGCCAAGCTTACTGCACTCGCAGTCCTGCGAGATAGAGCAGAGGCTCGGCAATTACCAAAGCCATTAACGTCCGCAAGTTGCCAAACGGACGGATGCAGTTGCATCAATGCATGGATGCGAGCTTTGCTTTGGCTCGCGCTAGGATGTTCTTGGCCGCATTCACGTCGCGAATGTGGTGTATCCCACATTTCGGGCAGATCCACTCGCGGTCCTTGAGCGTCAGTTTCTCTTTGCCGCTCATGATATGGCCACAAGCGTGGCAGGTTTGCGTCGTATTCCGCGGGTCGACGGTGACGAAGTTTTTGCCATACAGTGCGGCCTTATAGGTTAGCATACCAAGGAACATCCGCCAGCCGTTGTCTTGGATGCTCATGGCCAAGGCATGGTTCTTCAGCAAGTTCCGGCTCCGCAGTTCTTCTGCTGCGACCAGATCGTGGTTCTTGATCAGTATCGTGGAAGTGCGGTGCAGGAAATCCTTGCGGCGTTGCATGACTTGTGCCGTGAGCTTGGCGACGAGCAGACGCTGTTTTTCGACGTTCTTTGCCTCGCGGAGTGGGCGATGCTCTTTCTTGGCACGGACAATCCGACGGCTCAGTTTGCGCTGTGCGTTGGCCAGTCGGCGTTTCTGCCTGCGGTAATAGCGCGGATTGGCCAAGATTTCGCCGTTCGAGTCGGCATAGAAGTTCTCGATGTTCAGGTCGATGCCAATCTCTGCCTTTGTTTTCGGACAGGCTTTTATGAATGGCTCATCGGAGCCAAGCTGGAATGACGCAAAATAGCGGTGCAGACCGTCCTTTGTGATGGTAATTGTACCGATGCGGACTTCCTTCATGGCGAAAAGCCGGCCCAGCATTTTACATGAGCCTTGGAAGCGGATGCGCTTGAGCTTGGGCAGCATCAGGTGATGCTTGTCGAGGAAGCGGGCATTGCTGGTGAACAGAGAGATCTTCGTGTCCTTGCCGTAATGTGGATTCGTCTGATACGACTCGACAGACGATTTCTTATGGAAGTTCGGCACGCCAGCATGATGAACGGTGCGGAACTGCTTCCAAGCACGCTGGTAGTTCTGCCGTGCATTGGCAATGCTAAGTGAATCGATGTCACTGTGGCGAAGCCACGGATAACGGTCTTTCAGCGCCGTTACAGTGCTGATTCGTTCGCGCAGTGCCTCGATGCGCTTCTCGATGAAGTCGATGTAGATGCTCCGTTTGCCGAACTGAGCAATCTCCTTGTTCACAGCGACATGTTCATTGTAGACGCAGCGCGCCGCATCCGCATTGCGCTGGATCGTCTTTTTCTGTTGCTGGCTGGGGTAGATGCGGACTTTCAGGCCGTAATGGTAGGCATAATCCACCATCTTCTTCTGTTCCATTTCATTCACCTCCTTCCTGCTTCTATTATACAAGTACATGTTCATCAGCTTCAAGCACGAGAAATTCTAGGGGCGCTCATATCCTTTCTGAAGTGAGAAGATTATTGGCCGTATCGTATTTTTATTGAATCGCTGAATCAAAAAACGAGACTGTAGACCAGATGCTATTGCATCCAGGGTACAGTCTCGTTTTTGTTTTAAGGTGATTTACTTGTCGCTGTCTTTTTTGGCATCAGACGGCGCTGCGGGGGCAGCGTCGGTGTTTTCCTCGCGGGTGACGAGGATTTTGTCGATGCGGGCGCGGTCCATGTCGACGACTTCGAAGGTGAAGCCGTTCCACTCACATTTCTCGGCGACTTTTGGGATGTAGCCGAAGTAGGAGGTCAAGAAGCCGCCCATGGTCTGGTAGTGGTCGTGGTCTTCGTCGGGGAGCTCGGCGATGTCGAAGCGCTCTTTGAAGTCGTCGATGGAGCAGAGGCCGTCGACGTACCAGGAGTGCTCGTCGCGTGGGGTGAACTGGATTGGGTCAGGCTCGACGTTGGACATGGAGTCGCCGATGATCTCCTGCAGGATGTCGCTGAGGGTGATGAAGCCGACGACGCCGCCGTACTCGTCGAGGACCATGGCCTCGTGGATGCCGGTATCGCGGAACTTGGCGAGCACGCGGAAGGTCTCCATCGAGCGCGGCACGAACATGGGCTTGCGGATGTACTGCGCGAGGTCGAGGGACTTGCGCTCGAGCGAGGCGTTGAGGAGGTCCTTGGCGTAGAGCACGCCGCAGAAGTCGTCGAGATTCTCGCGGCCGACGGGGAAGACGTTCTGCGGATGTTCGCGGATGATGCGCAGGTTGTGGCGCAGGGAGTCGGTCAGGTCGAGCCAGAGCATCTGGGTGCGCGGCGTCATCAGGGAGTAGGCGGTCTGGTCGCTCATGTGGAAGATGCGGTCGACCATGGCCTGCTCGGATTTCTCGAAGGTGCCGTCCTCGGTGCCCTGCTCGATGAGGTCCTTGACCTCGTCTTCGGTGACGGTGTCCTCGACGTGCGGGTTGATGCCGAGCAGCAGGAGGACGCCGCCCGCAGAGCCGGACAGGAAGCGGATGAAGGGGCGCGCGAGGCGCGTAAGCCTTGCGACGATGCCATGGTACTTCATGAGCATGTGCTCAGGGTTCTGTGCGGCCTTCTTCTTCGGCAGGAATTCGCTGAAGAGCAGGGTGATGTACGTCACGACGACGATGCTGAAGAGCATGGCAATCGTCGTGGCATGCGGCAGGAAGGCGATGAAGCTGGCGAGGTACGGCGCGATGAAGGCGCCGGTGCAGATGCCCATGAGGATGCCAGTCAGCGTGATGCCGACCTGGACGAGCGAGAGCGGCGCTTCGACGTTCTCGAGCAGGCCGAGCGCTGCCTCGGCATCTTGATTGCCGTCTTCGGCGAGCTTCTCGAGCCGTCCGCGGTGGCTCTCTGTGAGGGCCGTCTCGATGAGCGAGAAAAAGGCGTTAGCCAGCAGCAGTAACAGGAGTAAGACGAGCAATAGGCCCGCGTCAGTATTGTCCAAAAATGATACACATCCTTTGCTAAAGATACATACAGATTGTAAACTATTTTCCTATAATATAGCATAACCATGGCGTTTTGTCACATATGGCGCGGGCTCTGGGAGTGGCTCAGTCGTCATACCAGGGGCCGTTGCCGATGACGATGCCGCCGTGCAGGGTCACGGGCGTGGAGCTGCCGACTTTTGTCGGCATGCGCGTCGTGAGCTTGTAGGGCGTGTCGACAAGCCAGGCCGTCACGAGCACCGCGTCGTCCTTGATCTTGCGGTAGGCCTTGCGGTCGAGCTCGGCCGTGTAGACCTCGCTCTTGTGGGCGGCGACGGAAGAGCTCGTCAGGGCCTGCGTGAAGGCCATGCCGTCCGACCGGCGGTAGAGCGTCTTGCCATTCTTGTCGAGGATGGCGAAGTCGTAGACCTGCCCGTCGCGGTGGGCGACGGAGTAGTCGCTGTCGCCGTCATTCGTGACTTTTAGCTCCATGACGAGCCGGCCGTGCTTCTCCTCGACGGTCAGCTCCTCGACAATGCTGTCGAAGCTGAAGGCCGCGTACGACGGCACAATCTCGCTGCTGTGCGAGCCCGAGGTCGGGAACGAGACGCCGATGCCCGTGCCAAACGAGGCAGAGGCCACCGGCATCGCGGACAGGGGGACAGCAAAGGCTGTGAGCGCAAGCGCGGGGATAAGGGCATATCTTTTCATGGTAATCACTCCTGATTCTGTCAGTCGTTCTAGATTGGTATCGTTGGTTCTATTGTACCATGTCATGTTAGAATTAGGCAAAAGATGTTCCTTGCATGTATGGGGACTCAAACGGCAAAGATTCGTTCAAAGATTCATGGCTTGATTTCGATAGTATACAATATGCCTAATTGTATACAGCTAAAATATGCAGTGTGTATATTGTTAAAGGAGCGCATTCCCGCTATACTGTAACCATAAAAGGCGATATGAAATATGCAGCGGCGCATTAGTAAAGTAAAATGTTACTCGTGCGCCGCTTTGTCTATTTAGGAGGTACGATTTTATGAAAGCAGATGCAGCACAATTGAATGATTGGCTAATGAGAATCGATACCTTCAATGCAACGCCTGGAGAAGGTACAACTCGAGCCGTTTATACAAAGGAGTTCTATCGGGCTCGCGAATATTTAAAGAAGGAAATGCAAGATCTCGGCCTTGAGATCCATGAGGATTGTGTCGGCAATATATATGGAGAATATAAAGGATGTCATCCAGAACGTCCGCCTGTCTGGACCGGTTCACATATCGATACGGTTCCGCATGGTGGGCGCTATGATGGAATGGCCGGCGTATTTGCAGCTCTGGAAGTTATCCGCATGATGAAAAGTGATGGCTATCAGCCGAAACGGAGTATCTTCGTCAATGCTTATGCTGGAGAGGAAATGAGTCGTTTCGGGATGTGCTGTATTGGCAGTCGCGCGATTGTCGGTCGCATTCATCAGCAAGATTTAAAGGACGCAAGAAATATGGCTGGTGAGAGCATCTTTGATGTCCTCAGCCATGATGGTTTTGAGCCAGAGCGATTCAATCGAGACTTTTCTACAAAGCCGAGGGTCCACGCAAGTCTTGAGCTGCATATCGAGCAAAACAGGATCTTGCAGGACAAGGGCATCTCTGTTGGTATTGTCACTGGCATTTGTGCACCGACAAATCTGCGATGCGAGATTCATGGCATTCAATCGCATGCCGGCGGCACGAGTATGGAGGATCGCCGCGATGCCTTTATGGCGTCAGCTGAGATTGCTCTGGCACTCGAGCACTTAGCGAAAGCCTCAGATAGTGAATACATCACGGGAACAGTCGGCGCGATGAAATTGGACCCTGGCGCAGCAAATGTCATTCCGGGGCAAGCGAATTTCTCCATCGATATCCGCTCCATCTCGGCACAGGATAAGGATGACTTGGTCGAGGCATTGCAGGAAAAGATTGATGAAATCACAAGGAACCGCGGTGTTACCTATCAACTGGAACAGCTGAATAACGATACACCGTACATCTGCAGTCCGCGCATCCGAGAACTCTTGCATGAAAGTGCAAAAGAACTGGAGCTTCCTGTACTCGATATGATCAGTGGTGCTTATCATGACAGCCTGATGTTGGGTGACATCACAGATGCAGCGATGATCTTCATCCCCTGTAAAGATGGCATCAGTCATGACCGGAAAGAATCGATTGATATGGATGATCTTGCTAAGGGCACAGACCTTTTAGCGGCCACCTTACGCCGCCTTAGTGAAGAATAAGGATAGGATATTCTGTATTAGGATAGGAGAGAAGACATTATGGCAAAGAAGAAGATTTGCATTATCGGCGGCGGTATTTCTGGTACGGCTCTTGGTTATAATCTGAGCCTCTATGATGATGCAGAAGTCACGCTTTATGAAAAAGGCCGCATCGGTGCTGGCACGACATCGAAATCAGCGGGTACGGTATGCCTGTTCGATGATTCCCTGAATAATCGCTATTGGGATGTCCGCCTTTATGGTTTTGAGACATACTGTAAGATGGAGAAGGAAAAAAGGGGATCGGCTGGATTTGACAAGACGGGCACGCTGGTCTGTGCATTGGATGAAAAAGACGAAAAACGCATCAAGACAGGTATTGCACTGGCAAAATCCGCAGGTTACACGGGTGAATACATCACGGATAAAGACAGAATCAAGAAGATTCTTCCGATGATTGATCCGGATTCCATTATCGGTGCAGGCTATACGGCAGATGATGGGTACTTCGATGGTACGATGATTTCCAATAATTTTGCCAGCAAGATGGAAGCGAATGGCGCAACCGTCATCATCGGTGTTGGTGTTACGGATATCAAGGTAGAAGGTGGAGCAGCTGTTGGCATTACGACGTCGGAAGGCAAACAGGAAGCTTATGATGTCATCGTGGACTGCACGGGGCCGTGGAGCCGCTTCACGGGCAAGATGGTCGACCTTGAAGTGCCAATCTGGCACACGAAGGCAGAAGCATTCTTCATGGCACCATCTGAAAAGCTCGACTATGTATTCCCCATCCTGAAATTCCCGGCATTCTATGCGCTGCGCGCCGGCAACAACATCTTCATCTGTAAATCGCATCTGTCGATGGACCTGGACAATCCAATGCATGCGGGCCAGTGGGACCCGGATAAACTGCCGGAACGCGGCGGCACAGATGATTATTTCATTGAGTTCCTGTTCGAGCAGATGGAAAAGAATGTTCCTGGCTTGGTCGATGCAGGCCTGAGTTCATCGTGGCTGTCTTATCGTGCAGAGCCACGCGATTTCCTGCCAATCATTGGTGACACGCCGGTCAAGAACTATCTCCTGGCCACGGGCTATGGCGGAAATGGTGTCATCGAGGCACCGGCAGTCAGCCGTGATCTGGCAAAATACATCATGCGAGGCGAAAGCACATTGCTCCTCGAAGAATGGGCATTCTCGAGATTGTTGAAGAAATGAGGCGGATGACGCATGAAGATAGCAATCTGTATAAAACATGTTCCCGTCAGTGAAGATGTAGAAATCGATCCGGTTACGCATAGTGTCCGTCGTATCGATGCAACGTGCGATATGAACCCCTGTGATCTGAATGCGATGGAGATGGCTGCTCAGCTCAAGAAAGCAACGGATAGCAGTATCGATGTCTACACGATGGGGCCGGATGGTGCAGCGGCATCCTTGAAGAAGTGTCTAGCCCTTGGGGCAGATGAGGCGTATCTCCTGAGCGACCGCAGCTTTGCCGGTCGTGATACACTCGGCACGGCTCGTGTACTTGCCGATTTTGTCAAACGCAAATCATACGACATCGTTTTCACGGGAGCGGAATCCAGTGATGGTGCAACCGGGCAGGTTGGTGCTATGCTCGCTGAACTTCTCGGCATGCCGGATGTCGCCGATGCCGTATCCGTAGAGCCGGATGGAGACGGTGCACTGCTTATCGGCAAAAAGGTGCAGCAGGGGACGTTGAAAATCAAGGCAAGAGGACCAGTCCTCTTAGCGGTACCATTTGGCTGCAATGAACCGAAACTCCCGACACTGCGTGCGCAGATGAAAGCGAACCACAAAGAGATTCATGTCTTGACGGGGAAGGACTGCGATCCATCCGTCCTCGAGAACTTGGAAGTCAAGTCTGTCGTCACGGATGTATATCCAGCGCCGGAGGCAAATAAGCAGGCGAAGGAGATTACAGGTACTCCGAAGGAAATCGCCATAAAGATACAGAAACTTTTGGAAGGAAGTGAGCAGGATGTCTGAGATTGTTGTTTATGCACAGATCACCAAGAACGGTCTGAATCCGGAGACAGCCGAGCTCGTCACTGCCGCACAGGAAGTCGCAAAAGTTTCTGGAGAAACCATCACCGTTCTCGCCGCTGATGACCAGGCACCTTTGTATGAAGATGCACTGAAGCTGGATGGCGTTTCGGATGTTATTCTCCTGCATACGATCGGCATTGGTGAAATGCAGACGGATGTGCTGAGCGAGGTCATGGCAGATGTCATCACTTCCCGTGATGTGTCGACGATTCTTGCGCCGTCGGAGCATCAGGCCAGAGCTTTGCTTTCGCGTATTGCTGTAAAGCTCGACGCGGGCATGACAGCGGCCTGCAAAGAACTGAAGCCAGAAGCCGTAGATGGCAAGGTAGTCGTCCATCAGATCAAGAGCTCATTTGGCAGTCAGGGACTCGTTACGTGTGATATCACGACAAAGCCGGCAATCATCACGTTGATCCCAGGCTCCTACGAAGCAGCACCCCAGACAGGGACGCCGAAGATCCAGGTCATCGAAAAGGAAAATCTGACATCGGCTCTTGAGGTTCTGGACTTTGAAGAAAGCCAGTCGGCAGGTAACCTTCTGGGGGCAAGGCGCGTGGTCTGCGTTGGCAAAGGCGCCATAGAAGGAGAAAACTTCAGTCTGGCAAAATCTTATGCACAGAAAATCAATGCTGCATTTGCTGGCAGCCGTCCGATGGCCGATCAGCACTGGATTGATTTTGAGGCACAGATTGGTGAATCCGGTACGGTTATCCGACCAGAAGCCTGCCTAATCTGTGGCGTTTCCGGTGCCATCCAGTTCACGGAGGGAATCAAGGGAGATCCTTTGGTCATTGCCATCAACAAAGATCCAAAAGCCCCAATTTTCGGTTTTGCTGATTACAAAGTCGTTGCCGACATGAAGGATATCTTACCAGAGCTCCTGGCGGCAGCCGACCAAAAATAAATTTCAAACTTTTGTTTTCTAGGAAAGGAAGTATTTGATATGAGTTACTTGAATGGTCAGACGGGTTACCGTAAAGACATCCTGACGAATCGTTCTGTCATTGGCAATGGCTATGTCATCCTGGAACCGGACGGACTCGTCAAGAACGTTGTACCGGGCTATTCGGATTGTGATGTCACGATCCTCGGCACGCCACAGATGGGCGCTACGTTTGCTGATTATCTTGTCACGGCACATGCAGGCGGCAAGAACACGGGCATTGGTGGCAATGGCATCGAGTCGTTCCTCTATGTCATAAGTGGATCGGTGAGCGTTAAGAATGCAGATAAAGAAGCAGAATTGACGGAAGGCGGCTACATCTTCAGTCCGGCAGATAAGCCATTCACGTTCGAGAACAAGAGCGGTAAAGATGCCAGACTCTATGTCTATCGCCGTCGCTATATCCCGCTTGAAGGAACGAGCGCTCACACAGTAGTCGGCAACATCAATGATGTTCCTTACATGGACTATGAGGGCATGAAGAATGCACAGAGCAAAGATTTCTTGCCGTCGGCAACGGATCTTGGCTTTGATATGAACATGCACATCCTCAAGTTCGAGCCGGGTGCATCGCATGGCTACGCAGAGACGCATTTGCAGCAGCATGGCATGCTGTTCCTCCAAGGCAAGGGCATGTATCTCTTGGATGATCAGTGGATCCCGCTCAAGAAGGGCGATTATGTATTCATGGATTCTTACTGCCCGCAGGGCTGCTACGCCGTTGGCACGGAAGACTATATCTACATCTATTCCAAAGACTGCAACCGTGATGTAGAACTGTGATGCCAGTAATCGGCAGCCCGGTCTTTTAACCGCATAGAAAGAGGACAAGGGAGTCTGAACTTGTCGGAGCATTTCCGGCTTGTTCAGGCTCTTTTTGTTTAAACGAACGAAAGCTTCGGGAAAGGGAGCGATATTATGAAGGGCAAATCAGGGCTTTCTTTGACCATGTGGATCATCATTGCCACAGTTGTCGGCATTATCTTTGGTTCTGTCGTTGGCCCATGGGCAACAAACTTGAAATTCATTGGTGATATCTTTATCAACTTGATCCAGATGTCAGTTGTCGTACTGGTCATGACAGCCGTTGCCGGGGCCATTGCTGGACTCGGTGGGAATGGCTCTGGGAAAATGGGCTTGGTTGTATTCGCGAGCATTGTCGTCTTTACCTTGTTGTCTGCTTTCCTTGGAGTTGGCTTAGGCCTTTTGGTCCAGCCGGGACTTGGTATCGATATTGGCACCACGGCTTCTACTGCGCAGATAGCAGATACTTCTATCACGAAGACACTAGTAGGTTTTGTGCCGACGAATATTTTCTCATCGATGGCATCGGGCGCCATGGTTCCATGTATCCTCTTTTCTATCTTCTTTGGTGCATGCACAGGCATCTATCAGCGTGACCATCATACTACCATCGTTACGGATTTCCTGACGGCTGTCAATGGCGTCATCTTGGAGATCATCAAGGCTGTCATGAAGGTCGCTCCAATCGGCATCTTCTGCCTGCTGGCAAATGTAGCTGGTGGTACGGGATTTGCCGTCATCATGCCAATGCTCAAGTTCCTTGGCTGCCTGCTCATCGGTGATGTGATCCAGTTCCTTGTTTACTGTCCTGCTGTTGCGGCTATCTGTGGCGTCAATCCGATGAGAATGCCGAGCAAATATGGAAAGATGTCGATGATGGCACTGACGACAACATCGTCGGCAATCTGCCTGCCAACCAAGATGGAAGACATGGTAACAAAGTTTGGTGTCGATCGCAAAGTCACAGACTTCGTTGGTCCAATCACGATGTCGATGAATAGCTGCGGTGCCGTCCAGTGCTATGTCCTCGCCATCCTCTTCATGAGCCAGTCCACGGGAATCACGCTCTCTCCGATGCAGTTCGGCATGGCTATCTTGCTGGCCGTCCTGATGTGCATGGGAACAATCGTTGTCCCAGGTGGCATGATTGTCGTCTACACCTTCTTCGCTACAACGATGGGACTTCCGACCGAATCCGTTGCCATCCTCATTGGTATTGACTGGTTCTCGGGCATGTTCCGCACACTGATGAATGTCGATGTCGATGTCCTGGTTGGCATGCTCACCAGCAAGGCCCTTGGAGTATTCAACAAAGGCGTCTACAACGATGAGACAGCTGCCTCTTATATCGATGCTATAACAAATCCTGGACCGACCTGTGGCAAGTCCGGAAAAATAAAGGAGAATCGCAATGGATAAGAAAATCAGTACGGCACGCATCCGCAAGAACCTGGAAGACCTGAAAGCCTTTACGGCAACACCGGGCAAGGGATGCACGCGTATGCCGTTTTCCAGGGAAACAAAAGCTGCGGCAGAATATCTGAAAGCAGCGATGAAAGACGCTGGCCTTGATGTGGTGGAAGACTGTGTCGGCAATATCATCGGCACACGCAAGGGCAAAGACAGCAGCCTGCCGGCCATCGTCTGCGGCTCACATTATGATTCTGTATACAATGGCGGCGATTACGATGGTATCGCTGGCGTGGTGGTAGCGATTGAGCTGGCGCGTATCTTGCAGGAAGAAAATGCGATGCTCGATACGGATTTCGTCGTTGTAGCCTTCATGGATGAAGAGGGATGTCGCTTTGGTACGGGCTATTTTGGTTCGTATTCCATCCTTGGTGAGATGGATGTGGAACAGTGCAAGCGCTTCAAGGACCGGGATGATATCAGTGTTTATGACGCTATGCAGCGTTATGGCCTGGACCCAGAGAAGGTTACGGAGGCTGCCTGGGACAAGAATCGCATTGGCCACTATATCGAGATGCACATTGAACAGGGGCCTGTCCTCGATGCAGAGAAACTGGAGTTTGGCCTTGTCAACTGTATCGTTGGCATTCAACGTTACTTATTCACAGTACATGGCCGTTCGGACCATGCAGGGACGACGCCGATGCACATGCGCAAAGATGCTGTCGATATTGCGACGAAAGTCATCAGCAAGATCGGGGACCTGGCGCGCGCTGAAGAGCCAGGTACCGTTGCGACGGTCGGATTTGTCCATGCCGTCCCTGGTGGCATGAATGTCGTTGCTCAGGAGATGTCCTTCAGTGTCGATATCCGCTCGACAAAGAACGAGATCATCGACAAGATTGCCACGAAGATACAGGCGCTTTTGGAAGAGGAAACGTCGAAATGTGGTGCATCGTATTCGTACGAGACAAAACTCAGCATCACGCCTGTCGATATGAGCAGTGCAATGCTGGACATGATGGAAGATTCCTGCAAGAAACATGGCTACCAGGCCATCCGCATGCCAAGTGGCGCTGGTCATGACGCACTGGCCATCGGCCAGCATCATGATACCGTCATGCTCTTTGTGCCGAGCAAAGATGGACGCAGTCATTGCCAGGAGGAGCATACGGAGTATGAGTCCTTCGGCAAGGCGACAGAAGTCTTATACGATTTGATCCATACGCTGTAAGGCGTGACAGCTGCTAGTATAGCTGTGATTATCATGGGGGCGAAGATGATGTTTGATTTGGTCGTGAAGAATGGCAGGATTGTCACATCTGATCAGATTTTTTCCGCAAATGTTGGCGTGAAGGGCGAAACGATTGCCGCGATTTTTGCACCGGGGCTGCCGTTTGAAGCAAGAGACGTGGTTGATGCAAAAGGGAAATACGTATTCCCTGGCGGCATTGACAGCCATGCGCACCTGAATGATCCGGGATATAATTGGCGCGAAGATTACACGCATGGTACAGCAGCTGCTATCGTTGGCGGTTATACGACCATCATCGATATGCCCTTGCAGAATGAGCCGGCGATGACCAATGGAAATATCATGGATAAGAAACTGGAAATCGTTGCGCCACAAGCTTATACCGATTACTGTTTCTGGGGTGGACTAGTCGACTATAACTTTGCTGACCTCAAAGAACTCGATGCAAAAGGCTGCGTCGCTTTCAAGAGTTTCATCGGGCCGGTCTCTCCCGATTATGTACCGCTGACCATTGGTCAGGCGCGCGAAGCGATGGAGATCCTCAGGGAATTCGATGCGAGAGCCGGTTTCCATTGTGAGGACTATTCCTTGATCAAATGGGGCGAAGAACGAGCTAAGCGCAAAGCAAAGCCAGATTGGCAGGATTTCCTGGATTCACGCCCGGTCATTGCAGAACTCGTCGCAACGCAGAATATCATCGAATGTGCCAGAGAAACTGGTGCTAAAGTGCATATCTGCCATGTCAGCCATCCGAAGGTCGCTCAGGCAATCAAGGAAGCACAACTCGATGGCGTGGATGTCACGGCAGAGACCTGTGGGCACTATCTGAGCATGACCGATAAGGATGTGTTGGCACATGGAAGCCTCTTCAAATGCGCACCACCTCTGCGCAGTGCAGAAGATGTCGATGCGCTCTGGCATTATGTTGAAGATGGCACGCTTTCCTGCATCGGTTCCGACCACTCTCCCTGTGAGCTCAGCGAAAAGAGTGAGGAAAAGCATGGCATCTTTGGGGCATGGGGGGGCATCTCGAGCATCCAGAGTACCATACAGGCAGCTTACAGCGAAGGCGTTGTCAAACGAGGTGTCAGTCCGACTGTCATTGCCCATGCCATTGGCGAGGGCCCTGCTCGTGTCTTTGGCCTCTATGGCAAGAAGGGCGCCATCCGTCCAGGGTTCGATGCGGACATGGTCATCCTCGACCCGGATGCCAAATGGGAAATCACAGCAGATTCACTGTACTATGTCAATAAGATTTCTGCTTTTGTCGGCATGAAAGGGCAGGGGCTTCCCGTCTGCACTATCCTGCGTGGTAAAGTCATGGCCAAAGATGGCAAATTGGTCGGTGAGAAAGGCTTTGGAAAATTCGTGAAGAAACAGTGGGCAGAAGGATGATGGGGGTGCTTTACCATGTCGAATACTTATTCCTTGCTAATCCGTGGCGGTAAGGTCATGCTTCCTGAGGGAATGCAGCAGGTCGATATCGCTGTCGATGGAGAAAAAATTGTTGAAATCGGGCCATCTCTTTCTGGCTCCGCAGACCGTGAAATCGATGCCACGGGAAAAGTAGTGTTCCCTGGTACTTTTGATGGTCACGTGCATTTCGATGAGCCTGGCCGTACAGAATGGGAAACCATCAAGGACGGCAGCGCAGGTCTTGCAGCTGGTGGCGGCACGACATTCATCGATATGCCGCTCAACTCCAGTCCTTGCTTGCTCGATAAGGAAGAATTCCAGAAAAAATATGATATTGCCAGCCATGATTCCTACACGGATTTTGGGTTCTGGGGTGGCTTGACGCCCGACAATCTCGACCGGCTCGAAGAATTGGCTGCCTGTGGCGTGGTCGGATTCAAGGCATTCTCTTGCTACAGCGGCATCCCAGAGTTCAAGGGCATTGATGATTATTCCGCACTCAAAGGCATGGAAATCATCAAGAAGCTCGGGCTCCCTCTCATGGTCCATTGCGAAAATGATGCACTGACCGCAAAACTCGGGGCTGAACAGGCGGCAGCTGGACGCGATGATGCCTGGGCGTATTTTGCGGCACATGCTCCCATCACAGAGATTGAGAGTATCACGCGCATGATCACCTTCGCCGAGGAAACGGGCGTCAAGCTGATCATCGCGCATGCATCCCTTGGCAAGAGCATCGACATCATCAATGCAGCGCGTGCAAGAGGTGTCGATGTATCAGTAGAGACGATCGGGCAGTACCTGATCCTGACGGATGAAGAGGTCGCAGCTCTCGGCCCAGTGGCAAAATGCTCGCCGCCGGTCCGCAGCAAGGAGAACCAGCCACTCATGTGGGCACATCTCTTGGCAGGTGATATTGATTATGTGGACTCCGATCACTCTCCGTCCGACCCATCTTTGAAAGAGGGCGTTTCTTTCATGAAGGCATGGGGTGGCATCGCTTCTGTACAGCACACGCTGACAGGGCTGCTTACGCACGGCTACCATGCGCGGAAAGTGCCATTAGCAAGAATCATGAAGCTGATCTGTGAGAACATGCCAAAATCTCTCCGGATTGAGGGAAAAGGAAAGATCGCGGTAGGCTATGATGCAGATTTTGCACTGATAGATCTGAATCGAGAATACATCCTGAAAGCCGACGATATCCTTTACAAGCATCATGTTAGCCCCTATATGGGGACGCGCTTCAAAGGCGCTGTCGATGAGACAATCCTTCGTGGACAGACCATCATGAGAGATGGGAAAATCATCGGTACGCCGCGTGGCCGCATGATCATGTGCAAAGGATGACAATCTACCATGAATTACCAGAAAAAGGAGTGGTCTCCATGTGTGTAGCGATAAACAAGGCAGTAGAAATCGATGAATCACTGCTGCCCAAGAAGCCGGAGGAACGGAAGCTCAATCCGTGGAACTATATGTCGATGTGGCTCGGAGATGGTGTAAATCTCGGTAATATGACTCTCGGTGGAAGTCTTGTCGTTGCGGGTACAGCCATGATGAATATCTACCAGACACTGGCGGCGGCGTTCATTGCCATTGCAATCATATCCGTGATTTTTTCTCTGAATGATAGTTTTGGCTATAAGACAGGAATCCCGTATGTCATGCAGCTCCGCATGTCCTTCGGTGCCAAAGGCAGCATCATCTCATCACTGCTCCGCGGCATCCCTGCCATCGTATGGTATGGTTTCCAGAGCTGGATTGGTGCAACGGCATTGAATGAGATACTGAAGATTGTTGCTGGCATCGATCAGCAATTCATGTGCTTCATCGTCATGCAAGCTGTGCAGATTGTCCTCTCTTTCTTTGGTTTCAAGGCCATCAAATGGGTAGAATCGATTATCTCGGTTGTCATTATGCTGGCACTGCTCTATGTCTTCTATATCCTTCTATCTCAGCATAGTGCAGAAATCGTCAGTACGTGGGTTGATGCGGAAGGAACCTGGGGAATTGAATTCTTTGGCTTCATCATGGCATTCATGGGTAACTATGCGGCAATTTTTCTTTCTGCTGCGGATTATTCACGCGAACTGGAACCTGGCATCAGCCATGGAAAACGCGGCTTGCTGTATTTCTGTCCGATTGCTCTGGCTTATGGAACCGTCCTCTGCATCGGCGCTATGCTCGCATCGGTAACGGGGATTTCCAACCCAGCAAAGGCCATTCCGATGGTCGTTAATAATCCGTCAATCAGTGTATTCATTTCCGCATTCATCGTCATGGGTGCTGTCGCTGTAAATATGGTTGCCAATATCGTGCCGCCTACCTATGTCACGGTTCTCCTGACGAAGGTACACTATCGTGTGGCAGTTGTCATTACCGGCGTGCTTGCTGTCTGCAGCTGTCCGTGGATCTTGGTGCAGGATTCTTCAGCTATGGGGCTGACCTACTTCATCCTCATCTATTCCGCATTCCTCGGTCCAATTGTTGCCATACTCTTGATTGAGTATTACATTCTGCGTAAGCAAGAAATTGATATTGCGACGATTTATTCCTCAGAAGAATCTATGCCGGGGTACAATAAAGCCGCTATCCTTGCCATGTTCCTAGGAGCTATCGCCGCTTTCCTAGAGGTCAAGCTGGCATGGTGCCTCGGATTTTTTATCGGGGGTATAGCGTATTACTTCCTCATGAAATATACTTCTCTTGGTGCAGGATTCCGCACGGACATATGAACCTATGAAATAAAAGAATCCACTGGAGTTTACTGTTGGATATCGAGAGCGAGAAGAGCAAGGTAAATCAGATGATTTTCTTCTGCGTTGTCAAACTGGATGTCCAGCAGTTCTTTTATTTTCTCGATGTGGTTGATGGTTGTATTCCGGTGCAGATACATCGACTTTGCTGCCAGGCTGGCATTGTAGTTCGCATTTAGGTAAGCACGGAGTGTTCCTATTAAATTGGTATGATGCTCATGATCATATTGGATGACAGGTTCTAGGAAATTGTGAATCAGGATAGACTGATTTTGGGGGTGATTAGCTATCATCAGAGCAGGGAGAAGATGCAGGTATGAGCGGATTGAACCAAGATTTTTGGTATTGGTATTCAGTGCTGTCAGGCTTTCCTCTAAGGACTGGCGAATCGATGCTATGCTGTTATGGCAGCTGCTGATACCGATGGGGATAGGAGGATCTGCATAGGGTTTCCATTTTTTCATCAGTTCTCGTGCGAGTTGGCGTACTGTATGCAGTGCTTTGAGAGGATGGCAATCCGTAGGGAATAAGAAAAAGCAACAGAATATGTTATTGTTCGTGCAGATGAAAGGAGTAGAGAATCCTGCCGCTGTTTGCAGGACATCCTGCTTCATTTTGGACATCATATCATTGGAAAGCTCTTTTAGCGCTGGCAGCTTGGTTGTTAGGCAAATCCATGATTTGTGGAAATCAAATCCGTAAAAGAGGCATAGATTCTTGATCTCCTGTTCGGTCAGTGTCTGTTTCTGCATGACTGCACGCAGAAAGAAAGACGAATGATGTTCGCGATTCTGAAGGCTGAAGTTCTGTTGCTCGAAAGCGAGCGCTAATAGTCTTAAGATACATTGCCAGAAATCTTCTGGAGGAATCATCTGTTCTTTTTTATAAAAAATCAGAAGTCTCCCCATCTGGTTGGGAAGATCCATGATCTGCATTTTGTGTGCGGCGTCTTTCAGCATTAGTTTTTCTATGGCAGGGATACCTTGGCTGTAAGCATTTTCCATGATTCGCTGAAACCACTCATCATCTGGAAGCGTATTTGTTGGAGCAATAGAACAGAGTGGCATTTCTTGTTCATCGACCAGGCTTACCGGCATTTCCAAGAAGTCAGCGAGTTCCTGTAACAGGTCATCCCAAGAGGAACGGTTGAGTACATCATCCATGAAATTTTGGATAAATTCTTGCCGTGCAATCGGCAGAGCATGCGCTTCGATATCCAGCTGATTGAAAACAACCTGAGAAATGGTAGAAAAGCCGTAGAAGAAAGGCAACTCGATGATCGGGAAGTCGAGTTTTGCCGCTTCGTCCAGGATGGCTTCTGGAATTGACCGAAAGTAACGACGAATCTTGATAGCAAGTGCAGCGCATCCGAATTCTTTCAGGTCGCGGACAATACTGCGCTGCAATTCTGGGTTGCCCAAAAATATAAAGCCTGTCGTTAAAATCAACTCATCCTTCTTGAACCACTTGCTGACATCTGGATTATCCAAAACATTCACGCTTTGAATGGGGCTATTGATGTGACTGAAACTAGTGAGTAAGCGCAGATTACTCAAGCCGCTATCCTTTAGCAGCCATTTGATTGTTGGCATAGAACCCCTCCTCTTAGAAGATGAAAATTTTGTATAAATATACCAGCGGTCCGTCCTTACCTTGTTTATCATCAGTATAGGGCATGAAGTATGTTCGTGCAATACCGATTTGTACAAATGGTTTTACACTCGCTGGACTCTTGGCGTCAGACTGATGACAATGTGACGAAAAAAGATATTAGGGCGGGCGCCCCTGTACTGCCTTGACTTTACAAGGCGCAAGAAGTCCGATACAATAAAGACAGCTGTACAAGTTGGTACAGCTGTCTTTCTCTATTATAAGGAAATACCTCTCGGTTGATGAGAAAATGGGCTTGCCCACCATGGGGCAGATTTTGGAGGAATAAGGATACAGATGGATAAAGAAACAAGAAATGACCTGCCGGGAATCCAGTGGTTCCCTGGCCATATGAAGAAGGCGCAGCGGCTCATCGAGGAGAACCTCAAGCTCGTCGATGTTGTCATCGAGCTGCTCGATGCGCGCATCCCGGCGAGCAGTGCCAACCCGATGCTCGCCGAGATCATCAAGGGCAAGCCAAGGCTCATCGCGCTCAACAAGTCGGACCTCGCGGATGCGGCGAGCACGAAGCGCTGGCTCGCGTATTTCCGCGCGCAGGGCATCCCGGCGGTCGCGATTGACTCGGTCAAGGGCCGCGGCATGAAGCAGCTTGTCGCGAAGGCGGAGGAACTCGCGCGACCGAAGACGGACCGTTTCGTCAAGAACGGCGGTCGGCCGCGCGCGGCGCGCTGCATGATCCTCGGCATCCCGAACGTCGGCAAGTCGTCCCTCATCAACCGCCTGGCCGGCGCGGTCAAGGCGAAGGCAGCCGATAAGCCGGGTGTCACGCGCGCGAAGCAGTGGATCAAGATCGGCGCTGCGCTCGACCTGCTCGACACGCCGGGCATCCTCTGGCCGAAGTTCGAGGACCAGACGGTCGGACTGAAGCTTGCGTTCACGGGTGCCATCAACGACGACATCTACGACCGCGAGCAGGTCACGGCGCTCCTGCTCTCTGTCATGCGCCGCGATTATCCGGAGCGCCTGCAGGAGCGCTTCAAGTTCAAGGGGGATATGCCGGAAGATGGCATCGAGCTTTTAGAGGCCATCGGCCGCAAGCGCGGCTGCCTCGTCAAGGGCGGCGTCGTCGACCTCGAGAAGGCGCAGAACATCGTCCTGACAGAGTTCCGCAGCGGCAAGCTCGGTCTCGTCACGCTCGATGAGGTCCCCCAGTCTGCCTCGACGGAAGCTGCTGATGAGAAGCGGGGGGATGAGGCATGAAGGCCGTCGCAGACTGCACGATAAAGGAACTCGAGGCGGCCTTTGCCGCTGGCGCGGTCAGCGAGGAATTCCTCGCCGCCTGCCGCGCGGATACGCGCAAGGCTGCGGCCCGCCTCGTGCGCCGCTACGAGAAGGCACAGGCGGAGCACGAACGATTGCTGAAGCTCTACGCCTACGAGCATGCGGCTTGGGCGCGCGGCCACGAGATCGTGGCGGGCGTCGACGAGGCGGGCCGCGGTCCGCTCGCCGGTCCTGTCTCGGTGGCGGCCGTCATCCTGCCACACGACCTCTGCTTGCCGAAGCTCAATGACTCGAAGAAGATCTCGGCCAAGGTCCGCGAGGAGCTCTTCGATGAGATCCAGGAGAAGGCTATCGCCGTCGGCACAGCGCTCATTGACGCGCAGACAATCGACCGCGTCAACATCTACCAGGCGACGATCAACGGCATGTACGAGGCTATCTTCTCGCTGCGGCCGGAGCCGCAGGAAGTCCTCATCGATGCCGTGCCGCTCGACAGGCTGCCGATGCCCTCAGAGTCCATCATCAAGGGCGACGCGAAGTCCGCTTCGATAGCGGCGGCCTCAATCATCGCCAAGGTCACGCGTGACCGCCTCATGGACGAGTACGACAAGGTCTATCCGGAGTACGGCTTCGCGCAGCACAAGGGATACGGCACGGCGCAGCACATCGAGGCGCTCAAGAAGTACGGTCCGTGCCCGATTCACCGCCGCTCCTTCGAGCCAGTACGTTCGCTCTCCTACGACTTCGACGGAATCTGACTGCAGGTATCGGACTGCTTTGCAGGATGCTTGACTCTTTCTCGCTCAGCCCCTATAATGAAACTATACGAATCGTTTGAAAATTACAGGGAATGTGGAGAGAATCATGGACACGACGAAACTTGGCCGTCAGGGCGAAGAGGCCGCGGCCGTCTTTCTCAAGGAGGCTGGCTACGAGATTCTTGCGCGCAATTTTCGCACGCCGCGCGGGGAAATCGACATCGTGGCCGGCACTGGGCAGACCGTGGCCTTCATTGAAGTCAAGACGCGGCGCACGAGGCGCTTCGGTCGGCCAGCGGCCGCTGTCGATTACCGGAAACAACAGAAAATCATCCAGTCTGCGCGCTGGTTCTTGCGGCAGAGACATCTCGACGGTTGTCTCTGTCGTTTTGATGTCATTGAGGTCTGCGTCGCAGGGGAGCGCTGGGAAATCCATCACCTGCCCGGCGCGTTTGAGACGTGAGCATTTTGCAGGCTACCTGCCTTCTCGAGCGGAAAAGCAGAACGGCAGGCGAGTCGTAGAGATTGGGGGGATTGCGATTGTTTGCAAGATCATTTGGCGGCACGACGATGGGCGTCGACGGGCTCATCATCGCCGTGGAAGTCGATTCGGCGGCGGGACTGCCTGCCTTTGATATCGTCGGGCTGCCAGACACGGCGGTGCGTGAGTCGAAGGAGCGCGTGCGCACGGCCATCCGCAACTCCGGCATTCAGCTGCGTCAGGAGAAGGTCACGATAAATCTCGCGCCGGCCGGCATCCGCAAGGACAGTCCCGGCCTCGACCTGCCAATCGCCATCGGCCTCCTCGCAGCGTACGGCGTTGTGCCGCAGGACTCAATCAAGACGTCGTTCTTTGCAGCAGAGCTCTCCTTGGAAGGGGAGTGCCGCGCAGTGCACGGCATCCTGCCGATGGTCATCGCCGCGCGAGAGAAGGGGCTGACGTCCGTCTTTGTTGCGCGCGGCAATGCCAACGAGGCGCTGCTCGTCGAGGGCATCACGGTCTATGTGCTCGACCGGCTCAATGAGGTCGTGCAGTTCCTCAATGGGCAGGAAGCGCTTGCGCCGGCTGTGCCGTCGGAGGCAGAGGAGCGGCCTGTACTCTGCGATGACTTCGCTGATGTGCAGGGGCAGTTCCAGGCAAAAAGGGCGCTCGAGATTGCGGCGGCGGGCGGTCACAACCTGCTGATGATCGGCGTGCCGGGCTCCGGCAAGACGATGCTCGCACGCCGTTTGAGTTCCATCCTGCCGCGCCTCTCGCGCGAGGAGGCGCTCGAGGTCACGAAAATCTACAGCATCGCGGGTCTTTTGCCGCAGGGCGGCGGCCTTGTGCAGGAGCGCCCGTTCCGCAGCCCGCACCACACGACGTCGATGGTCGCGATGATCGGCGGCGGCAGTGTGCCGCGTCCCGGCGAGGTCACGCTCGCGCATCACGGTGTCTTGTTCCTCGACGAGCTGCCGGAATTCTCGAAGGCGACGCTTGAGGTCCTGCGGCAGCCGTTGGAGGACCGGGCTGTGACAATCTCGCGCGTCCACGCGACGCTGACGTTCCCGTCGAGCATGATCCTGATCTGCGCGATGAATCCCTGTCCGTGCGGCTACTACGGCGATGAGTCGGGCGGCCGGACGTGTGAGTGCACGCCGAGCGAGATCCGCCGCTACACGCGCAAGATATCAGGGCCGCTGCTCGACCGCATCGACATCCACATCCGCGTGCCGCGCGTCGCCTATCAGGAACTGACCTCGAAGCGGCGCGCTGAGTCGTCTGAGACGATACGAGGCCGCGTGGAGCAGGCAAGGCAGCGCCAGCTCGCGCGCCTACATCCGTTTGGCCGCTTCTGCAATGCCCAGATGAACCACACCATCCTGCAGCGTGTGTGTCCGCTCACGGACGAGGCACAGTCGCTTTTAGAGCTGGCCTTCCGCCGCATGAACTTATCGGCCCGCTCTTACGACAGGATCATCAAGGTCGCGCGCACGATTGCGGACCTCGACGGGGCACCGGAGGAGATTGCAGCCAAGCACATCGCCGAGGCCGTCCAGCTGCGCAGCGACATCGGCCTTTCAGTGGAGTGAACGGCAGGGCGATAGCGAGGCAGCTCCTTTGACCAGATGGCAGGCGACAGGATATAATGGAAGGCATCACGATTCAGACACAATCCAGAAGACAAGATCCAGAAAGGAAGAAAAGAGACGGATGAAGACAGCCGATGTTTTTGTGAATATCCCCGTCAAGAGCATTGCGCGGGCCTATACGTACCGCGTGCCGCAGGAACTCGCCAAGATCGAGGCGGGCTGGCGCGTATTCGTGCCGTTCGGCAGCCGCAAGGTCGAGGGCTTCGTCGTCGAGACGCATGAGCTCGCAGAAGCGCCGGAGAAGATCAAGCTCAAGGACATCATCGCCGCCGTCGATGAGGAGTGCTGGTTCTCGCCGCAGATGATCGAGATCGCGCGCTGGCTCTCGGAGTTCTATCTCTGCTCGCTGGCCGAGATCATGAGGCTCTTCATGCCGGGCAAGAGCGGCCTGCGCATCACGGTACTTTACGAAGCGGACGAGAGCCAGCAGGACCACATGCTGCTCGCGATGCCGGGCTGCCGCGCTATCTACGACTACTTGCGCCGCGAGGGGCCGCAGAAGAAGGCAGCGATTGCCAAGGCGCTGCCCGAGTGGCAGGCGGATGTGGCTGACTTTCTCGAGAAGATGCAGAAGTACCACATCGTCCGCAAGGTCTACGAGGCGCAGAAGCGCGACGCGGCCCAGTACGAGAAATTCGTCGCGCTCTGCGGTGAGGTCACGCCGCAGCTCCTGGAAGGCTATCGGCGCAAGAAGGCGCAGGCACATCTCCTGAAACTCTTGCAGGAGACGCCGGAGATACCGCTCGCGTCATTGAAGGCGCAGCACGTCAGTCTGGCGACTGTCCACAATCTGGAGGCGGCTGGTCTCGCCGCCATTCGCCGCCGCCGCGTGCTGCGCGACAGCTATCGTGACGCCAAGGCGACGCGCAGCGCGATTGAGCTGACGGATGACCAGCGCCAGGTCGTCGCACGCGTCTACCCGGCCATCGATGCCGCGCGCTATCAGGGATTCCTCTTGAAGGGCGTCACGGGCAGCGGTAAGACACAGGTCTACATCGAGCTCGCTGAGCGCGTGCGCGCGGCCGGCCGCCGCGTCATCGTGCTCGTGCCGGAAATCGCGCTGACGGGACAGGTCGTCATGGCCTTCAAGGCGTACTTTCCCGATGATCTCGTCGTCATGCACAGCCGCCTGAGCCTCGCGGAGCGCAACGACGCCATCCTGCGCGTGCGCCGCAATGAGGCGGGCATCATCATCGGCGCGCGCTCGGCGCTCTTCACGCCGGCCGATGACATCGGCCTCGTCATCCTCGACGAGGAACAAGACATGAGCTACAAGCAGGACGAGTCGCCGCGCTACCACGCGCGCGTCGTCGCCGAGAAGATTGCGCGCGTCCACGGGGCCGTGCTACTCCTGGGCAGTGCGACACCGTCGCTCGAGTCGTACTTCCGCGCGGCACAGAGGGAGCTCACGCTGCTCGTCATGCCGCGGCGCATCGGCGACATCCCGCTGCCCATCATCCATTGCGTCGACATGCGCGAGGAGCTGCGCATGGGCAACCGCCACATCATCTCGCGCTCGCTGCAGGAGCTCATCGAGCACACCATCGCGCAGCACCAGCAGGTCATCATCATGCTCAACCGGCGCGGCTTCTCGACGTTTGTCATGTGCCGCTCGTGTGGCGAGGTCATCCGCTGCCGCCACTGCGGCCTGCCGCTCGTCTACCACCGCAGCGGCCAACTCAAGTGCCATCACTGCGATGTGCAGGAGCCAGTGCCCGATGTCTGTCCGAAGTGCGGCAGCCGCTACATCAAGTACTTCGGCTCGGGCACGGAGAAGCTCGAACAGGAACTGCGGC
This sequence comes from Mitsuokella jalaludinii DSM 13811, assembly GCF_000702905.1. Lineage (GTDB taxonomy): Bacteria > Bacillota > Negativicutes > Selenomonadales > Selenomonadaceae > Mitsuokella > Mitsuokella jalaludinii. Next base: position 25,756 of record NZ_JNKR01000020.1, read on the forward strand.
AGCTCGTGCCGTCCGCGCGCGTCATCCGCATGGACCGCGACACGACGACGACGAAATTCGCCCATCAGGAGATCCTCGAGAGCTTCCGGCGCGGCGAGTACGACATCCTGCTCGGCACACAGATGGTCGCCAAGGGGCACGATATCCCAAATGTCACGGCCGTCGGTATCATCAGCGCCGACTCAAGCCTCAACATGCCGGATTTCCGCGCGGCAGAGCGCTGCTTCATGCTGATCACGCAGACGGCGGGGCGCGCCGGGCGTCACGAGACGCGCGGCCAGGTCGTCATTCAGACCTACAATCCCACGCACTACGCCGTGACCTGCGGCATCCGGCAGGACTACGAGGGCTTCTTTCACAAGGAGATTGCCCTCCGTCAGGAACTCTTCTACCCGCCATACAGCCGCCTCGTCAAGCTGCTCTACCAGGACGCGTCGGAGGAGAAGGCGAGGGCGAATGCCACCGCGCTCGTCAAGGCGTTCGAGCTCGCTTTCGCAGGACGCGAGGGCCATCAGGTCATCGGCCCTGCGCCCGCGCTCATCGCCTGCTTCCGCGGCGTCTACCGTTTCGTCGTGCTCATCAAGACGGCCAATCTTTCAGCCGTGCACGACTTCCTCAAGGAGCAGGGGCTCCACCTGCGCGCCGATGTCGCCATCGACATCGACCCCATCACGATGTTTTGAGCCGCCCTATACGGGCGGTTCTCTTTTTTGCTGCCCCAGAATGTGCTATAATAAAAAGGTGTTTTTCAGCACGAGCATGAACATGCAATTTGATTTGGATGGTGAAAATATGAAAGTAACGAAAGAAGACCTGGAGAACGTTGCGGTCCTCTCCCGCCTCTCGGTGCCGGAGGGCAAAGCTGAGACCTACATCCAGCAGATGGACTCGATCCTGACGTACATGGACAATCTTTCCAAAGTCGATACGGACAATGTCAAGCCAACGACGTACGCGCTGCCGATGCAGAACGTCTTCCGCGAGGATGTCGTCAAGCCGTCGCTGCCGCGCGAGGAAGCGCTCGCGAATGCGCCGCTGCAGGAAGACGGCTATTTCAAGGTGCCGAAGGTACTTGAGGACTGACGGAGGGAACGATTGTGAGATTATACGATAAACCGGCGCATGTCCTGCACGACATGCTCGTCAACAAGGAAATCACTTCGGTCGAGCTGACGCAGGACGTGCTCAGCCGCATCGATGAGGTCGAGGGCGATGTCGAGGCGTACCTGACGATCACGCGCGCGGAGGCTCTTGCACAGGCAGAGGCCGTCGACAAGAAAATCGCGGCAGGGGAGAAGATCTCCTTCCTCGAGGGCATCCCGGGGGCCATCAAGGACAACATCTGCACGAAGGGCGTCAAGACGACTTGCGCCTCGAAGATCCTTGAGCACTTCGTGCCGCCGTACGACGCGACGGTCATGACGAAGATCAAGGCTGAGAATCCTGTCATCCTCGGCAAGGTCAACATGGATGAGTTCGCCATGGGCGGCTCGACAGAGAACTCCGCCTACCATGTGACGCACAACCCGTGGAACCTCGACTGCGTGCCGGGCGGCTCTTCGGGCGGCAGTGCCGCAGCCGTCGCCGCTGGCACGGCCATCTGGGCACTCGGCTCCGATACGGGCGGATCCATCCGTCAGCCGGCTTCCTTCTGCGGCGTCGTCGGCATGAAGCCGACGTATGGCCGCGTCTCGCGCTACGGTCTCGTCGCCTATGCGTCCTCGCTCGATCAGATCGGCCCGCTGACACGCGATGTCACCGACTGCGCGAACATCCTCAATATCATCGCCGGCCACGACGAGATGGACTCCACGTCGAGCGCAGCAGAGGTGCCCGATTACACGAAGGCGCTCGTCGAAGATGTCAAGGGCCTCAAGATCGGCCTGCCGAAGGAGTACTTCGTCGAGGGTATGGACCCGGAGGTCGAGCAGGCTGTCCGCACGGCCATCAAGAAGTACGAGGAACTCGGCGCAGAAGTCGTCGAGATCTCCCTGCCGCACACGGAGTACGCGATCTCCACGTACTACCTCATCGCGCCGGCTGAGGCCGCGACGAACCTCGAGCGCTACGATGGTGTCAGCTACGGCGAGCGCGTCGACGGCGAGGACCTCGTCCAGATGATGACGAACACGCGCGACGAGAAGTTCGGCGAGGAAGTCAAGCGCCGCATCATGATCGGCAACTACGCGCTCTCCGCCGGCTACTATGACGCCTACTACCTCAAGGCACTCAAGGTCCGCACGCTCGTCCAGCAGGACTACACGGAAGCCTTCAAGAAAGTCGATGTCATCATGGCGCCGACGGCTCCGACGCCGGCCTTCAAGATCGGCGAGATGATTGCAGACCCGCTGCAGATGTACCTGCAGGATGTCTGCACCGTCCCCTTGAACCTCGCCGGCCTGCCGGGCATCTCCATCCCGTGCGGCAAGAGCAGCAAGGGCCTGCCCATCGGCCTGCAGATCATCGGCAAGCCGCTCGCGGAGGAGACACTGATCCGCACGGCCTACACGTATGAGCAGATCCAGGACTACCACAAGCAGATGCCTGAGCTGGGAGGGAACCACTGATGAAATACGAAGCAGTCATTGGCCTTGAGATCCACTGCGAGCTCAAGACGAAAACGAAGATCTTCTGCGGCTGTGCTACGGGCTTCGGCGCAGAGCAGAACACGCATGTCTGCCCGGTCTGCCTCGGCCTGCCGGGCGTTCTGCCGACGGTCAACAAGCGCGTCGTCGAGTTCGGCATCAAGGCCGGCCTCGCGACGAACTGTACGATCAACAAGTACAGCAAGTTCGACCGCAAGAACTACTATTACCCGGACCTGCCGAAGAACTGGCAGACGTCCCAGTACGACCTGCCGATCGCTGAGCACGGCTGGGTCGATATCGACGTCGACGGTGAGAAGAAGCGCATCCGCCTGACGCGCATCCACATGGAGGAAGACGCCGGCAAGCTCGTCCACTCCGGCACGACCATCAAGGACTCCGCGACGAGCAACGTCGACTACAACCGCACGGGTGTGCCACTCCTCGAGATCGTCTCCGAGCCAGACCTGCGTTCTGCGGAAGAGGCTCGCGCCTACATGGAGAAGATCAAGGCCATCATGGAGTACATCGACGTCTCGAACTGCCGCATGGAAGAGGGCAACCTGCGCGCCGACATCAACGTCTCCCTGCGCCCGGTCGGCACGAAAGAGCTCGGTACCCGCACGGAGATGAAGAACATCAATTCCTTCAAGAACCTCGAGGACGCCATCAACTACGAGATCGAGCGCCAGGAAGACGTGCTCGAGGACGGCGGCCACGTCGTCCAGGAGACGCGCACGTTCGACCCGGCCCGCGGCATCACGCTCTCGATGCGCAGCAAAGAGAACGCCCACGACTACCGCTACATGCCGGAGCCGGACCTGCCGCCAATCGTCACGAGTGAGGAGACGATCGAGAAGTACCGCAGCGAGCTGCCGGAACTGCCGGATGCACGCCGCGCCCGCCTCGAGAAAGAGTACGGCCTGTCCGACTACGACGCCGGCATCATCACGAGCTCGCGCGCCATGGCCGAGTACTTTGACTCCGTCGTCGCGACGGGCGCTGACCCGAAGCTCGCGGCCAACTGGATCATGGGCGACCTCGCCAAGAACCTCAACGAGGACGGCATCGACATCACGAAGTCCCCGGTAAGCGCAGAGCGCCTCGGCAAGATGATCGGCCTCATCATGAAGGACACGATCTCCGGCAAGATCGCCAAGAAGGTCTTCAAGGAGATGTGGACGAACGAGGATGATCCGGAGAAGATCGTCAAGGACAAGGGCCTCGTCCAGATCACGGACACGGGCGCCATCGAGGCGGCCGTCGACGCGGCCATCGCGGCGAACCCGAAGGCCGTCGCCGAGTACAAGGGCGGCAAGAAGAAAGCCATCGGCGCCCTCGTCGGCCAGGTCATGAAGGCCACGCGCGGCAAGGCAAACCCGCAGATGGTCAACAAGATGCTCGCCGAAAAGCTCGCCGACTAAAACAGGATACTGGAAGTACAAAAGCCTTCCCGACTGGGAAGGCTTTTGATAAAAAGAAAGGAAGAGTCATCATGCAATACAGAGCTGCCATCTTCGACCTTGACGGCACGCTTGTCGACACGCTCGAAGACCTGGCCATCAGTGTCAACGAAATGCTCGAGTCCTACGGATTCCCGACGCATCCTCTTGATGAATACCGCTATTACCTTGGCAACGGCTCCAAGAAGCTCATTGAGCGCACCCTGCCGAAGGAGAAGGCCGCCGATGAGGCCTTTGTCATCGAGGCGATGAAGCGCTATCAGGCCATCTACGAGCACCACCGCGACCACACAGGGCCGTTCCCGGGCATCCAGGCGATGCTCGACGCGCTCAAGGCCAAGGGCATCCCGATGGGCGTCTGCACCAACAAGCACCAGCAGGCGGCCGACGAGATCATCGGCGGTATGTTCCCCGCGGGAACGTTCACGACCGTCATGGGTGACCGCCCCGGTCTTCCCATCAAGCCAGATCCGAAGAAGGTCCTCATGATGGCCAAGGAATACGGCGTAAAGCCCGAAGAGGTCGCCTACTTCGGCGACACGAGCGTCGACATGGACACGGCCGTCAACGCCGGCTTCCTGCCGGTTGGTGTGCTCTGGGGCTTCCGTCCCGAGAAAGAGCTTCTCGAGCACGGCGCCAAGGTCATCCTCGCTAACCCAGCGGAACTCTTCGAGAAATTGACATTTGCAAAAGGATAATATCATGAAACACAAAGTTCCCGTCGAAAAAGGAAAATCATATGAGATCGAGATCCGCACGCTCGGCACGAGCGGCGAAGGGGTAGGGCGCTACGAAGACTTCACAGTCTTCGTGCCGGGAGCCCTGCCGGGTGAATCCGTGCAGGCTGCCATTGATGAGGTCAAAAAGACGTATGCCAAGGGCCATCTCATCAAGGTCTTGCGCGCCAGCCGTGACCGTGTTGTGCCAGCCTGCCCAATCTACGAGCAGTGCGGCGGCTGCCAGCTCCAGCACCTCGACTACATGGCACAGCTCAAGGCCAAGCGCCAGCAGGTCATCGACGCCGTCACGCGCATCGGCGGCCAGAAAGACCTCTTCGTCGAGCCGACCATCGGCGCGGAGAGCCCGTGGAACTACCGCAACAAGATGCAGTTCCCGATTGGGCGCGTCAAGGGAAAGACCGTCATTGGCTGCTTTGCGCAGGGATCACATGAGATCATCGACACACACGACTGCCACATCCAGAAGGAAGGCAACAATGAGATCGTCAACGCCGTGCGCGAGATCATCACCGAACTGCGCATCCCGGTCTACAATGAGGACCGCCACACCGGCGTCCTGCGCCATGTCGTCGGCCGCGTCGGCGAGAACGGCGAGCTCATGGTCGTCATCGTCACTGCCACCAAGCAGCTGCCGCGCGAGAAGGAGTTCGTCAAGGCCCTGCGCAAGCGCCTGCCGCATGTCGTCAGCATCCATCAGAACATCCAGACGTATCGCAACAACGTCATCATGGGCCGCGAGACGAATCTGCTCTGGGGCAAGCCGACCATCCTCGACCGCATCGGCCGCCTGACCTTCCACATCTCGCCGCGGTCCTTCTTCCAGGTCAACACAAAGCAGGCGGAAGTCCTCTACAACAAGGCCCTGGAATTCGCAAACCTCAAGGGAGAAGAGACCGTCATCGATGCCTACTGCGGCACTGGTACGATCACCCTGTTCCTCGCGCAGAAGGCCCGCGAGGTCTACGGCATCGAGATTGTCAAGCCGGCCATCCTCGACGCACAGAAGAACGCCCGCGACAACAATGTCCGCAACGCCGAGTTCATCGTCGGCGATGCGACAGAAGTCATGCCGCGCCTCTACAAGCAGGGCGTGCGCGCCGATGTCGTCGTCGTCGACCCGCCGCGCGCCGGCTGCACGGAGACCGTCCTCAAGACCTTCGCCAACATGCACCCCGACCGCATCGTCTACGTTTCCTGCAATCCCGCCAGCCTCGCCCGCGATATCGCCATCCTCGAGCCCCTCGGCTACAAGGCCGAAAAAGTCCAGCCCGTCGACATGTTCCCGATGACTTCGCACGTTGAGACGGTCTGTCTCCTGTCAAGGCAAAAGTAAATATGGGGCTCAATAAGCCGGCGAATTGTCAAGCTAAGTGCAACACCTTTGAGAAATAGACCTCATATGGTGTTTTGTAGCCGCTTCCCAGTGGCCACGGACGGAACGGTTCGCTGCACTGGCAGGACGCTCTTCGATGGGAGGCGATATGACGAACTTGCCACGATGTTCTTCGTTGCCTTTCTTGTGACGCCGTTTCCCATGAGGCCGTAGTTTCCGAAATCTCATCAGCGATGGCATTGTATGGCTCTGATGTGGCGGTTGATAGAGTAAATATTTCTCTATCAGCCGTTTTTTTTTGCTTATAAGCATTGACATATCGCGAAAGATGGATATAATAAATGTATGGATAAGATTGAAATTTTTAAAGCACTATCAAATGAAACACGGCTCAGTATTATTGAGTGGTTGAAGGAACCGGAGAAAAACTTTCCGCCGCAGGGAGGACATTTTGATGATGGGGTGGATCTAAAAGGCGGTGTGTGTGTTGGAAGCATCCGCGACAAAGCCGGGATATCACAGTCAACCGTATCTCATTACCTAGATATGCTGCAAAAAGCAGGCTTGCTTCTTTCCGAAAGGCGCGGAAAGTGGACATATTACAGACGGAATGAAGAGACCCTCGCTGCGCTGGCAGACTACTTCAGTCACGAAATTTAAGTTGTGTATGGATTAGACGGGATGAAGATCCCGTTTAATTTAAACCATTATATATCGACAAAGTGAGATATAAGGACATATAGAAACGAGGAGGAATTCGTATGCATTTTTCATGTGGAATCGTCAGACCGCCTTATGAGGCTGGTTCCTGTTTTTTACAAGTAACGTCGAGTTGTTCGCATAATAAGTGCCGCTTTTGCACCTTTTACAAGGAAGCACCTTTTTCCGTATCTCCGGAGAGTGAGATACGGGAGGATCTTCAGGAGATCCGGGATTCCGGATGGAAGGTAAAGCGTATTTTTCTGCAGGGGGCAGATCCGTTCCTGCTGAGCTACGACAGGCTTAAAAGAATCATGGACCTGATAAAAGAATACCTGCCCTGGGGTGTTTCCGTCGGCGGATATGGCCGGGTGGATAGTGTAAGGAACAAGTCTGTAGGTGAGCTGAAGTCGGTCAACTACCCGCGACTGAAGTCGCGAGCTTGAGGGAATCTTTCGATACCTCAATTTGCTTAGATAGGCCAGGCTTACTGCATTCGCAGTCTTGCGAGGTACAGCAGAGGTCCGGTAATTACCAAAGCCATTAGCGTCCGCAAGTTGCCAAACGGACAAGATAGGTTTGCATCAATGCATGGATACGAGCTTTGCTTTGGCTCGCGCTAGGATGTTTTTGGCCGCATTCACGTCGCGAATGTGGTGTATCCCACATTTCGGGCAGATCCACTCGCGGTCCTTGAGCGTCAGTTTCTCTTTGCCGCTCATGATATGGCCACAAGCGTGGCAG
>NZ_JNKR01000021.1 GCF_000702905.1 Mitsuokella jalaludinii DSM 13811
GCCTAGAAAGCCGATGTCAGAACGCCGCGGTAGGCGGCGGACTCACCTCAACAGCAAGGCGCACCATAGGGCTCATTCAGCGGCGCGACGAAGCCGGAATGCATGCCCCGCCCCGCGCCACAAACAAATCGAGTTTTGCCACCCCTAACGCGCGTTATCCGCTCAGAAGCGCCTGATGATACGGTACTCCGTATCGCGCTGCGCAGCCTCTCTGCCCGCGCCTTCGATGAGGCGGACCATCTTCTTGGTCGACATATCGTAGCGCGTGCCCGCTGCCCGCACGACATTCTCTTCGAGCATGATGCTGCCGGCGTCGTCGGCGCCGAAGCCGAGCGTCAGCTGGCCGATGCGCTCGCCCTGCGTGACCCACGAGCCCTGGATGTGCGCGATGTTGTCCATGTAGAGGCGCGAGAGCGCCAGCGTGCGCATGTAGTCCCAGCTCGAGGTCTTCTCGCCGCCGAGCTCTGTGTGGCCCGGCTGGAACGTCCAGGTGATGAAGGCGCGGAAGCCGCCCGTCTTGTCCTGCAGGCGGCGCACCTTCTCCATGTGCTCGATGCGCTGCGCCATCGTCTCGCCGAAGCCGATGACCATCGTCGCCGTGCTCTCCATGCCGATGGAATGCGCGCATTCCATGACATGCAGCCAGTCGTCCGTCATGATCTTCTTGGGGCTGACCTTGCGGCGCACCTCGTCAACGAGGATCTCCGCGCCGCCGCCCGGCAGGCTGTCGAGACCAGCCGCCTGCAGCCGCTTGAGCGTCTCGAGGATGGAGAGCCCCGCCTCGCGCGCGAAGTGCTGGATCTCTGTCGCCGTGAACGAATGGATGGTGATAGAAGGATACGCCTCCTTGATCAGGCGCAGCATCTTCTCGTAATACGCGAGGCCGAGCTCCGGGTAGAGCCCGCCCTGGATCATGACCTGCGTGCCGCCAGCCTCGACCGTCTCCCGGACCTTCTCGAGAATCTCTTCATGGGAGAGCAGGTAGGCGTCCTTGCTGCCCTGCCGCCGGAAAAAGGCGCAGAAGCGGCACTCGTTGACGCAGACATTCGTGTAGTTGATGTTGCGGTCAATGATGAAGGTCGTCGTGTTGCCGAAGCGCTCCTTGCGGATCTTGTCTGCCTCGCGCCCGAGGGCGATGAGGTCGCCCTCGCGCAGCAGATCTTCTCCTTCTCGTTCTGTCAGTCTCATACGCCCTCCTCACTGCCGCCAATCGGCCGATAGAATGTGTCGCGCTCGACGGGCTCGTAGCCCGCCTCGCGGATGATCTTCTCGAGCTGCGTGCGCGTGATACCCGTCTTCGTCCGCGCGCCTGCTGCATGGATGATCTTCTCCTCGCCGATCGTACCGTCGAGGTCGTCGGCGCCGAAGCCGAGCGCAAGCTGCGCGACCGGCATCGTCAGCATGATCCAGAACGCTTTGACGTGGTCGATGTTGTCGAGGATCAGGCGCGAGAGCGCCATCATCTTCATGTCCTCCCAGGCGCCCACGCGCTGCAGATGGTACTCCTCGCCGAGCTCCGTGTGCGCCGGATGGAATGGGAAGAGCATAAAGGCCTGGAAGCCGCCCGTCTCATCCTGGATCTCGCGAATCTTGATGAGGTGCTGTATCCGCTCCTCGATCGTCTCGACATGGCCGTACATGATGGAGGCATTCGTGCGGATGCCGAGGCTGTGCGCCGTCTTCATCGTCTCGATCCACTCCGCCGTCGTCGCCTTCTTCGGGCAGATGATCTGGCGGACGCGGTCCGAGAGAATCTCCGCCCCACCGCCCGGCAGGCTGTCGAGGCCGTCTTCCTTGAGCAGCGTCAAGACCTCGCGGATGCTCTTGCCCGTCATCTTGGCGAAGTTGACGATCTCGACCGGTGTGAACGCCTTGACGTCTGCATCTGGCAGGGCCGCTTTGACCTGCCGCACGACGGCGCGGTAATACGAGAACGGCTTGTCGGGATGCAGTGCCGAGACGATGTGGATTTCCGACAGGTTCGGCGTCTCTTTTGCCTTTGCGAGAACGCGCTCGATGTCATCGGGCTCCATCACGAAGCCGCGCGCATCACCCGCCTCCACCTGGAAGGCGCAGAGCGGGCAGTTCGAGCTGCAGATATTCGTCAGGTTGATGTGGCGGTTGACGGTGTAGTAGACGCAATGCCCACTCTTCCGCTCCTTCGCCTTGCGCGCGCAGTCCGCCAGGAACAGCAGGTCATTGTCCTCGTAGAGCGCCAGGGCATCTTCGAGGCTCAGCCGCTCCCCCGCCGCCGCTCTTGCGCGCGCCGCTTCGATTTGCTTCATATCTATCCCTCTCATTCAATGATGCGCAAGATGTTGAAATTGCAGTCACAGGCGGCCGGGATGCGGCCCGCCTCCTTGATGATGCGGATGATGTTGTCCTCGCTCAGGGCCCGCGGGCTCTTCGCGCCGGCATCGTGCAGGATGGTCTCCTTGTGGACCGTGCCGTCGATGTCATTGGCGCCGAAGCCGAGTGCGACCTGCGCGACCGGCACCGTCAGCATGACCCAGTACGCCTTGATGTTCTTGAAGTTGTCGAGCATCAGGCGCGAGATGGCCATCGTGCGCAGGTCATCCCACATGCTCGTCTGCTTGACGTGTTCGCCGAGCTCCGTGTGTTTCGGCAGGAACGGGAAGCAGATGAACGTCTGGAAGCCGCCCGTCTCATCCTGCAGCGCGCGCAGGCGCAGCAGATGGTCGACGCGCTCCTCCAGCGTCTCAATGTGACCGTAGAGCATCGAGGCGTTCGACTTGATGCCGAGTTTGTGCGCCGTGCGCGCCACCTCGAGCCATTCATCCGCCGTCGCCTTGTTCGGGCAGAGCTCGCCGCGCACGCGGTCGGAGAGGATCTCCGCACCGCCGCCGGCAATGGCCTGCAGGCCGCCGCGGTCGCGCAGCTGGCGCAGCACCTCTTCGACGGGCAGGCCCGAGATCTCGGCGAAATGCGTGATCTCCACGCCGGTGAAGCCCTTCATGTAGAGCTGCGGGAAGCGCTCGTGCAGCGCCTCCACGATACCGAGGTAATCCTCGAACGACCAGGTCGGATGGAGCCCCGAGACGACGTGAAGCCCCGCAAGGTTCGGGTCGCGCATGGCGTCCTCGACGACCGCGATGGCCTGTGCCTTCGTCATCGCATAGGCGCCCTTCTCATCTGCATCGCGGCCAAAGGCGCAGAACTTGCAGTGAGAGGTGCAGATATTCGTCAAGTTGACATGGCAGTTGACGTTATAGTAGACAATGTCCCCGCACTTTTCGCGGCGCACGTGATCGGCCAGGGCGCCGAGCCAGGCGAGGTCATGGCACTGGAAGAGCCTTATGCCGTCCTCCCGCGTCAGGCGCTCTCCGCGCATCACCTTCGACTCGATATCTTGATATTCTCTTGTAGCCAGCAAAACAAAAACCTCCGTATTCTGTGCCGCTCCCCGCAGCACGTTTCCGCTCGTATCGCGTGCAAACTCCTTCTATTATATCATCGAACATTTCAGATTCCTAGGTCAAAAGTCATGCCAGAGGGTACGAACCATAAATGTCATGAATATGTCCATCTTGCACAAACAACGATGGATTTTTTATCTGTAACATTGTATAATATAAGAGTCTATTCATCGTGCACGCGCGTGTACAGATTCACAGAGAAAAGGTGGGATTCCTCATGAGACTATCCAATGTATCCAAACGCTGTAAACTCCTGGCGCTCGGCGCTGCTGCGGTGCTGAGTCTCGGCCTCATGGCCGGCTGCGGCTCCAGCGACCAGTCGTCTTCCTCGGGCAGCGGCAAGACCTACAAGATCGGCATTGTCCAGCTCGTCGAGCACAATGCGCTCGACGCCGCCAACAAGGGCTTTGTCGATGGCCTCAAGGAACGCGGCTTCGAAGAGAGCAAGAACATCACGATCGACCGCCAGAACGCACAGGCCGATCAGTCGAACCTCCAGAACATCGCCCAGCGCTTCGTCAGCGCGAAGATGGACCTAATCTGCGCCATCGCGACGCCAGCAGCACAGACGATGGCCAACGCCACGCATGACATCCCGATCGTCGGCACGGCCATCACCGATTATGAGGGCGCGAAACTCGTCGCCTCCAATAAGGAACCGAAGGGCAACGTCACCGGCACGAGCGACATGAACCCGGTCAAGGAACAGATTGACCTGCTGCTGAAGATCAAGCCGAACGCCAAGACGATCGGCACGGTCTACTGCTCGAGCGAAGTCAACTCGGAAGTCCAGGTCAAGGCCATGAAGGAGTACGCCGAATCAAAGGGCCTGACGGTCAAGGTCGCGACGATCTCCACGGTCAATGACATCCAGCAGGCAGCGCAGAGCCTCATCGGCTCCGTCGACGCCTTCTACGAGCCGACCGACAACATCATCGCCTCGGCCATGCCGACACTCATCGACATCACGAACGCCGCCAAGGTCCCCGTCATCTGCGGTGAGCCGAACATGGTCAAGGCAGGCGGCCTCGCCACCTACGGCATCGACTACTACAAGCTCGGCGTCCAGACGGGCCACATGGCAGCCGACATCCTCGAGGGCAAGAAGCCTGCTTCCATGCCGATCGAGATGGCCAAGGACCTCAAAGTCACGGTCAACAAGGCCAACGCTGCTCTGCTCGGCATCACCTTCCCAGAGGATGTCCTCAAGGATGCTGACGTCATCGAATGAGCCGGATGAGGCACTGCAAGTAAGGAGAACAACATGGATCTAGTCATATCCACTGTTTCACAGGGGCTGCTCTGGGCGCTGCTCGCCATCGGCGTCTATCTGACGTTCCGCGTGCTCGACATCGCGGACCTCACCGTCGAGGGCAGCTTCCCTCTAGGGGCAGCCACGGCCGCCACGCTGCTGACGGCCGGCTACCACCCCATCGCGGCAATCCTCGCGGCCTGCGCCGCGGGCATGCTCGGCGGCGTCGTCACAGGCTTCCTCTGCACGAAGCTCAAGATCCCGGCGCTGCTCGCCGGCATCCTGACGATGATCGCGCTCTACTCGGTCAACCTGCGCATCATGGGCAAGGCAAACCTGCCGCTCCTGCAACAGGACACGATCTTCACGATCTGGCAGTTCACCGGCCTCGACAAGGGCATGACGACGCTCGTCATCGGCGCCATCATCGTCCTGATCGTCGCCGTGCTCAACTACTGGTTCTTCGGCACGGAGATCGGCGCCGCCGTGCGCGCGACAGGCAATAACCCGCACATGATCCGCGCCAACGGCATCAACACCGACGCCATGGTCGTGCTCGGCCTGCTACTCTCGAACGGCCTCGTCGCCATGTCCGGCGCCCTCGTCGCGCAGAGCAACGGCTTCGCCGATGTCGGCATGGGCGTCGGCACAATCGTCATCGGTCTCGCCTCCGTCATCATCGGCGAGGTGCTCTTCGGCACGAGGAGCTTCAAGAACTGCCTGATTTCCGTCATCCTCGGCTCCATCGTCTACCGCGCCGTCATCGCCGCGGTCCTGCAGATGGGCATGCCGCCGAATGACCTCAAGCTCTTCACGGCCATCCTCGTCGCCATCGCGCTCTCTCTGCCACTCATACAGGCACGCTTCAACGCATTGCGGAAGGCGGTGAAGAAATAATGCTCGACATCAAGCACATCTCCAAGACATTCAACCCCGGCACGATCACCGAGAAATTGGCCCTGCACGACGTGAGTCTCCACCTTGACGCGGGCGACTTCGTCACCGTCATCGGCGGCAACGGCGCAGGCAAGTCGACGCTGATGAACTCCATCGCGGGCACCTATCCCGTCGATGAGGGCACCATCGAGATTGCCGGCACCGACATCACGAAGTGGCCGGAGCACAAGCGCGCCAAGTTCATCGGCCGCGTCTTCCAGGACCCGATGATGGGCACAGCGGCCGGCATGATGATCGAAGAAAACCTCGCCATCGCCGCCCGCCGCGGGCGCCGCCCTACCTTGCGCTGGAGCTCGTCCTCAAAGGACCGCGAGCACTTCCGCGAACTCCTCGCAGGGCTCAAGCTCGGCCTTGAGGACCGCCTCGAGTCAAAAGTCGGCCTGCTCTCCGGCGGCCAGCGCCAAGCGCTGACCCTCTTGATGGCCACGATGGCCAAGCCGAAGCTCCTGCTGCTCGACGAGCACACAGCCGCCCTCGACCCGAAGACGGCCGAAAAAGTCCTCGGACTGACCGAGAGCATCGTCCGCGAGCAGCAGCTGACCACCCTGATGATCACCCACAACATGCGCGACGCACTGCGTCTCGGCAACCGCCTGATCATGATGTACAACGGGCACATCCTCTTCGACGTCAGCGGCGAGGAAAAAGCGCACCTGACCGTCAAGGATCTGCTCGCCATGTTCGAGAAAGCCGCCGGCAGCGAGCTGACAAGCGACAGCCTGCTGCTGAGCTGACGTACATCCAACACCACTCACATCCAACAGCGTAGCGCGGGGGCATATATTTCGGCTTCGGCGCTGCCGCTGAATGTGGCCCATGGCACGAATCACATCAAGGCTGTTTCGCCGCCTGCCGCGGCGTTCCGACATCACTGTGCTAAGCAGGGATGTCTTGGGCCACAGCCCTGCGGGCAATCGCTCCACGCCTGCAGGCGAAATACATGCCCCCGCTTCCAGATCGTCGAAACGAGCCTTGCGGGCCCGAAGGGGATGGGCGGGCAAAAGCGGAGCGTTGGCGTCCTGCGTCAAGAATTGATTTTTTTCCCGACAAGAATCCTGTCTAAAGAGCGTCGTCCAAGCGGAGCGCGTTTAGCTCTTTAGGCAGGATTCATTCCTAAGGGAAAAAAATCGATTCAGCAGGACGCCTCAGCGAAGCGTTGCACGCCCATCCCCTCCGGCCCCCGCGCATCGATGCTCGATGTAAAAAACAAAGAAGAAGCCAGTTCCATGTAAAAAACATGCATGGAACTGGCTTTTCTGTCGGATGGATTCCGTTGACTCAGAGGTATTCCTCGAAGCGCTCGAGGTCGAGGATATGAAGATTCTTGCCCTCTACTTTGAGCAGGCCATCCTTCTGCATCGCTGAGAGCTCTCTTGATAGCGACGGGCGCGTGACGGCCAGGTAGGCTGCGAGGTACTCGCGGCTGACGGCGAGCTCGACGTGGCCGTCTGTGTCCATGTTCTGGAACAAGTAGCGCACGATCTTCTCGCGCAGGCTGCCGCTCGCGAGCACCTTGATGCGGCCGTGCATGAAGTAGGCCTTGCGCGCGAAGATGCGCATGAGGTTGCGCTCGACGAGCAGCGCGCTGCGCGAGGGCGATTCATCCTGACTGCTCAGCGTGAAGAAGCGGCTGCCGATCTCCAAGAGCTCCGTCTCCTTCGCCGCCTCGACGTAGATGTCGTAGGGACGCTTGAGCACCTCGTAGACCTCGCCAAACATGTCACCCGGCTCGTTGACCTCCGAGATGAAGATGCGTCGGCCGGAGAACGTGTCCTTGAGGATGTGCACCTCGCCGCGCAGGAGGATGTAGAGGGAATGCGGCTGATCGCCGTCGTGGAAGACGATCTCGCCTGGCGCAAACACGTGGCGGCGGACCTGGCTCGAGGCCAGAAGTTCCGCAATCTCTGCGTCATCCATGCCCGTCGTCAGGTTGCTGCAGCGCAGGATGGAGGCCACCGGCGCCTCCTGGTTTGACAGGCAGCTGCAGCAGGCCGGGCCTCCCTTTTTCCGGACGGTACTCATCGGCTCATTCCTTGACGAGGAGCTTCTCGATCTCGACGACGTACATCGTGTGGTAGTCGTCCTTGTACCACTTCTCGTCGCAGCTCTTGTCGATGAAGAACTCCGAAGCGAGCGGCTGCGCGTAGAGCTTGCGGCAGAGCATCGTCACGCGCGCCTCGTCGAAGTACGTGCGGCCGTTGTCGTGAAGGACCGTCAGGCCGGCCTTCTTGATCTTGTCCTCATCGCGGCCCGAGACCGTGCCGAAGTAGTTCATCATCTTGCGGTACTCCTCCGGGAATACCGACAGAGACAGGCCGTCTGCCTTGTCGACGAATTCCTTCGTGTAGCGCGTCGGACGGATGAAGATGTAGGCCACCGGCTTGCCCCACATGATGCCAAGGCCGCCCCACGAGGCCGTCATCCCGTTCGACTTGCCCTCGTACTCGCCCGTGACGAGCAGCCAGTCCTTGCCGATGACGCGGAACGGGCTCTCATTGAAATCAAACGGGGAAATCTCTTTTACTGCCATGATGCTCTTCCTTTCTGCTGTACACACCTAAATCATATATCCACATGTTATCCACAAAACACAGGGGATATCCACAGGTCTTCCATGGATATCCCCAGTTTTCTGTGGATAAAGTTTACTTCTTCTCCTCATCCTCGAGCGCATTGTCGAGTGTGTGCCATGCGAGCACGGCGCACTTGACGCGGGCCGGCATGTTCGAGACGTTCTGGAGTGCCAGCGCCTCGTCGAGTTCCTCGAGCTCGCTCTCGTCCGTGATCTCGCGCTTGATCATGCCGATGAACTTCTCAGCAAGTTCCTTGGCCTTCTCGACCTTCTGGCCGCGGATCAGGTCAATCATGATGTCCGTCGAGGCCTGCGAGATGGCACAGCCGACGCCCGTGAAGGAAGCGTCCTTGACGATGCCGTCCTCGATCTGGAGTTCCAGCGTGATCTCATCGCCGCAGCTCGGATTGTGGCCCTTGAGCGCGCACGTCGCATGCGGCAGGTGACGCTTGTTCTCCGGATTGCGGCTGTGCTCGCCGATGAGCTCTGTGTAGATGTCTTCAAGCGCCATAGCCGAGGACCCCCCTTACCTTCTTGAGTGCATCGATCCAGCGGTCGATGTCCTCGCGCGTGTTGTAGAGATAGAAGCTGGCGCGGCAGCTCGCGTTCTGACCGAGGTAGCGGTGCAGCGGCTGTGCGCAGTGATGGCCGGCGCGGACTGCGACGCCGTAGCTGTCGAGGATGCTCGCCACATCGTGCGGATGGACGTCCTTGACGTTGAAGGCGATGATGCCCGTCTTGTTGTCGCTCGTCGTATCGCAGCCGTAGAGCTCGATGTACGGCAGCTCGCGCAGCTGCGGCAGCGCGTAGTCGACGAGGTCCTTCTCGATGGCCTCGATGCGGTCGAACGTGATCGTCTCGAGGTAGTCGATGGCCGCCGTCAGGCCGGCTGCGCCGCCGACGTTCTGCGTGCCTGCCTCGAATTTGGCCGGCAGCTCAGCATACGTCGTATCCTGCTCCTCGACGTACTCAATCATGTCGCCGCCGCGCAGGAACGGTGGCATCGCGTCGAGGATGTCGTACTTGCCGTAGAGCACGCCGATGCCCATCGGCGAGAGCATCTTGTGGCCGGAGAACGCAAAGAAGTCGCAGTCGAGGTCGCGGACATCAACCTTCATGTGCGCCACGCTCTGCGAGCCGTCGACGATGGCGACAGCGCCGACGCTGTGCGCCTTCTTGACAATCTTCTTGACGTCGTTCTTGAGGCCCAGGACGTTCGAGACTTGCGTCACAGCGACGATCTTCGTCTTCTCCGTGATCTTCGTCTCGATGTCCTCATCCGAGAGGTTGCCGTCTTTCTCCAGATAGATGTACTTGAGCGTCGCGCCCGTCGTCTTGGCAACGAACTGCCACGGCACGAGGTTGCTGTGATGCTCCGTGATCGAGATGACAATCTCATCGCCGGCTTTGACATTGTGCAGGCCGTAGCTGTAGGCGACGAGGTTCAGCGCCTCCGTCGCATTCTTGGTGAAGATGATCTCCTCGGGGCGGGCCGCATTGATGAACTTCGCCGTGCGCGCACGCGCATTCTCATAGATCTCCGTCGCCTTGACCGAGAGCGCGTAGGCGCCACGGTGCGGATTGGCGTTGCAGCCGCCGTAGTAGCCGCAGATGGCCTTGATAATCTGCTCCGGCTTCTGCGTCGTCGCGCCGTTGTCGAGATAAGCAATCTGTTTCCCGTTCATCTCCATCTTGAGAAGCGGGAAATCCTTCAAGAATTCCTGTGCATCAGCCATTTGAAAGTCTCCTCTGCAAATACGTATCGATCTCTGCCTTGAGCTCCGCATCCGGGATGCGGTCGAGCACCGGATTGAACGAGGCCTCGACGACGAGGCGCTGTGCCTCCGCGAGGTCAAGGCCGCGGCTCATGAGGTAGAAGAGCTTGTCTTCATCCATCTTGCCGACGGAAACGGCATGGTGGCCGTCCACATCGTCCTCATGCGAGAGCATGATCGGCACGCTGCGGTTGCGGACGTTCGGGGAGAGCAGGACGACTTCTTCGTCCTCGCGGCCGACCGAGCCCTTCGAGCCCTCGAGGAAGTCGAGCGTGCCGCGGAAGATCTTCTCGCTCTTGCCGAGCAGGGCGCCGCGCACCTGCATGTTCGCATCCGTGCGGCGGCCGCCCTGGCGGATGACGTAGTTGAGGTCGATGACGCTCTCGCCATCGCCGAAGTAGAGGCCCCAGACGTCGGCCTTCGAGTCATCACCGACGAGGTCGACGTGGAGCTCCGTCGCCGTGTGGCGCGCGCCAGCCTCGACGACCGTGTAGGCAAAGGTCGCGCCCTTGCCGACAAATACCTTGACGCGGCAGGTGTAGAGCGCATCGTCCGGCACGAGCTGGGCATTGACGAGGTGGAGCTTCGCGCCCTCCTCGATATGCACCTGCAGCTCGTACTGGCCGCCCTCGCGCTGCGTCAGCACGACTTCATCCTCCTTGCCCGCTTCGACAAGGATCTTCTGCGTCTTTACATGTTCATTGATATCAGCCGGAATCCTGCTCTCATTGACGCCGAGCCAGCGCCAGGTACGCATGGGTATCCGGGAGAATGTCTTAAGCTCTGCCATATCAGCCCATCGTCCCTTCTAATTCAATGTTGACCAGGTTATTCATCTCTACGGCGTACTCGAGCGGCAGCTCCTTGGCAATCGGCTCGACGAAGCCGCGCACGATCATCGCACGCGCCTCGTCCTCATCGATGCCGCGGGAGGTCAGGTAGAAGATGGCCTCATCGCTGATGCGGCCAATCTTTGCCTCATGCCCGATATCTGCCTCATCGCCCTCGATGTCCATGACCGGCAGCGTGTCGCTGCGCGACGCATTGTCGAGCATCAGCGATTCGCAGTTGACGGAGCATTTCGCGAAAGGAGCGCGGCGCGTGACCTTGACGGCGCTGCGGTACGTCGCCATGCCGCCCGCCTTCGAGATCGTGCGCGTGTTGATGTTGGCCGACGTGTGCGGGGCCGCGTGGATGACGCTGGCACCCGTGTCGAGGTTCTGGCCCTTCGAGGCGAACGTGACGCCCGTGAACTCGCAGCGCGCATTCTCGCCGTGCAGGATGCTGCACGGGTAGAGGCACGAGACATGCGAGCCAAAGGAGCCCGATACCCACTCGATGATGCCGTCCTTCTCGACGAGCGCGCGCTTCGTGTTGAGGTTCATCATGTTGCGCGACCAGTTCTCGATCGTCGAGTAACGCAGGCGCGCGCCCTCCTTGACGAAGAGCTCGACGCAGCCCGCGTGCAGGTTCGTGACGTTGTACTTCGGCGCGGAGCAGCCCTCGATGAAGTGCAGGCTCGCGTTCTTCTCGACGATGATCAGCGTGTGCTCGAACTGGCCGGCACCTGCCGCATTGAGGCGGAAGTATGACTGCAGCGGGATCTCCACATGGACGCCCTCCGGCACGTAGACGAAGGAACCGCCGGACCAGACAGCGCCGTGCAGCGCCGCAAACTTGTGATCCTTCGGCGGCACGAGCGTCATGAAGTACTCCTTGACGACATCTTCGTGCTCGCGGATGGCCGTCTCCATATCCGTGTAGATGACGCCCTGCTTGACGAGGTCATCCTGGATGCTGTGGTAGACGACTTCCGAGTCGTACTGCGCGCCGACACCGGCAAGGCTCTGCTTCTGCTCCGCCTCCGGGATGCCGAGGCGGTCGAACGTGTTCTTGATGTCCGCCGGCACATCCTGCCAGTTGCCCGTCATCTTGGCATCCGGCTGGACATAGGTGACGATGTCGTCCATATTGAGCTCCGAGATGTCCGGGCCCCAGGTCGGCAGCGCCAGGGAATTATAGACCGCAAGAGACTTGAGGCGGAAGTCGAGCATCCACTGCGGGTCGTTCTTGCGCTTCGAGATATCGCGGATGATATCTTCCGTCAGGCCGCTCTGCGTCTTGTAGACGGAGTGGTCCTCATCTTTGATGTCGTAGAGCGTACGCTCGATGTCCTCGACGTACGTCTTCTTTTTCGGTACAAATTTTTCTTCAGCCATCGCACGCCTCACTTTTCTGCCTGGGCATCGAGGATGTGCGTGAAGCCGCGGCGGTTGATGTCATCGATGAGCTCCGGGCCGCCCTCTTCGACAATCTCGCCGTTGATGAGGACGTGGACCCGGTCGACCTTGAGTTTCTCGAGGATGCGCGTGTTGTGCGTGATGATCAGGCAGCTGTTGTCCTCGTTGTGGAATTTCGCGACGCCTTCGGAGACGATCTGCACGGCATCGACGTCGAGGCCCGAATCCGTCTCATCGAGCAGCGCGAGCTTCGGGTTGAGCATCAGGAGCTGCAGGATCTCCGTGCGCTTCTTCTCGCCGCCCGAGAAGCCGACATTCATGTAGCGCTCCGCGTACTCCGGCTTCATCTTGAGCTCTTCCATCGTCGCCTTGAGCTGGCGGCGGAACGGCACGATCTTGACGCGCTCACCAGAGATGGCCTGCTTCGACGTGCGGATCATATTCTCGACCGTGATGCCCGGAATCTCCTCCGGCGTCTGGAACGAGAGGAACAGGCCCTTGCGCGCGCGCTCGAACGTCTTGAGGCCCGTGATGTCCTCGCCCTCGAAGGACATCGTGCCGGACGTGACTTCGTACTTCGAATGACCCATGATGATGTTCATCAGCGTCGATTTACCGGAGCCGTTCGGTCCGAGGATGACGTGCACCTCGCCCTTGCCTACCGACAGACTCAGGCCCTTGAGGATTTCCTTGCCTTCGACACCAGCATGGAGATCCTTGATTTCCAAAAGATTCTCAGCCATATGTAAAACTCTCCTTTAAGACTTAAGATATATGCTCGGATCGTAATCCTTACAAAAATACTCGGGATTGATGATTTCATTTTATGGCCTGTGCGCCAAAAAGTCAATAGCAATAGCCATCTTCTATAAACTTCATCTATATCTATGTGATTTTCCCATAAAAAAGGAGCTTCCCATCGGGAAGCTCCTCTGACAATCATCAGTTCAGGAAGTCAAAGTGGCGCGTGAGCGAGGCGGCGATGCCGTCGTCGTTGTTCGAGAGCGTGATCTCGTCGGCCATCTCCTTGAGCTCGGGGCAGGCATTGCCCATGGCGACGCCATGGCCCGCAAAG
This sequence comes from Mitsuokella jalaludinii DSM 13811, assembly GCF_000702905.1. Lineage (GTDB taxonomy): Bacteria > Bacillota > Negativicutes > Selenomonadales > Selenomonadaceae > Mitsuokella > Mitsuokella jalaludinii. Next base: position 13,309 of record NZ_JNKR01000021.1, read on the forward strand.
TCGAGCATGCTCATATCATTCTGTGCATCGCCAAAGGCCATGACTTCGCTGCGCGCGATGCCAAGGCGCTCGCAGACGCGCGCGAGCGAGCTCGACTTGCTGACGCCCTTGACCGTCGCCTCGTAGAACCACGGTGCCGACTGGACGAAGGATAATTCATCCTCGAAGCCGCGGCGGATGTCAGCAAGGCGCGGCACGAGGATCTCGTTCGGCGCGGCCGTCAGGATCTTGACCGGCGAGAAGCCGCGCCGTTCCACTGCATCGGCGATGTTCTCGACGATCTCGATCTTGAGGTTGTTGTTGCGGCTCTCATCCTGCACCTTGTGGCGGTTCGCATCCGTCGTGAAGATCGATTCCCCGTCGTCGACGATTGGCGAGAGCTCTGGATAGGCTTCGAGGTGGCGCAGGAAGCGCAGCGCCGTCTCGCGGTCAATGGCCTGCGAATAGAGGATCTCCCCCGTCGTCGCGTCTTTGATCTGGCCGCCATTGTACGAGAGCAGCAGGCCATGGTAGTCCTTGAGGTCAAGAGCGTCTGCCTCGCGCAAGAGGCCCGGCGCCTGACGGCCCGAGGCCAGCACGACCATCACGCCGTGCTGCTGGACGGCGAGTAGTGCCTCTCTCGTCTTATCCGTGATCTTCTTCTCGTCGTTATTCAGCGTGCCATCGAGGTCGAGGGCAATCATCTTGTACATCGCGCGTGTCCATCCTTTCACTGTGTCACCGTGTCACTGTACTCTGCCATTTCTGCAATCGCGAATAGTATAGCAGAAATCGCCCCGCGCATCAATCCACAGAAGCCTCTGACAGGAAACTGGCAGGAAAAAGTTCATCGCATATCGAATTATCATCTTAAATCACTATCGCAATCACAGCAAAATCACAGCAAGGAAGTCGATATCTATGGTAACCATCAAACAGATTGCCGAACTCTGCGGCGTCTCGCGCGGCACGGTCGACCGCGTGCTCAACGGCCGCGGCAAGGTCAAGCCGGAAAAGGAGCGGCTCGTCCTCGAAATGGCCGCCAAACTCAACTACCATCCCAACCCGGCGGGCAAGGCGCTCGCCGCCCGCAAGAAGCACCCCGTCGTCGGCGTCCTGCTGCTCTCTGAAGGCGTCCACTTCTTCGATGACGTCCTGCACTCCATGCACCGGCTCGCAGACAAGTACGGCTCCTACGGCCTCAAGGTCATCTGGCGCAGCATGCGCGGCTTCGACATCGACAAGCAGTGTGCCATGATCGATGAACTCCGCGAACAGGGAATCAACGCGCTGATCATCGACCCGCTCAACCATCCGCGCATCGTCGAGAAGATCGACGAGTGCGTGGATGCCAATATCTTCGTCGTCACGCTCAACAACGACGTCGAGACGTCCAAGCGCCACTGCTACGTCGGACCAGACTACCCCAACGGCGGCCGGACGGCCGCAGCCCTGCTGTGCATGATCCATCCACAGGCGCTCCACACGGGCGTCCTGCTCGGCTCGCTGCAGATGCTCGGCCACCGCCAGCGCCTTGACGGCTTTCTCGAAACCATGCAGGACCATCCCGATTTCCACTTCTGCGGCGTTGAGGAGACCGAGGACGACGACATGATCGCCTACGAAAAGGTCCGGCAGTTCCTGCTCGACCATCCCGAGCTCAACTCGCTCTTCGTCATCTCGGCCGGTGCCTACGGTGCCGCCCGCGCCGTCCTCGCCTCGAGGCGCGAGGACATCACGATGATCGTCTTCGATACCATCCCGACGACGATCGAGATGATGAAGAAGGGCGTCATCCAGGCCGCCATCTACCAGCACCCGCATCAGCAGGGCCAGCGAGCCATGCTGATCGTCTTCGACTACCTCGTCAACGGCATCGAGCCGGAGTGCGACAAGTACATCATGCGCAACGAGATCCGCATCCTGCAGAATGCCGAAGGCTGACCGAACAGATAATCGTTAATCGTACAACAAAAGGCGCATCCCGTTCCAGAAGGAACGGGATGCGCCTTTTGTATATAGGTGTATGGATACAAAGGAAAACAAAGTGTCAGCAGATCTCGACGAGGTTCATGCCCAGCATCGTGCCAAGGTCATGGATCTGCTCTTCCGTGATGCGGAAGGAGAGGACCGTGTGATGGCCGCCGCCAGCATGGATCCACTCCGTCGCGCCCTTCTTGAGGCCGACTTTCGGCGTCCAGAGCTGCTTTGCAACCGGCAGATGCGGCGTCTCGGCCTCAGCCTTGCGGCAGTCGACCGGGTAGCTGATGAGGCGGAAGCCATCGCGGAAGTCCGCGACCGTGCAGTCGATGCCGTCTCCGTCAGCGCCCGTGAAGACGAGGCGGGCCGGATCGTCCTTGCCGCCGATGTCGAGCGGATGGACTTCGACGCGCGGTTTGTCGCTGGCAATCGTCGGGTCGACCTCGAGCATGTGTGCGCCAAGGATGGCCTCATGGCCCTTGCGCAGGTCGAGCGTGTAGTCTTCCATGAAGACCGTGCGGTCATTGTGGGCCATGATCTTGAGGAGACGCGTCAGGGCCGCCGTCTTCCAGTCGCCCTCTGCGCCGAATCCGTAGCCATCGCGCATCAGGAGCTGAGCAGCGAGGCCCGGCAACTGCTTGAGGCCCTTGAGGTCCTCGAAGTTCGTCGTGAAGGCCGTGTAGCCCTTGTCATCGAGGAACTTCTTGATGCCGAGGTACTCGCGCAGCTGATAGCGGACCGAGCTCTCGAATTTCTCCGGGCTGTTCTCCTGCGGGTTGAACGTGTACAGATCCTGGAGTTTCTTGTACTCGGCGTCGATGTCCGCCTCGCTGACACCATCGACGACTTCGACGAGATCGCCGACCGGCCAGTAGTCGACCGTCCAGCCGAGCTGGATCTGCGCCTGGACCTTATCGCCCTCCGTGACGGCTACATTGCGCATCGTATCGCCGAAGCGGCAGACCTTGATGCGGAAACTCTCGTTGTAGGCGACGGCGACGTCTTCCCACGAAGCGATCTCATCCTGGACTTCTTCATCGCCCCACCAGCCGTAGACAATCTTGTTGTTGAGGCCGAGACGGGCATTGAGGTAGCCGTACTCGCGGTCACCGTGTGCACTCTGATTGAGGTTCATGTAGTCGAAGTCGATCGTGTCGTACGGAATCTTGTCGAGGTACTGCGTCGCGAGGTGCAGCAGAGGCTTCTGCAGGAGCTTCGTGCCGCGAATCCAGTTCTTCGCCGGGGAGAACGTGTGCATCCAGGTGATGACGCCTGCGACATCGTCGTTGTAGTTGACATCCTTCATGAACTGCGTGATGCCGTCAGCCGTCGTCATGACGCCTTTGAACTCGATCGGGTACGGCAGCTTGCCACTCGCATTGAGCTTCTTGACGATGTCTTCCGCATCGCGGGCAACGTTCTTGAGCTGCTCCTCGCCATAGAGGAACTGAGAGCCTGCGACAAACCAGAATTTATAATCGTGCGTGAGTTTCAACATGATGTTACTTCCCTTCTACTTGTATGTTACCTCCTGCAGCGTACTGCAGGAGGGATTGCTTACTTGTGCGTGGCACCGCTCTTTGACTTGGCGTTATTCTGGCCGTAATAGGCATTCGCGCCGTGCTTGCGGTAGTAATGCTTGTCGAGCAGGAACTGCGGCACGCGGATGTCAGCGCGCGTGAGCTGCAGTGCGTGGTAGTTCATCTCGGCGACAACCTCGAGAATCTTAGCGTTCTCGACGGCCTTCTTGGGGCTTGGCCCCCAGGTGAACGGGCCGTGCTGCTTGACGAGGACGGCCGGCACAGCATCCGGGTCAATGCCGTACTCCTCGAACGTGCGGACGATGACCTTGCCCGTGTTCTCTTCGTAGGCTTCTTCGATTTCCTGCTTCGTCAGTGCATCTGTCACGGGGACATCGCCGTAAAACGTGTCGGCATGCGTCGTGCCGAGTGCTTCGATCGGCACACCAGCCTCAGCGAACGAGACGGCCCACTTGGAATGCGTGTGGACGACGGCCTTGATGTTCGGGAATGCCTTGTAGAGCACGAGATGCGTCATCGTGTCGCTCGACGGGTTCATCTCGCCTTCGACGACATGACCCTCGAGGTCGACAACGACCATGTCCGACGGTTTGAGTTCCTCGTACGGCACACCCGAAGGCTTGATGACAAAGAGGTTCTTCTCGCGGTCAATGCCCGAGACATTGCCCCAGGTGAACGTGACGATGCCGAGCTTCGGCAGCATCATGTTGGCTTCATAGACTTCCTGCTTGAGTTCTTCTAACATATCTGGATTATCCTTTCACGATATCACGATAGATCACGCATCTGCCGGGTCGGCGACGGCCTTGCCCGCCTCGCGCTCGACGGTGAGACCTGCGCGGTAAGCTGCGATGAACTTCTGGCAGCCGAGGCGGCCTTCTTCCGTCGGCAAGAGTGTCGAGCTCTCGGGGTTGTGGAAGACCTCGTCGTCGAGGAAATCCGCCAGCGCCTTCTCGCCGTGCCACTTGGCAAAGACGGCGAGCACGGCCATGCCCCAGGGGCCGCCCTCTCCTGCCGTCTCCATGACGGTGATCGGCAGGCCAAGGCAGTCCGCGAGGACCTGCTGACCGATGACCGGCGTCTTGAACAGGCCGCCCTGTGCAATCATGACGTCCGTCTGCACGCCCTCCTCCTTGACGAGAATGTCCATGCCGATCTTGAGCGGGGCGAAGCAGCCGTAGAGCTGGGCGAGCATGAAGTTCGCGAGATTCATGTGACTGTGCGGCGCGCGCACGAAGAGGGGGCGCCCCGTCTCCACATCCGTGATGTTCTCGCCGGACAGGCAGCTGTAGTTGAGGAGGCCGCCGGCATCGCGGTCTGCGCGCTGCGAGACTTCAAACAGCGTCCGGTAGAGCTTCGCTGGCGTCTGGCCATGGCCGATGAGCTCGGCGAACTCGCCGAAGAGCTGGACCCAGGCGTTGAGATCGCTCGAGCAGTTATTGGTGTGGACCATCGCGACGGGAGCGCCGTCCGGCGTCGTCACGATGTCGATGTCGCGGTGCACGGCCTTGAGCGGCGCATCGAGGACATTCATCGAGAAGGCCGACGTGCCGACCGAGATGTTGCCCGTGCGCTTGCGCACGGCGTTTGTCGCGACCATGCCAGTGCCGGCATCGCCCTCAGGCGGTGCCATCAGCGCGCCCGGCTGCAGCTTGCCCGTCGGGTCGAGCAGCCATGCGCCTTCCTTCGTCAGCTGGCCGGCAGTCTTGCCGGCGCGCAGCGGCTTCGGCAGGATGTCGGCGAGCTTCCACGGATAGCGCTTGACCTCGTCGAGGCCGTCAAACGCTTCCATCATCGCAGCGTCGTACGTGCCCGTCTGCTCGTCAATCGGGAACATGCCCGAGGCATCGCCGATGCCGAGCACCTTCTCACCGCTGAGCTGCCAGTGCACATAGCCGGCCAGCGTCGTCAGGAACGCGATATCCTTGACATGCTCTTCCCCATTGAGGATGGCCTGATAAAGATGCGCGATGCTCCAGCGCTGCGGGATGTTGAAGCCGAAGAGCTCCGTGAGCTTGGCAGCGGACTCACCCGTGATATTGTTGCGCCAGGTCCGGAACGGAGCGAGCTGTTTGCCCGTCTTGTCGAACGGCAGGTAGCCGTGCATCATGGCACTGACGCCAATCGAGCCGATTGTCTTGATCTCCACGTGGTAGCGGCTCTGCACATCAGCCGTCAGGCTGTGGAACGCGTCCTCGATGCCGAGCCAGACCTTTGCGAGGTCGTACGTCCAGATGCCGTTCTCCAGCTGATTCTCCCAGCCGTAGCTCGTCGAAGCCAGCGTCTCACAGGCTTCATTGACCAGCACCATCTTGATATTCGTCGAGCCGAGCTCGAGGCCGAGGGCCGTGCGGCCCGCCTCGATCGCTGCAGCATTTTTCTTTAAATCCATGGTAAACCTTCCCTTTGCCCTTTTGAAATGACCTTATCCAAATGCGATCTGGCAATCAGGCATTGTGCATCGATGCATTGGCAGCTTTCTTCGTACCAGCAGCTTCGATTTCCTCAAGCGTGTGGCCGCGCGTCTCCGGTACGCAGGTGCGGATGAAGCATACGCCGAGCATGCAGATGACGCCGAAGATAGCGAAGACCGTTGCCTGCGAGAACGAAGCCGTCATGATCGGGAACAGCAGGCCGACGAGGAAGGAACCGATCCAGTTGAACGAGGATGCAAGGCCCGAAGCGCGGCCGCGGATGGCCAGCGGGAAGATTTCGCCAACGATGACCCAGGTGAGCGGGGCCCACGTGAAGGAGTAGAATGCGACGTAGATGCAGAGGAAGAAGACAATCATCATCGGGTCAGCATCCGGGATGATGCTGTTGATGACAGCCGGCAGGATGAACGAGAGGCCCATGATCGTGCCGCCAACCGTCAGCAGCGTGCGACGGTTGAACTTATCGGCGATGACGAGGAAGATCAGCGAACCGAGGACGAGCAGGACGCCCTGGATGATCGGCCACATGAGCTGCGAGCTGGCAGCCTGGCCCGTCGCCTTCTCGACAATCAGCGGGATGTAGTAGAAGATTGCATTAGCACCCTGGAACTGCTGGAAAGCGGCGACGCCGACACCAGCCGTCACGAGGTAGCGGTACTTGTCCGAGAGGAGCGTGGCAAACGTCGTCTTGCTCTGAGCCTGCGCTTCGCTGGCTGCCGTTTTCTGGATGTCAGCAAGCTCTGCCGCGACCTCTTTGTCATTCTTGCGGATGTAACCGAGCACACGGCGTGCCTCTTCGACGAAACCGTGGTTGACGAGGAAACGCGGGGATTCCGGCAGGCGCAGGACGCCGAGGAAGAGGATGATGGCCGGTACAGCAGCAAGGCCGAGCATCAGGCGCCATGCCATCGTCTCAGGCAGGTCCTTGAGCAGGAAGTCGACGACGTAAGAGAGCAGCATGCCCGAGACGATCATCGTCTGGTTGATGCCCGAAAGGCGGCCACGCAGATGAGCCGGCGCCATCTCCGACATGTAAGCCGGAACAAGAGCAGAAGCTGCGCCGACAGCTAGGCCCAGAAGAATGCGGACGCCGATGAGGTAATACTCACCATTATGCGGCGCAATACCAGAGAGGATAGAGCCGATGACGAAGATGATAGCCGAGATAAGGATCATCTTGCGGCGGCCGAGACGGTCCGAAAGCTGTCCTGCCATTGCACCGCCAAAAATTGCACCAAACATAACTGCCGATGTAATCCAACCGATGATGCTGGCATTGCCCTGCAAACTCCAGTCATTCTGCAGGAACGGCAGCGCACCGGTCATGACGCCGATATCATAACCAAAGAGGATGCCTCCAAAAGATCCAAAGAAATAAATGAATGCGCTGGAGATCTTCTTCTCCGGTGCATTGCCTGTGCTTGTTACCATTTCTTGTCTCTCCTTTGTTTAAAATTCATTGGTTAGGCTCATTTGTGTTCGAGCACATTTCATGATTTAAATATAGCACCGGCCGCTCTGTTTGTCAATCTATTTTTATTGTTTTTAATTTCTTGTTGACTTAAATGATTATAGGTTGTTTTCTGACTCTTTTGTAAAAAAAGGTGCAGCTGCCCAATCGCAGCTGCACCTTGCTCTATATCCTACAGTATTGCCAATCAGAAGATGTCGTTGGCGATGACGATCGTCTCGTCGCGGTTCGGGCCGACGGAGACGATGCCGAGGCCGATGCCCGTGACTTCTGCCATGCGCGTGAGGTACTTCTTGGCGTTCTCCGGCAGGTCTTCGTACTTGCGGACCTTGGTGATATCGCACTTCCAGCCTGGGAACGTCTCGTAGACCGGCTCGACTTCTGCGAGGACCTTGAGGCTTGCCGGGATCTCGTTGAGGATCTCACCCTTGTACTTGTAGGCGACGCACATCTTGATCTCGTCGAAGCTGTCGAGGATGTCGAGGCGCGTGACGGCCATGTAGTCGATGCCCGAGAGGATGCCGGCATAGCGGACGACGCAGGCGTCGAGCCAGCCCGTGCGGCGCGGACGGCCCGTGACGACGCCGTACTCGTGGCCGACTTCGCGCAGCTTCTCGCCCGTCGCGTTGAGCTGTTCCGTCGGGAATGGGCCCTCGCCTACACGCGTGCAGTAGGCCTTGACGATGCCGACGACCTTATCGATCTTCTGCGGAGCTACACCGGCACCGATGGCGACGCCGCCCGAGATCGGGTGCGAAGCCGTGACGTACGGATACGTGCCGTAGTCGATGTCGAGCATCGTGGCCTGTGCACCCTCAAAGAGGATCTTGCGGCCGGCCTTGATCTCCTCGTCGAGCAGGGCAATCGTGTCGCAGACGTACGGGCGCAGGCGGTCTGCGTAGCCGTTGTACTCAGCGAGGATCTCATCATAGTCGAGCGGCTCATGGTCGTAGAGCAGCTTGAGCTCGCGGTTCTTGATCGCGAGGTTCTCCTTGAGGCGCTTTGCGAACTCCTCCTTGTCGATGAAGTCGCAGACGCGGATGCCGATGCGGTTGTCGCGGTCGACATAGCACGGGCCGATGCCGTTGTGCGTCGTGCCGACCTTGCCCTTGCCGCGCGCATCATCGGCGAGCTGATCCATCAGGCAGTGATACGGCAGGACGAGCTGCGCGCGGTTGCTGATGCGGATGCCAGAGAGATCGATGCCGCGCTCTGCGAGGCCGTCCATCTCCTGCAGCATGACCTTCGGGTTGAATGCGACGCCGTTGCCGATGACGCAGTGCGAACCCTTGAAGAGGATACCCGACGGCATCAGGCGCAGCTTATAGTCTACACCATCGACGACGACGGTATGGCCGGCGTTGCTGCCGCCCTGGAAGCGAACGACCGTCTCAGCCTTCTGGGCGAGGTAGTCGACAATCTTGCCCTTGCCCTCATCGCCCCACTGGGTGCCCGTTACTACTACTGTTGACATAATGAGTCTCTCCTTTATGATGGATCATCCGGTGCGATGTCCACAGACATAGAAAAGCCTTCTCCCCGAAGGGAGAAGAGGCTTTCATTCACTAGTTGTATGCTCAGAGGCCGAAGCGCTCGAAGATCATATCGACATGGCGCAGGAAGTACTTGTAGTCGAAGCAGTCATCGATCTCTTCCTTCGTCAGGTACTTCGTGATATCCGGGTCCTGCTCGACGCTCGTGCGGAAGTCCTGGCCTTCCATCCAGCGCTTCATAGCGTTGCGCTGTACCCACTTGTAGGCATCCTCGCGCAGCACGCCCTTGTCGACAACCGACAGCAGGATGCGCTGGCTGTAGATCAGGCCGCCCGTGCGGTTCATGTCGTGGAGCATCTTGTCCGGGTAGACGAGCAGCTTGTCGATGATGTCCGTGAGCTTCTGCGTGCAGTAGTCGAGGTTAATCGACGAATCCGGCAGGATGACGCGCTCGACGGACGAGTGGGAGATATCGCGCTCATGCCAGAGCGTGATGTCCTCGAGAGCTGCGACGGCATTGCCGCGGTTCAGGCGGGCCATGCCGGAGATGCGCTCGCAGTTGATCGGGTTGCGCTTGTGCGGCATAGCGGAAGAACCCTTCTGGCCCGGGGAGAAGTACTCCTCAGCCTCGCGGATATCCGTGCGCTGCAGGTTGCGGACTTCCGTCGCAATCTTCTCGAGCGTCGAGGAGCAGATGGCGATCGACGTGACGAACTCAGCGTGGCGGTCGCGCTGGATGACCTGCGTGGCGAGGCGCACCGGCGTCAGGCCAAGCTTCTTGCCGACCATCTGCTCGATCTTCGGGTCGATGTTCGAGTACGTGCCGACAGCGCCCGAGAGCTTGCAGACCGAGACGATCTTCTTGGCATGCTCCATGCGCTCAATGTCGCGCTCGATCTCAGCGCTCCAGAGCAGGAGCTTGAGGCCGAACGTCATCGGCTCTGCATGGATGCCATGCGTGCGGCCGATGCACGGCGTATGCTTGAATTCCTTCGCGCGGCGGCGCAGGACCTCGCGGAACTTCTTGAGGTCATCGAGGATGATCGTGCAGGCATCGCGCATCATCATGCAGTATGCCGTGTCCTTGACATCCGAAGACGTCAGGCCCTTGTGGATGTACTTGGAGTCATCACCAACATTCTCGGCGACGTTCGTCAGGAACGCGATGATGTCGTGGTGCGTGACCGACTCGATCTCATGGATGCGGTTGACATCGAATTTTGCTTTCGCGCGAATGTTCTTGGCAGCCTCTTTCGGGATCTCTCCGAGTTCGGCCATGGCATCGCAGGCAGCCATCTCGACATTCAGGATCTGCTGCCACTCGTTCTCGATAGACCAGAGATGGCCCATTTCCGGCTTAGTATAACGCTCGATCATTTAGTGATTTCCTCCTCAATTTCCTGGCGGCGTCTCTGCACCGCGGAAGTGAAAACACGACGAAAAAACTCAAATTGACTCCCCGACTGTCTTGCCTCCGGAAAGTCTCGTTTTGAGTTTGGAGAAGTTACCGATATTCCCTTATCTATCATATCATCTTGCAGGCCCCAGTGTCAATGTACCCGCCCGTTTCCTACAATATAGGAAGCAGAGCCGATCCGCACAGGCGCATCATTCCAAAAACAAGCAAAGGCAAAAATAAAAGCCGTGCGCAATGCGCACGGCCTGGATGTCAATATGGTGCTCGCTGAGGGATTCGAACCCCCGACCCCCTCCATGTGACGGAGATGCTCTAGCCAACTGAGCTAAGCGAGCAAACAAAAAAGGTTTCGCCGTTCGACGAAACCTCATCTTTCATAAATGGTGGGGTTAACAGAATTCGAATCTGTGACCTCCTCGATGTCAACGAGACACTCTAACCAACTGAGCTATAACCCCATATCTTAACGACAAGATTTATTATAAAGGAGTCCCCTCGAAATGTCAACAGGTAAATCCAAATTTCTTGAAAAAATTTTGGCACCTCGATTTGCCCCCATCTGACCCCCTCCAAACACAGTATCGTGGTATAATGAGAGGCAGGATACTATCAATTGTTTGGGGGATTGATTTTATGAAAGACTTACTCGACGTCCACATGCACACGCTGGCCAGCGGCCATGCCTACAACACGATCCGCGAGATGATCGCAGCGGGCAGCAAGAAGGGGCTCGCACTCGTTGGCATCGCCGACCACGCACCGGCCATGCCGGGCTCGACGCACCGCTTCTACTTCGAGAACCTGCGCATCTTTGACCGCGAGGTCTACGGCAAGGAAGCCGGCGTGGAACTCCTCATGGGCGTGGAGCTCAACATCCTGAACACGACGGGCAAGGTCGACCTCGAGGAGAAGGCTCTGTGCTCCGTCGACTACGCCATCGCGAGCCTACACGACCCCTGCATCAATCCGGGTACGGAACTCGACAACACGACGGCCATCATGAGCGCCATGTGGATCCCACAGGTCAAGATCATCGGCCATCCGGACAATCCGCGCTTCCCGGTCGACTTCGACAAGATTGCCAAGGCTGCCGCAGAGCGCCACGTCCTGCTCGAGTGCAACAACAGCTCCTACCGCCCGGGCGGCAGCCGCTCCGGCTCGCGCGACCTCGCCAAGAAGATGCTGCAGGCCTGCAAGAAGTACGGCACGCACGTCATCATGGGCAGCGATGCGCACATCGACCTCGATGTCGGCAATCATGCGCTCTCGGAAGAAGTCATCCGCGAGGCCGATTTCCCGGAAGAACTCGTCATCAACAGCTCGCCGGAGAAATTCAAGGAATGGATCCGCGCCTGACGCTGCACATCGCCTCCACATTGCCACATCGAGCCTCTGTCATATTGACGGAGGCTTTTTCCTTACTTATAATAGTAACGTTGTAAATCTTATTTATCATGCTGCGCTAATGTATTGTAGACAGAAAAGGGAATGGTAAAAAATGAACTTGTTCCGTACCAAAAGTATTGAGCAGATGCGCGAGACGGCTGCTCATTCGGGCATGGCCAAGACGCTCGGCGCCTTTGACCTCATCCTGCTCGGCATCGGCTGTGTCATCGGCACAGGCATCTTCGTCCTGACGGGCGTCGCCGCCGCCAAGTACGCGGGCCCGGCCGTCACGATCTCCTTCATGATCTCCGGACTCGCCTGTGCGCTCGCCGGCCTCGCCTACGCAGAATTCTCCTCCATCGTGCCGGCTTCGGGCAGCGCCTACACCTACACGTATGCATCGCTCGGCGAGTTCATCGCCTTCATCGTCGGCTGGAACCTCATCCTCGAGTACACCGTCACCGCGAGCGCCGTCGCCTCGGGCTGGTCAGGCTACGTCACGGGTCTCCTGCTCTCGGCGGGCATCGACCCCGGCCACGCGCTGACACACGTGCCGGCAGACGGCGGCATCATCAACATCCCCGCCATCTTCATCACGCTGCTACTCTCCGTCCTGCTGATCCGCGGCACGCAGGAGAGCACGAAGCTCAACCGCATCCTCGTCGGGGTCAAGCTCACGGCCATCGCCATCTTCCTGCTGCTCGCCATCCCACACGTCGACACGATGAACTGGGAGCCCTTCATGCCGTTCGGCGTCTCGGGCATCTTCGGCGGCGCGGCCATCGTCTTCTTCGCCTACATCGGCTTCGATGCCGTCGCGACGAGCGCCGAGGAATGCAAGAACCCGTCGCACGACCTGCCGATTGGCATCATCGGCTCGCTCGTCATCTGCACCGCCCTCTACGTCGTCGTCGCCGGCGTGCTGACGGGCATCGTGCCCTACACCGAGCTCAACAACCCGGAGCCAGTCGCCTTCGCCCTGCGCTACATCGGCTACAACCTCGGCTCCGCCGTCGTCGGTGTCGGCGCCATTGCCGGCATCACGACCGTCCTGCTCGTCCTGCTCTACGGCCAGGCCCGCATCTTCTTCGCCATGAGCCGCGACGGCATGGTCCCAGCGCGCGTCTGCAAGATCCACAAGCGCTACCACACGCCGTACATCGTCACCGTCATGGGCGGCATCTTCGTCTCGATCATCGCGGGCTTCGTCCCCATCGGCGTCATCGCCGAGATGGCCAACATCGGCACGCTCTCCGCGTTCCTGGTCGCGGCCATCGGCGTCCTCGTCCTGCGCATCACGAAGCCGGACGTGCCACGCACCTTCCGCTGCCCGCTCGTCTGGCTCATCGCGCCGCTCGCCGTCCTGACCTGCGGCTACCTCATGTACCACCTGCCCTGGGAGACCTGGGTCCGCTTCATCGTCTGGTGCACTTTCGGCTGTCTCGTCTACTTCGGCTACAGCTACCAGCACAGCGCCCTCGCGCATCCGCATGACGACGAAGAATGAGTGCGGCGAAAATCACACCGGGGTACATTATGCTTTGACAAACTTTATGACCTGGTATAAAATTAGAGCTATACAAAGGGAATTTATCCTGTGCTATGGGAGCATTTTGCTCTCGAGGAAGGAATAGGGAATAGAATGTTTGTACATGAACTGATCTGCCAGGGGGAACCTGATTCCCTCGCCATCGTCGATCACGAACGCCGCATCACCTACCGCGAGCTGCAGGAGCACGTCGCAGCCTGCCGCAACCGCCTCTACGCTGCCGGAGTCCGCGTCGGCGACCGCGTCAGCATCTTCTCCCGCAACAGTGCGGACTACATCTACGCCTATATGGCGATCGCCTCGCTCGGCGCCATCGCCGTGCCGATCAACTTCCAGCTCAGCAGCCGTGAGATTGCCTACATCATCAAGGATTCTGGCTCGCGCCACATCCTGACGTACCAGCCGCTGAACCTCGTCGACGCGCTCTCCGCCCTGCGCTGCGACATGCGCGTGACACAGCACGACATCCGCCAGATGGGCAAGATCGACGCGAGCATCCCGGCTGCGCCGTCCCTGCCGCCGACCTTCGATGAGCAGAACCCCTGCGTCATCATCTACACGTCCGGCACGACGGGCTCGCCGAAGGGCGCCGTCCTCTCGCATCGCAATCTCGTCACCAACGCCAGCCAGATGAGCATCATGCACTGCAAGGCCGAGCACCACGTGCTCTGCGTGCTGCCGATGTACCACTGCTTCGGCTGGACCTGTTCCGTGCTCTACCCGCTCTACTGTGGCGCCGAGATCGTCATCCTCGACTCCTTCACGCCGAAAGAGACGATCAGCGTCATCCGCGAGGAGAAGATCAACGACCTCTACATCGTGCCGTCGATCTGCAGCCTGCTGACGAAGCTCGCGAGCAAGGAAGACATGGCCTCGCTGCGCCTCGTCGTCTCGGGCGGCACGACGCTGCCTCTGCAGATTGAGCAGGACTTCATGAACAAGTTCGGCGTCGACATCTGCGAGGGCTACGGCCTCTCCGAGACGTCGCCGGTCGTCACGATGAACCCGCCCGAAAAGCCGAAAGTCGGCTCCTGCGGCCCCGTCGTGCCGGGCGTCGCCTGGAAGCTCATCGACTCCGACGGCAACGAAGTGCCGAAGGGCGAGGCCGGCGAGCTCATCGTCAAGGGCGACAACATCATGCTCGGCTACTGGAACCTGCCCGACGCGACGAAGAACGCGCTGCGCGGCGGCTGGCTCCACACGGGCGACGTCGCCCGCGCCGACGAAGAGGGCTACATCTACATCGTCGACCGCATCAAGGACATGATCATCAGCATGGGCGAGAACATCTACCCGCGCGAAGTCGAAGAGCTCATCTACCAGTTCCCGGGCATCAGCGAAGCTGCCGTCGTCGGCATCGACGACAAGCTGCGCGGCCAGGCCGGCGCCTGCTTCTACAGCCTGCACGACGGCGCCTCCATCAACATCCGCGAGCTCAAGAAATTCCTGCAGGCCAACCTCGCGCTCTACAAGATCCCGCGCGAGTTCCACGAGCTCCCGTCCCTGCCGCGCACTTCGACCGGCAAGATCGCCAAGCGCCAGATCCTCAAGGACTTCCTCGCCAAGAAGAACGCGAAATAACGAAATAAGAGAACAGCAAAAATGAGAGACTTTCAGAGGAAGGTCTCTCATTTTTTGTGTCTGCCTTTACATCTCCTTCGTGATTTCCTGCAGGTAATCAATGAGGTGCTGCTCGTCCTCGTAGACTTGGCGGCCCTTCTTGGTGACGATGCCGGAGTTGATATAGAAGGGCTCCTCGAGGGAGACGGCGACGAGGTTCTCGTCGGGAAGCACGGCCTGGCGGGCGAGGAAGGTCGAGCAGATGCCGCGCTCGACGAGGTTCTTGATTGTGTGGAGGTACGGCGAGAAGTGGATGATGCGGGGCTTGCAGCTGTGTGCGGCGTAGAGGTCGTGGACCATGCGGTAGATGAAGTAGTGGCTGTCGAGCATGACGAGCTCTTCATCGGCAAGATCGGCGAACGAGACGGCCTTGCGCTTGGCCAGCGGATGGGACGGGTACGTGACGAAACAGCATTCGCAGTCGTAGAGCTTCTGGTAATGAAGCTTCTGGCTGAAGCCTGTCGTGTAGTTCGTCAGGGCGATGTCGAGTTTCTCGTCCTCAACCATCTGCAGAGCGCTGATGCCGCCCGACTCGATGATCTCGAGCTTGATCTGCGGATGCGTGCGACGGAACTCGCCGAGGATGCGCGGCAGGAAGCGCGTGCCGATCTGCAACGGCAACGCCATGCGGATGTGATTGCGGTTGTGCGCCATGTCCTGGATCTCCAGTTCGAGCTGGTCCATCTGGCTTAAAATGTGGTTGACCTTAACAAGTAACTTGCTGCCCTCCGGCGTCACGACGAGCTTCCGGCCTTCGCGGTGAAACAGGTTCAGCCCCGTCTCTGCCTCGAGCGTCTGCATCGCCACGCTGATCGTCGGCTGCGAGACATGGAGATGCTCGGCGGCCTTCGTGATATTCTGCCACTGGCAGACCTCATAGAAATAACGCATCTGCGTCAATGTCATCATGATACGATTCACCTTTCCTGATAAGCGAGAAGCGAGAAGCGAGAAGCGCGCCGCGCTCAACCCGTGCACTTCTCTTTCTTTTCATTGCGATTCTGTCACACTCTATTATAGCATGAAGCTATGAATGCTCTCTGTAAGAAAGGACACCATTTATTTTTTTGTTTACTGCTTATTTTCTAATAAAATAAATATCCCCCGGCATAGCCGGGGGTTTTATATTTACGGCCTTATAAGGCCTCTGCTTACCAGCTGCGCTTAAAAGCGCTTGTCGGTC
>NZ_JNKR01000022.1 GCF_000702905.1 Mitsuokella jalaludinii DSM 13811
CAGGTGCAATTACCGAAACCTCTACCGACGCAGTAAACGGTAGCCAACTGCATGCAGTAGCAACCGAAGCAGGTAAACATACCACCTTATCTAACGGCAAAAATACAACAGTGAACCCTGTGACTACTGCTGATGGTCATCTGGAATACAAGGTTGATGTGAACGATGAGCTGAAGGATATCAAATCCATCATCGGCGCAGGTGAAGGCGCAGGCAGCATTAGCTTTGCAGATGGCGGCATTAAGCTTAACAACAAGGTTACCATTAACAAGGATGGCAAGATTACTGGCGTAGCAGCAGGCGTTGAAAAGACCGATGCTGTAAACGTAGGCCAGCTGACGGATTATGTTGCAGCTAACGATACGCATATTAAGAGTGGCAACTATGCAGTTGGCGAAGTAACTGACAGCACTGGCAATAAATCTCAGGGCGTATCTATGGATATTGTTAATAAAGAAGGTAAGGTAACCGGTACTGTAACCATTACCGACGTAGCCAAAGCAAGTGACGTAGGCGAGGTTAATAATATTGACAGCGATATTAAGAACCAAAACGGCAGCCATACTACCGTTGTTGACGCTGTAAACAACCTGAACCAGAAGTTGAACAACAAGGTTGGTGACCTGAACTATGTAGAAGGCGGCAAGGGTAATTATGTTACTAATGGCGAAAACACAACTACTTCTATCGGCAAGCTTGACCAGGCGTTGAAGGACGTAGCAGCAACTGCAGCTAAGCACACTACTGTAACCCAGGGTGATAACATTACTGTAACTCCGGGAACTAATACTGACGGTAGCAAAAACTACAATGTGGCTTTGAAAAAGGATATCACTGTTGAAAGCGTAACCGCCAATACCTTTAAAGCTGACCAAACTGTAATGAACAAAGACGGCCTGAAGGTTGGCAATAAGGTTAGCGTATCTGCAACTGCTGTAACCGCAGGCAAGACCTCCATCAGCGATGAAGGCGTAAAAGTTGGCGGCAAGACCTATATCAGCGATAAAGGCCTGAATGCTAATGACCAAAAGGTTACCAATGTTGCTGCAGGTGAACTCAGCGCAACCTCCAAGGACGCTGTAAATGGTAGCCAGCTCTATGAAACGAACCAGGCGATTGCCAACAACGCAACCAACATTTCGTCACTGAGCCATTCTATCAGCAACCTCGACAACCGTGTCAACAAAGTCGGTGCCGGTGCTGCGGCTTTGGCAGCATTACATCCATTGGATTTTGATCCGGATGCGAAGTGGGACTTTGCGGCAGGCTATGGCAACTACCGCGGCGCCAATGCAGCTGCTGTTGGGGCATACTATCGTCCGAATGAAGACACGATGTTCTCTGTAGGCGGTACCTTTGGTAATGGCGAAAACATGGTTAATGCCGGCGTAAGCTTCAAACTAGGTTCCGGAAGCAGTCATGTATCGACTTCTCGTGTAGCGATGGCGAAGGAAATTAAAGAACTGCGCGGTGAATTGGAAGCTATGAAGTCAGCCATGCTCGATGCCAATGCAGGTAAGAAGATAGATACATCCAAGCTGCAGCTCTTCCCGGATGTACCGCAGAATCACTGGGCTTACGAATACGTAGCACAGCTGGCCGGCAACGGCATGATCGAAGGCTATCCGGATGGCAACTTTGCCGGAGACCGCCCGATGACGCGGTATGAATTTGCAGCTATCTTGTATCGTGCCATGACAAAAGGCGCTGTCTTGTCCGACAAGATCCTCAGCGAATTCTCGCATGAATTAGAATACTTCACTGTCGATACGATAGCAAAAGACAAAGCAGGCAATCCGACGATTCAGCGTGTTCGCATAGTCAAAGAAAACAAAAATAAATAAGCTCAACGAACCATTAAATAACGGATAGGAAAAAGAACGATGCAAAGAGAAAAATTTTCTCGATGCATCGTTCTTTTTTTGTTGGTTGCTTGTTGCCTGATTCTAATCTTTGATACATATGATATAATACCAGGAGAAATACGAATTAACATGGAAGTGTAAGTGATGAGGTATTCTATAGATTTACTTGTTCAAGGCAGGTGAGATTATAGTGAATAAGGCATACCGATACAGACTCTATCCAACAACTGAACAAAAAATTATGTTTGCCAAGACTTTCGGCTGTGTCCGATTCATCTATAATAAAATGTTGAGTGACCGCCTTGACTATTACAAGGAAACAGGCAAAAAGCTACATAACACGCCTGCGCAGTACAAGGAAGAATTCCCTTGGCTGAAAGAAGTGGATAGTTTAGCCCTTGCCAATGCCCAAATGAACCTGAATAAGGCCTATAATAACTTTTGGAATGATAGCAAGCATTTCGGCAAGCCGCGCTTCAAGTCCAAGAAGAATCGTCGTGCTTCGTATTCCACGAACAACCAGAAAGGCTCTGTCCGAATCGGGGGCCATAAGGTGAAACTGCCGAAAGTCGGTTGGGTGAAATTATGCCAACATCGTCCCTTGCCGGAGAACAGTATCATAAAGACCGTGACCATCAGCAAGACGCCATCCGGAAAGTACTATATCAGTATGCTGGTGGAGTATGAAAACCAAATACTCCCTGTCATACCGAAGACCTTCCTGGGCCTGGATTTTGCGATGCACAGCTTGTATGTGGCTTCCGATGAGGATGAGGCTAAGTATCCCGATTTCCTGCGAAAGGCAGAGAAGAGACTGGCTAAGGCACAGCGGAAGCTATCCCAAAAGCAGAAAGAAAGTCATAACAGAGAAAAACAAAGGCTGCGTGTAGCTATTCTCCATGAGAAAGTGGCCAATCAACGCCGGGATTTCCTGCATAAGAAGGCTCGCTACCTCGCAGACCGCTATGATGTCATTGGCATTGAGGATATCAGCGTCAAAGCGATGGCAAAGCGGAAAAAGGGTGGCAAGTTCAGCTTTGGCAAATCCGTAGCTGACAATGGCTGGAATATGTTCACGAACATGTTGGAATATAAATTGGCTTGGCAAGGCAAAAAGCTTATCAAGATAGACAAGTGGTATCCAAGCAGCCAACTGTGCCATGTTTGCGGATATCAGAACCACGAAACCAAGGACTTATCTGTAAGGGAATGGGATTGCCCTAAATGTGGCAGTCACCATAATCGCGATAAGAACGCTGCCATAAATATCCGAGAAGAAGCCAGGCGGATATCTGCCTGACGTAATCCATAAAATACCGTGGGTCGCACGGGAATCTACGCCTGTGGAGAGATTGTAAGCCGCCGCAACTCTTTGGAGTCCGTGGCGCTGTTCTCGTTGAAGCAGGAAGCTCCCGCCTCTATAGGCGGGAGTACGTTCACTGGCATATCTCTCAGCAGTATCTAATTTGACGAAAAAATTTATATCTGCTATAATAATCTTGTCCGAAGGGAAATCGAAGGAAGAGACTGAGGAAACATGGACACTCATGAGGAATCCTCCGATAGAACTAGGACGTAACGTTTCATTCTATTTTTTGAAGGAGGAGTTCTTTATGAAAAAGACTCTCGTATCCGCTCTGACGACGGCTCTCGTTGTTGGCGCTGCTAGCACGACGTTTGCTGCTGCAAACCCGTTCTCCGATGTACCGGCTGACCATTGGGCTTACGACGCTGTATCCCAGCTCGCAGCTGATGGCGTCATCGAAGGCTATGGCGACACGACGTTCCGTGGCAACCAGAACATCACGCGTTATGAGATGGCTCAGATGATCGCAAAGGCTATGGCAAAGACGGATGTCTCCGCTGCTGATAAGGCCCTGATCGACAAACTCGCTGCTGAGTTCTCCGATGAGCTCAACAACCTCGGCGTCCGCGTAAGCAACCTCGAGCGCAACGCTGACATGGTTAAGTGGAACGGCAAGGCTGAGTACACGTACTACAGCCATCGCGACAAGGATGCAAACACGAAGACGAACGATGATCAGCTCCTGTTCCGCCTCGAGCCGAGCGCTGAAGTCAACAGCCATTGGCATGTAAATGCACGTCTCGATGCTTCAACGGATCTTGCAAAGGACCGCGACGATGTCCACAGTGAGCATGGTAAGGACAGCTATCAGGATACAGATGTTACGCTCAAGCGCGTTTGGGCTCAGGGCAACTACGACAACTTCCAGGTCAAACTCGGTAAGTTCGCTCAGATTGATAGCGACAGCATCTTTGATACCTCGTTCTCCGGCGCTGAAGTCCAGTTCGGCAACAAGGTAACGTTCACGGCTGGTGCTGGCCGCCAGAACATGGACAACGACAGTGACTTCACGCAGAAGTTCAAAGTTGGCGAGAAGACGGCTAACTACCAGTACGCTGGCCTCGGCTATGGCGATGGCAAGTTCGTCGGCGGTGTTGACTACCATCATCTGAATTCTGATACCTTCCAGTATCGCGTTGATACGAAGGCTGAGAAGTATCAGAACGAAGATAATGCCAATATCTGGCTCGCAAAGGCTGCTTATCGCTTCGATAAGACGAATGCCCTGAACGGCTTCTATGCCAACAACACGTCGGCTGATGACTTCGACAAGGCTTGGAGCGCTCAGTACAGCTACAAGGGTGCTGAGGCTGAGAACAAGGGCACTTGGGGTGCTTGGGCAGCTTACCGCTACCTCGGCCAGAACACGGATCTGTTCTCCACGTTCGATGTAATCCTCGCTGGTCAGAAGGGCTGGGAAGTCGGCACGAACTACGCTCCGTTCAAGAACGTTGTTGCAACGCTGCGCTATGGCAACGGTAAGGATCTCCTTACGGACAATAAGATCGAGAACCTCTTCGGCCGTATCGAGATGTTCTTCTAATCCTTCGATTAGCAGATTTTCATCGCAATCAAAAGACCTCCGTTTCGGCGGAGGCCTTTTTTGTTGCCGACATCCATGCTTGACTTTTCGATGGCGTGTAGTAAACTGAAAAGAGAATCTGACTCGGTACGAGAAAAGGGGATATTTCATGCCAAACCGTGCAGCCTGGGCGGAGATCGATCTTCGCGCCCTGAGACATAATTACGAAGAAATCAAGAAGAACATTCGCGGCGGGGCGAAGCTCTGTGCGGTCGTCAAGGCAGACGCCTACGGCCACGGTGCTCTGGCTGTCGCGCGCGTCGCGGTGGAGGCGGGGGCCTCGTATCTCGCGGTGGCGACGCTCGGCGAGGCTATCGAGCTGCGCGAGGCGGGCTTCACGACGCCGATCCTGCTCCTCGGCCTTGTGCTGCCGGACGAGGCGCGCGACATCGTCGACTACGATGTCACGCAGGTCGTCTGTGAGCTGCCGCTCGCAGAGGCCATCTCGCGCGAGGCCGTGCGCCAGCACAAGGTGGCAAAGGTGCACCTCAAGGTCGAGACAGGCATGGGCCGCATCGGCATCCGCCCTGAGGAGATCGGCGCCCTGGCCGCGGCGGTCAAGCAGCTGCCGAACATCGAGATCGAGGGCATGTTCTCCCACTTTGCGATGGCGGACAGCAAGGACAAGACGTACACGAAGGGGCAGCTCGTGAAGTTTGAGCAGGCCTTGAAGGCGGTCGAGGAGGCTGGCGTGACGCTGAAGATCCGCCATATCGCGGAGTCGGCGGCCATCCTCGAGATCCCGGAAGCCCACTACGACATGGTGCGCGCCGGCGTCATCCAGTACGGCATGTGGCCGTCGGACGAGGTCACGCATCCGATTGACATCCGCCCGGTCATGAAGGTCTGCGCCAAGGTCGTCTTTACGAAGAACCTGCATCCGGGCGAGAGCATTGGCTACGGCCGCCAGTTCATCGCCGCGCGCGAGAGCCGCATCGCGACACTGCCAATCGGCTATGCCGACGGCTACATTCGCGCTTACGGCAACGGCGGCTACGTCTCGTTCGGCGGACGCAAGGCGCCGATTGCGGGCCGCGTCTGCATGGACCAGGTCATGGTCGATGTCACGGATCTGCCGGACGTCAAGGAGGGCGACACGGCCGTGCTTTTCGGCGATGAGACGGTCACGGCCGACACGGCGGCCAAGTGGCTCAACACCATCAACTACGAGGTCACCTGCCTGATCTCGCCGCGCGTGCCGCGCGTCTATAAAGGCTGATTGATTGCATAAAAAGAGCATCCCACTGCGGGGATGCTCTTTTTATGTCATGTATGCAGCCGATGGCTTACTCGACCTGGCCCTTCCAGTAGGCGAGGTCGGCGTCATTGAGCGGCAGGTCGATCGTCTGGCCGTCCTTGTAGCTGTAGCGGAAGCGGACGGTCGTGGCCTTCTTGATGTCGTCGAGCGTGGTGGCCGGCAGGAAGACGGAAATCTCGTTCTCTTTCTGGAAGGAGCCAGCGTCCTTTTGCTTGACGGAGGCGATCAGCGGCCACTCCTTGGAGTCGGTCACGAGCGTGACCTTGGAGTCGGCCTTGGCGCCGTCGTAGCGCGTATCCCAGACGGTGAAGTGGGCGCTCGTCGCCGAGCCGTCAGAGCCGCGCAGGCCCGTGAACTCGATGCGCGCATAGGCCGAGAGACTGTCGGCCGTGCGCGTGTCGTGCGCGTGGAAGTAGAGCAGCGTGCCGAGAAAGGCCGCGACGATGATGAGCAGGATGGCGATTGCTTTTTTCATGGATAAATCTCCTTTTGTTCTTGAGTTTTCACTGCAAAAAAGCGATGGCCTCGGCCATCGCTTCTATTTCTTCGGATCTACCTGTGCGAGCTGGAAGTCAGCAATCTTATCGTATCATCCTGTTTCGTCCTTGTCAATGCGTCTTTTTTAGAAGCAAAAGAGAAATTCTTCACCAAATTACCGTAAGTTATCGTAAATAACATGAAATTTTGCAAATTGGTGCTGTGCCTGCCGCAAATGGTCATGTTTCTGTCTTTTTCGCCTGTTTCCCCCATTGTAAAAGCGCGCGAATTATTATATAGTATATCAATAGAAAAGAGGCATCGACTGGCGCGGCGGCTGTTTTCCCGCTGCTTTTCAGCCAGTTCTGCCATAATCTTTTCAGAAGGTATGATATCATTCTTTTATCGGTTGGAAGGGGATTTCAATAAAATGTTTGGTATGTCAATGGATATCGGCATCGACCTTGGCACAGCCAACGTGCTGGTCTATGTGAAGGGCAAGGGCATCGTGCTGCGCGAGCCGTCTGTCGTCGCGGTGGACAAGGACACGAACCGTGTGCTGGCCATCGGCGAGGAGGCGCGCCGCATGATCGGCCGCACGCCGGGCAACATCGTCGCCATCCGCCCGCTGCGCGAGGGCGTCATCGCGGACTACGACATCACGGAGAGCATGCTGCGCCACTTCATCGAGAAGGTTGTCGGCCGCAGTTTCGTCTTCCGCCCGCGCATCATGATCTGCATCCCGTCGGGCTGCACGATGGTCGAGCAGCGCGCGGTGCAGGAAGCTGCTGAGCAGGCCGGCGCGCGCCACACGCAGCTCATCGAGGAGCCGCTCGCGGCAGCGCTCGGCGCCGGTCTCGACATCGTGGAGCCGTGCGGCTCGATGATCGTCGACATCGGCGGCGGCACGACGGACATCGCGGTCATCAGCCTCGGCGGCATCGTCAACAGCGAGTCGCTGCGCATCGCCGGCGACAAGTTCGACTCGGACATCATCGCCTATGTCAAGCGCGCGTTCAACCTCATGATCGGCGAGCGCACGGCGGAGGACATCAAGTTCAAGGTCGGCGCTGCGTATCCTGAGGCGCGCGATGAGACGCTCGACATCCGCGGCCGCGATCTCCTGACGGGCCTGCCGAAGACGGTGCAGATCACGACGAAGCAGGTGGCAGAGGCCATCGGCGCTTCTGTCTCGCGCATCGTCGAGTGCGTCAAGAAGGTCCTCGAGGAGACGCCGCCGGAGCTCTCGGCGGACATCATGGACCGCGGCATCATCCTGACGGGCGGCGGCGCGCTGCTCTTCGGCCTCGACGAGCTCATCCGCCGCGAGACGGATATCCCGACGGCACTTGCGGATGACCCGCTCTCCTGCGTCGCACTCGGCTGCGGCAAGGCGCTCGACACGTTCTCGAAGTTCGACGGCAAGGCCATGAACCTCAAGATCGGGAAATAAAGGCTGTGCTTTCCTTCCCCGCATCTGCGCATCTGCGCCGTGCGAGGAAGGTTTTTTATATGGGAAGGGGTACTATGATGAACAGGATTCTTCGGCGCGCGGCTGTGTTTGCGGCTGCGGCGCTGTTTCTGGGGCAGAGCTTCGCGATGGCGGCGGGGCTGACCTCGATGCGCTTCCACAGCGGCAGCGAGCACGACCGCGTGGTCTACGAATTCACGGATTTGCCGGCCTACACGACTGCCGTCTCGGCTGACGGCCGCACGCTGACGCTTGACCTCGCCGACACTTCGTACAAGGGCTTTGCGGCCGTGCCGGCCAAGGGCAGCCGCATCGAGTCGAT
Organism: Mitsuokella jalaludinii DSM 13811; assembly: GCF_000702905.1. Classification (GTDB taxonomy): domain Bacteria; phylum Bacillota; class Negativicutes; order Selenomonadales; family Selenomonadaceae; genus Mitsuokella; species Mitsuokella jalaludinii. The sequence continues at coordinate 8,342 of NZ_JNKR01000022.1, forward strand.
TGCCTACAATAAAAAGGGCAAGCACCTCATCGTGACGATGAAGCTCAAGGCGGGACTCACGTATCAGGTCCGCACGCTCAAGAACCCGACGCGGCTCTTTGTCGATGTCGTGCCGGATACGGCGGTGAGCATGCCTTCGCGCAAGCCTGCTTCGAGTAAGACGACCACCAGCAAGCCATCTTTGGGCAAGCCTGCTTCGGGCAATGCCTCTGGCATGCCGGGGGCCATCGACGGCGACTACGTACAGGAGATCGCGCCGGGCCTTACGGAACACACGTATGTATACTGGGACGACTACGGCAAGATCTCGGCTTGGCTCTTAGAGGCGGACCCCGCGCGCTACCGCCTCGTGCCGGCCCTGGCCAAGGGCAGGATACCGGGGCGTGAAGCGGTCAGCGGCATCGTCGCGAGAGCTGGCGGCATCGCGGGCATCAATGCCTCGTACTTCGCACCGGCAGGCGACATCCTCGGCGTCACGCAGATGAACGGCCAGACGGTCGGCACGACGTACTACACGCGTTCGGCCTTCGGCCTGCGAAAAGACGGCACGCCTGTCTTCGGCAAGATCTCGTATGACGGCATGGTCACGATGGGCGGCGTCAGCGTCAGCGTGGCTGGTGTCGACTGCGAGCGCGGCGCGGACAGTCTCGTCATCTACAATCGCGCTTATGGCGCTTCGACGGGTACGAATGAGTACGGCCGCGAGTACATCGTGCGCGGCGGTCGCGTCACAGACATCCGCCAGAACGATTCGCCGATTCCCGCGGACGGCGTCGTCCTCTCGGTGCACGGCACGGTGGCTGATGAGCTCGCCGGCGTGCAGGTCGGCGACCCCGTATCCATCGAGGAGAATCTCGGCGGCGGCTGGCAGGGGATGGACTTCATCATCGGCTGCGGCCCGCGCCTCGTCGCGAACGGCCGCGTCAATGTGACGGTCGATGAGGAGGACTTCCCGGCTGACATCCGCATCGGCCGCGCGCCGCGCAGCGCTGTCGGCATCACGAAGGACGGTCGCTATCTCTTGGCTGTCGTCGACGGCCGCCAGTCGCACAGCGTCGGCCTGACGCTGACGGACTGGGCGCGGCTGCTCGTGAAGTTCGGCGCGCAGGATGCGCTGAACCTCGACGGCGGCGGCTCGTCCGACCTCGTCGTGAATGGCGAGGTCCAGAACTCTCCGTCGGACGGCCAGGAGCGCCTCGTCGGCGACGCCCTGGTCCTCGTCGCGAAGTGAGACATTGGCAGCAGCTCACATTTCGCAATCGGGAATGCACAGGGCTGGACGAGTATGCTATAATGGAAACTAACAGTATTTTTCCCATTTTATTTGATTCTTGATTTTGCGTTTACGAGGTGAGTACGTTTGCATAGATTCATGAAGAAGGTCATCGCGACGGGCATCGCTGCGATGTGCTTCGCAACGGCTGCTGTGCCAGCCCACGCGATGGACCCGATCTTGCCGTTCCGGGATGTCAAGGGGGGCATGACGGGCACGGCCTATACCGTAGTGGACAGCTCGGGCGAGATCCGCAGCTTCGATGTGGACATCGTGGGCAATATGGACAATGGCAAGGGGTCGTCCCGCATGATCATGGCACGCGCACGCGGCCCCGTGATTGAGCAGGCGGGCGGCATCCTGCAGGGCATGAGCGGCAGCCCCGTCTACGTCAACGGCCGCCTCGTCGGCGCCGTGGCGGCCGGCATCAAGGAGATGACGCCATACACGTTCTTCATCACGCCGATCGAGGACATGATGAAGCTCTGGACGATGCCGGACACGAAGAACAAGACGCGCCTCAAGACGGTCAACATGCACAAGGTCGTCGAGGAGCGCAAGAAGCAGGCGGCTAAGGAGAAGGAAGAGGAGAACAAGAAGGCCGAGACAAGCGGCAATGCCATCCTCAACCGCATCATGGACGTCATCCACGAGGCTGAGGACACGTCCAAGGAGACGAAGGCCAAGCAGGAAGCAGCCGAGAAGGAAACGGCTGAGAAAGCCAAGTCTGCTGCTGTAGAGACGGCGGATCAAGCGGCCGCCAAGGATGCGGCCAAAGCCGAGGAGGCAGCGGATGCACCTGCCGAGGAGGCCGCGACTGCTGAAGATAAGGCAGCAGTTGACGAGGCGGCCAAAGCGTCCACTCCGGTCAAGGACGCCGCGGCCGCGAAAACGGCTGCGGCAGCTGAGGATAAGGCTCAGGCTAAGGATGAGAAAGCCCTGACGAAGCAGCCCAAGGCCGTCATGTACCTCTCGGGCTTCAGCCAGCCGGGCATCGACTTCCTGCAGAAGAATGTGCCGGTCGGTCGTGATGTGACCTTCATGCCGATGGGCGTCCGCACGGAAGGCGAGGGCAATACGCTCTACAACGCGAGCCTCAAGCCGGGCAGTGCCGTCGGCGTCGCCATCGTCTACGGCGATTTCGCCGTCGGCGCGACGGGCACGGTCACGGCTGTGGACGGCAAGAAGATCCTCGGCTTCGGCCATCCGTTCCTGCATCGCGGCAACGTCAACTACTTCATGACGGACGCGACGGTCGTCGGCACGATCAGCGGCCAGAGCAATGGCATGAAGATCGCGAATATCGGCAACATCATCGGCCGCATCAGCCAGGACCGCGAGACGGGCATCGCGGGCACGATCGGCGACTTCCCGACAGTCGTGCCGGTCAAGGTCCGCATTAAGGATACGACGCTCGGCCGCACGGATGATTACGGTGCGCGCATCGCCTATGACGAGGACTTCCTGCCGGAGCTCTCGGGCGGCATCGCCTATGCGGCGATGACGAAGACGTCGGACACGCTGGCCGGCAGCACGGCCAATGTCCACTTCACCATCCGCACGAATGCGGCAGAAGGCGGCAAGTTCGAGCGCAGCAACATGTTCTACAACACGGCCGACGTCGGCCAGATCGCGGTCGGCGAGCTCATGCAGGCCATGAGCATCGTCTGCTCGAATACGGAACAGGAGTCGGACATCGTCGACGTCCAGGTCGATGTGCAGATGGAGAACGGCCGCAAGACGGCGACGCTCCTCTCGGCTGTGCCCGACAAGACAACGGTCAAGCCGGGCGATCTCGTCAAGTTCACGACGACGATCAAGCCGTACCGCCGCGATAAGGAGACGCTGCTCATCCCGTACCGCGTGCCCGTGACGGCACATGAGGGGCCGCTGACGCTCGACATCCGCGGCGGCGGTGTCGCGCCGATCGCGCAGCTCAAGCTCCTGCAGCAGACGGGCCTCGACCTCATCGCGCAGGAAGACAAGACTGCGACGACGAAGGACAAGCTCCAGGGCCTCAAGCGCACGGGCCGCAATAACGAGATCATCATCGCGCCTGGCGCACAGGCCCAGGTGATGACGCCAGCGCAGCAGCGCAAGGCCGCACGCGAGGCGGCCAAGGCGGCCCGCGAGGCCGCGCAGCAGCGCAAGTTCTCGTTCTCGCTGAACCAGCCGAAGCACGAGAACACGGGTGAGACGAAATTCACGACGAACTATATCATCGACAATGTCATCCATAGCACCCTGCAGGTCGAGAGAAAGTGACCGCCCCCTATTGTCAGCAGGTGAATATGATGATACACTGGAAAATGATGCTTTAAGCACAGCGGGCGAAGTGGCTGTGCTGCTATAGGAGGAAAAAGGACTTAAATGGAAAAGTTGGTTATACATGGCGGACGCCGGCTGGAGGGCCGCGTCAAGATCAGCGGGGCGAAGAATGCGGTACTGCCGATTATCGCGGCAACTCTTCTCGGACAGGATTCGCCGAGCCTTCTCGACGAAGTGCCGGCGCTTGAAGATGTGCATACGATCACAGAGGTACTGCAGAAACTCGGCGTCAAGGCAGAGTTCCGCAAGGAGACGCATCAGCTGTTTGTCGACAGCACGGTCATCGGCAGCTGCGAGGCGCCGTACGATCTCGTGCGCAAGATGCGCGCCTCCTTCCTGATCATGGGACCGCTGCTCGCTCGCTGCGGACAGGCCAAGATTTCCCTGCCGGGCGGCTGTGCCATCGGCACGCGTCCCATCGACCTCCACCTCAAGGGCTTCGAGGCTCTCGGCGCAGAGATCCGCGTCGGCCACGGCTTCATCGAGGCAGCTGCTCCGGAAGGCCTCAAGGGCGCGAAGATCTACCTCGACTTCCCGAGCGTCGGCGCGACGGAGAATATCATCATGGCGGCTTCCATGGCCGAGGGGCAGACGGTCCTCGAGAATCCGGCCCAGGAGCCGGAGATCGTGGATCTCGCAAATTACCTCAACGTCATGGGCGCGAAGATCCGCGGCGCCGGCACGAATGTCATCAAGATCGACGGTGTGCCGAAGCTCACGGGCCGCGACTACACGATCATCCCGGACCGCATCGAGGCGGGCACCTACATGGTGGCTGCTGCGATGACGCGCGGCGATGTCTACATCGAGAACGCAATCAGCGAGCACCTCAAGCCGGTCATTGCCAAGCTCAAGGAAGCCGGCGTGACGATCGAGGAGGATGTCAACGGCATCCGCGTGACGTGCGACCGCCGCACGAAGTCGGTCGACATCAAGACGATGCCGTATCCGGGCTTCCCGACGGACATGCAGGCCCAGTTCATGGCGATGATGGCCATCTCGGAGGGCACGGGCGTCGTCACGGAGACGGTCTTCGAGAATCGCTTCATGCACGTTGACGAGCTCAAGCGCATGGGCGCGAAGATCAAGATCGACGGCCGCACCTCGATCGTCGAGGGCGTGGAGAAGCTCTATGGCTGCCAGGTCAAGGCAACGGACCTGCGCGCCGGCGCAGCGATGGTCCTCGCGGGCCTCGTCGCGGAGGGTGAGACGCAGGTCGGCTACATCCACCACATCGACCGCGGCTACGACAATCTCGTCGAGAAGCTCGTCGGCCTCGGCGCGGACATCTGCCGCGTCGACCAGTAATCAAACAAGCAAGAGGCTGTTGACAAACGACAGCCCTTTTCTTTTATCTTGGATTCATAGGAGAGTTATCATGAGCATCATCGAAACGCCGCTGCAGCTGCAGCACCTTGCCCTGAAGAACCGGATCATCCGCTCGGCCGTGCACAGTTTCCTCGCAGGGGAAGACGGCTACATGACGGCGGCCGAATACAACATGTATGAGGTACTGGCGAAGAACGGCATCGGCACGATCATCACGGGCCACTGCTGCGTAGACCCGCTGGGCCGCGCCAATCCAGAACAGGTCAACATCTACGAGGACTGCTTTACGGACCAGTTCCGCAAGGCTGTCGCGATTGCCCATGCGCACGATGTGCGCTTCATCCCGCAGATCAACCACGCTGGCCCGCGTGCCATCGACAACGAGGACCTCGTCGACGTCGTCGCGCGCCCGCTCAAGAAGGGCCGCCATGCGCGCGCGCTGACGGTGGGGGAGATCCACCACATCGAGCAGTGCTTCATTGAAGCGGCAAAGCGCCTGCAGCAATCTGGCTGCGACGGCGTCCAGCTCCATGCGGCCCACTCGTACCTGCTCTCGCGCTTCCTCGACCCGACGTTCAACCAGCGCGAGGACGCATACGGCGGTACCATCGAGAACCGCTTCCGCATGACGGAGGAGATCATCCGCGGCATCCAAGAGGCCTGTGGTGAGGACTTCCCGGTGCTGCTCAAGGTCAATGTCGACACGAAGGCGGAGGATGCCGAGGGCTATCACCGCGACATGGTCTGGCTGCTGCAGCGCGCGAAGGCACTCGGCGTCGAGCTCGTCGAGTTCTCGGGCGTTGACTTCATCAATCAGCCGAAGACGGCGACGCTCTACTACCTGCCGCAGATCAAGCGCCTGCACGAAGAGGTGCCCGACATGCCGCTGAGCCTCGTCGGCGGCGTGCGCTCGCTCGCGGACATGGAGACGGTCATCGAGGCGGGCATCGCGTGCGTCTCGCTCGGCCGCGCTTTGATTGCCGAGCCGGATTTCGTCACGAAGGAGCTTTCTGGCGGCGAGAAGTCCATCTGCCTCTCGTGCAGCCGTTGCTTCGTGCTGCCGCACATGCACCCCGGCATCCGCTGCGTCTGGGTCTGGAAGAAGGAACGCGCAAAAATGAAAACACTCTGAAAATTACTTCTTTCCTTTACAAGTTGACAACTATATAATCGAGTGCTAAGATACAAACTATCCATTAAGTGTTTATCGCAACGATGCGAATGACCTTGTCGACGGCATGTATCTTGCCTGAAGACAAACGGGTCCCGTTCGCGAACATTGCGAACGGGATTTATTGTATGCTTTATTTGGGTAGGAAAGAGGGATTCATATGACAGGATTAATGCTTGTCGGTATCGCACTCGTCTGGTTCGCGTGTGCGTACTTATTCTATGGGCGCTGGCTCGCGAAGACTTGGGGCATCGACCCGAAGGCTCCGACGCCGGCTGTCCGCAAGAACGATGGCCAGGATTACTCCCCGGCCTCGCGCTTCACGGTCTTTGCACATCAGTTCTCGTCCATCACGGGCGCAGGCCCTGTGACCGGCCCAATCATCGCAGCGATGTTCGGCTGGCTGCCGGCCTTCCTCTGGATCCTGATCGGCGGCGCGTTCTTCGGCGCAGTCCAGGATTTCACGGCGCTCTACGCATCGGTCAAGAATGAAGGCAAGTCGATGGGCCTGCTGATTGAGCAGTACGTCGGCCGCACGGGACGCCGCCTGTTCCTGCTGTTCAGCTGGCTCTTCACGCTGCTCGTCATCGCAGCCTTTGCCGATATCATCGCGAAGACGTTCAACGGCTTTGGTGCCAATGGCACGCTCAACACGCCGGGCGCACAGGCCGCTACGATTTCCATGCTCTACATCGTCGTCGCTATGGGCTTCGGCATCTTCATCAGCAAGGTCAAGCCGTCCGGCGTCCTGAAGTTCATCGTTGCCGTCGTGCTCGTCATCGCGATGTTCGCGGTCGGCATGCAATTCCCGCTCTACTTCGATGTGCCGACTTGGCGCTACATCGTCTTCGGCTACTGCTTCATCGCAGCTGTCCTGCCGATGTGGCTGCTCATGGAGCCGCGCGATTACCTGAGCTCCTTCCTGCTGCTCGGCATGGTCGCCGGCGGCGTCATCGGTGTCATCGCCGCCAACCCGTCGGTCAATATGCCGGCTTTTGTCGGTTTTGAAGTCAGCGGCAAGCCGCTGTTCCCGATCCTCTTCATCACAATCGCCTGCGGCGCGGTCTCCGGTTTCCACAGCCTCGTATCTTCCGGCACGTCTTCGAAGGCCATCGCCAATGAGAAGGATATGCTGCCAGTAGGCTATGGCGCGATGCTCTGCGAGTGCATGCTCGGCGTCGTCGCGCTGGCCATTGCCTGCGCTGCTGCCTCGAATGGTGTCATGGCACAGGGCACGCCGTTCCAGATCTTTGCCGCCGGCATCAGCACGTTCTTCACGAACATCTTCGGCCTGCCGGCCGGCTTCTCCGCCTGCTTCATCACGATGTGCGTATCGGCACTCGGCATGACGACGATTGACTCCGTCGCCCGCATCGGCCGCATGTCCTTCCAGGAGATGATCAAGCCGAGCGATGGCGTCGAGGCAAGCGGTGCGCAGAAGTTCTTCATGGACAAGTACGTCTCCACGATCCTCACGCTCATCTTCGCCTATGGCCTCTGCCTCGCTGGCTACATGAATATCTGGCCGCTGTTCGGCGCAGCCAACCAGCTGCTCTCCGCACTCGTCCTGATTTCGCTCGCCGTCTTCCTCAAGATGACGAACCGCAAGGGCTGGATGCTCTACGTGCCGATGGTCTTCATGTTCATCGTCACGATGACGGCGCTCGTCATGAGCGTTTACGGCGGCATCATGAAGCTCATGGCCGGCAAGTTCCTCATCGGCGTCGACGGCCTGCAGCTCGTGCTCGCCATCGCGTTGATGACGCTCGCGTGCCTCGTCGTCAAGCACTGCGGCAAGGAACTCCTCGACAAAGGTCAGGCTGCTCTTGGCAAATGATCGCGTTCGTTTGAACTGACTGTAATTCGATAATCCTGAGTCATAGAAAGCCCCGGTCCCGGATGATTTTCATCCAGGGCCGGGGCTTTTTGCATGTGCGCTTCTTATCTGTTGGCAAGCTTGTAGATGGCGAGGACATCCTTGCGATTGAGCGGGTGGAAGGTACCGAGCTTCTTCGTGTCGCCGGCCGTGGCGAGGTCGGCGAGGCTGTAGAGCTCGCTGTCGTTGAGCTTGGTGCCGAGGAGTTCCGGCAGGCTCACGGGCATGCCGAGACTCTTGAAGTAGGCGACCATCTTCTCGATGCCCTGGCGGGCGCGCTCTTCCTCTGTGCCCGCGCTTGCCTCGATGCCGAAGATGTGCTCGGCGAACTGCGCAAAGCGGGCCGTGTCATCCTGGTAGACGTACTGGGCCCAGGAGCCCCAGAGCGATGTCAGCGAGGCGCCGTGCGTCGCGTCGAAGCGGGCGCTGAGCTCGTGGCCGAGTTTGTGGACGGAGAAGTCCTTGCCGCGGCCGAGCTCCGTGAAGTTGGAGTGGGAGACGCTGCCGCACCACATGATCTCGCTCATGGCATCGTAGTCCTCGCGGTCCTTGACGGCTGCCTTTGAGGCGTCCATGACGGTCTTGATGAGGTCTTCCGCCACGCGGTCGGTGAAGACGTTGGCTTCCTTGACCTTGGTGAAGTAGCGCTCGAGCGTGTGCATGATGATGTCGGAGACGCCGCAGACGAGCTGCTTCTCGGGGACGGTGAAGGTCAGCTCTGGGTTCATGAAGGCGAGGACCGGGCGGTTGAGCGGCGTGTTCAGGCCGACCTTGCGCATCGTGTCCTCGTTCGTCAGAACGGCGGAGTCGCTCGTCTCACTGCCAGCCGCTGCGAGCGTCAGCACAGAGCCGACGGGCGTCGTCTTCTCGAGCTTGGCGCGGCCACTCCAGAAATCCCAGATATCCGTGCCCGGGTTGGCCACGCCGTGCGCGATGGCCTTGGCCGAGTCGATGACGCTGCCGCCGCCGACAGCGAGGATGAAGTTCGCCCTGAAGGCGAGCGCCTCGCGGATGCCCTCGCGCACGAGCGCGACGCGCGGATTCGGCTGGACGCCGCCGAGGACCTGGAAGGCCAGGCCGCCTGACGTCAGCTGGCACTCGATGCGCGAGAGCAGGCCGCTCCTGACGACGCTGCCGCCGCCGTAGACGATGTAGACGCGGCTCGCGCCGTACGCGCGCAGCTTCTCGGCCACGCGGTCCTCGGCATGGCGTCCGAAGATGATTTCGGTCGGCATCTTGAATTCAAAACTCTGCATAAGAAAACCCCCTGTATATGTCTTGCATGGATTGTGCTCATGTGTACCTCTATTATTGGCGACGGGTAGAGGAAAATCCTGCCGCCCGCCGAAAAGAAGGGGAAATGTCTCCTGGCGGCGAACTATCCAATAGAGGATGTGATAGGAGAGGAATTTGTACTCGGTTCTATGCACATTTGTCTTGTATACAACCATAAATTTACAATAAAGCTGGATTTTTAGGCAATTATCTGCTATGATGTAAAAGTATATGGCGAAAGAAACATAGTTACCATGCATTATTCACATATGAAGCTGTGATATCTTCAGGAGGGAATACCATGAAGTCAGAGATCACCATCAAGACGGTGCGCTGCAAGGGCTGCGGCATCTGTGCGGCGTTCTGCCCCAAGTCCGTGCTGGCGGTCAGCGAGCTCGGCAAGATACAGGTCGTCAACAAGGAGGCGTGCATCGGCTGCGGCCAGTGTGAGCTGCGCTGCCCCGATTATGCGATTTTTGTGGATAGAGTCAAGGAGGCAGCACAATGAGCAAAGCGAGATTGATGCAGGGCAATGAGGCCTGCGCAGAAGGTGCAATCGCAGCTGGCGTCAACTTCTTCGCCGGCTACCCGATCACGCCGTCCACGGAGATCGCGGAGACGATGGCGCGCCTGCTGCCGAAGCATGGCGGCAAGTTCGTTCAGATGGAAGATGAGATCGCGAGCATGGGCGCCATCCTCGGCGCGTCGCTGGCGGGCAGCAAGGTCATGGATGCGACGAGCGGCCCGGGCTTTTCCCTCAAGCAAGAGCTCATCGGCTACGCTGCCTGCGCGGAGATTCCGTGCGTGCTCGTCGATGTGCAGCGCGTCGGCCCGTCGACGGGCCAGCCGACCTCGCCGTCGCAGGGTGATGTCATGCAGGCGCGCTGGGGCACGCACGGCGACCATCCTATCATCGCGCTCGCGCCGTGGAGCGTGCGCGAGACGTACGATGCGACGGTCATGGCCGTCAATTACGCGGAGCGCTTCCGCACGCCTGTCATCCTGCTCATGGACGAGGTCATCGGCCATCTGCGCGAGAAGGTCGAGCTGCCGGAGCATGTAGAGGTCTATCCGCGCCGCAAGCCGAAGAAGTCGCGTGCGGAGGGCTATGAGCCGTTTGCGCCGGACGAGGATCTCGTGCCGAATGTTGCAGACTTCGGCCAGGGCTACCGCATCCACGTGACGGGCCTGATTCACGATGATACGGGCTTCCCGTCCGGCAGCCCGGAGGTCACGGAGGCGTCCATCCGCCGCCTGCACGAGAAGATCGCGCGCGCCGGTGAGGAGATCATCCACACGGAATCGTACTTCATGGATGATGCCGAGTACGCCGTCGTCTCGTTCGGCGGCTCGGCGCGCACGGCCTATGAGGCGGTGCGCATGGAGCGCGAGAAGGGCCGCAAGGTCGGCATGCTGCGCCTCATGACCATCTGGCCGTTTGCCGACAAGGCCATCGAGGCGCTCTCGGCCAAGGTCAAGGGCATTCTTGTGGCAGAGCTCAACTACGGGCAGATTGTCCACGAGGTGCGCCGCGCTGCGCACAGTGACTGCAAGGTCACGCTCTGCGGCAAGTACGACATGAAATCATTTGAACCGGCGGACATCACCTCCGCCATCGAGAATATGATTGCAGGAGGTAATGCGTGATGGAACGGAGTTTTGAACAATATTTCCGCCAGAATCATCTGCCGCATCTCTGGTGTCCCGGCTGTGGCAACGGCATCGCGATGAAGGCCATCGTCCAGGCCGTCGAGAAGAAGGGCTGGTCGCAGGACAACACGGTCATCGTCTCTGGCATCGGCTGCTCGTCGCGCGCCTCGGGCTACATGGACTTTGACACATTGCACACAGCGCACGGCCGCGCCATCCCGTTCGCGACGGGCATCAAGCTCGCCAATCCGGACCTCAACGTCATCGTCATCACGGGCGACGGCGACTGCACGGCCATTGGCGGCAATCACTTCATCCACGGCTGCCGCCGCAATGTGGACCTCACGGTCATCATGTTCAACAACAACATCTACGGCATGACGGGCGGCCAGGCTTCGCCGACGACGCCTGTCGGCGCCAAGGCGACGACGGCTCCGTACGGCTCGGTCGACCGCACCTTCGATGCCTGCAAGCTCGCGGAGGCGGCCGGTGCGACGTATGTCGCGCGCTCGACGGCCTTCCACGTCCAGCACATGACGAACATGATCGCCGATGGCCTTGACAACAAGGGCTTCTCGTTCATTGAGGCGATGGTCCAGTGCCCGACGGCCTTCGGCCGCAAGAACCGCATGGGCAGCCCGGCTGACATGCTCAAGTGGATGCGCGACCACGCTGTCATGAAGGCGGCCTGGGACAAGCTGTCAGAGGAGAAGCGCGAGGACAAGTTCCCGATTGGCTGCCTCTACAGCTCGCAGGCCATCGACTACGATGCCGCATACGATCAGGTCATCGAACGCGCAGGGGGTGCTGACAAATGAGGAAACAGCTTAGATTATCCGGTTCGGGCGGACAGGGCGTCATCACGGCGGCCATCATCCTCGCGGCTGCGGCAGTCGACGAGGGCAAGGAAGCCGTCCAGTCGCAGTCATACGGACCGGAGGCGCGCGGCGGCGCGTCGAAATCCGAGGTCATCATCGACGATGCGCCCATCTACCATCCGCACGTACTCGTGCCGGACCTCGTGCTGGCCATGACGCAGAAAGCGGCCGACAAGTACTGGAAGGACCTCAATCCCGCGGGGCTCCTGGTCCTCGATGAGCAGCTCGTCCCGAATGTGCCCGACTTCCCGCACGTCGTGCGCATCCCCATCACGAAGCTTGCCATCGAGAAAGTCGGCAAGCCGCTCTTTGCAAACATCGTCGCCCTCGGCGCCCTCGTGCGCCTCACCGGCATCGTCTCCTTCGACGCCATCAAGAAAGCCGTCGCCAACCGCGTCCCGCCGCACACCGTCGAGGCCAACATGAAAGCCCTCGAACTCGGCTGGGAAGCCGCAGCTGCCAAGGCTTGACCTTGATATCGCTTATCATAGAAAAAGGCCAGGACCTCTTTTGGGGTCCTGGCCTTTTTGCTGGTAAAAGTGCAGTCGTTCAGATGAACATATGGCGCATGCAGAGGACGAGGAAGCAGACGACGGCTAGGCCGAAGCTGAAGACCTCGACGCAGCGCACGGGGTAGGCGAAGTGGAGCGGGATGTCGATGACGCGCGGGATGTTGCTGGCGAGCAGGGAGATGGCGATGGAGACGTAGAGCAGGATGTTCGTCAGCGGTGCGACGTGCACTTCGGAAAAGGCGCGCAGCAGCAGGTAGAGGGAAAAGGCGATGAAGAAGTAAGCGATTTTATCTGCGTAGTGAAAGTTCATACGGGACACATCCTTCGGGATACGAGGTTGAGGCAGTGGGTAATATATGGCTGTGAATCGTCCATCACGATTTACGTCATGCGTAAATCACATGTTATTTCTGCGCGGGCGGCGCAAAGTCCTGCTGCTTCTGCAAAATCGCAGAAGATCGTGCGCGCTCAGCAGCCACGCTGGCCGCGGTAGCGGTGCCAGATGGCAGAGCTCAGGCAGAGCAGCAGGATGCCGGAGAAGGCGAAGACACAGTGGATGCCGAGGTATGTCGCAATGAGGCCGCCGAGCAGAGGGCCAGCCATGGAGCCTACCTGCTGTGCGGCAAACAGCATGCCGAAGATGCGCCCCTTGTAGGACGGCGGGGTGTTGCTGGCGAGCACGGCGTTGATGGACGGATGGATGCCGCAGAAGAAGAGGCCGCCGACGAACTGCATGACGGCGAACGGCAGGAGGGTGTCGGGGATGCCCTGGATGATCATGGAGAGGCCGGCGCCCGCCATGCCGAGGCACATGGCGCGGAAGAAGCCGCGCCGCTGTCCGAAGGTTCCCCAGAATGGCGCGGCCATGGCGCCCGCGATACCGCCGAGCGAGAAGACGAGGCCTGCGACGAAGACGATGTTCGGCATGGGGCCTGCGAGCTTGGCGACGTACGTCGTGAGGACCGGCTGCAGGATCAGGATGACCATCTGCACGAGCGTGCCGCAGAGCAGCATGTTGCGCAGCAGCGGCATGCGCCAGGGCGAGACGTCGTCGCCTGCGGCATCTTCTGTGCTTGCGGCTTTCTCGGCGACGGGCGGTTCCTTGATGATGAAGGTGAAGATCAGGAAGTTCGTGAAGAGCGCGGCGGCGGCGAGGAAGAAGGAGTAGCGCATGCCGACAGCCTCGGCGAGGACGCCGCCGAGCAGCGGCCCGACGACGCCGCCTGCCGTCAGGGTGCCCTGCATGACGCCGAGGCAGAAGCCGAGCTTTTTCGGCGGCGCGTAGAGCGTCATGATGGCGAGATCCATCGGCCAGAGGCCTGAGGCGAAGCCCTGGAAGAGGCGCATGAGCGTGAGCTGCTCCGGCGTCTCGACGATGCCGCCGAGGAAGTAACTGATGGAGAGCAGGAAGCTCGCGCGCATGGCCATGATGCGCTTGCCCTTCGTGTCAGCCATGCGCCCCCAGATTGGTGCCATGATGGCGGAGACGAGGAATGAGGCGGAGAAGACGATGCCGGACCAGATGTTGACATCGGCCTCCGAAACGCCGAGTTCCATCGTCAGGTACATTGGCAGGAACGGGATGAGCATGGTGTAACTTGAGGACATGAAGAGGATATTGCACGTGAGAATCGCAAGGACGAGCTTCCAGTTCAAGAAAAGACCTTCTTTCTTCTATCAGGAAAATAACATCTTTCTATTCTATCATGGAGAAAGAAATAAGCAAAGACATTCTGCTGACTTGCATTTTGGGGCCAATGTGGGGATAATAAGACTAGGTTACTTCCATATATGAAGGAGGCGCTACTATGTCAGTAAAACTTTTTGTGACAGATCTTGATGGGACGCTGCTGCCGAGCGGCAAGGATGTCCCGCGTGAAAATATAGAAGCCGTGCAGAAGGCCGTGCGCGCCGGCGTCATCGTGACGATCGCGACGGGGCGCATGTACCGGGCGGCTCTGCCTGTGGCGGAGGCGCTCGGCGTCGATGTGCCGATCATCACCTACAACGGCGCGCTCATAAAGTCGACGAAGGGCAAGGTCTACCACACGAGCTACCTGAAGCCGGAGGTCATCGAGCAGGTCGTGGATTTCTGCCAAGAGCAGGGCTGGTATCTGCAGTCGTACAGCCGCGATGAGCTCTGGGTGCCGGTGCACGATGAACACGCGCAGCGCTATGAACAGGAGCAGAAGGTCGAGGGACACGTCGTCGGCTGGGACGGCCTGCGCGAACACACGCAGGAGGTCTGCAAGCTGCTGACCATTTCAGAGGACGGCCAGGAGACGGAGCGCCGTCTCGCCATCCTCAATGAGCGCTTTGGCGCGGATATCGTTGCAATGCAGTCGAACGCCCGCTACGGCGAGATCGTCAATCACGGCGTCTCGAAAGCAGAGGGCCTGCGCCGGCTTGCCGAGAGACTCGGCATTGCTGTCGCAGATACGATGGCCATCGGCGATTCGTACAACGACCTGCCGATGCTCAAGGCTGCGGGGCACAGCGTGGCGATGGGCAATGCCGTGCCGGAGGTCAAGGCGGTCTGCGACTATGAGACGGGCCGCTGCGAAGAATTCGGCTTCGCCAAGGCCATCTATGATCTGGTACTCGGAGGTGGGACAGATGAGTGAAATGGTAAAAACGGAACAGGCAAAGGAAGAGGGTTTCCGCCTCGTCATCGTGACGGGCATGTCGGGCGGCGGCAAGACGCAGGCGAGCCGCTACCTCGAGGATCTCGGCTACTTCTGCGTGGACAACCTGCCGCCGGTATTCATCCCGAAGTTTGTCGAGCTCTGCAAGCACTCCGGCGGCCATGTCCGCAAGGTCGTGCTCGTCGTCGACACGCGCAGCCGCGAGTTCTTTGGCACGTTTGTCCATACGCTCAACGACATGGACAAGGACGATGTGCCCTATGAGATGCTCTTTATGGATGCATCCGACCCGGCCATCATCCGCCGCTACAAGGAGACGCGCCGCCGCCATCCGATGGCGCCGACCTCGCGCATCTCCGAAGGCATCGCGAAGGAGCGCGAGCGCCTGGCACCCGTGCGCGCGAAGGCGACGTACATCATCGACACGTCGGAACTGCGCAAGGTCGACCTGCGCGACAAGATCCACCGGCTGTTCGGCACGTCGGGCGGCGAGCAGATGAGCATCAACGTGCTGTCGTTCGGCTTCAAGTTCGGCATGCCGCTCGATGCGGACATGGTGTTCGACGTGCGCTTCCTGCCGAACCCCTTCTACATCGAATCGATGCGCCACAAGAGCGGCGCTGTGCCGGAGGTCGCGGAGTACATCGCGAAGTGGCCGGTGACAAAGGAGTTCACGCGCCTGCTCGATGAGATGATCGATTTCCTCGTGCCGCAGTACATCAAAGAGGGCAAGAGCCAGTTCGTCATCGCAGTCGGCTGCACGGGCGGCATGCACCGCAGTGTCTACATCGCCAAGCACATCTTCGATCGCCTGACGGCGCAGGGTTACTCGACGCGCCTCGAGCACCGCGACCTCATGAAGAACGATGTGCGTGAGCATGTACGTGAGGAGTGTTGAGCATGCATCTTCTGAAATGGCTCTATCCGGGCATGAAATTCAAGCGATGGCTGCTGCTATTCTCGGTCGGCGTCATGCTCGTCAGCCTCGGACTCGCCCTGGTCTTCAACTACAAGTACCTCGACTTGATCGAGGAGGCGATTTTCCGCGCGGTCTACCTCTGGAAGGGCAGCTACAACTACATGTTCACGACGCTCGTGGGCATCGCCGTCGTTGTCGTGGGCATCGGCCTCATGCTCATCGCGACGCGCTTCGTCATCCGCTCGGTCATCATGGTGCTGCTGCCGGATAATTCCGAGCGCCTCGTCGACATCATCTACGAGAAGCGCCGGCTCGGCAAGGGGCCGAACATCGCCGTCATCGGCGGCGGCCACGGCCTCTCCGTGCTCCTGCGCGGCATCAAGGCGGCGACGTCGAATGTCTCGGCTGTCGTGACGGTCGCCGATGACGGTGGATCGTCGGGCAGGCTGCGCGAAGACCTCGGCATAATCCCGCCGGGCGACCTGCGCAACTGTCTCGTCGCGCTGGCCGACACGGAGCCGCTGATGGAAAAGCTCTTCCAGTACCGCTTCAAGGGCAAGAGCGAGCTCGCCGGCCATTCTTTCGGCAATCTCTTCATCGCGGCGATGACAGAGGTCACGGGCGATGTCGAGACGGCCCTGCGCGAGTCGTCGAAGGTCCTGGCCGTCAAGGGCGAGGTCCTGCCAGCCTCAAAGGAGCATGTGCGCCTCGACGCCATCATGGACGACGGCTCTGTCGTCGAGGGTGAGTCGCACATCCCGGAGGTCCACAAGCACATCCGCCGCGTCAAGCTCTTCCCGCCGCATGTACAGCCAGTGCAGGCGGCACTCGATGCGCTGATGCATGCCGATGCCATCATCCTCGGCCCGGGCAGCCTCTATACGAGCATCATGCCAAATCTGCTCGTCGACGGCGTGGCGGAGACGCTGCGCAAGAGCAAGGCTGTCAAGATCTACATCTGCAATGTCATGACGCAGCCCGGCGAGACGGACGGCTATACGGCCTCGATGCACGCGAAGGCCATCCTCGACCACGGCGGGCAGGGTGTCATCGACTACATGCTCGTCAACAACGCGCCCATCTCGAAGGAGATGCAGGCGTATTACGCCAAGGAAGGCGCTTATCCGGTCGAAGTCGACGAGGAGGCCATCAACGCGCTCGGCATCGGCTTCCTCAAGGCGGACATCATCAATGAGTCGGATGTCATCCGCCATGATCCGCAGAAGCTCTGCCGCAATGTCATGAAGATGGTCGACGGCCTGCGCCCCGGCAATGGCAGCGACCACTATATGCGAAGCAGGCATAATTGAGAGATATCCGAATTAGTGGAATCAATAGATAGGAGGTATGACCTTGCCGTCGTTTTCAACGGAGGTCAAGAATGAGCTGGCCAGGCTGACGTATGAGGATTCTTGCTGCCGAACGGCAGAGCTCGCAGCGCTCCTGCGCATGGGGGCGACCATCACGTTCGGCATGCACCATACCTTTGGCCTCAATTTCACGACAGAGAACGCGGCCGTGGCCCGCAAGGTCCTGCAGCTCCTCAAGAGCGAGGGCGGCAGCATCCGCACGGAGATCACGGTCAGCCGCAACCGCAGGCTCAAGAAGAACAACAGCTACAGCGTCCGCGTCATGCCGGCGCCGCCTGTCGCGACACTCCTCGAGCATCTCGGCTTCCTTCACGATGCGAGCCTCAACATGGATTCCGACATGGGCATCCTGCGGAAAACGTGCTGCCGCGCAGCCTATCTGCGCGGCGCCTTTTTGGGCGGGGGCAGTGTCAACCGCCCGGAGGCCAGCTATCATCTGGAGCTCGTCACGGGCAGTTACGGCCTCGGCAATCTGCTCTACACGCTGATGAAGCGCATGGATTTTCCTGTCGGCTTCACGGACCGCAAGGACTCCTACATCGTCTACCTCAAGGAGGGCGATGCGATCATCGACTTCCTGGCAATGCTGCATGCCGACAAGGCGGTGGAAGAGTTTGAGATCGCGCGCAACATCAAGGAAGTCCGCTCACAGGTCAACCGCCTCGTCAACTGTGAGACGGCGAATCTGCAGAAGGCCGTGGATGCAGCTGGCCGCCAGCTCCACGACATTGAAGTGCTGCAGCGGCAGGAGGGCGGCCTCGCCGCTCTGCCGGAACGATTGCGCGAGACGGCCGAGGCGCGTCTTGAAGAGCCCGGTGTGAGCATTGTGGAGCTCGGGGAGATGCTCGGCGTCAGCAAGTCGGGGGTCAATCACCGCTTGCGCAAACTTCATGCATTGGCCGCCGCAGCAGAAAAAGCAGAAGAAAAGGAAGGAGATTGTACGATTTGAGTCGCTTGAAAAAATGGTTACTGGGTCTCGTGTTCCTGCTCCTGGCTGTCGTCCTCTGGCTGGTGTTCTCGCCGGCACCGGATGGCATC
This sequence comes from Mitsuokella jalaludinii DSM 13811, assembly GCF_000702905.1. Classification (GTDB taxonomy): domain Bacteria; phylum Bacillota; class Negativicutes; order Selenomonadales; family Selenomonadaceae; genus Mitsuokella; species Mitsuokella jalaludinii. The sequence continues at coordinate 26,606 of NZ_JNKR01000022.1, forward strand.
CCGGTCCTCGAGTACCACGAAGTTGCGGAATCTGTCGATGAAGATGCCTATGCCTACAATGTGCCTCCCGAGGACTTCCGGCAGCAGCTCGACTATCTCCAGCAGCAGGGTTACACGACCATCTCGATGCTCGACTTCATGAAGGCGAAGCGCGGCAAGATGGAACTGCCGGCAAAGCCCATCATCCTGACGTTTGATGACGGCTATGAGGACAATTACACGGAGATGCTGCCCATCCTCGAGGAATACGGCATGAAGGCGACGGTCTACGTCATCACGAATCAGATCGGTCAGCCTGGCTACCTCACGTGGGATCAGCTGCGCGCGATGCAGGTGCGCGGCATCGAGATCGGCAGCCATACGGCCAACCACAATCCGCTGACCTCGATGGACGCAGCAAGGCGACTCGATGAAGTGCATCTGTCGAAGCTCCTGCTCGAGTGGAACGGCATCCATACGGTCTACGCTTTCTCCTACCCGAACGGCGCGTACGATGAGACCCTGCCGGAGCTGCTGGAGCAGAATGGCTACCTGACAGCCGTGACGGGAGATGCCGGACTCAATACGTTTGAGACGAATCCGTACCTGATGCAGCGCGTCAACATCCCGCATCCGCGCTTCGGCCTCTTCGAATTCAAGCTTCGCCTGTTGAAGGCAGAGGTATTCACGAAGCTCCGCATCCATCAACATTTGGAGAATGAATCATGAGACATTTCCATGCAAGTCAAAGAACAAGAAAGAAGAACACGCACGTGAGACGCAAGAAGAAGATTGCCGCAGGGCTGCTGGCCTGCCTGTTGTCCGGTGTATTCTTTTCGCAGAATGCACTGGCGCGCCATAAGGAAGCCGCGCCCGCACCTGCAGAAATGCAGCAGGCGGTCAAGGCGCTGGCAACTGCTGCCGACGAGAAGGACACAAAAGACACAAAAAACGCGAAGGTGACGAAAAAAGAGAAGAAGGAGCAGGCAAAGCAGAATCCTGCCATCGGCATCCAGCAGAAGGTGGCAGAAATCCTGCGGGAACACGTCGCGCAGAATGCCGGCAAGAAGCCATTCAAGTCGCATGTCATGAAGATGTGGCCCGTCGAATCAAAGGATGAGGGCGGCACGCTGCTCTTTTCGGACAGCCCCGAGTCAGTTACCGAAGACGGCATCCTCTACCAGGATACCGTCAAGGGGGAGGCGCGCATCCTCTACTATCACCTGAACAGCAGCGACTCCGACAAGAAGGTCGCTGTCGTCCTGCAGAGCGCGGACGGCCAGCCTGCTATCGTCCGCGTGACGCGCGGCGGCGCGTGCTACCCGAGCCCTGACTACCTCCACGTCGGCAAGATGACGCAGATGGCGTACTTCGAAGGGGAGGCGCACGGCGATATCTACATCGGCCGCGGCCGCCACCGCCTGTTGCAGGAGAATATGGATACGACCATCCTGCATCCCGGCGACCTCGTCTACGGCGTCTATGACTTTGCCTCAAACCGGCCGATCAAGGTGTCGGTCATCATGTACCCAGCCGATACCGACCCATACGAATTCCTCGAGCAGGCAAGGGTGCTGCCGAAGGACGAGCAGCGCCTGCGCGGCACATTCCAGGGCATGAACCGCACGCTGACTTCATCCAAGGCGTACGACCCCGCGGTGGATGGCACGGTCTACTTCCCACTGGCTGACGACATCCATGACCGCTATCGCACGGGCATCGATGCGACAGACGACAGCGCCGTCACGAACTACGGCAATTACGGTGTGCTCTACAAACTCCAGATCCCCGTCGTAAAGGGCAGCGCTGTCCAGTACTACCTGAGCCCGCTCGGCGGCATTTACGCTGGCGCCATGACGGTGGCGCAGGATGCGGTAAGGCGCCGCATGATCGAGACGCCGTATGAACGGCCGTACTTCGGCGATGCGACACCGCCGGAGTCGGATGCCACCCAGAAGGCACGCGAAGAGGGGCTGGCCATCCTGACGGAGACGACAGAGCTCACTGACCTCGGTGTCTATGAAGGCGGCCCTGTCACCTTTGAGTTCTCGCCGCCAGGCGCATCCAATCTGCCCGTCAACATCATCATGATGCCGGCTGAATGAGCATGAAATCAGGGATTCTCGAGAGAATCCCTGATTTTTTTATCTTTTTTTCAAAAAGAGTGTTGACAAATGGATGGAAACCCTGTAGTATATTACAAGTCGCCGCAAGACACCGGCCGATAAGCAGCGAATGCAAGAACATCGTTCCTTGAGTGGAAACGCCTTGCAGGACATGCAGAGTGGCTGTCTTTCAGACAAAAAAGAAAAAATAAAAAAGTTCTTGACAGACTGAAAGAGATGCGGTACAATAAATGAGTCGCTTGAAGCAAAGCCTTTCAAACGAAAGCGAGCTTCGAAAGACAGAGTTGTTCTTTGAAAACTAAACAATGCAACATGAATCATTTGTGATTCAAGCCAGATGTTTTTAAAACATCGATTGATTATGAACATAAGCAATCGGCAATTTCTTTACTGAACTTTGATTTTTCAAGGTTCAGGCCAAAAAGATTATTAGAGCCAATCAAGGCTTTCCTAAATTTTATGGAGAGTTTGATCCTGGCTCAGGACGAACGCTGGCGGCGTGCTTAACACATGCAAGTCGTACGAGACGATTGAAAGCTTGCT
>NZ_JNKR01000023.1 GCF_000702905.1 Mitsuokella jalaludinii DSM 13811
GTATATTGTAGCCCAGCAGGGACCCATCAGGATACTGATAGCGACGGCAGCATAGACAGCAGTGAAGCTTGGGATAAAGGATACATAGAGGACTAGGAGACAACCAATAACGGAGTAGGCAACGAGTACTTTGTTGGTGGAGAAACGAGCGAGAAGGAAATTGGCGATAAACTTGCCAACAAAGAAGCAAGCATAGCTGATGACCATAAAGTTGGCTGCCATGCGCTCATTGATGGAGGCATCCATTGTCAGAGCCAGGCGGATGGTGAAGGACCAAACTGCTACTTGCATGCCGACATAAAGGAATTCTGCCGCGATACCTTTCTTGAATTTGTGGTTGCCAACAAGATAACGCAACGTTTCGCCGATGCTGGGATCTTCTGCCTTTGGTGCATCTTTAGGTGCAACTGGTTTGCAAGATGGGTATTTTGTCAAGGCAAAGAGAAGAAGAACAGCTAAGAGCACGATGATTAGGACACGATATGGTTCCAGGGTATTCATCAGCATGTCGAGACGGTAAGCATGAGCTTCTTCTGCCGTCATGCTGGCAATCTGCGCAGCCATGCTCTGTCCATCTTCAAAAATCAGATACTTGCCAAGCAGGATGCCTGCGGCCGCACCGATGGGGTAGAATGTCTGACTGATGTTCAGACGCAAGGTTGAATATTTCTCAGGTCCAAGCATGGTGCTGTAAGTATTCGAAGCAGTTTCTAGGAAGCCAAGGCCGATAGCGATGGCAAATACAGCTGCAAGGAACATCGTGTAAGTGGCCATGTGGGATGCAGGGAAGAAGAGTGAGCAGCCGACGATATAGAAAATCAAGCCGCATAGAATAGCTGTTTTATAGGTAGTCTTCTTGATGACCATCGATGCTGGAATGGAAATCAAGAAATATCCGCCATAGAAGGCACTCTGTACCAATGCACTGGCGAAGTCGCTTAAATCAAAGACACTCTTGAACTGCGTAATCAATACATCGTTCAAGCTTGCTGCTGCTCCCCACAAGGGGAACAGGCAGGAAAGAAGAATGAACTGAAAAATTGGGGTCTTGTTGAGATAGCCATTATCATATTGGATCCATTTTGCCATGTTCTCTTTCCTCCTATTCTGATTTCATGATGGATTCCGGGGATTAGCCCTGCATAATATCGACGCCGTGGCTGGTGCCGATACGGTTGGCACCGGCGGCTACCATGGCTTCGGCTTCTTTGCGGTCGCGGACGCCGCCAGATGCCTTGACACCCATATCAGGACCGACGGTCTTGCGCATGAGCTTGACATCTTCAATTGTAGCGCCACCCTTGGAGAAGCCCGTCGAGGTCTTGACAAAGTCAGCGCCTGCCTTCTTGGCGAGTTCACAAGCCTTCACTTTCTCTGCATCCGTCAACAGGCAGGCTTCGATAATAACTTTCGTTGTTTTACCCTGTGCTGCCTCTACAACTGCACGAATGTCATTTTCTACATAATCATATTCTCCATCCTTAAGGAAGCCAATTGGGATGACCATATCAACTTCATCAGCACCGTCAGCGATAGCCTGTTTCGTCTCAAAGGCTTTGACAGAAGTCGGTGTAGCTCCTTCTGGGAAGCCGATGACCGTGACGACGTTGACATCAGAGTTAGCGAGTTCTTTGTGGGCATAGGAAACCCAGATTGGGCTGATGCAGACAGAAGCGAAGTGATACTGTTTTGCCTCAGAGAGAATCTTGTCGATATCTTTCTTTTGAGCATCTGGCTGGAGATATGTGTGATCAATGAATTTAGCGAGTTCCATTTTTATCCTCCTGTAAATCAATTGTTATTGTTCTGACATGATTTATCATACCACTTGTTAGAACAAATGTAAAGATGAAAATGAACAAAATTTACAAAGACATATTTTGCGATAATTTTGTCCGCAAGGTGCGGAGCGAGGTTTTCTTTAGTACAGACAAAAATCCCGGCGCATGAGCAGTATGCCGGGATTTTTGCTGTGTATTATATCTTAGGAGAGCTTTGCGCTTCTTGAAAGAAGCTGCTAACGAAAGCCTATAGATAATATAGCATACATGAGAATGAATATCAATAGTGTTTTAAAAAATTTTACGGGAGGAATGTCCTCGCCTGTCTGGATCGGGCACTGCTCCTGAACAGGCAAAAGGCTGCCGGACTTGCGGCAGCCTTTTGCTGTATATGAGGAAGAAGCAGGATGGGAGTGTGGTAAGCCAGGGAGCGGCGGCGCGTTACTTCTGCGAGTAGAAGCCGGATGGCTGTCCCGAGAGATTGACGAGGATGTTCTTCATCTGCGTGTAGTGCTCAAGGATGACTTTGTGCGTCTCGCGGCCGATGCCGGACTGCTTGTAGCCGCCGAACGGCGAGCCCTCAGGGATCTGGTTGTAGGTGTTGACCCAGACGCGGCCCGTCTCGATGGCGTTGGCGACACGGAATGCGCGGTTTATATCCTGTGTCCAGACCGCGCCGCCAAGGCCGTAATCGCTGTCATTGGCCATCTTGATCACTTCTTCTTCCGTCTTGAATTTGATGACGACGGCGACAGGTCCGAAGATCTCTTCGCGGGCAACGCGCATATCGTTCGTAGCATCGGTGATGAGTGTCGGCTTCATGAAGATGCCGTTCTTGAGCGCACCGTCAGTTGCCCGTTCACCGCCGCAGGCGATGGTCGCACCTTCTTTTTTCGCGAGTTCGACATAGGAGAGGACCTTATCGAGCTGCGCTTTATAGATCGTCGCGCCGAGCTGCGTGTCTTCCTTCCACGGCAGGCCGATCTTGACTTTGTTGAAGCGGTTGACGAGTTCGGCTACGAATTCGTCATAGATATCCTCCTGAACGAAAATGCGAGAACCAGCGCAGCAGACCTGTCCCTGATTGAAGAGGATGCCGAGCTGGGCACCATCATAAGCTTGTTCGAGGTTGCAGTCCGCGAAGAAGATGTTCGCGGATTTGCCGCCGAGCTCGAGCGTGGCCGGGATGAGTTTTTCGGCCGCAGCTTTGGCAACGGAAAGACCGACTTCCGTTGAGCCTGTGAATGCCAGTTTGCAGAAGCCCTTGTGGTCGAGCATGTACTGACCGGCTTTCGAGCCTGCGCCCGTGATGACGTTGAAGACACCTGGCGGCAGGATATCCTTGATGAGATCGGCAAAGTACAGCACGGAAAGAGAGGTTGTCTTTGACGGTTTCAGGACCGTGCAGCAGCCGCTTGCGAGTACCGGTGCGAGTTTCCACGCTGCCATGAGGAACGGGAAGTTCCACGGTACGATCTGGCCGACTACGCCAATCGGCTCACGCAGGATGATGCTCATGGTCGTATTGTCTAGCATCGTGGCGGAGCCTTCCTCGGCGAGAATGCAGCCGGCAAAGTAACGGAAATGAGCGGCGGAAAGCGGCACATCGATATTCTTTGTCTCGCGGATGGGCTTGCCGTTGTCGAGGGTCTCGATGAGCGCGAGTTCGTCTGTATGCGCATCGATGATGTCGGCAATCTTGTTGAGAAGGGTGGCACGCTCCTTGACCGTGGTCTTTTTCCACGTGGCAAAGGCTTTCCAGGCTGCGTCTACGGCAGCATCGACATCCTGCGACGTGGCTTCTGCACAGCTGGCAAGTTTGTCACCAGTCGCAGGGCAAAAAGAATCAAATGTCTTGCCATCGGCTGACGGACGCCAGGCTCCGTCGATGAAAAGGCCATACTGACTGTTCAATTTCGTAACTGGAATCATGCGAATCCCTCCTATATATCTGGATTGAAAAGTAAATCTTCTTTATGTAAAAGCCTTGGGCTTTACATGCACTACGACGCTTGTTTCTCGGCTCCGGCATCTTTTGCTTCCGGAGCATTCTTTATGGATTCAGGCAGGCCTTGCAATTCAGGACGTGTGATCAGGCGGCCAAGGCGTGTCCCGGAAAGATAATTGAAAATCCATTTAAACGTGACGGAGATATTGGCATGGAACCCCGCTTTCGTGAGCAGATGAATCCAGAGCCAGGCCGACCAGGCGAGAAAGCCGCGGCAGCGCAGGGGGCCTGCTTCCATGACGGCTTCACTGTTGCCGATGATGGCCATGACGCCCTTGCTCTTGTAATGGAGATGTTCCATCTCTTCCCCGCGTACATCGTGCAGGATGTTCTTGGCCGCGAGCTCTCCTTCCGCCAGTGCAACAGGCGCAAGGGTCGGCAGAGGACGCTGTTCGCCGGGCGGCGTGTAGCTTGAGCAGTCTCCGATGGCAAAGACATCCTGCATGCCCGGGACGCGGATCGTATCATCGATGAGCAGACGCTTGCCGCGGTCTTTTTCGCAGGCAAAGCTGCTGAGACAGTCCACAGGGCGTACACCTGCCGACCAGACAACTGTTTTCGTCTGGAGCGTGGAGCACGGCGCATCTTTTGGAGCATGCATCGGACGGTAGAAGAGCGTCTCTCCGTCATAGCCCGTCACGAGCATGGAGCACTGTACGTCAATGCGCTTTTTCTGCAGGACTTTGAGCGTCTCGGTACGGAGCTTTTCGGACATCATGCCGAGCACGCATGCGTCGGCGCCAATCAGATGGATGCTGACTTCGTCAAAGTCAATATAATGAAACTCTTTCTGCAGGACATCGTAAACGAGTTCGGATACACCACCGGCACCTTCCACACCAATCGGGCCTGCGCCGACAAAGACAAAGGTCAGCAGAGCCTTGCGCTTTTCCGGGTCTGTCTCAGCAGACGCTTCTTCAAAGACACTTAAAAGATGGCTGCGGATGCGGATTGCATCCTGCAGGGTCTTCAATGGGAATGCGTTGCGTTCTACTTCTTCATTGCCGAAGAAATTTGGCGTCGAGCCAAGAGCGATGATGAGATAGTCGTAGGGAACATCCCCGTGACTCGTCTTGACGATCTTTTCGTTTGGCTGGATGCCACGGACTTCTGCTAAAAGGAAATCAACATTATTCGCTTTTTTGAAGAAACCGCGAATGGGGTAGACGACCTCATCCGTCGAGAGCATCGATGTCGCTACCTGATAAAGGAGCGGCTGGAAGACCTGGTAGTTGTTGTGATCGATGATCAGCACATCTACCGGCTGGTTGGCCAGTTTCTGCGCTGCTTTTATGCCGCCGATACCCCCGCCGAGGATGACGACACGTGGCCGTTCTTTCATGTCCAATCCCGCCTTTCCGTTCAAAGATGAAAGGAATATGCTTGTGCAGTGGAATCCACCAAAACGCCTGTGTGACGTCCATCACATTTTGATATTCACTTCATTTCAATATCTATTATTGTTTAACTATATTATACACTTATTTTTCAGAAATATAAAATACTAAAAATTTATGATATATAGTATATTGATATCCTTTATCATGAATCATATTGTGTAGTGTATTTCGAGAAATCGTCACCTGCATCTATCCCTATATACTGTATTCGGTTTTCTATGTTATACTAGCTGCGTTGCTGCCTCTATGCCGGAAACGGAAAGGAGGTCTGCTTCATGAGCATGGACGTTTTCTTGATGTCCGTTCTTGCTGGTGTCGTATCGTGTGCCATTTGGTACGGCATTCAGAAATGGTTAGAGCGGTAGCAGCAATACGTTCTAGCCTCTATGCAGCCAGCTTAGTTTATCTGAGCTGGCTGTTTTATTGCGCAAAAAAAGACCCTAGGGGTGTGCCACCCTAGGGCCTTCGTCTACTTCCATAGACGTTTTCTTGATCATCTTTAGTATATCATACTACGGAATCAGATGCAATGTTCTAGAGAGATGTGTATGTGTCAAGCTTTTCTCGGTGAAAAATTTGCCCTTCAGTAAAGATGTGGTTTTAGCAGGCTTCCAGATCTGTAAACGGCTGATATTTATAGTAAAGGGCAGGGCATCAAGGGTTTTCCAGATTTCCGTCGTGGTAGAGGAAGTCAAGGTATGGGATGGCGGGGAGATATTCCGTTCTGGCGGGGATCCAGCTGTCGGTGTAGAGGATATCGGCCTCTTCGAGGACTTTGCGCTGTGGGTCGTAGCGGACGGCGAAACTCGGGAAGAGCAGGTTGGCGAGGCCGTCCTCGGTATCGGCCAGCGAGCAGTAGAGCATGCCATCGATGCGCTTCATGTTGAGCTTATCGGTGTAGAGCGGCGGGTCGAGCAGAGGGATTGGGCCCCAGCCCGGCTGCTTGAGATGAGCGTACTCGGGCAGCTGCAGCTGCTTGCAGACCAGGCGGCGATAGTAGTCGTCAGTGGAATAGGTAGCAATCGGCAGCATGGTCGTGCGCGCGTTTTTGAACTTCAACTCGACGGTCTGGAACGGTTTCTCGGTGATCTTTGTGATCTTGTAGATGCGTTCGGTATTATCCGGATAGGAGAGCTCGACGTGGAACGCATAGAGCTGATCATCGTCCACGGCTCTTGTGAACCGGTTGTAGCGGATCAGGCCCGTCGCCTTGTCGTAGCTCACGCTGTCGACATCGTAGCCTACGTCACAGACCTTCTTGAGCAGGGAGCTGTTTTGGGCAAATTTCTGGAAGTAAGCCGTGCCGTATGGCAGCTCGCCTGCCTTGCCCTGGCTGTGCTTGAGGCCTTCGATGACGGCCTTGAGCTCCCTGTTCTCGCCCTCAATGTTGATCTGCTGGATGGCCTGGTTGAGGTCGACCTGGTCGAGCTGGATGTAGGCCGTCAGATGGCAGGTGACGAGCGTGTAGCCGTCGTTTGTCTTGCTCATCGCATACGACTCGTTCTGGACGGCGAGGATGTTGCCAGAGATGGATTGAATCTCATCTTCAGTAAGAACCTGATTGTGTGTCTTGGAATAACTCTGGACAAAGACGCCGGCCTTCTCGGTTGCCAGGCGCAGGGCGTCCTTGTGCGCTTCTTCGCGGGCCTTCTTGAGCCCTGCCTCCGAGATGTCATCCGTCAGATAGCTGCCCGTCACCTCAACAGTCTCGATATGGGCATTGCCGTGCCATTCGGCATAGGCAGGCGCTGCTGCTACGAGCACGGGCACCATGGCCAGTGCTCCGAATTTCTGAAAAAACATACAATCGCCTCATTTCTCATCGCGCAGGTTACGGCATGTGTTGCCGCAGTACACTCATATATTCTACTCCTTATTGTAGCGCAAGTGGGGGCAATGGTAAAAGACTTATTCGGATTTTGCATATCGCTCAGCTCTGGCTCATGGCGACAAAAATCCCGGCATATAAAAGAGCCCCGGCCTGCTGGACCGGGGCTCGTGTTCTTCTCGTGAAATATCCGTGAAATATCAGTGATGGAACAGGCGGATGTGCGTCATGGCCATGGTCATGTTGTATTTGTCGGCCGTCTCGATGACGTTGTCGTCGCGGATGGAGCCGCCGGTCTGGGCGACGTAGGTCACGCCGCTCTTGTGGGCGCGCTCGATGTTGTCGCCGAACGGGAAGAAGGCGTCGGAGCCGAGGGAGACGCCGGTCTCCTTCTGGAGCCATGCCTTTTTCTCCTCACGCGTGAAGACGGGCGGTTTCTCGGTGAAGACGCGCTTCCAGTCGTCCGTCTCCAGGAGGTCTTCCCACTCTTCGCCGATGTAGACATCGATGGCGTTGTCGCGGTCTGGGCGGCGGACTTCCGGCTTGAACGGCAGGTTGAGGACCTGCGGGCTCTGGCGCAGGAACCAGTTGTCGGCCTTCGTGCCAGCGAGGCGCGTGCAGTGGACGCGGCTCTGCTGGCCGGCGCCGATGCCGATGGCCTGGCCGTCCTTCGTGTAGCAGACGGAGTTGGACTGCGTGTACTTCAGCGTGATCAGGGCAATCAGTAGGTCGCGCTTTGCGCTTTCTGGCAGGTCGTGGTTCTTCGTCACGATGTCCTTGAGGCAGTCTTCTGTGATGGCAACGTTGTTGCGCTTCTGTTCGAAGGTGACGCCGAAGACCTGCTTGCGCTCGAGCTCTTCCGGCTCATAAGCGGGGTCCATCTGCAGGATCAGGTACGTGCCCTTACGCTTCGACTTGAGGATCTCGAGTGCTTCCGGCGAATACGCGGGCGCGATGATGCCGTCGGAAACCTCGCGCTTGAGGAAGGAAGCCGTCTGGGCATCGCACTCATCAGACAGGGCGACGAAATCGCCATAGGAGCTCATGCGGTCTGCGCCGCGCGCGCGGATGTAAGCCGTGGCAATCGGGGAGAGCTCTACGCCTTCGACGAAGTAGACTTTCTCGAGGACGGGGGAGAGGGGAACGGCGACGGCAGCACCGGCCGGGCTGACGTGCTTGAAAGAAGCGGCAGCCGGAAGGCCGGTGGCTTCGCGCAGCTCGCGGACGAGCTGCCAGCTGTTCATCGCGTCGAGCAGGTTGATGTAGCCCGGGCGGCCGTTGAGGACGGTGAACGGCAGCTCAGCCTCATTCTCCATGAAGACGCGGGCTGGCTTCTGGTTCGGGTTGCATCCGTATTTGAGTTCCAGTTCTTTCATTTTGCGATTCCTTCCTTTTCACATACAAAAAAGCCGACACAAATCCAGGCTGTGCCCAGACGGTCGGCTCTTCTTCCCTGTGCTCCCTGTGGTCATCCACTTCCGTCAGTTGCACAGCATCTAGTTAAAATCTACCATTATGATGGCATTTTGTCAAGGTCTGTCCTGGTCCGAAAAAATAACCGTCATCCCTGTTTTCTTCGGACTTTTTATGGTATGATTAAGGATGATAAATGTCATTCTATGATTTTGATTCAGTCAATTATGCTAGCAATTCTCAATTCAAGGGGGACTTCCATTATGTTGAAAAGTATTGCAGTCTTGACGAGCGGCGGCGACAGCCCAGGCATGAACGCGGCAGCTCGCGCTGTCGTCCGCACGGCTCTGTACGAGGGTGTCAAGGTATGGGGCATCCGCGGCGGCTATCACGGTCTGCTGGAAGAGGATATGTTTGAGATGAAGTCCAGGGACGTCAGTGATATCATCCAGCGCGGTGGTACGTTCCTCGGCACGGCACGCTGCAAACGCTGGAAGACGCCGGAAGGCCGCATGATGGGCTACAAGCACCTGACGGACCGCGGCATCGAGGGCCTCTGCGTCATCGGCGGTGACGGCTCCCTGCGCGGCGCTTCGCTGCTCTCGAAGGAGACGGGCATCCCTATCGTCGGCCTGCCGGGCACGATCGACAACGATGTCTGGGGCTCTGACTACACGATCGGCTGCGATACGGCTGCGAATACGATCATCGATGCGATCAACAAGCTGCGCGATACGGCTTCGGCCCATCGCCGCGTCATCGTCCTCGAGGTCATGGGCCGCAACTGCGGCTGGCTCGCTCTCGTCTCGGGCATCTCGGGCGGCGCGGAGTACATCCTCGTGCCGGAAGAGGAGTACAACCTCGATGAGATCTGCGACAACATGACGGAAGCCTACAAGAAGGGCAAGCGCTACATCCTCGTCGTCGTGGCAGAGGGTGCTGGCAGCGGCCAGGAGATTGGCCAGTACATCGCGGAGAAGACGCAGCTCGACACGCGCGTCTCGGTTCTTGGGCACATCCAGCGCGGTGGTTCGCCGTCGGTCATCGACCGCGTGCGCGCCAGCCAGCTCGGTGAGCAGGCTGCTCTCGCACTGATCTCGGGCCTGTCGGACATCGTCTTCGGCTACAGCAAGGGCCGTGTTGTCTCGATCGACCTGCACGATGCGGTCAACAACAAGAAGATCCTCGATCCGGACTACCTGCATCTCGCAAAGGTACTGTTCTGATTGACGATAATCGGATAACGACAAAGGAGCCCGTTTCTTCATCCATTCGGATGGGAAACGGGCTCCTTTTTTGATGCAGTATGGCAACGGGCGAGCAGGGCTGTGCAACGCTCCGCTATGGCATGTTGCTGAATCGATTTTTTCCCTTTTAAGGCAGCCTGATGAAAGAGCTAAACGCGCTTCGCTTGGACGACGCTCTTTCGTCAGGATTCTGGTGGGGAAAAAATCGATTCTTGACGCAACCTGCCAACGCTGCGCTTTTGCGCAGTCCTGCTTGCCCGAAGGTGTTGTTTGGCAACCTTGCTCACTCAAGGGGACTACCGTGAACAATGGGGACCTTAGCATGCGAGCTTGGCTTGTCTAGTAGGCGGGGGCAGGTTTTTATCTTCAGGAGCGCAGCGAAGGTGCAGGAAGTAACTTCAGGAGGGGAAAGACATTTCGCCTGCAGGAGCGCAGCGATAGCCCGCAGGGCTGAGCCCTGATCATTTGGGGCATAGAGCTGCGATGTGAGAACGCCGCGGCAGGCGGCGGGGCGTCATCGAGAGGATATCGTACCATAGGGCTCATTTAGCGGAGCGACGAAGCCGAAATGTCTTTCCCCTCCACCGGTAGATCTGTTTCCCGCCAGACCAAGCCTCTATTGCCAGCTATTTTACTCCACACCAACAATCTGCTTTGCAAGCTTGACCGCCTTGACGCCATCGGCCGCATAGGCGTCGGCGCCGCAGCTGTCGGCGTAGTCCTGGGTGACGGCGGCGCCGCCGATCATGACTTTGGCGCGGGCGCCGGCCGCTTGGAGCTTGTCGATGACCTTGTCGATCTGCGGCATGGTCGTCGTCATCAGGGCGGCGAGGCCGACGACATCGGCATCCTGCTGGATGGCTGTCTCGACAATGGTGTCGGCCTCGACATCCTTGCCGAGATCGATGACCTTGAAGCCGGAGTTGGCGAGCAGAGCGCCGGTGATGTTCTTGCCGAGGTCGTGGACGTCGCCCTTGACGGTTGCGATGACGAAGGTGCCCTTGTCGGCCTCGGCGCTCGCGGGGATGAGCTCCTTGAGCTTGTCGAAGGCCGCGCGCATTGTCTCGGCGGACAGCAGGACCTGCGGCAGGAACATGCGGCCGGAGCCGAAGTCCTCGCCGATCTCGGTCATGGCAGCCGTCAGGCCCTTCTCGGTGATCTCGTTGCCTGTCTTGCCTTCCTGCAGGGCCTGGACGACGAGGCCGACGATGATGTCCTTCTCGCCCTCGATGACAGCCTGCTTGATGGCGTCGAGGATCGGCAGGTCGGTCGTCTTCATGACGGCGGCTTTCTTCGGCACGGCGAGGTTCGCCTCGTCCTGGCTGAAGGCGAGACCGCAGGGGTCGTCGCCCAGAAGGGCGGCGCTGGCCTTGAGGGCCTTCTGCATCGACTCGTCATACGGGTTCATGATCGGGGCGTCGAGGCCGGCCGCGAGGCACATGGTGAAGAAGGTGCTGTTGATCAGCGGGCGGTTTGGCAGGCCGAACGAGATGTTCGAGAGGCCCATCGTGGAGGGGAAGCCCAGGTGCTGGCGGTAGAGCTGCAAGGTCTTGAGTACCTCGCGGCAGGCGTTCTTGTCGGCGGAGACGGTCATGACGAGGGCGTCAAGCAGGAAGTCGCCGTCATCGAGGCCGGCTTTCTTGGCGTTATCGATGATATAGGTAATCGCTTTCAGGCGCTCGGCGGCCGTCTTGGGTACGCCGTCTTCGGTGATCGGCAGGCAGAGGATGGCGGCACCGTACTTCTTGGCGAGCGGCAGGAAGTCGCGGATGCGGTCGTTTTCTGCGGAGACGGAGTTGATGAGGGCGCGGCCCGGATAGGCGCGCAGGCCGGCTTCGAGTGCGGCAGGATCGCTCGTGTCGATGGCGAGCGGGGCGTCGGTGAGCTGGGCAATCTCGGTCACGGCCTGGCTCATGGCCTTGACGGCGTCGATGCCGGCCACGCCCATGTTGACGTCGAGCAGCTCAGCGCCGGCCTTGACCTGATTGACGGCCTCTTTCTTGACGGAGAGCAGGGAGCCTTCGCGGATCTCGGCGGCGAGTTTCTTGCGTCCCGTCGGGTTGATGCGCTCGCCGATGAGGACGGTCGGCAGGTCCTTGTCGATGCAGACGGACTTGCTGCGGCTGGCGAGCCAGAGGCGCTTTGGCAGCGGACGGCGCTCGGGCTCAGGCTGACCTTCGAGTGCCTTGCGCAGTGCGCGGATGTGCTCCGGCGTCGTGCCACAGCAGCCGCCGAGGTACGTGGCGCCGGCGGCGAGGAGCTTCGGGCCCCAGCTGCCGAAGTCCTCTGGGCCCATCGGGAAGTGCGTCTCGCCGTCGACGAGCTGCGGCATGCCGGCATTCGGCTGGACGCTGATGGGGCAGTCGCAGTTTTCGGCGAGCGTCTTGACGATGGGCACGAGCTGCTCCGGTCCGAGCGAGCAGTTGACGCCGATGATGTCGGCGCCCATGTGGGAGAGGATGATGGCGGCCGACTGCGGATCGGTGCCAGTGACTGTGCGGCCGTCGTCGCTGTAGGTCAGCTGGCAGATGACAGGGATCCCGGGTGCGATATCTTTGGCGGCGAGCAGCGCGGCACGCATCTCCTGGATGTCGATGCACGTCTCGATGATGAAGTAGTCGACGCCGGCCTTAGCGAGAGCGGAGGCCTGTTCCAGGAAGCAGGCATAGGCGTCCTCAAAGCCGAGGTCGCCGAGCGGGCTGATGAAGCGCCCCGTCGGCCCCATGGAGCCGGCGACCTTGGCGCGCGTGCCGGCCGCTTCCTTGGCAATCCGGACGGCCGCCATATTGAGCTCTGCCACGCGCTCTTCGAGGCCGTAGTGGTCGAGCTTGAGGCGGCTCGCGCCGAAGGTATTTGTCTCGATGATGGTCGCGCCGGCCTCGATGTATGCTTCGTGGATGTGCCGGACGACTTCTGGATGGTCAATGTTCATGAGTTCGGGGCAGCCGCCCGGTTCCAGGCCGCCGGCCTGCAGCATCGTGCCCATGGCACCGTCAAAGATATGGATCATAGCCAGTTCCTCCAGAGTTGTTTTTGATGATCGTGATGATGGATTGCAGATTCTATTGACATAGTAATGCAGTATGAATTCTATGTCAATAATTTTTAACACGGCTCATTTTACTGGACCGCCTTGCGGGAGGGGCAGTCGAGCTTGTCGCAGGCGGCGCAGCCGTTAGGGGAGTGCGCCGCTTCTCCTGAGCCCTTGACTTCCTTATATAGGCCGATGATGGCCGTGACGCTCTTGCGCGGCACGAGCATCTTCGATTCAGACAGCGTGATGCCGATGCTCTCGCATTTCGTCACGCGAATGAGCTCGGGCTGCTGCTCGAGTGGCCAGTCGCCGTAGCCAGGGCTGAAGCGCCAGCGCATGCCGTAGCCCTGCGCGGCCATTTTCGGCTTGATGGCCTTCTCCATGCCGTCGGCCAGCTGCTCGACAGCCGTGGTCGCGGCCGCGTCGAGCAGGACGCTGCTCGCATATTCGCCGTCGGCAAAGCGCTTCGTGACCATATCCTCGATGGCATCGCCGACGGTAACGGCGAGCAGGATGACCTTGTCGCAGCCGGCGAGGTGCTTGCCAATCTTCGTACCTTCGATATGGAAGGGCGGGTCGGCCTTCACGATCTGGCCCTCACAGTCGTAGTCGTAGAGCTGCCAGATGCCGCGCGGCTCGGCGAGCAGGCGCGCATCCTGGCAGGCGTCCTCAATGAGCCGCTCGTCGAAGTCCTTGGCGCGCATGAGCCCCGCGTAGCGTCGTGTCTCCTTGGGGTCAATCCGGAGCAGGGGGGCGTTGTAGACGGGCATAGGGATTCCTCCTCGTAAATTTTTTAAATGTTTCACGTGAAACAATAGCATTTTCGCGATTTCTATATTATGATATAGGGTATACAGCGCGGAGGAGCCGTGACGGATTGCAGAGGCTCCTGTCGCACAGATGTTACAATGTAACAATTATACTGATTCTGCGGCGTTTTTACAAGGAAAGTTGTGTACTTGTTTCTTATTGCGGGACAGAATGGTATGGGAAATCAAAGAAAGTGGTGAAATCCGTGGCAAAGGCAAAGATCATTGCAGTGGCCAATCAGAAGGGCGGCGTCGGCAAGACGACGACATCGGTGAATCTCGCAGCGTGTCTGGCGGCAAAGGAGCAGAAAGTCCTGCTCGTCGACTGTGACCCGCAGGGCAACGCGTCGAGCGGTTATGGCATCGACAAATCGGCGCTTGCGACGACCATCTATCAGGTCATCATCAACAGCACGCCCGTGCAGGAGGCTATCGTCAAGACGGAGTTCGGCGTCGATGTGCTGCCGGCCAATATCGAATTGGCCGGTGCTGAGGTCGAGCTCGTCGCGGCCATCTCGCGCGAGACGCGCCTCAAGCGCGCGCTCGAGCCGGTCGAGCAGGAGTACGACTACATCCTCATCGACTGCCCGCCGTCGCTCGGCCTCTTGACGCTCAACTCGCTGGCCGCGGCGGATTCCGTGCTCATGCCGATCCAGTGCGAGTTCTACGCGCTCGAGGGCGTCTCGCAGCTCATGAACACGATTGAGCTCGTGCGAACGAATCTCAATCCACATCTCGAGGTCGAGGGCGTCCTTATGACGATGTACGATGGGCGCACGCGCCTCGCGGAGCAGGTCGTCGCCGAGGTCCGCGAGAACTTCGGCGAGCTCGTCTACGAGACGATGATCCCGCGCACGGTGCGCCTCAGCGAGGCGCCGTCGTACGGCGAGCCCATCCTCTACTACGACAAGCGCTCCAAGGGCACGGATACCTACATGAAGCTGGCAGAAGAGGTGATGGCACATGGCAAGTAAGGGACACGGCGGTCTCGGCAAGGGCCTCGGCGCGCTCTTGAAGAACCGCGAGATCACGCCGGCCAAGGACCAGGTCCAGGAGATTGCGGCCAGCGAGATCCAGGCCAACCGCTATCAGCCGCGCCAGAGCTTCGATGAAGAGGCGCTCGAGGATCTCAGTGAGTCCATCCGCCAGTACGGCATCCTGCAACCTCTGATCGTCCGGCGCCTGCCTGGGAAGGGCTACGAGCTCATCGCCGGTGAGCGCCGCCTGCGGGCTGCCCGCAAAGCGGGGCTTGAAAAAGTACCGGCACTTGTGAGAGAATATAACGACGCAGAGATCAGCGAGATTGCCCTGATCGAGAACATCCAGCGCGAGAACCTCAACATCATCGAAGAGGCAGAGGCGTACGCCTTCCTCATGAAGAACTTCCAGCTCACGCAGGAGATGCTCGCCAAGAAGGTCGGCCGCAGCCGCCCGCACATCGCCAATTCCCTGCGCCTCCTGGAACTCGCCGAAGAGATCCAGGACAAGCTCGTCGCCGGTGACCTGCTCATGGGCCAGGCAAGACCGCTCCTCGCGCTCAAGGACAAGGCCCTGCAAGTAAGGGCTGCGGAGCATATCCTCGAAGCGCACCTGTCCTCGCGCCAGGCTGAAGAGCTCGTGCGCCGCCTGCTCGATGACCCAGCCTATCTCGACGCACGCGAGAGCGGGGCAGAGGCTGAGCCAGAAGAGGTACAGGAAGCACCGCAGGATGCCTTCTATCAGGATGCCGCCGGCCGCCTCAACGAGTACCTCGGCACGAAAGTCCGCATCCGTCCCGGCAAGAAGAAGAGCCGCATCGAGATCGAGTTCTACTCCGAGGATGACCTCGAGCGCCTGCTCGAACTTCTCTCCTCGGGCCACGCGGATCGCCATGCCAATCCGCCCAATCACTTCTCTGTTTGACCTTGACGTGACTGTTTCACGTGAAACATCGTCGCGTCCCCACGTATCTTATAAAGGAGTATTCAATAGACAATGGACATTCAGGAAATCACGAAATTTGCCCTAAATAACATCATCCCGATTCTCGCCGGGCTCGGCGTCATCGCCGTCATTCTGCTGGCGCTGCTCATCAACCTCTACATGAAGGTCAGCTACATGAAGAAGCGCTACCGCAAGATGATGACGGGGGCGGATGGCGCGAACCTTGAGCGCATGCTCATCGGCCATCTCAACGAGATCCAGGCCGTGTCGGATGAGAACGCCGCCATCAAGCGCGAGAACGAGCGACTCGACAATCTCTTGCAGCTCGCCATCACGCGCGTCGGCGTCGTGCGCTTCCGCGCCTTCGATGATATGGGCAGTGACCTGAGCTATGCCGTTGCACTCCTCGATTCCTACAACGACGGCGTCATCCTCACGAGCATCTTCGGCCGCGAGGATTCGCGTAGCTACGTCAAGCCGGTCGAGAAGGGTCAGTCGACGTACCAGCTGATGCCGGAAGAGCAGCAGGCTCTCGACGAGGCGATGCGCAAGGGCGCAACCGCCTGAACCATGAAATAAACTTTGAATTGCGGTAAATCCTATGCTATAATAGGCGTAAGATTTACCGCCTAATTTTTTTCAGTAAATTTTTCCAGTAATTCAAAGGCAGTTCTGATCCAGGGAGCGTATTATTTCCGTGGATTATTTTTTTGTTTGGAGGTTTCATCTTTGGCTAAGAGCGAAGAACAGAAAGAGCAGAAAGAGCAGAAGGCCGCCCCTGCACAGGAGCAGGACGTGACTGAGCAGACGATAGTGATGGCCCCTGTGGCAGATCCTTCGGGTACGCCGGACTCTCCGGACGGTGAGGGCACTGCACCGGCAGCGAAAGAGGAGAAGACCAAGAAGAAAAAGAAGAAGCAGACCATCTACACGATCAAGCTGATTCCCGATGACAACGGTGACACGAAGAGCATCCGCCTGCCGGCGCGCGTCCTCAAGTTCGGCCTGGCCTCGGTGGCGGCCGGCGCACTGCTCTTTGTCGGCGCCTTCAGCTACTCGGTCTACAGCACGTTTGCCAACCAGAACGGTGCCGCGGAGATCCGCGAACTGCGCGAGGTCAACAACATCCAGCAGGAGCAGCTCCTGCAGCTCTCTAAGAAGGCCAATGCCCTGCAGGACGAGATCGACCAGCTCACGCAGCTCGAGTCCGATCTGCGCCGCATGTCGGGTGCAGGCCCGGCACAGGATGACGGTGCAAGCGATGGCAGCGGCCTGACGAATGACGGCACGAACGGCAAGCACGACGGCCAGGGCGGCCCGTACGTGCAGCAGCCGAGTCTCGACAATGTCAGCGAAGCGCTCGACAATGTCGAGAAGGACATCGAGAAGCGCCGCGCCTCGCTCCTCGAGCTGCAGGAGCAGCTCAAGGCACAGCAGGAGTCACTGGGCACGCCGGGGATGGTTTCGCTGCCGGGCTCGCTCGTCGGCAGCACTGTCTCGGTCACGACGCCGACGGGCTGGCCGGCACGCGGTGAGGTCAGCTCGCCGTATGGCCTGCGCTGGAATGGCTCGGACTTCCACCCGGGCATCGACATCGCCAACGACATGGGCACGCCGATCGTCGCGACGGCTGACGGCACGGTCACGACGGCCGGCTGGAATGCGGGCGGCTACGGCAACATGGTCGACATTGACCACGGCAACGGCATCATGACGCGCTACGGCCACGCGATGCAGGTCGTCGTCAGCGCCGGCCAGCACGTGCGCCGCGGCCAGATCATCGCCTACATGGGCAGCACGGGCTTCTCGACGGGCCCGCACGTCCACTACGAGGTCCGCGTCAATGGCCAGACGGTCAACCCGGTCAGCTACCTCTGACAATAGCATGGCGGTCATGACGGGATGATAGGAGCGCTACAGAGGCGCATATTCCATTCTTACTGACAGGAAATATGGGATGAATCCGCACAGAACGCATTCTTTCGCGTTCTGTGCGGATTTTTTATTTTTAGGAGTAATTTTCGATGATAATCGAGGTAAATGCTACAATAGATAGGGGTATTCATGTATACATGTTAAGTTATGGTTGACATGTCAAGTATACATTTTTATAATAGAAGTTACGTAACACCGTATGCATTGTGCGAATACATTTGTGTATTGATTGTATCAGGATAGAAGGAGAGACCGCTATGTGTCGGATAGGTTCCATAAAGAGTAAAGTACCCATTCAGCCCTCCAAGGCACTGCATCTCATGCTTCCGCAGCAGGAAGGCCATGACAACTCAGGCTTCGCGATGGTCATGCAGGATCTGTACGGGATCTTTTCCAATTATAAGGACAAGCCGCTGTTATCGCTCGCCTGCACGCAGCGCGGTGCCCAGCTCGTCGAGGAGTACATGGATACCCACAACTTCGTGCAGCTGGCCGAGTGGATCCCGGTTCCGGACAAACAGCCGGGCCTCGACATCCAGGCTATGCCGTACTACATCTTCCGCAACTACGATTATCCGGAAGATGCAGAGCACATGACGAAAGAGCAGAAGGAAGACCTGCTGCTCGACACGCGCCTGGCTCTGCGCAAGATCCTTGAGAAGGAGAATGCCGGTTACGTCTACTCGTTCTGGCCGGATGTTCTGACGCTCAAGGAGATCGGCGATCCGCGCGACATCGCGACGTACTTCCACCTCTGGGATGACAATGGCTGCCTTGTCGCAAAATCCATCGTCGCCCAGTGCCGCCAGAACACGAACTACGACATCGTCCGCTATGCGGCCCATCCGTTCTTCCTGCAGGGCTACACGCTCTGCGCGAACGGCGAGAATACCTTCTACACGAAGAACAAGGAGTTCCAGAAATCGCTGCACCGCGGCTACATCGGCTTTGAGTCCGATTCCCAGTGCTTCCTCAACACGCTTCACTACGTCCATCACGAGCTCAAGTGGCCGCTGACGTATTACAAGCACGTCATCACGCCGCTGCCGTTCGAGGAGATCGCAGAGCGCCCGGACAAGGATGTCCTGATCGCCATCCGCCAGAGCCTCGCCAACCTCGAGATCAACGGCCCGAACACGATCATCGGCGTCCTGCCGGACAAGAAGATGATCACCTGCTGTGATTCCAAGAAGCTGCGCCCGGTCGTTGTCGGACGCACGGATGACATGGTGGCCATCTCGTCCGAGGTTTGTGGTCTCAATGAGATCATGCCGGACCGTGACCAGACGAAGGATATCTACCCGAATGAACGCGAAATCGTTGTGATCGACAACGACCTGGAGGTACAGAGATGGAAGCAGTAAAGACTCAAGACGTGGGCGTCAATGACCTGCCCTGGATAATCGAATATCACCCCGAACGCTGCACGATGTGCGGCAGCTGCGTGGCATCCTGCTCCTTCAAGTCCATCAAGGTGGCAGTGCGCGGCCAGTCCCTGACGGTGTCGGAAAAGCCGGTGCCGGAGCCGAAGAAGATCCATCAGGTGCGCCCCGTCATCAAGCAGGTCGCGAGCCTCACGGATTTCTGCCGCGGCTGCGGTATCTGCGAGAAGGTCTGCCCGAATGACGCAATCCGCCCGGTGCGCAACCCGGACACGAGAAAGACCTTGCTCTCGAAGGATCACGGCCCGATCAAGCGCGGCGGCCGCACGAACCTCAACGCACAGCGCACGCTCGACTCGATCGTCGTCGGCCGCATCTCGCAGATGACGGACCCGTCGCTCGATGCAGCGCGCCATACGTTCGACATCCGCTCGCCGTTCGGCCGCGTGCTCTCCGCCAAGGAGCTGCCGTTTGCCATCAAGGACGGCAAGCTCGTCGAGACGAAGCACACGCCGCCTGTGCACTGGATCTACCCGCTGATCTTCTCCGACATGTCCATCGGTGCGCTGTCGACGCGTGCCTGGGAAGCTGTCGCACTCGCTGTCGGCTACCTCAACGAGAAGTGCGGCCTGCCGGTCCGCATGAGCTCCGGTGAGGGCGGCATGCCTGTCAAGCTCCTCGAGTCGGACTACCTCAAGTACTTCATCATCCAGATCGCTTCCGGCCACTTCGGCTGGAACCGCATCATCAAGGCCATGCCGCACATGAAGACGGACCCGGCCGGCATCCTCATCAAGATCGGCCAGGGCGCAAAGCCGGGCGACGGCGGCCTGCTGCCGGAGGCAAAGGTTGCTGAGCACGTCCAGGCCATCCGCGGTGTCCCGAAGGCGACGCTCGCATCGCCGCCGAACCATCAGGGCCTTTACTCCATCGAGGAATCCGTCCAGAAGATGCACCTCTCGATGAACGCGGCTTTCGGCTTCCGCGTGCCGGTCGCCATCAAGTGCGCGGCTTCGGCAACGTCGGTATCCGTCTACAACAACCTGCTGCGCGACCCGTACAAGATCTGCGGCGGCTTCTTCATCGATGGCATCCAGGGCGGCACGGGCGCAGCCAATGAGGTCTCGCTCGACCACACGGGCCATCCTGTCGTCTCGAAGATCCGCGACTGCTATCTCGCAGCTGTCAAGCAGGGCCTGCAGGGCCAGATCCCGCTCTACGGCGGCGGCGGCATCGGCATGACGGGCAACGCCGCAGCCGACGCCTTCAAGATGATGTGCCTCGGCGCCAACGGCGTCTTCGTCGGCAAGATCCTCATCCAGCTCCTTGGCTGCATCGGCAATGAGCAGGGCCGCTGCAATGCCTGCAACACGGGCAAGTGCCCGATGGGCATCTGCTCGCAGGACCCGCGCCTCGTCAAGCGCCTCGACATCGACCGCGGCGCCCAGAAAATCGTCGACTACGTGCTGGCCTTCGATGCGGAGCTCAAGAAGCTCATGGCACCGATCGGCAACAGCTCGCTGCCGATCGGCCGCAGCGACGCGCTCGTCTCCACGGACAAGGCCGTGGCAGACAAGCTTGGCATCCAGTACGTTTGCTGATAGCAGGAGGAGAGCTTAATGTTTAAGATAGATACCATGAAAGGGCATGAACGTATGTCCACCCAGGACCTGCTCCTGGCCATCGGCGAAGCCGTCAAGCAGGGCGAGACGGACTTTGAGATCAAGGCCTCCGGCCAGCACGACATCGGCGGTCCGCTCTGGCATCCGGAAGGCAAGAAGCTGCACTTCCATGTCTGGAACGCCGGCCAGCGCACGGGCTCGATGTGCCTGCCGGGCACGGAGATCGTCATCGAGGAGTCGACGTCGGCTGATGTCGGCTGGCTCAACGCCGGCGGCATCATCACCGTCAAGGGCGATGCCGGCGATACGGCCGGCCACTGCTCGTCGGGCGGCAAGATCTTCATCGGCGGCCGCGGCGGCACGCGCACGGGCTCTCTGATGAAGCATGACCCGCTCTACGAGGAGCCGGAGCTCTGGATCCTCAAGAATGTCGGCTCGTTCTCGTTCGAGTTCATGGGCGGCGGCAAGGCCGTCGTCTGCGGCTACGACAGCGCTGATTTCGACTCGGTGCTCGGTGAGCGCGCCTGCGTCGGCATGGTCGGCGGCACGGTCTACGTGCGCGGCCCGATCGGTACGCATCCGGCTGACATCATCTGCTCGGCTCTCGACGAGGACGACATTGCCTTCCTCGCGGGCGGCATGGATGAATTCCTCGCGCACATCGAGCGCCCGGAGCTCAAGGCCGAGCTCACGGACTGGAGCCAGTGGCACAAGCTGCGCCCGCTGACGGCTGCTGAGCGCAAGCCGAAACCGGCGCCGGACCTCCATTCCTTCCGCTTGCACGAGTGGGTCAAGGGCGGCATCTTCTCGGATGTCGCACACGACGACTTCGCCGTCCACACGACGATCTCGCACGGCCTCTACCGCCTGCGTGTGCCGAGCTGGGACAATGCAGCGTACGCCGCACCGTGCGAGTTCAACTGCCCGACGGGCATCCCGACGCAGCTGCGCTACAAGTACATCCGCAACGGCGAGCTCGACAAGGCCATCCAGCTCGAACTCGACTACACGCCGTTCCCGGGCTGCGTCTGCGGCTCCGTCTGCCCGAACCCCTGCATGGATGCCTGCACGCGCGGCACGATCGATGAGCCGATCCAGATCGGCGACCTCGGCTACAGCTCCGCCTTTGCGAAGGTAGAGCCGCCGAAGGAGAAGACGGGCAAGAAGATCGGCATCATCGGCGGCGGCGTCGCCGGCCTCTCGACGGCCTGGCAGCTCGCCCGCAAGGGCCACGATGTCACGGTCTACGACGATGCGGATAGCATCGGCGGCAAGCTCGAGCAGGTCATCCCGCGCGGACGCCTCTCGCACGAGCTGCTCGAATTCGAGCTCAAGCGTATCGAGAGCGTCGGCGTCACGTTCGTCGAGGGCTGCAGGGTCGACCGCGAGAAGTTCGACAAGATCCGCGAAGCGAGCGACGCCGTCGTCGTCGCGACGGGCGGCACGAAGTCCCGCTTCTTCCCGTGGGAGGGCGTCGAGCACCTGACGATGGGCCTCGAGTACCTCAAGTCCATCAACCGCGGCGAGCACCCGAAGACGGGCAAGAAGGTCGTTGTCATCGGCGCCGGCAACTCCGGCATGGATACGTGCCGCGGCGCCTACGAGATGGGCGCTGAGTCCGTCATCGCAGTCGATGTCCAGAAGCCGGCTGCCTTCGAGAAGGAGATCGCCTACTTCGAGGGCCTCGGCGGCAAAATCGTCTGGCCGTTCTTCACGAGTAAGATCACGCCGGAGGGCGTCTACGGCAATGACGGCCGCTTCATCGAAGCCGACCAGGTCATCGTTTCCATTGGTGAGGAGCCTGTTCTCGACTTCCTGCCGGAGGACGAGGGCATCGAGTACTTCCGCAAGAGCTGGCTCGTGCCGAAGAAAGACCTCTCCATCACGGACGGCGTCTTCACGGCCGGCGACACGATCAAGCCGGGCCGCCTGACGGATGCCATCGGCAGCGGTCGCAAGGCTGCCTGGTACGTCGACCAGTACGTCATGGGCAAGGAGTACAAGGCCTTCCCCGAGAAGAAGCAGGTCCCGGCAGAGCGCCTCTCTAAGGCATACTTCGAGAAGTGCCACCACTGCGAGCTCGGCGACCCGGTCAGCGACTACAAGCGCTGCGTGAGCTGCGGCACCTGCCGCGACTGCAAGATGTGCCTCGAGTCCTGCCCGGAGAAGGCCATCAACCGCATCGAGCACGAGGATGGCACTATCGAGTACACGAGCGACCCGAAGCGCTGCATCGGCTGCGGCATTTGCGCCGGCGTCTGCCCGTGCGGTGTCTGGACCATCAAGGACAATCCGGAAAAGATCCCGATGTACTCCACGGGCGCCAAAGCCTGAGCATCGAGCGCGTATATAAAATCAGCCTTTCCGCAATAAAGCGGAAAGGCTGATTTTTTGTTTCACGTGAAACAACGGGGCGTGCGTCAGTCGGCGCGATACGATGTTTCACGTGAAACACGCCCTGGTGTGTGATGGCGGTGATGATAGAGCGCTCTGGCGCTGAAGTCGCGCATCCTGGCGACCAGCAGGAAGAGGCCGAAAATGAGGGCTGTGATGTCGGCGGCCGGCACGGCGAGCCAGACGCCGCGCAGTCCGAAGAGGTGCGGCAGGGTCAGAAGGAAGATGACGATGCCGAGCAGGTTGCGCGCGAATGACATCAGGGCCGAGGTGCGGCCATCGGAGATGGCTGTGAAGAAGCCCGAGATGAAGAGGTTGAAGCCGCAGAGCAGGAACGAGAGTGAGAAGAGCAGGAAGCCCTGGTGCGTGAGCTCGTAGACGTGGCCGCCCTGCGGCAGGAACAGCGAGATGAGAGGCGCTGCGAGCAGGCGGGAGAGGCCGAAGGACAGCAGCGCGCCGCCCGCGATGGCCATCAGGCTGAGGCGCACGAGGCGGCGCAGCTCTCCGAAATCCCTGGCGCCGAATTGGTAGGAGAAGACGGGAGCGACACCGTTTGTGAAGCCCATGTAGATGGCCGTCAGCAGCATCTCGGCGTAGAGGATGACGGAGATGGCGGCGACGCCGTCGGCACCGGCGTAGCGGAAGGTCAGGATGTTGAACAGGAAGGTCGTGATGCCGACGGAGAGCTGCGTGACGAGCTCCGAGCTGCCGTTGTACATGGCCTGGCCGAGTGCGCGCCATTCGAGCTGCGGCTTGGTGAAGCGGAGCGTCCGGCTGCTGCGCCAGAAGTAGGTGAGGCCGATGACGGCGGAGAGCAGGTCAGCGATGCCCGTCGCAAGGCCGGCGCCGAAGACGCCGAGACCGAGGTGCGCGAGGAAGAGGTAGTCGAGGCCCGCGTTCGTCAGCCCTGCCAGCACAGAGACGCGGAAGCCCTGCATCGGCCGGCCGTCAACGATGAAGAACGCGTTGAAGAGGATCATCAGCGCGGCAAAGGGGAAGAAGGGCAACAGGGCGTAGAGATAGCTGCGGCAGTCCGCGAGCAGCTCTGGCGAAGCGCCGAGCAGGAAGAGCAGCCCGTCTCCTGCGGCAACGGCGAGAATGGCCAGGGCCGAGGCGAGCGCGATGGCAGTCACGGTGATCAGTGTGAAGCGGCGGCGTGCGGCCGCCGTTTTCCCTTCGCCGAGATTCTTGGCGACGAGGGCCGAGCCGCCCGAGGCCAGCATGATCGCGAGGCCGAGCACGAGGTTGATGACGGGGTAGACGATGTTCGAGGCGGCCAGCGCATCGCTGCCAGCGAAGCGGCCGATGAAGATGCCGTCCGTCACCGTGTAGAGTGAGATGATGATCATCATGCCGATGGACGGCGCGGCGAAGCGCAGCAGGCTCCCAAGGGTGAAATGGCGGGCGAGCGGCGATGCCTGCTCTGCCCGCTTCGTTCGCGCGGTCTGTGCAGCTTGTCTGTCTCTTGTCGTAGTCGTTGTCATATCTATCAAGATCCTTTCAGAAAAATGTCCTATACTCATGGTAGAGTATACAGTGACTGTAAAGTCAAGGGGGGCATGAAGTATGGAAGGCGGTCTCAACTTCCAGACCGGGGAGTTCGCAAAGCTCTGCGGCGTCAACAAGAGGACGCTGCACTACTACGATGAGCAGGGCATCTTCTCGCCCGACCACGTCGGGGAGAACCACTACCGCTACTATTCGGCGCGTCAGCTCTACCCGTTCATCATGATACGGCTGCTGCGCCAGATGGGGCTGGAGCTCTCCGAGATTCAGGACTATATGCGCCACCGCAGCTCCGAGCGTCTGAGCCGCCTGCTGGCCGAGCAGGAAGACTGGCTCGACGCGGAGATCCAGAAGCTGCAGTACATGAAGGAGATCGTGCACAACCAGCGCCAGATGCTCGTGCTCGCCAAGGACATCTGCTGTGACACCATCCGCATCGAGCCGTGGCCAGAGGCCAATCTGATCTGCTCGGGACCGGTCCGGCAGATGATGCTCAAGGAGGACCACGCCGGTATCGAGCGCGCGCTCATGGCGCACATGCGCTACATCATGGAGCACGGTCTGAATTCCGGCCTCGTCTTCGGCGCCATGGTCAGGCGGGCGGATTTCCTCGAAGGCGATGGCCATCTCCTATCGCGTTTCTTCACCGTGACGACGCGCAGCGTGGCAACTGTGCCGCCGGATGTGCTGTTTGTCCGGCCGGCGGGGCGCTACCTCGTCACGTATTTCCGCGGCGACTACATGAAGACGAGCGCCGCCTACGACAGGCTCCGCGACTACCTGCAATCACATCCCGCCTTGCATGCCGGTGCCTATTCGTATGAGGAGAGCATCTTGGAGGACCTCAGCACGGCCGACCCGCGCGGCTACCTGACGCGCGTGGGCATACGCCTCCAAGACAAGATGGACGATAGCACAAGAGAGGAATGAGAACCATTATGGATTTGAAACAATTGCGTTATTTCATGGCGATCGTGGAGGAGCGGCAGATTACGGCTGCCGCGAGGCGGCTGCACATGGCCCAGCCGCCGCTGAGCAATCAGATGAAGCTGCTCGAGGAAGAACTCGGGCTCACGCTCTTTAGCCGCGGCCCGCATCACATCGAGCTGACGGATGCCGGCAGGCTCTTCGCCGCGCGCGCCGAGGAGCTCCTCGAGATGGCCGCGGCGACGAAGCGAGAGCTGCGGGATTTCAAGCAGGGGCTCAGCGGGACGCTGGCCCTCGGCACCGTCTCGTCCTCCGGCGGCATCTTGCTCCAGGAGGGCATGCGCGCCTTCCGGGAGACGTATCCGCGCGTCCAGTTTGAGATCCACGACGGCAATACGTATCAGCTCATCGAGCTGCTGGAAAAGGGGCTCATCGAGATCGCCATCGTGCGCACGCCGTTCAATGCCGCGCATTTCAACTGCAAATACCGGAAGCCGGAGCCCATGATCGCCGCGATGACGGAGAACCTCGACTGGGCCCCGGAGCGGGAAGCGATCCGCGTGGAGGAACTGCCGGGAAGGCCGTTGATCCTCTACCGGCGCTTTGAGCAGCTGCTCATGGATACCTTCGCCGCGCACGACGTTACGCCCGATGTCGTCTGCCGCAACGACGATGCGCGCACGACGATCCTCTGGGCTAACGCCGGCCTCGGCGTCGCCATCGCGCCGGCCGCTGCCGTGAACCTCGCGGCCCACAACCATCTGCACGTCAAGCGCATTGATGAACCGTCCCTGGAAACGCGACTGGCCGCCATCTGGCCGCGCAGCCGCTACCTCTCGGCTGTCGCCAAGCACTTCCTGCAATCTTTTTGACTGAGTCAATTAATTTAACGAAAATTCAACTTCTATTTTAAAGGGAATACAAGACGGTTTGTCTATAATACAAGCATCAAATGAGATACAGACTCGCTCGCAGGAGAGGAGAGAGATCATCATGATGAAATGGAAAAAAGGCATGGCCGCCCTGATGGCCGGTATCATGAGCTTTGGCGTGCTGAGCACGACGTTGGCCGTCCCCGCAGAAGCAGCCTCGCATCACTACGAGGACTCGAATTGGCATTCGCGCCATGACCACCAGGTCGAGAAGCAGCGCCACGAAGCACATGAGCGCTGGGAGCGCGAGCACCGCCGCATAGAGAAGTCCTCGAAGGGGCACTCGACAGGTGAAGTCACGACGGCCGCCATCCTCGGTGCCGTCGTCGGTGCTGTCATCGCCAAGAATACCTGATGCTTGTGTACCAGGAAATAAATTCGCTCCCGAGGCGTCCAGGAGAAGGAAAACGCCACTGCTCTGGCGAAATCATTACGTTGAAATACGAGAATTAAAGACCGCTGTTCTGCAAAGAAAAGCGGTTTTCTTTTTGTCATGATGATCATGAAAGGATGGGGATATCCATGAACTTGAAGCAATACGTCCTGACGGCTCTGGCTGTCAGTGCCCTGACCATGCCTTGGGCACCTGGCGTGACGCAGGCTGCCGCTGCCGATGCTGCGGCGCAGCCGGCAGCTGAGCCTGCTCCGCAGGCAGTGAGCAGCGCGGCGGCCGCCACGGCCAAGACCGTCAAGGCAGACGCGCCAATCAAGGTAAAGCAGGCGAAGTACAGCCTGAAGTTCAATGCGAAGAACTACACGAAGGAGACGCTGAAGCTCGAGGGACAGGATGTGGCATTCCGCGCCTACCGTGATGTCGTCTATACAGCAAAGCCGGCCTCCGTCGCCTCCGAGTCCATGAGCATCTTCATCCCGGAGGCGTACTTCACCAAGGGCGGCACAGTCAATGGCTACACGGCGAAGACCGCGCCGATCTTCCTGCCCAATGGCGTCGGCGGCTACATGCCGGGCGACAGCAAGGAGCCGAGTGACAGTGACCGCATGAGCGGCGGAGCCAATGCCTCGCTCGTCGCGCTCTCGAAGGGCTATGTCGTGGCGGCACCGGCTGTCCGCGGCCGCACGACGGTCGGCGATGACGGCAAGACGTACGTCGGCAAGGCTCCGGCCCTCCTCGTCGATTACAAGGCGGCCGTGCGCTACCTGCGCCACAACCGCCACCGCCTGCCGGCCGGCAATACCGACAGGATCATCTCGGATGGCACGAGCGCGGGCGGCGCTCTCTCCGCACTGCTTGGTGCCACGGGCAACAGCAAGGAGTACGACGCCGAGCTCCGGGCCATCGGCGCAGCCCATGAGCGCGACGACATCTTCGCTGCGATGGCCTACTGCCCGATCACGGACCTCGATCACGCCGACATGGCCTACGAGTGGATGTTCAACGGCGTCAATGAGGCATATCAGCACAGTGCTCCGATGAGCCCTCTGCTGCCGCTGAAAGCCGGCTCTATGCCGGGTGCCCTCAAGGTTGGCGATGCGGTCGTGCCGCTCGGGCCCGGCCCTGTTGTCCAGGGGGACAGCGCCGCAGCGGACCGCCCCGACAATGCGCCTGTGGAA
Source organism: Mitsuokella jalaludinii DSM 13811 (assembly GCF_000702905.1). Lineage (GTDB taxonomy): Bacteria > Bacillota > Negativicutes > Selenomonadales > Selenomonadaceae > Mitsuokella > Mitsuokella jalaludinii. The sequence goes on from NZ_JNKR01000023.1 coordinate 27,714, forward strand.
GACAGCTCTGCCGTAGAGATGACGCAGGCAGAGCGCGTGGCCTCGGACCAGCTCAAGGCGCTTTTCCCCGACTACGTCAACAGCCTCGGCCTCAAGGACCGTCAGGGGCGCGCGCTGACGCTCGACGAGGACGGCACGGGCAGCTTCGCCGACTACATCAAGTCGGTCTACGCCGCCTCGGCGCAGTCGGCGCTCGACGCGGGTGAAGACCTCTCAGCGCTCGACTGGCTGACCATCGAGAACGGCATGGTCAAAGATGTGGACCTCGCCAAGTATGCCGCCTGGGCGACGCGCCTCAAGGCGGCGCCGGCCTTCGACAAGTTCGATCGCAGCGCCCCCGAGAACGATGAATTCGGCACGACAGACAACACGCCGCGCCACTTCACAGGCTTCTCGCTGACGCGCGACAAGGAAGCCGGTGCGACCATGGCGACATGGGATGATGTCCGCCGCATGAACCCCATGTACTTCATCGGTCAGCAGGGCGTCACCATCGCGCCGCACTGGCGCATCCGCCACGGGGCCAAGGACCGCGATACGAGCATGGCCGTCCCTGCGCTGCTGGCCCTGAAGCTGCAGGACAGCGGCTATGAAGTCGATTTTGCCTCGCCGTGGGGCAAGGGCCATGCCGGCGACTACGACCTCGCAGAGCTCTTCGACTGGGCCGACGGCATCTGCAAGGCAGCGGACACGCGCAAGAAATAACAGCATATGCCTCACGATTCGTGAACTCAATCAAGAGCATCTCGCAGACTGCGGGATGCTCTTTTTGTATATAGAAAACCCCTGGTTAGACCAGGGGCTCGATAAAGCTTTAGCGATGAGTCTTTAAAGGATTTAATAAACCTCCCTTGAAG
>NZ_JNKR01000024.1 GCF_000702905.1 Mitsuokella jalaludinii DSM 13811
GTGACATTGCCTGAGCTGGTGTGCAGGTTCCGCGTGTAATGGCCGGAACGATAGCCCTTGCGCTGCTCCGTGCGCTCATACTTAGAAGCGTTGGTCAACTCAGCGGCTTCTTGGTCCAGCAGGTTGTTCAGCGTCTCTTCGACGCTCTGCTTGACCAGATCTTTCAATTCGGCTTTGATTACTTGCTCATTTAATTGTATAATGTTGTCAGACATGGATCTCGTCTCCTTTGCGTTTTTGTTTGGCGACTTAATTGTAACAGAGGACGAGGTCCATGTCTTTATTCTATTTTGCGAAAGATATTATACCTTATCTGTATTCCGGGTAGGCTTTTTTCATTTCTTCATAGAGGATCTGCAGGCCTTCCTGGGGCTTGATGTCAAAGCTTATGACCACATCAAAGCGCATTTCCTTCGCTGCGATATCGACATAGAAGCCGTGGAATTGCAGGGCCCAGTCATGGGCCAATACCTTTTCCCGCACCTCGTTCTGCATGCGCGCAGCTTCGCTGTCCTCGGTGTTATAGGAATAGACACCCATGCCTGCGAGGATGATGCCCGTCTGTTCGTAGATCTTGGCCTCCACCTTGCGCGTGAGCTTGTCGACATCTTTGACGCTCATGGTGTCGGGGAGCTCGATGTGGACGGATGCCAGATCTTTGTTGGGCCCGTAATTGTAGAGGATGAGGTCGTAGGCACCGCGCACCTCCGGCTCGCTCGTCAGGATTTCCTTGATTTGCTTGGAAATCGCTTTGTCTGTGCGTTTTCCAAGGATTTCATCCAAGGTGTCCCGTATCATGTCAATACCGGATTTGATGATGAAGACCGAGATCAGAGCGCCCACATAAGCTTCCAGGGATATGCCCGTCGCAAGGAAGATGATGGCGGAAACCAGCACCAAGAAGGAAAGCACGGCATCAAACATGGCATCTGCACCGGACGCTACGAGGGAGCCGGAATTTACCTTTTCACCCTGCGCCTTCACGTATTTCCCCAGGATGATCTTCACGATTACGGCTGATGCGATGATGACGAGGGCGACCATGCTGTAGTCCGGCTCTTCGGGGGTGATGATCTTCTTGACGGATTCCACGGCTGAGGTAATGCCTGCGTAAAGCACGATTCCTGCCACGATCAAGGCGCTCAGGTATTCAATCCGGCCGTATCCGAGGGGGTGCTCCTTGTCCGGCAGTTTCCCCGCCAGCTTCGTCCCGACGATCGTGATGATGGACGAGAGTGCGTCAGACAAATTGTTGACCGCATCCAAGGTCACAGCAATCGAATTGGACATGAGGCCAATTACCGCTTTGAAGGCGGCCAGCAGCACATTCGTCAGGATGCCGATGATGCTAGTCTTGACAATGACGCTGTCTCGCTTGGAGGTTGTTGCTTATATGGGGTTGATGATGTCACTCATACGGTAGTTGCTCCTTTTATCGACACATCTCTTTCTTTCAACAGTAATATTTCGACGAAAGAATCAGAACTCCTTCATATTGTCAGGCTTTTGAGGATTTGACAGCTCCGTGGAAATCATGTAAAATTATCCTGTACAACTATGATTTTGATATTGATTTCATTTTGGAGGGACCTACATGAAAAAATCAGCACTGCTGACGGCGGCACTGCTCCTCGTCAGTTCTTCCTATGCGATGGCAGCTCCTATCAACCAGATGGCCAATCACGAGACGGCTGTCGGCGTTGGCACGAAGGAGAGCTACATCGAGCACAAGGTGACGAATAAGGCGACGGTCGGCTTCCAGTATGCGGACCGCGATGAGAAGGGCGATCACAAGGATGCCTACCTGCAGTACGATATCGTCGGCTCTGAACTCAAGGTCATCGGCGGCTATCGCTGGAACCTCCCGAATGATAAGGATAATGCCTTTGCGGGCGTTGCGGTGAGCACGCCGAAGGTACTGGGCTTTGATGCCTACGCTTCGTATGTCGCGGGCAAGGACTTCAATGAGACGCAGGTCGGTGTCAACAAGAACCTGCTGCTCAATGTCGACCTCAACGTCAACTACCACAACTTCAAGCCGGATGAGGGCAGCCGTGAGAACGGCGTCGGCGTCGGCGTCTCGGTCAAGTTCTGATCGGGTGCATCTGGTGTAAAACCGCATAACTGCGCATAAAAAGAAAACCCGCATCACTGCGGGTTTTCTCATATGCAACTAGGCGATTCAGGGCTCACTGCGCATCAAAGAGCGGCAGCGGCTCGAGGAAGATGATGTCGTCGCGTTTGGCGGCATTGCCCTCGGCGAGCACACATGCCTGGCCGATGACCTTGCCGCCAGCCTTCTCGGTCAGCTCGACGAGCGCCTTCATCGAGCCGCCCGTGCTGATGACATCGTCGAGCAGCAGGACGTTCTTGCCCTTGATGCGTTCGATGTCCGTGCCGTCAAGGCAGAGTTTCTGCGTGCCCTTCGTCGTGATCGAGACATCATCGACCCAGAGCGCGTTCTCCATGTACGCCTTGACCGACTTGCGTGCGACGATGTAGCGGTCCATGCCGAGTGCGCGCGCGAGCTCCTCCGCGAGCGGGATGCCCTTCGTCTCCGCGGTCAGCACGTAATCTGTCTCGGACGGCACCTTCTTGGCCAGCGCCTGCGCACAGGCGTCCGTGAGCTCCACATCGCCGAGCATGACAAAGCCGGCGATGGCCAGCTTGTCCGTGACATTGAGGATGGGCAGGTTGCGCGTGCAGCCTGCAATGTGTAACGTATAATATCGATCTGCCATCTTAGCACCTCTTCATTTCATCTATATTCCTCATCCATTATACTATGATGATGGGCGCGGTGCAATTGTGTGCACGCCGTTGGCAGTGAAAATCGAATAAACATCAGCAATTCAGAAAGGAAGTTACCATAAATGAGCGATATCCATGAGATCCATGATCACGATGGGGCAGAGTCCATCAGCGAGGAGCAGCGCGCCCTCGACCAGATCACCCACATCCTGCTCCACGCCCTGACGGAAGACGGCATCGGCGAGAAACTCGAAGCGGCTAAGTCCCAGCAGGACGTCTATAAGGCCCTGCAGACCTTGCCGTACTTCAAGCTGACCTTCGAGGAATTCCGCATCGGCATCGAGGCCCTGCGCCAGCAGCAGGCTGAGATCCATCAGGATGAGCAGGAATGAGACGCGAGTCAAAAGAATAACGTGGCCGAGACTTGCATTTTGCTCCCATACCGTCTATAATATAAGGACAAAAGAGCCGTTTCGGACGGCTTTTTCCTAGCATTTCTCATATGGGGATGTAAAGGTTTCGACGGGGTATTGAAGCCACGAAGTTCGCAGGCCAATGGTCATGAATGCCTGAAGCTTGACCGCTAAATTCAACTGACGAAGCTGAATACGCTTACGCTGCCTGAGCCTAGCTCAGATAGCCCCTCTGGAAGTACGAACCGTCAGCCAACCCGGAGGTTTTAAATAAAGACGGCAGTTTCCTGTTTTGTAAAAACAGGTGGTGGAGAACTCTGAATCCTGGGGTTCCGCTCCTATGATGCCCGCATTCTCGGGCTATTGCGATAATGCTTTGTGATGTGGATGTATTTCGGACAGGAGTTCGATTCTCCTCATCTCCACCATTTTGGAGATTCGCCGCTGAGAGGCGGCTTTGATACAAGAAGACTCGGGGCGGATTCCCGGGTCTTTTTGTTTGCCGGTTTGCTGTAGAACGAAATTTCTATCCCCCTGGGAGGCTTACAGCATTCATGAAGATGACGTATAATGAAAGCATCAATCATCATGTTTATTTATAGGGGAGATGAAATCATGCATATTCCAGAGAATTACCTGAGCCCATCGACGTGTGCGGTACTCGGCGCGGCCATGGTGCCCGTCTGGCTCGTGGCCGTCTCGAAGGTGAGGCGCCATGTGCCGCAGGAGAAATTGCCGCTCCTAGGCATCGCAGCGGCGCTTTCGTTCCTCGGTATGATGTTCAATGTGCCGCTGCCGGGCGGTACGACGGGCCATGCGGTCGGCGGCACGCTGATCGCGATACTGTTCGGCCCGTATGCCGCGTGCCTGTCTGTCAGCGTGGCTCTGCTCATCCAGGCACTCTTCTTCGGGGATGGCGGCATCCTGGCCTTTGGCGCGAACTGCTTCAATATGGCGGTTGTCCTGCCGTTCACGGGATATGCGGTCTACAAGTTCCTGCGCAGGCACCTGTCTGCTCCTTCCGGCGAGTACATCGCGGCGGGCGTTGGCGCCTATGCCGGCATCAATGCGGCAGCGCTTGTGGCCGCCATCGAGTTCGGCATCCAGCCGCTCCTGTTCACCGATGCGGCGGGGCAGGCACTCTACTGCCCGTATCCGCTCTGGATCTCGGTGCCGGCGATGATGATTGGGCACCTGACGATCTTCGGCCTCGCAGAGGTCGTCTTCACGACAGCCGTGCTTGCCTACCTGCGCAAGACGTCGCCGGACCTCTTCCAGTCAGTCCGCATGAAGACGAACCGCGCACTCTACGGCCTCATTGCAGCACTGATCGTCTGCACGCCGCTCGGACTGCTCGCGGCAGGAACGGCCTGGGGTGAATGGGATCCGGAGGAACTCGCAGACCAGGATTTCCTCGGCACGGCGCTCGGCTATACGCCGGCGGGGATGGAGCAGGGCTTCTCGTTTGAGGCGCTCTTCCCGGACTATGCGATTGCAGGCCTGCCGGATGCCTTTGGCTACATCCTCTCGGCGCTGATCGGCACGGCACTGCTCGTCATCCTCTTCAAGATGGCGGCACCGCTCTTCGCTTCACACACAGATTACGGCGATTCGCTGTCGGGGCGCTGAGTGACTTTTGATTTGAGGTGTTCTTCATGATGGATTTGCCGGATTGGGCAAAGCGAGAAGAATCATACAGACCTGACAAGGACCGGGATGCGTTCATCTCCCGGTCTCTTTTGCGTATGATGGAGATGCTCAAGGTCCTGCGGGCGCAGGCCGGCAGGCGCCACCGCGGGCAGGCGGGCATGGCGCTTGCGTTGCTCATCCTGCTGCTTTTGGCCGTCGTCACGGCGCGCACGCCTGCATTCCTCTGGACCGTGCTCGGAGGGGAGCTCGTGCTCATGACGGCACTGACGGGGGCACAGCTGCGGCAGATTGTTGTGGGCGCATTGACAGCCGCCCTTTTCTGCCTGTTGCTCATCCTGCCAGCGCTCATCTTCTGGAGCACGGGCCCGGCAATCCTGCTGCCGTTCAAGACATTCCTCTGCGTGACAGCGCTCAATCTCCTGCAGCAGTATTTCTCGTGGCATGAAATCACGGCGGCACTGCGGCGCTTCCACCTGCCGCCGGAGGTCATCTTCATCCTTGACACGACGCTGCGCTACCTCGTGCTGCTCGGCGACCAGGCCTCGCTCCTCTTGACGTCGCTGAAGCTACGCTCTGTCGGCCACAATCCGCGCAAGCACAAGGCGATGGCCGGCATCATGGGCATCGTCATGCAGCGTTCGCAGCGTCTCTCGCTCGAGATGGCCGAGGCCATGCGCTGCCGCTGCTTTACGGGCGAGTATCCCGTCATGGCGGGAGAGAGACGGCGCGGCTCGCTCCTGGGACGGCTGATGCTGCTCGCCCTGCTTGCCGTGTATGCATTCCTGTATCTTCGTCTGGAGGGATTCCTTTGATCGCGCTTGAAGATGTCTGCTGTGCGTTCGACCATGAGCCGGTTCTGCGCCACATCAGCTTTACGATAAAGAAAGGGGAGGCCGTGCTCTTGACGGGGCCGAACGGCTCGGGCAAGACGACGCTGCTGCGGCTCTTGAACGGACTCGTATTCCCGGAGATCGGCACGTATACCTTTGAGGGTACGGCCATCACGGCGAAGAAGATGCGCGAGCACCGCTATTCCAAGTACTTCCACCAGCGCGTGGGCTATGTCTGGCAGAACCCGGATGCGCAGCTCTTCTGCGCGAGTGTGGAGGAGGAGCTGGCCTTCGGCCCCCTGCAGATGGGGCTTCCAGAGGACGAGGTGCATCAGCGCGTGGAGGATGCCATTGCGTATTTCTCACTGGAAAAACTGCGCGATAAGGCGCCGTACTTTCTCTCGGGCGGCGAGAAGAAGCGCACGGCTCTGGCTTCGATCTTCACGATGAATCCGCTCGTCTGGACACTTGACGAGCCGGAGAACTTCCTCGATGCCGAGAGTCAGGCATGGCTGACGCAGTTCCTGCAGTCGCTCAAGGATGCGGGCAAGACCATCATCGTGACCTCACACCATCCCGATATCGCTGGCCGGATTGCTGACAGGGAACTGAGACTGACAGCAGAGCATCAGCTGGGGTGATTGCTGGCTAGGGCAAAGAAGAAGGGCAAGATGCAGCAGGGGATGGCTGAGCAAAAGCGGAGCGTTTGGCTGTCTGCGTGAAGAAAGGATTTTTTGCCTACCAGAATCCTTGCAAAAGAGCGTCGTTCAAGCGCAGCGCGTTTAGCTCTTTTGTAAGGCTATCATAAAAGGCAAAAAATCCTTTTAGCAGACGGCCGTCGCGCAGTGTTGCTCAGCCATCCCCTGCCGTCGTCTCTCTTTGAAGACAGCTGGCCTTGACATCTTGGCTCATCTTTTGTTATCCTATACGTGATTTCATCTAAAACTCGGGATGTGTTCCTGAGAGTGGATTTTTCTGACACGCGTCATTTTCGCCACGCAGCGCCTGCTGCGTGGCTTTTTCTGTTGAATGAGAGTTAGGTAAAGGAGAGGGAATACATGAAATACGCGTTGCTTGTCTTTCTCGGGGGATGCAGTTACGGCATCCTCTCGACAATCGTGAAGATTGCCTATGCGGCAGGGCTGACGCCTGCGGAAGTCTGTGGCGGGCAGGTCTTTTTCGGCATGCTTCTGCTGTGGATGGCGGCCCTGCGCCATCGGGGCTTTCCTTTGAATGGCCGTCGGGCATTGACGCTCATTTGCTGCGGCATGCCGATTGGCCTGACGACGATGTTCTATTACACGGCTTTGCAGACGGTCACGGCTTCGTTTGCCATCATCCTGCTCTTCCAGTTCGTCTGGGTCAGCACGGCGATTGACTGCGTCTTCTCGCGCCGCCTGCCGGACAGGCAGAAAATCGCGGCCATCGCGATCCTCTTGCCGGGATCGGTGCTCGCGGCGGGACTCGTTGGCAGTTCGGATAGCATCTCCCTGACGAGCGGCGTGCTCTGGGGACTGGCTTCGGCCGTCAGCTATTCCTTTGTCCTGCTCGTCAGCGGCACGGTCGGCTGTGAGGTGCCGCCCGTACTCAAGAGTGCCCTGATGTCCGTCGGAGCGGCCACTGTGGTTTTTGCCTTCATGCCGCCGACCTTCCTGCTGTCCCTGGGCAGCCTTGCCGCCGCCGCGCCGTACGGCATCCCGCTCGGCATCTTTGGCATTGCACTGCCGCCGCTTCTCTTTTCCATCGGCATCCCGCACACTGGACCGTCGCTCGGCAGCATCCTGACTTCGTCGGAGCTTCCCATGGCCATCCTCATGGCCTTCTTCGTCCTTGGCGAGCACATCGCTCTCGTACAGTGGCTCGGCGTCGCCCTGATCTTCCTCGGCGTGATCGTGGGGAATCTCAGGACAAAGGGCTGAGGTCGTGCCCCTTCAGGCAGCGGCATCTCTCTTCGCGAAGGCCGGAATGCCGTGGCCACGAAGGTAGAGGAAGGCGCCGATGCAGATGACGACGGAGACGAGGGAGCCTGCTGCTGTCGCGAGGCCCATCGGGAACAGGGTCATGGGGTACCAGATGGAGGTCAGGTAGACGAGCGGGATGCGGGCTGTCACGATGGAGGCGATGTTGTGCAGGAACGAGATCTCGGAGCGTCCACAGGCGCAGAAGTAGCCGCTGAAGCAGAAGTGGATGCCCGCGAAGATGCAGTCGAAGATGTAGCCCTGCAGGTATGCCTCGCCTGCCACGATGACGGCTGCATCGTAAGTGAAGAGCGCGACGATGTCGTAGGCGGCGTACTGCGTGAAGATGGAGACTGTGATACCGAAGCCGACGGTCATCGCGAGTGCATAGCGCAGGGTCTGCTGTGCGCGGCCGACTTTGCCCGCGCCGATGTTCTGCGCGCCGAGCGCCGAGACGGTCGAGAGCATTGACGAGGGCACGAGGAAGATGAAGCTGATGATTTTCTCGACGATGCCGACGGCAGCGGCGTCAGTCAGGCCGCGCATATTCGCGATGACAGTGATGACGAGGAAGGCGACCTGGATGAAACCGTCCTGCAGCGAGATCGGCACGCCGATGCGCAGGAGGCGCCGCAGCACGGGACGTTCCGGACGGAAGTCTTGTCGTGTGAGTGCAATGCCTGCCCGGCCGCTCTTCACGTAGGCGAGGGCGAGCACGACGCTAATGGCCTGTGAGATGACGGTGCCCCAGGCCGCGCCGCTCGGGCCCATCGCCATGGCGCCCATGAAGAGGTAGTCGAGTGCGATGTTGCAGAGGCAGGCCACTGCGACGAAGTACATCGGACTCTTGGCGTCGCCGAGGCCGCGGAAGATGGATGCGATGATGTTGTAGGCGGTGATGAGTGGGATGCCGAAGAAGCAGATGAGGAGATACGACTGTGTGCCAGATACAGCCTCTATCGGTGTTTCCATATCGCTGGTGATTCCGCCGCGCAGCGCGACCAGCAGCATGGCCAGCACGAGTGAGACGCCGAAGAACAGCACAGCCGTCGTGCCGATGGCCTTGCGGATGCGCTGGTGGTCCTCCGCGCCGACAGCCTGTGCAATCGTGACCGTCGTGCCCATCGCGAGCCCCACGATCATAACGGTCAGCATGTGCATGACCTGACTGCCAATCGAAACAGCCGTGATGCTTGCCGCTCCCTCGAACTGGCCGATGATGAAGAGGTCGGCCATGCCGTAGAGCGTCTGCAGGAAATACGAGAAGAAGTATGGCAGCGAGAAATACACGATGTTCTTCGCGACGCTGCCGGTTGTCATGTTCTTGGTCACAAAAATACCCCCTTGACTTCCTAGTAAACACTACAATTCGGATTGAGTCAAGGGGGCAACTGTAGAGTAAGCCCGAGGGGCTGGCTGAGCAACGCTACGCAATGATGTTCTGCTAAAAGAATTTTTTGCCTTTTAATGCAACCTTACAAAACGCTAAACGCGCTTCGCTTGGACGACGCTTTTTTGTAAGGGGCTTGGTGGGAAAAAATCCTTTCTTAACGCAGAACATCAAATGCTACGCTTATGCTCATCCAGCCCTTCGGGCCAAGGTACGGTTGTAAAAAGCCTCAACTGTTCGTCGTATCATCGATGAGCGGATGAGGCTTTTTGCAGGAACGTAGCGGGAGAGAGACTCCGTTGTAGGATGTATCTTTTGGAGGGGGGAGACATTTCGCCTGCAGGAGCGCAGTGACTGCCCGCAGGGCTGTGCCCCGAGGAGGCGTTGCTTTGCCAGTCGATGTGAGAACGCCGCGGCAGGCGGCGGATTATCTTGGCTGCAATCGATCGCATGGGGCACATTTAACGGAGCGACGAAGCCGAAATGTATTCCCCCTCCGTCGGCACACATTTATTTAGCGGAGCGACGAAGCCGAAATACAGCCCCCTTCGTCGGCAAACGCATTTTTCAAATATCCCAGTGCAGGTTATCGGGATTTGGCGTTGCTTTGTCGACTTCTGTGAGGATCCACGAGGCGTTGTCGTGGGTGGCGGAGAAGGCCTTTTCGAGTCCTGCCTCGTATTCCTTCGGGATTTCCATCGCGTGGAGTGCCATGTGCATGTAGTCTTTTGCCACGAGTGTGACGCCGCGCTCGGCGGAGAGCTGAGCCTTGAAGCGGTAGCCGTAGTAGAGGTAACTGTTGTGGTGGATGGGGATGTCTTTGTAGGCTTCGATGCGCTCGTCGACCTCGGCTTCGGCTTCCTGCGTCATATTCATCTTGTGCATGAGGTTCCAGCGGTCGGCCCAGAGCTCGCCGCGCAGGATGTACTTGTAGAGGAAATCCGTCGACTCGGCGAGCTCGATGGCCATGTCGATGTGGCGCAGGCTGTCGTCGAACTTGCCGAGTTCTTTCTCGAGTGAGCTCAAGCGCTGCAGGGCGAAGACCTTTTCCTCGACGTCCTCAGCCTTCTCCTCGTCGATGTCGGCTTCGACGACACTGTGGAAGAGCTCGAGTGCTTCATCCGTCTTGTCGATGCCCTTCATGGCGAGGAAGTGGGCGAGACGCGCGCGGGCGTGCCAGCTGTCCATGCCGCCGGCGAAGAGTTTCTCGGGCGGATGGGCGGGGGAGTCCATCACGAGGTGGACGAGCTTATGGAATGTATCTTGTGTCATGAAAAAACCTCCAGAATCGTGTATAATATCTATAATTATACCATGTATACGGGGAGTTGGGAATTTTGTTGGATGCGTTGAAGTATTTCTTGCTCAGGGCCTGGGCACGCGGTACGCATATCGTCGCACATGAAGCGGGCTTGCTGATCGTGCTCTATCTCCTGAACCTTGCGCCGATTGCCTGGCTCAATGTCCATACCTACGGAGGAGGGCAGCTCGACGTGCTCGCCGTGGATGCGGTCTTCCTGCTCGGCGGGGTGCTGCTCTACATCCTGCTGCTGGGCTTCATTCCGCTACGCAGGCTGCGCCGCCTGTTGTTCGCCGCGTCGTTTTTTCTCTCGCTGCTGCTCGGCGGGGTGGAGTTCTTCTCCATCGTGCAGTACAGCTCGCTCATCGGCGCGGGTATCGTGACAGCGGTGCTGCAGACGAATCCGCGCGAGGCAGGGGAATTCATCCGCATGTACGTGGGCTGGAAGGGCGTGGTAGCTGCTGTCTTGCTCGTCGTGGCGGGTGTCTTTGCCTATCGCAGGCTCGGCGCAGTGAAGATCCCGCTTTTGACGCGTCACCGCCTCTCCATCGCCATCCCGTTCGTCATCGTCGCTTCGCTGGCTGCAGGCGGCATCCTGTTGACGCGCTACTACTCGTTCATCATCAATGATTCGCTCGATGTGCCTGTCGTGCGCGTCGGGCGGGCGGCGACGACATCGGTCGAGAATATCCGCGCGTTTGAGAAGCTCAAGGAGGAGGCATCGTCAGACGTTGAGATCGCGGAGAACCACAGCGATACGCCGTACGTCGTCTTCATCCTCGGCGAGTCGACGACGCGCGACCGCATGCACCTCTATGGCTATCCCTTGGAGAACACGCCGAACCTCGATGCGCTCAATGAGAAAGGGGAGCTCGCCGTCTTCCGCGACACCATCTCGCCGGAGTCTGCGACGGTCGCCGTGCTCCGCAAGCTCTTGACGTTTGCGGACATGGATTCCTCGAAACCGTGGTACGCCTACAACAACATGATCGACACGATGAAGGCGGCAGGCTACCGGACGTACTGGCTCTCGAATCAGGAGAGTTCGGGCATCTGGGGCAATGTCGCGCAGCTTTTTGCGGGCCGCAGTGATTACAGCCGCTTCACGCGCCTGCGTGAGTCGCATGAGGACAGCGGCATCTACGATGAGGCACTGTTCCCGCTCGTCGACGAGGCCCTGCAGTCGCCTGCACCCAAGAATTTCTACCTCATTCACCTGATGGGCGGCCATGGGCTCTACTACATGCGCTTCCCCTACATCTTCTCGAAGTTCGCGGCCGACGATGTGCCACCGCCGCAGGATGAGCTGTCTCAGGAGAAGCGCACGGAGATCGCGCAGTACGAGAATGCGCTCTACTACAACGATTTCATCGTCACGAGCCTCATGGGCAAATTCGCCGACAAGGATGCGATCGTCGTCTACATCCCCGACCACGGCGAGGCGCTCTACGACCATGGCAGTACGTTCTCGGGCCATGTCGAGGAACATCCGACGAAGGAGACGCTCGAGGTGCCGATGATCTTCTGGGCATCGCCTGCCTACAAGGCACATCATCCGGAGAAGTGGCAGGCGCTCCGGGCGGCCGTCAACCGTCCGTACATGACGGATGACTTTATCCACACACTGCTCGACCTCCTGGATATCCGCACGCCGGAGTATGATCCCAGGAAGAGTGTCATCAATCCCGCGTTCCAGCCGAGAGCGCACCGCATGGTGCAGGGCCACGACTACGATACCGAGATGAAATGATGCGTTATATCAAAAGAAGCCTTGCCGGCTGATGTAGGCAAGGCTTCTTTTTGTCAGCGCTCAGTGCGCGCTACTATTTCCGCAGTTCAAGGACTTGGGAGAAGTTCTTGAGGATATCGTTTTCATGGGTGATGACGAGCAAGGTCTGGCCAGTCTTATGGACTCTCTGGAAGAGAGCATCGATGAGGGTGCCGCTTGTCACGGTGTCGAGTCCGCAGGTCGGTTCGTCGAGCAGGACGAGGGGCTCATTGCCGACGATGGCGAGCGCTGTGAGCAGGCGGCTGCGCTGGCCGCCGGAGAGGTTGCAGGCGTCCTCTCCGAGCGGCGTGTCAATGCCATCTGGAAGCGCGGCGATGACTTCGCTGAGCTGGGCGTCTGTGAGTGCTTCATGCATATCCTCTCTGGAGCATTCCGGCCGGTATCGCTCGAAATTCTCGCGGATGGAGCCGGAGAGCAGCACACTGCCCTGGGGCAGGGCGGCGATGGCCTGATGGATGGCGGAGGCGGGAAGGCTGGCATAGGGCTGTCCTTCTAGGAGCAGTGTGCCGCTGTCGGGCGGCCAGACGCCAATCAGGAGTCTTGAGAGCGTCGTCTTGCCCGCGCCGCTTGCGCCGATGATGGCCGTGTGCTGGCCGCGCGCGATGTGGAAGGAGAGATCCTGGAGGATGCCCTGTCCCTGACGGTAAGAGAAGGAAATATCCTGCGCTTCAAGGAGTGGCATGCTGTCCGGCAGGGGGGACTTGCCTGGACTTGTTGCTGCAGGATGTGTCTCTCTGCCTGCTGGCCGGTCCGGCAGGAATTTGGCAGTAGCGAGGCTGCGGCGCCACTGGCGCACGTCTTCTGGCAGATTGCGGAACTCAGCGAGCAGGGCTTGGAGGACGAGGAACCAGACACAGAGGTCGATGCCGCTGAGCTCGTCTGCCGTCACGCGGCAGATCAAGAGCGCAAAAAGGACGAGCAGGAGGGCGGCATCGAGGAGATTTGCCATCGCGTCGCGCCGCGCATCGCCTTGGGCGAGGCGCAGATCGCCCGCGAGCAGCTGGTTTGCTGGGGCGGCAAGGCGGTCTGCAGCAGGTCCGGCCCCCGCGCAGATCAGCTCGTCGGCGCCGCCTGCTGCGTCGAGCAGAGCGCTGCGGTAGGCTGCATCGCGCGCGCGTCGCTCGCGTTCATCTGCATGGCGGCCGAGAATGGCGAGACGCAGGCGCACGAGGCCGAGAACGGGCAGGAGCAGGGCGAAGGGGCCTAGGACTCCGGCGAGCAGCCAGGTGGTGAGTGCGGTGATGGTGGCGATGGCCGTGATGGGCAGCAGCGCGCGGACGTAGAAGTCGCGCAGGTCGTCAGCTCCGGCCATGAGGTCGTGCAGGAATTCGCCCTGGCGCGCGGGCCCGCTGCGCAGCGGCAGGCATCGCGCGGCTGCGTCGTAGAAGGAGAGGCGGATCTCTGTCAGGATGCGGAAGGCCATGCGGTGCGAGAGGTAGCGCTCGCCGTAGCGGAAGACGGCGCGGCCGATGCCGCAGGCACGCACGGTGGTGATGCCGAGTGCCAGCGTGTAGAGGGGCGGCATCAGGGCCGCGGAGGCGACGAGCCAGGCCGAGGCGCCGAGCAGCGCGAGCCCCGTGAAGAGTGCCATGAGGCTCACGAGCAATACGGGCAGGAATTCGGCGGCTGAGGTCAGGCGAAGGAGCTTCCTCATACGGCAGTACCTCCTTTCATCGTGATCGCATCAAAGGTCAGCAGATGGTCTGCTGCATCCTGCAGCTGCTCGTCGTGGCTGATGACAAACAGCGTGTGTGTGCCGCGCAGGGAGAGCAGTACGCTGCGTATCGATGCTGCAGTCTCCTCGTCGAGCGCGGCAGTCGGCTCGTCGAGCAGGATGAGCGGCCGTCCCTGTACGAGGGCGCGCGCGAGGCCGAGGCGCTTGCGCTGGCCCTGCGAGAGGCTCTGGCCGCCCTCGCCGAGAGGAGTTGCGAGTCCCTGCGGCAGAGCGGCCAGCCAGCTGTCGAGGGAGAGATGCTCAAGTGCCGCCCGCACATCGTCCTCGCGGAAACCCGAGTGGAACAGCGTGATGTTCTCCAAGAGCGTCGCATTGAAGAGATGCGGCTCCTGCGGCACATAGCTGCAAGGCGCGGTTTCGGAGCGAAGGATGGTCCCACTCTCTGGCGTCAGCAGCCCTGCGAGCAGGCGCATGAGCGTCGTCTTGCCGCAACCGCTCGGCCCCGAGATCACCGTCAGGCTGCCTTTTGCGACGGCGAACGATACGCAGTCGAGCAGTGGCAGCGGGCTGCCCGGATAGCGGAAGGAGAGAGCCTGCACAGTGAGGGGCGCAGAGGTATCGGGGAAGGGGGGCGCGCCTGGAACTCCTCTTGGTATTGATGCGTTCGAGGCGACTTCCGACAGGGCAGATTCAGCGGTGAAGGCTGTCATGCCGCTGTGGAAAGCCGTGCCGGAGAGGCGTAGCGGCTGGTAGAATTCTGGCGTCAAGAGCAGCACGAAGAAGGCCGCCGTGAATGTCAGCTGCCCGTAGAGCAGCCGCAGACCGATGCTGACGGCGATGATGGCGATGGAGAGCGTCGTGATGAGCTCGAGGGCGAAAGCCGAGACGAAGGAGAGCTGAAGTACGCGCAGAGCGGCTCTTGCAAAGTCGCGGCTTAGACCTCTGACGCGCTCGCGCTCCGCCTGCTCCCGCGAGAAGAGCTTGAGTGTCGGCAGGGCGCGCAGGATCTCCGCGAGTCCTGCCGAGAAGCGGTTCATCTCGCGCCACTGCTCCTCGCTCGCCTCGCGCGTCACGCGCCCGATGAGGTAGAGCAGGAACGGCGCGATCGGGACCGTCACGAGCATCAAGAGACCCGTCATCGGGTCAATGAAGAGCGCGGCTACGAGAAGGCAGGGCATGGCGACGGCGATGCCGAGTACGACGGGCAGGACTTTCGTGAACCAGGCGTCGAGCGCATCCGTGCTCTCGAGTGCGAGCGGCAATAGCCGGCGCGTCAGCGTGCGGTCTGTCTGCCCCTGGCGTGAGAGGAGGTGCAGGTGGAGCTTCTGGCGGACGCTCGCGCGCACGCCATCTGAGAGCGTCTGCAGCAGATGTGCCTGCCGCAGGCCGAGGAGGTGGAGGGAGCCGAGCATAAGAAACAGCACCAGGAGAACTGGTGCTGTCGTGCTGAGGCTCCCCTTCTCGAGAAAGACCTGGCTGGTGGCCAGGCTGGCCGTCCCGCAGGCGCCGAGGATGGCGAGTGCGCGCAGGAGCTCCGTCAGGAACAGCTGCCGCCGCACGCCCTTTTCGCGCTGCAGGGCTCTGTAGAGAAAGGTCTGCTTCATATTCATGGTAGTAGGTATCCGTTCCTCAATAATGTTCTTCTGCATCTTTAGGCGTGACGCGCTTGCGGAAGATGTAGTAGGACCAGCTCTGATAGATCAGGACGATCGGCACAAAGACGGCCGCCGCAATCGTCATGACAGAGAGCGTGTAGGGGCTCGAGGCGGCATTCGTGATTGTCAGGCTCCAGTCCGGGTTGAGGCTCGAGACCATGAGGCGCGGGAAGAGGCCCGCGAAGAAAGCGACGGTCGTCGCGACGATGGCAGCCGTGCTCAGGAGGAAGCTGGCCTTGCCCTTGGCGAGTTTCATGCTCAGGATGGCCATGACGAAGAAGAGCGCAGCGCCGACGAGGGCGACAGCAGCCAGCGGCTTTGTGAAGAGGTCCGTGTACGTCAGCGTCATCGCCATGCAGAGAACGAAGAAGATGGCCGCAGTGACGCCCGTCTTCAGGGCGAGCTGCTGGCAGCGCATGATCAGGCTGCTCTTCGCGAGGCGCAGCGTGAGGAACGCCGTGCCGTGGAACAGGAAGACGAAGAGGAAGGCGAGGCCGCCGACAATCGTGTACGGCGTCAGCAGGTCAAAGAAACCGCCCGTGTAGATCATCTTCTCGTTGATTGGGATGCCGGCGATGAGGTTCGTGACGGCGACGCCCCAGAGAAAGGCGGGCACGATGCTGCCGAAGCAGATGGCGCCATCCCAGAAGCGCTGCCAGCAGGCGCTCTGCTGGCGGCCGCGCAGGTCAAAGGCTACGCCGCGCAGGATGAGCGCGACGAGCATGAGGAAGAGCGCGAGGTAGAAGGCGGAGAACATCGTGGCGTAGACGTGCGGGAAGGCCGCGAAGAGCGCACCGCCCGCCGTGATCATCCAGACTTCGTTGCCGTCCCAGACCGGCGTGATCGTGCGCAGGACTTCGCCGCGCTCCTTCTCATCGGAGGAGAGGAAGGGCAGGATGCCGCCGACGCCGTAGTCGAAGCCCTCGAGGAAGAAGAAGCCCGTGAAGAGTACCGTGATGAGGATGAACCAGAGAATGTTGAGATCCATCATGCATTCCTCCCTTCTTCAAAGGAGATGTGTGTCTTCTTGATAAACCGCATGGCAACCCAGAGGGCAGCGATGGCGAGTACGAGGTAGAGGAGCGTGAAGCCGGCCATCGTCAGCCAGACATCTGCGCCCGTGAGATTCGGTGAGACGGCATCGCTCGTCTTCTGCAGGCCAAACACGATCCAGGGCTGGCGGCCAGCCTCTGCGACGTACCAGCCTACGCTGTTGGCGAGGTACGGCAGCGGCAGCAGCCACGGCAGTGCCTTGAGGAAGTACGGGCAGGCCAATGGGCGGTTCGTGAAGCCGAAGTAAGCGGCAGCGAGGCCGAGGAGGATCATGAGGCCTCCGAGAGCAATCATGATGCGGAAGCTCCAGAAAAGGCCGGTGACATCTGGACGGTATTCATCGGGACCGTACTTCTCCGAGTAGTCCTTCTGGATCTGGTTGATGCCCGGCACGGCGCCGGATGGCGTGTTGTAGAGCATGAAGGAGAAGGCGCCGGGCACGGTGAGCTCGAAGTTGTTCTTGTGTGCATCTTCATCGATGTCGGCGACGATGGCAAACGGCGCCGGGTCTTCCGTCTCCCAGAGCGCCTCGACCGAGGAGAGCTTCATCGGGTTGACCTGTGCGATGTACTGCGCTTGCAGGTGGCCGCTGCCCATCGTGGTAAAGAGACCGAAGAGCATGAAGACGGCACCTGCCTTGAGTGTCTGCGTGAAGGCGCGGCGCGAGGCCTCGTCGTGCAGGACCTTCCAGGCCGAGACAGCCATGACGAGGAAGCCGGCCGTTGCGATGGCGGAGAACAGCGTGTGCGTATACTCGCCGATGACGTACGGATTCGTGACGAGCGCGAAGAAGTCCGTCATCTCTGCGCGGCCGTTGCGGATGACAAAGCCGACCGGATGCTGCATGAAGGAGTTCGCGACGAGGATCCAGAAGGCTGAGAGGTTGCTCGCGAAGGCGACAATCCAGATGCAGATGCAGTGGAGGCGCTCCGAGAGCTTATCCCAGCCGAAGATCCAGATGCCGAGAAAGGTTGACTCGAGGAAGAAGGCCGTGAGTGCCTCGAGCGCGAGCGGCGCGCCGAAGATATCGCCCATGAAGCGGGAATATTCGGACCAGTTCATGCCAAAGTGGAACTCCTGCACGATACCGGTCACGACGCCCATCGAGAAATTGATGATGAAGAGCGTCCCGAAGAAGCGGACGAGCTTGCGGCTGGTTTCTTTCCAGGCCGGGCGCTTTGTGCGGACGTAGCACGTCTCGAGCAGTGCGACGAAGATCGAGAGCCCGAGTGTTACGGGGACAAAGAGAAAATGGTAGACAGTTGTGATGGCGAATTGCCATCGGGATAGGATCAGTGCATCCATGAATGTTGCCCTCCTTTTTTATTAGTGCATCGTGATGCATTCTATTTATGATTCCATTATAGCCTAAAACGGCAGGAGAGACAAGAAAAATTATATTGAATCGTAAAAGAAAATAATTATCGCAGCAATGGGGATTGGATTCCGTAGAAAAATCGCATGAGAAACGTAGATGTGGTATAATAAATACAATATATGATAGGAGAGAAGTATCGTGGAGAAACGAAGTATCGACCTGGGCCGCTGCCTCGTGCGCGACGGCAAGGCGGACTGTCATCGCTGCGAGGAGATCTGCCCGCAGCGGGCCATTGCCAGCCACGCTGTGGACCAAGAAGCCTGCGACGGCTGCGGCCTCTGCACTGCCGTCTGTCCCGCGGCGGCCATTGAGGCGCCGGAGGACTACGCGGAGGCCCTCAAGAAGACGATGGCGCTCACGCCACAGGTCCTCATGTGCGGCAAGGCCAGCCCCGGCGGCGTGCACTGCCTCGGCTTCCTCGACCGCCGGCTGCTCTGGAGCTTGGCGACAAAGCGCCCGCTGAGCCTCGACATCTCACGGTGTGAATCGTGCCGTCCGGCCGTCT
Source organism: Mitsuokella jalaludinii DSM 13811 (assembly GCF_000702905.1). GTDB lineage: Bacteria > Bacillota > Negativicutes > Selenomonadales > Selenomonadaceae > Mitsuokella > Mitsuokella jalaludinii. The sequence goes on from NZ_JNKR01000024.1 coordinate 18,348, forward strand.
TTGCCTGGCTTCAGCAGGAAGTCACGGCCTGCAACGATGCACTCGCGCGGGCGGGAAAGAAGACGATTGCGCTCGTCCACGTCAAGCCGGCACCGCCGCAGCCGAAAAAGCCGCGGAAGGTCGAACGGCGCAGCTTTTTCCAAGCTCTGTTCCACTCGACGGCCGAGGGGCTGCAGGAAATAGCAGAAGCGCAGATCGAGCGGAGCTTCCGCTTCGATGCTTCGGCCTGGCTGCGGGAGCAGCAGACAGAAGCATGCGAGCTGTTCTGTGGGCTGGCGCTGCGAGACGGCTGCACGGCCTGTGGCCTCTGCACCGTCGTCTGCCCGACAGGGGCAGTCGTGCTGGAGCGCGGCGAGCATGCGGCCCTGCACTTTGCGGGGGCATCCTGCACAGGGTGCAATCTCTGTGCACTGCACTGCCCGCAGGGCGCGCTGGAACTCGTGCCGCACTTTGCAGGGCAGCGCGATTTCCCGCTGGACCGCTGACATGATGATAGGAGGGGACGATTTGATTACCGATGATTCGATTATCGTAGACGGAAATGCCAAGATCAACCTGACACTGGACATCTTGGGCAAGCGGCCAGATGGCTATCACGAGGTCGCGATGGTCATGCAGTCCATCGGACTGCACGACACGGTGAAGCTCTCGAAGATCCCGCGCGGCATCGAGCTCGTGCTCGATGTGCCGGGCCTCGAGGCTGATGAGCGGAATCTGGCCTGGCGGGCGGCGCAACTGCTGCTCGGCGGCGAAGAAACTCCGGGCGGCGTGCGCATTGAGCTCACGAAGCGCATCCCGATTGCGGCAGGCCTTGCGGGCGGCAGCGCGGATGCAGCTGCTGTGCTGCGCGGCGTCAATGCACTCTATCATCTCGGCCTGACACAGGAAGAGCTCTGTGCGTACGGTGCGAAGCTCGGCTCCGATATCCCGTTCTGCATCATGGGCGGCACGATGATGGCGACGGGGAGGGGCGAGGTCCTGGAAGCACTGAGCCCGGTGCCGCCGTTCTGGGTCGTGCTCGCCAAGCCTAAGATATCCGTTTCCACGGCCTGGGCTTACCGGAACTACGATGAGCAGGGCACAGAGGTCCACCCCGACAATGCGGCCATCCGCGAGAAAATCGCTGGCCATGACCGGGAAGGCATTGCCTCCCTGTTGTGCAATGTTCTTGAACGTGTTACTATAAAGCAGTATCCGGTCATTGCGCAGTATAAGGCCTGGATGATGGAGAAGGGCGCACTGGCCAGCATGATGTCTGGCAGCGGCCCGACTGTATTCGGGCTCTTTTCGTCAGAGAGCGAGGCACAGTCTGCAGCGGCTTACCTGGAAGAGCGTACGGACGCGGATATCTTCGTCTGCCAGACAGCAGATAAAAATCACGATGAGAATTGAGGGAAGCACATGGAACAGAGATTGTCTCCAATCAAATTAGATAGCTACCAGCCACTGCGCGAGGTGGTCTGCGAATCGTTGCGCGAGGCGATCCGCAAGGGCGTCCTCAAGCCTGGCGAGCGCATCATGGAAATCAAGCTTGCAGAAGAACTTGGCGTGAGCCGCACGCCGGTACGAGAGGCAATCCGCAAGCTGGAGCTCGAGGGATACGTCGTCATGATGCCGCGACGCGGCACGTACGTTGCGGATATGTCAATCCGTGACATCAATGAGATCTTCGAGATCCGCACGGCACTCGAATCCCTCTCGAACAGCCTGGCTGCAGAGCATATCACAGAAGATGAGCTCGAGCACCTGCAGCGCCTGCTCGTCATCATCGGCGGCTACATCAAGGAGTACGAGGAGGGCGACGACCACGAAGCGGCGATGGAGAAGATCGTCGAGACGGACATCGAGTTCCACGACCTGCTCTATCATGCGGCGCGCAACAACCGCCTCGTCGGCATCATCTCGAACCTGCGCGACCAGCTCACCCGTTTTCGCACGCTGTCGATGTCGTATCCGGGCCGCCTTGAGGCGACGCTCGATGAGCACCGCGAGATCGTCGAGGCCATCGCCAACGGCGATGAGCGCGGCGCGAGCAAGGCAGCGGAGCACCATATGGAGAACTCCGAGAAGACGCTGTTGAAGGCGATGGACATCGCGACGAGCCGCAAGGCTGCTGCGAAGGGCTCAAAGAAGAAGAAAGCGCATCCGTCCAAGCAGGACGCATGAGATACATGTTATATGAATAAGAGATGGGAGAACGATAGTATGTCAGATTTAGTAACCGTCATCCTAGCGGCCGGCAAGGGCACGCGCATGAAGTCGAAGCTGCCGAAGGTCCTGCACAAGGCGGGAGGCAAGACGATGCTGCAGCATGTCATCGATGCGGCTAAAGCTGCCGGTGCGAAGCGCAACATCGTCGTGACGGGCTTTGGCGGCGAGATGGTCCGCGAGGCCATCGGCGACCAGGCTGAGTTCGTCACGCAGACGGAGCAGCTCGGCACGGGCCATGCCGTCCTGCAGACGAAAGACCTGCTGAAGGATGAGACGGGCACGGTCATGGTGCTCTGCGGCGACACGCCTCTTTTGACGGGCGCGCTGCTCAAGAAGCTCTACGACGAGCATGTGGCAGCCGAGGCAAAGGCGACGGTCCTCACGGCCATCATGCCGGATGCGACGGGCTATGGCCGCATCATCCGCTCGGCAGACGGCTCTGTCGAGAAGATTGTCGAGCACAAGGATGCGACGGCAGAGGAGCGCGAGGTCCGCGAGGTCAACTCGGGCATCTACTGCTTTGCGGCCAAGGACCTCTTCGAGGCGCTCTCTCACGTCACGAACGACAACGCGCAGGGTGAGTACTACCTGCCGGATGTGCTCGAGATCCTCAAGAAGAAGGGCGAGAAGATCTGGGCTGTCGCCGCTGACGACTACGAGGACACGCTCGGCATCAACTCGCGCCTGCAGCTCGCCGGTGCCGAGAAGATCCTGCGCCGCCGCAAGAACGAGGAGCTCATGAGCGAGGGCGTCACGATCATGGATCCTGCGACGACGTACATCGACGATGATGTCAAGGTCGGCCGCGATACCGTCATCTACCCGATGACGTGGCTCGAGCATGGCACGGTCATCGGTGAGGAATGCGAGATCGGCCCGAATGTCCGCTTCCAGGATGTCAAGTGCGGCAACCGCGTGACAGGCCAGTTCATCTACGCGCACGAGTGCCAGATCGATGACGATGTCAAGCTCGGCCAGTTCGTCCACCTGCGCCCGAACACGCACCTCTTTGAAGGCGTCAAGATCGACAACTTCATCGAAGTCAAGAATTCGAACATCGGCAAGGGCTCGAAACTGCCGCATCTCTCTTACATCGGCGACTGCGACATGGGCGAGAATGTCAACATGGGTTGCGGCACGATCACGGTCAACTACGACGGCAAGGCCAAGCACCGCACGAAGATCGGCAACAATGCCTTCGTCGGCTGCAACTCCAACCTCGTCGCTCCTGTGACGATCGAGGATGATGCCTACATCGCAGCTGGCTCGACCATCACGAAGACGGCACCGAAGGGCAAGCTCTCGATTGCGCGCGCCCGCCAGACGGTCATTGAGAGCTGGCATGACAAGCGCGACGAGTGAGCACGCGTAAAATAAAATAAGCAAAATAAAAGGAAATATGTCCTTTTTGCGCATCCTGTGATATACTGTAAGGAGAGACGAATGGGCGGAGCCCGTCCTCTTCGAGCAATAATTTAGGTGTAAGGATTTGGAGGATTTTATCAAAATGGCTTTAGACACTGCTAACTTATGCATCCTGACCGGTAATGCAAACCCGGATCTTGCAAAGAAGATTGCCGACCACATCGGCGTCAACCTCTGTGATGCATATGTCGGTCATTTCAACAATGGTGAGACGCAGGTCATGATCAGCGAGAGCATCCGCGGCAAGGATATCTTCATCATCCAGCCGACGTCTTATCCCGTCAACGACAACCTCATGGAGCTCTTGATCATGGCAGATGCCTGCAAGCGCGCTTCGGCACACAGCATCACGGCTGTCGTCCCGTATTACGCCTATGCACGTCAGGACCGCAAGACGCGTGGCCGCGAGCCAATCTCGGCAAAGCTCGTCGCCAACCTCATGACGACGGCCGGTGTGACCCGTGTCGTGACCGTTGACCTCCATGCTGGCCAGATCCAGGGCTTCTTTGACATTCCGGTCGATCACCTGGCGGCAGCTCCGGTCATCGCGAACTACTTCCGCGCACAGAAGTTCGACGATGTCGTCGTCGTCTCCCCGGACCTCGGCGGTGTCACGCGTGCGCGCATTCTCGCTGACCACCTGCAGGCACCGATTGCCATCATCGAGAAGCGCCGTCCGAAACCGGGCTGCGCAGAGGTCATGAACCTCATCGGCGATGTCGAGGGCAAGACGGCCGTCATCATCGACGATATTGTCGATACGGCAGGCTCCCTCTGCGAAGGCGCCCGTGCCCTCGAGAAGCGCGGTGCAAAGCGCATCTTTGCTTCGTGCTCGCATGCCATCCTCTCGGACCCGGCTGTCCAGCGCATCAACGAGTCCCCAATCGAGAAGCTCGTCATCACGGATACGATTCCGCTGCCGCCGGAGAAGCAGTCCGACAAGTTCGTCGTCCTGTCGCTTGCCGACGCACTCGGTGATGTCATGATGCGCATCCAGAGCCACCGCTCGGTCAGCCAGCTTTTTCGCTAAGATCCGCGCGTCCTTCAAGGACAGACCGTAAAAAGAAAGAGAGCCTTTGTTGAGGCTCTCTTTTGCTATGTGATCTTTTACTATCTGGAGAAGGTGATGTAACTTGGAACAGAGTCTCGAACAAGGGAAGAAGAGCGTGACAGACCTCTTCATCCGCCATTTCGGCTTCTGGCCGCAGCTCTCTGACCGAGAGAGAGCGCTCCTGAACACCCACACGCATGCTGTCCGCTACAAGCGCGGCACGCAGGTCCATCGCGGGCCATTCGACTGCATCGGCGTCATGCTGATCAAGAGAGGCCAGCTGCGCGTCTACACGCTGTCGGAGGATGGCCGCGATGTGACGCTCTACCGTCTGTTTGCCGATGACATCGGCATCCTGTCAGCTGCCTGCACGCTCGATGCCGTGACGTTTGATGTTTACATCGATGCAGAGGAGGACACTGAGGTGCTGCTGACGGATGCCTCTGCCTTCCGCAAGCTGTCAGAGGGAAACATCTACGTGCGCTGCTTTGCCTACGAGCTTGCCTCGAAGCGCCTGTCAGACATGCTCTGGAAGCTGCAGCAGGTGCTCTTCCTTTCAGCTGATCGCCGCTTCGCCATCTTTCTGCTTGAAGAGAGCGAAAAGCGGAAGAGCGATGTCATCCGGCTGACTCATGAACAGATGGCCCGCTATATGGGAACGGCCCGCGAGGTCGTCACCCGCCTGATCAAGTACTTCAACCAGGAGGGATGGACTACGTCGGGCCGCGGCTATCTGCATATTGAAGATGGCGAGGCGCTCCGCCGTCTCGCCGGAACCTACTGAGGCCTGTGTTCCTTCAGCCGATCAGTTCTTCGACCTTCTCCTTTGGCACGAGGCCGATGGATTCATTGACCTTCGCGCCGTTCTTGAAGACGATCAGCGTCGGGATGCTCATGATGCCGAACTGCTGGGCGAGTTCGGGCTGCTCGTCGACATTGATCTTGCCGACCTTGACTTCCGGATGCTCGCTTGCGACGGCGTCGACAATCGGAGAGAGCATGCGGCACGGACCGCACCACGTCGCCCAGAAGTCGACGAGGACCGTGCCATCTGCTTTCACGACTTCGCTGTCGAAATTCTCTTTGGTAATCACAATTGCTGCCATGATAGGGGAACCTCCTTGCCTAGTATGGTTCTATAGGAGCCATATGAAAAAAGTATCGTGTCTCATCAAGAGGGAAGTACTGCCTTCTTCGGTGCACATTCCCTTGGTTTTTCTCCAGTATAGCAGGGAAACGGCGCTTTTTCCGTGACTTGCTCACAGTTTTCGCACGCTGTTTATCGCGTGTTTAAGTTGGGCTTCTATACTATAAGAAGATTTGCAGCAGGCAGAGCCGTCTTTATCCGGAAATTTCCATGCACAGAAGGGGTAGCTGTGCTATAATGGGCATACTGCCGTGAGCGAAATGCGGTAATGGACATTAAGGTATTACAGGAGGCAAAAAGAAAGTGGATCTAAGTATAGCGGATTTACTCAAGACCATCATTCTCGGCATCGTGGAGGGTCTTACGGAGTGGCTGCCGGTATCGAGTACGGGTCATATGATTCTTGTCGATGAGTTCATCAAGCTCGATGTCAGCAAGGCGTTCATGGACATGTTCCTCGTCGTCATCCAGCTCGGCGCCATCATGGCCGTCGTCGTGCTGAGTTTCGAGAAGCTCAACCCGTTCTCTTCGTGGAAGACGCGCCAGGAGAAGCGTGATACGGTGCAGCTCTGGATGAAGGTCATCGTGGCATGCATCCCTGCGGCAGTCATCGGCCTGCTCTTCAACAAGTACATGGAAGAGCACTTCATGACGGCGCCGGTCGTCGCGACGACGCTGATTTTCTACGGCATCATGTTCATCATCGTCGAGAACTACAACAAGCATCGCCGCCCGGCCATCACGGACCTGCGGCGTCTCGACTACAAGACAGCCCTGATCATCGGCATCTTCCAGGTGCTCTCGCTCGTGCCGGGCACGAGCCGCTCTGGCGCGACGATCCTCGGCGGCCTGCTCTTCGGCGCGAGTCGCACGGTGGCTGCGGAGTTCACGTTCTTCCTGGCCATCCCGGTCATGTTCGGTGCGAGTGCGCTGAAGATGGTCAAGTTCGGCTTCCACTACACGGGTGCGGAGATTCTTATCCTGGTCGTCGGCATGGTCACGGCCTTCATTGTCTCCGTCCTGTCCATTAAGTTCCTCATGCGCTATATCAAGACGAATGACTTCAAGGCATTCGGCTGGTACCGCATCGTGCTCGGCATCATCGTGCTCATCTACCTGTTCATGGTAGGGGATCCGACGGCGAACGATTGATATTCCTCCTGGGCCTCTGGCCCAGGAGTTTTTGTATATAGAAAACCCCTGGTTAGACCAGGGGCTCGATAAAGCTTTAGCGATGAGTCTTTAAAGGATTTAATAAACCTCCCTTGAAGTATGAAGTTGCGGTCCGTCAACTGCAACCAATACGACAAAGGAGGTATATCGTAATGAAAGATCACGATGTACATAGTTTATCACATACAAAATGGGAGTGTAAATATCATATTGTATTTGCCCCTAAATACAGAAGAAAGGTCTTTTATGGTCAGAAGCGGTACGAGATTGGTCAAATCTTAAGGGAACTGTGTCGGTGGAAACAGGTGAACTTGTTAGAAGCCGAGG
>NZ_JNKR01000025.1 GCF_000702905.1 Mitsuokella jalaludinii DSM 13811
AGAGATGGCCTTGAACAGGAATTTGACAAGGAGGCGCCGAAATAGTAAAGTAAAGTCGTATGGAATTATCCGAAATCATTAGCAATTCGGCGATATCAATTTATTTCGGGAGGTATACTTCATGGCTACAATCAAAAAGGAATCGTTTGGCAAATTGAGCGATGGCAGAGAGGTAGAGCTCTACACGCTGCGCAATACAAAGGGAACGGAAGTCAAGGTCACGACGTACGGCGCGAGACTTGTGGCATGGAGCGCCTATGGAAAGGACCACAAGCGCACGGATATCGTGCTCGGCTACGCAGATGGCGCTGCCTACGAGAAGGACAATACGAGCATGGGCGGCCTCGTCGGCCGCCATGCCAACCGCATCGCTGGCGGCAAGGTGACGATTGACGGCAAGACGTACCAGCTCGATCTCAACACGGGCTCTCACAATCAGAACCACATCCACGGCGGCTTCCAGGGCTTCCACCAGAAACTCTGGACGGCGGAGGAGACGGACCAGTGCGTGAAGTTCACCTATCATGCAGCCGATGGTGAGGGCGGTTATCCCGGCAATATGACGGTCCATGTCCTCTACTCGCTGTCGAACGACAATGAACTCTCCATCCGCTACGAGGCTGTCTCGGATGCCGATACGGTCTGCAACCTCACGAACCACGCTTACTTCAATCTCAACGGCTTTGCCTCGGGTCCGGTGCTCGACCAGAAGATCCAGATCTTCGCCGACAAGTACACCTGGGCCGATGCTGAATCGCTGCCGGACGGCCGCATCCTCGATGTCGCCGGCACGCCAATGGACCTGCGTCAGCCGACGCGCATCGGTGAGCACATCGACGACGATTTCGATGAGCTCGTCATGGGCCATGGTTATGACCACAACTGGGTCATCCGCGATGAGAAGTCGGTCGTCGAGACGAAGCCGAGCGACCCGAGCTGCCCGATTGACTACGTAGGCGGTGGCCTCAAAAAGGCAGCGTATGCGGAGTCGGATCAGTCGGGCTTCACGCTGACCTGCTACACGACGCAGCCGGGCGTCCAGTTCTACACGGGCAACTACCTCAACGGCGGCCTGCCGGGCAAGGATGGCGTGGAGTTCCAGCGCCGCACGGGCTTCTGCCTCGAGACGCAGTACTTCCCGAATGCCTTTGCTAACCCGAACTTCCCGCAGCCAATCCTCAAGAAGGGCGACACGTGGAAGGCACAGACGGTATACGTCCTCGGCCAGAAGGATTGAGTGACTGAGTATCACCAAAAGACCCGGAAAGGGGGATTTGAGATGAAAGATCGCTACACGATGATTTTCCCAAATTACACGATTGGTGTCGAGGCGTATGAGAAGATCCGCGAGGTCTGCCCGCGCTACGGCAAGAGCGTCGTCGTCATCGGTGGCCGCAAGGGCATCGAGGCGGCACAGGAGAAGATGGTGCGCGCGGTAGAGGGTGTGGGCCTGGAGTTCACGGGCTTCATTCACGCGGGCGGTCAGAGCTCCGACGAGAATATCGAGCGCATCAGCGAGGACTCGGCCGTGCAGGAGGCGGATATGATCTTTGCGGTGGGCGGTGGCAAGGCCATCGATACTGCAAAGGCCGTAGCCCATCGCCAGAACAAGCCGTACTTTACGTTCCCGACGGTCGCGGGCAGCTGCGCCGCAGCGGCCAGTATCGCGACGATCTATACGCCGGATGGGAAGTTCCAGGATTACCTCTACTCGACGATACCGCCGGTCCACGTATTCCTCTGCAGCCGCATCATGGCGCAGGCGCCGGTCGAATACCTGCTGCGCGGCATCGGTGATACAATGGCCAAGTACTACGAGGCAGCCATCGCTTCGCGCGGCCGCAAGCTCCAGCACCGCGACGGCATGGGCATCGCGCTCTCGCGCATGTGCTTAGACCCGCTCTATGCCTATGGCGAGCAGGCCGTTGCCGACAATCGCCGCCACGTCGTCAGCCCGGCGTTCGAGGAAGTCATCCTCGCCATCGTCATGACGAGCGGCCTCGTCTCGAACTTCGCGGCGCCAGAATTCAACGGCCACATCGCGCATCAGCTCTTTGTGGAGCTCGCCAACCTGCCGGCGGCCGAGCAGTGCCGTCAGCACGGCGGCCTCGTCGCCTACGGCATCCTGCTCCTCTTGCTCTGCGATGGGCAGGAGGAGGAGTTCAAGCGCTTCTATGCGTTTTGCCAGAGCATCGGCCTGCCGACCTGCCGCGAGGAGACCTGCGCGAGCGAGGAGGATATCCGGCGCGTCTTCCGCGCGACGGAGAAGAAGCAGGACGTGCGCATCATGCCCTACAAGGTCACGCAGGACATGCTGCATGAGGCTGCTGAGAAGATTGAGGCATATCATAGCAAACAGAAATAGGAGAGGTTGCCCATGAATATTCATGAATACCAGAGTAAGGCGATCCTGCGCTCGTACGGCGTCAATGTCCCCACTGGCAAGCCGGCATTCTCGGTCGAAGAGGCCGTGGAGAATGCCAGAGAGCTCGGCACGGATACCGTCGTCGTCAAGGCACAGATCCATGCGGGCGGCCGCGGCAAGGCCGGCGGCGTCAAGGTTGTCCACTCGCTCGAGGCTGTGGAGAAGGCAGCGGAAGAGCTCCTCGGCAAAGTCCTCATCACGCATCAGACCGGTCCTGCCGGCAAGCGTGTCAACCGCCTGCTCATTGAGGCAGGAGCAGCCATCAAGAAGGAATACTACCTTTCCTTTGTCATTGACCGCCAGACGGCGCGCATCGTCATGATGGGCTCGGAAGAGGGCGGCATGGAGATTGAGAAGGTCGCAGCGGAGATGCCGGACAAGATCCTCAGGGAGTACATCGACCCGGCCGTCGGCCTGCTGCCATTCCAGGCGAACCGCATGGCCTATGGCATGCACTTCCCGCACGATGCCGTGCGCAAGGCCACGAAGCTCATGATGAACCTCTACCGGGCTTTCGTTGGCAAGGACTGCAGCCTTGCGGAGATCAATCCGCTCGTCGTCACGGAAGACGCGGAGGTCATGGCGCTCGACGCCAAGCTCAACTTCGATGACAGCGCGCTCTTCCGTCATCCAGACCTTGAAGAGCTGCGCGATGAGACGGAGGAAGACCCGAAGGAACGCCGTGCGGCCAAGGCCGGCCTCAACTACGTCAACCTCGGCGGCGATGTCGCTTGCATGGTCAACGGCGCCGGCCTGGCGATGGCCACGGTCGACATCATCAAGTACTACGGTGGTGAGCCGGCGAACTTCCTCGATGTCGGCGGCGACTCGACGCCGGAGAAGATCGCGGAGGCCTTCCGCATCATGCTCGACGGCGGACAGGCCAAGGGCATCTTCGTCAACATCTTTGGCGGCATCAACAAGTGCGACCTCGTCGCCGAGGGCATCGTCGATGCGGCCAAGATGATCTCCGAGGATGGGAAATCCCTGCCAGTCCCCGTCGTCGTGCGGTTAGAGGGCACGAATGTGGAGCGCGGCCGCGAGATCCTCCAGGATACGCCGATCGCGAACGTCATCATGGCTCCCACCATGGAAGGCGGCGCAGAAACGATTGTCCGGCTCGTCAAAGAAGCCGACGGCAGAGCATGAGGAGGACGCGAGATGGGAATCTTAGTTCATAAAGACACGAAGGTCATCGTGCAGGGCATCACGGGCAAGGCCGCGGCCTTCCACACGCAGCAGATGATCGACTACGGCACGAAGGTCGTCGGTGGTGTGACGCCCGGCAAGGGCGGTCAGATTGCCTGCGGCGTGCCAGTGTTCAACACAGTGCGCGAGGCAGTGGAGGCGACGGGAGCCACGGCTTCGGTTATCTACGTGCCGGCGCGCTTTGCAGCGGACTCCATCATGGAGGCCGTCGACGCGGACCTCGATGTCGTCGTCTGCATCACCGAGCACATCCCGGTCCAGGATATGATCAAGGTGCGCCGCTATATGGAAGGCCATAAGACGCATCTCATCGGGCCGAACTGCCCGGGCATCCTGACGGCTGACGAGTGCAAGCTCGGCATCATCCCGGGCTACATCCACCGCAAGGGCCATGTCGGCGTCATCTCCCGTTCGGGCACGCTGACGTATGAGGCGACGTTCCAGCTGACGGCCGCTGGCATCGGCCAGACGACGGCCATCGGCATCGGCGGCGACCCCGTCAAGGGAACGGACTTCATCGACGCGCTGAAGCTCTTCAAGGAAGATCCCGAGACGCTCGCCGTGCTCATGATCGGCGAAATCGGCGGCACGGCTGAGGAAGATGCGGCGAAGTGGATTGCGGCGAACATGCCGGACAAGCCTGTGGCTGCATTCATCGCTGGCCGTCAGGCGCCTCCGGGCAAGCGCATGGGCCATGCCGGTGCCATCATATCGGGCGGCAAGGGCACGGCTGATGACAAGATCAAGGCACTGCATGCGGTCGGCATCGAGGTCGCGGACACAGTCGCCCATATCGGCGAGACCGTCGTCAAGACGCTCAAGGAGCGCGGCATCTATGATAAGTGTCATACGTGCTGATTGCATAGGAAAAGAGAGGCAGGCGAGCCTCTCTTTTTTGGTCCACAAGGTTATCCACAGCATCTGGGGAGCAGCAGCGATGCATATTGCGCATGGTAACGATTTATCCACAGTATCCACAGGAAAGTCTGTGCACAATGTGGATAAGTCTGGCGGTTGCAGTGGTTGCATGTTCACGGACAGATGGTTACAATAAGAAGTACAGCAACTTACAGATGGAGGTCTTTTCATGGAAGCATTGACACTCGAACAGGCAAAGAAGATCTTGGCGAAGCACACGACGGAAGCACATCTCTTCACGCATGCGGCGGCGGTCAGCGCCGCGATGGGTGCGATGGCCGACCACTTCGGCGCAGACAAGGAGCACTGGGAGGCCGTCGGCTATCTGCACGACGTCGACTATGAGAAATACCCGGATGAGCACTGCCTGCACGTCCGCGAGCTCCTGGAGCCAGAGGGCGTGCCCGAGGAGGACATCCGCGCCATCATCTCGCACGGCTACGGCATCACGACAGAAGAAGCCAAGCCCGAGACGGACATGGAGAAGAGCCTCTTTGCCGTCGATGAGCTCACAGGCATCGTGCAGGCCTACGCCCTCATGCGCCCGGAAGGGCTCGATGGCATGGCCGTCAAGAGCCTCAAGAAGAAATTCAAGGACAAGCGCTTCGCCGCGAAGTGCAGCCGTGAGATCATCAAGCAGGGCTTCGCGATGCTCGGCATGGAAGCGGGCGAGGTCATGCAGTGCTGCATCGACGGCATGCAGGCACATAAAGAAGAGCTGGGCTTCTGAAGATACGGTCCTATACAAGAAAAGCTATGGCGGTGCAGATGCACGAGGCCATAGCTTTTCTTGTATCTGGATTCTCTTGATGAAGGGGCTCAGCGGTGCTGGCGCTTGGCGCCGGGGCCGTCGCTCGCGGTCGAGACATTGGCTTCGTCGAAGGTCTTCATCTCGTTGAGCATGAAGAGTGAGGCGCGGAGGATCTGCAGGCCGTAGCCTGCTGTGAGGCCCGGCAGAAGCGCGCCGAGGTCGACGAGCTGCGGCTGGACGGGCAGCAGGTAGGCGCAGAGCTCTGGCGCGATCTTCATGGCGTAGCGCGCGACGATCTGCACGGCTTCGCTGTCGAGCAGGACCATGGCGCCGTTGTGGGCGGCGGCAATCATCGCGCCGAGCAGCGCGGAGACGGCAGGCTGATAGCGCTCTGGCACATGCGCGAGGAAATCGTCTGCCGCATAGCGCAGCGTGCCGTCCTCGCGGAGCAGGGCTTTGCGCAGGGCGCTGTCCATCGTGCCGCGGGGATCGTCTCCGACTTCATCGGCTGCCAGCGCGATGAGTTCGTTCATGGTGGCATAGCGCTCGCTCTCCTCACGGCCGAAGTCGAAGGCTGCCTGTGCGCCTTTCTCGCAGTCGAGATGGGCGATGGCCAATTTCATGCCCGCATAGGCCGCCTGCGTCGCCATCATGCGCGTCAGCGCGGGTGGCACGTCTTCTTTCTCGGTGAAGTAGAGCAGGGCCGTCCGGCTCATCGCGAGTTCTGGCCGCTCGACGCCCGTGCAGCCGGAAAGTTCCGTGGCAATCTGCTCGAGGCAGCCGAGGCTGTCGACCGGTTTGGTCAGGTTGTCGATGCGCGCCTTGCAGGCAGCCATTGCCTCTTTGTCGGGCGTGGGCATGGTGTTGAGGTAGAAGTCGAAGGTCTTGTCTGTCAGATGCACTTCTTCCTCCCGCATCTCGCAATGGTCGACGAGGGCGTCCTTATCGACCTCCACCTGTGGGAAAGCCGTGATGTCGAGGTCGCCAAAGCCATGCTCGTGCAGGAGCTGGAAGAGCGTATAGCGGCCCATCTCCTCTGAGAATCCTTGGAGCAGGACATGCCAGCTCGCGAGCAGGCTCTCGAGGATGTTGCTCGCAATCGAGGAGCCGATGGCCTCGCCGAGGCGCAGGTCGAGGTGGAGGAAGGGGCGAAGGCCGAGTGTCTCGAGCATATAGCGGTGGGACTTCTCGGAGCCGAGGTGCGAGGCCATCGTGTAGGCGGTGGAGGCCGGCGCGAGCTTCCAGGCAATCAGGGCGGCAGCGCCGCAGTTGGCGCCGTCGAGGATGACGAGCTTATGATGGAGTGCTGCGCCGAGGATGATGCCGGCGATGCAGCCGAACTCAAAGCCTCCGACCTTGGCGAGGATGTCGATGGCGTCTTCGGTATCGGGCTGGTTGACCTGCAGCGCGCGGCGCACGACGCCTACTTTCTTCTTGAGGCGTTCGTCGGAGATGTTCGTGCCGCGGCCCGTGACTTCCTCGGGCGATTTGTGGCAGGCGACTGCGGCAATCGCGGCGCTCGCCGTCGTGTTGGCGATGCCCATCTCGCCGGGCAGGAACCAGTCGAAGCCCTGTGCGGCGAGGGAATCGGCGATGAGCAGGCCGACCTTGATGGAGTCAACGGCCTGCTCGCGCGTCATGGCAAGGCCTTCGGCCATGTTCTTCGTGCCGTTGGCGATGCGCGTCTGGAAGAGGGCGGGCACATCGCTCGTGTCGGCGGCGATGCCCATGTCGTTGACGAGCAGGCGCGCTCCGGCGCAGGCCGCGAACGCGTTGGCGGCGGCTCCCTGGCGTATCGTGTAGTTGCGCACCATCTCGAGCGTCGTCTCCTGCGGATAGGCGCTGACGCCCTCGGCGGCGACGCCGTGGTCGGCGCAGCAGATGACGACAGCCTTGCGCGGCGCTCTGGGGTCCAGCTCGTTGCAGATGTCGAGCCAGTGGAAGAGCATCGGGGCGAGCCCTCCTAGGCTCTTCTCCATGCCGCTAAGGTACGATGCCATGCGCAGGCGCGCCTGCATGGATACGGCGGTGCCGGGCGCTGTTATCCGCGGCAGGATCTCCTCGAGGGAGAGGGCTGCGAGCCGGTCTTGAAATACATTCATACGCTCACCTCCTCTGGTACCCGCTTGAGAGAGAGGCCGATGCGGCCACGCTTCTCGTCGACGCTGATGACCATGACGCGCAGGACCTGGCCGATGGAGACGACTTCGAGCGGGTGCTTGACGCGCCGCTTCGCGAGCTCGGAGATGTGGATGAGGCCGTCCTCGTGCAGGCCGATGTCGACGAAGGCGCCGAAGTCCGTGATGTTGCGGACCGTGCCGCGCAGGATGGTGCCGGGCTTGAGCTCTGAGAGCTTGACGATGGCCTGGCGCGTCAGCGGTGCCGGAAGGTCGGCGCGCGGGTCGCGTCCCGGGCTCACGAGGGCGTCGAGGATGTCGTGGACCGTCGGCGCGCCGGCCTGCAGCGCTGCGGCGAGTTCGCGCTCTTTGCGCTCGTCTAAGAGGCGGCGCTTGAGCTTCATGCGCTCGAGCTGCTCGGGGGCGCGGAGGTCCTGCAGCGTGAAGCCGAGCTTCTGCAGGATCTTCTCGGCGAGCGCATACGACTCGGGATGGACGGGCGTGTTGTCGAGCGGTGACTTGGCACCGTGGATGCGCAGGAAGCCCGCGCACTGCGTGAAGGCAGCCGGACCGAGGCGTGGGACCTTCAGGAGCTGACGCCGGCTCGTGAAGACGCCGTGCTCGTTGCGGTAGGCGATGATGTTCTTGGCCGTCGTCGCGTTGATGCCGGCGATGTGGCGCAGCAGGGCGGCAGAGGCTGTGTTGAGATCGACGCCGACGTGGTTGACGGCGGACTCGATCGTCGCATCGAGGGTGCTCGCGAGCTCTTTCTGGTTGACATCGTGCTGGTACTGGCCGACGCCGATGGCCTGCGGGTCGATCTTGACGAGCTCGGCCAGCGGGTCCTGCACGCGGCGCGCGATCGAGACGGCGCCGCGGATGACGACGTCGTACTCCGGCAGCTCTTCTTTGGCGAGTTTGGAGGCCGAGTAGACGGAGGCACCGGCCTCGTTCGTGATGAGGTAGTGGACATCCTTGAGATGATTGTCCTGGATCAGCGCGGCGGCGAACTGATCCGTCTCGTAGGAGGCCGTGCCGTTGCCGATCGAGAGCAGGGTCACGCCGTTCTTGCGGATGGAGGTGAGTACGCGCGCGGCGGCCGCCTCGCGCGCGCGGTCGCTCTGCGTGATCTGCAGCACGCCGTAGTCGAGCACGCGGCCCGTCGGGTCGACGACGGCCATCTTGCAGCCGTTGCGGTAGCCGGGGTCGAGCCCCATGACCGTGTGGCCCGCGAGCGGCGCCTGCAGCAGGAGCTGGCGCAGGTTGACGCCGAAGAGGTGGATGGCGTGCTTCTCGGCTTTTTCTGTCAGCGCGGTGCGGATCTCGCGCGTCAGGGACGGCAGCAGCAGGCGCTTGTAGCCGTCCTCGATGGCGAGTTGCAGGTACTTCGTCCAGATGGACGGCGCGCGGTGCAGCTGGCGCTCGATGAGCCGGCAGTTCTCCTCGTGGTCCGTCGCGAGCATGACCTTGAGGCAGCCGAGCTTCTCGCCGCGGTTGATGGCGAGGATGCGGTGCGGCGGCAGGCGGTGGACGGGCTCCTCATAGGCTTCGTACATGCGGAATACCTGCTGGCTCTCCTCGGGTGCATCTTTTGCGAGCTCCGTCTGCAGGCTGCCCGTCTTCGTGATGTGCTCGCGCATGGACTGGCGGACCTTCGCCTCCTCCATGAAGGTCTCGGCCACGATGTCCATCACCCCTTGCAGCGCGTCCTCAGCCGTCGCGACGCCCTTGTCTTCCTGGCAGAAGGCCGCCGCAATCGCTTCCGGGCTGCCCTTCTGGTCACTCGCGAGCAGCATGCGGTTTGCGAGCGGCTCGAGGCCGCGCTCGCGGGCAATCTGCGCGCGCGTGCGCTTCTTCTGCTTGTAGGGCAGATAGAGGTCCTCGAGCTCCTGCAATTTCGTCGCCTTCTCGATGGCCCGGCGCAGGTCATCCGTCAGCTTTCCCTGCTCCTCGATTTTGGCTAGGATTTCTTCCTGCCGCTTGACGAGGCCGCGCAGGTACGCGAGGCGCTCCTCGAGCTCGCGCAGCTGCTCGTCCTCGAGCGATCCCGTCGCCTCCTTGCGGTAGCGCGCGATGAACGGCACGGTATTGCCCTCGTCGAGCAGCTTGGCCGCCGCCTCGACCTGATGCGGCTGCACCTTGAGCTCCGATGCGATCTTTGGATATATGTCTTTTTCCAGCATGGAAACCCCTCTCTCTCTGAATTCTATCATTCAGTATACCATACTTGTCATGATTCATATCGGTAAAAGCCATATACACATTGAATCGCAGCTTGCAGCTGAATATTATCCCCCCACCCGGCTTGTTGCATAACCTTCTGGAATGTTATAATTTTTCAATATAGAATGCGATAGAATGGTATTTCATGAGAATGGGGGTGGAGATGATCAGGAATCACTGGTTTTGGCATGGAGTCTTGCGACGGTGCTTCTTTTTTTTGCTGGTCATGTTCGTGTTGTCCATTGTGCTTTTTTTCCTCGCTCGTATGGCCCCGGGAGATCCGTTGCAGTCATTTTATGGTGACGCGTTGGAGATGATGTCTCAGGCCGAGCAAGATGCGGCAAGAGAACGGTTGGGGCTTGACAAGGGGATGTTTGCCCAATACGCATACTGGCTTTTGAACAGTTTGCAGGGAGATTTTGGGATCTCGCTCAAATACAAGATGCCTGTGGCAGATGTTGTCTTCCCCTTGTTGGGCAATACACTTCTGCTTGGCAGCCTTGCCTATATCCTGGTATTTGCCTTTGCCATCTTGTTGGCGGTTTTCTGCACACTGCATGAAGAAGACTGGCTGGACAAGACCATCTGCAAGGTGGGGACGGCCGCCTATTATATCCCGGCTTTCTGGCTGGGTGTCGTCCTGGTACTGATTTTCAGCATTCATCTCGGCTGGCTGCCCAGCAGCGGTGCTTATGATATCGGGAAATCGGAAGATATCCTCAACCGGATCCAGCACCTGATCCTGCCACTTGTCGTCATGATTGCGAGTCATCTATGGTATTACGCGTACATGATCCGGAATAAATTGCTCGATGAGGTACGCAGAGACTATGTCCTTCTGGCCAAGTCCAAGGGGCTGACGCGGCGTGAAGTTGTTTGGAAGCATTGCCTTCGCAATGTGGCCCCGACGATTGTCAACATCATGGCGATTTCCATCCCTCATGTGACCGGTGGAACGATTGTAGTGGAAGCTGTCTTCAATTATCCGGGGATCGGCAATCTTGCGGTAGAAAGCGCGAAATATCATGATTACAACTTGTTGATGGTAACGACGCTGATTACGGGCGCTCTTGTATTCTTGGGCAGTTTTGTCGCTCAGATGATCAATGAACAGATCGATCCCCGTATGCGAGAGGCAGGTGTGATTCGATGGTAGAGCAGGGACTTTCGCAACAGCCAGACCGTGATGCATTCCGCTTAGTAGGAGCGGGATACAGGTCGCATGTATCACAAGGGAGAGACCTGTCTTGGCGGGCAAGGATCAAGGGCATGCCGCTTTTTTCCATGGCAATCTTGCTGCTCATTGTACTGGGGTGTGTCTTTGCACCTTTGCTGGCCAATCATGATCCTACCGATTTTTACCTGTCCGACCTCAATCGACCGCCAGGACAGGAATTTCGTTTTGGCACGGATTCGCTGGGGCGGGATCTTTACTCGATGATGTGGTATGGAGGGCGCGTATCAATCCTGGTTGGCTTGCTGGGGGCATCCATTATTGCCGCCATCGGGATTCCATATGGCTGTATCAGTGGTGTAGCAGGCGAGCGCGTGGACTTCATCTTGATGCGCTTTGCAGAACTGTGTGGCAGTATTCCGTCCATCCTGTTCGTGCTCGTTCTCTCTGCCGCATTTGGAGATGGCAGTGTGGTCTCGATTTCGATCATCATCGGGATTACGGGGTGGTTTGGCTTAGCCCGTATTGTGCGTGGAGAAGTACGTCAGATACGCGATAGTGAATTCATCCTCTATGCGCGTGCCTGTCATGCTAGTTTTCCTTATGTGATGATCCATCATCTCGTTCCAAACCTTGTTTCTGCCATCATGTTTGTATTGGTCTCGTCAATCAGTTCCTGCATGATCATGGAATCCACGCTGAGTTTCCTGGGATTGGGGCTTCCTGTTACGACAATCTCTTGGGGGAGTATGTTATCTTTGGCAAACAAAGCTCTGCTTCTGGATACCTGGTGGGTCGTTATATTTCCGGGCTTATTCCTAGTGACAACTTTGCTGTGCATTACCAATATTGCCTATCATTTCCGGAAGGAAGGCAATCGTAAGGCAAGCAATCTATAATATCTTTAAGGGGTTTTTATTGAGAGAGGGAGGAGTACGCTTCATGAAAAAAACCTTATCAATCTTATCTGCTCTATGTATCTTGCTCTTGAGCCTGTCTTTGGCAGGATGCGGCTCTAAGGAGGCTGCTAACGACCAGGGAAAGGCAGACATGAGCAATACACTCGTGTATGCTGGAGAATCGGAAAGTACCATTAACCCGTTGCTGAACAACCATGAAGAACTTCCGGATATCATCTTTTCTGGCTTGATGAAGTATGATGCAAATGGAAAGCCGATACCGGATCTTGCTGAGAGTTATGACTACGATGAAGCCGCGAATACCTACACCTTCCATCTCCGTCATGACGTAAAATGGCATGATGGCAAGGACTTCACCGCAGATGATGTTGTCTATACCTACAAGGAACTGACAGAGGATAAGACGCTTGCATCATCGATTACGTCGAATTACGAAGATATCACGAGCGTGACAGCACCGGATCCTTATACGGTAGTGATTGCCTTAAAGCAATACGATGCGGCGATGCTGGACTACTTTACTATGGGAATCCTGCCCAAACATCTTCTGGAGGGCAAGGATGTCAACACGGATGCCTTCAATCAGCATCCGATTGGCACGGGACGCTATAAATTCGTGAGATGGGATACGGCTGGCGGTATGATTACGCTGGAACGCAATGCCGATTATTACGACAAAGTGCCGAATATCGAACGCATTGTGTATAAGACGGTTTCCAATGAGACGACAAAGGCAGCCATGCTTCAGTCGGGCGAGGCGGACCTGGCCTGGCTGAACTCCAAGTATGCAGCAAAGTTCCGGGATAACAAGTCGTATAAGACGTGGGACTTCAAGACGGCGGACTATCGTGGTGCAGCCATGGATATGAATTCCGATTTCTGGAAGAAGAATGCGGACTCCATTGGCGTATTGAATCTTGCTTTGGATAAGAAAGCCATCATTGATGGTGTATTGGAGGGGCAGGGGATTGTTGCCTATAGCCCCATCCAGCGAAATCCGCTCGGGACCAATCCGGAAGCCGATATCTACTCGTATGACCTGGATCGATTCGCGCAGGAGATGGAAAAGCTTGGCTGGAAAAAGGGCAGTGATGGGATCTATGAACGAAATGGTCAGAAATTCCATTTCAGGATCCAGACGCGTGATTACGAAGAAGAGCGTGTCGATATTGCGAACCTGATGTCGAGTATGCTGAAAAAAGCTGGCGTTGATATGGAAGTCGTTTTGGTCACGAAATTTGACTGGAAAGCCGGTTATGATGGCTTCCTGGCCGGTTATGCGACCCAGTTCGACCCAGATATGATTTATTCGCAGTTTGTTACCAATGCGAGTGGCAACACCATGCATTACTCGAATCCTGAAGTAGATCAGGCATTGCGTGAGGGGCGTCATACGAAGGATGTGGATGCACGCAAGAAGATCTATGGTGAATTCGAGAAGATCTACAGCCAGCATCCTGGTATTCTGCTGACAGCCTATCTCGATGGCAATTACGTCGGTATCGCCGGTATCGATGGACTAGATACGACGCGCGTTCTTGGCCATCATTCAGTCGGTGTCATGTGGAATATCGAGAATTGGACGATTAAACGCTGACAGGGAAAATCGTATAAAGACAGTGGATTAGACCGTTCGTGTTTGCGATCGGTCTAATCTGTTATCATCGGTCAGGAGAAAATGATGAAACAAGCGGTACTGGAATTGAAAGATTATGCGGTCAGTTTCTTTACGCCAGAAGGTGAGGTAGAGGCTGTAAGAGGCGTTGATTTATCGGTAGCGCGTGGCGAGATTCTCTGCCTGGTAGGAGAATCTGGCTGTGGGAAGAGTGTTCTGTGCAAGAGCCTCTTGAAATTGTTGCCCAGCCGTCCGCCGCATAACGCTACAATCAAGCAAGGGCGTGTCTTGCTTGAGGGGATGGATATCACTCATTATACAGAAAAACAGATGCGGGCTTTGCGCGGCCGGGATGTCTCTATGATATTCCAGGATCCGATGCTGACCTTGAATCCGACCATTCCCGTCGGCAAGCAGATTATAGAGGCCATCTTGAAACACAGTGATATGAGCAGAGCGGCGGCAAGGGAGCGCGCTATTGAGATGCTGGAACTTGTCGGGATACCAGACCCAGAACAGCGCTTGAAGCTCCAGCCACATTTCTTTTCTGGTGGTATGCGTCAGCGATGTGTCATAGCGATAGCGTTGGCGATGCGGCCTAAGCTCTTGTTGGCAGACGAACCGACAACCGCTCTTGACGTTACCGTGGAGACACAGATTCTTGACCTTCTCCGTGAATTGCGCGATAAGACAGGAGTCTCTATCGTATTTGTGTCGCATGATCTGGGAGCGGTTGCCAGGATTGCGGATCGCGTAGCGGTCATGTATGCAGGAAAGATTGTTGAAATCGGCACAGCGGAGGATATCTATTATCGTCCACAACATCCATATACCTGGGGGTTGTTATCTGCACTTCCCGTTTTTGCCAATCCCGAAGAAGAGCTGTATACGATACCGGGAATACCACCATCCCTGCTCAATCCTCCTCCTGGAGATGCGTTTGCTGAGCGCAATGCTTATGCGTTGGCGATTGATTATGAGAAGATGCCGCCAATGATGCGGGTTTCGGATACGCATTATGCAGCAACTTGGCTGCTGGACCCGCGTGCACCGAAGGTAAAGCCGCCGGTGAGATTGGCAGAGAGGAGCAGGTCGTGGAGACAAAAGGAATAAAGGTATTGATGGGGGCAGAAGATTTGACAATGGATTTTCGCATGAGCGATACCTATACGGTTCATGCCGTCCGAAATGTCTCGTTTTCCATCCATGAGGGAGAGATATTTGGCCTGGTGGGTGAATCTGGAAGCGGGAAATCTACCATTGCGCGACTGTTCTCGGGAATCTATAAACCAACGAAAGGCAATGTCTACTATGAAGGCGTCGTCGTGAATGGAGAGCATGCCCAGGCTGTACAGCAAGCCAGGATGAGGAAAGAGGTCCAGATCGTCTTTCAGGATTCTACGGCAGCACTCAACCCGCGCATGACGGTACTAGAGATCTTGGAGGAACCACTCAGGATACAGCATCTGCGTTCTTCTGAACAGGATTGCCGTCAAAAAGCAGAAGAGGTCCTGGAAAAAGTAGGACTCCGTGCATCGTATCTGGAGAAACATCCCAGTGAACTGTCCGGTGGACAGTGCCAGCGCGTTGCCATAGCCCGTACCTTGATGATGCGCCCTAGACTGATCATCGCAGATGAACCCATTGCTTCGATGGATGTGTCTCTGCAGGCACAGATTGTCAATCTCTTTCGCGAATTACAGAGGGAACAGGGGTTTTCTATGCTGTTCATCGCACATGATCTTGGTGTAATCCGCTATCTGAGTGATACGGTCGGAGTCATGCTGGATGGCAAGCTGGTGGAGATAGCGCCGAAGGAGAAGCTGTTTCGAGAGCCGTTGCATCCTTACACACAGTCACTGCTCTCCGCCATGCATATCCCCGATCCGATAGTAGAACGGCAGAAGACGATGTATCGCTATGACAGGGGCCAAGTACTTGGAACGCATATGGAACTTCATGATGGAGATCACTATGTCTTGTGCGGATGACAGCCGCTCAGAGCTATCACCTTTTCTGCACCGTGGGCGTAAATAGTGTATAATAGAATGGTCTGCAGGAGATTGCAGACCATTTACAGTTTTTGGGGTTAAGATAGGGGAAGAGACATGCAGGTATCGGTACTCGCCAGCGGCAGCAAGGGCAATGCGGTCTATGTAGAGATGGACGGCGTGCGGCTCCTGCTCGACGCGGGCATCAGCGCGACGCGCATCAAGAAGGGGCTCGCAGCCGAGGGCGTCGACGCAGCTTCGCTCGACGGCGTGCTCATCACGCACGAGCACCGCGACCACATCGCGGGCCTCGTGACGCTCTCGAAGTGGTATGAGCTGCCAATCTTCACGCGGCGCGCGACGATCGAGCACATGAGCTGCCGCGCGGCCATCCCCGCGGAGCGCTTCCACGCCATCGAGGGGGCGTTCCGCATCGGGGACCTGACGATTGACCCGTTCAACATCCCGCACGATGCGGCGGACCCCGTGGGCTACCGCATCACGGGCTCCTCGCGCTGCACGCTCGCGACCGATCTCGGCTTCGTGACGGCGAGCGTCCAGGAGGCCATCGACGGAGCTGACGTGCTCGTCCTCGAGGCCAATCACGACCCTGAGGTGCTCAAGCACGGCGACTACCCGTGGGCACTCAAGCGGCGCATTCTGTCGAACCGCGGCCATCTGGCCAATGCCGATGCCGCCTGGGCGCTCGTGCGCATGAAGAAGCGGCCCGCGCATGTCTTTCTCGCACACCTCTCAGAGAAGAACAATACGCCGGAACTCGCCGAGAACACGGTGGAGGAGATCCTGCACCGCCAGGGGCTCGATATCCCCATCTGCATGACGGCACAGGACCGGGCGGTCCACCTTCACTGAGCAGTCAATTGTTGTCTTTGCTTGTCTTTGATGGTAACGGAGGAATCTCAAAATGAAGAGCATTGTTTCGAATTTCAGCCACAAGAACCATAAACGCCTCGCCGTGCTCGTCGCGGCTGCCTTTGTCGTCTCGGCCGTCTCGTACGCCGGCTGCTCGGCCGCTTCGTCGAGCGCTGCGGCAGAGGCCGCGACGGATAGCATCTCGAGTGCGCGCAACACGCCGGCCGTGTACGCGGCCAAGACTGTCGGCCCGGCTGTCGTCGGCATCACCAACAAGGCCGTCGCGCGCGACTGGTTCGACAACCCGATCGAGACGGAGGGCGTCGGCTCGGGCGTCATCTTCAAGAGTGACGGCTACATCGTCACGAACAACCACGTCATCAACGGCGCCAAGGAGCTCATCGTCTCGCTGTCCGATGGCCGTAGCCTCAAGGGCAAGGTCGTCGGCGCGGATGAGGTCACGGACCTCGCCGTCGTCAAGATCGACGCCAAAGACCTGCCGACGGCAACGTTTGCGGACTCCGACCAGATTGTCGTCGGCGAGCCGGCCATCGCCATCGGCAACCCGATGGGCCTCGAGTTCCGGGGCAGCGTGACGAGCGGCGTGGTCAGCGCGCTCAACCGCACGCTCGACAACAGCGACAGCCGCGTCAAGCTCTTGCAGACGGATGCCGCCATCAACCCGGGCAACTCGGGCGGCGCGCTCGTCAATGCCGACGGTGAAGTCATCGGCATCAACAGCGTCAAGCTCGCGGCCAACGGCGTCGAGGGCATGGGCTTCGCCATCCCGAGCAATACCGTCCAGTCGGTCATCAAGGAGCTCATGGACAAGGGCTACGTCGCGCGCCCATACCTCGGCGTCTCGGTCTTTGACCCGGAGACGGCAGCCCGCTACGGCTACTCGCTCGCCATCGACAAGGGCGTCTACGTCTTCAAGCTCGTGCTCGGCGGCCCGAGCGACAAGGCCGGCCTGCAGCGTGGCGACATCATCCTCAAGGCCGACGGCGATGAGGTCAACAGCATCGGAGACCTGCGCGCGAAGGTCAGCGCCCACAAGGTCGGCGACACGATCACGCTGACGATCGACCGCAACAACCATGAGCGCACGGTCGATGTCACGCTCGAAGAGATGCCGCAGGATAAGAAATAAGAAGAGACCAACATGAAGATAACGATTGTCTGCGCCGGCAAGATCAAGGAGAAGTATTTGAGTGCCGGCATCGCAGAATTCCTCAAGCGGCTCAAGCCCTATGCACAGGTCGAGATCCGCGAGATCCACGAGGAGAAGATGCCAGAGGCCCCGTCGCCTGCTGAGAAGGAGCAGACGCTTGCAAGAGAGGGCGAGAAGCTCCTGAAGCTCGTGCCGGAGGGCAGCTATCTCTACGTGCTCGACGTCTACGGGAAACTCAAGTCCTCCGAGCAGCTCGCCAAGGAGATTGCAGACCTCGGGCTGCGGGGCAGGAGCAGCATCACCTTCCTGATCGGCGGGGCCTTCGGACTCTCGGAGGAGGTGCGCGCCCGCGCGGACGAGCGCATCAGCTTCTCGCCGATGACCTTCACGCACCAGATGGTGCGCCTGCTGCTCGTCGAGCAGATCTACCGCGCGTTCAAGATCAACCGCGGTGAGAAATACCACTGGTGAAAGGCGGTGACAGTATGAAAGGCTTTTTGTGGTCCCTCAGCGCGTTCTTCTTTCTGCTGGGCTGTGGCAGCATCGATTATTTGCTCAAGAATCCCGACTACATCGCCTTGCCGGCCGGTATGACGGCTGTCTTCACAGTCCTCTGCATCTACTTTGGCTATCGGGCGAAGACCTATGATGGCCGGGCCATCGACCGCCACCACAAGCTCGAGCTCAAGGAGTATTCAGAGGACGAGGCACAGCTCATCGAGACGAGTTGGCAGAAGGCCGTGGGCGACTACGCGCGCGTCGATGCGGCGCGCAGGACGATACGCGACGGCGAGCTGCGCGAACAGCTCGCCGTGATGCAGCAGGTCGCTGCGAACCTGCTCGACTACCTCGAGAAGCACCCGAAGGCCATCCCGGCTGCCCGCCGCTTCATCGACACGTACCAGGACAGGGCGGCGCGACTCGCCGAGGAGTACCGCGAGCTCGAGAAGACGGGCCTTGATACGGAGCAGGTCGCCGAGACGCGCGAGAACATCAAAGATACGCTCGCTTCCTTCGACGAGGCGTATGAGAAGGAATTCGAGCGCGTCCTCAGCGACAAGCTGCTCGACATGGACGCCGAGCTTTCCGTCCTGCAGAAGACGATGGCCGCTGACGGCATCGAGAACTTGCCAAGTCATGAGGAGGAGAAGACGGCGGCATCAGTGCAGGAGAATGAGATGGAGAAGACGACCGTCCTCGCGGATGTGCGCCGCTTCTTCGACAAGCAGGAGCCAGTCGTGCACAAGGGAACGGGCCTCCAGAACCGCGGCGGCCGCAAGCATCCGCGCCGCCGCGCCTTCCGCGCGGCCAGCACGTTCCACGTCACGATGCCGGAAGAACTGCGCGGCAGCGTCCTCAAGGACAAGCTCATCATGAGCGCGCTCGCCATCTTCGGCGGCTGCATCGGCGCCCACAAGTTCTATCAGGGCAAGACGAAGTGGGGGATCCTCTACCTGCTCTTCTGGTGGACGGCCATCCCCGGCATCGTCGGCTTCTTCGAGGGCATGCGCTATCTCTTCATGTCGATGGATGATTTCTATGATATGTACTACCAAGGTAACAGGCGGTGATTTTTATGGCAAAGGATATTGATCTTTCGGATCTCATGACGCGCCATCAGGCAGAGCAGGGCACCACGACGAAGGCCATCGTGCCGGAGAAAGTCGAGCGCGAGGTCGAGGCGGCTGTGGATGCGCTCTCACCGGAGGAACTGGAGAAAGTCGAGCAGATCAAGGACAGCATCGACATGACCGACTCCGAGGCCCTCTTGACGTACGGCGCGCCCGCGCAGAAGAAGATTGCGGCGTTCTCCGACAGCGTCCTCGCGCAGGTGCGCACGAAGGACAGCGGCGAGGTCGGCCAATTGCTCGCTAGCCTCGTGACAGAGGTCAAGGAGTACGACGAGAAGAGCCAGGGCGGCTTTCTGCGCAAGGTGCCGATCCTCGGCAGCCTCGTCAATAAGACGGACAACATCAAGCAGGGCTACGAGAAGCTCTCGGTGCAGGTCGAGCGCATCGCCGGCGCACTCGAGCAGTCGCGCCTCAAGATGATGAAGGACGTCGTGCTCTTCGACCGCCTCTACGACGAGAACTTTGCCTACTTCAAGGAGCTGCAGCTCTACATCCGGGCCGGTGAGGAGAAGCTCGAGGAGATGCGCACGGAGACACTGCCGAAGCTCCACGCGCAGGCCGCCGCGGCCAACGACCCGATGGCTGTGCAGGTCGTCGCGGACTTCGAGGCGGGCGTCAACCGCTTCGAGAAGAAGCTGCACGACCTCAAGATCAGCAAGACGATCGCCATCCAGACGGCACCGCAGATCCGCCTGATCCAGAACAACGACAAGGCGCTCATCGACCGCGTGCAAACAGCCATCTACTCGACGATACCGCTCTGGAAGAACCAGCTCGTCATCGCGCTCGGCCTCTCGGCCCAGCAGAAAGTCCTGCGCATGCAGCAGGCCGTCAACAACACGACGAACGAGCTCCTGAAGCGCAATGCAGAGCTGCTCAAGCAGAATTCTATCGAGACAGCGAAGGAAAACGAGCGCAGCATCGTCGATGTCGAGACGGTGCGCGAAGTCAACGAGAAGCTCATCCAGACGATTGAGGACACGGTGCGCATCCAGCAGGAAGGACGCGCCAAGCGCCAGGCTGCCGAGAAAGAGCTCGCCTCCATCGAAGACCGTCTGCGCGAGACACTCTTGCGCCACAGCGGCAGGAGCGGCCAGAGTGAAGCTGGTCAGGCGAAGCCATGAAAAATGTGGTACAATACAGGGATGAGAAAAAACGAGAGGCGGATTGCCATCAGGCGGTGATCCCGGCTAGTTGGAGTGAACGAATGAGATGAAGATGGATAGACGTGTTTGGCTGCAGAAGCACATCCTGGCGATGGTGTACGTGATGGGCATCCTTTTTGGTGTCATGGTACTGCGCTACGCCTGGCTGCAGCTCGTAGCGGGAGATGAGCTGTCGGAGCGCATGCGCAGCCAGGTCGGGTACGACCTGGCCATACAGTCCCCGCGCGGCACGATCACCGACCGCAATGGCCGCGAGATGGCCGTGAGCCTCATGACGAAGTCGCTGTACATCGACCCGAATCACGTCTCGGATCCCGATGCACTTGCCTCGGACCTCGCGCCGCTCATCAACATGCCCGAGCAGGAGATCCTCGATGATATCTCGGCAGGCGGCGGCTTCGTCTGGGTCAAGCGGCGCATGGAGCACGACGAGTACGAGGCTGTGCGCAAGCTGGTCCGCGAGAAGTCGTACACGGACTGCGTCGGCTTCCGCGACGAGGCCAAGCGCTACTACCCCAACGACATCCTCGGGGCCAACGTCCTCGGCTTTGTCGGCACGGACGACAAGGGACTCGACGGCATCGAGCAGGGCCTCGACGGTCTGCTGAAGGGAGAGGTCAAGGAGAAGTACCTGACGACGGACCGCCAGAACAGGCCGATCCTCGACTCGATCTTCTCGAGCCAGCGCCAGTACAAGGGCGAGTACTGCAAGAACGTCGAGCTCACGCTCGATGCCGGCATCCAGTTCATCGTCGAGCAGGAGCTTGACCGCGCGATGGCTGAGAACAATCCGCAGGCCATCACCTGCGTCGTCATGAACCCGAAGACGGGCGAGGTCCTCGCGATGGCCTCGCGTCCGTCGTACAACCCGAACAGCTTCTACGACTACTCGCCAGAGGTCTGGAAGAACCGCGCCGTCTCCTTCATCTACGAGCCGGGTTCGACCTTCAAGTCGGTCGTCGCCGCGGCCGCCCTGCAGGAGAAAGTCGTCTCGCCGAACCAGGTCTTCGTCGACCCGGGCTACGTCATGGTTTCGGGCCGCCGCATCCAGAACTGGAGCGGCACGAGCTTCGGCACCGTCACCTTCACCGATGTCGTCAAGCAGTCGCTCAACACGGGCTTTGCGCAGGTCGGCCTGCGGCTCGGCGCGCAGAAGCTCACGGACTACGCCAAGCTCTTCGGCTTCGGAATGCCGACGGGCATCGAGCTGCCGGGCGAGGAGGGCGGCCTGCTCTTCAACCCGGATGACATGCGCGACTCGGACGTCGCGACGATGGCCATCGGCCAGAGTATCGCCGTGACGCCGCTGCAGCTCGTGACGGCCATGTCGGCCATCGCCAACGACGGCGTGCTCTTAAAGCCGCACATCGTCAAGACCATCACGAATGTCGACGGCTCCATCTACGAGGAGAAGGGCACGACAGAGGTGCGCCGCACGATTGAGTCGGCCACTGACAAGACGCTCGTTGGACTGCTCGAGCAGGTCGTCGCGAGCGGTGGCGGCAAGAAGGCAGCCGTCAAGGGCTACCGCATTGCCGGCAAGACGGGCACGGCCCAGAAGATACGCCCCGACGGCTCCGGCTACATGGAAGGCCACTACATCGCCTCGTTCTGCGGCTTCGCTCCCGTCGAGGACCCGCAGCTCACCGTGCTCGTCATGATCGACGACCCCGGCACGGGCAATTACTACGGCGGCCAGATCGCCGCGCCGGTGGCCAGCCGCATCTTCACGCAGCTCTTCCGCTACCTGCACATCGAGCCGTCGAGCGACCCGTTCGCCGGCATGGAGTCGAAGGCGAAGCCTTCGGCCAAGACGCAGAAGTCGTATTCCGGTACCGTGCCCGACGGCAAGGTCGTCGTGCCCGACTTCTCCGGCAAGAGCATGCGCGAAGCCGCCCAGCTCGCCGCCGACCGCGGCCTGAACTGCGACCCCGACGGCTCCGGCTACGCCGTCAGCCAGAGCATCGCCCCGAATACGCTGGTCGACAAAGGGACAACCGTGACCGTGCAGTTCAAGTCACAGTGACATATGGATCAAAAAAGCTGTTGCAGATGCAACAGCTTTTTTGTATATAGAAAACCCCTGGTTAGACCAGGGGCTCGATAAAGCTTTAGCGATGAGTCTTTAAAGGATTTAATAAACCTCCCTTGAAGTATG
>NZ_JNKR01000026.1 GCF_000702905.1 Mitsuokella jalaludinii DSM 13811
TTACCCCACCAACTAGCTAATCAGACGCAGACCCATCGTAAAGCGATAGCTTACAAGTAGAGGCCACCTTTAGTAGGATTCCCATGCGGAAACTCTACAACATTCGGTATTAGCAGTCCTTTCGAACTGTTGTCCCCATCTTTACGGCAGGTTGTCTACGCGTTACTCACCCGTTTGCCACTCGACTCTCAAAAGCAAGCTTTCAATCGTCTCGTTCGACTTGCATGTGTTAAGCACGCCGCCAGCGTTCGTCCTGAGCCAGGATCAAACTCTCCATAAAATTATGAAGAACCTTGATTGGCTCTAATTGTCTTTTGGTCTAACCTTCAAAAAATGAAGCTTAGTAAAGAAATTGCCGATTGCTTATGTTCATAATCAATCGATGTTTTTTTAAACATCTGGCTTGAATCACAAATGATTCATGTTGCATTGTTTAGTTTTCAAAGAACAACTCTGTCTTTCGAAGCTCGCTTTCGTTTGAAAGGTTTTGCTTCAAGCGACTCATTTATTGTACCGCATCTCTTTCAGGCTGTCAAGAACTTTTTTATTTTTCTTTTTGTCTGAGTCATCCGCTCCAGCAAGGCGCTTCCAATCAAGGAGCATTTTCTTGCCAGGCCGGTGTCTCGCGGCGACTTGTACTATATTACAGGATGATGGTGCATTTGTCAACACTTTTTCTCAAAAACTGCAAAGTTTTTTGAGCTCCTGCAGTAAAACAAAAAACGCACCGATTACTCGATACGTCATATTAGCTATTGGTGGCGGCACAGAGATTTGAACTCCGGACACTGCGGGTATGAACCGCATGCTCTAGCCAACTGAGCTATGCCGCCATAAATGGTGGGCAGGGATGGATTCGAACCATCGTAATCCGAAGATGACAGATTTACAGTCTGTTCCCTTTAACCACTCGGGCACCTACCCATGTCTCAACAAGTGCGTCAAGAACAAGTATTATTATAGCGGCTCTCTACGCACTTGTCAACACCTTTTTATTTTATTTTCTGCGCATCCAGACAGGAATGTCGATGAAGCTGTCCGCGCCGACCGTGCTGCCGACAGACGGATTCTGTGCAGGCTGCTGGGCAGGGGCCTGCTGCTGTGCTGGCGCCTGATTCTCTGCCTTCTGCTGTGGCTTGAACTCAGGGATGCCGACCGTCTCCTCCGGCGCGTCAAAGCCCGTGGCGATGACGGTGACGCGCACCGTATCGCCCATCGAGTCGTCGATGGATGCACCCCAGATGATGTTGGCCTGCGAGTCTGCGGCCTTCTCGATGGCCTCCGATGCCTCCGTGACCTCGAACATGCTGAGGTTCTCCTCTGCGCCCGTCACATTGAGCAGGACACCGCGAGCACCGTCGATGCTCGTCTCGAGCAGCGGCGAAGCGATGGCAGCCTTGGCGGCCTCTACAGCGGCATTCTCGCCCGAAGCCTCGCCAATGCCCATCAGAGCAGACCCCGCATTGCTCATGATGCTCTTGACATCAGCAAAGTCGAGGTTGATGAGGCCCGGCAAGGCGATGAGATCCGAGATGCCCTTGACGCCCTGGCGCAGGACATCATCGGCAATGCTGAACGCCTGCGTGATCGGCGTCTTCTTGTCGACGACCTGCATGAGACGGTCGTTCGGGATCGTGATGATCGTATCGACGTGCTTCTTGAGGTTCTCAATGCCGAGCTCCGCATTGCGGCGGCGCTTCATGCCCTCGAACGAGAACGGACGCGTCACGACGCCGACCGTCAGCGCGCCGATCTCGCGGGCGCACTCCGCCACGACGGGTGCGGCACCAGTGCCCGTGCCGCCGCCCATGCCGGCCGTCACGAATACCATGTCTGCGCCGCGCAGTGTGTCGAGGATATCGTCGCGGCTCTCCTCAGCGGCCTTCTGGCCGATCTCCGGCTGTGCGCCGGCGCCAAGGCCGCGCGTGAGCTTCTCACCGATCTGCATGCGCTTCGGAGCCAGGGATTTGAGCAGGGCCTGCGCATCTGTATTGACGGCAATGAATTCCACACCCTGCAGTCCGAGATTGATCATGCGGTTGACGGCATTGCTGCCGCCGCCGCCTACACCGATTACTTTTATTTTGGCTAACTGATCGAGCCCATTGTCATCCAGTTCAAACACTGCCTTAACCCCCATCATCTATGAATACGATATCATATTCTGTATATTGTCCGGCATCCTCTGGATGCCTGTTTCTTGAAAAAAAAGATACCTTTATCATTTTACCATCATTCTATACGGATTTCCATAGGCAAAGTGAAAAATTTCGCTCAGGACTTGCCCTCCTCTTTCTCGAGATTCGGATCGAATCCCTTGAGCTTGATGAACGGTGCCTCGTAGCTGAAATCGACGTAATCGATGGCATGGCGGCTCGTCTTGAGCGATTTGACGAAGTCAGCCGTGAGGACTGCCTTCTCGTCGAGCCGGTCGAGCTTGCCGAGCCGGATCTGGACGGAGCTGTTCGCATAGGCGACGACGCCATCGGGATTGGCGATGTTGACCTCTGAAATCTGGTTGAGTGCCTCTGTGTCAATCTGGCTTAGGAAGTAGAGCACCTTCTTGACATTCTCATCCTTGACCTCATCACCGAGGTAGAGCCCCTTGACTTCCATGCCCGTGATCAGAGGGATCGGCACGCTGTGCAGCGCGCGGTAAGCCGCGATGATCTTGCCATTGTGGTCGAGATCCAGGTACCCGTAGTCACAGGCGACTGTCGCAACCGGCTTGCGCTCAACGACCTCGATCTCGAGGCGGTCCGGCAGGCGGCGCCGCACGACGGCCGACTCGATGCGCAGGTCGTGCATGAGGTTCTGCGCCACGGCATCCGTCTGCAGCTGGAAGAGCGGCTCGCCCGTGTGGATGCGCCCGATCTCAAGGACCTGCTCCCTTGTCAGATACGATATGCCGCTGACTTCCACGCGCTGCAGCGTGAAGATCGGCGTGTAGACCATGATGGCCATGACGAGGCCGCAGGCCGCCAGGAACAGGAGTCCCTTAAAAAGCCGCCTGCCGCTGCGATGTTTTTTCTGCTCTTGCTCCTTCAATCTCTCTCCCCCTGTACAAAAAAGCGCCGGACGATGCCAGAGTCCGGCGCAGCAAATCAGTAGATCAAAGCGAGATCAGCGATCTCGCTTGGCAATCTCACTTCTGGAAACCAGCCATCTCGAGGATGCGCTCGCAGAGCTCCGGGAATTCCACGCCCATCGCGCGGCCGGCATCTGGCACGAGCGAGAGTTCCGTCATGCCCGGCACCGAGTTGACCTCGATGACGTACGGCGTGCCGTCCTCGCTGAGCATCATATCGACGCGGGCAACACCCTTGCAGCCGCAGGCCGTGAACGTCTTGATGGCGAGCTCCTGGATCTCCTTCGTCTTCTCGTCCGAGACGCGGGCTGGGATGATGTGCGTCGAAGCGCCCTTCGTGTACTTGCTCTCGTAATCGTAGCGGCCGGAAGCCGTCGTAATCTCGATGATCGGGAAAGCCTCTTTCTTCTCCTCGTTGCCCCAGACGGCTACCGTGAGCTCCTTGCCGCGGATGAACTCCTCGATGAGGACCTCGTCGTTGTAGGAGAAGGCTTCCTTGAGTGCGTCGGCGAGCGCCTCCTTCGTCTCGACGATGTAGACGCCGATGCTCGAGCCTTGCGAAGCGGCCTTGACGACGACCGGCAGCGAGAAGCCCTGCTCGATCTCGGCGGCGAGATCGCGCTTCATCTCATAGCGGTGGTATGTGTGCGAGCGCGGCGTCGAGATACCTTCGGCGACAAAGACGCGCTTCGAAGCTGCCTTGTCCATCGTGACAGCAGCAGCGAGGACGCCCGAGCCCGTGTACGGGATGCCGAGCATGTCGAGCGTGCCCTGCAGGACGCCGTCCTCGCCGAACTTGCCATGCAGCGCATTGAATACGATCGCGCAGCCGCTCTTCTTGATATCCTCGGCAAACGTCGGCGGATTGAGCTCCATGCCCTCTGCATTGTAGCCCTTCGACTGCAATGCCTTGAGGATGGCCGCCCCCGTCTGGCGCGAGATCTCTGCCTCCGTAGACGGGCCCCCCATGACGACGACGATCTTATCCTGATTCATGATGAAAATTTCTCCTTTATCCTCTTTATCTTATCCTTGACATCTTATCTTTGACGCCTGTCTGCTCTACAGCGCTTTCTCACTCAGCCTGCAGCAGCGCGACGAGCTCCTCGCCCGTCTTGTAGATGTCGCCGGCGCCCATCGTGATGACGAGGTCGCCCGGCTGCACGAAGTCCTTGAGATAGGCGGCGAGCTTCTCGCGCTCCGGTTCGTAGACGACATGCTGGCCCGACTGGCGCTTGACCTCGTCGACGATCGTCTGGCCGCTGATGCCCGGGATGGGCGCTTCGCCTGCGGCGTAGACATCGGTGAGCACGAGGACGTCAGCCGAGACGAATGCCTTGCCGAACTCCTCGTGCAGGAGCTGCGTGCGCGAGTAGCGATGCGGCTGGAAGACGCAGATCAGGCGCTTCGGGCTCGTCTCCTTGGCGGCCTTGAGCGTCGCGGCGATCTCCGTCGGATGGTGCGCGTAGTCGTCGACGATCCAGATGCCATTTGCGCGGCCCTTCGTCTGGAAGCGGCGCTTGGCACCGTGGAAGGCCGCGAGGCCCGCCGCCATCTTCTCGAAGCTCACACCGATCGAGAGGCCCGTGACGATGCAGGCCATCGCGTCGAGGACATTGTGGCGGCCCGGGATGTTGAGATCGACGTGGCCGAGCTCTTCCTCGCCGTGGAAGACATCGAACGAGATGCCCATGCCGCTGTGCGTGATGTTCTTCGCGCGGTAGTCGGCCTCATGGTCGATAGCGTAGGTGATGTACTTGCGGTCGAGATTCTTGGCCATCGTGCGCAGGTTCTCGTTGTCGAAGCAGATGACAGCGTAGCCCGTCTCCTTGTCGACGTTCTGGATGAACTGCGTGAAAGCCTTGATGATGTTCTCCATCGTGCCGTAGTGGTCCATGTGGTCGTCTTCGACATTCGTCACGACGGCGATGTGCGGGTGGAGCTTGAGGAAGGAACCGTCACTCTCATCCGCCTCCGACACGAGGTAATCGCTCGTGCCGAGCTCGGCATTCGTGCCGAGGTCGGGGACTTCGCCGCCGACGACGACGGACGGCGAGACGCCCGCGTGTGTCAGCGCGACGCCGAGCATTGAGGTCGTCGTCGTCTTGCCGTGCGCGCCGGCAACCGCGATGCCCTTGTACTCGTTGACGAGGGCCGCATTGATGTCCGAGCGGTGCAGCTTCGTGATACCGAGGTCCTTGGCCGCCAGGACTTCCGGATTGTCGAACGGGATGGCCGTCGAGACGACGATGGCGTCGACGCCGCGGACATTCTCCGCCTTCTGGCCGCCCAGCGTAATCTCCGCCCCCATCTGGCGCAGCTTCTCGATGATGCCCGAATCCTCGCGATCCGAACCCGACACCTCATAGCCGAGCTCGACCATCATCTTGGCCAGC
Organism: Mitsuokella jalaludinii DSM 13811; assembly: GCF_000702905.1. GTDB lineage: Bacteria > Bacillota > Negativicutes > Selenomonadales > Selenomonadaceae > Mitsuokella > Mitsuokella jalaludinii. The sequence continues at coordinate 5,485 of NZ_JNKR01000026.1, forward strand.
GGGCTCATGCCGGCGCCGCCGATGCCCACGAAATGAATCTTCTTGATGCCTTTCAGCTCTTTGAGCTCTTTATGCACTCCAATCACCTTTTCCCTTTGTTCCATCTGTTCTTTATTTCTTGGCAATATCGAGGACGAGGTCTGCGATATCGCTGGCCGCCTGCGGACGCCCCATCGCGCGGCTGGCCTTCGCCATCGCCTGAAGCTTGTCGGGCTCGCTCAAGAGCTCGGTGAGCACAGAACTCAGGCGCTCCGGCGTCAATTCCCGGTCGAGGATCATGCGCGCTGCCCCTGCTTCCTCGAGCGCGCGCGCATTGTGCTCCTGGTGGTTTTCCGCCGCATAGGGATACGGGATCAGGATGGCCGGGATGCCGCGCGCCGTGAGCTCAGCAAGGCCCGTCGCGCCGGCGCGGAAGATGGCGAGGTCCGCCATCGCCATCGCCTGCGGCATGTTGTAGAGGTACGGCTTGACGAGGATGTGCGGGCAGGCGGTAAGGTCGACACCGGCCTCCTCGAGCCCCTTGAGCACCGGCTCGTAGCCGCGCTTGCCCGTCACATGCAAGAACTGCACCTCTGGATGCGCTGCCGCGTTCTTGATGACACCGATCATCGCGAGGTTGATGGCGCGCGCGCCGCGGCTGCCGCCCGATACGAGGACCGTCAGCTTCTTCGGGTCGAGGCCGAAAGACGCCGCGCCCTGCTCGCGCTGTGCCGAGAGCACTTCGCTGCGGATCGGGTTACCCGTGAAGACGACCTTGTCTGCCGGAAAGTGCTTCATGGCCTCCTCTGTGCCCGCCGCAATCTTCGTCACGAACTTCGAGAGGATCTTGTTGGTGATGCCCGGCACGACATTCTGCTCCTGTATGAGCGTCGGGATGTGCATGAGGCTGGCCGCGAGCAGGATTGGCCCGCAGACGTAGCCGCCCGTGCCGATGACGACGTCCGGCTTGAACTTGTGGACGATGCGCGTGGCCTTGGCCACGCCGACCATCGCGCGGCCGGCGCGCAGGATGTTGTCGGCCGTCAGATGGCGCTCGAATCCCTGGATGTCGACTGTCGTGAAGGGCAGTCCTTCCTTGGGGATGATGTCAGCCTCGAGGCCGCGCTTCGTGCCGACGTAGAGGAATCTCGCGTCGGGCACCTTCTGCTGGATAGTCCGGATGATGGTGATGGCCGGGTAGATATGGCCGCCCGTGCCGCCGCCTGAAACAATGATATTCAAGATGAGAAATCCTCCCGTCGAGTCACTTCTGCTGTTCTAATTCATGGACGAGATGCTTGAAGTCGCGGCCGCGCTCCGCCATGTTGTGGTACATGTCGAAGCTCGCACAGGCCGGCGAGAGCAGCACAACGCCCGGCTCCTTGGCCAGCGCATGCGCGATTTTCACGGCCTTGCGCATCGAGTAGCCGGCCGCATAGATCCGCTCCTCAGGGAAGCCATTCTCGACAGCGGCCCCGTAGAAGCGCGCGGCCGCGCGGCCGATGAGGACCAGTGCGTCAACGCGCTCGCAGACGAGCTTCATGAAATCCGTGAGGTCCGTCATCTTGTCGTCGCCGCCCGCCAGCAGGACGATGTGGCCGTCGAACGTCTCGAGCGCCTTGATGGCCGAGTCCGTATTCGTCGCCTTCGAGTCGTTGTAATACGGCACGCCGTCAATCGTCGTCACGTACTCGATGCGGTGCTCAACACCGCGGAACGACTTGAGCACGGGGACCATCAGCGCGGGCTCGCAGCCGGCGAAGAAGGCCACGGCGATAGCCGCGAGGGCATTCTCGACATTGTGCGGTCCCTTGATGCCGAGCTCATCCGTGCGGCAGAGCGCATGCTCCTCACCCTGCCAGCGGATGACGAGGAGGCCGTCGCGCACGCTGCCGCGCACAAAGACGCCCTCCTCAAGTTCTTCCCGGCGGCTGAAGTAGCAGACCTGCGCCTGCGTGCGCGCCTTCATGCCGCGCGTCTTCTCGTCGTCGTAGTTGAGGACGACGTAGTCATCCGGCGTCTCCTCGCGGAAGATGCGCTCCTTCATGGCCTGGTAGACCTCCATCGAGCCGTGACGCACGATGTGGTCCGGCGTCACATTGAGCAACGACGAGATGTGCGGGTGGAAGTGCTCCGTCGCCTCCATCTGGTAGCTCGAGATCTCCGCCGCGATGCAGCCGCCCTTGCCGATGCGCAGGGCCTCCTCCGACAGCGGCACACCGATGTTGCCGCCGACGCCGACCTTGTCGTAATGCGTCTCGAGCAAGAGTCCGAGCAGCGTCGTCGTCGTCGTCTTGCCGTTCGTGCCCGTCACCGCACAGATCGGCGACTCCGCGATGTCATAGGCGAGCTCCACCTCGCTCATGACGCGGATGCCCTTCTCGTAGGCCGCCTGGATGAGCGGGATGCGCACCGGCACGGCCGGCGAGACGATGACCGTATCCACGCTCTCGAGCAGGCTCTCCTGCTGCGGGCCGAAGGCGAGCGCGACGCCGAGCTCGCGCAGCTTCGAGAAGTCATCGCCGAGCTTCTCGAGCTCATCTTCCGTCTTTGCGTCGCTCAGCGTGACCGCCGCGCCGAAGCGGCGGGCGAGCTTCGCCGCGGCAAAGCCGCTGACGCCCGCGCCAATGACCAGTACGTTCTTCTGCTTCCAATCCAACTCCATGACAAGTCCCCCCGACTATACAAGAAAATCCGACGTTACCTCCCGTTACGGCATCATCAGCAGTCCGACGACGCTCGCGACAAGTCCGACCATCCAGAAGACAAAGACGACCTTCGTCTCCTTCCAGCCGCCGAGCTCGAAGTGATGGTGTATAGGACTCATGCGGAAGACGCGCTTGCCCGTCGTCTTGAACGAGATGACCTGGATGATGACCGAAAGCGCCTCACAGACGAAGACGAAGCCGATGATGGCCAGCAGGATCTCCGTATGCGTCAGGATGCCGACAGCAGCAATCGCGCCGCCGAGTGCCAGCGAGCCCGTATCGCCCATGAAGACCTTGGCCGGGTGGGCGTTGAAGCGCAGGAAGGCCACGCAGGCCATCATCATGGCCACGCAGAAGAGCGCGAGGTCAAAGTGGCCCGTCATATAGCAGACGAGCGCATAAGCGCCCGAGGCGATGGCCACCGTGCCCGAAGCCAGGCCGTCGAGGCCGTCCGTCAGATTGACGGCATTGCTCGTGCCGACGAGCACGAAGAGCACGAGGAAGTAGTAGCCGATGCCGATGTCGAGATTGATGTCGGCAATCGGGATCCAGATCGTCGTGTCGATGCCGAGCACGCGCGTGCCGACGATCATCGTCACAATGGCGATGAGGATCTGGCCGAGCATCTTCTGCTTCGCCTTGAGGCCGAGGTTGCGCTTCTTGACGACCTTGATGTAGTCGTCGAGAAAACCCAGCACGAAATGGCCGAGCGTGATGAAGAGGGCCAGCAGGACAGCCGGCGTCAGCGGCGCCGCCGCCACCGTCGCGATCACGATGGCCAGGATGATCATGATGCCGCCCATCGTCGGCGTGCCACTCTTGGCCTGATGGCTCTTCGGCCCTTCTTCACGGATGCTCTGTCCGAACTTGAGCTTGTGCAGCTCCGGAATCAGTAACGGCCCTGTGCAGAGCACGAGGCCGGCGGCAAAGATGGCCGCAAGAAGTATCTTATCCAAGTTCTAACGTCTCCACTCTCTTTATGATTTCCCACTCGAGCCAGTGCTCAGAGCAGGTCGATGATCTTTTCCATCTGCATGCCGCGCGAGCCCTTGAAGAGGATCGTATCGCCCGGCTCGAGGATCTTGTGCAGGTAGTCGGCTGCCGCCTCGTGCGAATCTGCGCGGAACACCTGCGGCACGCCGCCCGCCTCCGCGCCGTCCGCGATGAAGGCGCCCATCTGGCCGCGCGTGACGACGGCAGCAAAGCCGTGCACCGCGAGCTCACGGCCGACCTCGCGGTGCGCCTCCTCCGAGACGCTGCCGAGCTCGAGCATGTCGCCCATGACGGCGATCTTGCGTCCCTTCGTCAGCTCCGAGAGCGTCTCGATGGCCGCCTTCATCGACATCGGGCTTGCGTTGTAGGCATCGTTGACGACATGGTACATCTTGACATCCTGCACCTCGAAGCGCATCTTCGTCGCCTTGAGGTTGCGCAGGCCGGCGGCCGCCTCCGCAGGCGTCAGGCCGAGCGCGAAGCCGGCCGCGATAGCTGCGAGCGCGTTGTAGACATTGTGGCGGCCGACCATCGCAAACACAAACGTCTGCTCACGTCCCTTCCAGTCGAGCGTGAAGCGCGTCTCATGGCCGCCGACCGTCTCGATATCCCTGGCGCGCACATCGGCCTCGTTCTCGATGCCGAACGTCAGGACACGCACGCCCTCCTTCGCCTTCGAGCGCATCGCCGCGACGTACGGATTGTCCGCATTGAGGACGACCGCGCCGCCCGCGGGAATGGCCTCGACCATCTCCGACTTCGCCTTCGCGATGTTCTCGATGGAACCGAGGAGCTCCATGTGCGTCTCGCCGACATTCGTCACGATGCCGACAGACGGCGCCGCGATCGGCGACATGGCCTCAATCTGGTGCAGGCCGCGCATGCCGATCTCGACGACAGCAGCCGTGTGCTCCTTGCGCAGGCCCAGGAGCGTCAGCGGCAGGCCGATCTCATTGTTGTAGTTGGCCTGCGTCTTGAGGACAGGGCCGCGCGCCGAGAGCACCGCAGCCGTGAGATCCTTCGTCGTCGTCTTGCCGTTCGAGCCCGTGATGGCGACGACCGGTAGAGAGAAGCGCATGCGCCAGGCGTGCGCGAGCTGCTGATAGGCCGCGAGCGTGTCCGGCGCAATGAGCACCGTCGTCTTGAGGCCGGCCAGCTGCTCCTTCGGACAGCCCGTGCTGACCATGACGCCGCTCGCACCCTTCTCGACCGCATCGCGCACGAAATCCTCGCCGTTGAAGCGCTCGCCCTTGAAGGCGAGGAACAGGACTCCCGGCGTGATCTTGCGCGTATCCGTCACGATATCCGTGAACTCTTCATGCTCCATCTTGTAGAGCTGTGCCCCCGTCGCTTCGCGGACCTCATCAAGCGTAAATGCTGGCATCGGAAAACTCCCTCCTGCAACTCTGCAACTCTGTAATCTCGTCATTTCTTCTCGGCCAGCTTGGCAGCGACAGCTGCGCGGGCCTCTTCCTTATCGTCGAAGTGGATTGTCTTGTCCTTGAGGATCTGGTAGTTCTCGTGACCCTTGCCGAGGATGACGACGATATCGTCCTTCTCCGCCATCTCGACGGCGCGGTAGATGGCCTGGCGGCGGTCCACGATGAGCTCATGGTGCTTCGTGCCGATGGCCTCCTCGACCCCCTCCTCGACCTGCGAGAGGATGAACGCTGGGTCCTCCGTGCGCGGATTGTCCGACGTCGCGATGACGACATCGGCGAGCTCCGCCGCAAGGCGTCCCATGATTGGGCGCTTCGTGCGGTCGCGGTCACCGCCGCAGCCGAAGACAGCGATGATGCGCCGCTTCGCGATCTTGCGCGCCGTCTTGAGGACATTCTCGACGCCGTCCGGCGTGTGCGCGTAGTCGACGATGATGGAGAAGTCCTGGCCAGCCTTGACGAGCTCGAAGCGGCCCGGCACTGCCGTGAAGGCCTCGAGCGCCTCCTTGATGACGGATGCGTCGATGTGCTCAGAAAGAGCCGCGCCGACGGCGCTCATGACATTGTAGACATTGAAGATGCCCGTGATGTGGAGCGAGAGTTTCATCTCGCCGAAGCTCTCGTGATGGAGCACGAACTCCGCGCCGTTCGCATGGACGAGGATGTCCATCGCGCGAAGGTCGGCTTCCTTCTCGATGGCGTACGTCAGATGCTGGCATTCTGCATGTGCGAGCATCGTCGCACCGGCCGCATCGTCGATGTTGACGACAGCCGTCTTGCCCTGCTTGCAGCCCTTCTCCGACACATGGTCGAAGAGCTTCGCCTTCGCGAGCATGTAGTTCTCGAGCGTCTTGTGGTAGTCGAGGTGATCCTGCGTGAGATTCGTGAAGACAGCCGTGTCGAACTCGATGCCCGCTACGCGGTTCTGGTCGAGCGCGTGCGACGAGACTTCCATGACGACGTAGTCCATGCCCTTGTCGCGCATCATCGCCAGCGTGTGCTGCAGCTCGACGACATCCGGCGTCGTATTGTGGATTGGCAGCACCTCATCCTCGATCATGATCTGGATCGTGCCAATGAGGCCGACCTTATAGCCTGCCTTGCGCAGGATGGCGCGCGTGATGTAGCTCGTCGTCGTCTTGCCGTTCGTGCCCGTGATGCCCACGACGCGCATCTTGCGCGCCGGGTAGTCGTGGAAGTACGGCACGATCGTGTCGAGCGCCGGCTGCAGCTCCTTGACGCGCAGCACCGCGATGCCCTGCGGCACCTCGACATCCTCGCGCGTCGTCACGATGGCGCTTGCGCCCGCTGCGACAGCCTGCGGGATGAACTTGTGGCCGTCAACGTGGACGCCCGGGATGCAGACGAAGAGCGTGCCCTGCTGCACCTTGCGCGAATCGTGCTCGATGCCCGTGATGACCGTATCGCGATTTCCGATGATGACAGCATCCTCCAAGAGATCTGCCAGCTGACCGATAGTTTTCATTGTATTTCCTCCCCAAGGCTCCGCCTGCGGTCATGCCGCCGCGGGCCGTTACCTATTATAAACCGTATCCATGCGTCCTGCAAACACAAAAGAAGCTGCTCGTTCGATTTGCAGCCTCTTTTCCATCTTATTTACTTTCATGCGAAAAATACGTCTTCTTCGGGACCTGCATGCCAAGCTGGCTCTCCGCGATTGCCTTGATGCGCTCCGGGTTCTTGAGCTTCGCGATCTCCACATTGAGCCGTTCATTCTCCTGCTCGATGCGAGTGGCCTCGCTCTGCGTCTCGACGAGCGTGTAGCCGCGGCTCGCACTGATGCCGCTGCCGATCGTCACGAGCATCGCGAGCAGTGCCGTGACGATGAAGAGCACCTGGAAATGAGAGCGCAGCGACGTGTTGAGGACGCGGTGCACGAACATCTCCTGACGCTCCGGCTTGTGCTCCTCCGCCTGATGCACGGGGACCTCCTGATACGATTCGTCCTGTCTTTCCAGCATCAGCGCGCCTCCTTTCTCATCTCTTCCTGATCATCCGCTGTGTCCAGTTTCTCCGCGATGCGCAATTTGGCGCTCTTCGAGCGCGAGTTGTGCGCGAGCTCATCGGCCGTCGCCTGCTTCGGCTTGCCGAGCAAGCGGATCTCCGGCCTATGGTGGCAGACGCAGACCGGCAGCTCCGGCGGGCAGATGCAGCCGCGCGCCATCTCCTTGAGCGTCTGCTTCGCGATGCGGTCCTCCAGCGAGTGGAAGGTGATGATCGCGATGCGCCCGCCCGGCTTCAGGTGATGCACCGCCGTGCGGAACGCCTTCTCAAGGATGCCGAGCTCGTCGTTGACCTCGATGCGGATAGCCTGGAAGATGCGCTTCGCCGGATGGCCGCTGGCCGCCTGGCGCACCGCCTTCGGCACCGCCTTGCAGATGATGTCGACGAGCTCGCCCGTCCGCTCGATGGGCTTTATGGCGCGCTCTTTGACGATGAATTGCGCGATGCGGCGCCCCCAGCGCTCCTCGCCGTAATCGTGGAAGATGCGGTCGAGCTCCTTCTCGCTGTACGTGTTGACGACATCGTACGCCGAGAACTTTGCCTCCGGATCCATGCGCATGTCGAGCGGCGCATCGTGCATGTACGAGAAGCCGCGCTCCGCCGTGTCGATCTGGTGCGACGAGACACCGAGGTCAAAGACGACGCCGTCGACGAGCGGCGCCCCCTGCGCCTCGAGAATCTCCTCGAGATGCGAGAAATTGCTGTGCACGATGTCGACGTGGCACTTGACGTCCTTGAGGCGCTCCTTCGCCGCCGCGATGGCCTCCTCATCCTGATCGATACCGATGATGCGGCCCTCAGGCGAGAGCAGTTCCGCGATGCGATGGGAATGGCCAGCGCCTCCCAGAGTACAGTCGACATAGATCCCTTCTTTATTTGTCACGAGACCCTTGACCGTCTCCTCCAGCATGACGCTGATATGATGAAACTCCACGTTTCCTTCCCCCATCTATCTATCGCTTCCTATTTTATATGCCGAGCTCCGCCAGCGACGCCGCGATGGCCGTCACATCCGGCTCGACTTCCTCGTTGTAGCGGCTCCACTGTTCCTTGCTCCAGACCTCGATGCGGTTGTCCGCCCCGGCCAGCACGACAGGCTGGCGCAGCGTGATGTCCGCATAGGCGCGCAGATTTGCCGGCACGAGGAAGCGCCCCTGCTTATCGCATTCGAGCGTGCGCGCCCCCGAGAAGAAGAACCGCACGATGGCGCGCGCCTCCGGCTTCGCGAGCGGCAAGGCCCGCAATTTTGCCGCGAGCTCCTCCCAAGCCTGCTGGCCGTAGAGGAAAAGGCACTTGTCGAGCCCCTTCGTGATGACAAAGGAAACACCGAGTTCCTGACGGAAATCAGCCGGAAGGATGACGCGTCCCTTCGCATCAATCGTATGGGCATACTCACCCATGAACATCCCGCTGCACCGCCTTTCCACACATCTGGCACTTTTCCCCACAATTCGCCACTTTATCTATTCTTTTTTATAGCAGATAAATCCTGCTTTTGCAAGTGGAAATTCATTTTTTACAGAAAAAGAAAAGCCCTCCCTATCCCCAAGGAGATGGAAAAGGCTTTCCCGAGCATCCAGAAGATGCTTATTCTTTGCCGAAATGGATGTAGACACCGTCGAGGTCAGCCACCTCGAGGCCCATCTTCGTGAAGGCCACATGGAGTGCCTTCTCGAAGAGATCGCGGTTCTTCGTCTCGTCGCCGACGACGATGAGCTGCGCTGCAGCATCATCGTCCGGCAGGATCGTGAAGCGCGAGCCATTGTACTTGAGCGTGAATTCGCCCGTGCCCTTGTCCGTCGTCAGCTCCGTGTCAAGCTCGCGATACTGCGTCGCAGGCTGGTTCGGTTCCGGCAGGACCTGAGCCGACGGCGCGATCTTGACTTCCGTCGTGCGCTTGGCGACATCATAGGTGCCGTAGCGGTGCGTCGTCTTGTCCTCCAGTACCTTGAAGAACGGCAGCGTCACCACGCGCTTGTCCTCCGGACGGTCGCCGCCGCGGTCGCGGTCACCGTCCCAGACCGTCTTGTCGCCCGTCGTCTCCGTCGTGTTCTCCGGCGTGTTCGGCGTGTTCTCCGGCATCTCCGGCAGCGGCGTCACCGTGCCCGTGCCCGGCGTCACCGGCGGATTGACCGGCGGCACGATATCCGGCTTGCTCGGCAGATTGACTGTGATATCACCGTCATAGTGATAGCGGTAATTGCCGTAGACCTTGCCGCTATCAATCGGACCATAGTCCGGCAGCGACGTGCTGACACCGTAGTGACCATTCGGCAGTCGGCCGTCCGGCGTGTACGACGGCGTCACCGTCTCGCCATAGACGAGCTGCCCATTGATCGGATCCGGGCTCGACGGATTGTTCGGATCCGTCACCGTGTAGACCACATCCCCAAGCGTATTGCCGTTGCCATCGACATGGAAGTGAACATCCTTCGGGTTGATGGTCAGCGTAGCATCGCCGCCCGAAATCGTGTAGTTCTTGAGGAAATCCTCCGACTTGTTGCTGACAGTCGTCTTAAAATCATAGTCGCCGACATGGTTCGTCTTCGTGTTATTCTCGATATAACCGCCGCCGTAATTGCCGTAGTCATAGGAAAGATCCGACGCCTTTTCCGCGTCGCCATTCGTCAGGCCATCAACCAACGAGACCGTCTTGCCGACCGTCGTACCGTAGTCGGTGCCGTAGTCGACGCGGACATCCTTCGTCGTGATCTCCAGCGGCGCCTTGTTGACGATGATGTCGCCCTCAATCGTAACGCTGTAGTTCTTGCGGGCATCACTGCCATCTTCGTGGACAATGCCGCCGCCATCCGATTCCAGGTCATTCTTGTACGTCCCAGCATCCGCCGTAGTCCGTCCATCCCGGTTCGTCTCATAAGCGCCGCCGGCCTTCGGCGTCATGCTCAGGCCAACCGTCGAGATGGCATCGCCATTGACGAGTGTCGGCGTCGTGACCTCCTTGAAGGTCTTGTCCGACGAGCCATACGTCTGGACCATCTCGTTGGTGATGGTGATGGGCACTGGCTTCAGCGTGACTGTCCCCGTCCGGTCCACGACCACATCGTAATTATCCAGCGATGTGTTGGCCACTGCAGTGCCGATCGTGTAACGGTCAAGGCTTCCATCGGCCTTGTATTTCACATCATTTGTGCGGTCGCTGCTCAGAAGAGCGTCCGTCGTATTCGTGATGCCCAGCTGGGAAACCAGCGCCTCCAGATCGTCGCCATTCGCATTGCCGGTCACAGCCGTGGCCGTATCGAGGTCCGACTGTACCGCTGCGGCATCACCATAGGCTTCCGTGTAGTCACCCGTGGTGAGATGCAGGGCAGCCTTGTTGATGGTGGCATTGCCCTTCTCGATCTCGATGTTGTAGTTCTTGAGCGTCTTGTCCGTGGATCCTTCCAGGTAGTACGGCCCGCCGTTCACCGTCTTGGTCACCTTGCCGGCTTGTTTTTCCTCTGCCGAGGCATCGCCCGTATTGATATAGGTGATATCGCCCTTGCCGTACGTCCCATCGAGAGCGCTCGTCACGACGTCTGAGCCATCGCCGTTCGTCAGGCCTTCGATCGTATCGGCATCATATCCATAAGCGCCGGTATCAAAAGCCGTGCCGTAAGTAGTGGAAACGTCGTTAAGCTTCACCTTGACGGTTGCTTTATCAACTGTGGCCTTGCCTGGTGTATTGGTTTCGATTTCGTAGTTCTTAGCGGTCTGTCCGGTCAGGGTAAAATCTCCCAACAGCTGATACTTCCCGTCAGCATCTTTGATGTAAATCTTCTTTTCATTGCTGGCAGCATCAGTGACAGCCCCGGTATTGGTGTATATTGCCGTAATCCCGTTTTCCTTTACAGAATCCACTGTATCCCCGTTGGCATTGCCGATTAGTGTGTAAGTGTAGGGCCTCCAGGCATCAGATCCGTAGGTGGTGCTGGTATCTCCCACCGTCAAGGCCAGTTTGGCCTTGTTCACCGTGGCCGTGCCGCTCGTGATATGGACATTGTAATCAGCAAGGGTGCTGTTCGCCGTTCCCTGGAGTGCATATGTCCCGGCGTTCTGCGTCACAGCGCCTTTGGCAATCTTATCCGGATCTGTGGCGTTGCCGGCATTGGTATAGCTGAGGAAATCATCTCCCAGTACAGCATCCTGGGTATCCCCGTTCACCAGCCCGCCTTTGGTGCTATCTACCGTATAGCCATACTTGGTATCATCAAAGGCCGTGCCATAGGTGGTGGACACATCCCCCACCGTCAGGTAAAGGTCTGCTGGATTCACGGTGATGGTGCCGCTACCGGTGACCTTATAGTTGGCGGAAGCATCGCTGCCATCGCTAGCCTTTACCTCTGCACTGGAAGTCAGATATTGGTCTTCATATTTGCCTACATGGGCCGTATCGTTGCTACCCTTGCTGTCAGCATAAGTACCATCAGTAGAAATGGTATACTTGATATCGCTATCAGTCAGAGTATCTCCGTTCACCAGCTGGGTTTTGTCGTAAGAAGGCGTCCCGCTCTTCACCCTGGAGTTGCCATAAGTCTGGGTACCATCGGTGTTGATGATCAGTGTCTTCCGAGTGATTTCCACTTCCCCATCATTGGCCGCCTTGTCATACCCGTTCATGGTCTTGACCCCATCCTGATAGGCCACATCCATCACGTAGAAGGCTTTGTTCCCATCGCTGGCCGTCTTATACGTTTTATTGCCATCTGCATCTGTCACCATTTCATTTCCGCTGGTCCGGGTGGCTGTTGGCACAGCACCGTCACTGGATGCGCTAACCGTAGCCAGGCCCGTCTTCGTTCCGTCCGAACTGGTCACATAAGTCAGATAACTGGATTCATCGAAGTTTTTGAAGCTGGTGACATCAATGTCATTCCCGCTGGAATCCTTATAAGTCGCTTTGGAAGTCAGTGTGTCCGTCATCATTTCTTCAGACAGGGTATCTCCATAGGTCTTGGAAGCATAGCCGCCGGAAATGGTAATCACCGGGGTTACCTGGAAGATGAACTTGTTGCTGCTCGTATCGGTATAGTCGGTCAGTGCATTGCCGGCACCATTGGCCGTGACCACACTGTTGGCACCGGATTTCGCCGTCCACTGGGCATTGGTACCGCTATTCAGATTGCTGCCCAGGCTGGTGTCATGGTCGCTGGGCGAATTGACATAGACCTGCCAGGTGCCCTTTTCGCCGGTGGTAATGGCATTTGTACCGGTGGTTTTGTTTACCAGAGCGCCATTGCTGCCCTGGGCATCAATGATGACAGCGCCATTATCCGAGCTGCCAGATGCTATCGTTCCAGCAGTAGCATTGCCATCATAATCGACACCAGCCCCCAACGTAATCTTGCCGGAATCTCCAGTGGAAGTCAGACTGATTTTACCACCATTAGCAGTCGTTGCCCCGCGTGCGGTATAAGGATTAGCGGTAATGCCATGAACTTCAATATTGCCAGAAGAAAGAATGGTCACGTTATCCTTGTATTTATCTTCCAGCGTAGTAAAAGTATCCGTTTCTTCGCTTTCGCCGGAATGGATTTCTCCGCCTACTTTGACACCATTTCCAGAGATATACAGTCCATGGTCGACATAGATAGTACCATGATAGTAATCAGTAACATTATTATTATCGGTTCCTACTGTCACTGCATTGTTACTTTCGATGCTTACCGTGTCCAGAGCCTTGGATTTACCAATATCTCCCTGCAGTTTGACTTCGCCAGTGCCGGAATTGATTTTCAGGCTGGAATTGGCAAGATTCTTTTCCTGAACAAATCCTTTAGCCCAGGCACTCTGATCGCCACCATAACCGCCAGCCATAGCAATATCATCCCACTGGTTTTGGGTGCCATAACCAACGGTCAGGAAGGGACCACTATTATCCGGCTGTGTTCTGGTAACTCCACTTACAGGCCAAGTCTGCCAGTTGACAAATCCATATATATTACTTCCACTGTTATAAGTCTTTTGGGCGGTTACAGTGCTCCAGTCAGATCCTACATTACTATAGAACTGTGTACCCTTACCATTATTCTCTAAGCCTTCTGGGCCAGTTACCCAGTACATACCATTCGAATAAAGCAGATCATCTGGCAAGCCATAGTAGGAATACGGCAAATGCTTCTCTCTATCTAGATTACCCCCAGTCTTATGGAGGACACCTGAACCTCTAGCACCAACAAAGAGAGCGGTTGCAGAATTTGGAGCCGTCAAAGAATTCTCCAAGACAGTTGTGAGGGTAGCTAAATAAGTATCACCGACAGCAGAGCCATTACCATTCTCCCCCTTCGCCAAGTTCTTAGCAACAAACCAGTTAACTGAAAGCAAGTCATTGATATCCGCCTTCAAGTTTTCATACATGGTCTTACCATTTCCCATAGTTGTCTTATCGTTCTTTAAAGCAGTTACTAGAGAGGTATTATCCGTGTAACTACTGGGATCAAATGAACCATACTTACTTGTATAGTTAGCGGAAGCAGCTGTCTTGTAATATACAAGGAATTCTTTGACAGTCATGCTATCCGCGACACTTGTTTCAGTGACTTTCACAGCTGTCCAGCCGTCACCCTTAGTAGTCGAATAACCTATACCTTTCCCTGTCCAACGGGGGTCTTCTGTATTGGCCTCAGCATAGGTGTAATGAGGACCATCAATCGTTTGTGAATCCGTGGTTGTTTCATAGTTTCCATTTTCATCAACCTTATAACTTCCATCAGGATTCTTTACATAATTAACAGACTTATAATGATAGGACGGAACAGTACCTGCTTCCAAATATTTATCTACAAGGCCAGAATTATTAATTAAATTTTCCCACTCATCTGTCCCGTAAATATACGTAGCATAGCTATTACCAGAATTAATGATTCCGGTCACCTTAACGGCACCATTCGTATCTTTCCCACTAGAATCCACAGTCAGTGTACCACCGTTAAGGCCGATAGCCACTTCACCATTTAAGGTAATATCTCCACCTTTCGTTTTAATATAACGATCAGCCTTGGAACCATCTGCGACAAAATTAACATTGACATTACCAAAATAGGTACCTACAGTAGAGCCATCTGACTTCGGCCCAGTTCCAGTTTTAATAGAACCTTTGTCATATCCCTTTGTTGTTTCGTTCTCTTTATTAGGAGAATAGACAAGATTTCCGCCACTAGAAGAAATAAAGTTACCGCCATTGATAAGGTAAAATATATTTCGCAAATTCAATTTCATAAAAAATAGACATAGTCTATTGCCGCTAGTACAATTAAGTTACCACACAAAATTCGTAA
>NZ_JNKR01000027.1 GCF_000702905.1 Mitsuokella jalaludinii DSM 13811
CACTACTCTCGCGACGACGGTAACGCTCGATGATGGCCGTCTCGAAGGGAACCCCTTTGAGTTTCGGCACCTTCAGCGTGACATTGCCTGAGCTGGTGTGCAGGTTCCGCGTGTAATGGCCGGAACGATAGCCCTTGCGCTGCTCCGTGCGCTCATACTTAGAAGCGTTGGTCAACTCAGCGGCTTCTTGGTCCAGCAGGTTGTTCAGCGTCTCTTCGACGCTCTGCTTGACCAGATCTTTCAATTCGGCTTTGATTACTTGCTCATTTAATTGTATAATGTTGTCAGACATGGATCTCGTCTCCTTTGCGTTTTTGTTTGGCGACTTAATTGTAACAGAGGACGAGGTCCATGTCGTTATTCTATTTTGCGAAAGATATTATACCTTATCGCATATTGAAACAGGTTCAACAGATCAAACGCCAGGAAACGCTAAAGAAATGGCTCAAGGTCATTACCGAGCAACGTGCCAGTGGACTTTCCGCATTGTCTTACTGTCGACGCGAGGGGATTCCAGATTCAACGTTTTACTACTGGCAACATCAGATTCAGCACCTGCTTCTTCAGCAACAGGAACAGGCCGAGAAGAAGACCGCTACTTCTCTTGTGTCTTAAAAGCAGAATTCATCTGCACAGGAACTCAATGTCCAATTCGTTGCGTTGCCATCGGCAACTTCAACCGAATCGCCCACTTCTTTGGAGCTCCGCTGTGGCCCTGTCCGGCTCACCGTTACAGAGGCCACGTCATCCGAGCTCCTGAAACGGACGCTCTGCGTCCTGCGGGATGTGTTCCCAGCATGTTAATCCGAGAACTCACGGCGGATCATATCTATCTGGCCTGTGGCCATACGGACATGCGGAAGTCCATCGACGGGCTTGCTGCCTTGGTCGTCTCGCGGTTCCATCTGGACCCGCACCAGCCGTCGCTCTTCTTGTTCTGCGGTCGTCGCAAGGACCGCATCAAGGGCCTGCTCTGGGATGAGACAGGCTTCCTGCTGCTCTACAAGCGTCTCGAAGATGGCAAGTATCAATGGCCGGATGAGCCAAAGGACGTGCTGGAGATCTCGGAGCAGCAGCTCCGCTGGCTCACGGAAGGGCTCACCATCTCGCCGTCTAAGCTGGTCCGCAAGGTCCATCCGCATCTTACAATTTAATCGGAATCCGTGGATAACTCCCGAAATCTGTGGACAACCAGCCCGCGCCATCACTGGCTTTGCGGGCTTTTTTCGGGTATAATAGAGGCAGATTTCAGAGGAGGATTCCAGTGACAGATTTACGTGAGCAGGAGATGCAGAGCCGCATCGACGCGCTTTCCAACACCAACCAGAACCTACAGACGGAAAATCAGATGCTCAAGGCCCAGATTGCCCAGTTGCAGAAGATGGTCTACGGATCCCGCACGGAAAAGACGAAGCGGATCCTGCCGGAGACCGCAGATGGACAGTTGAATCTCTTCAACGAGGCGGAGATCGAGGCGAAGCGGAATGCGCCAGAGCCGTGCATTGAGGTGCCCGCGCATCAACGCCGCAAGAAGCAGAAGGACCATACAGCTGAGCTTCTGGCAAAGTTCCCGCATGAGGAATGCCTCATCACGCTGCCGGAAGAAGAGCGCATCTGCAAACGCTGCGGCACGGCCCTGACGTCCATGGGCAAAGAAAAGATCCGCACAGAGATCGAGTTCATCCCCGCCAAGGTCAAGGTCATCGACTACTACCGCGAATCCTTCCAGTGCCTTGCCTGCCGCAAGGAAGCGCATTTCTCCATCGAGAAACCAGCCATGCCGCAGCCCGTCATCGCCAAATCCATTGCTTCGCCGTCGAGCGTCGCGCATGTCATGGTGCAGAAGTACCAGCAGTCCATGCCGCTCTACCGGCAGGAACGAGAATGGAAAGAGATTGGCATCCCGCTCTCGCGTGCAACACTGGCCAACTGGATTATCCGCCCCGCCGAGGACTGGCTCATGCCGCTTGTCTCGCGACTGCGGCAGGGCCTCCTCGAGCAGGATGTCATCCATGCAGATGAGACGCCCGTGCAAGTCCACAAAGAGAAGGGCCGCAAGAATCCGGCGAAGTCCTACATGTGGGTCTTCAGCAGCGGCGAGTATGAGCAGGCGCATCCCATCCGCCTCTACGAGTATCAGCCCGGCCGCAGCGGCAGCTACGCCGAAGAATTTCTCAAAGGGTTCAACGGCATCCTGCAGACAGACGGCTACACCGGCTACCAGAAAGTACCCTGCCACGCACATGCCCTCTGCTGGGCACATGCAAGGCGGTACTTCGTCGAGGCCATTCCGCCAGATCTGCAGAAAGAAGACCTCCTCGGCAGCATCTGCAAAGAAGCCATCGAGCGAATCAACGAGCTTTTTGCCATCGACAAAGGGCTTGCAGGGCTCAAAAAAGAAGAGCGCGAAGAACAGCGTCTCCAGCTTGAAAAAGAGAAGCTCGAGGCTTATTTCACATGGCTTCAGGACATCGAGCCGCAAGTCCTGCCAAAATCCAAGCTTGGCAAGGCCGTCCAGTACTCCCTGAGTCATAAAGAAGCGCTCCAGGCCTTCCTGAAAAGCGGCAACGCTGCGCTCTCAAACAACATTTGCGAGCGCGCCATCCGCAACTTCACCATCGGCCGTAAGAACTGGCTGTTCAGCGACTCCCCGAAAGGAGCAAAAGCCAGCGCCGCCGTCTACAGCATCATCGAGACTGCCAAGGCCAACGGCTTGAACCCGTTCGAGTACCTCAAATACCTATTTGAGCACCTGCCGAATGCTGACATCCAGCGGCATCCAGAGCACCTCGACGACATCCTGCCATGGAACGAGACCATCCAGCAAAACTGCAAATGAACCATCCAAGCTCCACTGCTCACACAGCGGAGCTTTTTTGATATGTGCCTCAGCGACGACGAAAAGGTGAGCCATCAAGTCGGTAGATCATACACCGGATGATTTAGCGCTTACCAAGCAACTTGGCATTGTTCGGCGTATATGCCTCGGTACCAGTGCGCGTGTTGTCCTGATGGGCGACAAACATGGGACGGGCCTGGTTTGAAATGTTCCGGAAACGGGGCAGTTTTTCCAAAAGAATCGCCAAAGCCTAGAAATGGTGCGTATCTCGACAGACAGTGTTACACTTATATCATGTCGCTTGCAGCATAGCAATAGGATCGCTAATCACGTTGCATTTATTATAAATAACAAGTAATTACATTTATATTTTTAATAAATTTTACTGTTCACTCTTTCTCGCATCAGGCGCAGCAGGAACTGCGGTAAGTGTTCATCGAAAGGGCTACTACAGAGGGGCGCAACGCTACGCCCTCTATCCCGTCTGCGTTCACATTCGGGAATACTTTTCTCATGATCTGATAGGCACCGTTGACATCGGCATTGATCTGGCGGCCATCGTTTGCCCGGAACAGGCCACGATGGATGCGGCGTGACTTGTTGTAGCATGCTTTGATGGGTGCTTCGTCATCCAGGAACGACGTGCCACTCGTGTAGCTTTCCTCCGTCAGCACGACCTTCATGCCGATGGCCTCCGCTTTGTACTGGAGCATCAGGATGAAGCGGGCAAAGGGAAGCTGCACGAAATTCTGGTTGACCTTGCGGCCGAGATTCGCCTCTTGCTTCCATCCCTTGTTTTGGCCGATGACCAGTACCGACACATCCTGTTCAGCACAGAGTTCAATGACCCTGCGGCTTGCCTTATGCAGGTAATCCTCAACCTTGCGGTTCCGCTTCGCTGTGAGCTGCGCGATTCGCTTAGAAGAACGGCGTCCGTTCATCCGCTCACAGATGCTTCTGCGCTTGGCCATCTGTTTGTTGTAGTACTGATTGATGTATATGATACAGTAGAATTACCCACCGTCATCATCCAGAAATCCCCATTTCATCATGGGAATTTCTCCATAAAAAGCGGGACACCTTGAACCGCTCCTCTTTAACCGTTATCCTTTATTTTGACCCACCAAGATAAAGGAGGAAAGGATATGCTCAAAATGTCCCAAGTCAATTATATCAGAGATTTGAGCAATAGTGGATACCGGATTGCAGAAATTTCGAAGAAGCTGGAGGTCGACCGCAAGACGGTCCGGAAGTATCTCAGCCAGGAGGACTTCTCGCCGACGCCTCCCGTGAAGCAGCCGGCCCCTTCGAAGCTGGATCCTTACAAGCCGAAGATCCTGGAGTGGCTGGCGGAAGACCAGCATGTCTGGCAGAAGCAGCAGCACACCGCCAAGCGGATACTCGACAGGCTCCGCCAGGAAGAAGGCTTCGACGGCTCTTACAGCACTGTCTAGCGCTATGTCAAGTCCGTCCGGCACCAGCAGCAGGCGCGTGCGACACAGGAGCTCATCTGGGAGCCCGGCTCTGCCCAAGTGGATTTCGGCGAAGCCGATTTCGAGGTGAACGGCGTCTGCCGCCGCATGAAGTACCTGACCGTCTCGTTCCCCTACAGCAACGACGGGTTCACGCAGGTATTCGGCGGTGAGACGGCAGAATGTGTCTGCCAGGGCCTCCGGAACATCTTCGAGTACATCGGCGGTGTCCCACCGCTCCTGATCTTCGACAATGCCACGGGTGTTGGCAGGCGCGTCGGCAGCCAGGTACATGAGACCGAGCTGTTCCAACGGTTCCGTGCGCATTACGGCTGCCGCGTGAAGTTCTGCAACCCGTACGCTGGTTACGAGAAGGGCAACGTGGAGCGCAAGGTCGGCTATGTCCGTGCCAATCTCTTCGTCCCCGTCCCCAAAGTCCATGATTTCAGGACCTACAACCGCCAGCTCCTGAAACGGCATGAGGAGAAAGCACAGGAGCCGCACTACAAGAAAGGCGTCTGCATTGCAGAGCTTTTCGAGGAGGATTGCGCCGCCTTACGTCCTCTGCCAAGGAAAGCATTCCATGTATGCCGCTACGAATGGCTCAAGGCGGACGGTTACGGGAAGGTCTGCCTGGATGGGAAGCATTATTACTCGACCCGGCCGGAGAACAGCCACCAGCGCGTCCTCGTTGGCATCTATGCCGACAAGGTGGATATCCTGCAGGATGACGGCACGCTGCTGGTCTCCCACAAACGGGAATTCGGACCGGAGCGCACGGACAGCAATGACTACCGCACGACACTCTGCACCCTGATGAAGAATCCCGGTGCCTGGGAGAACAGCGGCATCCGCCAGCAGGCGCCAGCAATCCTCCGGGACTATCTGGACCAGCAGGACAGGAGAGGCCGCAAAGCGCAGCTCCGCACCCTTGCCGAGCTCACGGACCATTACGGATTGGAGACGGCCATGGCAGCCATGGAGCGCAGCATCCATGGTGGACGCCTCTCATCCTGCGATGCCACTGTCCTGGCCGAACGGATTGCAAGTTTTGGCTTAGATACCCGTCCTACAGCAGGCCCCTCCCTTGCCGTCTATGACCGGGCATTCCTGAGAGGAGGTGACCGGCATGACACCGAAAATGAAGGCCACGTTGGATGAAGAGATTCGCGAGGCGGCGCGCAAGCTCTTTCTCAGCAGCAATGTTGCCGATCTCTGCAAGAATGAGGCAACGCCAAAGCAGGAAGAATTCCTGCTCCATGTCTTCCAGAGGGAGCTCGCGGCCCGGGAGGAGAACAAGCGGCACCGCCTCATGAAGCGGGCCGGGTTCCCGACCTACAAGACTTTTGAAGGCTACGAATACGGCCACATCCAGTTCCCGCCAGCATTCAGCCGGGAGGAACTGGAGAGCTGCCAATTCATACAGGAGCACAAGAACCTCATCCTCTATGGCCCCGTCGGCACAGGCAAGACGCATCTGGCGATAGCCATTGGCGTGAAAGCCTGCCAGATGGGCCTGAAGATCAAGTTCTATTCCGTGACCGAGCTGGTCCTGAAGCTGGCTGAAGCCAGGAAGCAGGGCACGCTCGAGAAACTGGTGAAGGACCTGCAGCAGCAGGATCTCCTGATCCTCGATGAATGGGGCTACGTCCCCGTAGACCGGGATGGCTCGCAGATGCTGTTCCGCATTGTCTCAGACAGCTACGAGCGCAAGAGCCTCATCCTGACGACGAACCTGGAGTTCTCGAAATGGGGCAGCGTCTTCACCGATGAACAGATGGCAGCCGCCATGATTGACCGGCTGGCCCACCACGGCCATCTCCTGATGGCCGGCGGGCGAAGCTACCGGATGGAACACACCCTCATGCGGCAGGATGCAGTAGTGGAATCTGCATCCTGACAAGACCT
Source organism: Mitsuokella jalaludinii DSM 13811 (assembly GCF_000702905.1). Lineage (GTDB taxonomy): Bacteria > Bacillota > Negativicutes > Selenomonadales > Selenomonadaceae > Mitsuokella > Mitsuokella jalaludinii. The sequence goes on from NZ_JNKR01000027.1 coordinate 6,220, forward strand.
GCTGAAAGTGGGGAATTTTCCATGATGACGACGGGGATGCGTGATGATGAAAATGGGGAAAACTACTTGACGAAAAACATCAAGAAGCCGGTCCGCATGGAAGAGGGTGAAGATGTCACAGAGAATCTTGGCATCAAGAAGTATGAGCCGGATATGCGCAATAGCGCAGAGTGGTGGAAGAATCGCGGCAAGATCCAGTACCCGAAGAACTGGTTCATGCGATTCGAAGTATGCCGTCGCCTTTTGAAGAAATTCTTCTATAAGCCGGCTTACGGACCATTCCCGACAGACCTCATCCCGAAGACGGATGAGACGCGTGTGCAAGTCCTGCAGGACGTACTGGACAAATATCAGAGCATGATGTGCCAGTACACAGAAAAGATTGATGGCAGCAGCATCACGTTCTGGAAAGACAAGAAGCTGCATGTCTGTAGTCGTAACCGTGAGATCTATACGAAAGACGATTTCATGTATGCGACAGCCGCCAAGCTAGAAGACAAGCTGGAGAAAGGCTACATCTACCAGGGCGAGATTATCGGGCCGAACATCCAGGACAACAAGTACGGGGTTGATGATTACCATATCCTCGTCTACCAGATGTATGATCCGAAGAGGAAAGTGTATCTTACGCCACAGGAACTGCAGCAGCATCTTGCGGATGCAGGGATTGCGCAAGTTCCAGTCCTCGGCGTGATGTCGCTCGTCAATGACATCGATATGCTTGTCAGCATGTCGGAAGGGATGTCTGAGCTTCCTGTCCGGACGAAAGAGATGCCGCGTGAAGGTATCGTAATCCGTCCGATGCAGAATGTCAATGGCCTGCATGATAAACGATTCGTAGGCGGCCGCCTCTCATTCAAAGCGGTCAATCCGAAGTTCCTGATCCAATACAATCTCTAATAGCATGGGCGCCTCAATCTGGGGCGTCCTTTTTCCTTACATTTGTTCTTTTCTTAATAGACTCATTGTGTTATAATAAAAAACAAAGATTCTGATTAGTCAAAAGGAAAGGATGATGCAACATGGCAAGAGTAGCAAACTATGAGGCAAAAATCGCAACACTTACGGAGAAGATCGAGAAAAAAGAGGCAGAACTCAAGAAGCTGAAAGAAGAGCTTGCAGCTGTCCAGACGAAGAAGGCTAAAGAAGACTATAAAGTTCTGTTCGACTACATGCAGGCAAATAATATCACGGCAGATGAGGTTCTGGGCGCTATTAAAGAATAATTGCTTCAAGCTTTGCATATCTGGGGCTGTATGAATTTTTGATTCATGCAGCTACTTCCAGGTGAGCGTGAATTATATTGAGTATGATATGTGGAGGCTTTGTTATGAAAATATTGAAAAAATTTGCTTTTGCAATTCTATTTTTTTTGACAACAGTCGTAGGCGTACAAGTAGTGGATTCTTCCGTTGCCTCTGCTGCAGACTATTGGGTATACTCCAAACCTTATGATCAGTCATCTACTACAGATACCTATATCATGAGCGAGGAGACATTTGTCGATCATGTCGACGGATATTTGATGACAGATGTGAAGATCGTAAATCGCAATATCGTTCGTCAAAAATGCCATTACATATTCCAAAAGGATGATTATGGTAATGTTTACTACACGATAACTAATGCTGGCGGTAAACATCGTTGGTTCTCTGTACGTGGTGCAGAAACATGGGCTATCTATAATAAAGCATCTGAGCTTGTTGGTGGCTACTAAGAGAACTGAATAGGAGAAATGGATTTCTTTAAAAGGGGGAAATAGAAGATGAAGCATTCAACTATCGTTAAATCAATTGGCGCAATATTCGTTTTAGGTAGTTTATTATCTGTCCCACAAATATCATTGGCAGCTAATACTGGGCTAGACAGAAGTATTGCAGGTAAAACAGCTTCTAACATTAGGAGAGTTCATCCGGCACCAGTCCAGTTAGATTTTTCACAGTACATTGATAAAGAAAATAGCAACCTTCATTATGAAGATGAATCAATTGCTATTGATGTCATGCCAATCTTTGACTATGTCACATTAGTTCAGCCAAATGGACGATCTGCTCATGTATCGGACTATGATAATGCTTTGTATATGTATGGACAGAATCACAATATTATCTCTATTCTTGGCGTAGGAATAAAGATGGAGAATAAAACAGATCAACCATTAGTGGTAGACATCAATAAAAGCTCAATATCGATAGGATCTTATCAGGGAAAGATTCTTCTTCCAGGTACGAGATTTGTAGATGAAAGTTCCTCGGTTTATGCTCCTATTGTAATTGCGCCTAGTGGAAGTGCAGTAAATGAGTTTTTCCGAGCAGATCTCTATTTGGGACAACCAGGTGCATTAGGTAGTTGGACGCATCCAATTGATATTGTATCATTTGATACCAATGTATTAGGAGATGGATCATGGGCATTAAGCGTGAACGATAAATATATTATGCCTAAATTCAGTGCTCGACTTTCGAAAGATAAAATGGCAAGCTTTATCAAAACGAAGGATTCGAAAAAATAATTCAAGTTAATAAATTATTATCTAGGGGAATATAAAGTGCGACACCACATAAATTAACATAGTAGCTAGTTTGTGTGGTGTTGTATTTTATCGTCTTAATAATTTTGATTCGACATTGTGATTTTAGGAAAGAAGGTTCGATTGATGAAAGCTAAAGTATTGATTTTATTCTTTCTCGCAATGCTATTATTTATTCCGAATACTTTTGCATTCTCTTGGCAGAATGATGTTGATTTAGTGACGCAAGATGTCTCGAAATCATACGAAGTATATCCAGATATGCAATATAGTGACTATGCAAGTACTTGGTCGGACGTTCCGGGCTGGACTTACATATCTAGTGAAAGTCGGCCAATAGGAAACAGAATCATTTTCCGCAAAAATGAAACAAGCGATGATGGTGTCGTAGAAGAATTTTATGTCGATTGTGATCGTGGAAACAATCGTGTTATGATGACAACAGTTGCTTTTAAAAGCAAAGACGAAAAGATAATCAACCGCATTTTCAATTATGCGCTTACTCGTATCAATGTATTAACAAAGCAGAACAAAAAAAGAACATATGATAGTTACAAGCATCGCTTATCGACATATGTTTCCTGGACATTGCCTGCTCAAAGAGCCCATATCAATGTAGCATCAGGTAAGGATTCAAATAACTCGAACACGCAAACCGTTATTATCTGCAAAGAAAACTACCTTGGGATGGAATGACTGATAGGAAATTCGATAATTTATCAATTATAGTGCCTTTTTCAATATGTACGAGTCAAATAGTGTAATGTGCCTTACTTGAATATTATGGAAAGAAGAGCATCTTATGGCAGAATATAAAGATTTATACGATAAGTTAAAAAACATATATCCTAATTATGCGGAAGAAATATTGAAAGGGTTATTTTTTATAAATGATGGGTTGAGGAAAACGAAAGAATCTATCGGAAATATACCATATAAAGTATTAAGAGAAAAGAATAATTTAGAAACAATTACCGAAATGGAAGATGTAATTGATCATTTATTGAAAGCAATTTCTGATATGAATCTAGATATAAATATAGAGACTAACATACCTAAAACTATTCAAAATAAAAACGAAATTATAGATAATGAGAAATCAAATGATGATGAAACGAATATACCTATTATTGGAAATGAATTTTATAAGATAGATTTCACTGGAACAAAACCAGTAATGGTTAGGCTGCTCGAAGAAGAAAAGACAGTTACTTCATGGAAGGATGTATTTTTTTTGTTTGCGAAACGTTAGCATCTCTTGATATAGATATTTTTAGTGGATTTGTTCATAACTCAGAATTTAGAGGACGGACTAGGTGGTATTTTTCTTACAATGAGACACAAATTAGCACACCTGAACTTATCAATAATACCCATATTTACGCTGAAAAAAATCTACCAGCTAATGTCATTAGAGATATCTTGATTAAAATGTTTAGAAAGTACAGTATTGGAACATCTGATTTTCAAATATATCTCAGATCTGGATATAGGTCAAAAAGAAGCCCTAATAAGGAAAAAGAAGATAACGATAAATTAACAAAATTTATCGTTGATACAATGAAGCCAGCTGATAACAGGAAACAACAAATTGTAGTAAATCAACACGGCAATAGAAAATTAGATGAGTTCATGGGAACTAAGTCACATATCGGATATGTAAAAATGGAAGAGGATCATAAAAGAACAAAGAATCGTTGCATCTTTTATGATAAAGATTTATCGTGTTGTACTTGTAATAAATCTCCTTATTTGAATAACCATTGTGGCAATATAAGTCATTGTGACTTTTATGAGGAAAAAATTGAGCAGGAAGAAAAATCAAGTAAAGATAAGGAGTTAAGTAATAAAACGAGCAATATACGTGAGATCATAGCTAATGATATAATTTACGTAGTTAAAGACCAACCAAAGGGTGAGGATAAGGTATGCCCTCATTGTAACGGAAGATTAAAGACCAGAAAATTATCTATTCTGGATAAAACAGATAATGTAAGGATTCCCGTAAAAGGCTATGAATGTATGAAATGTCATGACCAATTTTCTCCTTATAGTGAAGTACATGGCCTACGATCTATTATTGGATTTCATTCGTTAGGAAGTAAAATATATTAAACACTTAAAGATTTAACTATGATAAATTACTGTATCTTCTAAGCAGTGATAACTAAGGGAGAATCTATTTATGAGGAGAATATTATTTCTATCCATAACAATCATTGGATTATTTTTTGCAGCCTTACCAGCGGAAGCATCAGTAAACGATTTTATGCCAGGAGAAAAATTATATGATAAGTATACATCCATTATTGAGGGAGATTGGTATGATGATTCTGGCAACATTGTTTTATCAATCCATGGGCATTCAATTAATGGCTGTGATATAGCATTTTTCCGCGATGTAGCAGGTGGGAGTGGAGCAGCCGATGGAATGGTTGCTATCCATGAAGATAGTGGCCAGCGACTACTTCATCTGTCCTGGCATATAACTCATCGAAAAAATGATGTTATTACATTGAATGATTCACAAGCATTGCATCGTTCTCCAACAGATTATTATTATGAATCAGTTCATGGCATTCATTTAGGGATGTCTCCCAAAGAGGTTCGTCAAGTAATAGGAAGCCCTTCTTTTATTGATAGTAGTCATTATACAAGTAAATGGCACTATAGTGATTTGAAAATGGTGCTTGGTTTTGAAAAGGGAAGTGTAACATTTATCTACTTGTATCCTGGCTGTCCATATACTTTCGATCGTTCTGGCCTAAACTCTGATAATAACATAGGTGACTTTACAAAATTTTATCAAGCTAAATTATCGGGACGAGGAAATGATATGTCAGCCATAGGGATTGGGAATAATGAGTATTTAGAGTATATATTTTTCCAACAAGCGAATAGATGGGCAGTAAGCAAACCGCTCTATGTTATGTTGACATTTTATCCAGATTGATTAGTCATGACATTGCACTTGCTTGATGATGTAGTCGAGGAGTGAGCGCTATGAGTATCACTTCCAGACATCTGCGTAAACTGCTGAGGGTTAGACATATGTCGCAGCTTGACATATACAGGAGATAAGTTTTGAGATGGGGGTTATATAAGAGAATAAATAAATATATTTTCATCATTAGCATAGGCAGCCTGGTTTGATAGCAGGCTACCTATATTATGTGATTCATAAAATTTATTATTGACAGTTCTTTATGAGAGGAATATTATAAATATATAGCTACAATAAAGTGTTTTGCATAGATGATAAATTGGGAGACTTAAGATGAACAAAGGGGTATATGCAATAACAAGAACTATTATTGCCGCTACATTCTTGTTCTGTGCAGGAAATCTGGATGTCAATGCAGCTCCACAATCCATAGAAGCCGCAGGAGAGTATTTAATTGGCGATGGCCCAGATGAAAATATCAATACGGCAAAGGAACGAGCGCGCATTGAAGCTATGCGCGTAGCTGCAGAAAAAGCTGGCGTATATGTAGAAAGTTACTCGAAGACCAAGGGGAATGTTCTGACAGCTGATGACATACGTGTTATTTCAGCACAGGTGTTATCCATCCAGAAAGAAGAGCTCATTCCGAAAGTCACGAGTGATAATCACATTATGTGGACCTGCAATATCACAGCAACCGTTGATCCTGATAACATAAATCTAGAGAAGATCATGCAAGACAAGAAGGCAGTGGAAAAGGCTGCCTTACTTGAAAAGAAGATTACGGAACTACAGAATGAAAACAAGCAATTAAAAGCGCAGTACCAGAGTAGCCAGAAATCATCTGATAAAACCGTGATAGAAAATCAGATAAAAATGAATGAAGATGATTTGGAAAAAACGATGCTGATGCAACCGTTTTACATAGACAATAATTGGCGCTCCGGTATTGATATTAATTCTATTGATTACGATAAAAGTGCAGGAATAATTTCGTTTACTACAATTGGTACAAAAGAATTGAATAATACCACCATCAAAACTGTATCTGGCATGAAAATATATGTCCGTGAGAATAAGATATTCCGCACAGGTTCAATAGGATATTTTCCAGGTCATCCAGAGGGAAGCCCATATAAAGGTGGAAAATCTATGGGGTTAGAACCCATTGCACCGGAATCCTATGCTGAACGATATCAGGCACGCTTGTATCAATATTTAGGAATCACGGATGCACCTGTCAATAAATTGCCAACGTGGGTACTGGTATTTAAAGATCAGAATACTGGATATAAATATTATATCGATACGAGTAATATACGCTGCGAAAAAGAAAACGGCTATGTATATGCTTTTGGAAAAACATCCACTCCTCAATACGGCGATAGCGTCAATACGTATTTGTTTGATGTAGACAATATGATTGTAAGGCCATTCATGGTAGAGAATGGAAAATTCTATCCAGAATCAAAGCCTACAGATCACGATATAGCTTATCTGGTTTGGGCTAGAAACTATTATCAAGAACATTGATCAATCAAGACAGGGGGCTAAATATGGATATTTACGAGAAAATAAAGAATGATATTGCCGGAGATTATTACAAAAACAATTATTCCAATGACGGAGAGCGATTTGTAGCATGGTACTTGCGCAATATTCATAATCTCGACCCTATTGAAGCAAGAGATTGTATAACAGACGGCGCCGGTGATAAACAAATTGATGCTGTCTATATAGATGATCAGGCGCAGGTTGTGTATATCGTTCAAGGAAAGTTCTACTCTCAAACGTCTGTTAACGCAGAGCCATTACGTGAAGTTCTTTCATCATGGGTGCAGATAAAGAATCTAGATGCTCTTCAGGAAGCTGCAAATAATCGATTGAAAAGAAAGATATTGGATATCTCAGATGCGTTGAAAGATGATTATGAAGTTATCTTTGAACTGATTACGACATCTTCTTTGAGTGATGATGCAGAAAAAGATTTAGAAGCCTACAACAACCAACTTTCTTCTGATCCTTCTATCAGTGCAAGCATAGCTCTGGTTGATGCCGATGGATTGAAGTTCCGTTATGATGAAGCTCTTAACCGCGCTAGGCCGTACATCAATTATGATTTTACAGTAGAGCCTGGAAAATTCATGGAGCTCAACATCGGAGGAACCAAAGCAGTTATTGCTGCTATACCATTGAAAGAGTGCATAAAGATCCCTGGCGTGAAGGATGGCTCCTTATTCCGCAGGAATGTGCGGCAGTCCCTTGGGAACAGCAATAAAGTAAATAAAGGAATTACGAAGACCATCCGGAATGACTCAAAGGACTTCTTCTTTTATCATAACGGAATCACTGCAATCTGTTCAAAGTTGCATGCTGCTGGGGACACGATTAGCACACGGGAACTGAATGTCGTGAATGGATGCCAATCTTTGAGCACTATCTATAACTGCTCGGAAGCCGTGAAGAAGGCAGACAATGCATACGTATTGTTCCGCTTTTATGAGATCAAGGATACTGAAACCGCAGATAAAATCAGTATTTCTACAAACTCACAGAGTGCAGTTAAGGCACGCGATCTCAGAAGTAACGATAAAAATGTTTTGATGATGAAGAAAGCTTATGAGCAGAAATATCCAGATGGATACTTCATCACAAAACGAGGCGAGAATGTCAATACGGCAAAGTATAATACGGACCATGTATTTAACTTGACTGATTTAGGCAAAGCTCTGTGCGCATGGCATTCTCAAAGGCCAATCCTTTCTTATAGCGAAACACGAATCTTTGATAAGAATTTCAGTCAATTGTTCCATAAGGATTATCCGCCAGAGAATATGCAAGCCCTGAAGGAATTGATGGATGAAGTAAAAAAATGCTGGACGCCAGATAATCCTTTAGGACTTAACCCAGCAATGTTAGCGATGAAGTCTTTTATGCCATATCATCACCTGTTTGCAATCTCTGTTTTATTTGATACGGTTAATAGCATGCCACCAGACAGCGTGCCGAATCCTGCGAAGGCGTTAGAGAATTTAAAGAAGGATCATTTGATCGATCAGATCATCCCAATGGCTGGAGCGGCTTTGAATATGGCTTTTGAAAATGCTGTCCAGGAAGCGCAGGAGAAAGAAAAAGTCTTCAGCCCGCAGAACTGGTCAAAGGCAAAGGCTTCTATTAATGCAATAAAAAATGCAATACGCTCACAGTACTCAACAATAAACTTTATGCCAGGAGGCGCTGCTCTCAAGAAGCAATTACAAGCTGGACTCAAGCTTGATAATTCGGATTTCGAGGCACGTTGGACAGCTGACTGATTGATTCAGGAGTTATGCGAGCCCTTTATGTCGAGACGTTGCAGAAACTCATAGAGAGATGCGAGGTGATGATGTGATAAAAATCCTTGGGATTGGATTAATCATTTGGGGAATGGTCGGATTATTTTTAGGACATGTGATGTTCGGAGATATTGGAGTAAGCATCACATATTCTGCTATCACGTCTATCATTGTTGGCATAGCTTTCATCAAGCTTGATGAAAAGATGAAATCGTAAATAGTAAAATGTTTAAATGGGAGTACGATACTTCAGGAGGGATTTCGAATGATTTACTGTAAAAAATGTGGTACTAAGCTTCCTGACGATGCAGTATATTGTATCAAGTGCGGAACAAAAGTCGATCATTTAATTGATGAACATATTGATGATGACAATATAGCAAAGGAAATACCGGATCTCTCTAGTGAGGCAGATAAATTGTCTTCCAAAGACAGAGCTACGAATTCTGATTCATCAATAATTGAAAATGAATATAATGGCAGTAGTAGGAATAAGCACGGAAGGAGATTTTGGGGTGTCATAATTTTAGCTCTCATCATTTTTATCGGCTTAATACCTTTGATTACCTCTGATGATACGAAATCAAATTCTACACCACAGGTGCAGCAGTCTTCCAGTGCAGAGCAGTCTGCTGCTGCCAAGAAAGCAGATGAAGAAAAAGCTGCAGCTGAAAAGAAAGCGCATGAAGAGGCTATTAAGCCCCCTGTTACGTTGAATAAAGTGACTGTTAAGCCGAACTCTATTGGAGCACCGGAAGTAAATCTTTCTATGACCAATCATTCGGGAAAAACAATAGATGCATATAAAATATTGATTTATGCATATGATAATTATGGTACGCAACTCCAGGCATTTGGATTCGGCAAGGATGCTTTTAGTGGCATATCACAAGACCCGATTGGTGATGGTGAGACTACTAGTCCATCTCGATACTGGACGCTTAACGGATTTGATAATGGCCGTAAATTTGTCGTTCGCTTGATGTCCATTCATTTTTCTGACGGCACGGAATGGAACACCGAGGATGGTCAAGAAGTTACCATCGAAGGAAAAATGGGTTCGTAAAATTGATATCTCATCAGTTAGGCTAATGCCTGCAAAGCTTTGAATCGTATACATGAATTAAAGAGAGGAGAAATATGGGTACTGTCAATATTCTTTCGCAAAATCATGAACCGCATCCTCGTTGCAATTAGTCAAGGATGGTCTCGGCATCACATCCATATAGATGCTTCATGTCCATATATTTTTTTGCGCCCCATTGGGAACTCACGACATGACGTAATCTGGCGCAGACGAGCATCAACGCACTCTCTCCATCAGGGAAGGTGCCAATGACGCGCGTCCGGCGACGAATCTCCCGGTTGAGGCGTTCTATGGTGTTGTTGGTACGGATTTTCTTCCAGTGTTCTTCCGGAAAGTCCATGTACGTCAAGGTCTCAGCAATGCCATCCAGCAGCTTGTCGG
>NZ_JNKR01000028.1 GCF_000702905.1 Mitsuokella jalaludinii DSM 13811
CGTTTCAATCCACGCTCCCTACATAGGGAGCGACCCCAATACCAAGGCAGTCAAGACCGCCGAGCAGGGTTTCAATCCACGCTCCCTACATAGGGAGCGACGGCAGAATATTCCACAAGAGGGATTCTGCCACGCATGAAAAGGAGATAGGTCTCCCCCTTTTGACGCGATTTTGTCTATTTTTTGGGATTACGTTAATTTTCGTTCCCAGCACTCATTTCCCTGTCTCTTTTCATTTCCCCTCTTTCTAAAAGGCTTCTCGTACATTTTGCAAAAGTGATGATTTCTGTTCGCTTGGGGTTCGCACTTCTATCAAATGATAACCACTTCCTCCAAATCGAAAGATGCCTTGGTCCCGTAATGTTCAACCTTAAAGCGTTTCTCACTGCCCAGATAGTAAATCCGTAAACTATCCTTCTCCTCGTCAATACAGTTCAACAGATTCTCTTTCAATTGTGCAAGTTCCGCTGAATTGATTTTACATTCAAAGACGGAATTCTGAACACGTTGCCCGTAGTTTTGGCAATGCTTTGCCACACGCCGCAATCGTGTCGCTCCTTTTGGATCAGTTGTAGCGATGTCATAGGTAACGAGAATATACATGTGAAATCTCACCTACTTCCAGAGGAAAGGCGGGTAGGCATCCAAATCTCCGCGTAACGCTCTTGCCAACAGCAATGCCTGCGTGTGCGGTACCAGTCCCCACTTAACGGTTTCCTTTAAGTATGGATGCTTTACCGTTCCCTCTTTCATGTCGTGCCACGCTTTCAAAACCTTTTTTCGCCCATCATCGGTAAGAAGAACTGCTCCACTGCTTTCTTCACGAAAATCTTGCGAACATATGGATTTCCGATTGACCAATGCCAAAGCAAGCCGATCTGCCATAACCGGCCGGAGTTCTTCCATAAGGTCCAATGCCAATGAATTTCTCCCTGGCCGGTCTCTATGCAGGAACCCTACGTATGAGTCAAGGCCAACACCTTCGAGTGCCGCCCCCGCGTCATTTGCCAAAAGCGCGTAGAGAAAAGAAAGCAGGCAGTTCATCCGATCAAGCGGAGGACGACGGTTCCGTTCCGTGAAAAAGAAATCCTCTTTCTGCTGAAGAATCATTGCGTCAAATAGAGAAAAATATGCTTTCGCGCTCTTGCCTTCTATCCCCCGCAGGATATCCAAGCTCTCGCTTTGCATGATATCTCGGCAGGCTTGTTTTAATTGCATGCTGCCCTGTCGAAAGCGTTCTACTTCTATGCGGTCTGAATGATCCCGCAACATGCGTTCTAGAATCCAACGTGAATTGTAAATTTTCCCAACGAGAAATCCTTGCGCATAAAGCAGGCTCTTCTTTTCATCATCGGAGCATCGGTACTGTTCTTTACGGAGCAGCACATTTCCATTTGTTTTTCCTATGACTCGTGCCATAAAGCGGCCGCCCGGAGTCATGAAATTCAACACGATATTCTGTTCTGCACATTTCTGCATCAGAGCCGGACTTGCTCCCGTGTAACCGAAGACCGTAATCTGCTCAAAATTATGCAAAGGAAATCGGGCAAGAACCTTCTTCTCCTTTTGGATGACAATCGTATCTCCGTTTAAGTTGAGATATACGCCCTCTGTCGTTATAAACAAGGTATTGAGCAAAGGTTTCATTCGGAAAGCCTCCTAGCAAGGTATTCACGCGCTGACTCTGTCCGGGGCAGTTCTGGCAGGCAAAGGTTCTTCATGGAACAGTTCTTGCACCCTCGTCGTCTTTTTACCCGTGGTGTATACTTGCGATTCCTGAATTCCCGAATCTCCTGCAACACTTTTTTGACCTGCGTGCGAGATTCTCGTGTCAATGGGACCGCTGTACGATGGTGGATTTCTCCATAATACAGACAGCCTTCTGGAATAGAGGTGACTAGCATATCCTCTAAACACATTGCTTCCAATGTCAGCTGAAAAATGTCTTCATTCCCTTCTTTTGGCCGTCCACGCTTATATTCTACCGGCAGCACCCGGTATTTCCCCTGATATTTTGGGATGGAAATCCCGGTTTCATCCCGGATGAATTCAACGACATCACACATTCCTGTAACACCGAGCCGAGGCGAAGAAACACGCATCGACCGAACGACAATGCGTTTTCCCCTCTTTTCTTTTATCTGAGGGTCATGTGCTTTCTGATGCAAAATCGTCCCTTCCACCGTAAGGACATTTTCTGCCCACTGATACTCCAAATAAATCAGTCCCCACTGTCTGGGACAAAACTGGTAATGTTGAATTTCTGCAATCTGGAGATAGTCTTCCTCTTTGTATTCATGAAATTCATCGCATGTACACATTTCCATACCTTCTCTCAGGATTTACGTCATCGCCGTTCGCCTTCCTCGTAAATCTCGATGTTCAAGTTGGGAAGTGCTTTAAGCGCCGAATCATCAATCGTATAATCCGTATATGCCCTTGGACGATCCACGCCGTCCCTCTTCACGGCAGTGACACTGCGATGGATTTTCGCACTGGCAATCCCTGTTTTCCCCGGATGTTTGATCCAATAAAGTCGTTCGACGGAAAGGCTTCCTTCCGGACGTGCTGAAGATGCATCATTTTCAAAAAGCGTCACAAGGGCCTGTTTGATTTTCTCAGCATCTTCTTCGCTAAATCCCGTTTTTTCCGCCAGCTGTACATTGATGCTTCCCTGGAATTTATAAAGGCCAAAATCTACGCGGTGTTTCATGCCCATCGTATCCGACCCCTTTTTATCGCCAGGTTCCCCATTCGTGCTCTTGGTGATCTGCTGATCCGTAATGGTCACAGGATCCATGGAAACCGCCGGATGCACGGACACCGGACCGCGCACACCTACCGACACGGAATCGATGCCGGTCGCTTTTTTCAAGGCAAACACTTGGCCAAAGGATCGCACGTCTATCCATGCCTTGGATGCTTCGTCAGCAAACTTCTGTCTGCGGCCCTTTTCCTTTTCTTTCATTTTCAAGATTTTTTCTAACGACGGATTGGCCTCTACACGTTCGCGGATGCTGGTAAACCCGTCATCACTGCGGTCGTTGGACTGTACGAGGATTGCTTCTCCCATATCCTGCAGACGATTCCGGATTTTCCGTTTCAGGCAGACATCGGAAATCTCACCATAGCCGTCATAATCGGTACGCGGCTGATTGCCGTTCAACGGATCGCCATTCGGATTTGCCCGCGTGACCAAAACAAACCCAATAAAATCAATTTTATGCTCGAGTGCCGCCATCATGCATTCTCCTCTCCATCTGCATTATCTGTGTAATCTTCATCTGCTTCTCTCAGCGCTTTTTCTCTCTTGCGTTGTTCAATTTCCTGATCGATGGCATATTCCTGCGCATAAAATCCTAACAGGAATCTTCCATCCAACGGCGCATCAGAAAGAAAATCTGACTCGTCAAACATGCTGCCTACTTTATGGATAAGTTTTCTCTCTTTACCCCCATAAGCCTCTCTGCGGTGTTCGTACGGCAGTAATTTCTTTTGTACGGTCCGCCAAGTTGTCGCAGGACGGTCGGCAAAAATCTCCATGTACCGCATCGCATTCGTCTGGCGTGTCTTTCGTTCTTCTGGCCGATATGTAGCAAGTTCCAGTTTGTCCGCCAGGGCCAGCAGCCGCCCGAACAAATACGAGCGGTTCGTATTGTTTTCATCCAAAGCCACAGAATACTCCTCCTTTTGATGGTAAAAGTGATACCGGACGACCGAGCATACCGGTTCTAGAATATTGTTTCTCCAACTGAATCGATCGCTTTGAACAGCAGCTTGTTTTACTACCGTGCAGAATCCTACTGTCAAAAATTCAGCTGGAAAATCTCTGCCCTGTTCAATGGCAGTAAACAACCGTTCTGTCTCAAGCCGAAGCCTCGTATCAGAGAGATTCACCCCATAACAAGCTTGCAACAATTTTTTCGACGCTGGCACACCAAAGAACGAAATGCTTTTCTTTTCGTTGTCGTCGTAATCATGCTGTTGCCACATCCCGTGCAGGTGCCATTTCTCCACTCGCCCGATGAAATCCTGCCCGGCCAACTCATCATAATAGCAAATAGACATCCGCCCAGATGTGGCTGCATCTAAGATGATCACATTCACCTGACTGGTCGACTGCCGCTTGAATTCGTGGCGATATCCATTCATCGCGTTCGTCAAAGCCTGCGCCCATGTTGCCATCGTGTTCGGCTGTTTTTCCGCATGCGCCGCTCGGCGTGTAGGCAGCAAGAGCTGTCTCGTACTCTTCGTCAGGGATGGAATGGCAACGCCCATCCTCCCCCAAGCGAGAAACACACGACTTTTATCGACAAGGTAACCCTGCCGACGGATTAACCACCGCAAGGCATTCATTGCCTTCTGCGAGGCCGCATAGCCGATAGACAGGCATTCTGCTGGCTTATCAAATCTGCCCCGGAACGTAAACCCTTCCTTGTCGTTCGAGGAAATCAATTTTGCGCCATCTCCGGGAAAACGGATTCCCTTATTGTGCTTTGCCGTCGGAATCGTCATCTGTCCGGTGGCGTAACAGAGCGCCTGCTTCTTCTCATGATTGTGCACAAAGTAATCCTGCCAAGCCTTCTGCACCTCCGGATTGTTCCATAATTCCGGTTTTCCTTCCACACCGATGACGCGAAACCGTACCAGCGATTTCAGGACGGAGTCCGCAGCAACCTGATAGAGCAGCGGCTTTTCTGCTGATACTTTTTTTCTATCCCATTTTTCCATGATTTTCCCGGGAGATTCTTCGTACAGGATTTTTTCCTGCAATAGATCATGAATCATCGCATGATGCGTGACATAATGATAGACTGCTCGGATTGCTGGCAAACTGTACGGTGAATCCACCCATGCTTTTAATTGCTCCGTATAAAGATCATACGGATTTTCTTTTTTGATTGTTGCGTAATCACTGTAATCGCGAGCCACATAGGGCAGATTATCATGCAGTGGATGTGGTACAGGGCCCGCTGTGCGCGATGCCGAGTCCGGTGTGCAAGGAATCAGCGTTGGTTCATCCTCTTTGGGAATGGCTCGCGCTTGAACGAAATTCCCTTCTGCATCAACAGTGAGTTCAATTTGAGCATTCACAATCATATGACCGACAGGGGGGAGCTCATCGCTGACACCGTTCGGTCCGGGCTTTCCTGCCAGCGCTTGATTATCGTCATACGTCTCTATGAGCTGTTGAATCCAACTCATATGCCCCACCTCCCGATATTTCAGACTCGATGCCGTTTGACTCTTTCTCTACAGAGGTAATATCCTGGATTCCAAATTCTTTTGGAGCAACTCCTTTGCGAATGATCCGGACCAGTTTGCACGCCTCAGGACGTGGGAATCGCAGGATTCCATTTTCCATCACAGCCTGCCAAAGTCTTACCTCCAGCGTATCCTTGCCAGATTCGTCCGGATAATTGAAGCCGTGGAACATCACGCCAAGTGGCATCTTCCCCGATTCGTCATAGAATCCTTTTTCTTTGCCATATTTTACAGGTTCCACATAGCCCTGACATTCCCTCGTCCCTAAAAAAACATCCCGTCGGCCGCCGCGTTCCACCATGCGTTTCGCGATTTGCCAGTGCTTGTTTTCATTGCGGTCTGCAGCTAAATCGGGTCGATGCATGTTAAATTCAAAATGCGCCTTCACCTCATAACAGACCTCGCTCAAATATTGATAAAACGAAAGCTCATTCCCATCCTTCTCATACTTCCGCCTTTTGATGGCACGTGACTGCGTACGGATTTCATTCATGACACGGACTTCGTCAATATACCAGATGATGGTCGGCTTCCAGTAGATGCTTTCTACGATTCCCTTCAAGGCCTGATAGGTCGGGACGGCATAACTCGCCTTTTCCCCACCGATTCGCGTCAACGGGTCGGTAAA
The DNA here is from genome assembly GCF_000702905.1 of Mitsuokella jalaludinii DSM 13811. Classification (GTDB taxonomy): domain Bacteria; phylum Bacillota; class Negativicutes; order Selenomonadales; family Selenomonadaceae; genus Mitsuokella; species Mitsuokella jalaludinii. The sequence continues at coordinate 5,894 of NZ_JNKR01000028.1, forward strand.
CAACGCCATGCGTCCATACACTTTAAACATAATGCTATTTCGCATGCTTCCACCTCTTTTAGATGAAACAGAAATCATTTTTTTGAATATCAAAATGAATTCCAATATTTTCATCATAATATTCTTCTTTCAAAGCGAAGATTCCTGCCTGCGTTTTCCATATTGCACCATTTTCTTCTAATTTGTTCAATTCCCATGAGAAAACATTGATGGTATACGCTTGAGCCTGCCGCATTTTTTTGTAAAGCTCTCCCGTTTTCCAAGGCGGTATCTCCGAATCAAAGAACGTAATATACGACTCTCCCTGTTCATAGGGGACCAATATCCCTACCGTATTCCTGTCGATGACAAAGAACTCCCTCCCGGCCTTCTGAAAGCTTTGCGTAAAGCACGGAAGTGTTTCTTCTTCACCGCCTTGTTCCCAAAAAGCTTGCACCCCATGGTCATTGCACGCCAATAAATCCAGTAAGGTGATACCAGATTTCAGGGAATATTCTTTTTGTGCTTCTGTATACCTCCCATAAAAGGCTTCAAAGTATTTCTGAATGATTTCGGGTTGCAGCAGCATGTCGGCTTCCGTTCCCGTCGAAAGCAGATCCCGCGTGACCTGCGCTCCGTTGGCAATATCAGGAAGATAGGAGAGGTTCTCATTTTCCAGAGAGACAATCTTTACTTTTCCGTACTGCCTCTCCCCATGGCGATTGCATCGGCCTGCCGCCTGCGCAATCGATGAGCAACCAGCAAGGACACGATAGACAGAGGCAAATGAAATATCTACACCAGCTTCGATTAGCTGCGTACTGATCAAAAGCAGCGGCTTTTTCTGTCCCAAATGCTTTTTGATCCGGTCTAAAATCTTTCGCCGGTGTGCCGGACAAAGCTTTGTGCTCAGATGATCGATCTCAAGCTGCAATCCCTCCTCATCTGCTATGCTCCGCGCTGCATCATATAAATCCCTGGCTTCTTTTGTCAAATTACAGATTAGCAGGAGATTTCCCTCTCTTTCTGTTTCATGAACAATTTCCGCCGCCAATTCATCGATATGCATGCCGCCCAATGGAAGCTCCGCCTCTATTTTGGTCCGCTGAAAAGCGGTGAACGCTTGGGATAAATCCTGCAACATCTCCGCATGTTCTGCAAAATTCAATGGATATCGCAATGCTCCAAGGGAGGGCTGTGTTGCCGTGCATAAAACGATTGTATCGTTTTGTAAATCCGCCAGGTAATTCATCGCCTGATTAAAGAGATAGGTACATTTTACCGGAATGGTCTGCGCCTCATCAAGAATAATCACACTGTCGCACAGGGACCACAGGCGCCGAGCCGCCGAAGCACACCCCGCAAACAGGGTATTGAAGAACTGAACTTGTGTCGTAAAGACGATAGGAACATCCCAGCGCTCTGCCATCAGCTTCGTTCGATTTTTTTCTTCTTCGGATACTTCCTCACCATCTTCTACCATCATGTCGGAATGATATTCAAGAATCTCTTCTCCCGCTTGAAGAACATTCCGTATATCCCGCGCATTCTGCTCAATGATGGAGGTATATGGGAGTATAACGAAAATATGCTTTTTATGCTTCTGCAGAGCATGATGCAAGGCAAAGCGCATACTAGCATACGTTTTCCCGCTTCCCGTTGGCGCGCTGAGCCGATATATGCCTGTCGGACGCGAAGCCGCGCCAAGAGCTTCATCGCTCACCTTTGTCCTTGCACGCGTAATGGGATTGGATGGGTATCTGTTTTGGAATCCCGCTATCTTATTTTCTAATTTTTGAGAAAAATTATGCCATACGGCATCGGTATCCCAATGTTGCTCCATTGCTGCGAAATTTTTACCTTGTGAAAACGCTGCCGAATCCAGCCAGTCTGCATCGATCAATAAGCTGTAGAGGATTTTTTCTGTCATGCCAAAGTAAAATGCCTCTGTTTCCAGTACATCCTTGCTGCACGAAGCGATTGTTTCCGCAAGAGAGCACACCTCTTTTACGGCAGAATGGAATAGCGAGTCGAGATCCGTAGGTGAAATCACCTGGTGAAAAAAATAGACTTCGTCGATTTTCGGTGAATTTTCGCTCTCCAGCCGCTTCTGATAGAGATTCTTCCCCTCCGGGCTAAGAAAATCCAATAATCCCGTCGGCGAATGATGGGAAAATATAACCAGTCCGGCTAACTGAATGGTCTCCAATACACCGAGTTCATCCAGATCTCCATATCGTTCCATTAAGAACGCTCCGCCTGCTGTCGAATGGATGACAGTACCACGAGGCCATTTCTTGTCCGGATGGTCAAAATTATGTCTGATGTATCGCTGAAACGCTTCACTGATTTTTCCGAGGTCATGCAGAATCCCGATCAACCGGGCAAGAGCGGCTACGCCCATCCCTTCCGCATTTTTCCCCATGATAGCTGACACGTTTTGCAAATGCTCGGCAACCGTCTGAACCTCTGCCGCCGAATTGTTTTTTCCCGTTGCATTCCGTAAGTGTGCCGCATAGATTTTCAATCCATACATCTCCTTTTCCTGTCAAACGGTTTTATATAGTATTCGCCCTGCCAAAGTCAAAATCCTGCCGCGTCATGAAAATACGCCGTTTCGTCATGAACCTCCGCCGTTTCGAGACAAACGCCGTTCCGAGACAAAAAAACAGCCCGGAAGCGAGTTCCGGGCTGCCGTATGACAGGAAGCCGTCAGTTGCGGCCGAATTTGTCCTTGAGGATGACATCGTGCGAGCCGCCCTCGACAATGCTCGTGGCCGAGACGAGCGTGATTTTCGCCTTCTCGCGCAGCTCCGGCAGCGTCAGCGCGCCGCAGTTGCACATCGTCGAGCGGATCTTGGCCAGCGTGATGTTGACGTTGTCCTTGAGCGGACCGGCGTACGGGACGTAGGAGTCAACGCCTTCCTCGAAGGAGAGCTTGCGCGCGCCGCCGAGGTCGTAGCGCTGCCAGTTGCGGGCGCGGTTCGAGCCTTCGCCCCAGTACTCCTTGTAGTACGTGCCGTTGACCTTGACCTTGTCCGTCGGGCTCTCGTCGAAGCGCGAGAAGTAGCGGCCGAGCATCAGGAAGTCGGCACCCATCGCGAGGGCCAGCGTCATGTGGTAGTCGTGGACGATACCGCCGTCGGAGCAGACCGGGATGTAGACGCCCGTCTCCTCGTAGTAGCGGTCGCGCTCGGCGCAGACATCGATGAGCGCCGTGGCCTGGCCGCGGCCGATGCCCTTCGTCTCGCGCGTGATGCAGATGGAGCCGCCGCCGATGCCGACCTTGATGAAGTCCGCACCCGCCTCAGCGAGGAAGCGGAAGCCCTCGGCGTCGACGACATTGCCCGCGCCGACCTTGACATCGCTGCCGAAGTGCTCGTGGATGTACTTGAGCGTGATGCGCTGCCACTCCGAGAAGCCTTCCGAGGAGTCGATGCAGAGCACATCCGCACCAGCCTTCAGGAGTGCCGGGACGCGCTCCGCGTAGTCGCGCGTGTTGATGCCGGCGCCGACGATGTAGCGCTTGTTCTCGTCGATGAGCTCGAGCTCATGCTCCTTGTTGTCCGTGTAGTCCTTGCGGAAGACCATGTAGCGCAGGCGCTGGTTCTTGTCGACGAGCGGCAGCATGTTGAGCTTGTTCTCCCAGATGAGGTCGTTCGCCTTCGTCAAAGACGTCGTGTCCGCATCCGCGTAGACGAGCTTCTCGAACGGCGTCATGAACGTCTCCGCCTTCGTGTCGAGGCTCATGCGCGAGATGCGGTAGTCGCGGCTCGTCACGATGCCGAGGAGCTTGCCCGTCGGCGTGCCGTCTTCCGTGACGGCCATCGTCGAATGGCCCGTCTTCTGCAGGAGATCCAGGATCTCGCCGAGCGTCGTCGTCGGCTTGATGTTGGAGTCACTGCTGACAAAACCGGATTTGTAGTTCTTGACGTGGGATACCATGGCAGCTTCTGCTTCAATGCTCTGCGAGCCGTAGATGAACGAGACACCGCCCTCTTTCGCGAGTGCGATTGCCATCTTGTCGTTCGAGACAGCCTGCATGATGGCAGACGTCATCGGGATGTTCATCGAGATCTTCGGTTCTTCACCTTTCTTGAACTTCACCAGCGGCGTCTTGAGAGAGACGTTATTCGGGATACACTTATCCGACGAATAACCTGGGACGAGAAGATACTCTCCAAACGTGTGTGATGGTTCCTTGAAATAGAATGCCAACGTAACCCCTTCTTTCTTGATACTATGAGACCTGCCTCAGATATATTGTTACCAGTCTACTACAAAGGATAACGGCTGTCAATCACTTTTCAGAACACGGCGTACAACAAACGAGGCAGGCCCATTGGACTGCGAGAATCTACGCCTTCATTATACCGCAAGAGCCCGGATTTTGCCATAACAAAATCCGGGCTCTTTCATCAGTACTGCCAGCGCGCCGTCGCCGTCGCAAAGACATTGCGGTCCGTGCGGTCCGTGTAGTCCGCATGGTCGATCTTCGCGAGGCCGAGCGAGCCGTCGAGGAAGAAGTGGTCCTGCAGCTTGAGGCGCCCCGTCAGCGCTGCCTCATAGACGTTCGGGTGGTTCATCGCACCGCGGTCCATCTGCGTGCGCATGAAGTACGCGCCGATCTGGTTCTCGCCCGGCAGGTAGTGGTTGACGCCGAGGTAGTACTTCTTGGCATTGTTGCCCATCGCATCGCCGATGATGGCGTCGCTGTACGTCCAGCCGTTCTGGTACTTCTGGTGCTTGTACCAGAACGGGTTCGTCGAGGCGTACTCGAGCGTCATGTCCCACGAGCCATCGCGCGTCAGCTGCGGCAGGTACGTGCCGAAGCGGTAGCCGCGCTCCGTCGGCTGCAGGCCGCCCGCGTCCTCGCCGTAGACCTCGCCGTAGAACTGGACACCCGGCAGGCGCACGCGGAAGTCGCCGCCCGCGATATCATTCCAGCGGTCACCCTCCGCCTCCGAGTTGTGGCCCGTCACCCAGTGGCGCCAGTCCGACTTCGAGAGCGCATTGCCGTCGCCGCCGAGCATCGAGACGCGCATCAGGCCGAACGTAAAGGCATCCGACGGCGTGAAGTCCGCGCGCAGCCCCAGGAGGCCCGCATGGTCGTAGTCCGTGTGGCCCTTCGCCACGCGGTCCTCGCGGTCGCCCTCGAGCTGGCCGTAGAAGACGTGGTAGTTCTGCTTGCCGAGGAAGCGAAAGAAGCCGCGCACCGGCATGTCGTCCTCGAGATGCGCCTGGACCATCGTCATCGGCTTCATCGTGTCGTCGAGCACGAGCGTGCCCGTCTTGCCCTGGCCGTAGCGCAGCGCCTGGCGGCCCGCGAGGTACTCGACGATGCCCGTCTTCGTCTTGACGTAGCCCTCTTCGAGTTTGAGCTCCGCATCGTCATCGTCGTTCCAGCTCAGGCGCGGCGTCAGCGAGACAGCCGTCTTGTGGCCGATGTTGCCCGAGACCTCCGCCTTGGCGACCGCATTGAAGCCGTCCGCGTAGTCATAGCCCTTCGTGCCCTGGCCAAACGGCTGCCAATGTGCATTCGGCTGGACATCCTTCTTGCTCTCCCGGTACGACGCCTGGTCGCTGTTGTAGCTCGCGAGCTGCACCGAAGCCCCGCGCAGCGCGACATCCTCCTGGTCGCGATGGCCCTTGAGCACCTCGATCTCAGAGGCAAAGGCCTGACGCATCGAGGCGAGCTCGTCTGCGAGATAGGCAGGCATCGGCTTGTCCTTGGCGTTTTTCTCCGCCTGCAGCACCCACTTCGCCATCTGCATGCGGCTGTACGGGCGCGCGCCGTCCGGCAGCGCATCGATGTAGCCCATGCCGCTGAGCTTGTCGACATAGTCGTAATAGACGCTCCCCGTCGGCACATCCGCCGTCACAGCTTCCGCCCCGGCCAGCCCCGGCACCATGACCGATGCCGCAGCCGCCATCATACCGGCCAGCAAAGTCTTCTTCATCAGGATTCCCCCACTCACAACTATCATAGAAATTTTAAAATACATGAGAATTCTATCATGATTGCCCCGCCAAAAGCAAGTGCACCTGCTTTTCGGCAGAGGTTTCAGCGCATTTTGTTCTTGCGCCAGCTGCGGTAGCCGTAGACCGTGCCGAACGCGATGAAGACCACCGCCACGAGCGCGAGCAGCTGTTCCCCAAATACTGCCATCCCTGTTTCCCCCTTCAATACCGTATCAACTCATCTATTATACCACATCGCGCCCCTGCCGTACCAAGGTACGCCATTTGGAAAACAGACCAATCTGCGGAATTTTATCCAAAAATCAGCAGGAATTCCGCGGCAGAGCGGCGAAGTGCAGGAATGGATAGTGGTGATAGACTATCCGATCCCTTTGGTGTGGCAGTTGATATCCTTTCACTTCCTCAACTGCCACAGCGGCTGACTCCCCCATTTGTCAGCCGCTTCTTTTTTTGCCCGCACGCGCGGCGGGAAGTTCTCTGTCAAGCCCCCCGCCTTTACGGATTGCGACAAAAGTAGTATAATAAAGAATCATTAAGAGCTTTAGTAAGCGTATTCTATTGGCAAATCGTTCGATTTGTCGTCAGAATCGCAAAATCGTGATATGTGTCCAGTGCCTAGGAGGTCTTTTTATTGAGTCGTAAAACAAGAACCGTGAGAACCTTATTTGCCGCCGCGCTCCTCGCGTGCGCCGCAGCCAGCACCACTGCCGTCTCAGCCGCGCCAGCCGTCAAGCCGGCCGCCGTCACCGCACACGTCTCTTCGCATCGTGCTGAGGCTGCCCTGACGGACAGCGCCTCCGCCATGGTCAAGCACGACGCCGCCATGACCGCACCGGCCGCCATGCAGCGCCATCTGCCCGCCGAGCCAGGCTACAGCAAGAATGCCGAGGTCGAAGCCAAGATCTCCCCGCTCTCGCCCGTGACGCCGACTTCGCCCATCACGCCCGCGATTGACCTGCCGTCCATCATCCCCTCGCAGCCCGCACCGGGCAGCAGCTCCACGGCTGACGCCTACGCCGTCCGCACCGACTTCGGCAAGAGCAACCTCCACAAGTGGAGCAGCGTCTACGGCATGGACACGCCGTGGGATGCAAACGACGTGACCGACACCGAGCACTTCAAGAGCTCGACCGTCGCCTTCCTCGACACGCTCAACACCCTCGCCCAGTCGGCCGGCGTCTCCTTCGTCCTCACGGGCGGCGCTGAATACGGTTACCACGCTCACGGCACCTACTCCCACGAGAACGGCTACAAAGTCGACATCTCCGACTCCGGCATCTACGCCGGCACGACGGCCTACCGCATCCTCCTTGAGGCCCTCACCCCCTTCAAGCACCACCTCTCTCACGAGTGGAACAACAACCACTACGACATCACGATCTACCCCGCCGACTACACCGGCTCCTACTCCGGCGCCGACCACGACAACTCCGGCGACGACGAATAAGACCACAAGCACGCCAAAAGACCGCATCCGGGCAGTTCCCTGCCGGATGCGGTCTTTTCCTTTCCTCATGTCCACGGAGCGGCCATCAGTCATGCGGCAACTCATCAAAGAGGCTGAGCTCATCCGCCGGCCCTGCCTCCTCTGGCGCCGCTAGGCCGCGCTCCGCCCGGTAACGCGCCTTGAGCTGTTCCATAAGCTGCGGCAGATAGCGCAGCACCTCCGCCTCCGTCCGGAAGCAGTTCCCCGCCGCCGCATGCGCGAAGTCCGCAAACGTGCCGTGCCAGTTGCACCCGCGCACCGTATTGTCGCCCGCCATGTAGTAGTAGAAATCCGGCTCCACCGGCACGAAAGGCTCCATGCGGATCCGCGCCGCCCCGCTCAGGAGGTCCGCCAGGCGCCCCTTGTCGAGCACAGCCGCCGCCCGGGCCGCCTCCAGCTCCTCCGCCGACAGCGTGCCGAGCAGGTCCGCCTGCACCGCCATCGCGTAGAGCCCGTCCTCCGCCAGGAAGAACAGCGACTCCGCCACCCCCTCGACAGCGAACACCTCCCGCAGCTCCACATGCAAGAGATCCGCCACCGCCTCCATGCAGCCGCGCCGCCCCATACCATTCCAGCAACCTTGCTCCATCCCAATCCCTCCACATCATCTCCGCCGCCGGGCAGACACCAAAAAAGGCCCCGCAGAACCCCGCGAAGCCTCACATAGCAAGTGGTGCCGAAGACCGGACTTGAACCGGTACGTTGTTGCCAACGGCAGATTTTGAGTCTGCTGCGTCTGCCAATTCCGCCACTCCGGCAAAACGACACATCATGCATCGTTAACAGATAATAGTATACCAGACTCCCCGCCCCATGTCAATCCCCAAAAGCCTTCTCCCTGGAGAAGGGGGACCGCATAGCGGTGGATGTGGTCCCTCATCCCCGCCGCGCCCGCACAGCACACGCCGCCCGCCGGAGCGACGGCCAGCAGCGATGAATCTTCCGATGTGCGTTGCTATGCTAGCAGTGTTGCTAGTTATGCGAACTCGACATATACCTGTCATACAGGTATAATAAAAATAGGATAGTAAATTTTCGCGATAAAGAAACTGCAGGTGAGCTTTATGAAGAACATGATTCCAACCCCTACCATGTCTGAAATCCTCTGGGAAGAATTCATGGAGCCGATGGGGATCTCTGCCTACCGGCTGGCCAAAGACATCCATGTGCCGGTATCGCACATCCAGGAGATCCTGCGCAACAAGCGCAAGGTCACCGTGGACACCTCCCTGCGCCTCGGCAAGTATTTCGGCGTCAGCGATCGCTATTTCATCGACCTCCAGAACGACATCGACATCCGCAACCAGAAAATCGACATACAGCACGAGCTGGATAAAATCGAGCCATGCATTGCCTGAGCAAAACCATTCCAATACCAAGAATCGCCCTGCAGCGTAGTAGCTGCAGGGCGATTCTTTTAAATGTTCGATAAGGTAAAATATATTTCGCAAATTCAATTTCATAAAAAATGGTACTGTCAATATTCTTTCGCAAAATCATGAACCGCATCCTCGTTGCAATTAGTCAAGGATGGTCTCGGCATCACATCCATATAGATGCTTCATGTCCATATATTTTTTTGCGCCCCATTGGGAACTCACGACATGACGTAATCTGGCGCAGACGAGCATCAACGCACTCTCTCCATCAGGGAAGGTGCCAATGACGCGCGTCCGGCGACGAATCTCCCGGTTGAGGCGTTCTATGGTGTTGTTGGTACGGATTTTCTTCCAGTGTTCTTCCGGAAAGTCCATGTACGTCAAGGTCTCAGCAATGCCATCCAGCAGCTTGTCGG
>NZ_JNKR01000029.1 GCF_000702905.1 Mitsuokella jalaludinii DSM 13811
ATCTTTCGGTCACGCCAGATCGCGGAAAGGAATTCTCGAAACATGCTCAACTCAGCAAGGAACTGAAGCGTGTGACGTTCTACTTTCCTGCTCCGCACCATCCATGGGAGCGCGGGACCAACGAGAATACCAATGGGCTTCTGCGGGAGTTCTTCCCGAAAGGCAAGGACATCACGGATACGCCAGAGGATTACATCCAACGGAAGTACCATGAGTTGAACCTGCGCCCTAGGAAGTGCCTTGGCTACAAAACACCATATGAGGTCTATTTCTCAAAGGTGTTGCACTTAGCTTGACAATTCGCCCGTAAATTCGGCGGACGCGCCTTATATCCCCAGCCCTGAAGGGACGGGGTTTTACGGCACATTTTGATAAGGATAGTTGCATAAAACAGCAAAAAATTCGACGGGTGAATTTCCTTCATTACAGTAAAGGAAATTCACCCGTCGAATTTTTACTATCTGCTCTACCGAAAACATCAGCCTTAATCTCATGAATCAAGGCTGATGTTTTATTCGATATGATTAAGCTTTCTCCGGTTCTTTCATGAGCTTACTTGCCAGGCAGACAAGGATTGTGAAGCCGATGATGCCGACGAGCAGGGCCGTTTCGCCAAGTGCGCCGATATTGCCGAGGATGATGCCCGGGATGAGGTAATCGGTATCCGCGAAGGTCGAGCTTGCGAGGCTCAGGTTGCCGAGGACCGGCAGGATGAACAGCGGGAGCCAGCTGATGAGCAGGCTGTTGACAGCAGCGCCGATGATTGCACCGCGACGTCCGCCTTTTGCATTGCCGTAGATGGCAGCGGCAGCGCCGCAGAAGAAGTGACCGACAACACCTGGAATGATGACGACCGTACCAAGGGCAACCATGCCAAACATCGAGAGTGTGCCTACGATGAAGCTGACAAAGAAGCCGAGCAGAACGGCATTCGGTGCGTACGGGAAAATGATCGGTACATCCAAAGCAGGCTTGGAGTTCGGCACGAGTTTCATGGCGATGCCCTGGAAGGCCGGGACGATTTCTGCCAAGATCATGCGGACACCCTGCAGAACAACGGCGAAACCTGCAGCGAAGGTACCGGCCTGCACGATTGCATAGATGATGTAGTTCGTTCCTTTGCTAAGGTTTTCCTCTACGAACTGCTGGCCCGTCATCAGAGCGAGGATTATGTAGACGATTGCCATGACAATCGTGATGGAGACCGTTGAATCACGCAGGAATGACATGCTTTTCGGAACATTGATATCTTCTGTGCTGTGCTCTTTATTGCCGAACCACTTGCCGCACCAGCCAGCCAATGCATAGCCGATGTTGCCCGTATGGCCCATAGCAACGGTATCGCCACCGGTGATCACACGCATGAACGGCTGGCAAAGAGCCGGTGTGACGGTGAGCAGCGTGCCTTCGAACAGGCCGCCGAGCAGGATCGTGAAAAGACCATTGCCGAATCCGGCGGAAACGAGAATGACAGCTGTCAGGCATGAAACATAAAGCATGGCTTGGCCAGTCAGGAAGATGTACTTGAACTTCGTGAAGCGCGCCAATGCGATGTTGACCAGCATGCCGACAAACATGATCATCGCTGTCACAGAGCCATAGTCAACCAGGGCAATGGCAACAACTGCTTCATTGCTCGGTACAACGCCCTGTACACCGAGTGAGAACTGGAACATCTTTGCAAATGGATCCAGTGAATTGACAAGGATGCCAGCACCACCCGTCAAAATCAAGAATCCTGCAAAGGTCTTGATGCCTCCCTGAATGACCTGGGTGGTTTTCTTATGCTGTAAGATAAGTCCCAGGACAGCCAGCAAACCGACGAGCAAAGCTGGTGTCTGGACGATACTGACGAAAAGATTCTGTATCATAATCGAAATCCCCCTTTCGATTGAGTCCCCTTAGCTATGTGCTTAGTTATGTGCAATATTATTGTCATCGAGAATCTTGTTGACGGCATCCTTGATCTCATTCTGATCAATCAAGCTGTTGAGCAGGACAACGCGATCTTGCGGCAAACCGGATACGGCATCTCCAAGCGTCTTTTCGACGAAGAAGTAATCGGCCATGTCGGCTGTTGTACTGCCGACATCCGCGTGTTCGACTGCGATTTCCTCTGCCACGCCTTCAGAATTGAGCAGATTCTGGATGTTCATCTGGACCATAAAGCTGCTGCCGAGACCGGACTGACAAATGCATAAGAATTTCATAGTGATTCCTCCTAAAACGTAAATGATATAGAATAGATGATTTCTTTATTTAGCAAGAACACTGGCGAGCAGTTCTTCTTGCGAGGTTGCTGCTAAAATGCGTTGCACATGATCGGCATCCATCAGCAAGGTCGCTAGCTTCTGGATCAGCTCGATGTGGCTTCGATCATCTGGCGTTGCCAAGAAAATCCAGAGGCGCGCTTTGTGAGCCTGGTCATCTAGCAACGCTGCCGGCTGCTTGCTGAGCAGCAGCGCCATAACAGCTTTCTTGGTGGAAGGCAACGGCCTTGCATGCGCTAGCACGATGTTCGGCCCGATGTTCATGTACGGCCCTTTTTCCTCGCACGTTGTGATGATTTCATCGATGTACTCCTGTGCAATCAAGCCATCGTTCAAGAGCGGCTGACCAGCCATCTGAATCATGCTCTTCCAAGATACATGCTCCTGATCGATGTACTGAACATATTGTTCATTGAATACTTCCATCATGCAGTCCCTCCTTTCACTGAGGCTTGTTCCTTATTACAATGCCTATTTTAGACATAATTACCAATCCAAACAAGTGCAATAAAGATTTGACAAAAGTGCAATAACTGAACTATCCTGATACTATCAATACACAGGAGGTCACGTCATGTTATCCTTTTGTTCATTCAAGAACGGCGATAAGCTGTTGACACTGCTACAGCAAAATAATCACGCCATATCCATTGAAGGTCTTCAGGAGGCAATGCAGCTGTCCAGGCGCAGCATCCTCTATTTGATCAAGAAGGTCAATCGCGCCCTTTCCGAGCAGGGGTTGCCCATCATCCAGAATAAGAAGGGACAGGGATATTATCTGGAAGAGCAGGGAAAGCATGCTTTGTGCAGCTATGAGCAAGAGCCCATCGTCTACAATGTCCTGACGCGTCCGCGTAAGATGCGCATCCCATTGAAAGACCTTCATTTAGAAGACCGGAACAGACTGTTGGACTACATGCTGATCACCGAGCCGGGAATCTCGCTCCAGGACTTCATGGACATTTTCCAAGTCGCGCGGAACACCGTCCTGCAGGAGATACGTCATCTGGAATCCTACAATCAAAAAGCTCCCTTCCAAGTCCGCGTCACACCGCGCGGACGCATCATGGAAGGGAGTGAACTGGCAAAAAGGCGATGGGTTATCGAAAACTTCGCCGCCATTTTGCACTTACTTGAACGATACTATACTTTGAGCTATTCACCCGATATTCCGGCTCTGCTGCAATCCTATGAGGATCTCGTGGGCAGCCGCCTGACCGACGATGCACACCATTTCATGATGTACTTCCTCACCTGGTATGATCAACGGCTCATCAACGGAGACAGAGTATCCTTTGCGCAGATCGAATGGTCCGAAGAAGAAATCCGGATTCGTGACTGGGCCAAAGAATTTCTCGCACGCCACAACGTAAGTGACAGGAGTGAGTGCCTCTATCTATGCCGTATTATGCGCCAGCAGGCAGTGATCTCCGTTTCTCAGAAAGATGCGCTCTATGATAGCCTGCATATCTTTGCCGAGCATCTGGTCCATCGCTTTGCTTCTCTGTCCGGGTTGGACATCACGCAGGATCGAAAGGGCCTGGTGGACCGATTGACGGTCCATCTCATCTCTGCATATCATCGGTTGCAGAACGGAATCCGCTACCAAAATCCGATGCTGTCAAAAATCAAACAAGACTATCAAAGCCTGTTCTATCTGACCAAAGCAGCAGTCAAATCACAGGAGTACCTCTGGCATGCAGATTTCTCGGATGACGAGATTGCACTGATTGCTACCTATTTTGGCGGTGCAGTGGTTTCGCAGACAGAAGCAAAAGAACAGCGCCAGATTCTGGTCGTCTGTTCCAGTGGCATCGGTACGTCACAGTTCTTACTATTGCAACTCCGCAATCACTATCCACAAGTCCATTTCACCGGACCGCTCAGCACGGCGGAATGTCTGCAGTTTCCACTTGATGACGTCAGCCTCGTGATCACGACAACATCACGACAGTACTTTCAAGACATCACTTGCCCAGTGTTGTCGATATCGCCATTGCCGACGGCGCAGGAATGGGAGGAGCTCCACAATCGACTGATCGAGTTGAACTTTCCCGTCGATACGGAGCTCCGCGAGAACGTGCGTGAAATCATCGATATCATATCCGACTATGCAAAGATTGAAGACATGAACGGCCTGCTGAAAGGACTCAACGACTACTTTTACAGGAAAAGCCATCGAATGAAAGTCAGCAGTAAACAGAGTCAATCGACATCTCTGCTGAAATACGTGAACTACTGCAGCGGCGAGTTTCCTACCCCCTCGCTAAAGACAAAACCAGCCTGGCAAGAAGCCATCCAGTACGCATGCGAGCCACTCCTGCATAGCCACTTCATTGTCCAGAGCTACATTGACCGCATTATCGCGCTGCTGTCCCGCTACGGCGATTACATGGTCCTCGGCAAAGGCGTCTTGCTCGCACATGCCAAGACAAAAGACGGCGTCCTCGCTAGCTCTGCTGCACTCACCTTATTCCAGAATCCCATCACGATGCAGAGTGGCAAGGAAATCCGCTGCATCATCTGTTTAGCTCCACAGAATCAGCATGATCATCTGGATTTCTTGGCGCTGCTGCTCCAGAAATTGAACGATGCAGAGTGGTGCAAGACCCTGTTCACACGGAGTAGCCAGAACGAATTGGAGTCCTTCATCTGGCAAAGCATGGACGATATTTGAAAGGATATGATCGCCAACGGCAGGTTCAGGGGACGCAGGTCGCCGACAATTTTTTCGATGCCTGCGAAGCCAGGCTGTGCCTGGTCTCAGAGGGCATTTCAGGTGCTGGATAACGTCTCCTTCCAGCATATATCCTGTCTTATAAAAAATTCACCGGGTGAATTTCCTTTAACGAAATGAAGGATATTCACCCGGTGAATTTTATTTTATGAGGAAATCGCCGTATGCGCGCTGCAGGGCTTTCATCTTGCCCTTTGGCACGCAGAGGACAACGACTTCGCTGTCGTCTGGCCGGTCGACTTCGGCCTGGATGGTGTAGGTACGGTCTTGGACATCTACGGATTGGATGTGTCCCAGCTCCTTTTTCGGAGCGGTCGAGATGTCCAGCAGCTCTTCAAAGCGTGGGATGATCTGGTCATACGGGGTCTTGGCGGGGATCTTGAGGATCAGGTCATCCGTCAGGAAGTCGCGGCGCTCCCAGAGCGCCTTCTGGATGGCCGGCGGCCAGCTTGCGATGCGGCTGGCCGTCTTCAGGCGGATCCGTCCCTCATCGAAGTAGGCATAGAACTCAGGGATCAGGCTGAACACCTTGTTCCAGTAGAACACGGAACTGCGCTGGATGTTCATCTGCTCGGCCACGCGGTCCAGGACGGCTGCGACCTTGTTCTTCTTGAGCATCTCCACTTTGGTGTGGATGGCATATGCCTTGTCGCGCGACGAGAGCTCGGCGCGCTGCACGTAGTTCGTATCCGATGCAATCTCGCGGGCCTGGTCATCCGTCAGCTCCCCGTAGCCATAGACCTTTGCCTCGATGGACGCGTACTTCTCGTCGCCTGTGAGCTCGTAGAGGACGCCGTAGATCTCGTTGCGCGTGTTGCCTGCGAGAATCTGGTACATGTTGCCGGCCTCGTCGATGCTGCGGACGACGATTGGCTGCTGCAGGCCCGTGCGGCAGATGCTGTCCGCCATCAGGACTTTTTTCTCCTGCGAGACCTGGGAGAAGGGGTTCCATGCCGCTGGCGTTGGCATGAGCTTCGTGCGCGGGATCCGCATGAAACGGCCTGCGGTGCCAGCGATTTCCGTCAGGACATCCTCCACATCACGCTTTGTGCGCAGCGTTCCTTCTGTGTCCTCTGCACGCGCTGGCGAGCCATCTGCCCCCGGCGGGGCTGCTGGCGCTTGCGGGGCACGCATCTGCTCGGCGATTGCCTTCTTGAGCTTCGGGTCCGCGAATCGGTCGCTGACGCCGATCGTCCCCTTGATATCTTCAGGGCGCGCATCGGACTTGGCAAAGTTAATCGTTCTGTTTCTCATCATTGTCAATTCGCTCCACCATTTCATCTAAAAGTTTCACATAAGCCTTCGACGCCTTGCAGGCCGGCTTGCGGTACGTGACCGGATAGCCCTCATTCTCCGCATTGACGACATCCTGGTTGCGCGGGATCTTCGTCTGGAAGAGGTCCTTGTCCCAGTTGCCCTTGACCATCGGCAGCAGCGTGTGGAAGGACGTCGTGCGGTCCTGGACCTTCGTGAAGAAGACGCCGAGCAACTTGAGCGCCGGGTTGAGCTCACGGCTCTTGGCCATGAACTGGTAAATCGTGTTGGCGCCGACGATCGAGTCCCAGCTGGCTTCAACCGGGATGATCACGTAGTCACTGCCGATGAAGATGGAGGACACCTCATTGTTGACGGCCGGGCGTGCATCGATGAGGATGTAGTCGTACTTGTCGAGCGAGCGGATCTCCGCGAGCAGCTTGCGGAACATCGTCGCACTCGCGATGCTGTCCGTCGTCAGCAGCGTGTAGACTCCATCGAGGCGGATGTCGGAGTAGATGATGTCGATGCGCGGGAACTCGTCCAGGTGATTGATGAAGTAGCCGAGCGGCTGATGCTCCGTGCCGCGGAAGCGGTCCTCAATCAGCGAGCCGAGGTAATTCGGGATGGCCTGCTCCGGGCTGTCTGCACTGTAGCCAAAGCGTCCCGAGAGATTGCCCTGCGGGTCCGCATCGATGACGAGCACGTGCTTGCCGCGCTTCGACAGGAGGTCAGCAAATGCCGCCGTCGAGGTCGTCTTGCCCACGCCCCCCTTGTTGTTGGCGATGCAGATGGCAATGCCCTTGTGCTTTGCCGCTCCCTCCATGGAAGCCTCTTCCTTCTGATAGAGCGTATCGACGGCGCGGTCCAGGACACGCGTCTGCGGAATGCCCTTGCGCTTCGACAGCGTGCGCAGCTTCTCCGCATTGTCCTTTGACAAGGTCGTGTTGATGACCTTGCGATTGATCAGGTCTGCCAAGCTTCTTCATCCTTTCCGTAGTGACTTGTACTTGTAGAAGTTTCTGGATATAGTTTAGCATAAAGCCATCTACATAGCAACAAGAATGTAGAAGTTATAGAATCTGGAGAGCTGCCCCGAGCGCCTACACGGTTATCCTCGGTCCGGCCTGCGCAAACGGAGCCAAGCTCGCCCCAAGGGGCAGGTATATATGCAATGAATGACGCAGGGGCAGCAATCCCCGCATCTGACGTCTTGGCAGCCTTGGCCGTGCGCGCAGAGGCCACAGGTTCACTGGCAGCCATCTGCGCTGGAACGCGATCCAGCAGTCTGTCCATCCACTCGTGGAAATATTTGGCCGCCGTCCTGCGCGTGATGGAGAGCTTGCGCGCGAGCTCCGAGATGGTCGCCAGTGGCGCTTCCCTGAGACAGGCCCAGACGCGCCTGCGGCTCGCCTCCGTGCGGTCTGCTGCGATCTTGGCCAGGTGTTCTTCGCGCGTGCGGCCATTGCGCTTCGTCTTGCGGTCAAATGACCAGCCCAGCCAGTTTTCAAGCGTTGCAGCGCGGACCGT
Organism: Mitsuokella jalaludinii DSM 13811; assembly: GCF_000702905.1. GTDB lineage: Bacteria > Bacillota > Negativicutes > Selenomonadales > Selenomonadaceae > Mitsuokella > Mitsuokella jalaludinii. The sequence continues at coordinate 7,792 of NZ_JNKR01000029.1, forward strand.
CCTCGCCTTCTCGGGATCACAGACCTCGAGCGCATGTTTTGCTTCGCGCTGGGGGAGACCGAGCACAGCGGCGAGATGCATGACATCCTCAGAGATGGCCTCAAGCGCCATGCCGCACTTGTAGCCGACATAGGTGAGCGCGAAGAGCGCGGTGTAGCGGTGGCCCTCCTGTGTCCGCTCGGCAATCTTTTCGACGAGATAGGCATAGAAGCCCCGCTTCGCATGGGGAGTAGCGGCCCGACGACCTGCCTTTGTAACAGGATGAACCGCCTTCTGTGGGCGTGTCCAGGTCACGCCGACGGACTGCGCGAGTGCTGCAATCGTCATGTGCGTCCCGACGCAGTAGGCGCGGCAAACCTGCCCGAGCTTCGTCAGGCTGCCGACGATGCGGTACGCATGCGAGATGCCCGTCGTGAGATCCGCGTCAAAGCGATGCCGGCGGAACACCTTCAAGAGTCCGTGGTGGATGCGCTTCAGCAGTTTCTTGGCCCAGTCGTATGTCTGGACCGGCTCCTGCAGCACGTAGACGAGGTGCACGCCGTTGCCCGAATTGACGAGATACGTCGGGCGATGGCCGAAGAAATCCGCATCACAGAGGCGGCGCAGCTGCTTCGCCGCGACGTGATCCAGGTCGATGTAGAGACAGGAAGTCGACTGCATCAGAGCCTCCAGCGCATACGAGTGGTAGTAGGCCGCCGGGTAGACGTAGGCATCCCGGCGAGCACCTGCATCCAGCAGCATGTCCATCACATCATCATAGCGGCGCATGCGTTGCCCCTTCTTGGCCTGCGCGTGCATGGCACAGAGCTGGAAATTCGGCTCGTCTTCGATGTGGCCGAGAATCTCGTCGTAAAAACGGCACGGCGAGACAGACGCATACCGCGCCTGCAGATATTCCGTCTTCCGCTTCGCATCCTGCCACGGATTGCAGCCGACTCTTTTCATTGTCTCACTCCTATCTGGATTCTCATTCGTGCCATACAAAAAGGCCTGCCCTTATCGGACAGACCTTGATTTCGTATCGATAAAATCCTGTAGGAGCCCCACCAATCCTAGCGCCTCGATAGACTGCGCCATGGTAGGGGAACCTGGCCCCTTCGCTCGTGCAGATGCACCGGGGCCAGAATCTCATGATATCTTCTTTCACAGAGCTCTTGTTTTCTAGTTCTATCTTTGCTACAATGATAGAAGACATCCACAGTTATTTTATCGGAAATGCTTCTTCCGATAAGAGAGTCACATCGCGATTGCAGTCATGATGTGAGCTGTGATATAGGGAGCTCTTCAGCATTGCAGTGCTGAAGAGCTCTTTTCTTATATCACGTCGTTGTCTTTGCTCCTTCCATGATAGCATAGCCAATTCTTAAACGCAACCTAGAAAAAATAATCCGTCAATTCAAGAAAAATTCACCCGGTGAATTTCCTTTGCCTCAGTAAAGGATTCGGTGCAAGGAAGAATTTGCTGATTGGATTCTGAAAGATTGAGTGAATATACCTTATGAAAGGCTTTGAACGTATAAGTATGACTTATGAGTTCAGCCCTTTTTTATTGCATGTCGTTACTAGTTAGAAGGTTCCGAGATGGCTTCAACCGGCATTTCTTCCAGGAAGTTGAGGCGTTGCAGGGAATTTAGAATATCCAATTGACATTTTTATAATTGGACACTATAGTAAAGATATAAAATAAACAAGAGATGGAGGAATTTGCATGGAAGAGAAGAATAACACGCAACAAGACAGTTTGTTTTTTGTCGTTCCAGGTGGTAATTATGGGACATCTGACATTGTAGCGTATAAGATTCAGATGATGGAAGAAGTGCAGACAACGTGGCAGGAACTTTTTCATGGCTTTGATGAGCTACATGCTGTCACCTACTCTCTTGGCATTAAACAGGTCGAGAGCGTCATGGGCCTGTTTCAACGTGGCGATGTTGTGATTGGTAGTCCGAGCCAGGTAAGACAAGCCGTACAAGAATTATTGGCTGAACAGGAATTTGATTTAAAAACCATTTGCCAAAATGCTTATTTGCAGCAGCGTATCAAAGATGGAAGCTTTCAATTTTATTTAGAAGATGGAGGGGTTCACGCAAAGATATATCTTTTGAGCTCGAATGATGGTAGAAATAGAATCATACTTGGTTCGGCAAACTTCTCTCAGCAAGCGTGGAATGGTACGCAGCTAGAGACATATCTTTTTGAAGACAACTCACGATTCTTTGAGCATTATATGCAACTTTATGAAGCGTTGCGGGATGAATCATCATCAAAAATCAGCGTTAAGGCGAAACCATTGCAGGCAGACGGATCCAACTTACAAGACCTGCCTATTATACAGAAGGTCGTCCAAGCTCGTAAACCCGTCATTATCGAAAAAGTACCATCACGAGAGGAGGTGGAATACACCTTTTCTATTACGCAAGAAGGGAAGGAGTGGGCTGCGCGTGTCAATCATGCATATGTAAAGCCAGACGCCAATGGTGTGATACACTTTACCGCAAAGGCCGTTGATTGGATGCAGGCATATATGAAAAAATCGGAGCATGAGAAAAAAGTGCGTGTGATAGAAAATCCAGAATTTTTATTAGACTATAAGGAACACAGTGCTTCTTTTTCGGGGAGAACATGGAATCTAGATTCGTCTAAAGAGGATGTCCAACGTGATATTCGTTGTTTATATCAATATCTAGATGGGACAGAGGGATTCACTGGAGATATCAAACAATTACAGGAAACGTATACCAAGATATTATTATATATGTTTTTGTCACCATTTATGGCAAAATTGCGTTATGATTATAGTCCATACGCACCAGAAAATTCTGTAGGAAAATATTTTCCCATGTACATGATTGTGCGTGGCCCTAAGAGTGGAGGAAAATCCTCTATTATACGGACTGGCCAACACTTGATGTTTGGAAAAAGCCTGCATACTTTGCCAACAAATGTTATATCTCCGGCAAAGTTGGACGCATATAAGGTGAGTATTAAAGGTTGTCCTGTCCTGATTGATGATGTGACGAATTCAAGATTCAGATATTTGAAAGATATCGTGAAATCAGATGATGCGTTAATTCGAGGCCGCAACATCAATCACGGGACGTTCTTGATTACAACGAATGATGGTCAAGTACTAGATCCAAGTGTCATCAAGCGAACCTTGATCTTTACGATTCCAAATCAGTTAGCAGAAGATGAAAGTGTTAAACGTGATTCAAGTTTTGCACAGTTGCAGAAAAGGATGGGAAATGCCCTGTACCGTGCATTTTTACACCGTATGTTTGATGAAATTGATGTATTCTCGGATTATATGGTATCGGATGTCAAGAAAATGGATGGATGGTTTCCTGACATCTTCAAAGTAGGAGCAAAAATTCTGCAAAAAGTCATAACTGATGCAGATATGGAACTATATCCATCCATAAAATCCTTTACTTGGCAGGATTTCATGGGAGAGATGACGAAATCTCAAAAGGCAATTTATATACTAGATGCATTATTCGATGAGTATAGCGATTGTTTCCATGTAAAAAAAGAAACGGATTCACTCCGTATTGATTTTTCGACGGTTGAATCAAAACAGGTCAATAAGTTCCTTGATATGCTTCAAAATGAATTGCCTGTAGCATTAGAACCACGTATGATTGGCAATATCCTGCAATTGCGATACTCTAAGACAAAAGAAGTGACTGGTATAGATTTTCAAAAACAAAAGAATTTCTTTAGCCGTATATCCTCTATTTTTCGAGGTGATTAATATTACAAGTTTAGTGGTATATCGAAAAAATAATGAATCAATATCTTATTTCCAGGATAAGATCAAGCAGTATTTTCCATCTGTAAAGGATTATACGCTTTATACAGATCAAACAAGAGATTCGTTAGCTTATCAGCAGATGAAGGAGGATATTTCTGACCAAAAAACAATAGTATTAATGGATGACATTCATGATTTATCGCTCGAATTAATCGCTCAGATACATGAAATAGACTGGTTTTTAGACCAGTCTATTTCATGTATCTTTTTTACGTATACAACAATGTTAGAACATCCAGAACGTAATCAAGAACATCTTCGATTGTTAAAAGACTATTTATTGTCATCCTATCAAAAAAAGAAGGTTCTTCCATTTCAACCTGTCATACGTAAAAAGCGCATCAATTATCCGAATCGATGGGAAGAGCTATTTCATAAATGGGAGAAAAAAGAAATAACGGCAAGATATTTCATGAAAGAGTGCGGCTTAAAACGAGGTACTTTTTATCATATGATTGCGGATTATAAAGAACAAACAGGTTCTATGAAAAAAACTGTAAGTATCACATAAGAGGTATATTGTAACTTCTTTTTGACGCCAAAATGTGGATGGCAGATATCGCCTTGGGACTATACTATACTGCAGTCACGCCACACCTTTATGAGGACGATGAAGAAGATGATGCTGGTGACAATGATCATGATGAAGAGGAAAAAGCTAGGCCGTTTGCCACTTACGATGGCTACTGGAAGATGATCTCTGAAAATACAACAGAGTTGATTGATTGGGCAGATTTTGTAAATCTGATGTCAGGCACCGAGTGGATCAACGAAAACGCCTATCCGATTGGAGCGTTCTGAAAAAATTCGACGGGTGAATATCCTTCATCATGGTAAAGGATATTCACCCGTCGAATTTTTGCTAGGGACCATGTGTGTTTGACTCAGTCGGGCATCCTCGCTTTCGGTCCTGTCGTTATCGATACGATAAAACCCAGTGAGCCTTAATCTACTAAAGCAATCGAATATCGGATTATCTTTTGGCGGATATCAAATGTGAAAATCAGATAGGTACGCGTGGCACCTGTCATAAGATACCAACTTTCATAGCGCTTTTGCTTGCTATAGTAATGTTGGCCTCGTCGCAGATAGAAACAAGGATGAAAAAATCGCTAAGAGTCTGTTAACTATCCGGCTGGCTGGTGTATAATTGAGACACCACGTAGCACCTCTTGTGTTGGGGGTGTGGTGAATCTATTATATACCAGGAGGGGATACGTGATTTTATTATGTCTCAGAATCTGTAAACTGCTGTAAATTTTATAACGTGTTTTTATTTTAATGAGTGTATGTTTCCTTTGGCAATTAATTGTGTTAAGAAGGAAACTTTATTACCTTTTTTCTCGTTACAGGAACTGCATAATACTTGATAATTGTCATTAAGTTCATCTCCAGTATAGCTAAATGGAATGACATGGTCTATATGGCAATCATCGTGTAGACTTGAAATTTTTTTCCCACAAAAAGCACATTTATTATTTTGATTGATAAGTATTTTTTCTTTTTCTGCATCAGGGAGCGATATACGTTGATCTAATCGATTGAACGATGCTTTCAGTAGTGTAATTATATAAGAATAATCTTCATCATTTAAATTTAGAGATGTAATTTGATTGATGAAGTTTTTATAGATAATATTTTCTGCATATTGATTTTGTGATTTTCTCAGAGAATCTCTTAGATTATATTTTATGTTATCGTCTTTTATGGCGTTAAAACATAAGACAAATATCTCGTTCATGATTTCTCTATAAAAAACATCTTTAACCTTACTCTCTTTTATTCTGTTTCTATTAAAAAGATTTTCTAGTCTATTCATTTTTATATATCTGCAAGAGGATCAAATGTGTTTCCATCCATCTCTTTATAATATTTACTTATTTCATCACTAGTTTTTTTTGCAAATCCAGTAACTCCAGAATCGCTACCGAAAAAGGCTTTTTTTGCGTTATTATCACTACCCAATTTATCCAAAATATTTATTTTTATATTATTAACGATATTCTTTACATTGTCTTCGTTTAGTGTTTCCTTTCGATTATTTAAAATATTGTAAATACAAGGATAAATACAAAGTACGTATTGAAGGCCAAGAATTTTTTCTAAAGTCTTTGGCTTTCGACGATTGTTAAATTTTATATCGAAAACATCTTCCCATGCACGTAAATAATTTGATATGACTTTTACTTGCTTTTCCACATCAAAATCTTTTAACATATCGTATACTTTTGATTTTTCTAATACACGTTGCACTTGAAGTAATTTTAGACCATTTACTAATTTTCCCCCTTCTATTATTATACGACCTTTTAAGGGAGAGATATCTTCTTTATTCAATTTCTTTATAAGGTTATATATTTTTCTATCATCATCTGATAATACTCCCAGCCATTCCATCATGTTCTGCAATACATTTCTATCAACTTTTTCAACTCGTTCATTCGTGACAATAAAAAGTTCACCTTTCTCCTCTCTGGTAAGTTTTTGAAAAGCGATAAATCCCATATCATAACGTTCTGAATCTTTGAAATCAATATTACGATATTTTTGCGTAAATGATATTAATCTATGCTGCCCATCTAATATTTCTATATCACCTAAACATTCCTTTTTTTCATTATCATTTTCAGGAAATAATAGATAATATTCCCCGTCTTTTCTTTCTATTTTTATATGACCATCTGCTTTTAAATTTAAGATTGGAACAGTAGGTAAAAATCCTCTTGCTGGTTTTGATGTTCCTTTTTTTAGAGGTTCTTTACCGGCAACATATTTAGAAATATCTTTTACGCGTTTTTCTGTCCAAGGACGTTGAAATTCTTGAACTTTATCTTTGTTTGCAATTTTCACTTCTGCGATAATATCTCGAGGATCTGCTACAAAAAAGAAGAAGCGCTTTCCTTTTTGCTCTAGCTCCATTGCTTTTATTCGTTTCATACAAGGTAGTGTCAAGATTCTTTCGCAAATTCATTTCATCCGCCAGTAAATATCGGCATCAGATGTATGGATTTTCCTCGTCAGCTGGCTGCTCAATTTCCATCTTGAATAGATGCTCCATGTCCATATAGCGTTTTGAGCCCCATTCTGAGGCGGCAACATGGCGAAGTCTGGCACAGACGAGCATCAGCGCACTGTTGCCATCAGGAAATGCACCAATGGCCCTTGTACGGCGGCGTATCTCGCGATTTACTCGTTCCGTCAAGTTATTCGTGCGGATCCGACTCCAATGCTCAGTAGGAAAATCCATGTAAGTCAAAGTTTCGCCAACGCTTTCCTCAACCTT
>NZ_JNKR01000030.1 GCF_000702905.1 Mitsuokella jalaludinii DSM 13811
CGCGCTGGCGTCTTCTCTTCAGAACGAGACGGCCGCCCTTCGTCTTCATGCGCTCACGGAAGCCATGGGTCTTCTTTCTCCAATGGTTGTTCGGCTGGAAAGTCTGTTTCATGTGTGTAACACCTCCTTCTGGATTTGTGTCTGAGACTAATTGGCTGTATAGAAGCATAGTATCAGATTTTAACTATGTCAAATTATAGACTACCGACTCGCGGCCTGTCAAGGATTTTCCCTTGTCTTTTTCCCGTCAGACTGTGGATATTTTCAGGCTTATGGCCACTTGCACACAGAAAAACTGTTGATAAGTCACGCTAGTTTTGATAAGATATTGTTGATTATTGTGCGGAAAACCCCATTGGTGCCCTGCGAGGCAAGGCTCGTAAACATAAGATACTGTAAGATATCATCCACATTTCCCGCCTCTATCCCAAGGAACGACTATACTTATCCACAGCTGTGGATAAAAATGTGGATAACGTTATGCACCTGTGGAAAAAGTTTCTACATATTCTAATAGCAGGAAAGGATTTTTTTCATGGAGCAGACACAGCTGCAGGCTGTCTGGGAGCAGATCCTCACCAAGATGAAGGAAACTCTCGCCGAGTCAGCCTTCAAGTGGTTCAAGTCGGTCAAGCCACTCTCCCTGACCGACGACGGATTTGTCCTGAGCGTCCAGAACGACCTCGTCAAGGACTGGATCACCAGCCACTACCTCACGATCGTCGAGGACGCGGTCAGCGCCGTACTGGGCAGCAAGCACAAGGTGAGCTTCCAGGTCGTGCCCGAAGCACAGCCTGAAGTGGAGCCAACCAAGAAGGAGACAGCTGGAGAAGAAGAGACGGCCGCCAGTCACAGCAGCAGCCGCAAGAAAGAAGACCCCAATCAGGGAAGCCTCTTCCAGGACCAGCCGCCCGCCCCTGTCGATAACGGCGACATGCACATCGTCGCGCCGGGCGACCGCTCGTCGCTGAACCCGAAGTACACCTTCGAGACGTTCGTGACAGGCAGCTCGAACCGCTTTGCCCATGCGGCCGCCATGGCCGTTGCCGAATCGCCAGGCAAGGTCTACAACCCGTTCTTCATGTACGGCGGCGTCGGCCTCGGCAAGACACATCTCATGCACGCCATCGGCAACCGCGTGCTGCAGAACCACCCCGAGATGCGCGTGCTCTACGTCTCGAGTGAGCAGTTCACCAACGAGATCATCCGCGCCATCCAGGAGGGCAAGGCCGAGCTCTTCCGCCAGAAATACCGGACGATCGACGTCCTGATGGTCGACGATATCCAGTTCCTTTCCGGCAAGCAAAGCACGCAGGAAGAATTCTTCAACACCTTCAACGCGCTGCACGTCGCCGACAAGCAGATCATCCTGTCGTCCGACCGCCCGCCGCGCGAAGTCCAGAAGCTCGAAGACCGCCTGCGCTCGCGCTTCGAGGGCGGCCTGATCACCGACATCCAGGCGCCTGATCTCGAGACGCGCATCGCCATCCTCAAGAACAAGGCGCTGCTCGACCACGTCGACGTGCCGAACGATGTCCTGATGTTCATCGCCAACCGCATCGACAGCAACATCCGTGAACTCGAGGGCGCCCTGACGCGCGTCGTCGCCTACGCTTCCCTCATCAAGAAGCCCGTCACGACAGATGTCGTCGCCGAGGCCCTCAAGGACGTCTTCCCGAACAACCATAAGAAAGAGGTCACGCTCGAAGTCATCCAGGAGATTGTCGCCACCTACTTCAAGATCCGCATCGAGGACCTCCATTCCAAGAAACGCACGCGCAGCATCGCCTTCCCGCGCCAGATTGCCATGTACCTCTGCCGCGAGCTCACCGACACCTCGCTGCCGCAGATCGGCAATTTCTTCGGCGGGCGCGACCACACGACGGTCCTGCACGCCTACGACAAGATCGCCAAAGAGCGCGAGGAAAACGCCAAGCTTCATAAGATCATCAAAGACCTCATCGAGAGCATCCAGAAGATGTAAATGCCCCACAGGTTGCCGTGGATAACCCTGTGGAGAAGCCTCTGGATTTCCTGTCGATGGATTGTGGATAACCGATAGGGGAGATTATCACCGTGGATACTGTGGATAACCTCCCCTATTGTTATGAACAAGTTACCCACAGCCAACTGTGCGCTCCTGCAAAGCCTCAGGCGACTTATCCACTTTTCCACATGGCCTACTACTACGTCGGCTATTTATATAAATATTTTAGTTATATCATAAAAAAAAGAGAGAAGGCCCCAAAGTATGAAAATCACATGCAATAAGAACGAGCTCACCAATGCCCTGCAGATCGTCGCTCGCGCCGTAGCCAGCAAACCGCAGACCCCCATCCTCTCTGGCATTTACCTGAGAGCCGAAGGCACGACCTTAGAACTCCAGGCCACAAATTATGAGATTGGACTCGTCGCACACATCGAAGCAGAGATCGAGGAAGCAGGCGAGCTGACCGTGGGTGGCCGTTATTTCCAGGAAGTTGTCCGCAAACTACCTGGAGAAAACGTCAAACTCGCATGCGCAGCCGATGAAAAGATCGTCCACATCGAGTCCGCCATGGCCAAGTTCACGCTGCTATCCATGAACGCAGCCGAGTTCCCGACCATCCAACCACTCAAGGGAAATCTCGATTTTGCCATCAAGGACAATATCCTGCGCGACCTCATCAAGAAGACCGTTTTCGCCTGCAGTAACGATGAAGCAAGACCTGTCTTCACGGGCTGTTCCTTAGAGGTCACCGAAAACAAGGTCACGATGGCCGCCACGAACACACATCGCCTCTCTGTCAAGTCCGAGACATTTGACCAGAGCATCGGCAATATCAAGGTCATCATCCCCTCGCGCATCCTGCAGGAACTCCTGCACAACATGTCCTCAGACATCCCAACAGATGTCAAGATCTCCTGCTCCTACAACCAGATCAGCTTCTCGTTCGACAATCTCTACATGACCTCGCGCCTCATCGAGGGCCAGTTCCCGAACTACCGCGGCGTCATCCCGCCAGAGTTCGCGACGCACGTCAAGACGGACACCGCTTCTTTCGCCGCTGCTGTCGACCGCATCTCCCTTATCGCGAGAGCCGGTGTCTACAACACCATCAAGCTCGAGTTTGCCGGCGACCAGATCCACATCACCTCGAACAACCCGGAGATCGGCAACGCCGAGGAGTACATCCCCGCTGAGATCGACGGCCCGGACATCGCCATCGCCTTCAACGCGCAGTACATCATCGACGTCCTCAAGAACATCGACAGCAAGACATGCCGCATCGGCCTCAACCAGCCTCTCTCCCCTGCTTCCATCCAGGAAGAGGACGACGACAGCTTTGTCTACATCGTGACGCCGGTAAGGACAAATCACTGACTTAGACTCCTGCGCTGAGCGCAGGAGGATTGCATAAAGGAGATACATATGAACATCGAAGAAGTCAAGATCGACACCGAAGAGATCCAGCTCGACCAGTTCCTCAAGTGGGCTGGCGTGCTTGCATCCTGCGGCGAGACGAAGGCTCTGATCGCAGAGCGCCGCATCAAGCGCAACGGCGAAGTCGAGTCGGCGCGCCGCCGCAAGCTCCACGATGGCGATGTCGTAGAGGTCGAAGGACTCGGCGCCTGGAAAGTCGTCCATGAGGTTCACGAGAAAGGCTGAAATAGGAATGCATGTTCGTTCTTTAAAGCTGAGAAATTATCGGAACTATTATGAGCTCGAGCTCGCCTTGCAGCCGGGCATCAACATCTTTCTCGGGCCGAATGCCCAGGGGAAGACGAATGTCATCGAGGCCATCTACTATGCCTCGCTCGGCCATTCGCACCGGACCCATCTCGATGCCGAGCTCATCCGCTGGGATGCTGCCGAGGGCTGCATCATCCTCGACTTCGACCGGCGCGGTGTGGCCAATCACCTCGAGTTCCAATTCAGCCGGGCGAAGCGCCGCCGCATCCTCCTGAACGGCCATCCCATCCGCCTCAAGGAGCTCATCGGCAGCATCAACACTGTACTGTTCTCGCCAGAGGATCTGTTCCTCATCAAGGGAGCGCCGGCCGGACGCCGGCGCTTTTTAGACGGCGAGATCTCGCAGGCGAGCCCTGCCTACTACCACGAGCTCATCGAGTTCAACCGCATCATCAGCCAGCGCAACACGCTCCTCAAGCGTATCCGCGAGCGCCGCGCCGACACCTCGATGCTGCCGCTCTGGGATGAGCAGCTCGTCACGAGCGCCGAGAAGATTGTCCGCAAGCGCCTCGAGGCCGTGCGCAAGCTCAATATGCTCGCAAATCTCATGCAGCGCCGCATCTCGAGCGATCAGGAGAACCTGACCGTCAGCTACGAGATACACGGCGGCGAGGACATGACAAAGCCCTTTGCTTCATGGTATAATGAAATGCTGAGGAAATCGCAGGAGACGGACATCCTGCGCGGTTCGACGAGCTACGGTCCCCATCACGATGACATCGTGATGACGGTCAACGGCATCAACCTGCGCACCTTCGGCTCGCAGGGACAGCAGCGCACCGGCGTGCTCTCGCTGAAGCTCGCCGAGCTCGAGTTCCTGCGCTCCGAGACGGGCGAGTACCCCATCCTGCTGCTCGACGATGTCATGAGCGAGCTCGACGTCAAGCGGCGCCAGCAGCTCCTGCACTTCATCCGGCGCGAGCGCATCCAGACGCTCATCACGGCGACGGATGCCGCCTATTTCCCGGCAGAGGGCATGGGGCAGTACTACCATGTCCGCAGCGGTCAGATATCGACTTGACGATTTGACAGGATGTTGGAGTCAGGAGACAAGACGGAGGTGGCAGCATGGCGAAGCGCACACCGGGCCTCGAGAAGGTGGTCAGCATCATCCCGAAGGCCCTGCACGAGCTCGGCTCAAAGCAGGAGCGCGAGTTCTATCAGCACTGGGTGCTCTGGCACTGGGCCGACATTGTCGGCGAGGCATACGCAGAGAACGTCAAGGCCGTGCGCATCGAGCGCGGCTCACTCTACGTCTACTGCCGCAATGCCGCCTGGAGCAACGAGACGCGCTACCAGATGCCGCGCATCATCCAGCAGGTCAACAACTACGCGGGCGGCGAGATGGTCAAGGAAATCCGGTTCAGCCGCTCCTGGCGCGAGGAAGACTGGGCTCCGCAGCGGGCCGACGAGGAAAGGGCAGAGAAGGAAGTGCCAGAGGTCAATGTCGGCCGCGAGCGGGCCAAGATGGTGCTCACGCCGGACGACCTAGCGGCCGCCGAGAAGATCGGCTCGGGCACAGAGGACGAGGACATCGCCCTCAAGGTCCGGCAGCTCTACCGCAAAGACCGCCAGCTCGACAAGCTGCGCCTCGCGCGCGGCTGGAAGCCCTGTCCCACCTGCGGCCGCCTCAGACCGCCTCAGGCCGCCGCCTGCAGCCATTGCCGCAGGCAGGCAGGGGAAGATATACGCGCGCGGGTTCGCGCCGTCCTGCGGGACATCCCGTGGGCGCGCTGCAAGGAGGTCTGCGAGTACGTGCCTGAGTGCACGCCGCAGCTCCTCAACGAGCAGCGCGCCGCCCTCGTCCAGCTCATGGCCTCGAAGGTCGCGGCCAACGACCGCACGAGCATGGAGGCCAAGACACTCGTCATGCTCTACCGCTGCCTGCCGCCCGACAAGCTGACCGACGAGGCTGTTAAGCGGGCCCTCTACGAGCTGCGCTTCAGCATGTACTGGCCGCCCGGCTACACGCCGCCGAAGCGCTACGAGGCCATTCCGCTGCGCCGCGCCGCGAAGCGCCAGTACGGCAAGGGCCATCAGGAAGGCCACCCCAAGAGCAGCGGTGCAAGCGAAGAGAAAGGATGAGGCAGCATGTTCCTGCATCTCGGCAATGATGTCTCCGTGCGCACGCGCGACATCATCGCGATCTACGACTACGTGGGATTCTTCGTCAAGGATAATCCAGACAACAAGCGCTACTTCGCGCGGTGCAAAGCCGAGGGGAAGGTGTGGCGGACGACGGCTTCGATGGACCTCGTCAAGTCCATCGTCATCACGAAGGACAGGATCTACCTGTCCGGCATCTCCACACTCGCCCTCAAGAACCGCACGCGCGCGATTTACGATATGGGTAAGTAACGACTAAAAGGGAGCAAAGAGTTTTTATGGCAAACGATAACGATAAGAAATCCATCGACCTGACTTTGACGCCGGATGACCAGCCGGAGGCTGCTCCTGCGCCGCAGCAGGAGGCCGAGGACCTCACGGATAAGGACCTCGACACGACGGGCGTCGAGATCCACACGGATGAGTCGAGCGCCGAAGTCACGGCTGTCGAGGCCGACTACGGCGCCGAGCAGATCCAGATCCTCGAGGGGCTCGAGGCCGTCCGCATGCGCCCGGGCATGTACATCGGCAGCACGAGCGAGCGCGGTCTGCACCATCTCGTCTACGAGGTCGTCGACAACTCCATCGATGAGGCGCTCGCCGGCTACTGCGACCACATCGACGTGACGATCCACAAGGACAACAGCATCACGGTCGTCGACAACGGCCGCGGCATCCCGGTCGACATGCACGAGAGCGGCAAGCCGGCCGTCGAGGTCGTCCTGACCGTCCTGCACGCGGGCGGCAAGTTCGGCGGCGACGGCTACAAGGTCTCGGGCGGCCTGCACGGCGTCGGCGTTTCCGTCGTCAACGCCCTGTCGACGAGCATGGAAGTCCAGGTCAAGCGCGACGGCAAGATCTACGAGATCGCCTTTGAGCGCGGCGTGACGACGAAGCCGCTGACAGTCGTCGGCACGACGGCAGAGACGGGGACGCGCGTCCACTTCGTGCCGGACCCGGAGATCTTCTCGGTCACGACGTACAGCTACGAGACGCTGCGCCATCGCCTGCGCGAGCTCTCCTTCCTCAACCACGGCATCACCATTGGCCTGCACGACGAGCGCGTCGAGCCTGTCCGCAGTGAGTCGTTCCACTTTGAGGGTGGCATCAGCTCGTTCGTCGAGCACCTCAACCGCAAGAAAGAAGTGCTGAACCCCGAGCCCATCTACTTCAACGGCGTCAAGGACGCGACTGTCGTCGAGATCGCCATGCAGTACAACGACAGTTACCAGGAGAATATCTACTCCTTCGTCAACAACATCAACACGGAAGAGGGCGGCACGCACCTCGCCGGCTTCAAGCTCGCGCTGACGCGCGCAGCCAATGACTTCGCGCGCAAGCAGGGCATCCTCAAGGACAAGGACTCCAACCTCTCGGGCGACGATGTGCGCGAGGGACTGACCTGCGTCATCAGCCTCAAGATCCGCGAGCCGCAGTTCGAGGGACAGACGAAGACGAAGCTCGGCAACTCGGAGGTCCGCGGCATCGTCGACTCTATCGTCACGGAGGGCCTCTCCGAGTACTTCGACGAGAACCCGGCCATCACGAAGCGCATCATCGAGAAGGCCATCATGGCCTCCCGTGCGCGCGAAGCCGCCCGCAAGGCACGCGAGCTCACGCGCCGCAAGAACGCCCTCGAGGTGTCGAGCCTGCCGGGCAAGCTCGCCGACTGCTCCGTCAAAGATCCGGAGCAGGCCGAGATCTACCTCGTCGAGGGTGATTCCGCAGGCGGCTCCGCCAAGCAGGGCCGCGACCGCCGCTTCCAGGCCATCCTGCCGCTGCGCGGCAAGATCCTCAACGTCGAGAAGGCACGTCTCGACAAGATCTTCGCCAATGCCGAGATCCGCACGATGATCACGGCCTTCGGCACGGGCATCAGCGAGGACTTCGACCTCTCGAAGCGCCGTTACGGCAAGATCATCATCATGACTGATGCGGATGTCGACGGCGCCCACATCCGCACGCTGCTCCTCACGTTCCTCTACCGCTACATGAAGCCGCTGATTGAGCACGGCCACGTCTACATCGCCCAGCCGCCACTCTACCAGATCCGCAAGGGCAAGAAGCACTGGTACACCTACAGCGACGACGAGCTCGCCAGAAAGCTCGACGAAGTCGGCCGCGACGGCGTGACCGTCCAGCGCTACAAAGGCCTCGGCGAGATGAACCCAGAGCAGCTCTGGGAGACGACGATGGACCCGGAGGGCCGCACGATGCTGCGCGTCGAGATGGAGGACGCCGAAGAAGCCGACGAGCTCTTCACCATCCTCATGGGCGACAAGGTCGAGCCGCGCCGCCAGTTCATCGAAGAGAACGCCAAGCTCGTGCGCAACCTCGATATCTGATTTTTTGACGTTTCTCTTGTCAAACACGACGAAATATGCTATATTGAGCATACGATATACGAGTACTTCCAACAGGGGGAGTAGCTGAACGGCCACCATCGTCAGGACGGAGCAATCCCGGTGCGGCCGGCGCAAGCAAGCAAGACCCTGCTCTATACACCGCTATTTTGGCGGCGCATAGGGCAGGGTTTTTCGTATACGCTGTAGAAATCTACAGGGAAAGCCTGTAAGAATCGGGAATCATCTTAGGGGAGTGAATCGATTGGAAAATTTCTTTGCGGGGATGTTCTCGCCGGAATGGCTCGCAGCGCTCTCGGGCATCTTGCTGCTCGACCTGCTGCTCTCCGGCGACAACGCCATCCTCATCGCCCTGGCCTGCAAGAACCTGCCACATGAGATGCGCCGCAAGGCCATCATCGTCGGCGGCCTCGGCGCCGTCTTCGTGCGCATCGTCTGCACGCTCTTCGCGACAGGGCTGCTCGCCTCGCCGTACATCGAGTTCATCGGCGGCGCTGCCCTCATCTTCATCGCCATCAAGCTCGTCACCGATCACAGCGACGGGCGCGTCGAGGACGGCGGCAGCCACCCGACGACCTTTGGCCAGGCCGTGCGCACGATACTGGTGGCCGACTTCATCATGAGCATCGACAACATCCTCTCGCTCGCCGGCGTCGCCAACACGGTGCCGGAGGGCAAGTGGAGCCTCATCATCTGCGGCCTCATGATCTCTATCCCAATCGTCCTGTTCGGCGCCCAGATCTTCCTGATGATCATGCTCAAGGTCCCCGCCCTGATCTACCTCGGTGCCGGCATCCTCGGCATGACAGCCGCCGAGCTGATGACCGAGGACAAGGCGCTCGGCATCTACCTCGCCCCCTACGCCCTCGAGCTCAAAGTCATCTTCGTCATCGCCGTCTTGCTCATCGGCTACGCCATCAACCGCCGCCGCGAGCAGCAGAGTTAATCAAGCAATAAATAAACGAGATATATCCTAGGAGGGATTATCATGAATATGAACAATATCAAGACCGTGATGCTAATGGTCCTCATGGCCGTCATCATGATGCTCATCGGCGGGCTCGTCGGCGGCCGCACCGGCCTCACCGTCATGCTCTTCTTCTCCATCGCCATGAACATCTACAGCTACTGGTGCAGTGACTCACTCGTCCTGCGCTGGAGCGGCGCCCAGGAAGTCACCCGCGAACAGGCCCCGCAGCTCTACGACCTCGTCGAGAAACTCGCGAGCCGCGCCGGCCTCCCCATGCCGCGCGTCTGCATCATCGACGCCGATGAGCCGAATGCCTTCGCCACCGGCCGCAACCCCGAGCACGCTGCCGTCGCCGTCACCACCGGCATCATGCGCGTCCTCGACTACAACGAGATCTCCGGCGTCCTCGCCCACGAGCTCGCCCACGTCAAGAACCGCGACATCCTGACCTCCACCATCGCCTCCATGATGGCCACCGTCATCTCCTACGCCGCCCAGTTCTTCATGTTCTTCGGCGGCTCCAGCGACGATGACGACGGCGTCAACCCGATTGCCGCCATCGCCATGATGATCCTCGCCCCAATCGCCGCCATGCTCATCCAGATGGCCATCTCCCGCTCCCGCGAGTACGAAGCCGACCACGACGGCGGCGAGATCTGCGGCAACCCCAACTACCTCGCCGACGGCCTCGAGAAGATCGAGTACTACGTCACCCACTCCCCCGAGACCCTGCCCGACGCCAAGCCGGCCACAGCCAACATGTACATCGTCAACCCCTTTGAGGGCACCGGCAAAGCCCTGACCAAACTCTTCAGCACCCACCCCGATACCGCCGACCGCATCGCTCGCCTGCGCGAACAGGCCAGAGAAATGCGCGTCTACTGATTGAATCGAATATCGAGTATAAAAAACGAGGTACCGTAACGGTACCTCGTTTTGCATTTCAGCTATGGTAATCAAAACCCCACTAGGCAATAGCCCGCAGGGCTGAGCTAACACAAGCCCCTCAACAACGCCACCATGTCAACCTACGAACAACGCCTCCATCCTCTCGCCTTCTCGCATTGCAGCATCCCCACCCTAGATGCCACGATGTCACACAGACGTACCTTAGGGCCGGGGGATGTATTTCGCCTGCAGGAGCGCAGCGATTGCCCGCAGGGCTGAGTTCTGCTGCTCATCCGCCTAGCCACACGATGTCAGAACGCCGCGGCAGGCGGCGAACCCGCCTCAACGGCAAAGTGCGCCATAGGGCTCATTCAGCGGAGTGACGAAGCCGAAATACATCCCCCGGCCCCCTTGCCAAACGTACCTCAAAGCAGCGTAAACAGCAGCGCGCTGATCGTGAAGTAAGGCCCGTAGGCGAAGAAGTCTCCCTTCTTGCGCTTCCCCGTCGCCAAGAGGATCAACGCCGCCATTCCCCCGAGCACGATGCCCGCGATGACGACCGTCATGAGCATATCCGATCCGAGCCAGAGTCCGAGCGCCGCGACGAGCTTGATATCCCCGCCGCCGATGCCGCCCTTTGTCAGCACCGCCAGCACGAGGAACACGATGCCGCCCACAGCTGCCGCCATCAGGTGGTCCGTCAGCACGCGGTCGAGCAGCGGGACCGAGATGAGTCCAATGACCGCAAACGGTATGAGCATGCGGTCAAAGATCACGCGCTGTTCGAGGTCCGTCCACGTGTAGAGCACCATGAAGTACTGGAAGATCATCAGGAACACGAGCTTTGCCAGATGCACGTACGGCAGCTCGAGCATCGTGAAGCAGAACAAGAACCCGATGCAGACCGCAAAGCGGGCGGGCCGCTTTTTCTCCTGCTCCTCGATGCGGTCCGGGAAGCTCAGCAGTCCCTCTGTGTCCTTTGCCCTGCGGTAGCTCGCCGCAATCCAGCGACTGCCGAGCAGACCGCCGCCCACCGCCAGCAGCACCGAGAGCAGGCATTTCATCACGACAAATATCATCAGAAACACTCCCTTTTCACAAAAAGTGCAGTATGCTGCCCCTATCCTAGCAAAAACGAGAGAAAAGGTCAAAATTTGCGAGAACAAATTGTGCTGGATTGTTCCGGATATGGTATAAGTCGCGGAAGAACATGCGGTAGAGCTCCTCGCCGAAGCGGTTGACCATGAAGTCTTCGAGGCTTTTCTCCTTGCGCGGGCGGAGGCAGGCGCAGAGATAGCTGATGCCGACTTTGAAGAGTTGCACGAACCCAAGATTGCGTATCGTTTCAGCACTCAGCGATACAGGATAGGCAAAGAAATGATGGAGATAGCGGATGCGTGAGAGACGCGTGCGCAGCAGCATGACGCGATCCGTCTGTGCTGGATCAGGGCCGCCCTGCTGCAGCTCGCAGTCGCGATGCAGACGACGGTCATCCAGCGAAGGTGCGCCCTGTACGGGCAGCAGCTCCTTCCAGAGCGCCATGACTCGCGGGTCCTTCGAGAAGAAGCGATGGCCACCGACATCGATGTGGCAGCCATGGTGGATCATCGTGCGGGCGATTCCCCCGACAAAATCCTCCTGCTCGAGGACAATCGGATGGATGTCCGTCTGCTTCAGCAGCGCATAAGCCGCCGTCAGCCCCGCAGGCCCCGCGCCGATAATGATAGCTTGCGGCAATATGAATCCTCCTTTATGATTAGATTATCAAAAACGTTTTGTTCTCATGGTTCTATTATAGTATGCTATCATGATGTTGTCATTTTTTAATAGCATCATGCGATGAACACTAAGCACGAGCTCGTTTGTACCACGGTAGAACACGACGATTATATCGGTTAGATGGAGAATGAAAAATGAGGTAGAGCAATGTCTACCTCAAATTCTGCTTTCATCATACAACGAAATCGGATACAAAACAAGAATTACGGACCTCATGAACCTCATCCGTCGGACTTTGGCTGCCATCTAAATAGGCTGGGGGATTGCAGACGACGTGGATGGTGAGAACTCAGCCGCCTTCCGTCAAGAGAATAGGTGCGCGGAACGGTGGAAGAGTCTTTTCTCAGTGCTCTGTTTTGAGGATCTCGAAGGCGCGGAAGGATATCTGTATCCGCTCGTACTTTGCCCAGGGAATCGCCTGAAGCAATGCTTTTGCGTCGGCGAAGGCTCGGTCCGGCCATGCCAGGGCGAAGAATACGGCTAAGGGAGCTTTGATCTGTGCTCTTCGTTTCGCCAAGTATTTTGGATTGCATTCTTCTGCTGGGAGTTTTTTTTTCTTCTCGATGATTTCTTTGACGAAGTGCTTCGATTGCTGAGAGAAGAAGATATTGCCTGTCTCGTGCTCCATGGCATTGAGCAGGAATGTCTCAAGGGCGCCATCGCCCTCGAGTGGGAGGGACAGGAAGAAATAATGACGTTCATACTCGTAACTCCAGTCCATTGTCCATGGCTTCTAAGGCTTCGGCGCCGTTCAGGGTGCGTGCTTTCACGGTCTGATTGACATTGCGCAGGGTTATGACGCGCACTCTGTTAGCATACTACCCCTCCAACTGCGAGCCGCATGGCAAAATGAAAAACCATCCTACTGCTGCAGCAGCGGATGGTCTTTTGGATCATGTTGAGTCGCCATCAAGATGACTGATTGTAGCGACCATCGTAGTGGCCTGCCTTTGATACCATTGTAAGGCATATGAAAGGGGCCGTCAAGACAGAGCATGGTATTGCGCTAAGGATGCCTAATGGCGAGTCTATGAACTTCATCTCCCTCGAACATTCGGTATCTTCCCCATGTGCGAGGACCCTGCTCACCTATCCTTGCTGCAGACAATCGTGTGATGGCGCGGCTTTGGGCGGGCGGACGAAGGATTGCTTTGACGGGCAATCCTTTTTTCGTTGCGGCGGGGCGGGCGGACTGCTATACTAGAGAAAACGATAGGTTTTAGGAAAGAAGGCGCAGACATGAAGAGACATTGGAGCGGACAGCAGGGGGCAATCCTGGTACTGACGGCTTTTCTGCTGCCTTTTATCATCGCGTTCACGGGCATGGCTGTTGACTTTGGCAGTGCCTACGTGCGCCGCTCGCAGTTACAGAATGCAGCGGATGCAGCTGTCTTGGCTGGAGCATACCATCTGGATGACGGTAAAGCCGATGATATTGTCCTTCAATATCTGAAGACGAATCTTGATCCACATTTTACCAAGTATTCGTATGAGAAAGGCGATGACTTCCCAGACAAGTTCGAGACGCTGAATTATCATACAGATAAACAGAAAGATGAATTGGATGTAACATTGCGGAGCAGCGTAGAAGCGTCATTCTTGAAGTTATTTGATATCAATACAATACCAGTATATGCTGCGGCAAAGGCTAAAGTGTCAAAGGAAAAAGAATCATTACCTGCTGATGATATGTTTAATTATGCAATAACTGTTGCTAATAAATCTTATGAAACTGGTAATCCTAGCATATTTATGGTGTCATCAGGAATGACTGTTAAAGGAAATATATTAACTAATGGATCAATATTATTTTGGAATGATAGAGTCAATACTTTAGATGGAAAGATTTATTCTGCTGTACCATTAAATAAACAAGTTTGGTCTAATAAAGCATGGGATAACAAACCATTAGCTTTTGCTACGCCA
>NZ_JNKR01000031.1 GCF_000702905.1 Mitsuokella jalaludinii DSM 13811
CGGCAAAGAGAAACTGACGCTCAAGGACCGCGAGTGGATCTGCCCGAAATGTGGGATACACCACATTCGCGACGTGAATGCGGCCAAGAACATCCTAGCGCGAGCCAAAGCAAAGCTCGTATCCATGCATTGATGCAAACCTATCTTGTCCGTTTGGCAACTTGCGGACGCTAATGGCTTTGGTAATTACCGGACCTCTGCTGTATCTCGCAAGACTGCGAATGCAGTAAGCCTGGCCTATCTAAGCAAATTGAGGTATCGAAAGATTCCCTCAAGCTCGCGACTTCAGTCGCGGGTAGTTGACGTACAGTTTGGTAAAATCTCGCGTACTGATGCAATTGCGTCTGTCTCAGAAGAATTGCGTGCCCGCGCAGCAAGACGTCATTATGATATCGATGAGAAGTTCCGCAATGAGAATGGCATAAGTTTGCAGATGGCACATCTTGAATACGGTCTGACAGATGGAGAGACCGGCTGGGAACCTGCGTATCGATGGCAGGAACAAATCCTCGATATCTACTATAATGAACCAGAAATTTATAAAAAATTACTAAATAGAGCAAGAAAATAAAGGAAAAAAGCCTTTTGTGTCGTATCTTATAATATTTAGAAAGAAAACGGCGCAGAAGGCTTTTGTGCTGTTTAGACATAGGGGGAATAGAGATATCGATAAAACTGTAGATACAAAAAAGGCCAGCCGAATCATTTAGATTCCTGCTGACCTCTGACTTCTGAATGGTGGAGACAAGGAGGATCGAACTCCTGACCTCTTGCATGCCATGCAAGCGCTCTCCCAGCTGAGCTATGCCCCCGTCTTCGCGTTACCGCTAACGACAGATATTATTATAATAGACGCTGCATGTATCTGTCAAGCATTTTTTGCAGGTTTTTGCAGCCCTTACCGAAACTTTTTTCTCAGTGATGTTTCTGGTACAATGGAATCAATGTTACATACAGGATAATCAGGAGGGGTTCATATGGCCATCAAGATCACTGGGTTCTATCAGCTGCCGCATCAGACGATGCCGGAGCTCGTCGACTTCAATGAGGTGTTCGACACTTCGTTCATGCGCAAGTACACGCGCTTCCGGACTTTCGAGAAATTCTTGCAGGGCAGCCGCTTCAAGATCGAGAACCAGAGAGACTTTGAGGCGCTGCCGGAGGAGAAGATGGACGCATGGGTCCGCAAGGCCACGAAATTCTCATCGTGGCAGGAGATGCTCGACACAGCGACGGACAAGTACGTCATGCACAAGAATATGTGAGGCACAGTGCCGGCAAGAGAATAGAGAATCAATCATAGAGCAGGAGGGATTCATGTGCGCTTTATTCACACGGCTGACTGGCATCTCGGGCGGTATTTCCATGGGATGCACCTGACGGCGGATCAGCGGGAGATCATTATGGGGCAGCTGGTGCCGCTCGTGCAGGAGGAAAAGGTGGATGCTGTCATCATTGCGGGGGATATCTACGACCGCGGCGTGCCGCCTGTCGAGGCGGTCGACCTCTTTGACGAATTCCTCATGAAGATGGCAGAGATGCACATCAAGATCTTCTACATCGCTGGCAATCACGACAGTGAGTCGCGTCTGAACTTCGGCAGCCAGCTCATGCGGGCATCGGGGATCTTTGCGCGCGGGCGGCTGGATGACGAGATGGCTCCGGTTGTCGTTGAAGATGACTTCGGCCCGGTTGCCGTTTACCTCTATCCGTATATGGAGCCAGCTTCGGTGCGAGCGGCTCTTGGCGTGGAGAAAGCCCTGGACTTTGAGCAGGCACATGAGCTGGTGATTGAAAGGAGCCTGGCGAAGCGGGCGGGGAATATGCGCTCAATCGCCGTGGCACACGCTTTCCTGGCGGGCGGCCTGAGCTCGGATTCGGAGCGCCCGCTCGCTGTCGGCGGCTCGTCAAATGTGCGTCCTAGTATCTTCCGGCCATTCTGCTACACGGCGCTCGGCCACCTGCACAATCCGCAGCGGGCCGGGGCCGACCACATCCGCTACAGCGGCTCGCTCATGAAGTACTCGTTTGATGAAGCCGAGCAGAAAAAGGGCTGTATCCTCGTGGACCTCGATGGCACGGGCCGGGCAACCCAGCAGTTCGTGCCGCTCGTGCCGCCGCACGATGTACGGCGCGTGCGCGGTCTCTTCGCGGACATCGAGGGTGACCGCGCGGCGTATCCGCAGTCGGACGATTACATCGAGGTTGAGCTCTTGGACCGCGGCATCATCCTCGATGTGTTCAACAAGCTCAAGGCCATTTACCCGAACCTCATGCACGTGCTCTACCCGAACTTGCAGCGCGAGGGCACGATGCGCGAGCAGGAGGGGCAGGCCGTGCTGAAGCTCACGGAGGAGACGCTGTTCTCCCAGTATTACGAGGATATGACGGGAGAGCCGCTCGCAGAAGAGCAGCAGGCCATCGTCCACGGCTGCCTGCAGGAGATCTACCGGGAAGAGAGGGATGAAAAATGAAGCCAGAAGTCCTGACCATCTGTGCCTTCGGACCGTACCAGAAGAAAGTCTGCCTCGACTTCTCCGTTCTTTCTGAGCAGCCGTTCTTCCTGATCCACGGAGCGACGGGCGCGGGCAAGACGAGCATCTTTGATGCCATCTGCTATGCGCTCTACGGTGAGGCAGCGACGGAGGCGCGGACGCCTCGCATGCTGCGCAACCGCGAAGCGGGACCGGAGGATGACACCTACGTCGACCTGACATTCTGCGTGCGTGACACGCACTGGCACATCCGCCGCAATCCAGAGTACATGCGCAAGGCGAAGCGCGGCAAGGGACTGGCGCGGCAGGCGCCGGAGGTCCTTTTAGAGCGCCTGGAGAATGGACGCGCGGCGGAGTCGTGGACGCGCGATGGCGAGGTGCAGGCGCGCATCGTGCGCCTGCTCGGCTTCCAGTGCAAGCAGTTCCGCCAGGTCGTCCTGCTGCCGCAGGGCGAGTTCCGCCGCTTCCTCATGGCCGACACGAGCGCACGCAAGGAGATCATGAAGGTCCTGTTCAACACGGAGATCTACCAGAAGCTCGAAGACAAGCTCAAGGCGAAGGCGGCGGAAGTCAGCAAGTCATACGAAGGCATCGCCGAGAAGCAGAGATTGTACCTCGCCGAGGCTGATGCCAAGGATGAGGCCGAGTTCACGGCCTTGCTCAAAGAACGAGAGCAGCAGGCGTCAATTCTTGCCGACCGGACGGCGGCTCTGCAGTCCCGCAAGGAGGCGAGCGAGAAAGAGCGCGATGCGGCGCGCGAGACGATGGCGAAGTTCACGCAGGCCGACAGGGCGGCAGATGAGCTCAAGAGATGGGAGGATACTGTGCCAAAGGATGCGGAGGCGAAGGCTCTGCTCGACAGGGCGGACCGCGCCGCGGCGCTTTTAGACCTCGCCAAGCAACTGCAGGCGGCCAGACAGGATGCTGCAACGCGCGGGCAGGACCTCGAAGCGCTCAGGCAGCAGGGGATGAAGCTCGCAGCTTCACGCAGAAGGGCGAAGGAACGCTTTGACACGGTCCAGCAACAGAAACCGGCCCATGATGCTGAGCGCGAAACGCTCATCGTATTGCAGGGATTGCTGGAGGTTGCCAAGGAGCTCGAAGAAGCGAAGAGAGACGCTGCCGCCAAACAGGCCGCGGGCGAAAAGGGAAAGCAGGAAGCCGCCGCGGCCAAGCAGAGGCTCGCGGAGATGGAGCAGCAGCTCAAGGCACAGGAGCAGCAGGCTGAAGCCTTGCAGAAAGAGGCGCTGGCTATCGACTCGCTGAAGCTCAGGGAGCAGAATCTCCTGGCCGAGCAGGAAAAAGCTGCCGCCGCCGCAACGAGCAAATCACTCGTCCGGGAAGCCGCGGCCAGCCATGGACAGGCAGCGAGAGCGGCTGAGACAGCAGAGAAATCCTGGCAGGCAGCCCGCGCTGAACTCGCGCACCTGCGCGAACTGGCCAGGGAGGCGCGTGCCGTGCTGCTGGCCGAGAACCTCGAGGAGGGCGAGCCCTGCCCAGTCTGCGGCGCGACGCACCATCCAGATCTTGCAAAATCCGTGACTGAAGTTGTCACGGATGGGATGCTCGAGGAGAAGGAAAGAGACGTCAGCATACTGGAGCAGCAGTATCAGGCTGCTGCGGCCAAAGCGCAGGAGAAGGCCGGCCAGCTCGCCGCTGCCGAGGCCAAGGCAGAAGCCTTGGTGAAGCAGCTCGATGGGGAAGACCCAGCCGGGCTGGCTGAAGAACTGGCCAAGGTCCGAGCCGCCCTGCGGGATGCGCAAGAGGCCGCTCGGATGCATGACAGCCTGTTGAAGTCAATCGAGCGTGGGCAGCAGAGCGAGGCCCTGCTGAAGGGAAAGAGCGCTGAGCTCGAGCGGAAGGCTGCCGACAGCGCTGCCGCGGCCGCGGCTGCCGCAGCGCTCGTGCAAGATAAGCAGGAGCAGCTTGCGGGCAGGGAACTGCCAGCAGAGCCTCAGGCGCTCATGCGTCAGTACCAGCAGCGCGAGAAGGCATGGCAGGCCGCAGAAGAGGCGGCTGCGGCGGCTGAACGGGACTATCACGACCTCGACACGCGCTACCATGCGGCGCAGTCGGCGTGGAAGACGAAGCGCGAAGAACTCCTGCGCAGTCAGGCGCAGGCCGCAGACCTGCAGCAGGGCTTTGCTGAGCGCCTGGCGCAGGCGGGCTTTGCGGATGAGGCGGCTTATGAGGAGGCACTGCAGGGCAGCTGGCGCGATGCCCGCTACCGCGACGAGGTGCGCCAGGAACTCCTTGCGCACGAGCAGGCCTTGCACACGGCGCAGACGAATTTTTCTGCCTGCCAGAAGACGATCGAGAACTTGAAGAAGCCGGACCTCGCGGCGGCTGAAGATGATGCGCGTGCGTCGCAGCAGGCCTGGCAGAGGGCTCTGCGCGAGTCGTCTGCGGCTGAGACGGTGCTGCGCTCGTGGCAGAAGCGCAAGAAGGAACTCGCTGCCCTGCGCGAGCAGAGCGGCGCGCTCACAGAGGCATACGCGCGCATCACGGGCCTTTCGGAGCTCGCGGGCGGCAGGACGGGCAGCCGCGTCTCCTTCCAGACGTACGTGCTGCACTCTCTCTTGGACGATGTCATGGAGATGGCCAACCAGCGCCTGCTCATCATGAGCCGCGGCCAGTATGAGCTGCACGCCGGGCAGCGCCAAAGGGCCAATCAGCAGGGCGGCCTCGATATGGAGATCTTCGACCATTATTCTGGGTATGCGCGCCCCCTGGCGACGCTGTCGGGCGGCGAGTCGTTCCTCGCGTCACTTTCGCTGGCGCTCGGCCTCGCTGATGTCGTGCAGGCTTGTGCGGGTGGTGTGCGGCTCGACACGATGTTCATCGATGAGGGCTTCGGCACGCTCGACAGCGAGACGCTCGACGTCGCGCTCAAGGCCCTGTTTGAATTGCAGAAGAGCGGCCGGCTCATCGGTATCATCTCGCATGTCGAGGAGCTCCGGAGCCGCATCCCGGCAAGGCTCGAGGTCACGAAGACGAAGAGCGGCGGCAGCACGGCTCACTTTGAGCTCGGCACGGCAGAAAGTTGAGGACGATATGACAGCAACACTCGATTTCATCATAGGCAGAGCGGGGACAGGCAAGACGCATGCCTGCCTTGATGCCATGCGGCAGCGCATGGCAGAAGCACCGATGGGCCCCGCGCTCATCCTGCTCCTGCCGGAACACATGACGTTCAAGGTGGAGCGCGAGCTCGCCGCGAGCATCCCGAAGGGCAGCGGCTTCCTGCGCAGCTACGTCTTCGGCTTCCGCCGCTTCGCGCGCCACGTGCTATTGGAGACGGGCCATATGAAGGTGCCGCGCATCAGCGACGTCGGACGCCGCCTGCTCCTGCGCAAGATCCTCGTGAAGCATCAGAAGGAGAAGGACCTCGATGTCTTTGCGCGTGCTGTGCGCCAGCGCGGCTTCACGGAGAGCCTCTCGGACGCCATCCAGGAGTTCAAGAGCTACCGCCTGACGACGGATGTGCTGCGCGAAGCTGCCGAAGAGCTCGCCAAGGGCAACGAGCGCCTTGCGGGCAAGCTGCAGGAGATGGCGCTCTTGACGGATGAATTCGCGGTGGAGATGCAGGGCAAGGCCAACGATGCCGAAGACATGATGAACCAGCTCGCTGAGGCCATCCCCGAAGCGCCGCTGCTCAACGGGGCAGAGGTCTGGCTCGACGGCTTCATCTTCTTCAATCCGCAGGAGATGGCCGTGCTGCGCGCTCTGCTCATGACGGCAGCCAAGGTGCATGTCTCCCTGCCGATGGCAGGCATAGCAGAAGGAGAGGAGCGCGTGCGTCTCGACCTGCCCGAGAATCTGCAGGAGACGGCGCTCTTCAACCGCCCGTACCGGACCTTGCAGGCCATCCGCCGCATGGCGCGTGAGGAACTCGGCTATCGCGGTACAATCCCCATCCACCTGCTCGCGGAGCAGCATCGCTTCGCGCCGGCAAGTATCCTGCGCGGGATGGAGCAGGATCTCTTCCGTTACGGCGGCTCGGCCCGGCCAGAGGATGCGGGCATGCAGCTCGTCGAGGCGGCCAACAGGAGGCTCGAGGTCGAGAGTGCGGCTGCGGACATCCTGCGCCTCGTGCGCGACGAGGGCTGGCATTACCGCGAGCTCGGCATCCTCGTGCGCGACAGTGAAGCGTACGGCGATCTCGTGCGCCTCGTCTTCGAGGATTACGGCATCCCGTTCTTCGAGGACTCGAAGCGGCCGAGCATCCACCATCCGCTCGCGGAGCTCATGCGCTCGGCCATCGAGGTCGTCTCGCGTGACTGGCGCTATGAGACGGTCTTCCGCTGCCTGCGCACGGGCTTTTTCCCGCCGGTGCGCGAGGACATAGACCGGCTCGAGAACTATGTGCTCGAGTTCGGCATCCGCGGCCGCAAGCGCTGGCAGCAGGAAAAGCCATGGGACTGGCATCGCCGCTACAGCTTAGAGGACGGCGAGCAGGTCGACGAGGACACAGCTTCGACGCTGGCGCTCATCGACTCCCTGCGCCGCCAGTCTGTCGAGGCGTTGACCGAGCTGGAGCGCGACCTGCGCGCGGCCGATGACGTCAGCGGCTATACGAAGGCTCTCTACGACTTCCTCGTGCGCCTCGAGGTGCCCGTGCGCTTGCAGGAGTGGGCGGAGATCGCTGAGCGCGAGGGACGCCTGGCCGATGCAGCCGAGCACCGCCAGCTCTGGGACGATAGCATGGCGCTCTTTGACCAGCTCGTTGAAGTCAGCGGTGCGGAGAAGATGACGCTATCAGACTATGAGGCTGTCCTGAGCGACGGCCTCGATGCGCTGCAGATCTCCCTGATCCCGCCGGGGCTCGACTATGTGACGCTGGCCTCGTTTGATCAGAACAGCCTCGACAACATGCGCGGTCTCTACATCTTAGGCGCCGACGCCGCGACGATGCCGCGCCGCGTGCGCGAGCAGGGCATCTTCTCCGATGCCGACCGCCTGCACATCGCGGAGACGCTGGCTGCCTGCCAGAAAGAGGGCGAAGAGGAGCACACGATCTCACGCGGCGGCCACGAGAAGAGCTTCGGCGAGAAGTTCTTGCTCTACCGCGGCTTTACAGAGGCGCGCGAGTACCTCTGGATTTCCTATGCGCTGGCTGATGCGGAGGGCAATGGCCTGCAGCCGTCGCCACTCGTCAAGAAAATGCGCGAGCTCTTCCCGAAGGCGGCGTTCCTTTCCATTCCGCTGGAGACGGTGCGGCGCGACGACGACCTGTTGCTAGCGGCACCGCGCCCGGCTCTCTCGGGCCTCGCCAATGCCCTGCGCGGCGAGCGCGAGCATCAGGAGATGCAGCCCTGCTGGCGCGATGTCTACAACTGGGCCATGCGGCAGAAGGAATGGCAGCGGCCGCTTCGTCTCGCACTCTCGGGCCTTTTTGCACATGCGGGCGATGGTAGGATACCGAAGGAGCTGGCGGAGCAGATCTTCGCCAAAGGCACGGTCCTGCGCGGCAGCGTGACGCAGTTCGAGAAATTCCGCCAGTGTCCGTTCGCGCACTTCGCGGCCTACGGCCTGAAGCTCCAGGAGCGCAGGGAGTACCAGTTCCGCTCGATGGACCTCGGCCAGCTATTGCACGCCGTGCTCAAGGAGTACGGCAGCATCGTCAAGCGCGACTACGCAAACCGCTGGCAGGATGTGCCGGAGGAGAAGCGCGCCGAGCTCTGCGAGGAGCTCGTCAACACGCTCGCTCCGCGCCTGCAGAGTGAGATCCTGCTGAGCCGCGACAACTACCGCCACCTCAAGAAGCGCATCGAGAAGACGGCGGAGCAGGCCGTCGGCCACCTGTCAGCCTGGGCGGCCGTCTCGGCCTTCCAGCCGGCCTTCTTCGAGGAGGCATTCGGCCACCCTGACGACGAGGTGCATTTAAAGCCACTGCCGCTCGGCGATGGCTATGCGCTCTCGTTCAAAGGCCAGATCGACCGCCTTGACCTGCACGAGTGCGCGCCGTACTATCTGATCCTCGACTACAAGACGGGCCATGTCGCCATCAACCTCTTCGAGGTATACTACGGCTTGCGCCTGCAGTTGCTCGTCTACATGATGGTCGGGCGCGAGCTGCTCAGAGAGAAGGGTGAGAAGCGCCTGCCCGCGGGCATCCTCTACGCCTTCCTGCAGAATCCACTGTTGCAGACGCGCAAGAAGTACACGCAGGCAGAGCTCGAGAAGCGCGTCAACGCCGAGTTGCGCATGCCGGGCTGGGTGCTGGCCGACCTCGACGTCGCCAAGGCCATCGACGCGAGCTTCTCCTTCATCAAGCCGGGACTCAGCAAGGTCAAGGACGAGAAGAAGAAGGATGTCATCGGTCCCGATGGCGAGCCCGTCATGGATTTCGACAGCAACAGCAGGAAGCGCGGCTACATCCGCAAGCCGGAGGAGTTCGAGCTCATGCTCGCGTACGTCGACTACATCCTGCGCGATACGGGCCGGGCCATCCTCGGCGGCGATATCAGCGCGAGCCCGTACCGCCTCAAGGCGAAGAAGGAACAGACGGCCTGCACCTACTGCGAATACCGCGATGTCTGCGGCTTCGACCCCGACATCGAGGGCTATGCATACCGCGACATTGGCCCGGAGGACGATGCGGTGCTGGAAGAGAAGATGGCTTCGTGCACAGGAAAGGAAGATTTGCTCGATGCAATACACAGAGGATCAGAAGAAAGCGATTGAGGCGCGCCACCGCAACATCCTCGTCGCAGCGGCGGCCGGTTCCGGCAAGACCCGCGTGCTCGTCGACCGCATCATCGCGCAGCTCCTGGCGCGCGAGTGCAGCGTCGATGAGATGCTCGTCGTGACGTTCACGAATGCGGCGGCGACGGAGATGCGCGAGCGCATCGACAAGGCCCTGCAGAAGAAGCTCTTGGAGACGGATGACCGCGAGACAGCCGCCTGGCTCGAGCGCCAGATCGTACTGCTGTCCGGCGCCTCCATCTGCACGTTCCACGCGTTCTGCCAGAAGGTCATCCGCCAGAACATCGACGCCATCGACGTCGACCCGCAGTTCCGGCTGGCCAGCGACCAGGAGATGGTCCTGATGCGCCGCGATGTGCTCGAGGAACTGCTCGAGACCTCTTACAAGATGCCAGAAGACGAAGCGGGGAAGGCGAAGTGGCAGGACTTCCTCGAGTTCGTCGACGACTACGGCGACGACCACGGCGATGAGGCCGTCTACGAGGCCGTGCTCAAGCTCTACCACTTCTGCCAGAGCCAGCCGTTCCCGAAGGCGTGGCTGCGCCAGCAGCAGGAGCGCTATGAGGCAGAGGCGGCGGACTTCTGGCAGACGCCATGGACCGCGACCATCGTGGAGGCGGTGGGCCGGGAGATCGAGCGCAGCATCCATGCCTATGAGGCGGCCTGCGCGCTTGTCCGGACCGGCGTGCGGCCAGAAGTAGAAGAGAAGGCCCTGCTTGCGGCCTGGCAGCCGTATGTCGAATACCTGCAGAGCTGCATCGAGAAGCTCGAAGAGGTGCAGACAGTCTACCGCACGGCGCTTGCCGAGAAACAGGCGGGCGGCTGGGATGCGCTCTGCGCCGCGGCTAAGGGATGGAAGCAGCCTGTGCTGCGCGGCAAGAAGTACGAGGCGCTGCGCGATGCTTTCCCGGACATTCGCAAGGCCTTCGAGAAGAGCCGCGACGAGGCCAAGAAGATCTTCACGGATGCCCGCGACCGCTATCTGGCCGAGACGGAAGCATCCGTGCTGGAAGATATCAGGGCGTGCAGCGCGACCGTGCGCCGCTACGTCGACCTGACGACGGCCTTCATCGACGCACTGCAGGCGGCCAAGAAGGAGCGCAATGTCCTCGATTTCAGCGACCTCGAGCACTTCGCGCTCGCCGTGCTCTGCCGTGACCCGGAGGCGCTTGCTGGAGCTTCTGAGGCAGATTTCCGCGGCGAGCGGGGTAAGGCACTGCGCACGGATGCGGCGGAGGACCTGCGCGAGAAGTACGCTGTCATCATGGTCGATGAGTACCAGGATACGAATGGCGTCCAGGAGGCCATCCTGAACCTCATCGCACGCGCGGACAACCGCTTCACCGTCGGCGATGTCAAGCAGAGCATCTACCGCTTCCGCCTTGCCGACCCATACCTCTTCCAGGCGAAGTATGACGCCTATCCCGAGAATCCGGGCGCAGAGGACATGGACCAGCTCATCACGATGAAGCAGAACTTCCGCAGCCGCGCCGAGGTCCTCGCGCCGATCAACTTCATCTTCGACCAGGTCATGACGCGCGAGGCCATGGAGATCGAGTACGACGAGAAGAGCCGGCTCTATCCGGGCGCCTCATATCCCGAGGCCGAGCATACGCTCAAGGGGCCCATGGAGCTTGACATCATCCTGCGCGGCGAGCCGGAGCAGCCCGTAGAGGGACTCAGTCAGGCGGCAGATGCGGGAGATGAGACGGGCGGCGAGGAGCTTGAGGGCTTCGAGCTCGAGGCCCAGCACATCGCGGACCGCATCGCAGGTCTCATGGAGTCGGGCTGCCGCGTCTTCGACAAGGATGCGGGCGGCTATCGTCCGCTCGCGTACCGCGATATCGCCGTGCTGCTGCGCGCCGTCAAGGGCAAGGCGAACACCCTGCTCGAACTGCTGCGCAAGAACAGCATCCCGGCCTATGCCGACGTCGATGGCGGCTATTTCGAGGCCAATGAGGTGCGGCTCGTGCTCGCCCTGCTGAAGACCATCGACAACGCGCGGCAGGAAATCCCGCTGGCGGCCGTGCTCGTCTCGCCAATCGGCGGCTTTACGATGGAGGAGCTCGCGCGCCTGCGCATGTCCGTCCCCGATGAAGATCTCTTCGGCGCCCTGCTGCGCAGCCATTCGCCGGAGACGCCTCTCGAGGAGGGGCTCGCCGACCGCGCGGCCGACTTCTGTGCCGCGCTCAACCGCTGGCGCAGCTACGCTGTGAGCCACAGCGTTCCGGAGCTCATCTGGAAGCTCTACCGCGAGACGGGCTACTACGACTACGTCGGCGGCCTCAAGGGCGGCCTGCTGCGTCAGGCCAACCTGCGCATGCTCGCCGACCGCGCCGCCGAGTACGAGAAGACGAATTACCGCGGTCTCTTCCGCTTCCTGCGCTTCCTCGAAGACCTGCGCAAGCGCGACACGGATCTCTCCGTCGCGCGCACGCTCGGCGCCAGCGAGGACGTCGTGCGCATCATGAGCATCCACAAGAGCAAGGGCCTGGAATTCCCCGTCGTCATCGTCGCCGACATCGCTAAGGGCTTCAATCAGCTCGACGCGAGGGGCACCTTCCTGCTGCACAAGGAGCTCGGCATCGGCCCGCGGCTCGTCGAGCGCTCGACAGTCGGGCGGCAGATGTACGACACCCTGCCGTATCAGGCCATCGGCGCGCGCATCATTGCCGAGACGAAGGCCGAGGAGATGCGCGTGCTCTATGTCGCCATGACGCGCGCGCGTGAAAAGCTCATTCTGACGGGCACCCTGTCCGCGGCAAAATGGGAGAAGCAGGCTGCCCGCTATGCGCGCAGCCTCGACAGCCGCGAGCTCGCCCTGCCGGACGATATGATCCGCGAGGCGGACAGCTATCTCGACTGGATTGCACCGGCCGTGGCGCGCCATACCGACGGTGCTCCCATCCGCGAGGCGGCCGGCGTGGGCTGGGGCGAGATGCTCGATACCGTCGAGCCGGCGGCTCACTTTGCTGTCAACCTGCTCAGCGCCGAGGCGATACAGCCAAGGGAGGAGCAGGAAGAGCTCGATGCGACCCTGCAGTCCGTGCGCGAGGGCAGGGCGCTGCCGGCCTCGCCTGAGCGCGAACTCGTCGAGAAGCGCCTGAGCTGGCACTACGATGCCGAGGAACTGCCGGGCATCACGGCCAAGATGACCGTTTCCGAGATCAAGCAGCGCTTTGCCGAGTCGCTGCGTGAAGACGAGCCAGCAGCCCTGCCCATCGCACCGGCAGCGTCGCCCGTCTGGCGCCGCCCGCAGTTCCTGCAGCAGAAGGGGCGGCTCTCACCTGCCGAGCGCGGCACGCTCATGCACAGCATCATGCAGAACCTCGACCTGCACGGCGACCTCACGCGCGAGGGACTGCGCGCACAGGTCGCCCGCATGGAAGCCACCGGCATGATTGCCGCCGGCCACGAGGCTGCCGTCAACTACACGAGCATCGAATCCTTCTGCCAGTCCTCTCTCGGCCAGCGCATGCAGCAGGCCGTGCATGTCTGGCGCGAGCTGCCCTTCAGCCGTATGATCCCCGTAGGCGAGGTCAACCCCGCCTATGCGGGCAACAGCGAGAAAATCTTCGTCCAAGGCGTCATCGACGTCCTCTTCGAAGAAGCCGATGGCAGCCTCGTCCTGCTCGACTACAAGACCGACCGCGACACCACCCCCGAAAAGATCCGCCGCCACTACGCCAAGCAGATCGAGCTCTACCGCGAAGCCGTCGAGTCCATCCTAGGTAAGAATGTCAAAGAGAGCATCCTGTTCATGCTTCATGACGGCACGAGCTTGCGGATTTCTTAACCGATCAATTTTCTCGTAGCGTTCGAGGCGGTGTTCCAGCGGCGGTCTTGACGGATGTTTGAATCTCTGGTGAAGGCTTATCTTATAAGGGGTTCAGGTGTGTGAAGTTTGAGTTATATTATTGGACATAATCAACATTTTAGATAGAGAGTCGCATCGAATTTGCACAAAATCTGAGCATGTAGTGATGGTGTTAAAAGAGTGTATGGATATTGGAGAATAGTATCATAGAGAGAAGGTTCGCAAATGAATATTTCTGACCTTTATACAATAAATGATTGCTTGAGAAATGCAGATATAAGGACCTATAATTGCGGATATTTTCCAGTGGCGATAAGCCGACCAAGAGAAATTATCACTATTTCCGGCTTGAATCATGATAAATTACCAGCAAAGATAAGTGTGACAAATAAAATTGTATGGTACTGTCAATATTCTTTCGCAAAATCATGAACCGCATCCTCGTTGCAATTAGTCAAGGATGGTCTCGGCATCACATCCATATAGATGCTTCATGTCCATATATTTTTTTGCGCCCCATTGGGAACTCACGACATGACGTAATCTGGCGCAGACGAGCATCAACGCACTCTCTCCATCAGGGAAGGTGCCAATGACGCGCGTCCGGCGACGAATCTCCCGGTTGAGGCGTTCTATGGTGTTGTTGGTACGGATTTTCTTCCAGTGTTCTTCCGGAAAGTCCATGTACGTCAAGGTCT
>NZ_JNKR01000032.1 GCF_000702905.1 Mitsuokella jalaludinii DSM 13811
AAGCTCGCTTTCGTTTGAAAGGCTTTGCTTCAAGCGACTCATTTATTGTACCGCATCTCTTTCAGACTGTCAAGAACTTTTTTATTTTTCTTTTTATCTGAGTCATCCGCTCCAGCAAGGCGCTTCCAATCAAGGAGCGATGTTCTCGCTTGAGCCGGTGTCTCGCGGCGACTTGTATTATATTACAGGACGCGCAAGCATTTGTCAACCGTTATCTTGAACTTTTTCAAAAAAAGTTGCATGAGACCTCGGATTCGCCGAGATGCGCCATGATACGAAAAAAGCATCGCTTCCGCGATGCTCATCTCCATATGGCAGGGGTAGCTGGACTCGAACCAACGCATGCGGGATTCAGAGACCCGTGCCTTACCAACTTGGCGATACCCCTGTGTCTTCAGCCAGTCGCTGTCAACAAAAACTATTATAGCGTATCCTTGGCATCTTGGCAAGTATTTTTTTCCGTTTTTTTGAAAACCTGGTACAAAAAGCGCCGTTACCCCTTCACAGGCGTTTGGTTATGTTATAATATAGTTGATATCGACTTGTGACGTTCATGGCGTTTATGACGTTGTTTGATGGATATTGTGTATATACAGGGAGGAAAATCATGGAAATTAAATACGATGTTTCGATCACAGCTATCGGCAATCTCGCGCGCACGTTCCTCGAGAACAACAAGAGTGCGATCCTGCTCGACGAGGGCATCCGCCCGAATCTCTCGGACATGGTCATCGAGCATACGCCGGGCAAACTCGAAGAGGACATCAAGAAGGGCGACAAGCTCCTGATGGGCGGTGTGAAGTACACGGTCGAGAAAGTCGGCGATGCGGTCAACGACAACATCCGCGAAGAAGGCCACTGCACGATCATCTTCAATGCAACGGGTTCGATGCCGGGCCAGATCATCGTCAAGGGCCCGTCTCAGCCGACGCTCTCGGTCGGGGCTCATATCACCTTCACCAAGAAATAAGTTGCTCTTATCTTGAGCAAAAATGGACTCTGCCATGGCAGAGTCCATTTTTATTGTCAATATCAGGTCAGTTCGAGATACGAAGCTGGAGCCTTTGTCTCGTATTTTTCCGTGAGGTTGCGCACGCTCTCGCGCTCGACGAAGAAGAGCGGCAGTGTCATATTCTCCTCGCCCGCGTGATGGGCCAGCAGGTCCAGAAGGTACTGTGCCGCCTTCATGCCCAGCAGCTCGTAGTCAAAGGCCACAGTTGTCAGCGCCGGATAGACAACAGCTCCGACGTCGTAGCCGCCAAAGCCGACCACGGAGATCTGCTCCGGCACCTGGATGCCGCGCTCGTGGAGATAGCGCAGGACGCCGAGGCTGATGTTGTCCGTCGCGCCGACCACGACGGTTGGTGCGAGCTCCAGGATGGCTGCCCCCTTGTTGTAAGCCGACAAGAAGTCAAAGCCCGTCTCGACGAAATCCACGCGCGCCTCAGGACGGTCCTCACAGAACGCCTCGACGAAGCCCTGTCTGCGGTCAACGCCGACGGCCTTATCGGTCTGCGTGACACCGGCAAAGACGGCATGACGATGTCCCATCTGCCGCAGGTATGCGCCGACCATGCGCCCGGCGGCCCAGTCGTCGATCTTGATGCTCGGCACGGCCTCATTCCACTGGCCCGTGTAGACGATTGGCACAGATGTCGTCTTGGCCAGTTCAATATGCCTGTCAGTCAGGCCGACTGAGTCCACGAGAATGCCATCGACGCCCTGCTGTTGCAGATTCTGTATGTTCTCGAGCTCTTTCTCGATGGAAAGATGGCTGACGAGCAGGATCCCCTGGTAGCCAGCCGGATCGAAGATGCGGTTGATGCCCGACAGCAGCTTGCCGACGGTCACGGAATCCATGCGCGGCAGGACGATACCGATGAGCTTGCTCTCCTGCGTCTTGAGCCGCTTGGCAAAGAAGTTCGACTTGAACCCCGTCTGCTCGATGGCCTCACGCACTCTCTGCTGCTTCTCCAGGCTGATGTAGCCGTGATTGAGATAGCGCGATACGGTGCTTTTCGAGACGCCGGCCAGTTCCGCGACATCCTTGATCGTTACCTTTGCTCCCACAATATTCCCTCCAAAACAGGAGACAGCTCTCCTGAAAAATCAAATGTCCGGCAGCTGCCAGTCAATCGGCTCCTGCCCTGTGCGCTTCAAGAAGTCATTGACCCTGGAAAACGGGCGACTGCCAAAGAAGCCGCGTGAAGCCGACAGCGGGCTCGGGTGCGGCGACTCGACGATGTAGTGATGCGGATTCGTGATCATCGCCTTCTTGCGGCGGGCCGGTGTCCCCCAGAGTATGAATGCCATCGGCTTCTCGCGCGCATTGAGCAGCTCGATGATGCGGTCCGTGAAGATTTCCCAGCCCTGCCCGTGATGTGAATTCGCCTGATGCTCCCGGACGGTCAGCACCGTGTTGAGCAGCAGTACGCCCTGATCCGCCCAAGGCTTGAGGCAGCCGTTGTTCGGCACCTTGCAGCCGAGATCCGTTTCCAGTTCCTTGAAGATGTTGAGCAGGGATGGCGGCGGCTGTACGCCGGGCAGCACGGAGAACGAGAGGCCATGCGCCTGCCCCGGTCCATGATACGGATCCTGGCCGAGGATGACCACCTTCGTGTCCGCATAGCTCGTATAGTGAAGGGCGTTGAAGATCGAGTACATGTCCGGATACACGTGGTGCGTCCGGTACTCCCCGATCAGGAACTGCCTGAGCTTGCGGTAATACGGTTTCTTGAGCTCCGGATTGAGGAGCTCTGCCCAATCATTGTGAAAGATTTCCATCGCCTAACAACTTCTTTCTATATTCCAGCATTCTGCCTGCTGCTTCATATCGCTCAAATACATAGCCTTCCCGGTCGTCTGCATCCACCAACGAGAAATCATCGAGTCTCGGGAAGAAACAGTCGGCCTGGTACACCGCCTTGAGGCGCGTGAGGCAGACTTCATGCGCATAGGGCAGCAGTACGCGATAGAGCTCTTCCCCACCGATGCACCAGAGTTTCCGTTGCGACGTCTCTGCGCACAGGCGTCCGAGCACTCGCCAGAGGTCTGGCAGGCTATGGCAGATGAGGAAGCCCTCCGCTCCCTCGAGCTGGCGCGACAGCACGATGTTCTGCCGGTTGACAAGTGGCCTCTTCCCTGGCAGGGACTCCATCGTCCTGCGCCCCATGATGACCACCTGCCCCTCTGTCAGGGCGCGGAAATGCTTCATGTCCTCGGGCAGGTGCACGAGCAGCTCACCGCGATACCCAATGCCGCGGCCTTCGTCGATGCAGGCAATCATGCTGAGCGGCCAGGGATCGGAAAGCTCGGCGGCCGGTGAGACCTCTTGGTCTTCTACCGATCGGCACCACTCCCGCGCGGGCCTTCCCTCTATGACGAGCTCCGGTGCGATGTCCGTCAGCGGCCGCAGGACGAAGGCGCGCTGCGTCAGATAGGGATGCGGCAACACGAGCTCCGGGCTCACGAGTGACACGCCCGCGATGTACAGCAGGTCAATATCGATTGTGCGCGCCCCCCAGTGCTCGTGGCGCACGCGCCCAAGTGCCCGCTCAATGCGCTGGCATCCATGCAGCAACTGCTGCGGCGTCAGCGTCGTTTTGACGGCTGCCGCGGCATTGAGGAAAGCTGGCTGATCGAGTTTTCCCCACGGAGCCGTCTCATAAAAAGGCGAGACCGCGGTGAGGCGCGTCTCTGGCAGCTGCGAGAGCTGGCGCAATGCCTCGCGCAAGGTCTCTCCGCGCTCGCCGAGATTGGCTCCGAGGCTCAGATAACACGTATAGCGCTTCATGCGCGCTCCCTCGTGATGGCGACCGCGACATCGCGGAAGTCGCCTGGGATTGGCGCAGACGGCTTGTGGACTGTCACATCAACGCATTGCACGCGAGGGTATTCCCGCAGCACCATCGAGGCGATGCGCTCTGCCACCGCCTCGATGAGCTGGCAGGGCTCTCCCTCGACGATGCCGCGGATCTTTGTGAAGACATCCGCATAATTGACCGTCTGCCCAAGGTCATCCTGCTCGCCAGCCGCTCGCAGGTCGAGCTGCATCGTCAGGTCGACGAAGAACTTCTGCCCCTGCTGACGCTCCTCCGACAGGCAGCCGTGGTAGCCGTAAAACTCCATATGGTCTAATACGATACGGTCCATATTCTCGCTCCTCGCTCCACTCAATCTGCCTGCAGGATGGCATCTGTCATGCGGCACATGCGCGCAATCGGCTTGACATCGTGGATGCGCACGATGCCCGCACCCTTCATGATGCCGACGACACACGTCGCCCCCGTCGCCTCCATGCGCTCGTCAACCGGCAGCCCTAACGCGGCACCGATGAAACTCTTGCGGCTCGTGCCGAGCAGCAGCGGGTACTCCACCCCATCGATCGTCAGGAGCTCCTGCTGGCGGCGCAGGACGGTCAGGTTGCCTTCCGGCGTCTTGCCAAAGCCGATGCCTGGGTCGAGGATCAGGTGATTCCGTGGCACGCCGGCATGGTCAGCAATCTCGATCGTCCGGCGGAAGAAGTCCTTCATCGTCTCGATGATATCGCGCGCATACGCCTTGCCGTCCTGATTGTGCATGACGACAATCGGCAGGCCAGCTTCCGCCGCGACCTCAGCCATCGCCCTCGGCTCCTCCTTGTACTGCAGCCCCCAGATATCATTGAGCATGTGGCAGCCGGCCTTCGCGGCCTCGCGCGCCGTCTCGGCCTTGAATGTGTCGACAGAGATCGGCACCGGGCACTCCTTGAGCACGGCTTCGAGGAACGGCATGAGGCGCTCGATCTCCTGCTGGGCCGGCATCGTCTGGAAGCCGGGGCGGCTGGACTCCGCGCCGATATCGATGATGTCCGCACCATCGCGCACCATCTCCTCCATATGGCGCAGTGCCTTGTCATGCGTGTTCCACTTGCCGCCGTCCGAGAACGAATCCGGCGTCACGTTGAGCACGCCCATGACGAGCGTGCGCTTGCCCAGTTCCAATTCCTTGCCATCATGAAAGGTGTATTTCCGCAGTGCTGTCATCCTGTTTACCTCCTAGTACCATCCAAGCCTGCTGGCAGAGCACCGCGTCCGTGCGGAATGCCCCGAGGCATTCTGACGTGACGGTCTTCGTGCCGCGGGCCATGCCGTCGCGCATCGTCATGCAGAGCTGCTCCGCTTCGACGACGACGAGCACACCCTCTGCATCGAGGCCATCCCTGATGGCAGCGGCCAACTGCGCCGTCATGCGCTCCTGCAGCTGCGGCCGGTGCGCAAAGCACTCGACGAGCTTGACGAACTTGCTGAAGCCAGCGACCTGCCCATCGTGCGGCAGATACGCGAGGCTGACCTCGCCGAAGAACGGCAGCAGATGATGCTCGCAGACCGAATAGAACGGGATGTGGCGCACAGCCACGATTCCCTTTGTCTCCGAGGCGAAGCGCTCTCCCCAAATGGAAGCCGGGTCTTTGCCAAGGCCATCGAATAGATCTCCATAGAGCCTGGCTACCCGTTCCGGTGTCCGCTCCATGCCGCATTGCTCCAGGTCCAGGCCAAGCGCCTTCAAAAAGGCCCGCATGGCCTGCACAGCCTTTTCATTCTGTTCCCGCATATCATCTGCCCTCTCGTTTCCTGACGATTCATCATTATTTTTTATTATAGAAAATCCATCGAAAAAAAACAACCGCCCTGAGGCGGCTGTTCTCGATCTTATGGATTTTACTTGACCTGGATGGCTCCGACGGGGCAATCTGCCTCCGCCTCTTTCGCATTATCGATGCTATCTGCGGGAATCTCCTGATAGCCCTCGGCAAGGCCATCCTCACCGATGCGGAAAGCCTCTGGTGCCGTATCCGCACACATGCCGCAGCCGATGCAGGCCGACTTGTCAACATATCCCTTCATGATGATTCCTCCTCTTAAGATATATACACAACTACAGATGAATGGAACACCTCTATCATAGCACAACCGCAGCTATGCGTGTGTAACAATTCTTACGAAAAAGGGCTCCTGCCATCAGCCTTGCAGGAGCCCTTTTGCTCTAGGGGGAAATTCGATCTATGGGGATGATCCAGATCTTCTATTGGAATAGGAAGTCAGTCACCGATTATTCTGCGATGCCCGGCGTCGTCATCTGGCGCGGGGAGAGGATGTGCTCCATCTTCTCGCGGGAGAGGAGGCCCTTCTCCATGATGACCTGACGGATCGGCTTGCCCGTGTTGTAGGCTTCCTTAGCCAGCATAGCGGAGTTCTCGTAGCCGATGTGCGGCAGCAGAGCCGTGACAACGCCGACGCTGTTGTCGAGCCACTTCTGGCACTGCTCGCGGTTCGGCTCGAGGCCGATGAGGAGCTTGTCGACGAACGTGTTGACCGCATTTGTCATGTACGTCATCGAGTTGAACATGTTGAAGGCCATGACCGGCTCCATGACGTTGAGCTCGAACTGGCCGTTCTCAACAGCCATCGAGACTGCGAGGTCATTGCCGATGACCTGATAGCAAGACTGGTCGAGGACTTCTGCGATGACCGGATTGACTTTGCCCGGCATGATGGAAGAACCCGGCTGACGTTTCGGCAGCTTGAGCTCATTGAGGCCGCAGCGCGGACCAGAAGCCATGAGGCGGAAATCGTTGGCCATCTTGATGAGGACGAGCGCCGTCGTCTTCATTGCGCTCGAGACATCGGAGAAGCCGTCCGTGTTGTTCGTCGCGTCGATCATGTTGTCAGCCGTGACGTACGTCTCACCCGTAACCTCGCTGAGCGTCTCAGCGACTTTCTTGATGTAAGCCGGCTCTGCGTTGAGGCCCGTGCCGACAGCCGTGCCGCCCATGTTCATGACATGGATCTCTTCTACAGCGTGGTTGATGCGACGGATGCCGCGGCGTACAGCCGATGCGTACATGCCCATCTCCTGGCCGAGCGTAATAGGAACTGCATCCTGCAGGTGCGTGCGGCCCATCTTGAGGACATCCTTGTACTCCTCGGACTTCTTCTCGAGCTCCGTAGCGAGGCGGTCGAGAGCCGCCGTGAGCTTCTTAGCCTTGTGGCTCAGGCAGACCTTGATGCTCGTCGGGAAGGAGTCATTCGTGGACTGTGCCATGTTGGCATGGTTGTTCGGGGAGATGATGTCGTAACGGCCTTTCGGCTGACCGATGATCTCGAGTGCGCGGTTGCAGAGAACCTCGTTCATGTTCATGTTGATGGACGTACCAGCACCGCCCTGGATTGGGTCAACCGGGAACTGGTCGAGGAGCTTGCCGTCGATGATCTCATCAGCAGCTTCAATCAGTGCCTCGCCAATCTTCTTGTCGAGACGGCCCGTAGCCATGTTCGCCATAGCAGCGGCCTTCTTGACGCGGGCGATGCTCTGAACGAAATCCGGGTCAATCGTCTGGCCCGTGATGTGGAAATTATCGATGGCACGCATCGTCTGAACACCGTAGTAAACCTCATCCGGTACTTCGAGCTCACCAATGAAATCATGTTCTTTTCTCATGTTTTCCACGTTCCTTTCTTTTCCCCGCCTGATTTCCCAGGCGGCGCCTGAAATGAAATCATCTCGCGTTGTACACGTTGTTATCATTTAGTTCAGCGGGCTTCGTTCTCCCCGCTTGCTGATTGCATTGTATCATGTATACAAAATACAATCAAGTACTTTTTTGAAAAATGTCTTTCTTTGTATACACTGTAACAGATAATCTAGAGAAAGCACCACGCGGATGCTTTCTCCAATGATTACCTTATACGAAAACTTACATCAGAACTTATATCGGGATTACCTTACATCATGCCGAGGATGCCCATGATTGGCAGGCCAAGAGCCATCCAGACCACGATGTGCATGACCGTGATGACGAAGCCGATCTTCCACCACTCGCCCTGGCCCATGAAGCCGGTGCCGAAGAAGATTGGCGTGACGCCACAGCCGTAGTGCGTCAGGAACGATGCACTGTTGCAGAGGATTGCGAGGATGATGGCCGTCGGGATGACCGGAGCACCTGCTGCGACGAGGATCGTCATGAAAGCGATGAACATCGCGGCGATGTGTGCGCTGTTGCTGGCCAGCAGGTAATGTGCCATCGTGTAGATGACGCAGAGGACGATGAGCATCGTCATCCAGGACATGCCGGCGCAAGCTGCTGCCATCGTGGCAGCGAACCATTTCATGAAACCGAATTTCGAGAGATAAGCAGCCATGTTGACGAGAACGCCCATCCATACGAGGACATCCCATGCGCCATGCTGTTTCGTGACGTCGCTCCAGTCAATGCAATGCGTGATGAGCATGGCCGAGAGGCCGAGCAGTGCGACGATAGCAGAATCGATGTGATGGATGCTGCCCGTTGCCCAGAGGACGAGGCAGGCGATGAAGATGACGCAGAGAACCTTTTCCTTGCCGGTCATGGCGCCCATTGCGCCGAGTTCCTTCTTGGCGAGAGCCAGCGTCTCCGGCGTTTCCGTGAGTTCCGGCTTGATGATCTTGTAGAGCAGATACGGCGTGACGATGGAGAGCAGCAGGCCCGGGATGATGCTGACCTCAAACCAGGACATCCAGCTCAAGGACTGGCCAAAGGCCTGTTCCGTCAGGGTATTCGCGAGGACGTTGTTCGATGCACCCGTCATGAAGATGCAGGCCGAGGTGATGACGGCCGCATAAGCACTGTACATCAGGAAAGCGCCCGTGCGCTTGTTCTTGCCGCTCTTGGCATCACAGCCGAGGGCCAGGGAGACACTGTTGACAATCGGGTAAATGATGCCGCCGCCACGAGCCGTATTCGACGGCGTGAACGGGGCGATGATGAAGTCTGCTGCGCTCATGACGTAGGCGACGCTCAGCGTGTTCTTGCCGAAGCGCGAGAGCAGCAGATAAGCGATGCGCTTGCCGAGGCCCGTCTTGATGAAGCCAGTAGCAAACATGAAGGCCGATACAATCAGCCAGATCGTACCGTTCGAGAAACCTTCGAGTGCCTGGCCAGCCTTCATGACGCCGAGTACCGGCAGGAGTGCGCAGGCGATGATTGCGATGGCACCGAGCGGCAGCGGCTGCAGGATGAAGCCGGCGATCGTTGCGACAAAGACGGCGAGCAGGCCCCATGCCTGCGGGCCTACCCCAGCAGGCGCTGGGATAAACCAGATGATTGCTCCGATGGCCACACAGATCAGGCCACGCAGCAAATTACTGCTGTTTTCTTTTGACATATGATTCCCTCCTGTGTCATTAATACGACTTATCTTTTTATTACTGTATTCAATATACCGTATCGCCTAGCAAAATCGACAGAATCCTACAATATCGAGTAAATAGTTTTTTTTTACTGACAACTTGTAACATAACTTGGAAGGCTGTGATATAATATCAGTGTTTTAGATGCAATCCATTTATCATTTCGATAGGTACAACTGTTGCCAGGAAAAAGAACCGTGTGATACACTATAGGGCAGTATACATAATTCACTGAGGAGGAGGCAACATGATCAGTAAACACCGGGAACTCTTCATCTTTATATGCATGCTGCTCATCGTGCCGCTGGCCGGTGAGCCGCGCATCCATCCATTCGGCAATGAGTTCAGCTCGTTCCGCGTGAGCTTTGGCTCGCCGATGTTCCTGCTCTTCCTGCTCTGGCTGCGCAACGTGCCGATGGCTGTGTCGGGCCTCGCCGTCGGCATTGCAGTCGTCCTGTTCCGCGGAGCGCTCGACGCGATTGGCGGTGCGCCCCTCTCGACGGGCGTCTACCAGCACATCCCGACGTTTTTCTACTATTTTACCTATGCCATCTGCTTCTCTTGCATGAAGCTCAACCGTGCGCCCATCACGACGCAGGCCATGAAGATCGCCTTCTGGGCCATCATCGCCGAGGTGATTGCGAGCATAGCGGAGCTCTACACGATGGACCTCTTCCTCGGCACACAGG
This sequence comes from Mitsuokella jalaludinii DSM 13811, assembly GCF_000702905.1. Lineage (GTDB taxonomy): Bacteria > Bacillota > Negativicutes > Selenomonadales > Selenomonadaceae > Mitsuokella > Mitsuokella jalaludinii. The sequence continues at coordinate 9,897 of NZ_JNKR01000032.1, forward strand.
CGGCCATCATCACGGTGCCGGTGCTCGCGCGCCTCACGGGCATCGCTTTCTTGCGCTGCTTCTTCATCTTGAGCTTCTTCTTCCTGTCGCAGCTCTATCTGACGGAAATCCACCTCGCCCACGAACTGCACGAGAAGAATCGCCTGACGATGATGATTGCGAACATCTACGAGGAGGTCTTCGAGCTCAGGCAGGCCCTGCACAAGGCGGAGACGGCCACGCACGACTGCTACGGCATCTACGAGGACCTGCGCAGCCTGCACGACCCAGCAGAACTCACGCGCATCACGCAGGAGACCCTGCGCGTGGCCGGCGAGGTCCACGACATCAAGAAGGACAACCAGCGCATCTACGCCGCGCTCAGCGAGATGACGAGCCAGAACAACTCGCACAAGCTCAACGACTATCTGTCACCTGCCGAGATCTGCCGCCTGATCGTCCACGCGCAGAAGAAATACGCGCGCCAGCTCGACAAGCGCATCGAATTCTCGACAGATGTGTCCGCCAGACTGCCGGAGCTCCACGCCTACACGATCCTGTCCATCCTCAACAACCTCACGGCCAACGCCATCGAGGCTATCCATGAGAGAGGCAGCATTGCCATCTCCATGAAGCGCATGGGCAGTGACCTCCACCTCGAGGTCACGAATACGGGCAGCTCCATCCCGCTGCGCCGCCTGCGCCAGATCTTCCGCCCCGGCTACACGACGAAGTACGACAGTGACGGCCGCGCCTCGAGCGGCGTGGGACTGACATACGTCAAGTCGCTCGCCGAACATCTCGGCGGCAGCATCACGGCGGCATCGGACGGCAAGGACAATGTGACGTTCCACATCGCGCTGCCGCTCAACAGCCTGATGACGCACCCAATAGCCAACCTGCCAGCCGTAGAGAAGGCAGGCGCCGCATCATCTCAACAGAAAGGACCGCTATCATGAACATCATGCTCATCGACGACGATGAAGCAATCCGCGATATGCTGCAGGACATTATTGAAGACTACGAGCTCGGCACAGTTGTCGCCTCGCTGCCGAGTGCCGCAAACATCACGACGGCAGAGCTTATCGCGCGCCACATCGACCTCCTGCTCATCGACATGCTCATGCCGGACTGCGACGGCATCGCCTCCGTGCGCCGCTTCCAGGACTTCCCCGGCAAGATCATCATGATCTCGCAGGTGAACAGCAAGGACCTCATCGGCAAAGCCTATGAGAGCGGCATCTACGCCTACATCACGAAGCCCCTGAACCGCAATGAGATCATCAGCGTGATGCGGTCCGTAGAGGAATACATCCGCCTCGAGCGCTTTGCCCACACCCTGCAGAGCACCTTGCAGACGACGCTGAATCCGGACATCGCCATGATGCAACAGAAGGAGGTCACGCCGCAACAGAAGGCCGCCTCCCTGCTCAAGGAGCTCGGCGTGGCCGGCTCAGCGGGCTACGACGACCTGATCGAGATCATCGCCTACCTGCAGGCGCACAACAAGGGCTCAGCCATCCCCTCGCTCAAGACTATCTTCACCGCCGTCGCCGAGCAGCACGCCGCCGAGAACGTCCAGAAAGAAGCCAAGACTATCGAGCAGCGCCTGCGCCGCGCCGTCTTCCAGGCTATGGTCAGCACCGCCTCAATGGGCGTCGTCGACTACACGAACCCCAAGTTCGAGGAATACGCCCCGTTCTACTTCGACTACGCCGAGGTCTGCAGCATTATGCGCATGATCCAGCAAAACGAGAAACCGCAGATCTCGAAGGTTCACATCAACACCAAGAAGTTCATACAGGCACTCTACACCGCCTCGCAGGAAGCCTGACTTATCCACAAAATTATCCACAAAATCAAGACGAGCTGTGCATAACTCCGAAAAAATCGCGGAGTTATGCACAGCTCGTCTTCTCATATGCTCTTGTTGCGGCAGTCTCAGCCCTTCGATGAAACCTCATTGTAGACGTCCTTGAGCAGTGTCTCCTTGCGCAAGGAGAGGCACTCGCAATGGCGGTCGTCAGCGTCTACCGTGCGGATTGTCTCGAGGATAATCTCGCCGATCATCGGTGCGTCGTCGTAGAAGATGTCCGCCATATCCTGATGCGACCATGCCTTGCGGATGCCCTCGCCGTAATTGACGGTGAAGTAGAGGCCGGCATAGCAGGCGCCGATCTCGCGCGCCAGATAGACCTCGGGTGCAATGCTCTGGCCGACGATGTCGGCATGACCGCTCATCATCGCGACTTCCGCGGGGCTCTCGAAGTGGCGGCCGTCCGTCACGGCGTAGGTGCCGCGCGTGAAGACGCGCCCGTCAAAGCGCTTCTTCGTCGCCCGGATCAGGGCCTCGCGCATCTCGGGGCAGAGCGCATCGCGCATGATGAGCAGGTAGCGCCCGTCGAGCATGACGTCCTTGCGGACCGAGAGGTCGAGGTAATCGTCGGGGATGATGAAGTCGCGCAAATCGAGGAGTTTGTTGACCGTGCCGACGCCGCCCTCCGAGATGATGCGCTTGACGCCCGCTTCGCGGAAGACCCAGAAGACCTGCCGCGAGGCATCGGCGCGCGTCACGCCAGAGCGCCAGCCGTGCATGCGCACGGTCAGCACGCGCTTCTCACCGACGCAGAAGAGGCGCATCGAGGGGCTCCTGCCGTACGGCGTCTCGAAATACAGGTTGTCCTCAAGGATCTTCACATCTTCATCGGGCAGGTTCGCCGGGAAATTGCTCGAGAGCGTGCCCGAGCCGCCGACGACGGCGTAGTCCGCACGCGGGATCTCTGCGTTCACTGCCTGCTGTTCATTTGCCATGATTATGCCTCTCTTTCTTTGTAGTACGCTGGATCGATTCGTTGAATGGAGCAGCTTATGGCAAAGGGCCGGGGTGGTATGTGCCGGCTTCGCCGCTCCGTTAAATGGGGCCCATGCCAGAGTATCCTTCCAAGCCGCTTCGCCGCCTGCCGCGGCGCTTTACACGGCAATAGAAGCCGCAGAACCTCGGGCCCCAGCCCTGCGGGCTATCACTGCGCGGCTCCAGGCGGCACACACCACCCCGGCCTAAGCTCAGCCCGTTTTCTAGGCGCACCATAGAGCTCATTCATCAGCGCGACGAAGCCGGATAGCAGGCCGTTACTGAGGGCGGGGCATGCATTCCGCCTGCAGGAGCAGAGCGATAGCCC
>NZ_JNKR01000033.1 GCF_000702905.1 Mitsuokella jalaludinii DSM 13811
TTTGAAGGGGAAGAGCAGTTTGATGATTTACGAGAAATGGGGGAATATGAAGTACAAATATAGAAATCGAAGCTTTTGGTGTCGAGGGTACTATGTAAGTACGGTAGGCAAGAACGAAAAGAAAATAACGGAATACATTCAGAACCAGCTGAAGGAAGATTACATGTCGGAACAGTTGGTACTGGATATGACAGACCCGTTTACGGGTAGCCGGAAATAGTAAGCGTATGACGGACCGACAAGCGCTTTTAAGCGCAGCTGGTAAGCAGAGGCCTTATAAGGCCGTAAATATAAAACCCCCGGCTATGCCGGGGGATATTTATTTGATGGGCCTACTCAGTGGTAGAGCAGTTCGAGCAGGGCTTTTGTCACGGTGCCGGGCTTGATGGCGTTCATGCAGGCGTTTGTCCTGTGGCGGCACTTTGTCTTGCAGCAGGCGGTGCACTCGTGGGGGGAGAGGATGAAGTGGTGACCTTTTGTCAGCGAGCCGTAGATGCCCGGATGGGTCGGGCCCCAGAGGGAGAGGGTCGGCAGTCCGACGGCTTCGGCGATGTAGAGCGGGCCGGTGTCGCCGGTCAGCAACAGGTCGGACTCACGGAAGATGGCGGCAAGCTCCAGGAGGCTCGTCTGGCCGGCAATCGAGAGGGAGGCGCGGCCTTCCATCTCCTGCTGGGCGCGCTCGATGTAGACTTGGTCGGACGGCGCGCCGGTGAAGACGATCTGGATGTTCTCGGGCAGGTTGGCGAGCGCGCGGCCGAAGAATTCGGGCGGCCAGTTCTTGTCGGGCCATGTCGTGCGCGTGTTGACGAGCAGAAGCGGCTGCTGCGGGTCGTGCAGCGTGACCTTCTTATCCGCGAAGAACGTCTCGGCGAAGCCATCGTAGGTGTCGGGCAGCTTGAGCACGAGGCCGGGCATGAAGTCCTCGGGGCCGATGCCGAGCGGCGCGAGTGCCGTCATGTAGCGGCGTATCTTGTGGCGTTCGGGGATGTCCGGTGCCATCTCGGTCATGAAGAGGAAGTTGCCCTCATGGCGCTCGTGGATGCCGATGCGGCGCGGCGCGCGGCTCATGCGCGTCAGCATGCCCGAGAGGAAGAGCCCCTGGATGTCGAGCGCGATGTCGAATTCGTACTGGTGCAGCAGCGCGGCAGCTTCCTTGAGCGTCTGGCGGACGGTACGCAGGTCGAGATGCGCTGCCGCCTTGTCGAACGTCCGGCGGTCCCAGACGAGCAGGCGGTCGATGTCGGGGTTGTTCTCGAGCAGGATGCTCGCCGGCGGGCTCACGAGCCAGGTCACATGGCAGTCCGGCACGAGCCGCTTGAGGTTGTGGACGACGGCCGTCGAGTGCAGCACGTCGCCGATGGCGCTGAGGCGCACGACGAGGATGCGCGCGCCGTGCGGGAGTTTTTGTTCGTTCATGATGCTCTCTTTTCTGTTCGGAGTGAGTGAAATATGTTAAGATGAAAGGAATGAAATCTACTTTATCTTAGCATAGTTGCGAAGCAGAAGAAAGGCGGGAATACGGTGATCGATGAGGAGCAGATCCGGGCAGTGGCGACGGATGCCGCCTACAAGCGCGGTGTCCGCTATTTCAGGCGCGGCGCCGTCGGGCATCTGGAGCGGCAGGAGGATGGCAGGAGCTACACGGCCGTCGTCGAGGGAACGGAGGCATATCATGTCCGCATCAGCCTGACGGAGGCGGGCGATGAAGTCGAGTCGTTCCACTGCGACTGCCCGGCCGCCGCGCAGTACCTCGGCGCCTGCAAGCACGTCGTCGCCGTGCTCAAGACTGTCCAGCAGCAATCCATGGCAGGCGGCTCCTCTCCGGGCACGGATGCGGGCGGCCGCCGCCTGCTGCAGGGCTTCCAGTTGGCGGCGCAGCTGCCATCCGCTCCGCTGCAGGAGCCCGTCTACCTCGTCCCGCGCCTCTTCGTCGAGAGTGCGCCAGGCAGGGTCGAGAGCTGGCTCGAGTTCCGCATCGGCATGAGCCGCCTCTACGTCGTGCGCAATCTCATGGAGCTCCTGCAGTGCGTGATGGCGGGGGAGGACTACTCGCTTGGCCGCAATAATGTGATACACACGGCATCGCTGCGCTGGGCCGACGTCGTCTCCGAGAGGCTCTGGGCCTTCATGCAGCAGGCGTACCGCGACGAGAAGAGTCTGCTGCGCCACCAGCCGGCGCTCTCTTACATGCACGCGCTGCAGAAGAGCACGGTCTTTGAGCACAAGATGATGCACCTGACGCCGAGCCTGCTCGAGGACTTCCTCGCCATCATGGGGGAGACATCCATCGAGCTGCACATCGACGGCAGCGAGGCCATCGCGGCACACCTGCGCGAGGGAAAGCCCGCCATCCATCTGGAGGTCAGCCGCCTCGCTGACAGGAGCGGCCGTATCACGCTGGAGGACGGAGACCTCACGCCGCTCTCGGAGGACTGCCGCATCCTCTACCAGCACGAGGCCATCTACCGGGTGGCGGATGCGTTCGGCCGCGCGCTGCAGCCGCTCTGGCAGGCGTTTGCGCGCGCGACGAGCGTGCAGCTCTCGCATGGCGACATGACGCCGTTCTTCAGCAGCATCCTGCCGGCCGTCGAGCAGGTCGCGGATGTCGATGTCGACGCTGGCTTCGAGGAGGAATTCCTGCTCGTGCCGCTCACGGCAGAGCTCTACCTCGACTACGAGGGCGAGGGCATCGCCGTGAAACCCGTCTTCGTCTACGACCACATCCGATTCAATCCCGTCGTGCAGGCGGCGCCGGAGGCCGATGAGGGTCACCTGCTCGTGCGCGACAGCGAGGCGGAGCAGGCGGTGCTCGTCGTCTTTGCGCGCTATGGCTTCACGAAGAAGCGCGACCAGTTCGTCCAGCTCGACGAGGAGAGGAGCTACGATTTCCTCACGCAGGGGCTCGAGGAGCTGCCAGAGCGCGTCGAGATCTTCTACGAGGCGAGTTTCGAGCGCCGGCCCGTGCGCCCCATGCCGAAGGTCACGGCCGGCGTCAGTGTCAACGACATGGACCTCCTGGAGGTCACGTTCAACATGAAGGATGTCGACTATCAAGAACTCGTCGACATCCTCGACTCCTACCGCCAGAAGAAGCGCTATCACCGCATGAAGGACAGGAGCTTCGTGACGCTCGGCGACCAGCAGCTGCGCGCCATCGCCTCGCTCGTGGAGAACGCGGGGCTCAAGAAGAAGGACCTCGCAGGCGGCAAGATAGAGTTGCCGCTCTCGGAGGCCATGTACCTCGACGGACTCGCGCGCGAAGACGAGGGCCTGCAGCTCGTGCGCAGCCGCCGCTTCCGCGAGATCGTGCGCGGCATCCGCCAGCCACAGGAGGCCGACTACGAGGTGCCGACTTCGCTGAAGCCCGTGCTGCGCGACTACCAGGTCACAGGCTTCAACTGGCTCTCAAGCCTTGCGGACCATCATCTCGGCGGCATCCTCGCAGATGACATGGGCCTTGGCAAGACGCTGCAGGTCATCACCTTCCTGCTCGCCAGGAAAGCGCCAGAGGCGCCACCTGCGCTCGTCGTCGCGCCGACCTCGCTGCTCTACAACTGGCTCGAGGAAATCGCCCGCTTCGCGCCCGCGCTTCAGGCGGTGGCCGTGGCGGGCTCGAAGGCGGAGCGCCGCGCCCAGCTCGAGCAGGCGGGCGGCGTCGACGTCATCGTGACGACGTACGACACGCTCAAGCGCGACGTCGACCTCTACGCGCAGCGCCGCTTCGCCTGCATCTTCCTCGACGAGGCGCAGCACATCAAGAACCCCGCGACGCAGAGTGCGCGCGCCGTCAAGAGACTGTCGGCCGACACCTGCTTTGCGCTGACGGGCACGCCCATCGAGAACACGCTGACGGAGCTCTGGTCCATCTTTGACTTCCTGATGCCGGGCTACCTCGGAAGCCAGTCGAAGTTCAAGCAGCGCTTCGAGCTTCCCATCGTGCGCGCCGAGGACAAGAAAGCTGCCAAGGCACTGCGGCAGCGCGTCATGCCATTCATCCTGCGCCGCATGAAGAAGGATGTCTTAAAGGAGCTGCCCGACAAGGTCGAGCGCAAGCTCGTCGGTGAGATGACGCCGCAGCAGGCGAAAGTCTACCGGGCCTACTTCATGAAGAGCCAGCGCGACTTCCTGCGCGAGGTCAGCCTCGCGAGCCCCGGAGAGCAGCGCATCAAGATCCTCGCCATCCTCACGCGCCTGCGCCAGATTGCCTGCGACCCCTCGCTCTTCCTCGAGAGCTACCACGGCGGCTCGGGCAAGCTCGACATGCTCGAGGAACTCATCGCGGAGGCGCGCGAAGGCGGCCACCGCCTCCTGATCTTCTCGCAGTTCACGACGATGCTCTCGCACATCGCCGAGCGCCTGCGAAGGAGGGGGCTCGCGCACTTCTACCTCGATGGCGCGACGCCGGCCCTGACGCGCATGAAGCTCGTGCGGGAGTTCAACAGGGGCGCCGTGCCGGTCTTCCTGATCTCACTCAAGGCGGGCGGCACGGGCCTCAACCTCACGGGCGCCGACATGGTCGTCCACTTCGACCCGTGGTGGAACCCTGCCGTCGAGGACCAGGCGACCGACCGCGCCTACCGCCTCGGCCAGCGCAGCAACGTCCAGGTCTTCAAGCTCATCATGAAGGGGACGGTCGAGGAGAAGATCTACGAGCTGCAGGAAAAGAAGAAGTCCCTGATTGACCAGATGATACAGCCCGGCGAGAATTTCCTCGCCAAGCTCACCGAAGAGGAGATCCGCGCGCTTTTCCAGGGATGATCGGTCACTTGATGTGTTTTTTTTGGTGCGCATGTGTGATAGAATAAGAAAGAGCATGTAAGAAAGGTGGAGAATCCATGAACATTACGATTGGCAGTGACCACGGCGCTGTGGCACTCAAGGACGAAGTCAAGATGGTCCTGAAAGAGTACGAAGACATCAAGGTGACGGATGTCGGCACCTTCGGCACGGAGTCCGTCGACTACCCGGATATCGCCGAGAAAGTCTGCGCAGATGTGACGAGCGGCAAGGCCGATCTCGGCATCGTGCTCTGCGGCACGGGCATCGGCATCTCGATTGCGGCCAACAAGGTCAAAGGCATCCGCTGCGCCCTCTGCAACGATGTCTACTCGGCCAAGAAAGCGCGCGAGCACAACAACGCCAACGTCCTCGCGATGGGCGGCCGCGTGCTCGGCTTCGGCCCGGCAGGCGAGATTGTCCGCGCGTTCGTCGAGAGCTCGTTCGAGGGCGGCCGCCATGCGCGCCGCGTCAACAAGATCATGGCAATCGAGCAGCAGTAAGCTCCTCGCCATCTGTCATCCACACAATAGGGCATGCTGCAAGAGCAGCAGAATAGGAGGAAACCCATGAGCCTGATGGACACCCTGAAACAGTCGGACCCGGAAATCGCGAAAGAGATTGACCTGGAGCTCAATCGCCAACGCACGAAGCTCGAGCTCATCGCGTCGGAGAACATCGTCTCCAAAGCCGTGATGGAAGCACAGGGCAGCGTGCTGACGAATAAATACGCCGAAGGCTACCCCGGCAAGCGCTACTACGGCGGCTGCGAGTACGTCGACGTCGTCGAGCAGCTGGCCATCGACCGTGCGAAGAAGCTCTTCGGCGCAGCCTATGCCAACGTCCAGCCGCATTCCGGCGCACAGGCCAACATGGCTGTGTTCTTCTCCCTCTTGACGCCGGGTGACACGGTCATGGGCATGAACCTCACGGACGGCGGTCACCTGACGCACGGCAGCCCGGTCAACATGAGCGGCAAGTACTTCAAGATCGTGCCGTACGGTGTCGACAAGGAGACGGAGCGCATCGACTACGACGCACTCGAGAAGCAGGCTGAAGAGTGCAAGCCGAAGCTGATCGTCGCCGGCGCCTCCGCCTATGCGCGCATCATCGACTTCCCGCGCCTCGCGGAGATTGCCCATAAGGTCGGCGCTTACCTCATGGTCGACATCGCGCATATCGCTGGCCTCGTCGCCGCCGGCCTCCATCCGAGCCCGGTCCCGTACGCCGACGTCGTCACGACGACGACCCACAAGACGCTGCGCGGCCCGCGCGGCGGCATGATCCTCTGCAAGGATGCGGAATTCGGCAAGCAGTTCAACAAGGCCGTTTTCCCCGGCATCCAGGGCGGCCCGCTCATGCACGTCATCGCCGCCAAGGCCGTCGCCCTCGGCGAGGCACTGCGCCCCGAGTTCAAGGAGTACGCAGCGCAGACCATCAAGAACGCCAAGGCACTCGCTGAGACGCTGCAGCAGGACGGCTTCCGCATCGTCTCGGGCGGCACGGACAACCACCTGATGCTCGTCGACCTCACGAGCAAGGACATCACGGGCAAAGAGGCGCAGAACGTCCTCGACGAGGTCAACATCACCTCGAACCGCAATACAATCCCGTTCGAGCCGCGCTCCCCGTTCGTCACGAGCGGCATCCGCCTCGGCAGCCCGGCCCTGACGACGCGCGGCTTCAAGGAAGACGACATGCGCGAAGTCGGCAATATCATCGCGCTCGTCTTGAATGACCCGCAGAACGAAGAAAAGAAAGAGGAGGCACGCCGCCGCGTCGCCGCCCTCTGCGCGAAATATCCGCTCTATGAATAAGCACTGTGAATAACATGTGAACCATATCTGACATGGCCCCGCTCTGCGGGGCTCTGTAATGTGTAGAAAGGGGTATCTTTTATGGCTGAACCAATGAATGTCCACGTCATCGACCACCCGCTGATCCAGCACAAGCTCACGATCATGCGCATGAAAGAGACTGGTACGAAGGACTTCCGCGAGCTGCTCGAGGAGATCTCGATGCTCATGGCCTATGAGATCACGCGCGACTTCCCGCTCAAGGATGTCGAGATCGAGACGCCAATCTGCAAGTGCAAGGAGAAGATGCTTGCGGGCAAGAAAGTCGGCGTCGTGCCGATCCTGCGCGCCGGCCTCGGCATGCTCAACGGCGTCGTCAACATGATCCCGGCGGCCCGCGTCGGCCACGTCGGCATGTACCGTGACCCGAAGACGCTGAAGCCAGTCGAGTATTACTGCAAGCTGCCGGGCGATGTCGCCGAGCGCACGCTCATCGTCGTCGACCCGATGCTCGCCACGGGCGGCAGCTCGTCGGCCGCGCTCTCGCTGCTCAAGGAGAAGGGCGCGAAGCACATCATCCTCATGTGCCTCGTCGCAGCGCCAGAGGGCGTCCGCGTCATCAACCACGATCATCCAGATGTGCCGCTCTACGTCGCAGCCATCGACGAGAAGCTCAACGAGAAGGGCTACATCGTACCAGGGCTCGGCGATGCAGGCGACCGCATCTTTGGCACACTGTAATCAACACGCAAATCAAACGCAAGGGAGAAATCTATTTTGAGTAACTTAGAAGTTGGTATTGTCGGCCTGCCGAATGTCGGCAAGAGCACGCTTTTCAATGCCATCACGAAAGCCGGCGCTGAGGCCGCAAACTTCCCGTTCTGCACGATCGAGCCGAATGTCGGTGTCGTCGCCGTACCGGATCCGCGCCTCAAGGTCCTGCATGAGCTCTACAAGTCGAAGAAGACGACGCCGGCTACCGTGCGCTTCGTCGACATCGCCGGTCTCGTCAAGGGCGCATCCAAGGGCGAGGGCCTTGGCAATAAATTCCTCGAGCACATCCGCCAGGTCGACGCCGTCGCCCATGTCGTGCGCTGCTTTGTCGACCCGAACATCACGCATGTCGAGGGCGGCATCGACCCGCTGCGCGACATCGACATCATCCAGACAGAGCTCTGCCTCGCAGACCTCGAGATCGTCGAGAAGCGCATCATGAAGCTCGCCAAGATCGCGAAGTCCGGCAACAAAGAGGCGAAGGTCGAGGACGAGATCCTGCGCCGCATCAAGGCCGCGCTCGACGAGGGAACGCCGGCGCGCCAGGTCGACCTCTCCGAGGATGACCTCGAGATCATCAAGGAGATGAACCTCCTGACGCTCAAGCCGACGCTCTACGTCACGAACGTCGCTGAGGATGAAGTCGCCACGGCCTACGACGAGAACCCGTACGTCCAGCAGGTCAAGGAATACGCGGCCAAAGAGGGCGCCGAAGTCGTCGCCATCTCGGCAAAAGTCGAGTCGGAGATCGCTGAGCTCGACGAAGAAGAGGCCAAGGCCTTCCTCGAAGACCTCGGCGAGACGGAGAGCGGCCTCGACCGCCTGATCAAGGCAGCCTTCGACCTCCTGGGCCTCCAGACCTTCCTGACGGCCGGCCCGGATGAGTGCCGCGCCTGGACCATCGTCAAGGGCACGACGGCACCGAAAGCCGCCGGCAAGATTCACACGGACTTCGAGCGCGGCTTCATCCGCGCGGAGATCGTCAACTACGACGACCTCATCGCCGCCGGCAGCGTCGCCGCCGCCCGCGAGAAGGGCCAGGTCCGCGTCGAGGGCAAGGACTACGTCATGCAGGATGGCGACGTCGTCAACTTCCGCTTCAACGTGTGATGCTAGGCCGTGGGGGCTGGTTTCGTTTGTCGCGCAGGAGGGGGCCTGCATTTCGGCTTCGTCGCTCCGTTGAATGGTCCCCATGGTTTTGTATCGCATCGTTGGCGCTTCGCCGCCTGCCGCGGCGTCCTGACATTGCGGACGGATCCTGCTTGGCGTTTGGGGACCAGCCCTGCGGGCAGTCACTGCGCTCCTGCAGGCGAAATGCAGGCCCCCTCCCTCTTGACCAGTTCGGTTTACATGGGGGCGCAGTTGGTGCGTTTTACATGGCCCCGCTGCTGTGTGGTAGGTGAGGCTCTTGGCCCCTCGTGCTGCGCACATCGGGGTTTACCCGGTATCTGATTCCGCAATACGAGAGAAAAAAGACTGCCGCGTTTGCGACAGTCTTTTTGATAGCCGTGTTCAGTAAAGCTCCGGGCGGCGGTCGGCGTAGACGTTGAGTGTCTCGCGGATGTGCTGGCGCAGGCCGGGGCGCAGGCGGGCGGTCAGGATGGCCTCGCTTTCGTCTGCCTCAGCGATGGCCTCGCCCCAGGGATCGAGGATGGCGGAGTGGCCGGCGAGGTGGTTGCCCTGCTCGTCGGTACCGGCCTCGTTGGCCGCGATGACATAGAGCTGGTTCTCGATGGCGCGGGCGCGCGTGAGAATCTGCCAGTGGCTCAGGCGGCTGGCGGGCCAGGCGGCGGGCAGGAAGAGGACAGAGATGTCCTCGAGTGCGAGCTTGCGGATGAATTCGGGGAAGCGCATGTCGTAGCAGACGGCGACGCCGCAGAGCACGCCGTCGAGTCGGAAGGTCACCCTCTTTTGGCCCGCCGCGAAGTCCTTGCGCTCGCCGCTCGGCGTGAAGAGGTGCGCCTTGTCGTATGAGGCGACTTCCGTGCCCGTGCGGTCGAAGATGTAGCACGTGTTGTAGACCTTGCCCTCGCGCCGGTTGGCCACTGTGCCGCCGACGATGTTCACGCCGTTCTTGCGCGCGAGCTCTGCGAGCACGGCGCGCGACTGCTGGCCGTCGAGGTCCGCGTGCACGGCAATCGGCTGCGGGTAGAAGCCGAGCCGCCAGAGCTCGGGCAGCACGAGCACATCCGGCTCCTCGCGCATGGACGCTTCGACCATGCGGCGCAGCGTCTGGATATTTTCATCGGGCCGGGCGAAAGCGACCGGCATCTGCAGGATCGAGATTTTCATAGGAGGCCTCCAAATACCATGATGGAAAAACAACAATATGCCGTCGGTGACATCGTGCGCATGAAGAAAGCGCACCCGTGCGGCTCAAGCGAATGGGAAGTCCTGCGCACCGGCATGGACTTCCGGCTCAAGTGCCAGGGATGCGGCCATCTCGTCATGATGCCGCGCACGAAATTCGAGAAGATGGTCCGCGCCGTCCGCCCGAAAGAGCAGTGAGGGCGCGCCCTGTTACAATTATAGCATGATGCCTGCTGCCGCGTAATTGACATTGTCCAACTGCATGAAAGAAATGTTGTCAGACTGTATACCGTCGAGGACAGCTTTACAGCGGCAGGAATCTGTGCTACAATCAATCTTGTTCAATGAGGAACCAAAGAGCGCCAGGAATCCTGAGGAAACTTGGACACTCATGCGGTTCTTTTTCTTTGGCCTTGTTTGAACGAGAATCATAATTGTTTTATCCCAAAGGAGGAGTTCTTCATGAAAAAGACTCTCGTATCCGCACTGACGACGGCTCTCGTCGTCGGCGCTGCCAGCACGACGTTTGCTGCTGCCAACCCGTTCTCCGATGTCCCGGCTGACCACTGGGCTTACGACGCTGTATCCCAGCTCGCAGCTGACGGCGTCATCGAAGGCTACGGCGACACGACGTTCCGCGGCAACCAGAACATCACGCGTTATGAGATGGCGCAGATGATCGCCAAGGCTATGGCAAAGAGCGATGTCTCCGCTGCCGACAAGGCCCTGATTGACAAACTCGCTGCTGAGTTCTCCGATGAGCTGGGTAACCTCGGCGTCCGCGTCAGCAACCTCGAGCGCAACGCTGACAAAGTAAAGTGGACGGGCGAGGCTCGCTACACCTACACGAGCGCACGTCATGAGGACGAGAAGAATGACAACACGGATAAGCTGCAGTTCCGCCTCTATCCGACGGCTGAGGTCAACAACAACTGGCATGTCAATGCTCGTCTGACGGCTAATACGGATCTTTCCAGCGACAAGGGCGACGATGGCAATGTCAAGCTGACGTATGTTTATGCAGACGGCCAGTATGGCAACTTCAACGTCAAGCTCGGCAAGATGCCGCTGTACTCCGTTGCTGATGATGGTCTCGTACTGGATGACTTCTTCTCCGGTGCTCAGGTCAACTTCGGTAAAGACCTGAAGGCTACGCTCGAAGCTGGTCGTTGGAATCTGGCAAAAGATGCTAATGGCCACATTGCTCATGCTGCAACGAATGACGATGCTGCAAACTATCAGGGTGCAGAACTCAACTATGGCCCGAACAAGCTCCGCCTCGGTGCTGCTTACCGTCACTTCAATAGCGCTGCCTTCACGAACATTGCTAACTACAGCAATGGCTCCAAGTCTGACGATGCCAACATCTGGTCCGTCGGCGCTGGCTACAAGTTCGACCACAACTGGAATCTTTTCGGTGCCTTCGCTCAGAATACGGAAGCTGACAACTACGACACAGCTCACAACATTCAGCTGTCCTACAAGGGCTCGGATACGGCCAACAAGGGCACGTGGGGCGCTTATGCTGCTTATCGTTACCTCGGCCAGAATGTTTCGCTTATGCCGACGTATGATACGGCCCATTATGATCACCTCAACGAGAAGGGCTGGGAAGTCGGTGCAAGCTACGTTCCGTTCAAGAACGTCTACACGGCTCTCGAGTACTTCGATGGCAAGGACCTCGCAACGGATCGCGATGCCAAGACTCTGTTTGGCCGCGTAAGCTTCTTCTTCTGATTCCAGCAGCAGAAGTTCCGCAATACAAAGACCGTTCCTTTTGGAGCGGTCTTTTTTGTACCTCTATATATACAGAAAATTAACAAAATAGATTTGATTGCCAAGATAAAAACATATAGGTGGAAATTTGTCAACGCCGGTGATTTGTGTTACACTGATAACCAATTGGAACGAGGCAGTGAAGAAAAGAACTGAGGAAACATGGACACTCATGAACACCTTCTTCGCGAAATCATCCAAGAAGTTTCACTTGTTTTGAAGAAGGAGTAGTTCATATGAAAAAGACTCTCGTATCCGCTCTGACGACGGCTCTCGTCGTTGGCGCTGCCAGCACGACGTTTGCTGCTGCTAACCCGTTCTCCGATGTCCCGGCTGACCACTGGGCTTATGACGCTGTATCCCAGCTCGCAGCTGACGGCGTCATCGAAGGCTACGGCGACACGACGTTCCGCGGCAACCAGAACATCACGCGTTATGAGATGGCTCAGATGATCGCCAAGGCCATGGCCAAGACGGACGTCTCCGCAGCCGACAAGGCCCTGATTGACAAGCTCGCCGCTGAGTTCTCCGATGAACTCAACAACCTCGGCGTCCGCGTCAGCAACCTCGAGCGCAATGCCGACAATGTCAAGTGGAATGGCCAGGCTCGTTACCGTTACTGGAGTCAGCGCTATGAGCAGAAAGATGGTTCTACGAAAAAGCAGAACAAAGATCAGCTCAACTTCCGCCTCGAGCCGAGCGCTGAGGTCAACAATAACTGGCACGTCAAGGCTCGTATCGATGCATTCATGAACCCGAGCAAGGATGAGACGTCGGATCTGACGGTAAAGCGCGTTTGGGCGCAGGGCGACTACAAGAACTTCCAGGTCAAGCTCGGCAAGATGCCGTTCTTCTCCACGGAGACGGCTGGCATGCTCTTCGATGATCAGTTCTCGGGCGCTCAGGTAACGTTCGGCAAGAACCTCAAGGCTACGCTTGAAGCAGGCCGCTGGGATCTCAACAGCGCAAACACGCAGTCGAATCTTCATGATGCGGCTGGTAAGACGGACGACGATGCTGCCAACTATCAGGGCATCGCTCTGAACGGCACGGCTGGCAAGCTCTATGGCGGCGCTGCTTACCGTCATTTCAACAGCAACGTCTTCA
>NZ_JNKR01000034.1 GCF_000702905.1 Mitsuokella jalaludinii DSM 13811
AAGGATATCTTGCTGCGCATCGCGCAGCTGAACGATGTGACCGTCGAAGAGCTGGAAGTTATGCCAGAGCATGTGCACATGCTCATCAGCTTCAAGCCAAAGTATACGCCGACAAACATCGTCAAGGCACTCAAAGGCGGCAGTGCCAGACTGTTCCTCAAAAAACATCCCGAGATCAAGCACGATAAATTCTGGGGCGGTCATATCTGATCACGCAGCTACTATATGAGCACACTTGGCAACATGAGCAAGGAAGTAGTCGCAAAATACATCCAGAATCAGTATTCCAAGTGACTACCGTTGCGGCCATTTCTCTCCTGACTGAAGTGAGAAGATTCCTGGCCTCATTTTAATTGAAGTAAACGGGGCAATGGCTGCCGAAGACATGCATATCGCGGTCTTTCATGGCCTGGCGCAGGGCCTCCTGATAAAAGGTCCCGCGCGGCAGCAGTCCGTCCATGGCACCGGGGACATGCATCAGCGTGCGCATATTGGCATCCATGAGGCAGATGGACCAGAACGCTTCACCATCCTGCTCGATGCGGCGCAGGTACATGTCGACGCGCCGGACGTGAGCAGCCGATGTGCACAGTTCAAAGTCCAGATAATGTGCATCGGCGCTTTTTTCCCTCTGCCAGACACCGAGCTGTGCCGAGATCTGCCGATAATCCTCGGCGATCACCATGCCGCGCAGGCAGCCGCCCGTCAATTCCAGGAAGGCTTTTTCGGTGCTGCACTGAAACAGAGCGAGCATCATCTCGTTACATCGCACGATGCGCTCGGAGCCATCTGCCCGCATCAGGCAAAATGCGCCGGGCATATTTTCATAGCAGGAATGCTCTCTCATCATATATACTCCCCCATCATCCGTCTCTTTTCTCGCAATCGAGTCTTCCGCAATCGATGCGCTTATCAGCAGTCATCCGCCGGGACAGCCCTCTCGAAGCGATACGTCTGCGCTGCATCAGGGTACTTCTCGCGATCAACCTCACTCATGAACATCAGGAGCGGCCGCACATAGACCATGTAATCGCCGTAGAGCGCGCGGTAACAGACCATGCGCTCATTCGTCTCGGTATGGATGACCGGGCACTCGATGATCTCATAGAGACGGTTCTTGAAGTGCCGCCAGATCTCTCCGTGTTTCGGAAGTTCTCTTGTCATGATATCCCCTCACAATCAAAACAGTCTTCTTCCCAGCTTCATGACAGCAAAAAGCCGAGCCCTAAGGCCCGGCTTTCTTGCTCCCATCATGTTGCATGGCTTGCAAAGCAGGAATCTACTGCCTCTTATATGTTCTTCATTATATATAAGAGTATTATAGCGAAGGAGAACACATTTTGCAATGGAAATCCGCTCCATCTTCATCCATGTCCTCTCTCATGAGACGATAGTTTCCCCTCCGCCTTCGATGTCGATCACTCGTGCTGCGGCAGGAGCAGATAGACGAGGCCCGTGTTCTCGAGTTCGGGCAAGCTGCGGAAGATGGCCATGCGCTCGCCGTCCGTGGCATAGGGATGACGCGCGACGTCCAAGAGACAGCTGATGAACTGGCCGTGCGAAAAGAGCATGATCCGCTCCTCCGGCCGCTCCTCGACGCGCTGCAGGACGAGCGTTGCGCGTGTGACGAGATCGTGGAAGGTCTCCGCCCCTGCGCCGTCGCAGTAACGCGGGTCCTGTTCCTGCCAATACGCCTTGACCCAGGGCAGCCGCTCCGTGCGCCGCGTGCCCCGGCAGCGCGCCGGTGAGAGGTAGGTGAACTCCGCCGTATCCGGCCAGATTTCGACAGGCACATCCGGGAATTTCTCGCGCAGCGGCTCGGCTGTCTGCTGAGCCCGGCGGAACGAGGACACGACGATGAGGTCAGGGCGCACATCGATGCGCGCGCTGAGCTTCTTCGCCTGCTCCTCCCCGAGCGCCGTCAACGGGATGCTCGCATGATCATGCGTCGGCTGATCGACATTGCCTGTGCTCTGCCCGTGGCGCACGAGCATCAGGATCTTGAACTTCGTATGCATGATAAGCCTCGCTCAATTGATGTAGACGACGGGATTGCCCGTGACCGGCATGACGCGGCGGCCGGGAAGACCGTCCGGCGTATCGGGATAGCCGATGCTCAGAGAAGCGCAGACTTCCTCGTCTTCTGCCATGCCGAGTTTCTGCAGGTACGCCCGGAGGACGGGATTGTCCTGCAGCCAGCGCAGCTGGTTGATCCAGCACGAGCCGAGGTCCAGCGCATTGGCCGCGAGCATCATGTTCTGCATGGCACACGAGACATCGGCATATTTATTGCCGTAATCCCTCTTGTTGGCTACGACGATGAGGACGGGGGCGTTGTACATGAACACATAGCCGCCCTTCTTCGCCGCGCGGATGGCCCCGCCGAAGTTGTCATCGTTTTCCGGCGTGACCTCCATCTTCGCGAACTCCTGCTGCACGAGCGCGATGAGCTCCTGCAGGACTTCCTTCTTGCGGATCACGATAAAGCGGCTCTGGTTCTTGTGCTTGCCGCTCGGTGCCTGGCGGCCCGCCTCGATAACCTTGTCGAGTACCTCCTGCGGCACAGGTTCCTCTTTGAATTTGCGCGTGCTGTGGCGCGTGGCAATGCAGGAAAAGACATCCATGGTTCAGCACTCCTTTTCTATCGATGAATATTAAGTCACTGGCTTATATCATGATTCATTTTCGACAACAGATGCGCAAATCCCTGCCCATCGCCCGCACAAAAAGACGCCCGATCACCAGCCAGCGCAGAGCGCGGAGGCGACCGGACGGTCTTTTCTCATGAGGATGTATGTATAGGTGTATGAACGGCTCAGATCAGGCGGTTCTTCTTCTGGTGGATGCGCTCGGCCGTCTCGAGGTAGATGACCCACTCCGCAATGTTGACGGCGTGGTCGCCGATGCGCTCGAGGAAGCGCGCGATGAAGAGGAGCTGTGTCGCCCCTTGCTGACGCGCCCCCTCCTTCGTGACGAAATCCGAGAGTGCGTAAAACGTGTGCTCGAAGACTTCATCCATCTGCTTGTCCAGCTTGCGGACCTCGTCGGCCTCCTGGACGCTCTTGTCGCGATACGCCTTGACGGCGCGGCGCAGCATCGCCGCAGCACTGTTGCCGAGCTCCTCGATCCAGTGCTTGCAGTCCGGATTCAGCGGTTCATTGACGGAGACTGCCGTCTTGGCAATGTCAAAGGCATGATCGCCGATGCGCTCGATATCCGTCGACATCTTGAAGCCCGTCGCGATGACGCGCAGGTCATGCGCGATCGGCTGCTGTTTGGCAATCAAGAGGATGCACTTGTCCTCGACGTCGACAATCATGTCATCGATTACGTCGTCTGCCTTCATGACGCTCTTCGCGAGGGCCGTATCTCCTTCCAGGAGAGCCTTCATCGATTTCTCGACATTGTCGAGAGCCTTGTCGCCCATCGTGGCGACGAGATCCTGCACGACTTCGAGGTCGTGGATGTATTCCTGTCTTGTCTGGCGTTCCATATCAGCCGAACCTCCCTGTGATGTAGTCTTCCGTCTTCTTGTCGTGCGGCTTCGTGAAGATGACGTCCGTCGTGTCGTGTTCGATGAGCTTGCCGTTGAGGAAGAATGCCGTGTAATCGGAGACACGAGCCGCCTGCTGCATATTGTGGGTGACCATGACAATCGTGTACTCCTTCTTGATCTCCTGCACGAGTTCCTCGATCTTCATCGTCGAGATCGGGTCGAGTGCCGAGCACGGCTCATCCATCAGGACGACTTCCGGCTCGACGGCCATGACGCGTGCGATGCAGAGGCGCTGCTGCTGGCCGCCCGACATACCCATGGCCGAGGCATCGAGCCGGTCCTTGACCTCATCCCAGAGTGCCGCACCGCGCAGGCTCTTCTCCACGATCTCATCCAGGCGCTTCTTATCCGTCAGGCCGTGCACGCGGCAGCCATAGGCGACGTTATCGTAGATGGACATCGGGAACGGGTTCGGGCGTTGGAAGACCATGCCCACGCGCTTGCGCAGGTTGACGAGGTCGACGTCCTTGTCGTAGATATCCCGATCGTCAAGCGTGATCTTGCCGTCAATCTGCACGCCGTCGATGAGGTCATTCATGCGGTTGAGCGTGCGCAAGAACGTCGACTTGCCGCAGCCCGACGGCCCGATGAGCGCGACAACCTTGTTTTCCGGCACCTCAAGTGAGACATCAAACAGGGCCTGATGTGTCCCGTAATAGAGATTGAGGTTCTTTGCCTGCATTTTCATGTGCGAGTTCCTCCCAAACAAAAGCATCCCTGCGGGGTGCCTGATATTTCATTTCTGAACAATATCATTGTAACCGTTTGGCAGGGATGCTTTGTTGTGGCTATGTTAATTTTAGGTAAATATGCGCTCAGCGCTCCTGGACGAAGTGGATGAACTCCTCCGTCGCCTGCTGATCCGGCAGCTTGACCGTGTACATCTGGTTGCCCATCTGCGGGACCATCATCTCCGGCATGCGCTCGCACATGACCATGTTCTTGCCGTAACGCTGCATGACTTCCTCGTGGCTGTGCACATAGTGGTAGCAGTCGCGGCGGCCTGCGTAGACGCAGTAGCAGTGCTGGCCGGAATCCGGCAGGATGCGGCGGTCCGTCGTGACCATGTCGGCCCAGATCTGGTAGACATCCGTCGAGTGCGCGTAGTTCATCATGTCCGGCGTGTAGCCGCCCGCAGGGCGCATGTTGACCTCGAGGCCGACGAAGTCGCCCTTCTTGCCGAGGCCTTCCTTGTCCTCGGCGAGGCAGAAGAATTCGAGATGGACGAAGCGGCTGCGCACGCCAAATGCCTTGACCGTCGCGCGGCCTGCGCGGCGCAGTGCCTCAGGCACCGTAGCTGCCGTGTAGTACGCGAGGTCGAGCTGCTTGAGGACGATGTCCATGATGGACGGCGGCCAGGCCGTCGTCGACTCGAAGAGCGGCTCCGAGTGGGAGTCAAGGATCGCATCGTAGGAGAAGATCTGTCCATTGATGAACTCCTCCATGACATAGGGCACATCCTGCGGCTTCGTCGCGTAGAAGTACGCGAGCTCATCATCGCTGCGGAGCTTGTAGGTATCGCAGGCGCCGACACCATTGTCCGGCTTGACGATGACCGGATAGCCGACCATGTGCGCAAAGTCGCGCCCTGCTTCAAACGAGGTGACCTTATGCAGGCGCGCTGTCGGCACACCCGCCTTGGCGTAGTACGCCTTCATGGCCGACTTGTTCTTGATGCGGTCGATGTGGTCGTACTGCTCGCCCGTCGTGACGTGAAAGTCCGTGCGCAGGCGCGCATCCTGCTCGAGCCAGAATTCATTGTTCGACTCAATCCAGTCGATCTTGCCGTACTTGAAGGTGAAGAAGCCGACAGCCTTGACCATCTCGCCGTAGTCATCGAGATGCGGCAGGTAGTAGTACTCCGTCAGGGCATTCTTGAGCTCATCGGAGAGCGCATCATACGGACTGTCGCCGATGCCGAGCACATTGACGCCGTTCTTCTTGAGGCGGTCGCAGAAATTCCAGTAGTGTTTCGGGAACTGCGGGGAGATAAAGATGAAATTCATTCGTACAAGATTCCTTTCTCAATTCACATTCCATTCAATCGCGCCATCAGGGAGCGCATCTTCAGCCCTGCTCGCCGAGAACGTACGGCAGGAAGTAGCGCAGCTGTTTCTTCCACCAGCACCAGTCGTGATCGACATCATAGCCCCAGAAGTCCACCCAGGCGTGGATGCCCTTGGCGGCAAAGATGTCGCGCATGATAGCCGTCGTGCGCCGCCCTTCGTCTTCCCAGCGGCCCTGCCCGACGCAGAAGACGATCCGGCGCTGATTGTAGAGGGAGATGTACGGGTGATCTGCGGGCATGTTCGCGAGGAAGTCAACCGGGGAATTCTGGTAGAGCGTCCCGTCTTCCCAGCCATCAAAGAAGAACTTTGCGTCGTAGACGCCCGAAAGCGCCATCATGCCGCCGAAGAGATCCGGACGGCGCAGGAAGACGATGGCCGCATGCAGCCCGCCGAGGCTGCAGCCGACGGCAATCGGCAGGCGGCCCGTGCCGTTCTCCGTGCGGATGAACGGCAGGACTTCCTCGATGAGGTAGTTGTAGTAATCCTCCTGACGCGCAGCGCGCCAGCCCTTATCGCCCCAGACATTCGACCACGTCTCGCGGTCCACCGTATCGACGGCAAAGAGCTGGATCTTGCCCGCTTCGATCTCCGGTGCAACCGTATCGATCATGCCGAAGTTCTCAAAGTTGTCGCACATCGAATCCTGCGTCGGCAGGATGAGCAGCGGCGTACCCGTATGGCCGTAGACGCGGATGTTCATCTCGCGCTGCAGGCGGTCACTGTACCAGGATCTGTATTCTCGCTTCATAACTATCACGTCCTATTTGCATTCACGATTGGATTACAATCGGTTTATAGTTTCTTAGTCTAACAACATTACAGGTAAAAGTCAACTGCCAGGAAAAGACGTCCGCAGTGGGCGGCCTTCCTTCTCAATTGCACGAATGCACGGATGTGCGGAATCAACGGCTAAAGAAGACGGTGACGAGACGCTCGAGCGCCCCCTGGTCCGCACGGGCCATCGTCTCACGGGCCGAATGCATCGCGAGGATGGCTGCACCGACATCCATCGCGCGCATCGGCATGTTGGCCGAGAGCATCGAGCCGAGCGTCGAGCCGCCGCGCATGTCCGAGCGGTTGAGGAACATCTGATACGGGATGGCGTGTGCCTGGCAGAGCGCCTTCGTCACCGCAATGGCCTCTGCATCGCCCGCATATGCCTGGCTGCAGGCCGCCTTGATCGTCACGCCGCCGCCAAGGCACGGTATATTCGTCAAATCAGCTTTCTCGGGTGCATTGGGGTGCAGCGCATGGGCGACGTCGAGCGAGAGCAGGAACCCGCGCGCGAGGTCGGCAAAATAGGCATCCTGTCCGTAGCCGAGTAAGCTGTAGAGCCGCATGAGGATGTTCGGCAGCGCCATGGAGTCCGCGCCCTGCTTCGTGCAGCTGCCGACTTCTTCATTGTCAAAGAGCGCGATGCACTGGATGCCGTCCGCGCTCTTGCCGTGCAGGATTCCTTCCAGGCAGGCGTAGACGGATGTCATATTGTCGAGACGCGAAGCCGATAAGAACTCCTGTTTCGCGCCTAGCAGGCACGGTGCATCGGTCGGATAGACTGTGAGCTCATACGAGAGGATGCGCTCGCGGTCAAGCTGGCATTCCTTTGCCAGGAAGTCGAGGAAGGCATCGCCCGCATCCTTGCGCGCGCCGTCGCCGAGCATCGCAAAGAGCGGCAGCAGGTCCTTCTGCGGATTGAGCGTCTCGCCCTCGTTGACCTTGCGGTTCATGTGGATGGCGAGATGCGGAATCGTCAGTAGCGGCCTGCCGATGTCGATGAGGCGTACCTCCGGCTCGTACGGATCCTCGCCCGCGAGCACGACCTTGCCCGCGAGCGACAGCGGCCGGTCGAGCCAGGAACTCCGTATCATGCCGCCGTAGACCTCGACATTGAGCGTGCCGTATCCCTTCGTGGAGACAAGCGCCGACGGCTTGACGCGCAGGCAGGGGAAATCCGTATGCGCCGTCGCGACGTGCAGGTGTGCGCGCGGCTTTTCTCCGATCCGAAACGCCACGAGTGTCGAGTCAAAGACGCGCGTCATGTACGACCGGCCCGGCTGCAGGCGCCAGGGAGCTCGCAGGTCAAGTTCTGTAAAGCCCGCCTCATGCAGCATCTCTTCTCCGGCCTGCACCGCGTGGAACGGCGTGACGGCCCGCTGTAAAAACGAAAGAAAATCCAAGATAATCACTCCTTCTCATTTGCTTCTGCTCCTCTCATTATAGCACAATCGCACACCTGTACCATGCAGCCAGCCGCACGCCGGACAAAGACAAAAGACGAGCATCCGCCCGCAGGGCAATGCTCGTCTGATATATGCAAAGATAACACTCACTTGATGAAGCCGACCTGGCTGGCGATCTCCTGGAAGACTTTTTCCTTGCGCTCGTTGAAGATGACCTTATTCTCTTCAAAGAGGTTGCGCCCGTGCGTGTCGATGGAGACAATGAGCGGGCCGAATTCTTTGACCTGGCAGGTCCAGAGCGTCTCCGGCATGCCGAGATCTTTCCAGTTGGCCGAGAGGATCTTCTCGACACAGGTCGCCGCGACGACGGCACAGCCCGCAGGAAAGACGCAGTGCAGGGCCTTGTTGTCGCGGCGGCCGCGCATCGTCCCCTCACCCATGCCGCCCTTGCCGATGATCAGGCGGACACCGGTCTCCTTGATGAATGCCTCCTCGAATTTCTCCATGCGCATCGAGGTCGTCGGTCCGACGGTGACCATCTCATAGTCGCCCTCGCCGCGTTGACGGATGATTGGGCCTGCGTGCAGGATGGCGCCGTCGCGGATATCGACCGGCAGCTTGCGCCCCTCTTCGATGACACGGCGATGCGCGACATCGCGGCACGTCGTGAGCTTGCCCGTCAGGTAAATGACATCGCCAACATGGATGTCCTCGAGATCTTCTGCGCTGATTGGCGTCGTGAGTACTTTCTTAGCCATCAGAAATCCACCTCCGAATGCGAATCGATCGTGTAGTTGAGTTCTTTGTTAAAGACGATGTGGCCGCGGCGGTGTGACCAGCAGCCGACATTGACGGCCACGCCGATGACAGACGGATGGCGCGCGCTGTTCTCGATGTTGACCCCGAGAACCGAGTTCTTGCCGCGCAAGCCCTGTGGGCCGAGGCCGATCGCATTGATGCCGTCTTCTAAGAGCCGCTCCATCTTCGCTGCTTTTGGATTGGGGTTGTGCGAGCCGATGCGGCGCATCAGCGCCTTCTTCGACTGCAGTGCCGCGACCTCGACCGAAGTGCCGATGCCGACACCGACGAGCAATGGCGGGCAGGCATTGAGACCGTAGCTCGTCATGACATCGAGCACGAACTTCGTCACGCCTTCATAGCCCTCGCCCGGCATCAGGACCTTGGCGTGGCCCGGCAGTGAACAGCCGCCGCCCGCCATGTAGGTGTAGATCTCACAGTCATCGCGGCCCGGTGCAATGTCCCAGAAAAGAGACGGGATGTTCTTGGCCACGTTCTTGCCCGTATTGTACTCATCAAAGGTCTCGACAGCATTGTGGCGCAACGGCGCATCCTTCGTCGCCTGCACGACGGCCTGGCGCAGGAGCTCCGGCAGCTCTGCCATATACGGGAATTCCGTACCGCACTTGATGAAGAACTGCAATGCGCCCGTATCCTGGCAGCTCGGGCGATTGAGTTTCACTGCGAGCTCCTGGTTGCGCTCCATAGTCTTGTAGATTGCCTTGGCCAGAGGTTCCTCCTCCTGCTGAGCCAGCTCCTCGATCTTTGCGCGCACATCATCCGGCAGGCGCTTTCCTGTGAAGGCTACAAATTTTGCCATGACATCCGTCATGTGCTTGACGGCTTCTTCTCTCTCCATCGTCATCGCTCCTATCTTTCCAGTATGCTCTCGTGTTTGATTCCCGCTTCACCTCAGTGGAGCTTGTCTTTGTCTTTCTTGATTCTTATTATAGCCATCCCTATATCATAAGTCTAATACCATTATATCTATAAACTACATAGATATTTTATTATATACGGTACAAAAAAAGACCCCATCCCATCTGCTGGATGAGGTCTTCTGAAGAGCGAACGGTCAGCCCCTGAAGAAGCGCAGCAAAAGCCAGGATGCCACGCCGATGCCTGCGGCTGCGAGAAGTACCGGCAGGGCCACGAAGACGAGGAAGGCGACGACAGCCGCCCCGCCGACGACGAGTGCCGCCTTCGTCAGCCAATTCATCGAGTTCGCCGTGCCGAACGTGTGGATGCGGATGCCGCTACCATGCAGACCATCGGCGCTCCCATAGCGGTCCTGTGCGTCTTCAACGCGCTGCCCGCTGCCATCCTTGTGTTCTTCGATCGTCACACCCTGATAATCCCGCGCTTCGTCCTCCGACATCACTCGTACGCGCGGTTCCTCCGCCGAGCTTCCCGTCTGATTCTCACGCTCCTGCATGATACACCTCTTTCTTTACTACTGAATCTATTATCTTACTGAAATCGCAACCGTTGTCAGCTTGAGTTCGCCCTGCACCGCATCGAGCAACGCCCCCTGATGGATACTGCACCATCTTCGAGTCGAGCACCTTGCACTTGCCATTCTCCTCAGCTCAGGTACAGCGATGAGACGGTGCCCTCCTCGGTGAGGTAGCGCGGATCGAAGCGGGTGCACCCGAGGCGCTGGCGCAGTGTCTCGATGTGGTGCTGGATGGCATCGTGGTCGGCACCGAAGAGATCGTACAGTTCGGGGATATCCTCGAAATCGAGGCCGTTGATCGTGCCGTAGCAAAGCAGGCAAGCCGTGATGATGGCAGGCATCTCTTCCGGGTAAGGAGCGGGGTCCGCTACGGACATGTAATCCTCAAAGAGCTTGCAGATCAACTGTACCGAGAAGGCACTGAACCCAATCCTGAGCGAGACTTCGCGCAGGACGCGCTCTTCATCCTGGAAGCTCCGGCGGATATCGAGATTGACTGGCAGGGGCTTCGGTGCCTTGCGCAGCGGCACGACATTGAGCTGCGCGAAGTTCGCCATGATGTTGAGCGTATGGCGAACGGCCACGGCATCGCGCTGGAAGAAGTCGTCGAGTGTCGCGCCGGGCTTCTGGCAGCGGAAGAACTCAAGCTGGCGCAGGATGATATCCTTCATGCGGCGGCGCAGCTTGTCGCTCGCGGGCAGCGAAGTCACGTAGTTGAGCATCATGACCCCGCGCGCATGCAAATGGCCGAAGAAGATCATGTGCTCGGCATCGGGATAAATCCAGTCGGGGTCTGGCAGATCGATGCACTCATCCGTGAAGAGATTGCGGCAGGTCACGAAGTCTTCGCGGATGCTCTCGACATAAAAGACCGTGAACTTCGCGCCCAGGAGATCGCGGATGATATCCTGCTCTGAGATAGTCAATCTCGCCTTCTCATGCTGGAAATAGTAGCGCAGCGGCACTTCATCTGATTCAATCATGTGGTAGTCGAACAGGAAGTAATCCCAGAAGCTCAGCCAGTACATCTCCTGTTCAGGCGTCAGATTATCCTCGGCGGGAATGGACGCATAGTCGGGTCCAGAATAGAGCAGCAGGGCGCGGTTCATATCGCGCAGGAACTGCTTCCCATGGAAATACACGCCGACGCGGTGCAGCAGATCGTCGAGCAACGCATTGAGCTTATCGACATCTTCCTCTGTGACGTTCTCCTGATGGTTGAGCGAGCTGTAGAACTCATCCTGCGAGCGGCGCGGCGGCATGAGGAACTTCCCATCTTCGTAGACAGACGCGCGTGCATCCTGCAGGTAGACGAGTTCATCTCCATCTTCATATTCCTTGTGATAGCAGGCATAGAAATCTTCCATGATGTCAAAGCACTCCTTGACATCTGCCTCCGTCAGGTCAAAATTGGTCTCAGACTGTGCCAGTCGATAGAGAATCTCCTGATAATCGTAGACTGTCAGCGATGCGAAGGAATAGAGATGCATCTGCTCGATATAGGTGATGAGCATACGGACAACGGCCCAGATTCTCTGGAGAGCCCGATCGTCTGCACCATGCCAAGCGTGCTTGCGCAGATACTTCTCCAGGAAGTCCTGTGCGAGTATCGGTTCCGCATCGATGTTGTTTTCATAAAAGTGCTCTACGAGTGCATAGACATTGTTCATGCTGTCGTCCCTCAATCTTCCAATCAGCTTTCAATATAATAACGCATTCATTATACCACATTCATTTTCAGAGCACAAAAAAAGCTCCGCCTCAGCGGAGCCCTTGCTTAACCGGCAACTTCCTATCCTCCCAGTCCGTCTCCAGACAAGTACTTTCGGCCTCTGAATGCTTAACTACTGTGTTCGGTATGGGAACAGGTGGAACCATTCAGGCATCATCACCGGATATTCTATTTGAATGCTTGCACATTCAAAACTATACAGAAGAAATTACTCTGCGAACACTTCAGTTCTCTAGTTAAGCCCTCGACATATTAGTAGTAGTCAGCTTCATGCCTTGCAGCACTTCCACATCTACCCTATCAACCTTGTCTTCTTCAAGGTGTCTTACTAGCTTGTGCTATGAGATACTTCATCTCGGGACG
>NZ_JNKR01000035.1 GCF_000702905.1 Mitsuokella jalaludinii DSM 13811
TTTGGTGAGCCCCGCACCCGCGGGGATGATCCCATGCGCGTATACCGCCTTGAGCTCTTTCGACGGTGAGCCCCGCACCCGCGGGGATGACCCCGCTTCGCGGCATGCAGGTAATCCCTCGAGAAAGTGAGGCCCGCATCCGCGGGGATGACCCCAGGTACGCCTGGATAACTCATACACATTATAGGTGAGCCCCGCATCCGCGGGGATGATCCCCATCCTCGCAAGCTAAACAAGAGCTGGAAGATGTGAGCCCCGCATCCGCGGGGATGATTCCAGCGCGAACGCAATGAATCTCTGGCAGACGGCGTGAGCCCCGCATCCGCGGGGATGATCCCATCGCGCGCCTCTTTGTGCCGGTCGGCACGCTGTGAGCCCCGCATCCGCGGGGATGATCCCGATAAGCGGCCCATTTTGTCGGATCTGCGTGAGTGAGCCCCGCACCCGCGGGGATGATCCCGCGACAATCGGTTCAGATGACATTACATTGAGGTGAGCCCCGCACCCGCGGGGATAATCCCTCGCGTGAGGCGCTGCCGCGCTTCTTTGTCCAGTGAGCCCCGCACCCGCGGGGATGATCCCGGCGTCATCATGCATCTCCTCTATAAGCACTAGTGAGCCCCGCACCCGCGGGGATGATCCTCGACACGGAGACCGTGAGCGGCGGCAGCGGAGGTGAGCCCCGCATGCGCGGGGATGATTCCCGTAAAAGGGAGGGGGAGAAGTATGAGGAACATGATGAAAAAGATGGACGATGATGTCTTACCTGGGGCAAGATATCATAATTTTTAATATTTCATCAATTTTTTTAAAAGGATTTTCATATCGCTTATCGAATATATACTATGGCAAATGTATGAGGAAAGAAATGCAAAATGGTACGAGGATGATTTACGACTCGATGCACTGATTCTGACATGGTACAAAATGGGGGAGAGTATGATGGCGAAGGATGAGATGATATTATCATCCCCGGCACGGTCGTTATGGGGCAAGTTGTCGCTCGATGGTACACATCGTTGGTTGCCGCTCTGGATGCATTTAGCGGATACAGCAGAAATTGCGGATTTACTGTGGGCGCATTGGCTGCCGCCTCATACAAAAAATGTGATTGTAGATGGATTTGATTTTTCAGAATCGGTTTCAACGGCAGACCGTGAAATCTTTGCAGGAAAATTTGTTCGTTTTTTAGCAGCTTCACATGATTGCGGCAAGGCTTCTCCTGCTTTTGTGGAAAAGGCAAGGAAGGTCGGTTTTAGCGATATCGTCGATGAAATCACTAGCAAGGGATTGTCTGTTGAGGTCAAAAACCAAGCGATGGCAAAGCGATTCTCACATGCATTGGTGGGGGAGGCAATCCTAGAGCACCAAGGAGTGGATCGCAGTTTAGCCGATATTGTGGGAGCGCATCATGGCAAACCTGTGGGGGTCAAACAGGATCTTAAGGCAGCTCCGGAATACTCATCTCTTACAGGCATGAAAGATGAAGCGTGGAGAAGTGTTCAAAAGGAGCTCGTACAGTATGCACTGCATTTGGCAGGTTGTTCATCCATCACGGGAGTGACATTGAGCATGCCAGCGCAGGTCATCTTGAGTGGTTTGCTGATCATGGCGGATTGGCTGGCCAGTGATGAGACTCGGTTCCCGTTAATCTCGCGTGATTACGGCATCATGAAAATCGAATCCTCACATGATCGTGCAAGGCAGGCATGGTCTTGCTTGCATTTGCCGGAGTACAAACAGTTTGCATCGGCTTGCCCATGGTCGCAGCTTTATGAAGAGCGATTTGGCCGTCAGCCCAGGCCGGTGCAGGTTCATGCCTTGCAGGTGGCATCTCGGTTGGAGCATCCTGGCTTGATGGTGATTGAAGCGCCGATGGGAGAGGGAAAGACAGAGGCCGCATTAGCGGCAGCAGAAGCCTTTGCACGCCGCTTCGGGCTGGGGGGAATTTATTTTGCCTTGCCGACACAGGCGACAAGTGATGGTATCTTCCCACGTATTGAGAAGTGGATCGAGCATCTCCATGCGGGAGTGAGTCGGTCAATTTTTTTGGCACATGGTAAGTCAGGCTTCAATGATGTCTATACCGGGATAAGATTGAAATCTCATCTGTATGATGAAGAGGATGATGATGAGAAGCAGGCCGATGTGGTCGTCAATGATTGGACGCAGGGCAGAAAGAAGGGATTGCTTGCTGATTTTGTCGTGGGAACGATTGACCATGTCCTGATGGGCGGACTCAAGATGAAACATCTGGCATTGCGTCATCTGGGATTGGTAAACAAGGTTATTATCCTTGATGAATGCCACGCATACGATGCTTATATGAGCCAATATCTGGATCTTGTCTTATCTTGGTTGGGTGCATATGATGTTCCTGTTATCGTTCTATCGGCAACTTTGCCGCCACATCGTCGTCAGGAACTCCTGGCTGCTTATCAGAATCGGAAAATCGAGAAGAAAGTTGATATTGCCACGGATCCCGTTAGCCCATATCCATTGATCAGCTATACCGACGGCAAGAATGTTTATCAGGATTTGCCAGAACCTTCTGGCCGAAAGAGGGTCGTTCGTCTGGCACAGCTCGATGAAGATAATCTGGGCGAGACTCTAAGTGCATTACTGTCGGATGGTGGTTGTGCCGGTATCATCCGCAATACTGTCAAGAAAGCACAGTCTGTTGCACAGTGCATGGAAATGTATTTCGGAGAAGACTGTGTCCGGTTGATTCATTCTTGTTTTTTGAGCTTTGACCGTGTGCGGAAGGAGCAGGAGATTCGCGATCTGCTGGGGCCACAGGAGGACCACCGCCCCGACAGACTCATTGTGGTCGGCACGCAGGTTATGGAGCAGTCACTTGATGTGGATTTCGATGTGCTCTTCACGGAGATATGCCCCATGGATTTGCTCTTGCAGCGCATAGGCAGGCTGCATCGCCATAACAGGAAAAAAGCGCGTCCAAGCCGCTTGGAGGAAGCGACGTGCTATATCATGGGAATCCAAGATGCATTGACATTTGATGAGGGGAGCACTGCTGTTTATGGCGAGTATCTGTTGATGAAGACAAGGGCTTTCTTAGAGCAGCGCTTAGTCTTGCCAGATGATATCCCTCGTTTAGTCCAGCAGGTGTATGAGGCGGGATATGATGACGAAATCATTAACCGGCTTGCAAAAGAAGCCGATATAGCTGATGTAAGTCAGCAATATGCGAATGCAAGAGATCGATACGAGAAGTGTATTAAAGAAAAAAAGAATAAAGCAACGACCTTCCAGATCAAGACGCCGAAGGCTCAACGAAGGAATTTGCTCGGCTGGCTAAATGCATCGCAGACGGAAGACGTATCTGGGAAACGAGGAGAAGCTACGGTTCGCGATAGCGGAAATTCACTTACGGTATTGGTTATCTGTAAAAAGGAAGATGGCGGCCTCTACACCTTGCCATGGCTTCCTGGGCATGGTGACGAGCGGATTGACGATGTACCAGACGATGCTCTAGCCAAGGCGATTGCAAGCTGTTCCATCAATCTGCCATCCTATTTTGTGCAGGATTGGCAGATTGATAAGGTAATCGATGAATTAGAACAAATCGTTCTCGATAATCATCTGAAGGACTGGTATGCATCACACTGGCTGAAAGGGGAATTGTTCTTGGTCCTCAATGAAGAGCATGAGATGCATTTGTTAGATCGTATCCTTGTTTATGATGAAAAGAACGGACTTTGGAGCTACAAGGAGGAATGAGAGTTGGACGGAAAAGAACCAGAAATGGAATTCAATCTGTTGGACGAGCCTTGGATTATCGTCAAGACGAAGACAAATGAAACGAAAACATGGTCCATCCTAGAGCTCTTTGAGCATGCACATGAAGCACAAGAGCTGGCAGGTGAGCTACCTACGCAGGATATTGCTATCATGCGGCTGTTGCTGGCCATCATGCACGGTGCCTTTGTGACGGATGAGATTGAAACGGCAGACGATGCCATAGACTTATGGACGAGTATGTGGGAAGAGAAGCAGTTCCGTTTCGATGAGATAAAAGCATATCTGGAGACATATCATGACCGTTTCTGGCTCTTTCATCCAACGCAACCGTTCTATCAGTCTGCGCATATCAAGCAGAATATGGATTCATATAAGGAAGCAAAGGGGAAGAAAGTCTCGCCGGAAATCAAGTGGAAGACTGTTGCTAGATTGGTGGGAGACTTATTTCAGAGTGACAATAAAGCACGATTATTTCCAATGCGCACTGGAAAAGAGCAGGAATATTTAACCTATGCAGAAGCTGCAAGATGGCTGCTGCACTTGAATGGATTTGATGACAATTCTGCAAAAATGCCAGTGCCAAAGGGCCCTGGATATTTGGCACAATTGGGATTGCTTTATGCCAAAGGAAGAAATCTCTTTGAGACGTTGATGCTTAACTTTGTCTTGGTTGATGACCGTGATGAAGTCTTTGCAGATGGCGACGAAGACAGCAAGGCGTATTGGGAAAAGCCGATCTATGAAACAATTGAACAGGAGATATCGCAGCCGAGAGCTCAAAAGGACTTGCTAACGATGCAGTCTAGGAGAATATTCCTTCGCAGAGAGCAAGGCGTGGTTACGGGATATCTGTTGACAATGGGCGATTATTTCGCAAAGGATGCTAGCTTGCTCAATGAAACAATGACTGTGTGGAGTGAGGATAAAATCAGAGGATTTTTACCGAAAGAGCATCAGTTGAAATGCCAGATTTGGCGAGATTTTTCTTCATTACTTGGTATGAACGTCGATACGAAATCTAAACAGCCTGGCGTGATACATTGGTTACAACTTTTAGATGATGAAATAGAAGAAATAAAACCATTGCATATTTGTATTACAGGAACAAAATATAAGTGGCAATCACCAGCATGGCAATTTGTTGACTATATCCAAGATAGCCTTGCTATTAATGCATCGTTGCTCGATAAGATGAATGAGGTATGGATACAAGAAATTGTCAAATTACTGGTAAGAACCGAGAATGCCGTCAGGAGCTTTGGAAACTTCGCTACTAATCTTGCTGAGGTATCTGGTGATAGCTTACAAGAAAATTCTCTGAAAAAAAAGCAAGAAATTAGAAAGGCCGCTGAAGAAGAAGGATATTATCATCTGGATCAGGTATTCCGGAGATGGTTGCGCTGCATCGCCCCTGACAAAGATGAATTGGAGAAAAGGACGGCTGAATGGTTGTCCATTGCCAAGAAAACACTGTTGCAGTTGGCTCAGGAAGAACTCAGTCAATGCTCAGAGACGGCTATCGTAGGAAAGGTAAAAGAAGGGAATGTACAGAATGCTATCAAGGCGTTCCAGACATTTCGATATCATATTAATCAAGCATTAGGATGAGGTGATTAGGATGAATCCAGTGGAGCTTGATATTCTTCGATTCATGAGAAGACGTATCCCGCGTATTTATTCATCAAAGGCAGCCTTAGCATGTTTGCGGCGAGGAATTGGAAAAGAGATCGGCATGATGCCAGATTTGTTGGGATTTGTATTGCCGGAACATGAAATCAGCAGCTACTGTTATCAAGAAGAACAGATAGAGAAAGCATTGTATACATCGTTGACGTTATATGCTTTTCATCAACAGGGGATGGAGCGTTGCATGAGTGACGGCCTGACAGATGAAGATACTGCTGTAAGCCATAGAAATTCCTTTGGGTATGCTGCTGGCAAACTGTTCCAGACTTCTGCAAATGAAGCAGGGGTGCAGAGGCGATTCAATCAGGTCCTTACGGCAAAAGACTTAACTGAGTTGTCTGTGCATGCAAGAGGTATCATTGGGTTAATGAAACGGTACAATATAACGTTAGATTACCCTCATTTTGCTTTGGATCTTTATCATTTTCAACAGTTGGATTGGCATAGGAGAATTGTCCTGAACTGGGGTAAAGATTATTATATGAAGGATGTAGAAAGCGGAAAGGAAGAGAAAGAATGAAAGATCTCGATAGAATCTATGTGGATTTCCATGTCATCCAAACAGTACCGCCAAGCTGTGTCAATCGTGATGATACAGGATCGCCTAAGACAGCATTATATGGCGGTGTACGGCGTGCAAGAGTATCTTCGCAGAGTTGGAAACGTGCTATGCGAAACATGTTCCGTGAAGATTTCCATGAAAAAGATTTAGGTATTCGTACAAAAAGGTTGGTTGAATTTGTCCAGGAAGAAATCCAAGGTATCTCTTTGAAAATAAGCTCTGAAAAAGCTAAAGAATTAGCAAGTAAAATTATCAAAATCGCTATGGAGCCACCTAAAAAAAGTAAGAAAAAGAAAAAAGACGAGGAAATAAAAGCGTTGTTTTTTATAAGTAAGATGCAGGCTCATAATTTGGCTGATTATGTGTTGAAACATCAAGAAGATGATACGATAGATAAAACAGAGGTAAAAAAATTAATTAAACAAGGTAATAGCATAGATATTGCCTTGTTTGGTCGTATGGTAGCAGATGATCCGAATTTGAATGCAGATGCTTCTGCGCAGGTGGCTCATAGTATTTCAACACATCGTGTGGACAATGAGTACGATTATTTTACGGCGATTGATGATCTTGCACCAGAGGATGAGCCAAGCACGAAAATGATCGGCGTTGTCGAGTATAATTCCTCCACGATGTATCGCTATGCGACGGTGGCAGTACATAATCTGGTCAAGGAATTGGGCGGTGAGAAGGAAGCGACTGTTGCAGCCGTCGCCGAATTCGCAAAGGCATTTATCCAGTCGATGCCGACGGGCAAGCAGAATACCTTTGCCAATCGGACCTTACCAGATGCGGTACTCGTCACGATTCGCCGCGATCAGCCAATCAATCTCGTCGGTGCGTTTGAAGAGCCGGTTCGTACCATCGAGGGCGGCTATGTGAAGCCTTCCATCCAGAGATTGGAGAAGTACGCTGATAAGATTTACAATCAGTATGTGGATGCGCCAGAGAAAGCATGGGTAATCGGTATGGACGGTCAGGCAGAATCGGTCAATCTGAATGGACTGCTTCAGGGGTTACGGGATGCATTGATTCATGATATGGAGAACTTGGCAAAGGAGTGAGGGGATGAGTACTCTGCTTTTGAGATTGGCTGCACCCATGCAGTCATGGGGGATAAGCAGTAAATTCAACCGTCGCACGACCAATATGGAGCCGACTCGCAGTGGCGTGATTGGCATGCTCGCTGCTGCCATGGGAATGTCGCGCGAGGATTCTCTCGATGTGTTCAACCCATTGAGGTTTGGCGTTCGGATTGATCAGCCAGGGACGATGAATCGAGATTTTCAGGTAGTATATCAAAATCCTGACGATATATTACCTACGTGGTTGACATATCGCTATTATCTCGAAGATGCTGTTTTTCTTGCAGGACTGGAGGGACCGTCTGGGTTCTTGGCAGAGCTAGAAGCTGCTTTGATGCATCCTGTCTATCCACTGGCACTTGGACGACGTTCATGCCCACCTGCAGAGCCGTTGGTTCTTGGCATCCGTGATGTGGATCTCTTGACAGCATTGAGGCAGGAAGAATGGCAGGCATCCTCTTGGTACCAGAGAAAGGCCAAATGGCAGAACATAACGTCCTTAGAGATTGTTCGTGATGCCAGTCCGGATGAGAGTGGCTATGCTGTCCGTGATGTTCCGGAGAGCTTCAGCCAGAAGAGACGACTTTATCGGTTCCGGAATGTCATCCGTGAACAAGTTTTTTTGGACCAGCTTGTCAGTTCTGAGAATACGGAGAATGAGCAGGGAACTCCTAAGGAGCATGATCCGATGGAGTTATTGGAGGACGACGATGTATCTATCAAGAGTCAGAATCAATAAAGATATCCACACATCAATGAAATTCCTGGGGTCGTTGCAGGTCATGCATGCTACGGTAGAGAGTTGCTTTGCGCCGGACGATGCATCGAGGAAACTTTGGCGCTTGGATTATTTTCATGGTCAGCCCTATTTACTGGTGTTTAGCCAGCAACAACCGGACTTTGCTCATTTAGTAGAGCAATTCGGTTATGTTGGTGATGCTGGTGAAAGTCGCAATTGCCATAAATTGTTTCAGATGTTAGCGAATGGCCAGCAATATCGCTTTCGCTTCTGCGGCAATCCGGTCCACAGCATCAAAGAAGGAACTCGTGACCGGGGGAAAGTCGTCCCGCATGTGACTGTGCCGCAGCAAGAGGACTGGTTTCGCACGAAGAGTGAAGGTGCTGGCTTTGTGCCAGAATCTTTTGCGGTTGTACAGCGTGATATCAAGAAATTCACGCGCAAAGGCAAGCTTGTCACACTGCATACAGCTGTATTCGAGGGAATCCTGCGGATAACGGATGCAGAACAGTTCCGTCAGACATTATGTGCAGGAATTGGCAGGGCAAAATCGTATGGTTGCGGTTTGCTTACCTTGGGGCGTTTGTAGGTGGTCAGGGGGTGGTGATGAGATTGTGAGGGATGTTTATGAAAAGGTTACCTGGTGCACAGAAGACAGAACTGCAGGAACTGCCTCAGATCAAAGAACGATTGTCCTTTTTGTATCTCGAACGCTGCCTGATTAATCGTCAGGACAGCTCTATCAGCATTACTGATGAAAGAGGGACGGTGCAAGTCCCAGCAGCGTCGCTTAGTGTACTGTTGCTGGGGCCGGGGACGACGGTCACACATCGTGCCATGGAATTGATTGGTGATGCGGGGACGAGTGTCTTGTGGATTGGCGAGCATGGTGTGCGCTACTATGCTTCGGGTAAACCCTTGACTCATTCAGCGGCACTGTTGATGATGCAGGCGAAATTGGTGACAAACACGAGGAGCCGTCTTGATGTCGCACGCAAGATGTATCAGATGCGCTTTGCAGGTGAAGATGTCTCACATATGACAATGCAGCAGCTCCGCGGCAAGGAAGGCGCGAGAGTACGGAACATCTATCGCAAGTGTGCGAAAGAAAATGATGTGGAATGGAACGGCCGTGAATATGATCCAGATGATTTTGAAGGAGGAAATGCAGTCAACCAGGCCTTGTCGGCGGGGACTGCCTGCTTGTACGGCCTGGCACATAGCGTCATCGTGGCCATGGGAGCATCACCGGGACTTGGCTTTGTCCATACTGGTCACGAGAAGTCTTTCGTATATGATGTAGCAGATCTGTACAAGGCGGAGTATGTCATCCCGCTGGCTTTCCGATTGGCGGCAGATCCGTCCGATGATATCGGCGGCGACATGCGGCGTGCTCTTCGGGATAAGATCGTCGAGGGCCATTTGCTGGAACGGATGGTGAAAGATATCCGTTACTTGCTTCTTGGCAAGGATGATACAGAAGTATCTTATGCGGATATCGTGAACCTTTGGGATGAAAAGAGGGGCGCTGTACAGAATGGTGTTTCCTATGGAAAAGAAACAGAACTGGAAATCGGATATGGCACGATAGTCGAGGATAGCGATGATAGTGATAACCTTGACGGATTGTCCTAAATCCTTACGTGGTGACCTATCCAAATGGCTCTTGGAAATCAACACGGGAGTCTTTGTGGGCAAGGTCAGTGCCCGCGTGCGGGACAATCTTTGGAAGCGCGTCAAAGATTCGGTCAAGAATGGACGTGCGACATTGGTCTATACGACAAATAATGAGCAACGCATGGATTTTCGTCTTCATCACAGTGAAAATCAGATTATCGATTTCGATGGATTAAAACTCGTGATGAAGCCAAGTGTGAGTCGCGTGCGTCAGTTAGAGCAAAAGCGCAGGCCTTTCAGCAAAGCAGCGCAGATTCGCATGGCTAAGCGAAAGCAAGCGCATGCTCAGCATGAGCAGGATGAGGATGCGGAGAATTCAACGCTTTTTTCTGAGTCTACATCATCGGAACGTTACCCTGTTGATTATGTCGTATTGGATCTTGAGACATCCGGCTTACGCGAAAAGCTCGATGAAATCATCGAAGTTGGTCTGCTAAAAGTAGTAGCCGGGCAAGTAGTTGCATCGTATCAAGTGTTGGTTCATACGAAAAAGCCAATTCCACGTCCAATTGAAAAATTGACAGGGATCACGAATGAGATGGTATCTGCATCTGGTGAAAGCTTGGAGGTGGTGCTGACAAAAGTTGAATCCTTTATCGGCAAGAATTGTTTGGTGGGCCATAACATTGCGTTTGACTTGAGATTCCTGAATCATGCACTGCGGAAGCACGATTGTAGAATCATCACCAATCCCCACTATGATACCATGGCTCTATACCAAGAAAAGTGTGATTCAAAAAAACGCATAAGTTTGGCAGATATGATGACAGCCCTGGGATTATCTCAAAAGCCGATACACCGGGCCTTGCAGGATTGTCGAGCCGTGCAAGAAGCATATGAAGTATTGAGAAAGAAGTAGTGTTATAGGATAACTCGTAAAACTGAATAAAATATGGGATTAGATACCGAGAGAATGGCGTCATTATTGGGATTTTTTAGTGTGAGCCCCGCATGCGCGGGGATGATCCTACGCCAATGTGGTCAAGGTTGCCGCCTGTAGCGTGAGCCCCGCATGCGCGGGGATGATCCCAGGGGTGGCAAACGGTTGAGAACGAGAAAGTCGTGAGCCCCGCATGCGCGGGGATGATCCCGCACCAAAAACGCTCTCAGACATGCTCTCAGGGTGAGCCCCGCATGCGCGGGGATGATCCCGAGTGCATCAACAACCTCAATGTGGCTATGCTGTGAGCCCCGCATGCGCGGGGATGATCCCACA
>NZ_JNKR01000036.1 GCF_000702905.1 Mitsuokella jalaludinii DSM 13811
AAAGCGTTGGCGAAACTTTGACTTACATGGATTTTCCTACTGAGCATTGGAGTCGGATCCGCACGAATAACTTGACGGAACGAGTAAATCGCGAGATACGCCGCCGTACAAGGGCCATTGGTGCATTTCCTGATGGCAACAGTGCGCTGATGCTCGTCTGTGCCAGACTTCGCCATGTTGCCGCCTCAGAATGGGGCTCAAAACGCTATATGGACATGGAGCATCTATTCAAGATGGAAATTGAGCAGCCAGCTGACGAGGAAAATCCATACATCTGATGCCGATATTTACTGGCGGATGAAATGAATTTGCGAAAGAATCTTGACACTACCCGTCGCGATGCTGCGAAGCTTCGGCGAGAGCTCATCTTCCTTAGCCCACACCTCGCCAAAGAGCACATCATCGTTGAGCGCCGCGAACTGCGGTGCAAAATCGCCCAATGCCTTGCGACCTGCTGTCTGTTTTTCCATGATGATTCCTTCTTTCTCGTATATCCAGTGCCGCCAGCCGCGGCACCCTAGATTTCCTTGTTTTCCCTTATCATAGCAAAATAAGCATTTCATGTGAAATGCTTATCGAAAATCATTTGCTATTCTTAAAACATATGGTACGATCAAGAATACTTGCTGGCAGCATCCTTTTGCCCGTCGGAGGAACAAGCGGCGCGCCCCTTGAATTGCAACTCAAACTTCCCACATGCCAAACACTGACAATGCCGCGTCAGTAAAAGAAATTTTGGTAGTGTCCCTTGAGTTTACCGCCGTTAGCTATCTCTTCCATGATAACGCCCCAAATCTATTCTTTTGCATTAAGTACATTATCCACATCCTCCATCAAACTTGCAGCCAAAAGCATCCTTACGCCATCTTCCAAAAGTAAAATGTCCTTTTGCGATACATGGTTATTCAGCAATTCGGTTAATGCCGTCTCGTTATCTTCTGCTTTTTGTGTCAGGTGTTTGTTACTGGAAATAATCTTCTGTAACAGATCAGCTAGAACATCTCCACGTTTTATCAGATTTTCATTAGCCCTCGAAATATCAACCGATAGAGTGTCTATATTACCCCTAATCACGCTTTGATTATTTTCTAACCCAACGAGAATTTTGTCGACCGAAGCAGTTAGCACTTTCATATCGTTGACAATTTCCTGCTGTGTGCTGACTACTTCCGACAGCACGTCAGAGACCTTTTGAAAATCATCATGATAAGATCCTGCAACCTTTTGCAATATCTCGTGCTGTTTGTCGAACATTAACCTAAGGCAATCGCTTATGGAATGTGCAGTGCTTTTATTTATATCTTCTTTTAAGGATGCAATATCCTCAGCAGAAGCTATGCCCAAAAAAGACAATAATTTCCCCATGCCAACCTCCTACAACTCTGCCAAATGAGCAATGTAACCTTGCAACAGGTATTTTTCTATCATACAGGGTTCATCGCCCGACAGCCGATTTGCCGCACAGCCTCCCATACATTTGGGTAAAAAGACACAGCTTTTACAGGTAGCCGCTATCCTCAGTTTATATCTGTCGGCATTAAACGATTCATCATAATTTGATAAGTTGGAGAAAGAATACTCTTTTCGCCCCACAAAGTGTTCACAGGCATAAATGTTGCCCTTGGTATCAACGGAAAAAGAACGCATATCATTTCGCATACACGGATGATATTTAGGCATGGAAAAAAAACGACGTGCCATATTCATGTTTTTG
Organism: Mitsuokella jalaludinii DSM 13811; assembly: GCF_000702905.1. Classification (GTDB taxonomy): domain Bacteria; phylum Bacillota; class Negativicutes; order Selenomonadales; family Selenomonadaceae; genus Mitsuokella; species Mitsuokella jalaludinii. Next base: position 1,715 of record NZ_JNKR01000036.1, read on the forward strand.
GGGTCGTGGCACTGAGCAATCATTCTTCTTAGAAATTCTAATTTTTCATTTTCTGTTAAGTCCAGCCCTACCCCAGTCAGAAATGCCGGATAATATGTTACATCCTCAAAATCACGAAACCGCTCATCCAACATACTCTGAACAGCTAAGATTTCTTCCATATTCTCCCTATCAACATTTAAGCGAATATGAACTCGTATCATGTTTTGAGCAAGCAATTCGATGTTGGTCAAAATTTTGTCAAATACGTCTTTTATCTGAGGTTGATAATTTTTCCGGTTTGCATAAGTCTCAGCCTTGCCGTCCAATGTAATTTGAACGTCGCGCACTTTCCACTTTTTGTACTTACGTGTTACCATGGTTTTATTTATTAAGCTACCATTGGTAATTATATATGACGCGAAATTTATCTTTGATTTTTTTAGCGCATCAGTTACTTGTTCTATCATATTCTGATTAAGCAACGGTTCGCCGCCAAACCAATTAAGCACCAAAGTTTCATCCTTAGTCACTCGCCGTTCGATAAATTTTAGCAAGTGATTTATTTCTCTTGGCAAGAAATCCTGTCTGCTGACACCTTTTTCATAACAATATGAGCAATGAGCGTTACATTTCATGGTGGTGGTGATGTTGAGAGAAAGGTACGGCTTATAGAGTTTCCTTTGTTTTAGCGACCAACCAAGAAATTTTTTTAATTCATCGGTACTCTCTCGCACGAGAAGCCCATTTTCTACAAATGTTTTGCGCATTATCTTGCCGATTTTTGCTTGACCGTTAAGTTTTTTATATTCGAACGCCGTCAAACGAATCAAGGCATTGTACAATGTATTGTAAACTATAAATCCCCCGTTCGCTTCATGCGCATAATTAAATCGAGACGGTTTAAGGGTTGATGCGGCCTTGTCTTTGCTGTCTGCCGCATCAACATATGCTATTATTTTTTCGTTGCCACCAATAATGATATTCATATTATTCCCGCTTTAATTCATCGGACAAGAGATCAGCCACCGCAATTTGGTACATATAGGTGGTTTTCTTATCGGCAATCTTATTGCCTTCCTGCTCCATAAGTTTACCGGCTTCTTCATACTCTTTTTGAGCCTGTTGCATACTTTCGTTTACTTCTGTTATCCGACTTCTGATTTGCTTTTCCACAATAACAAATTCGCCAGCTATTATATCTTGAATATCATCAATCAATGACCTTACGGCATCTCTGTGAACCTTGGCGTAAAATTCGTCGAAACGGCTCTTACGTTTGGTATCGTTGCGTTCTTCCAAAATAAGGGCAAGCTCGGGATCCGTCTTGACCAATCGAGTGTTTATCTTGTCTCCAATATAATTTTTTACTGTGTTTTTCAGTTCCTCAATATCGTGGCGTACATTGTCCATATCAATGTTCAACTTTTTTCCGCCGTACACACCATCATTAATTTTTTCTAAGTGGTTTATAAACTGAGTCATATAGACATTTATATACTCAAATGCCTCGTCCCCAATTTTACGTCCTTCCTTATCGGCTTTCTCGCGCATATCGGCAAGCTCATTTGACGTATTTATGGTCGTAGCCACTGTGTGGTCTTCTACTCGCGGATGATAACCGCAGGGCGAATCGCTACAAAAATCGAGTACACAGCAAAAACCGCAGTCTATCACGCAGCAATCAGCTATACAACATCCCATACTTATTCCCTCCCGTATTTTTGGCGTAGACGTGCCTGAAATTTTAACTCCTGACGATGCTCTCTGCCATGTGTCCCCGATATTTTTTTTCGGGGAGGAACATCCTTGGTGGCTACCGATTTAGCCATTACCATACTATTATCGCCCACAACAACATAATCAACCACACCGGATTGCGCCAATATCAGTACATTCTTTCCCAAAGTTGCGCCTCCGGCCAGTCCCGATTGACACACCACTCGCGAACCTCCTCCAATACGCACATCATGGGCGATGACCGTCAGATTACCGATCAAAACATCATCACCTATGACGGTATCAGCGAGTGTTCCTCGTTGCACCACCGAATTATAACCAATACTGACATTTTTGCCTATGACGGTATGCCCAACTCCGTGAAAACATCGGGGTTTTCCCTTATACAGATAGTGCAAAAAACTGTCCGCACCTATTCTCGCACCTGAATGGATTACACAATTATCGCCTATGGATGAGCCGTTTCCTATAGTGACATTAGGTTCAATGAGTGTGTTTTCTCCTATCGTGACACCGCTTCCTATGGTAACAAACGGTGAAATATGACTGTTTGCGCCAATTATTGCATCGGATGCGATATAATACCCGTCTTTGGCATTTATGTCCAACTGTTCATTTTCCTTCGAATATAGAATAGCTGCCACCTTTTCCATAGCTGGGTAACGCTCTCCATATCCGCAATAAAGCAGTATTTTATCGGTATTTAGCACGATTGGCTCGGTCAATACAACCCGTGCACGGGTGTTCTTTATTTCCGTAACATTTTTAGCCAAAGCTATATCGTGTAAATCGGCATCGGCGGCATAACGCAAGCCGGATATTTCCCAATCGCTTTCATTGCTAAGAGTCAAGTTGGCACAATCGGCGAGATTTTTAATGTTCAAGTTGCTCAATTCCCTTCTACCTTCTACCAAATGGCCAAAAGTTCTTGCCGGCCTTTTTTACCTTTTCCTTAGCCGAGCGCAAATTTGACTTGCTTTGCTTGGCATTGGCACGGACATAAGAAGGATTGACTTTAAGTCGGAGTTTCCCACAAATTTCTTCCATCTGACGTGCTGTTGCCGTCTCAACATCGTCCATGATTTTATTGAGTTGCCCGGTTACTTTGGCAATCTCCTCAACATCTTGGCGTTTTTGCTCGGCTTTTTGCTTGAACTCATCAAGGGAACTCTCAGAGGCTTGCAAAAGATCTGTTGCCTCCTTATGCATATCCTCGGCTATTCTTGCTAAATCGTGATGAATGGTCAAGTATTTGTTCTTTATATCCTCACTTAGAAAACGGCGATAATTATCAGCGAGTTTTTCCTTGATAATTCGGTACACTGTGTGGATGTTGGCTTTTTCCGTCATACATTCTCGATCAGAAGGTTTATCAGCATCGTAATCGAAATCGATGGCAAATTTCTTCAATGACTTACGATCCTTATTGTCAATGATATCGTAATCTCGGCACAGGTTGTGAATATACGCAGCAGTAGGAATAATATTTTCCGATGCCGTTTGGTTATCGGGGAAAAATCCTTTTCCGGTAAGTTGTCTAACCAAATAGTCTTTTTGCTCTTTCCAATCCTCCTCAGGATTATTTAATTTATCCCAATGCGTGGCAATAATGTGAACTTTTTCTTTGTTGTTGGAGGAGAGAGCAAAAACTGATGCAATGATTTCTATTTCCGGCTGACTTACTTTTTGGGCATCGACGCAAACAAATACCGCATGGGCTTTGCGAATATAATCTTGCGTAATTTTTGAACGATATACCACGGGATCGAACAGTCCTGGCGTATCCACAAAGACTACCTGAGGTGGAAAATCATGAGGCAGCGTCGATATGCCCACCTCAATTTCTTTAACAAAGTAGTGCTCCGGGCTTTGAGAGGATGACCATTTTGTAAGCTCGTCTTTGACTTCTTCTCTAGCCAGTTCTTTATGTTCGAGAGGATGTCCCACCCATAAATCTTTGTGGTCATCGGCGTGAAGTTTATTATATTCTTCCATAAACTTCTCAGCATTATTTCTGGATGCCCACAGTTTTTTCCACTCTGCCGCCGAGTAAAATTCAACTTGCACATAATCTTTAGGGCTATAGCGGAATTTCGTTAAGGCGGCAGTTTCCGGCGTAACGGCCATTGAAGCATAATTATCGCCCAAAAGAGCATTAATAAGGGTAGATTTACCTGTTTTGATAGTTCCCACGAATGCTATCTGAAACTCAGGGTGACGGCACAACTCCAAAAAATCCTTTATTTTTCCGATTAGCTGTTTATTACGCGGAAACTCCGGTAAGTTGTAAATAGCCTCATAACGCTCCATTTTTTCAGCGTAATGTTCGTAGAGCTCATCAGGAATGCTCTCTTTAAGACTCATATGGCGAAGATTATCGGCAATACGTACAAGCTTTAATTGATGAGCGAGATAGTGAGACTCCTCATAATCGTCCATGTTAAGAAAAGATCCGCACATCCCACAAAAGTAACGGGTTGCCGCATTTTCCGCTCCACATTTGGCGCAGACTTTTTTATCCATATTCATACCCTCTCAACAAAATTTATCATGGAACCTACTTCTATCCGAATCCCAAGCAGACTATAGTCATGTTTTGTTACACCACCGGTATTTGACATGTAAGTATCTCCATCGTAATTTATGCCGTAACGGTTAATGTCCTCATCCCCCTGGTTGGCTATGTATTGAGAAATTAGCGTCATTATTGGTATGGTACGCTCAATCTTATCTCCTAATGTTTTACTCACGCCGAGGTTTCTTACTCGATCGATATTTTCCACAACGACAAACTTTAAATCGTCGCTCGATTCAAGATTATAAATATCTGTCAGACTTTGCGTCAGGGAGAGTATATCATCCCGAATGGTGGGAAGATTATATTTTGTATAGGGGTTGCCATCGATATGTACCACATCAAAGGCATCGCCGTTTTTTTCGAACACATAAAAAACCGTACGGCATATCACCAAGTAAAAGAGCATGAATCACCGCCCCCCTCTTTTTTCAATTTCTTTCAAATCCCGCAGCATACCTTCCATGGTGGCATCGGGATTAACTTTTTTCTCGACATCGTACAGTACGGAAGCAACTTCATCGTCTTTTTCAGGGCTGTAGTGTCTGCCCTGCATAAAATCAGTGATGTCTTTCAATTTTTCGGGAGTGTCTTTCAATTTTTCCATAAGCAAAGGCATTCTGTTTTCAAAATACATCGGATTTTTCGCCATAACAACCAGCAAATCCTCGGCAGAAACCTTTCCCAGTCTGTCGACCATAACTGTTGTAAAAATCTCCGTTCCTTTTTTTAGTTTATCTTCATCCTCAATCTGCTCTGACTTTTCGGGATCAAGTTCAAATTTTCTCACTGCATCCATGTACTCTTCATAGGAGTCATAGTTTTCGGGCGTAATACCTTCTTCTTCGGCTTGGATAGCCTTGTCACCCAATTCCTTGGCATTCTCATCGGGTCCGATTATCCCCAATGCCTGTAAAGCCTTAGTCACGATGGCGGCAAAAATAACCAGATTAACGGTTACCTCCAAAATCGTGGGGAGGAGTGCCGCTGCGGCAGCCAATAATTCAAACATTTACACCAAATCCTTTCTTTATAACACTACATTACCTAAATTCAATCTTTGTTTTTTTCCAACGGCGGTTCATTGCCAAACAAGGACATCACATAGTGTGAAAATCTTTTGCCGTAATCATTGGACAAGAGCTTTTCCTTGTTTATATCCGTAATAAGATAATTTAGCACCATTTCTAAATCCAATTTATCGGTATCGCTACCAGCAGCATTTTCATGTACATATTTTAGCAACTCTTCTTTAAATGACAAAATCGCTTCATCATTTGCGGAGATAGGTTCCTCAGCGGTATCTTTTTTGAGTACTTCGGAAATTAAACGATAAAACTTTCTGCCGAATAATTTACAAACCTCACCCTCAATATAGATCTTCCAAACTTTACTGCGACTGCGATAATCGCTAAATTTATTTCGCACTAAATCATCGGGAGGCTCTTCTTCATTTGTGTCGGTGATGCGCTCTATTGCCACATGAACGGGCTTTTTTAGTCCCTCGGTGAAAACTACAGCCTCACCTGTATTTAAAGCGGACAAATATTCCTTTTGTTTATCGTTCATGAGCATAGTGTCGCCAACAGTTTCCTTATCATCACGAGCCAAAATTTTATGTATAATTTTTGTATTGGTGTTTTTTATCGTTTCAACTGCCAACTTGTTTGGAATTTGATCGACGATAATGAGCCCTTCGCCGTATTTTCTCACCTCGGCCAAAAGATCACTGAATATCTCTACTGCGCCTTTTTTCGATCCGCTGTCACCGTATTCCACTTTAGAAAGTAAACGATGCGCCTCCTCCACCAATGTTATGTGCCTAAATTCTTTGTCCTTCTTATGTTTATATCGTATCGTAGCATAAAGGCGTGACAGTAATAGCCCCATAACCAAAGCTTTGTCCTCGGCAGACTTTAGATTTTCAAGTTCTATGACCACATTACGCTCAATCAAATCAAAAAAATCGACGGAATGAGCCGTATTTAGCATCCTTCCTTTTGCGCCTTTCCGCAAATTAGAAAAGCGGCTGACCAAACTGCCGATATAATCATTTTCTAGTCGATGATCGAATTTTTTTTGCTTAACCACAGCGGTGAGTGCCGTTAGAAAATCACTAAGGATTGGGAAGGAATGCTTCGAACTTATTTCCTCGGAGTCAAAATTATCCACATCGAATCCTTTATCCTCATAACATTTATAAATTGCTTCTTCGACCAATTGAGGCATTGATGCCTCCATGGGAAACGCCGTGGTAAAAGTTGCTTTTAGCATATCAATATGTGCGGATAAATTTTCACCTTTCACTACCTCAAAGGGATTAAATCTTAACGGAGCTACATTCTCATCTCCTACCGTAAAAACAATACATCCGCTGAAAGATTTAGAGTTTAATAGTGTGCGATATTCTGTTTTTGCAGGTTCTATCACGAAGAATGGCACGGCTGCTTCCTTTAACAGCTTATGACAAGTTGTGGTTTTTCCGCTTCCGGTCACACCGGCAACAAAAATATGTTTTTGCAAAGCATCATTCGGCAACCAAAAGGGCATCGTTTTCAATATGCGCCCTTTTTGCACCATATTTCCCAAATTTATTCCACCCTGTTTGGGCGCATTGAGACCAAAATCGACTCCCTCGGAAAGAGCTATACCAGGAACCTCTTTCTGCGGCAATCCGGCTATGAGGCTGACTTCCTGTGCCGTAAGATATGTAAACAACCAGTCATAGTTTGCATCGATGTTGTACGGACGCGAGAGCATAAGACGCTGTTCTGGTCTCAAACCCATTCCATGCGAGAAAGTATTTTGAAATGCGTTTAGAACACCAATGCCTTGAGAAATATCAATCTCGTATGCAGTAAGGGGACTATAAGCGGATGCTTCTCCTTGAAATAGACTGAGTATGCCGACTTTTAACTGTTCTGCAACTGCCGGTTTTTCTGCCATGTAATATATTGAACTCTTATATAGTCCGCGGCTAAAGCCTTGCCTTATACGAACTAGCAACTGCTCATCAATGTATTTTAATACTTCCTGCGCATTTTTATTGACAAATTCCGAAGTAAAAGAGTGCGAACTACCGCTACTTTTCGTTTTTCCGCTGTTTACCGTATCAGTTCTAGATGTATTTTCGCCGGTAGTTTCCGAATAGCTGTGTCCACTATTGGTGCTACTTTCGCTACTACCATGACTTGAACCACGGGTATCGCCCTTTGTTTTTGAAAAGGATGCCGACTTTGCGCTGCTTTTGCTTATTCCCGATGTATCGGATTGTCCTTGATTGGAGGCCATTTGTATCTGGTTTTTTGCCCATGGAGCAACTAAATTGTAAACACTGTAAATTTCCTGTTGCAACCGAATAATTTCATCCTTGGGCATCGGTTCTGCAACAACCATCAGTCGCCATTTTTTTCCGGTCATGCTATTTATCAAACGATCGATACCCTGAAATCCTTTAGTTCCGTTGGCATCGTTATTGTTTTCGCCGGGGATACCTACTATGACACCGGCACTTTCATAGGTTTTGCTATCACAGAAGATTTTTTTATCTAGTGAATCGCCATTTAGTCGATGGATTTACAATCTAAGTGCAATAGCTTCTAGACAACCAAATTAAAACGACACATAGACTTCTTTGCTATAATGGTGTTTGAAGAGAACTACCTATAACGAAAGGAGAGCCTATGTGCCACTACACACATCTTACACCATTTGAGCGAGAAAAGATACTCTTTTTTCTTGCTGAGGGCAAATCCATCACGGAGATTGCCCATCTGCTGAACCGGAGCAAGTCGACCATCTCGCGTGAGCTTCTCCGCAATGC
>NZ_JNKR01000037.1 GCF_000702905.1 Mitsuokella jalaludinii DSM 13811
TTGTGGCCATATCATGAGCGGCAAAGAGAAACTGACGCTCAAGGACCGCGAGTGGATCTGCCCGAAATGTGGGATACACCACATTCGCGACGTGAATGCGGCCAAGAACATCCTAGCGCGAGCCAAAGCAAAGCTCGTATCCATGCATTGATGCAAACCTATCTTGTCCGTTTGGCAACTTGCGGACGCTAATGGCTTTGGTAATTACCGGACCTCTGCTGTACCTCGCAAGACTGCGAATGCAGTAAGCCTGGCCTATCTAAGCAAATTGAGGTATCGAAAGATTCCCTCAAGCTCGCGACTTCAGTCGCGGGTAGTTGACATATTATCTTAGCAGGAATTCTCTTATGCCTTTGGAATTCCATTGGCTACGTTACGAAACCTTAAAGACATAGACAAGCAGGACCTCTCGTTTTGAGGGGCCCTGCTTGTTTATTTTTATTTGATCCTACCGATATCCATGCTGATATCGAGTGCTTTCACGCTATGCGTGAGCGCGCCGACCGAGATGACATCGACTCCTGCGGCGGCAGCAGCTGACAGCGTTGTTGTATATAGAAAAAGCCATGTATGATGTACGTCATGCATGGCTGGAGAAAAGCGTCGATCAATATTTGTGGAACATTGCCTGGATGGCCTGAGGATCATGTGTCTTAGTCAGCGCCAGCTGAAGCAGGACACGTGCCTTCTGCGGGTTCAGTGAGTCACCGTCGATGAAGTGCTCATCGATGTAAGATTGTTCAGCCGGGACAACGGCTCCCGTACCAACACGGGAACTGCGGACGACGACGATTCCCTTTTGAGTAGCCTTGGCGAGTGCTGCTTCATCTGCCTTGTGAACCGAGCCATTGCCCGTGCCCGCATAGACGATGCCCTGTGCGCCTGCAGCGACAGCTGCATCGACGAGGGCTCCATCGGCACCAGCCGTGCTGTAGATGACATAGACCTTCGGCAGTGCGGTCAGTTTGCTGACATCGAACTCGCTCTTGATCGTGTGCAGGCGGATTGGCGTGTTGCAGAACGTCGGGGTGCCATCATAGACGTAGCCGAGCGGGCCAGTCGGCGATTTGAACGTGCTCACTGACGTGGTATTTGTCTTCGTGACATCACGTGCGCCGTCGATTTCGTCGTTGAGAGCGACCATGACACCATGGCCTGCTGCATCCTTGTCAGCCGCAATGCGGACCGCGTTCAAGAGATTCATCGGGCCGTCCGCACTGATGGCGGTCGCCGGACGCATAGCGCCTGTCAGTACGACAGGCTTATCGCTCTTTACCGTGAGATTCAGGAAGTAAGCTGTCTCTTCCATCGTATCCGTGCCATGCGTCACGACAACACCAGCCACATCTTTCTGTGCAGTGAGCTCGTTGATGCGCTTTGAGAGTTTGAGCCAGACATCATCCGACATGTCTTTGCTGTCAATGCTGCAGATCTGTTCGCCAGAGACATCTGCATAGTTCTTGATTTCTGGTACAGCGTTGATGAGCACATCGATGCCGAGTGCACCGGCCTTGTAGCCCGTGGTCTGCGTGTCCGACGCAGCACTGCCGGCAATCGTACCGCCTGTTGCGAGAATCTTGACGTCCGGTTTAGCTGGCGCCGCATAGACAGACTGGACACCGAGCATCATCACGGCTAACGAAGCCGCCAGGATAGAAGCTTTCTTTTTCATCTTCATGACATACACTCCTTTTGCGCAGTACCGTAGTACCAATAAAAATAAATTATGTATAAATAATACAAAACTATCGACGTGATCCGAACAAATCCGACAAATTATTATAATTTTTATTTTTAATCTGACAATATGTAGGGCGTCACATTTCTATAGATACTCTCGCTTTCAGAAAGAACGTAGCGCCAGCAGGACAGGCAGCTATCGCCCTGAACGGTATCGACATGCTTTCTTGTAGAGGAAAAGAGCAACCTTTCGTGTCGAAAAACTGTGAAGTTGCGCTTCAGACCTAACGCCCCTTGCTGGAGCTGTGCTAAAATTAAGCATAATGACCAAAATACAAGAAAGAAGGGACCTTTTTGAAGATAGCAAGACGAATAGCCACTGCCACACTTGCCGCGGCCTTGCTCTGCAGCATGCCGTTTGCTGAGGCCAGAACACAGACGATTGAGGCGACGGGCGTCTATCAGATGGGTGAGAACGACACCATCGCCACAGCGAAGGAGAACGCCAAAAAGGCGGCTCTGCGTGCAGCCGCGGAACAGGCAGGCGTATATGTGCGTTCCTATTCTAAGACGAAGAACCTCAAGCTGACGGATGATCAGGTGGAAGTCATCAGCATGCAGACGATGCAGGTCAAAAACTGCACGTTCACGCAGGACTACACCAACAACACGCTTGTCATCCATGCCGTCATCCGGGCGACGGTCGATGATGACGACTTCCAGAATTTCCAGAAGCGCCTCGATGAACGCGATAGAATTGAGGACCTGCAAAGTCAGCTTGATGCCGAGAAGGCGAAGACCCAAGCGGCACTGAACCGCAAGATGCAGCAGTCGGGCGATGATCCGTACGCCTCAATGATTGCTGAGCAGGAGCTTCAGAAATTCCAACAGAACGTCCAGTACGCCGCGGTCATCCGTAAGGAGTTCGCTGACTTTGTCGACCAGCGTGCAGGCGTCGTGCCCGCTGATATCTACGGCCGCATGGCACTCTTAGACCTCTGCACAGGCTCCGACCTTTTCCAACGCGACATCGATAAAGCAATGGAAATCGCACCAAAGGACCCACTGTACTACACCATCAGTGCTCTGCAGGCACTGCGCCAAGAGGATTATTACGGTGCAGAGGCCCTTGCTGACCAGGCCCTGCGATTCGACAAGCGCTACTGGCCGTCTTACTACGTTCGCGCCATCGCCAAGGGCTTCCGCGGCTCCACGCGCAAGGCCATTGCCGACTGCGACACGGCCATCAAGCGCGGTGGCGAAAATCACCGCTACGTCATGCTCTACCGTGCCAAACTCGAGCGCATCTTCGTCGGACGCCACAACTACGAGAACTTCACCACTCCTGAATATCAAGAGATCGTCGATGATGCCATCCACGGGTTCTACCGCGACATGGACCAGATCAAACATAAAAATAAACGTTAAATATGCAACAACGGCCCCGAAGAAATCCCTTTCGGACTTCCTTGGGGCCGTTGTATCTATTAGATGCCTGTTGTTTTCTCAGTTCCTTTGCAATCTGGAAAATAGATGACTTTATTGATTTAGTCTAAGGTAAATTAATAAGTAAATTGATCACAAAGGACGGCAAATCGATATAAGATTCCATCGGTTACCAAATGGAGTCCTCCTGCACCGTTCGAGAAATAATAATCGCCAGTAGAAGGATTATAGCAAGCATAATACTTAGTTGATTTCCCATTGGTCCAATGAACAGTTGCTCCAGAAGATCTACCGTAACCGTTCGTGCCCCATGACTTGACCGAATCGGTGTCAATGTACATATCGGCGTCCATGTAGTCGTCATAGCCTACATAGTAGTCCGACCGCGCTTCTGCAAGGTTCACCGTACCGGCTCCATCCGAAGGAAGTATGGACATCCCTACCGCCAGGGACATTGCCATGGCTACACTGGTAGCCAATTTTTTCATGCTCATAGAAATCTCTCCTTTCGTTTTTAGCAGGTCTCAATCTCGTCTTCGTGCTTCCGTATCGTCTCTTTGACCACTTCTTCGTAGCCGGTCAGGGCTGCGAAGGGGGCGAACTGTGCGGCTCGTTTTTCCAGTGGCATGCGTGGGCAGCATCTTGGCTCTGGCCGCGGCAGGTTGATGATGTCGCTGTACTGTTCTATCTTTCGCTCTACTTTACTCATGCCTTATGACCTCCAATTTCGCTGTTGCGGTCGATGGCGCGGGCTTCTTCTTTGAGATTGGCGGCTTTCAGGATGGCGTTCTTACCGAACTTGTTCTTGATGGCAATCATGGCGTGCTGCAGGGATTTTTCCTTTTGCTCTGCGTGTTCGGCTGCTGCGCTCTCCTTGGCCTCCTTCTCTGTATCGCTGAAGAGATCGAATTGGACGACATCTTCGTTTTGCTTGGCGGCGCTGTTTTCGCCTATGAGCTTCCCCATTGTGATGGTGATGCGACGAACCATCAATGTGGGGCTTACGATGCGGTCGTAAAGGGCCAGTGTCTCATGAAGCAGCTCCTTTGTCGAAGAGCTGTGCTTCTTCAGGCTTACCGTGCCATGGGCTGGCTTGGGGACTCTTCTGCCGTAATGGTCGATGTGCACGGGGCCAGTGTAGCCTTTGGCGATGTTCTCGATATCGCAGCCTACGTCCAAGACAATCTGATTCGTCATGAGGTGCTTGGCGACGAGGTCCAGTATCATCTGGTCGGCCATCTCCCAGACGATGAGCCTTGCCTGCTCATTCGTGTAGGGGCAGTGAAGCACCTGGCCGCTGCTGATGCTCGTGGAGGCAGGACGATACGCTTTAATGGCTTCCATCGTGCAGGGCTCATAGCCCCAGGCGTGGTCGATCAAGAGCTCGGCATTGACGCCAAAGACCTTGTAGAGCTCTTTCTCTCCCTGTGCATCCAAGGAACGGCGAGCGATATCGCCCATGGAATAAAGGCCCATGTTGGCAAGCTTTTCGGCATAGCCCTTGCCCACGCGCCAAAAATCCGTTATCGGGGTATGTGCCCATAGCTTCTGCCGGTAGCACATCTCGTCGAGCGCCGCAATCCGCACACCGTCCCGGTCTGGCGGTATGTGCTTGGCGACAATGTCCATGGCAATCTTGGCCAGATAGAGATTCGTGCCGATGCCAGCAGTGGCCGTGATACCGGTCTCTGCCAGTACCTCGCGCACCAGCTTCATGGCCAGGTCATGTGCCGTTGTCTTGTAGGTGTCGAGGTACGGAGCCGCATTGATGAATACCTCATCAATGGAATACGTGTGTATGTCCTGCGGCGCGATGTACCGCAGATACACCTCGTAGATGCGCGCGCTGTAGTCCATGTAAAACGCCATGCGCGGCGGTGCCACGATGTAATCGATGGCAAGATTCGGGTTTCCTGCCAATTCCGCCGCATCATGCGATTTGCCGATGAGTTTTCTTCCCGGCGCAAAAAAGCGGCGCTTGTTGTTGGCGGCCTTGATTTTCTGTACGACTTCAAAAAGCCGCGCACGGCCCGGCACGCCATACGCCTTGATCGCCGGTGTGGCAGCGAGGCAGATTGTCTTTTCCGTGCGGCTCTCATCAGCTACCACCAGATTGGTCGTCAGTGGATCAAGGCCCCGCTCTACACATTCCACCGATGCGTAAAACGACTTCAGGTCAATCGCGATGAAGCATGTCTTGTCCATGCGCGTCCCGCACCTCCCATCGCGTCTCCATCATCATCTTGGCATGTGCAGATAGACGAGCCCTGCCACCTGCAGTGCCAGTATCAGCGGCACGCCGTACTTGAATTTCAGATGCAACGTCTTGTGGTGGAACAACTTCATCGCCACAAGAGCCCCCACACTGCCGCCAATGGCTGCCAAGCCAAGCAGCGTCAGCTCCGGCACACGCCACCACTTGCGAATGGCGCATAGCTTGTCCCAGCCATAGGCAATAATGGCTACTGCGTTTATGATAGCAAAATACCACGCTGCTGTATTATGAATCTCCATCCTATTCCGTCCTCCGACCATATTCAAAAATTCAGTTTCAATCAGGTTCAAAACGATATTGTAATAGTTCTACATCGAGGTCTATCCTCCTGCTCGATACTCTTGCAGGGGACGAGGGTGACGTCCTCGATATCCCCCTGATTCTCGAGGATCTCGTTCGCGAGTTCGGCCCACGCTTCTCGCATCTCCGGCGCAAATTCTCTACTGTCATCCCGCCGGGCATCGATTCAATCTTGTCGTGGATGGCGAGGGGATGAGAGCCGGTGCGCCGTATCAATGCGACCGCCTTTCTTCCGTAAGGCAACCTTGCGGTTGATGTGCTGGACGTGCGAGACCGATGAGATGGATTCCCCGTACTCGTCGAGGGTGCGCCGAATCATCTTCGCCGCTTTCAGAACTGCGCCTCGTCTGCGCCCATCATGATCCCTTCGCACTGAGGAATCGAGTTGCGCTCCGTGCTCTTCCAGCTCGCCGTGTGCATGACCATGCAGAGGTACTGGAGCATCTTGCTGTCGACTCTCATCCTGGAAACGTCAATACACGTAAATCCCATAATTACAGCAAAAGAATCTTTTGTGATCCCCCTCGCGATGCCGGCCGTGACGGGTAAGGCGTTCCCACTGACGCGCAGCCCGTCGGATATATTTTGTCCAGGAGTTCCATCTCCTGAGGGACAGAAGCAGGATTCTCAGTGTCTTCCCTGATCTGTATCTTCGTTCTTTCTGGTATACTCATGGTTACATCTCCTTTTCTCGTATGTGAGGTACTTTCTTCACGTCACGTGCTCCCATTTCCCCCGTATCCCCTTCAGCCAACGGCAGGTTCAGGAGCAGCTGCTCCGGCAAGTTTTTTGCGCCCGCGAAGCGGCGTCGTTACTCGGTTTTCCCGCCGTTTCTCGATGAGAAATGGGGAAGTGCACATCACCAGCCCCGGAGCAGCCCCCTCGGGGTGCTCCGCATGGGTGGCCGGCCCCGCGGCTCCGGCTCAAAAACAGTTCTCCTGACTCCATTATAGCAGACCGGACGGCCCGTGTCTGACCGTTGCAACCGGTAAAAAGTCACTTTTCAGGGCCCTTCCACCGGACAGGAGATCATGCTATAATGACGCTGAAGAAAAAGGAGACAGGAGGGACAGGGAATGGACCGGATGCAGAAGAGACTCGACGCGATGGAGAAACTCCGTCGGGAAATCGACGACCTCAAAGAAAAGCTGCTTACCGCGAAGCGGCGCTGGAAGAATTCCTCGGAGACACTCCGCCAACTGACAGAAGAGAAGCAGCGGAAAGCATACCGCCTGTCCCAGTTCGAAGAAACCATGAAGAAGACCGGCCTCGTCGACGGATATAATCCCGACGAACTCTATCTCGTCCTCCTGACCAACCGGAAACGCATCC
Source organism: Mitsuokella jalaludinii DSM 13811 (assembly GCF_000702905.1). GTDB lineage: Bacteria > Bacillota > Negativicutes > Selenomonadales > Selenomonadaceae > Mitsuokella > Mitsuokella jalaludinii. The sequence goes on from NZ_JNKR01000037.1 coordinate 7,034, forward strand.
TGAAGAACAAGCAGCAGAGCACCAAGAGGAGCTTAGCTGAATGGGTATTTTAGAGGACGCAACCGTTACTGGTCACATCCACCGGATGGAACCTGAGTGTCTCCGGGCATTGGTGAAGAGAATCAGGACAGGATCCGAAAGGCCGGGGAAGCAGGATCCGCAAGAGCTACATCCCACCATCTAAGATCAACAGCACACCTCCCACGCCAAGCGACGATGATCCCGAATCCGAAGAAAGCATGGAAGACCTCATGCATCACGCCGACCAGTACTTCCAGCCCGGCGACGACATCGAATACTACGACCCCAACCACGACTGGTATGTCAAGAACTGGGAAGGCGAGGATATTCCCGGCACCTCCTGGCTGAAAATCGAAGATAACGATGACCGTACCGACAAGTAAATCGATGAAACATAAAAAGGGCCTGAACCCATAAGTCATGCTTATAGGTCCAGGCCCTTTCATCAAGGCTCATGCACTCAATCTTTCAGGATCAAGTCCGCAAATTCTTCCTTTCCCATCACAAGCCCACTGTGCACCAGCCGTTCACGGCGCTTTTCGTAGATTTCGTACAGCATCTCACGGCGCTCATCGCGCAAGCCGTAATGAATCTTTCGGTGACATACAGGGCAAAGGCAGATGAGATTGGCGTAGACATCCAGACTATAGGAAAAACGGCTCTGCAAATGAATCGGGATGGTATGATGTGACTCCATGTACGGCTTATGTGTGCGCTCTGCCACAAAGGTCTGATGCCTGCCATCCATCTCGCAGTGATAGTCAGCAACCGCCAAGGTCTGTTCCCTCAGGATATCAGACCGCGCCCAATGTTTGGCCTCGTAGTGCCTCGGCTCTTCTGTACGGACAGGCATCGGCATATCCAGTTTGCCAATATCATGACGAAAGGCCATCAGGTTCGTTCCTTCCGCAAACTTCACATAATGATTGAGACCCGCGCTATACATCTGATTTCCCTTCTTATTTTGAGCGATGAAAGCGGCATCCTCAAACAGTACCTCCTGCAGTTCCTTCAATCGATGCAAATCCGAGACATCATAAATCGAGCCCGTTATCATCTTCATCTCTTGCAAGTGACGAGTGATGTTGTTGAGTGCATCACAATAGTGATTTACCGTAGATGGCTTCAGCTGACGCACCTCACTGAGATAGCACTTGTAATATGTCTTCAGTAATGGCTCCATTCATAATCCCTTCCTTAGGTGGTTTATGCAAAACTCTTATTTCAGAAAAACAGCAATATCAACCCTTACCAATCATCATAATTTTAAAATTCTCTAAAAACTAGAAGGTTCCTTCTCTTCTAAACGGCGAATTGTCAAGCTAAGTGCAACACCTTTGAGAAATAGACCTCATATGGTGTTTTGTAGCCAAGGCACTTCCTAGGGCGCAGGTTCAACTCATGGTACTTCCGTTGGATGTAATCCTCTGGCGTATCCGTGATGTCCTTGCCTTTCGGGAAGAACTCCCGCAGAAGCCCATTGGTATTCTCGTTGGTCCCGCGCTCCCATGGATGGTGCGGAGCAGGAAAGTAGAACGTCACACGCTTCAGTTCCTTGCTGAGTTGAGCATGTTTCGAGAATTCCTTTCCGCGATCTGGCGTGACCGAAAGATGCGGCTGCCCCGAGAGTGCTTCACACATCACCTTG
>NZ_JNKR01000038.1 GCF_000702905.1 Mitsuokella jalaludinii DSM 13811
CCCTGATATATTCTTCAAGCGTCTTCATCGTCCACATGCCTTTTTTCATTCTCTATTATAAAAAGCATAGCTAGTATTTTATCACTGTTTCACGTGAAACACTCAGAAGAATGCGTGCACGGCGAAGAGCGGAATGTTCTCGACCCACTCGTCTTGGCGGTAATCGTTCATGGACAACCGGATGGTTTTCTCGGGATGGTATTTGCTGTAGTATGCGCGCAGGCTCTTGGCATGGACGTTGCGCTCTGCTTTCACTTCAACGGGGATGACACTGCCGCTTTGCTGGATCATGAAGTCGATCTCGTATCTGCCACGCTCAGAGGTGTAGTAATACGGCTCACAGGATGAGTCAGAGAGCAGCTGCTGGCAGACGTACTGTTCCGTCAGTGCCCCCTTGAACTCGATGAAGACGTGATTCCCTTCCAAGAGTGTGCGTGCATCGAGTTCGCTGCTTGCACCGAGCAGGCCGATATCCAGGAAGAACAACTTATAGGCATTCTCCTCCAGATATGCCTTGAGCGGGATGGCCGGCTTCGCCACGCGATATACCCGGGCAATCAGGCCGCAGTCAATCAGCCATTGTGCGGCCATCTCGAAATCCTTGGCACGGCCCCCTTTCAGGACGAGCGGCTTCCGCCGCGGAGATGCCTGCCATCGGCGCAAATCCTTCATCAATGCGCGTTCCATCCGATTCCCTCCATCCAGTTTTACATTTTTTGTAACGAATATCTGGCTTTATTTTACATTTTTTGTAACGAATCATGCTCACCAATATAAAAAGGACGGTGTTTCACGTGAAACAATATCGGGGCCGATGAGTTGACGCATGTCTTGGGGAACGGGGGCTTGGACTTGAATCTCTTTGCCGGTAAGAGGATGGCGGAAGCGCACGCGCCAGGCGTGCAGGGCCTGCCGCTGCATCTTATCGCAAGGGCCGCCGTAGGCTGCGTCGCCTAAAAGGGGATGGCCGAGGGCGGCGAGGTGGACGCGGATCTGGTGAGTGCGGCCGGTCAGCAAGTGAATCTTGAGCAAAGAATATGCGGGGCACGATGCCCTGACCTCGTACTCCGTCAGGGCGCGCTTCCCGTCCGCGCGCACCTGCCAGTGATTCGCCTTGCTCGTGTCACGGCCAATGGGCATATCGATACGTCCCTTTTCCCGATTCAGCTGGCCAGTCACTAGTGCCAGATACTCACGGTAGATCTGGCCGTGACGCTGCGTCATCGCGTGCTGGATGCGCGCCGATTTCGCGAGGATGACGATGCCCGTCGTATCACGGTCAAGGCGATAGAGCGGATGGATGCCGACGCGCTCTCCCCTGCGCCGGAAATAGCCGGCCACCGCATGGACGAGCGTGTCGCGCGCTTCGCGATGCGTCGGATGGACGATCATCGCGGCAGGCTTGTTGACGATCAGGAAGGCCTCGTCCTCGTAGAGTACATCGAGCGGCAGGTCGACGGGCACGACGGGCGACGCTTCCTGCCAGAGCATCGTCAGCTCATCCCCTGCCTTGACACGCAGGCTGGCATCACGACACGGCTTCCCGTTGACAAGAATTGTGCCATTCCACTTGATGCGTTTCCAGAGCTTTGCCGAAAGCCCCAGTGTGGACGATGCAAGCTGACGGATTTCCCTGCCGTCATGGGCATCATCAACCGTATAAGAAATCTTCACCGGACGTCTCCTCTCTTTTAAAAATAAAAACGGGGCATGTTTCACGTGAAACATGCCCCGCTGCATTAAAGCGGATTCTTTGCCGGAGTGCCGGCCTTGCGCGGGTAGGCCTTCGGCGTTGGCATCGTTTTGGTCACGGTGATGATGGCGCGCTTGTCATCGAGGCCGGGCAGATAGACTTCGCGCATCTCCGTCTTGCTGCCACCCATGACCTTGATGGCCTTGGCCGCTTCTTCGACTTCCTCGGCGTACGCTCTGCCCTTGAGCGCGAGGAAGTGGCCGCCGCGCTTGACAAAAGGCAGGCAGTACTCGCAGAGGATTGGCAGTCGTGCGACGGCGCGCGAGACGGCGAGGTCAAACTGCTCGCGGTACTGCTTCATGCGTGCCCCCTCCTCTGCCCTCGCGTGGACGCAATCGACGCCTTCGAGGCCGAGCTCGTCGACGACAGTCTGCAGAAAGTGGACGCGCTTATTCAGGGAATCCATGAGCGTCAGCTTGGCATCAGGGCAGAAAATCTTGAGCGGCAAGCCCGGAAAGCCCGCGCCTGTACCGACATCGATTATCGATACCGTCCCATTGAACAGCGCGGGGTCGTAGGCTGAGAGAGAATCTACCATATGCTTGACCGCCACTTCATGCGCTTCCGTGATGGCAGTGAGATTCATTTTCTCGTTCCACTCCACCAGCAGCTCATAGTAGCGCGTGAACTGCGCGAGCTGCATTTCGCTCAGCGCCAGGCCGAAGTCCTCGGCCGCCCTCTTCATCTCATCTCGAAACATCATCGTTCCCCCTCTCAATCTTTCTCGTGCTCTGCATCGTGAAGCCGCTTCTGCTGCTCGAGCCAGACAAGCAGCACCGAGACGTCAGCCGGCGAGACGCCGCTGATGCGGCCGGCCTGGCCGACCGAGCGCGGACGAATGGCGGCGAGTTTCTCGCGCGCCTCATCGCGAAGACTCGGCGCATCTTGATAATCAATATCCTCTGGCAGGAGCTTCGCCTCAAGTTTCTCCATGTGCGCGACCTGCTCGAGCTGCTTCTTGATGTAGCCCTCGTATAGGATGGCCGTCTCGACCTGCTGGCGCACTTCCTTTGCGAGCTCCGGCAGCTCCGGATACGCGAGGCGCAGCTTCTCGTAGTCGACCTGCTGGCGGCGCAGGAGGTCGGCGAGCGGCTGCGCGCTCTTGATGGGATCGATGCCGGCAGTCGTCAGGCGCTCATTCGTCTCCTGGCTCGGATTGATCGTCGTCTCCTTGAGCAGTTTCATCGCCGCGTCGATGGCCGCTTTCTTCGCGGTGAAGCGCGCCCAGCGGTCATCCTTGACGAGGCCGACGCGCCGGCCGTACGGGGTCAGGCGCAGGTCGGCATTGTCCTGGCGCAGAAGCAGGCGGTATTCGGCACGGCTTGTCATGATGCGGTATGGCTCATTCGTCCCCTTTGTCACGAGATCATCGATGAGCACGCCGATGTAGGCTTCCGAACGCTTGAGAATGAGAGGCTCTTGCTTCTTGATGAACATCGCCGCATTGATGCCGGCGATGATGCCCTGTGCCGCAGCCTCCTCATAGCCCGACGTGCCATTGGCCTGCCCCGCCGAGAAGAAGCCATGGATGGCCTTGAACTCCAGCGTCGGCTTGAGCTGCGTCGGGTCGATGCAGTCGTACTCGATAGCATAGCCGGCGCGCATGACGTGCGCGTGCTCGAGCCCCGGTATCGTCTTGAGGAAGGCGAGCTGTACATCCATCGGCATGCTCGTGCTCATGCCCTGCACGTAGACCTCATTCGTGTGCAGTCCTTCCGGCTCGAGGAAGAGCTGGTGGCGGTCCTTGTCGGGGAAGCGCAGGATCTTCGTCTCGATGGACGGGCAGTAGCGCGGGCCGATGCCCTCGATGATGCCGTTGGCCATCGGCGCGCGGTCCATGTTGTCGCGCAGGATCTTGTGCGTCGCCTCATTCGTGTACGTCAGCCAGCACGGCACCTGCTCGCGCGTCTCTTCATCGCTCATGAACGAGAAGTTGCGCGCCTCCTCATCGCCCGGCTGGATCTGCATCTTATCGTAGTCGAGCGTGCGCGCATCGACGCGGGCGGGCGTGCCCGTCTTGAAGCGCATGAGGCGGATCCCCGCTTGCTTCAAGGAGTCCGAGAACTTCATCGCCGGGCGCTGTCCGTTTGGGCCGCCGCTGTAGGTATGCTCGCCGACGATGATGCGGCCCTTGAGGTACGTGCCCGTCGCCATGATGATGGCCGGCGCGAGGTAGACCTCCCCCGTCTCGACGAGGACGCCGCGCACGGCCTTCTTGTCCTCGGTGAGCAGCAGGTCCGTGATGAGGATCTGCTTGACATCGAGGTTCTCTGTCTTCTCGCACGTCTCCTTCATCGTGAACTGGTAGAGCTTCTTGTCCGCCTGCGCGCGCAGCGCATGGACAGCGGGGCCCTTGCCCGTGTTGAGCATGCGGAACTGTATGCAGGTCTTGTCCGCATTGACGCCCATCTCGCCGCCGAGCGCATCGAGCTCGCGCACGAGATGGCCTTTGCCCGGGCCGCCGACCGACGGGTTGCAGGGCATCAGAGCGATATTGTCCATCGAGAGCGTCGCCAGGAGCGTCTTGCAGCCGATGCGCGCGGCGGCCAGAGCCGCCTCCACGCCGGCATGGCCAGCGCCGATGACGATGACATCGTATGATCCAGCGGTAAACAACGAAAATCCCCCTTATCTATATTAGGTACGAACTGATTTATTTGCCAATGCAGAACTTGCTGAAGATCTCATTGATGATATCCTCCCCGACCGTCTCGCCCGTGAGCTCGCCGAGCTTTTCCCAGGCAGAGCGCAGGTCAATGGAGATGAAGTCGAGGCCCATCGAGGCCTCGATCGTGCGGATGGAAGCCTCGAGGTGCTCGTCCGCCTGGCGCAGGATCTCGGCCTGGCGCGCGTCCGTGACAAAGGTGCCCTCCTGTCCGGCCTGCGTGCCTGCGTAGACCTTTGCGGTGATGGCATTCGTGAGGTCGGCGAGTCCGTCCTGCGTGCGCGTCGAGATCGTGATGACGGTGACATCCTTTCCAGCGCGCTCCTGCAGCATCGCCGGTGTGACAACGGCTGCGAGGTCGTCCTTGTTGAGTAGCAGGATGGCGTCGCGGCCGCGGACGAGCTTCAGGATCTCCGCGTCCTCGCTGTCGAGCGGGCGCGAGGCGTCGAAGAGCGCGAGGATAAGCGAAGCCTCCTTGACATAGGAGCGCGCCTTCTCGACGCCGATGCGCTCGACGACATCGTCCGTCGCGCGGATGCCCGCCGTGTCGATGATGCGCAGCGGGATGCCGCCGACATCGGCGTATTCTTCAATCGAATCGCGCGTCGTGCCGGGCACATCCGTGACGATGGCCCGCTCCTCGCGGAGCAGGGAATTGAGCAGGCTCGACTTGCCAACATTCGGCTTGCCGATGATAGCCGTCAAGAGACCGTCGCGGAGAATCCGGCCGGCATGAGCCGTCTTCAATAGATTTGCGATTTTGTTGCGTATCTCAACCACATTTTTTTCGATATCGTACGTCAGGATATCGTCGACTTCATCCTCGGGGAAGTCAATCGCGGCTTCGATATGTGCAATCATGCCGAGGACGTCGTGGCGCATCGACTGGATCTCCTTCGAGAAGTGGCCTGTCAGGTGGCCGGCCGCCATCGTCAGGGACGTCTCTGTGCGCGCCTGGATGATGTCCATGACGGCCTGCGCCTCTGAGAGGTCAAGCCGCCCGTTGAGGAAGGCGCGCTTCGTGAACTCGCCACGCTCTGCCGGCCTTGCACCGGCCTTCCACGTGAGCTCCAGCGTCTTGCGCAGTGTCATGAGGCCGCCGTGGCACTGCAGCTCCACGACATCCTCCACCGTGTACGAATGCGGCGCTAGCATGACGAGCGCCAGCGCCTCGTCGATGACCTTGCCCGCCTCATCCACGATATGGCCGTAGACGGCGCGATGGCTGCCCGCCATGACGAGCGGTTTGCCGTTCTTCGCCTGGAACACTTTGCCGGCCGTCTTCAGGGCATGCTCGCCGCTGATGCGGATGACGCCGATGCCGCCCTCGCCCTGCGGCGTCGCGATTGCACTGATCGTATCTCCCTGCTGCATACTGGGTCTCCTTTCTCAATCCTTGTCAAAAACTCCGTCAAATACATCAAAAAGGGCCTGCTCCCAGAAGGAGAAAGCCCTTTCACAGCTCTCTTATCTTGCTGTCTGCCTCCGGGAAACGAATCAGTCTTACTCGTTTTCCCGGCCGCGCTGGCTGCCTTCCGCCCGACGGCGGCGACGCGGCACGATGACGACGTAGCGGCGCGGCTCATCGCCGGCGCTGTACGTCGATACCTTGCGGCTGTCCTGCAGCGCCATGTGGATGATCTTGCGCTCATGGCGGTTCATCGGCTCGAGGTGGATCTCCTGGCCGATGCGGCAGGCCTTCTCTGCCAGATGGCCCGCGAGGCGCGTGAGCGTCTCCTCGCGACGGGCACGGTAGCCCTCGATGTCCAGGAGAACGTGCAGGCGCTCACCCGAGACACCGCGGTTGGCCGCGAGATTCGTGAGGTACTGCAATGCATCGAGCGTCTGGCCGTGCTTGCCGATGAGGATGCCGAGGCTCTCGCCCTCGATCTGGAAGAGGACACCCTCCTCCGTCTCCGAGCGCTGCAGCTCGACCTCAATCTTCATCGCCGCAAAGACATCATCGAGGAACTTGCGTGCGCGCTCTTCCTGCTCCGCGAGCGAGACGCCCGGCTTGGCAGCCGTCTCCGTCGCTTCGGCCTCTTCTCCGAGGCGCGTCTCCAGCTCCGCCATATCGGCAGAGGGGTCCTTCGCGTCGAGGTCTGCCGATGCGCCCGTATCGATCTCACGGACGCGGATGCGCGCATCCCTGCGGCCGATCAGGCCGAGGAAGCCGCGCGAAGGCTGCTCGAGCACTGTGTACTCCAGGCTCGAAGCGGCACAGCCGAGGTCCGAGGCAGCCGCGTCAAGCGCCGCCTCGACCGTCCGGCCGGTCCATTCCATGGTTTCTGCCATATCAGGCAGCCTCCTTTTTCTTGTCGTCGTTGCGGTACATCCACCACTGCTGCGTGATCTGGACGATGTTCATCGTGACCCAGTAGAGAACGAGACCGGACGGGAAGTTCAAGCTGATCCAACCGATGAAGAGCGGCATGACCGTCATCATGATCTTCATCTGCTGGTTCATCTCCGTCGTCGTCTGCTTCTGCTGCAGGAACGTCGTCAGAGCCGAGAGGACCGGCAGGATGTAGTACGGATCAGGATCCGACATGTTCGGCAGCCAGAGGAAGGCAGCCGACTCCGGCGTCGGATACGTGAAATTGTAGAGCGCGTAGTACATGCCCATGAGGATCGGCATCTGGATGAGCAGCGGCAGGCAGCCAGCCAGCGGGTTGACGCCGGCCTCCTTGTAGAGCGCACCGACCTTCTGCTGCATGACCTGCGGATTGTCCTTGTACTTCTCCTGGATCTTCTTCATCTTCGGAGAGAGCTCCTGCATGGCCTTCATCGATTTGACCTGCTTGACCGTCAGCGGGTAGAGCAGCATCTTGATGAGGATCGTCAGCAGGATGATGGCCACGCCGTAGCTGCCGAAGCCTGCAAGGTCCGTCACATTATAGAGTGCCTGCAGCACAACGTGCAGGAGATTCTCGATCGGTTCGAATATCGTTCCAAAGAAACCCAATATATCACATCCTAATCTTCACAAAAATAACAGTATCACATACGCCCGGCCTCACGGCACGGGATCATAGCCGCCCTTGTGGAACGGGTGGCAGCGCAGGATGCGCTTGAGGGCCAGCCAGCCCCCACGCCGGGCTCCGTAACGCTCGATGGCCTCGAGCGCGTATTCAGAACACGTCGGGACATAGCGGCAGGAAGGCGGGAACATCGGCGAAATGAATCCGCGATAGAACCGCACCAACAGAAGAAACAGTGTCTTCAAGCTCAGGACCTCTTTTGCCTTGCAGTCGATTTCCCAGACGACGCCTTGCCGGGCGCCGCATGCCTCGGCCCGTGAAAGGCGCGCAGGTCCTTCTTCGAGCCCTTGAAGATGCCCGCCTGCTGGCCGAGCTGCAGGAAAGCCCGCTCGACAACAGGGCACTTGACATCGACGATGGGCTTGCGGCCGACGAGCAAGAGAGCCGCATCCTCGCGGACGCGGTCCTGGTTCAGCCGGTACGTCTCGCGCAGCAGGCGCTTGACGCGGTTGCGCGTGACGGCACAGCCGAGCTTCTTGCCGGCGGCAAAGCCGACGCGCCCGCGCACCCCGTCCGACGGGAATACGTACAGCACGAAGTAGCGGTTCGCAAAGGAACGGCCACTGCGGTAGACACGTTGGAAATCACTGCGGCGCTTGATGATCCGTCTTCTCGGTAAGGTAAGCATTCGCATTTCCCCAAAATCCAATCAGTAGTAAAAACGGTAAAAGATAAGCAAAAAAGGCCACCGAAGTGACCTCATCCGATTTATGCCGAAAGCTTCTTTCTA
>NZ_JNKR01000039.1 GCF_000702905.1 Mitsuokella jalaludinii DSM 13811
CCCATTGCCAAGAGCGCGGTAATAGCGGTAATAACTGTTCAGCGACGCATCCGTCTGCTTCGACAGGAACTGCCGGAACAGGCAACGCACCGACGAAGCTGACTCCAGAGCCAGCTGAGCGATGAGGAGCCACGCCAACAGATGGCGCGTCGGCCTCGTCGCAGAATGGAACAAAGAAGAAAAAATCGTCAGGAGTCTGTTAACTGTCGGCTGACTGGTGTATAATTGAGACATCACGTAGCACCTCTCGTGTTTGGTTTGTGGTGAATCTATTATACACCAGCAGGGACTACGTGATTTTATTATGTCTCAAAAGCTGTAAACTGCTGTATATGTATAAATCGTGTAGACGATTCATGAATAATAGTGTATAATAGAATCTATAAAATTACGAGAAAATAAATTGGGCTCATATTCGTTGCCTTAAATAAAGGCAACGAATATGAGCCCAAAGAAAAATCAATGATGGGGGAAGGGTAATGGCAAGGACATTTAACGAAGATACGCGGGTAAAGATCCCCGCAACACTTCAATTTCTCAGGATTGGCTATGCCTATCAATCGATCAGCGATGCTGATATCGATTTTAATACCAAGATATTTGTCAATCGCTTCAAGCCTGCTCTTGAAAAAATCAACGGCAAGAGCTTTGAAAGTGCTGAGATCGAGGCACTTCTTTCTGAGATCCATACGCTGATTCGTAATAATGACCTTGGCCGTTCTTGGTATTTAAGGCTGATTGACGACTCGAATGATATTCGTCTCGTTGATTTCGATCATCCGGAAAATAATGACTTCGCCGTAGTTGACGAGCTGCCTTTTACCATTGAGAAGGATACAGAGGATGGTTCTTTCCGTCCGGATATCAATATTCTGATCAATGGTATGCCGCTGGCATTCCTTGAGGTCAAGAAGCCGAATAACGAGAACGGTATTCAGGCCGAGTTTAAGCGTATGACCAGTAATCGCCTGAAGAATCCTGCGTATCACAAGTTCTTCAATCTGATCCAGTTCGTATCGTTTTCCAACAACATGGAATACGAAAACGGTGACGACGCACAGGCAGAACTTGTCAAGGCCGGTTCTTTCTATAGTGCTCCGAATGGGTTAAAGACAAGATTTTCTTTCTTCCGAGAGAATTATAAGAATTACCATGAAGGCTATTCATACAGACCTCTGGATGATGATTTCTGCAAGGACATTATCCAGGACCTTGGTTATAGGCCTTCTATCTTTGACCTGCCGGAATTTCAGACAAACAACAGCGTCATGACGCCATGCAATCGCTTTATCACATCGTTCTACGACAGGAAGAGGATTCTATTTCTTCTGAAGTATGGTATCTGCTATCTGAAGGCAAGCAACAATCATCCTCCGGAGAAGCATATCATGCGCTATCCACAGTTCTTTGCCTCCCAAAGGCTTCTGGATCGCCTTGATAAGAATGAGAAGCGTGGCATCATCTGGCATTGCCAGGGATCCGGTAAGACAGAGCTTGCCGTATATCTGAACCGTATTCTCCATGATTACTACGCAAAGAAAAACATCATTACGAGATTCTATTTCGTTGTGGACCGCCTGGAACTGCTCCGTCAGGATAACGGTGAATTCTCAAACCGGTATCTGCAAGTTACGAATGCGAGTAGCCGGAAGGAGTTCTCGTCAGAGCTTAACAAGACGCTTCCGAAGACCTCCCTGGATGGCAAGATTGGAGAATTCGTAGTCGTCAATATCCAGAAGTTCGAAGAGGCGATTCCAAAGGCTGTCAACGAGTACAACACGAATATTCAGCGAGTCTTTTTTATTGATGAGGCACACAGGTCCTATGCCCTGAACGGCAGTTATTTCAAGAACCTGATCCTCTGTGATCCGAACGCTGTATTCGTCGCACTGACTGGAACACCGCTTCTTTCTAAGAAAGAGCGTTCGAACCTGAAATTCGGCGACTACATCCATAAGTATTTCTATGATGCATCGATTGCCGACGGCTACACGCTGCGTATCAAGAAAGAGAAGATCGATACCGTTGTAAAGTCGGATATCAAAGAAAATCTGGAACTGGAAGATCCGGATCTCAACTCTGCGGATGTCTATGAGTCCAATCCCTATATTGCCTATCTTGGGAAATACATCGAGAAAGATTTTAAAGGCTTTCGGCTCATCAACAGGGATAATTCGATCGGCGGCATGATCGTCTGCCGGTCGAATCCCCAGGCAAGGAAGCTTCACGAATGGTTCCAAAAGAATTCTCGTCTGTCCACGGGCCTTGTCATTACAGATGACGGCGATCCCCGCCAGGCTGAAGCAAATAAAAATAATCAGAACGACTTCAAGTATGAAGGTCATCCGGACCTTCTGATCGTTGAGTATATGTTGACGACTGGCTACGATGTGTCCCGTCTAAAGAAGATGTATCTTCTTCGCGGGCCGCATGCACAGGGGCTTTTGCAGACGATTTCCCGTGTGAATCGTCCGTATAAGAGTCCTGACGGTAAGGTCTATCATTACGGCTATATCACGGATTTCGTGGATATCGAAGAGGAGTACGACCGGACGCTTAACGAGTATCTGAAAGAGTTGGAGAACGACATCAATGATGTCGATGATGACGAAGATCATCATAACAGCCTTTCCGGCCTTCTCGTCGATGTGGATACCATCAGACAGAAGCTGAAGACGTATAGCGATACGTTAAAGTCCATCATTGACGAAAATAATCTGGAAGCGTATTCCAGAAAACTTTCGAATTTTAATAAGGATGCGCTTCTCAAGATCCGTCAGCAGCTGAAGGGCATCAAAGACTGCTACGTAGAGCTCATGCTCTCGAACGCGATGAAAGATGCCGCAGTGATTGATATCGAGCATATCAATAAGAAGCTCCACCTGACGCAGGAAAAGATCGACTTCATCAACTTAAAAGAAGAGCCTGTCCGGATGCTGGATCTCATCTCGGATGAAGAAGTCGTAGCGATCGTCTACGAGTTTATCAAGACTTCTGTATCTGTGATTGACCTCAGCCGTTTCAATCCAGAGGATGAACGCTATAAGAAGTTCAATAAGACTCTGAAGGATGTAAAACATGAGATTTCGAAGAACCGGAACAAGAATGACATCCGTATGGTGAGCCTGGATGCTGCGCTGCAACAGCTGTTTGCAAGGATGGATATTCATTCGATTGAAGACCTTGATTCGCTCTCTGGCGAGCTTGCAGAGATCCTTAAGAAGGCGGTAGCAATCAATGCGGAGAATGACCGCCTGGCAGCCAAGTATGACGGTAATTTTGGTCTTGTGAAGACCTATCAGGATATCATGTCCGACCGTCCGGAGCTTGATAATAAGGAGGTAGAAGCTGCTGTGAGCCTTGTATATGACAAGATCAAGGATGCGGTTGATGCGGATATTCTTGTTGTTCAGGGGCGTCAAGGCTTCATTGATGAGACAAAGAAGAAGGTTGTAAAGGAACTGTTGAAGTCTGGGCTATATAAGAAGCTTGGTCTTAAGGCGTGGTTGGAGACTCTTCTCTCCAACATGTACAGCAACCTGCAGAACTACAGATAAAGGAGACAAATAATGGCAGAACATAAGGATTATTACGCATTGGAAATGAAGATCGATCAGATGATCGATGAGCTGCAGGGCCTCTGCAGTCAGAATGGCCTTTCCAATACAGCCGCAGAGGAAGTCGTGGTTACGTCCGTATTCCTCTACAAGTTTCTCTCGGATAAATACATGCACAATATTGAAAAGTTCGCAGAGGAAATTGGAGAGAGTGTGGACGAAGTCCTTGCCAACGAGAACGACGAGCTGGATGCCTTCTATGACGCCTATCCGACGGATGTAGTCTTTCACAGCACGGATACGATCCAGGCTCTTATCAACAAGTCCGGTCAGCCAGGATTTGCGGCAATGTTCGATGACACTTTGGAACGTATTTCGAACTACCAGGAGAACGACAAGTTTAAGGTCTCTACAGCTGGAGGAGAAAAAGAGCCGCTGTTTACTCGTATTACGGAAAACATCATCGATAAGAGTAAGCGTGATGCCTTCGCAGTCGCCATCTTCGGCATCATCTCGGAATCCAAGTTCGATTTTAGTGATGCTTTCGGCGGCAACTTTGATTTTTACAGTACGATCTTTGAGTATCTGATTAAGAACTACAACGTAGCCAGCGGAACTTACGCCGAATATTTTACCCCGCAATCAGTTTCTTCGATTATTTCTAAGATCCTTGTGGGCATGTCCCAGGTCGATGACAACAAGCTTTATGATGTTCTGGATTGTGCTGCCGGTTCCGGTTCCTTGGTCCTGCACCTGGCCAATGAATTGGGCCATGGCAAGTTTGGCAACCGTGCCAGAGTTTACGCGCAGGATGTTTCGACAAAGTCAACCCGTTTCCTTCGCCTGAACATGATGCTGAACGGCCTGACGGAGTCTCTGGACAATATCGTCCAGGGGGATTCTCTGACCTCGCCGTCCCAGTATAATGTGAATCATGATCCATCTTCCGGTTATAAGAAATTTGATTACATCACGATCAATCCGCCGTTCAAGATGGATTTCTCTGCGACAAGAGACGAGATTGAGAGCAACTGGCAGGACACGGACCGCTTCTTTGCAGGTGTGCCGAAGATCCCGAAAAAGAAGAAGGAATCCATGGCAATTTATCTTCTGTTCATCCAGAATGTCCTCTGGGCACTGAAGGATAACGGTAGAGCTGCTATTGTATGCCCAACCGGATTTCTGACAGCACAGAGCCGAATCGAGAAGAAAATCCGGCAGCGTCTCATTGACGAAAATTGGCTGAAGGGCGTGGTTTCCATGCCTTCAAATATTTTTGCCAATACTGGTACGAACGTGTCGGTACTCTTTATCGATAAAACAAAGGGCGATGATGACAAAGTTATCCTAATCGATGCCTCGAAACTTGGCGAGAAGCGTAAGGAAGGCAAAAACCAGCGTACTGTGCTGCGTGATAACGAAATTAACCAGATCATTGATACGTTTATCAATCAGAAAGCGGAAGATGATTTTTCTGTTCTAGTAAGTACAAAAGATATCAAGAAAAAGAACTATTCTTTCTCTGCCGGTCAGTACTTCGAGGTCAAGATTGAGTATGTGGAGATGACTGAAGATGAATTCAACCAGAAGTTATCTGGTTATGTAAGCGACATCAGCAGACTTTGGAATGAAGGACATCAGATGGAAGCCGAGATCAAGAAAGATTTAGGAGGGCTTATTTATGAGAGAAAATAAAATGGTCTCTATGAAATCTCTCATTAAGAGCATATCTATGGGACCTTTTGGATCTGATGTCAAGGTCGAGTATTTAGTTGATAAAGGTGTTCCGTTTTTGGATGGAAGTAATTTGACTTCAGTGAAGATGAATGGAGATAATTTGCGCTTTGTAACTCGTGAAAAAGCAGATTCTCTTCAAAATGCGCTTGTTCATCCTGGAGATATTGTTGTTACTCATCGAGGAACTATTGGTCAGATATCGTATGTTCCTTATGATTTGCCATATGATGAGTTTTTAATTTCTCAAAGTCAATTTCGTGTCAGCTTGGATACAGATAAGGTAAATCCAATTTGGTTCGCATATTATTTTCATACGAATGAAGGCAAGAAACGGTTACTTTCGTTTGCAAATTATGTTGGCGTTCCTGCACTTGCAACAGCAACTACAAATTTTAGAAATTTAGAAATACCTTTACCTGAGAAGAAAATACAGGATGAGATTGCATCTATACTTGTGCATATTCAAGATAAAATCGAAATAAATAATAGCCTGTCTTATAAACTTGAATCCCTTGCCAGCATGATTTACGACTACTGGTTCCTTCAATTCGATTTTCCAGACGAGAACGGAAGGCCATACCGGTCTTCTGGTGGGAAGATGATATGGAACGCGGAACTGAAAAGAGAAATTCCGGAAGGATGGAAAGTAAAAGATATTGAGCATCTTTCGAAATGTGTCAAGGTTGGATTTGTTGGACCTGTAGATAAGTATTATTGTTCAGAAGAGGAGGGCATTCCTATTGTTCGTCCTGCAGAAATGACTACCGATGGAATAGATTATTCCTCGTTGAAATACATTACCCACGAGTTTTTTGAAAGAAATAAAAAATCACAAGTGCATTATGGAGATATTCTGATTTCTAGATGCGGTAAGGATGGAATTCCTAACATATATGATAAAAAATCTGATGCCCAGGTATTAAATGCAGTAATTATTGAGCCTGACGACAATACTCTTTTCCTCTATCAGACTTTAAAAACTGATTATTCTCAGAAACAGATAGAACTTGGAACTGGTGGATCCATTCAAGGGGTGATCAATACAAAAACTATGGCTCAAGTAAAGGTAATATGCAGTATGGACGTTATCAGAAGATATGAAATTACTATTCGAAAAGCATATCACCTTGTTAAATTATGCCATGAAGAAAATCGTCGCCTCGCATCTCTCCGTGACTTCCTTCTGCCTCTGTTGATGAACGGTCAAGTTACCTTCAAAGAAGCAGAATCGAAGATCAAACATTTCTCAGATTATCAGGCTGTTGCAGACCACAGTATGGTTGCAGAACAGGATACTGACTACGGCAAGAAGGGAGAGTGATATTTATGCCACGCGCAAAGAAAGACGCGAAGATATTAAATATCAAGCTCGCTACTCCGATTGCAGATCAAGAGGAGGCTAAGGACTGATATGGCAAAAGGAATTGTTTATGTGATGTCCTGTACGCAGGGGTTGCTTAAGATTGGCAAGACCGCTGCCAGCCAGTTCGAGAACCGGATGACTATGCTGGAATCGAATGGCTATCGGAACTTCAATGGGCTGAAACGGGAGTTTGCCGTCGAAGTAGCCGATTATGATGAGAAGGAGCATCTGATCCATCGGCTCTTTGACAAATCCCAGGTCAAGATTGGAGATAAAGGCATCGAGATGTTCGCCGTGGATCTTTCCTTGGTTATCGAGCTTCTAAAGGCCTTTGATGGCAAGCAGATCTTCCCGCAGGCGGAAGATGCACCAGCGCCAGTACAAAACAGCGAAATGTTGCCGCCGGATGGCTTGTATTACTTATCTACCAGCAAGAAAGGCTTTGGGCCGATAAAGGGAACGATGAAAATCACCCATAACCAGTGCATCGTATTGAAGGGCAGCACCTTCGCTCCTTGGACGGGACCAGAAAATGAGCTTGCGGTCCGAACCACCGCCAAAGTTGAAAACAACCAGCTTGTCGAAGATGTTGTTTGTGCTTCCGTATCGCTGGCCGCTGCTGTCTGCACTGGAAATCATCGCAATGGCTGGCTCAGCTGGAAAGATCATGCTGGGAACGTGATAAATATCTACCGCTCGCAGCATGGAGACCAGGGATAAAGGAGTGGATTTGATATGCCAAGGCAAAAGAAAGATGCCAAGATCTTAAATATAAAACTAGCGACACCCATCAACGAGAAGCTGGAACGCTTCTGTGCTGAGTCAGGGCAGTCCAAGACCGTTGCTGTGGAGCGGTTTCTAAACCGCTGCCTGGATGAATATTTCAGTCTACCGGAGGAAATCCGGAAGCCGCTAAACTAAACGAAAAACCGCTGTGAAGATCATATCTTATCATAGCGGCTTTTTTAGTCGTCAAGATTCTTCTAGAGAGACATTTCCCTGCGGTCATAAATCTTAAGGATTGCCTTGCCCCGCAGCTGTATCATCTCTGACATTTTTTCAAGGCATATATCGGATACATTGTAGCGGGGATGCTTCTGGAACTTAAAATGTAAAAGCTTACGAAGCTTCGCTGCGTGACGTGGCTGAATGAAGAGCTGTGCCTGCAGGTCAAAGGGAAGATATTTTCCTTCAATTGTTTTGATGTAGGCAGGGATATCTGCCATATTCCCTTTTGCGGCACCATAAAGAAGGGAAAAGCCATTATCGAAAATAGGGGCAGGAGAGATGTATTTCCCTGTGTTGTTATCCACGAGATAACCGAAATTTCCCAGATGCCGGTCACGATTGCATATCAAGGAGTCAAATAACATCAAATCCTGGTGATAAGGTAAAATATATTTCGCAAATTCAATTTCATAAAAAATAGACATAGTCTATTGCCGCTAGTACAATTAAGTTACCACACAAAATTCGTAA
>NZ_JNKR01000040.1 GCF_000702905.1 Mitsuokella jalaludinii DSM 13811
AATTGAGCAGCCAGCTGACGAGGAAAATCCATACATCTGATGCCGATATTTACTGGCGGATGAAATGAATTTGCGAAAGAATCTTGACACTACCATACTTTTTTGGAATATTTCCAATATAATTTTTCACAATGCTGTGAACAGAATTTAGTACGGCAGTCTCTGCCATCTGTTACCCGCACGTGTTTACCACACCGCAGACACGTAAATTCCCGTATAACGGGAGCATAAAGAGGCCCTTCGACACGGTTGTCATTGATTCCATGGTGATTGGCATACCTCCTGCAGGTATATCCGCAGTATCGCTGGGTAATACGGGTCGGGGGTAAATTCTTTGCCGCAAACAGCACATTTCATACGAACATGGTCATGCTCCTGTCATTCCATACTGAATGGCAGACAGGTGGTAACCAATAATTGGAAATAACAAACGAATGCAAACATGCCCAAAAGGACAGTATATGCCTACACTGTCCTTCTTTATATCTATATGAAACAAGACGCACCCATTCCTGGGCCTGTTTTTTTATATATGTGCCTTTACTATCTTGTAACCCCCCCCCTGTATATTGTTTAGCCGTCACCTCTCTGCCGATATGCATGATGACCGTAAAACTAGTTGTAAAGTAAGAAATCATCACTTGGACAGGATACATGATTTTCACCCCCCTTCTATATTATACTATAATATAATTATAGCATAATATGGAAGGAATGGCAAGATATCCGGAATAAAGCAAACTATATACATACTTTAGTATATAGTTTGCAGTTTAAAAAACCTCCTGAAC
Organism: Mitsuokella jalaludinii DSM 13811; assembly: GCF_000702905.1. Taxonomy (GTDB): domain Bacteria; phylum Bacillota; class Negativicutes; order Selenomonadales; family Selenomonadaceae; genus Mitsuokella; species Mitsuokella jalaludinii. The sequence continues at coordinate 792 of NZ_JNKR01000040.1, forward strand.
ATGGAGGGGGAATTTTCCGTTCAGGAGGTTGGGAGAAACATATTTACAATTTTACAATCTTTGAGGGAGGGGGGGGGAAAACTTCTGATCAGCCGGGGATAACGATATCCAGAACAGCCTGGCGGAATGCGTCATAGCCCTGATCCACGAGGATCTGATAGAGATGCATATCCGATGCCTGCGAGTAGACGTAATTGCGCAGGTTGTAGAACTTGCTGCTGTCAGGGTCCGCCTTTGTCAGGCCATAGTCCGACAGAGCGACTTTCTTCAAGTACTCCTGCGTCCAGGACGAAATGCCCGAGGTCAGGACGAAGTCATGATCGCCGAGGTGCACCAAGAAGGATTCCGGACGTCTCGGCAGTGGCAGCGTCTCACCGTCCGGTGCCAGATAGCCTTCTTTGATCGGATCTTTGCCAGCAATGATGGCTGCTGCCTTGATATAGCCGACCGGTTTCTTTTCTTCACTCGGCCAGCCCGCATGATCATGGGATACCGCCACAGCAACTACAACATCCGGACGCAAGCCGCGGTACATGCAGTCTGCGACCTGCTGGATGTGATGGCAGCCCGTGCCGGCAATCTTGATTTCCGGCAGGCACTTGTGATCCGGAGTCCACTGCAAGATCCACGGTTTAGTCAGGTCGTGCAGCAGCACCGCTTCCGTCAACAATTCACGATTCATGGAATAGCCGAAGAATTGCTCGTAATTCTCGATCAGGCTCAGTCCTGTCTGGAGATCCGTTGCCACATGCGTGATCAGGCCGCATGGATACGCGTGATGACCGCCCCAGCCTGCACCGGCAGCATCCCAGAAATTCAATTTATTCTTGACTTCGGGGAAAATCTGGTCGATCGTGTTCTCTTCTTTGATATATCCAGCGGCCAGCAGTGCCTTGCGGCAGGCTTCCTTGCTCGCCTTATCCGGGTATTTCTTCAAGATCAGCGGCTTTGGAGATTTCAAGCCCTCTAAAACAACCTTCTTGACCGTCTCATCCTGAAGGCCATTCGCCTTGTCCATGAGCCAGTTATAGCCATACTCGCGCAATGGCGAGCGCTTAGCCATCTCAGTCGGTGACAATTTCTCCATCTCCGAGAATTTGATGGCCGTCGTCTCGATGTTGCGCGGTGCGGCAAATCCCTACTTGGGTAGGATAGAAGCTGCTGCAAATGCAGCAGCAGCGCCTGCAGCCGTTTTCAGGAAATCCCTGCGATCGATTGATTTGTCCCAGATTGCCATAATAAACCTCCTTCTATTGTGCGATATACAGCAAACAGGCCTAAGAGGCCTGTCCGCTGAATCAAAGTTGGTTTTTGAGGATATGCTTCATCAGCATCAGACATCCTGATGCGCGGCGAGCCACTGACTCCAGCTCGTCTTGAACCCATTGGCGTGATTCTCCTGGACATACTGATAGAACTTCTCTACCATATGGGCTTTCTGGTGATAGTAGTCAGCCTTCCACTGATCCGGCTTCGGTTCTGCGATTTCATAAGCAACGTAGTTGCCGCCGAGCAGATACTGACGCGAGAGGATATCGCCAAGCGAGACATCCGGGTTCTTCATCATATCGTACATAGCCATGTAAGCCGTCGTGCGACCTGCACCAGCCTGGCAGTGGAAATGCAGCCAAGCATTTGCCGGCATCGTACGCGTGAAGTTGATGAACTCATCGATATTCGCAGCCGACGGCCAGATGTGATCCGTTGCCGCAATGCGATAGTAATGGAGGCCATTCTTCTCGACCAACTGCTGTTCCGTCATGACGGAATCAATCTTGACTGGTTTCGGATCGATTGGCATCTTGTCCTTGTCGAGCGCTGCTACGATAAGGCTCTTACCTCTTGCTGCGTTCAGGCGGCTATTCTCATCCTTGAGGACCTCTGCCTTGTTCTTACCGAGGTTGCCCCAATCGCGCAGGCCATACCAGCTGACTGCATTGCCGTTGAAAACACCATGCGTCTCCTGACGGAGGTCCATGATGTAGATAGGGCCCTTAGCCTGCTGCTTGAGAACAGGCAGCATTGCCTGGAGCTCACCATTGGAGAATTCCGCACTGCCGGACATGTAGAGCGTATCGAGGCCCTTGCGCGTCGGCGTCGGAGTGAAGCCCTTGCCCGTCTTCTTGACATTGACATCCGTCCTGAAGGCCGAATTCATCGTGCGGAAGTTGCGCGGCAGCTGATTGCGGTCCTTCGTGTCCAGGCGCCAGATGTAACCGTTGTAATCCGGTTCCCACGAATTGACCTTGTTCTTCTTGGCCCAGACACTATACGGCGTCTTGAGGTCAGGATTCTCTTTTACATAATCATAGAAATGCTGGACGAACTGATAGCGTTCGATATACGCCTTGCGGCCATAATTCTTTTTCTTATCCGGGATCTCACTGAGGTCGACAATGCCGATGAGCTTCTGACGCTGGATGATGTCGTCGAAGCTGACATCCTTCGCGTTCTTGAGGATATCGTGCATGACCATGAAGATAGTCGTACGGCCCATGCCGGCATAGCAGTGATAATGCAGCCATGCATCCTTTGGCAGGGATTTGTAGAACTCCAGGAACTTGTCGACATCGGGATCATCCGGGCGGAAGTGATCCTGCAGCGCCAGGCGGAAGTAATTAGCACCATGCTGCTTGACCATCTCTTCCTCGGTGCGAACTTTGTTGTAGTTGACATAAACCGGGGACAGAAGCACATTCTTTTTATCGTCAAAGCGATAAATCGATTTGACCGTGCTGTCCTTGAGCGATGCAAGCTGCTCTTTTTCCAGCGGGATGATGATATCTTCTGTGCGTCCATCATTGCCCCAATCGTGGTTAGCGAACCAGCTGACAGCCGTGCCATTGAGGTAGCCATGCGATTCTCCACGCAGATCCACATCGTAGAACTGAGATGGCTTTACCGGCACTTTCTTAAGGATTGCTTCCAGCTCTTTTTCGGAGAAGCAGCTGGAGGCCGATACATTCATCGTGTCCATGCCCTTACGGGTCGGCATGATGCCGGTCTTCGTCACACCGACGTACTTATCGCTGCCCATGCGGAAGTTGCGCGGCAGCTGGTTGACGTCAGCGCGGTCAATCTTCAGCGCAAGTTTCGGCGGGTTCTTGACGACAGCCGGAGCCTGTGCCTCAGCGGAGACCTCCTGCACGACGGCAGCTGGTGCCTGGGCAGCCCATGACGTTCCCGGCAGCTGTGCACTGCCGAGCATAACAGCAACGGCAACAGAGAGCAATGTCTTTTTCTTGAAACTTATCATAAGATTTTCACTCCTCTTCTAAAGCAAACATATGCTTTATATACGTAGCGAATCAAATTTTACCGTACCTTTGATCAGAATTCAAATCCATTTTCCTTTGTCCACTGCGTGTACGTTTTCTTGAGCTGTGGATTAGCCTTGACGTATTCGTAGAAATGACGCGTGAACAAAGCGCGCTTCGGATAGTTCCCTTTCTTATAGGCATCCTTCGTTGTCTCTGCCGACTTGCGGACATCTTGACCACCAAGCAGCACTTCGCGCGTCATGATATCGTCGTAGGAAAGCTTGTCGGCGTTCTTAATCATATCCATGAGCGAGAGGAAAATCGTCGTGCGGCCTACACCGGCCTCGCAGTGAACATGAATCCAAGCATTTTTCGGCAATTTCTTGTAGATGGCCAAGAATTCATCGACATTTGCCGGGGTCGGTGCAGAGTAGTCCATGACCGGCACACGATAGTACTTGACGCCCATCGATTTGACGAACTGTTCTTCGGTCTGTACCGAATTGACATGTTCGACCTTCTGCGAAGCAATGTCCTTGTGCTTGTCCAGCGTAGCGATATCAACATTCTGGTTCATCTTGGCCGTTTCGAGCATGCTCTTCTCGCGGCGATCGATTTCCTTGGCCGATTGACCTTTGTTGAAGGTTTTGTAGCGCGAATACCAGCTGATGCCATCATCATTGATGTAGCCATGCGATTCATTGCGCAGATCGATGACGACAAGATCCTTGGCTGGTACATGCTTCAGGAGTTCCTTGAATTCATTCTTGGAGAAGAAGCTGCTACCGGACTGGCGCAGATTATCCAGGCCCTCGCGTGAGGGATAGATCCCATCTTTTGCCGTCTTATATTGGCTTTGGGCCGTGCGGAAATTTGCTGGCATCTCTGAAACAGCGGCGGGGCGATCGTATTTGAGAATCTGCACGCCCGGTACTGGCTCTGCGGCAAATGCCGCAGCCGTCGACAACATCGCCGCAACAGTAAGAGCTGCAATTCTTTTGCTGATTCCTGAATAATTCATGCTGACATCGTCCTCCTTCATGGATTTTAGTGGGTTCGATTTTAAAAGATTCGTTTCTTAGAACTTCGTCGTGAACTTCAGATACGTGGAATAGTGCGGGGATTTCTCCAGCGAATTGCCATCTTTATCCACATTGGCACTATCCGGATTCGTATGTGCCCAGTAACGCAGCAGCGAGAGTTTGGAATGATCGCTCGTCGCATAATCCATGATCAAGCCAAACCCCTTGAAGCCAGCAGCATCAATATAATCTTTCCAACTCGAGTAGCCATCATCCATGAAGAGGTTCTGGTCGACATTGAGATACTGTCCAATGATATCCCAAGTTCCCTTCTTCTTGGCCTTGCCATAGTTCAAGCTGATCACATAGCCCTGCGTGTTCTTATCGGCACCAAAGTATTCATAGCCATAACCAATATCTGCACCGTATTTATTTTGAACCGATGCAGGTTTGTCCTTATTAGTATTCCGTACATATTCAGCCGTAATGCCGAACTTACCTACAATCGGCGTCGAACCATAGATGCCGAAGTAACGCTCTGGCTGCTGCGTGCCGACATACAGACCGGCATATGCATCCTTCGAGAAATCATGCTGATACTGAGCAAATTTCAACAGACGCGTGCGAGTTGGTGGGGCGTACCTTTTATTCGTATCATTGGCCAAGTAATCCTGAGAATCGCGACCATAGCCGAGATACAGCGCATCACGCGGCGTCATCTTGTAGTTAGCCGTAAACTGATTCACACTCGATTTAGAGAGCCAGAGACCTTCACCAAGAGATACTTTCTGGACACCAGCCCTCACATAGACAGGGCCGAAGGAGCGACCAACATAGGAGTCGGTTAATTTGACCTTGTTCTTTTCTGAAGAGTAGCCATCCTTCGGCTCAGACGACGTTGCCTTGAATTTTAAGCCAATACCAACATCGTACGTCTTATCCACCACTGTCGTTGCTAAAATATTCGCTTCCGCCTTGATCTTACCGGTCTTACTCTCGTCATACATGTAACCAGACTTTGTAGAACCCGACCACTTGATCGTCGGTGCCTCTTTCTTGGCCTTCTTCTCGCTCTTGGCTGCCTCCTGCTTTTCCTTCGCAGCAGCCAAGCTGTTCTCCAAATCGGTCAAACGTGCCGTCAAATCATTGATCTCTGCCTGCATCGCTGCTACGTCGGTATCTGCAGCAGCTGCTTCTGCTGTGCCGCCATTAAAGCATACTGGCATCAACATTGAAGCCGTAAGGCCCAAGACGATTGCTTTCTTTTGATTCTTCATCTGCAAGTCCCCCTAATGTGATTCTTGTGATTCTTCCTGATGACAGAAGGTCAAGCGCGCTGTTATGACTTATCTGACTTTTATTGTAGCAGATTGTTCCATATCAATTCCTCTTGTATTTTGCGGAAACATCACGAAAACCTATGCATTCTTGCGTTTATTTGTATTATAGGTAATTTTCTGATTACAAAAGACAGTATAAAAATAGATGTATAGACGCTTAATCTATACATCTATTTATTAAACTAAGACTTCAAAAACCTGTTCAGGCTCAGAAGAAGAAGTTCACCTGACCGAAGAGGCCTTCTGCATCGCGGTCCGAATCAAGCTTCTTGCCGTTGAAGTACTGGATCTTGGACATGACGTTCGTGAACGGAATGTACTCTGCGCCGACTTCCCAGCCCTTGACGTTGTTGACGCCATTGCTGAGGAACGTCTCGTACGTCGGAGCAAAGGCGACGTTCTGACCCATGTAACGGTAAGCCGTGTAAGCACCCCAGGAACCCTTGTTGGCCTTCTGCGCACCCTTGTAGTTGAGCTGGATGTTGTGAGCCGTAGCATTCGTATCGGCTTCCGTGTTCTTGGCATATGCACCCGACAGATCCCAGTTGCGGTCGAACTTGTAGCCCGCACCGACGGACCAGAGATTTGCATCATCCGAACTAGCATCGTCGTTGATCCTCGTGAAGGCTGCGCTGCTGAAATGACGATATGCTGCACCGCCATAGAGCTTGCCTGCCGTGCCGTTCAGCATGACACCCTGATAGTTGGCTGTATCATCAAGAGTTAGAATAGCTTACTTACTCACCTATCAATGTCATTGAGAATCCGCGTACAAAAAAGCCCTCCGCTGGCATTTGCCAGTGGAAGGCTTTTTCTATAGATATGGGAGCAACCGAGGCTGCGTTATCAGAACCAGAAGTTCACGCGGCCGAAGAGCAGCTCTGCGTCTCTGTCGTTGTCCAGCT
>NZ_JNKR01000041.1 GCF_000702905.1 Mitsuokella jalaludinii DSM 13811
GATGCAGTGAGCCCCGCATGCGCGGGGATGATCCCTACATCGAGTCGCTCGAGAAAGAGCGCCAGCGCATGATCGACGAGGAAGTCCGCCTGATGCAGGAGAATCCGGGCGGCAAAGGCGTGGACATCGGTTACACGACGGATGACCGTGGCAACATCAACGGCCGCTGGGCGCAGAGCAACAATCCGCAGTGGTATCAGGATGCCTACAAGCAGCTGGGCCGCAAGCCGACAAAGGCCGACCTGCCATTCCTCGCAGAGAGCCGCCTGCACGATATCGAGGAGTTTGATACGCTCGACCGGGAACTCAGCCATATGCGCGTCCTGCGCGACTACATGCGCGAGCACCCGGAGGAGAGCTTCGACCGCGCGATGGATCAGGCGGATGCCGGCACGCTGGTACAGGGCGAGAAAAGCCAGACCGCTCCAGTGCATCCTGAGCCCAATACGCAGGTCAAGCGCTATCAGGTCAAGCCGATGAGCGACCGCGCCATCGAGGGCAATATCCAGAGAGGAAATCAGGCCGCAGAATACATCTTGCGAGAACACGCTAAAGGGAATGATACGACGGTACACGGCGCTATGCATCGCCCGGATATTGGCTATATTGATTTTCTCTGGGGGACGCCTGGCAAAGGCGCAAAATTCAAGAAGGGCTATGGCCTGGCGCATATCCTGGCCAAGCATGGGGCCGAGAGTGGCGAGGGAATCCTTGCTAAGATTGTGGAGACGATTGCCAAAGGGACGGATATCGAGGAGCAGAAAGCTTTGCACGGTCAAGGCGAAAAAAGAATTCGTATACATTATGATGGCTATACTGCAGTTTTGAGTTCAGCAAAGGGAAAAAATTCTTGGCTGCTTACGGGCTGGGAAGACTATGACCGTATCAAACCAAAAGAAGCAGGAACCCATGTACGCGGTGAAGGTAACGATTCAACCGCGCCTACTGCATCCGCGCCTACGCTTACTCGTCGCGGAAGAGGAGGGGATCCTGCTTCTACCTCAAGTGTATCGCAGTCTCGGACAAATGTCAACGAGAATCCGCTCGTCCAGGGTGAATCCAATTCGCCATTTAAACTCAAGCCGGGTGAGCGCCTTGCGCCAGTGTCAGACCGTGAAGGCCGACTGCCTACGGCTACGCTCGGCCCGAAGAAGCCAGAAGGCCATTTCGAGGGCGACCGTGTCACACGCGCGGAAATCTTCGAGAGCGCGCGGGAACTCTTCGGCACGATCCGCACGGGGCGCACGGGCAGAAGGCTCAACGGCCAGTACGACCGCTATGCAGATGTGGCCCGCACGGCGCAGTATGGCCAGTTCGATACGATGTGGCACGAGATCGGCCACAAGATTGACCTGCTGCTCGGCCTCACGGACAAGGCTGGCCATACGTATGATGCAGAATTCAAGCATGTGCTGGACCGCAAGTATCCAGACGGCTTCCTCAACCATTACCGTCTCGATGAGCTTCAGCCTGAAGGCATCGCGGAATTCCTCAAGGAATACATGCATGACCGCGCGGAGGCAGTGAGCCCCGCATGCGCGGGGATGATCCCTTCGGTTTCCGCACGTCTGCCTCGGATGCCTTGTGAGCCCCGCATGCGCGGGGATGATCCCCGCCTGGCCGCGCCGGACAAGCTCGGCAGCATGTGAGCCCCGCATGCGCGGGGATGATCCCAGCAGGGAAAATTGGCTTGATGTACAGGCCAGGTGAGCCCCCGCATGCGCGGGGATGATCCCCACGTCCGCAGCCAGTCGGCTGTTGTGATCGTGTGAGCCCCGCATGCGCGGGGATGATCCCGCGCCCTCTCTGATATCAAGCAGGAGGTGGCAAGTGCTTTCCCGAATGCGAAGAACGTCCGCGATAATGGCCACGAGGTACTTTTCTCTATGCCAAATGGTGCAGAAGTATCGGTCAGTATTGTACCGTCCATCGAAGTGACGGAAAGTGAAGAAAGAAACGCTCGCGATGCACACGGCCTTGCGCCAGAGGTGCATGTCAAGATCAACGGCAAGGAACGCACGGTAGGCAGTAAGGCTATCATCGAGTTGTCTCAGCTCGGCAGGAAGGGCACGACCTACCACGAGGCTTTTCATGCCGTCTACGACATGTGCCTGGCAGATAAAGAAAAGGCCGCACTACACAAAGCCTACGACAAAGAGGCGAAGGAGCGCGACGTGTACGAGGTCATGGCTGACAAGTACCGTGACTGGATGATTGCGAAGCAGAAAGGCCAGCATACGCTGTACGGCAAGCTCTGGCAGAAGGTCAAGGACGCGGCGGCTAAACTTGTGCGCGTCGTGCGTGGTGCTGACAGCGCCAGCGATGTGTTCCGCAAAGTGGCAAGTGGCGAAGCGTGGGAACGTCCTCTCAACGAAGGGAGTAGTGATAATCGCTACCTTGTTACGAATGAGGAAGTGCGGCCAGATACAGAAGTACCAATCGTTGATGTAACAGACGAGCCAAAGGTGAATGTCAATAATCATCATGCTGCGGCTGACATAGCGCGTAGCATGATTGGAAAAACATTCCGCATTATTGGCTCGGATGGGTATGGCAAGATTGCATCTGTAAGTGACGGGACGCATTTTGTACATTCATCTAATAATCCAGTGCGCTTCGATAAAACACGTAGAAAGGCACTTTCTGTTGCAGAAAAGATTCTTGGAAACTGTGTATATATCGAGAAGCACGGTGATCTTAAACACGGTACGAAGCAATCATACATTGAAATGTTCTCAGTTGTAAAAGATGGGAACAGGCTTGTACGATTCCGCATTGTGGCAAAGGAAGGGAATAAAGATAGCCATGCGTTTCGTATTGGCGAGGCAAAGTTTTATGACATAATAAAAGATGGAGCCCTTCAAGAGAGCGGCGTCCTGCGCCACTATAAACATGAAGGAACTCCATCTACGCTCACTATAGCAGAACTTCTTGAGAGTGTCAAGGATAGAAACGGTCATCTCTACGTGAATAAAGATGGATCATTGAACTACGATGCGCGTATCTTCCGTAACAGCGAGGAACAGGCGAATATCAGGACTTCCATCGAAGATTCTGAAACGCGTTATTCAGCCGAAGAGGAGAAGGAAAAGAAAGGCGCACAGTTATTCATCAAGACTGTCGCGTCTAAGCTCGGTAAGCGCATGGGTGTCAAGTCGGATAAGATCATCACGGAGGAAGCAAAGGCGAAAGAGGGTATTGGCATCCTTGATTACCTGATTGCCTCTCCGTCCCGTGTTGCTACTCGCGTCAAGTCTTTCCGTCAGTTCTACCGCATGGGTGTCCGTGCTATGGACGTGCTGACGGAGCGCCGGTCTTATTACCAGCGCAAACTCGGCAAGGCTATGAAGCTCGTCAAGAGCAAGAACGACTATGAGGAACTGACGGATATCCTGCTCAGCGGCGACGCAGAGGGCAAAGAGTGGACAAAGGAAGAGCTTATCCAGAGCGGCACGAAAGAGAATGTCGCCGAAGCTTACACGCGAATCCGCCGTCTGATGCGTCAGGCGTACAAGATGGTCAACGAAGCGCATAAGCATCCGAAGACTTACTCGAAGCGCTTGTCTGACAGCAAGATTGAAGGTGAGCCCCGCATGCGCGGGGATGATCCCGACGTGATGATACACGCGATCAGTGGCAGCAAGTGAGCCCCGCATGCGCGGGGATAATCCCAACCATCTGCAAATGTGCTATAATGAACACAAGTGAGCCCCGCATGCGCGGGGATGATCCTTTGATAGATAGTCACATATCCATAATAGACGAATACAGGGATTATAATAGATTATATACGATGTTCATTAGTTATCTCGCTTAATCACAATAATACTCTTAATTTCAAATGCGTCAAAACATAAGTACATTCGCAATGGACACCATCGGATTCACATAGTGAATCATATTATATATAATACATATATATAGTATGTAATAGGAGTGATAATCTATGTCATTAAAACATAAGCTAAGAGTCATATGTGTAAGTAAAGATATTACATTGATAGATGCATTAAAAGCATACAATGTAAAATACAAAAAAGATATTAAGAATCCTTCTTTTTACAAAATGATTAATGATGAGACAATGAAGTATAGTTTACTGACGAAACTGTTGGATTCAATTGGATATGAAATTGTATTCCGTCGCAAACGCGATGTAGATCAATGAAAATGTTTTTCTAAATTCAATTTTGTGCAATGAATAGGAGCAGCGGATGTATGCTGATTTTCGTCGAATTTCCGTTGTGCCAGACAGCTGGATTTTAATGTAGGCAATGAGATTACAATAAGATCAATGTGTAGCCAGCGGATCGCAATGTAGTCAATGAGATTACAATGAGATTAATGTGCAGGTGAGCCCCGCATGCGCGGGGATGATCCACCCTTTCAGGGAATGAAACACGGGATTCAGGAAGCTGTTTTATCAAGACAGGCAAGAAGGCCACGTGGAGAATCCGTTGCACTAAAAATAGCCACACCTAAGAAATGGTATGGTGTGGCTGCAGAATTTGCAAAGGATGGATTGGTCTATGTTCGCACGGCCTTTTATAGTACAGATCAAAATCTTGATGCGTGGTTAGAAAAAAATAAAAGAGAAGCTGGCGTGCGTCGGTATCCAGGTTTCCCAATCCGCGCTGACAACGCAGGCGGCAACCACGCCATGACCACCAGTCATTCTCTTTCTATCTCAAGTATACAGCAAGCACTTGGAATAGACAAGGCAGTAACGAAGTATACATCTGCAGAGGATGAAGGTGGATAGTGAGCCCGCATGCGCGGGGATGATCCCTGACCATACTGCGCCGTGCGAGCCACATCCGCGCCGCGGTCATACTGGCCGTTTATCCCTCTGCCCGTGCGCCCAGTGCGGATTGCGCCGAAGAGTTCCCGCGCACGCTCGAAGATTCCCTCGCGCGTCACGCGGTCACCCTTGAAATGACCTTTCGGTTTCTTCGGTCCTAGCGTCGCAGTAGGCAGCCGCCCTTCACGGTCCGGCAGATGCAGGCCGCTCGCTAGGCTTGAGCTTGACCGGCGCATTGGATTCGCCCTGGATGAGCGGATTCTTGTTTACTTCAGCGGACTTTCGTAGTATATTGGAGTTGGAAGATGGCTTTCTCGTTGGAGCCTGGTTCGCGGGTCTTTCCCCATCTTCCAGGGCCATCGAGGGAACGTCCAGGCGCGTTCTTAACTTCGATGGCCTTTCTAATTCCATATCCGTAAGTTCGACCGTATAGAGATGTTTTTTATCATCTCTTATTTTGCGTACAGTCAATTTCACGATGCTTCCGTTTTTGCGTATGGCTTGGAATCGTGCGATTCCTTCGATATTTGGCCTGCCACGCTTAGTGAGCCCTGCATGCGCGGGGATGATCCTGTATGAAGTATCATACGTAAAAAAGAACGCTTTCCCCGATTCGCGTGTGCCCAAAGATGGGGAACGCGTCTTATCGGGGAATGACGTTCCTTCTGAGATAACTATACGTGAAATGTTGTCTGGTGTCAAGGATGCAGTGAGCCCCGCATGTGCGGGGATGATTTCCAGTCTGTCTATCACCGGCAGTAGATACTAGGCGTGGCCGGGGAAAAGAAGTACACGGCAGAGCAGGGCTGGAGAACGCTTGCGAGGAATTACTCGCCCGAGGTAATGAAACCTAGGGTAAAGCGTGATATAATCAAAGCAAGTGGAGCATTGAATCCGTTCGGCAACAGGGCAACCGAACATGATGCCGGTATTATGAGGAAATCCGGCATCGCAAAACCGATACTATTCGCATTGCAAAAATACAGGATTTAAAGGAGTGAATGTAATGCTTGGGTGGGCGAAGATTATCTCAAAAGACAATCGGTATACAAGAATTTCGTATAGCATTGAACAGGATGAATCTTGCGATGGTATTTTAGAAGCTGATGCTGTAGATGGAATAATGCGCGTCATTAAATAGGTGTTGGATGGTGTGAGCTCAAGCAGAATAAGGCTGTTCGCGCAAAAGCCTACTGTTAACTGCCGCATAGGCAGCTTAGAGGTTCCTATTTGTAAGAGTGTCGTACGACTGAGTATGAAGTGATAGGCGATAAAAGGGAGGGGGTGCTTTGGCTTTTTCGTCTATTCATGCAAGTATCATGTCGTATTCTGCCCGAAATACCGCCGCAAAGTTCTAGTGAACGGTGTAGATACAAGACTGAAGGAGCTTGTTGAGCAGATTGCCGAGGAGTATTCGTTCGAGGTCATTGAGATGGAGATCATGCCAGACCATGTTCATCTCCTTTTGGAAGTTGACCCGCAGTTCGGTATCCATAAGGCCGTCAAAACCATAAAGGGCAAGACATCGCGGATACTTCGTCAAGAATTTCATTGGCTGACAACGAAACTGCCGACACTTTGGACAAATTCCTATTTTGTCTCAACAGTAGGCGGTGCTCCCTTGGGAATCGCCAAACAGTATATCGAGAGCCAGAAAACATCGCAAAGGAAGTGAGAATGTGGAAACATACACACTGGGATACAAGTTTCGCATCTATCCGAATAAGACGCAGGCACGTTTGATCAACCGCACGCTCGGTTGTGCCCGTTTCGTGTTCAACCACTTTCTTGCGGTTCGTCGTGATGAATGTAAAGCGAACCATCATTCTCTGACTTACGTCAAGACGAGTCAGTTCCTCATCGATCTCAAGAAGCGCGAGGATACATCCTGGCTTTCCGAAGCAGACAGCATGGCGTTGCAGGAATCTCTGCGCAATCTTGACCGCGCCTATGAGAACTTCTTCCAAAAAAGAGCAGGCTATCCGCGTTTCAAGTCAAAGCATAGTCGCAGTCAGTCCTACCGGACGCGCAATCAGGGAAACGGCATCCGCATCGAAGGCAACCGGATCAAGCTGCCGAAGGTCGGCCTTGTGAAAATCAAGCAAAGTCGGACGTTTGAAGGCAGGATCCTGAATGCCACAGTCAGCCGCACAGCTTCTGGAACATACTTTGTTTCCCTTTGCGTCGAGATGGACAAAACGGCGCTGCTTCATCCAAATGGCG
>NZ_JNKR01000042.1 GCF_000702905.1 Mitsuokella jalaludinii DSM 13811
CACTACTCTCGCGACGACGGTAACGCTCGATGATGGCCGTCTCGAAGGGAACCCCTTTGAGTTTCGGCACCTTCAGCGTGACATTGCCTGAGCTGGTGTGCAGGTTCCGCGTGTAATGGCCGGAACGATAGCCCTTGCGCTGCTCCGTGCGCTCATACTTAGAAGCGTTGGTCAACTCAGCGGCTTCTTGGTCCAGCAGGTTGTTCAGCGTCTCTTCGACGCTCTGCTTGACCAGATCTTTCAATTCGGCTTTGATTACTTGCTCATTTAATTGTATAATGTTGTCAGACATGGATCTCGTCTCCTTTGCGTTTTTGTTTGGCGACTTAATTGTAACAGAGGACGAGGTCCATGTCGTTATTCTATTTTGCGAAAGATATTATACCTTATCCGCGTGGAGTACAGCCTGACGGAGATCGGCAGGAAGTTTGCGCCGGTGCTCGCGAGTATTGAGGCGTGGGGCTACGACTATATCGACTTCCTGCACGCCAATCGTCCGACGGCCAGCTGATGGTCTTGTGTCCGACTGCTGACCGGCGATGGCCGGAGTGGCGCCTGCCGACGGATGGAGCGCGTAGCAGTCGGCCTGTCGACTGTTGGCGCAATCACAATAAATAAAAGAGAGACCCGACTCGCCGGGGGATGGCGAGTCGGGCCTCTTTGTCTCTGGGGATGGAGTCGGGCGCAGCGAGGGGGAGTCGCTGCGTCCGACCGGGAGATGTATGGGAATGTTTCTTATTAGCGATTATTAGCGATTATCCTGCGGCATCTCTTCAAGCGTCAGGCTGGCCTTGCGCTCCTGGTTGCCGCGCTGGACGGTCAATTCAATCTTGTCGCCGACGCTGTGCTCGGCAATCTTGGCGCGCAGGTCGGAGACGCCCTTGATCTCTGCGCCGTCAATGGCGGTGATGACATCACCCTTGCGCAGACCTGCCTGATCGGCCGGGCCGCCGGGGACGACCTGGAAGATGTAGACACCTTTCTTGAGGTTCAGCTGGTAGCCGTAGCGCGCGGCGCTCTGCTGATCAAAGATGGAGACGCCGAGGTACGGGCGCGGCACGTAGCCTTTCTCCATGATAGCGGAGATGACGCTCTGCACGGCGTTCGACGGGATGGCGAGGCCGATGCCCTCGACGCCGTTGGCGACGATCTTGGCACTGTTGATGCCGATGACCTTGCCGTCCATGTTGACGAGCGCGCCGCCGGAGTTGCCCGGGTTGATGGCGGCGTCGGTCTGCACGAGCTTGATGCGCGCGTCACCGTCGCCGAGCGTGCGGTTGAGGGCGCTGACAACGCCGCTCGTCACGCTGCCCTGGAACTCAAGGCCCATCGGGTTGCCGATGGCAATGACGGACTCGCCGACGACCGTCGCGTCGGAGTCGCCGAAGTCGGCTGTCGGCAGGTTGCCGTCATCGACCTGCACGACGGCGAGGTCGGTGAGGGCATCGGCGCCGACGAGCTTGCCCGGCAGGCTGCGGCCGTCGGAGAGGGAGACGATGAGCTCGCTCGCGCCGTCGACGACGTGGTTGTTCGTCACGATGTAGCTCTTGCCGCCGTCGTTCTTGAAGATGACGCCGGAACCGACGCCCTGGCTCTCGACCGGGTTGTTGAAGAAGTCGCGCGCGACGGCCTTGTTGGTGATGCCGACGACGGACGGTCCGACGGCTGCGGCGGCGCGGACTGTCGGCGTGTTGCGCGCGTCGGAGAGGTTGTCGAGGTTGGCCTGCTGCGTCTGCTGGGCGTTGCTCGACGAGCTCTTGGCCGGAGTCGTCGAAGAGCCGAGCGAGCAGCCCGCGAATGTCGCCGCCGACAGCGCGACGGCCAGGGCGATGGCGAGTTTCTTGGATTTATTGGCATTCAGTTTCTGAAAGAACGATTTCATGATATTCCCTCCAATCAATCGGACAATCAGTCAATCGGACGAGTCGAAGGATTGGCGATGGCGATCGTTGCTAGTTGAGCCTTACGGCATCTCTTTGTTTATCTTGAGCATACGACGTCCAAAAGGAAATCAGCTGAAAAGAGGCAACTTTTTTCTCAGAATCCGATGCGTCCGACTGCCAGAAGGTCCGACATGCGCCTTTAGATGCGAGTCGCCCGTCCCAAAAGTCCAGTACTGGACTTTTCCGGATGGGCGACTGTATCACTGCTGTTCGGCGTACTCGGGGAAGGCAATGGAATTCTCTTTGAAGATATGGATGAAGATGTCATCGAAGAGGGCTTCCATCGTCGCGTAGGTGTGGCGGAACGTCGGGCAGGCGTCCTCAGGCGGCGTGAAGTTGTTGGTGAGCTGCTGGATTTCCTTGATGACGTCGCCTGCGCCCGTGTGCTCGTCCTCGAGCTGCTGGACGAGGTCGAGCGTCTCTTTGTCCGGGTGCGGATGCTGGCGCATCAGCGGGAAGACGAGCTGCTCTTCCTTGGCGAAGTGCTCCTCGAGCTCGGCCTTGAGGCCCGCGTAGAGGTGGTGGAGGTGCGTGAGCATCTCGCCGTGATGCGGGTAGTGGACGATGAGGATCTTGTTGAGAAGATCCTCCGTCTCGGCCATGAGGCGGCGGTCCGTGACGTGGTGCGTCGCCTCGAGGTCATCGAGCATCTCCGTGACCTTGAGGTCCTTGAACGACTCGATGTCCGCGTGCACATCCTTTGCCGCTGTCGGACGGGCCGCGACTTCGTTGAGCTCCGCGAGGAACTTCTCGACGTCCATGCCTTTCTCGCGAATGGCAATCGAGATGGCCTCGTGACCGCCGCAGCAGTAGTCGAGATGCAGGCCGTTGAGGAACCCAATCGTGTTCGGATGCGCCTTGACAACATCCGCGAGTGTCATATCCTTCGTGATCATACTATCGCTTCCTTTGCTATTTGTGCTATTCATGTCGTTACAGGGGGGGGCCAACCCGTTGTTCTTCGTTCTTGGAACATCTTCAGCATAGAGGAAAATGATAACTGTTTCTGTAACATCTGGTACAAAAAGCATTGCTTCGCCTATAACTGAAAAACAGGCATGTACCGCAGTTTTCCTGTGGCACATGCCTGTTTTTTGGCACGCAATGGATATGGATTTGTCAGTCCAGATAGCCCATCTCAATCTCGTCGACTCGGTTATTCTCAATCTCGAAGACGAGGCCGATGCTCTTGTCTTCGTCGCAGTAGTAGATGTACTTGTCCCCGCGGATTTTGTCGGGCTCGCCGTAGGCGGCCTTCACGGCGTCAAGGGTGGAGCCGACTTCGATGCCTGCGGCGGTCTTGATGCCATTGTGGCGGGAGATCTCGATGTGGCGTGCGTAGCCGTCTACGAACTTTAATTCAAAGGAATCGCCGTACTCGTATTCCGTGACCTCGCCGTTCCAGAGCGTATGGTGCTTCGTCTCCACCTCTGTCGGCGTGCCGTACACCTGCCGGACATAGTCCGCCGAAGCTCCGTATTCAATCCCACCGGCGACGAGTGCCGACGATGGGACTGCCGCCGCGCAGATTGTGGCGCTCATCGTCAGGACAGCACCTGCAGCCAGTGAAGGAATCCATTTTTTCATCATGATCATCTCCCTTTCTATGCATTTGGATAGAACAAAGTTTTGTTTTATTATACAGAATCTGTATGAAAACTGCATGGAATAGACGCTGCTCTCAGGCCGGGAAGGCTGCTTCAAAGGCTGTCGCGATGTCCTGCAATGGCGTGTCGAGGCGCTGCATGGCAGCTTCGCGCAAATCCTCGGGGATGCCGTAGTGGGCCTCGGCGAGGCTGCCAGCGATAGCAGCGATGGTATCGCTGTCACCACCAATCGAGATGGCATTGCGGATGGCGTCCTCGAAGTCCGTCGAGGAGAAGAAGGCGACGAGCGCCTGCGGAACGGAGCCCTGGCACGAGGAGCTGAACTCGTACGTCGGCCGGATCTCGTCGAGCGTGAAGTCCAGCGGGTAGTAGCGATCCTGTGCGAGCTCGTGCAGCTCCTTCATCGCCATGCCTTGGCGGGCATGGTAAATCAGGACGGCTACCACCTCGGCACCCTTGATGCCCTCCGGGTGGTTGTGCGTCACCGCTGTGACCGCGAACGAGAGCGCCTTGGCCTCATCTTCTGTGCGTGCCGCGAAGCCGGCCGGACTCACGCGCATGGCCGAGCCATTGCCAAAGCTGTTGTAGGGCGCCGGATGCTCACTCTGCAGCCAAGCCCGGAAGCCGCGGCCGTAGCCCGCCTTTGGGTACTTGCGCCCGAGCTCCTGCATCGCCGCCACCGCCTGCTCCGGCAAGTCCTCATACCCCGGCCGCGCCATGAGGATCGCCTTCGCCACCGCGAGCGTCATGATGCTGTCATCCGTCGGACGGCACTTCGGATGGAATAACGTAAAATCCTTGTGGCGGTAATTGTGCCACTCAAACCGCGAACCGACAATGTCCCCGATGATTGCTCCCATCATATGAATCACCAATCCTTTCTATGTCTTGCTGTTTGGTTCATCCTATCGCGTTTCTAAAATAAAATTTCGTCATATATGTTCCATAATCCTTTTTTGATGATGTGCATTCTGATTTTGTAACAGTAGTAACAGAAATGGCAGCGGCAAATCCGTATACTGATAACTGTAATAAGCAAAACAAGCAGGAATCTCGGGAAGATGGATGAAAGATACAAGGAACAGAAGTCACCCGAGCAAAAGAAAGGAATGTGATCACCATGGCTGACAAGAATGCATTTGTCCTGCAGGATGACTGCAGCTACTGCGGCGCACAGGAGAAGGAAGAACAGAAGGAACTCTTATACGAGTGCAGTAATTGCGGTACGCTCTACTGCGACAGCTGCGGTGAGGACAAAGGTTGCCCGAACTGCGGAGCTCCGTTCAGCGATTCGCATCCGATTGAGCCATTGGGTGCCAGCAGCTGGAACCCGAATCAGGGCTGACTAGATACGCAGTTGGACGTGTGAGATACTCTTGGGGCAACCACACCTGTCGGTCACACCAAGCACGACGGTAGCTACTTTGACACTCCCCATGCCTGAAGGCAGGGGATTCCTGGTTCGACAACCACTGCGCCGCCTCCGAAGAATTGGCGTCTTACACGATTTCCCCAAGCGTGAATTCCCGTGTGCCCCACGGTACACTTTATTCCAGTTTATGCCACTGTGGATTTATCTTCCAAAGCCTTGCACAGGATGTTCTTTGCAGCATTCACATCTCTGTCGTGATGCGTTCCACACTTCGGGCAATCCCATTCGCGAACACTCAAATCCTTTGTCAGTGGGTTCTGATAGCCACAAGCAGAGCATGTCTGACTCGACGGGTAGAACGTATCGACCTTGAGCAGTTCGCCACCGTGCAGTTCCGTCTTGTATGTGAGCTGGCGGAAGAACTCGCTCCAACTTGCATCGGAAACGGATTTCGCGAGTTTGTGATTTCGCAGCATTCCCTTGACATTCAGGTGTTCCACGGCAACCGTTTGGTTTTCACGGGCAAGCTGTGTGGACAACTTATGCAGGAAGTCCCTGCGGATGTTTGCGATGCGTTCATGCACACGAGCAACACGAACACGCGCCTTGTCTCGGTTCATGGACTTCGGCAACTTGCGGGAAAAGCGGCGCTGCTCTCGGCAGAGCTTGCGTTGGAGCTTCTTCAGCGGGCGTGGGGATTGCGTCACGTTGCCGTCGCTGTCCGAGCAGAATGCCCTTAACCCTA
This sequence comes from Mitsuokella jalaludinii DSM 13811, assembly GCF_000702905.1. Lineage (GTDB taxonomy): Bacteria > Bacillota > Negativicutes > Selenomonadales > Selenomonadaceae > Mitsuokella > Mitsuokella jalaludinii. The sequence goes on from NZ_JNKR01000042.1 coordinate 5,668, forward strand.
CGTCGATACCGATCTGCTTACCACCGTTCGGCCGGAGTAAGGATTCTTTTTCCGTTTCAACGCAAAGGGAAATGAAGTATTTCCCTGACGCCGCACGGCGGACCGTGGCATTCAGAATCCTGCCCACGAACTCCCGACTCTGCTTGATTTTCACAAAGCCGACCTTCGGCAGCTTGATCCGATTGCCTTCGATACGGATGCCGCCGCTCTGGTTGCGCGTCCGGTAAGACTGGCTGTGGCTGCGCTTTGATTTGAAGCGTGGGTATCTTGCCCGCTTTGCAAAGAAATTCTCATAGGCATGGTCAAGATCACGCAGGGCTTCCTGCAACGCCATACTGTCAACCTCAGAAAGCCACGCGGTTTCCTCACGTTTCTTCAGGTCGGTGAGCAGCCTACTCGTCTTGACGTAGGTCAGCGGATTGCGGTTCACCTTCCATTCGTCGCGCCTGACCGCCAGGAAGTGGTTGAACACGAAGCGGACACAACCAAGTGTACGGTGGATGAGGATTTCCTGCGTCTTATTCGGATAGATGCGGAACTTATAGCCGAGCGTGTACGTTTCCATGCACTCACTTCCTTTGCGATGTTTTCTGGCTCTCGATATACTGCCTGACAATCTCAAGCGGCGCACCGCCAACTGTCGAGCAGAAATACGAATTTGTCCAAAGTGTTGGCAGTTTTGTTGTCAGCCAATGAAATTCTTGCCGAAGTATCCTTGATGTTTTGCCCTTGATTGTCTTTACCGCTTTGTGGATACCAAATTGTGGGTCAACCTCAAGCAGCAGGTGCACATGGTCTGGCATGATTTCCATTTCGATGACGTCAAAGTTATTTTCGTCAGCAATGGAATGTATGAGCTCCTTCAATCTCACGTCCACGCCATTCACGAGCACTTTTCGACGATATTTGGGGCAGAATACGATGTGATACTTACAGGAATACACGATATTGTGGTTTGAATGATATACTCTGTCCATACTTGTATTATACTACATATATCTAACTAATACAATACTTGAAGTAACTGTCCGCCTTCAATTACTTACGGATGGATTTACAATCTAAGTGCAACAGCTCCTAGACAACCAAATTAAAATGACACATAGACTTCTTTGCTATAATGGTGTTTGAAGAGAACTACCTATAACAAAAGGAGAGCCTATGTGCCACTACACACATCTTACACCATTTGAGCGAGAAAAGATACTCTTTTTTCTTGCTGAGGGCAAATCCATCACGGAGATTGCCCATCTGCTGAACCGGAGCAAGTCGACCATCTCGCGTGAGCTTCTCCGCAATGCGGCCCCTGCGGACCAGCCTATGTCGTACTGCCCGTTGACCGCGCAAGCGCT
>NZ_JNKR01000043.1 GCF_000702905.1 Mitsuokella jalaludinii DSM 13811
TTCTGGAACATACTTTGTTTCCCTTTGCGTCGAGATGGACAAAACGGCGCTGCTTCATCCAAACGGCGGCAGGCAGATTGGCATTGACGTTGGTCTGAAAGCGTTCTATTCGGACAGCGACGGCAATACGGTGGCGAGTCCGCGCCCGCTCAAGAGCCTCCAGCGCCAGCTCCGTCGAGAACAGAGGCGGCTCTCTCGCAAAATGCCGAAATCAAGGAATCGAGAGAAAGCCCGTATCTGTGTTGCACGCCTCCATGAACGCATTGCAAACATTCGCAAGGACTTCCTGCACAAGTTGTCCACACGGCTTGCCCGTGAAAACCAAACGGTCGCCGTGGAACACTTGAATATCAAAGGAATGCTTCGGAATCACAGACTTGCAAAGTCGATTTCCGATGTAAGTTGGAGTGAGTTTTTCCGCCAGCTTGCGTACAAGACGGAACTGCACGGCGGCGAACTGCTGAAAGTGGATACCTTCTACCCGTCGAGCCAGACCTGCAGTCTTTGCGGCTATCAGAACCCGCTGACGAAGGATCTGAAGGTTCGCGAATGGGATTGCCCGGCGTGTGGAACGCATCACGACAGGGACGTGAACGCTGCAAAGAATATCCTGCGCAAGGCTTTGGAGGACAGATCCACAGCGGCATAAGCTGAAATAAATATGTACCGTGGGGCACACGGGAATTCACGCTTGGGGAAATCGTGTAAGACGCCAATTCTTTGGAGGCGGCGCAGTGGTTGTCGAACCAAGAATCCCCTGCCTGTAGGTATGGGGAGTGTCAAGATGGCACGAAATCAACATAGATTGCCTTTGCCACGACGCAGTCGTACAAAGAAGACAAGCCGGTTGCCATCGAATCTTGAGCAGTGCTGGAAGATACGAGCAAGCGACATATAAAATGAAAGTATGCCAGCCACAGCGCCAAGCGTTGCGGCTGGCATACTTTCATACGATAGGCATGGTACAAAATCATCCCAATGTTGCCCTGGAGGGATGAAGGTGCAAAAGGCCCGGCAGAGTGCGATGACTCTGTCGGGCCTTTGGTCAGACTGTCCATTTGCGGCGGTATTCGCCCGGTGTCATGCCGAGCGCGCCCTTGAAGACGTTCTGGAAGTAATTGGAGTTGTTGTAGCCGACCTGAGCGGCAATCTGGGTGATTGTCATGTCTGTGTTGATCAAGAGGTTTTGAGCCTCGCCGATGCGGCGCAGGATGACGTACTTCATCGGTGAGAGGCCAATCTCTGCCTTGAAGAGGTGAGAGAGGTAATAGGCATTCGTATGTGTGGCAGCGGCGATGTCACCGAGGCGGATGTTCTCTTTGTAGTTCTTGTCGATGAAGGCGCGGGCTTTTGCCGCGAGCGTCGGCGTCTGCTGGCGCTGTTTTACACCTTCTTCGCGCAGGAGCGCTGTGAGCTTGGCGGCAAGTGCCATGGTGAGATAGTTGGCAATCTCAGCGTGCGCCTTTGCCTCCTGCTCGATGGCTGCGAAGAGGTTCAGGATCTCGGAGAAGTGCTGCTTCGTTGGCTGGATGGGGCAGTATCCGTCCGGCAGCAGATGATCGACGGGTAGTCCCTCGATGCGGAGCCCGTTGATCGCGATGCAGTAGGTTGCCAGGTTGCTGCCACTGCCACCGAATTCGTCGTGGACGGTATGGCTGTTGTAAAAGATCAGGTCGCCCTTCTGCGCCGTGTAGCGCTGTCCGTCAATCATGTAGATGCCCGCACCCTGCGTGATGAGCACGACTTCACAGAGATAATCATGCTCGTGCATGCTTCGCGGCATATGCGAGGCATCTGCTCCGACGTGACAGACGTATTCGAGACGCGGTGTGGAGTTCTTGCAGAAGGTAGAACGATAGCGGTGATTGGGAAAATACTGAAGCAACAAACTCCCCTCCTGACAGAGTGCATATATCAAATAGATCGTAACATAATCATTCTGCATCATGTATCTGGTTCTATTTTAGCAGAGTGCACATATATGTGCAAATATTTTATCATGAATTTATCAAGAATAAATCAATATATAACATATACTTATAACAAAAAGGACCCCGAGGAAGGGGCCCTTTGATTTGGTATGGAACCATGCGGCAGGGGGTGCCGCACGGAGAGGAACGAAGGAATAAATGATTGGGTTCAGGATCGGTAGAAGATGATGTTGAATCAGAGGCCGTACTGGGCGCGGATCTCTGCAATCTTGACCGGGCGATGCTCTTCGACCGACTTCTTGGCAGCGAGGCCAATGAGGACCGGCTGCAGGCCGTCGTTTGCATTGACCGGGGTCGGCGTGTCGTTGACGATCGCTTCGACGAACTGATTGACTTCGTTTGCATAAGCCATCATGTAGCGCTCGAGGAAGAAGAACATCGGCTTCTCGGCGATGACGCCGTCCTTGCAGCTGTAGACTGCATTGGAATCCGAATCGTTGGAGATGGCGACGCAGCCCTTTGTGCCGAAGACTTCAGCGCGCTGGTCATAGCCATAGCAAGCGGCACGGCAGTTGTCGATGACAGCCGTAGCGCCATTGTCGAGCTTCAGCGTGATGATGGCCGTATCGATGTCGCCAGCCTTGCCGATTTCCGGATCGACGGTGACAGAGCCCTCTGCATATACTTCCTCGACTTCTGCGCCGGAGAGATAGCGGACCATATCGAAATCATGAATCGTCATGTCGAGGAAGATACCGCCGGAAATCTTTACGTAATCGATGGAAGGCGGTTCCGGATCACGGGACGTGATCTTGATGATCTGCTGCTTGCCGACTTTTCCGGCGACGACAGCATCGCGGATAGCCTTGAAGTTGTGGTCAAAGCGGCGGTTGAAGCCGACCTGGTATTTCTTGCCCGTCTCTTTGACGACGTCGAGAACTTCCTTGATCTTATTGACATCATGGTCAATCGGTTTCTCACAGAAGACGTGCTTGCCGGCGCGCAGTACTTCGATGGAGAGCGGGGAATGCTGGTCCGTGGAAGCGCAGATCAGGACGGCTTCAATTTCAGGATCGTTGAGGATCTCATGGTAATCTTTCGTCGTCTTCTCGATGCCGAGGGACTTTGCCCAAGCTTCCGTCTTCTCGTTCATGAACGGATCAGCAATCGTCTTGACCGTTGCGTTCTTGACGAACTTCGAGATGCTCTCGCCATGTACATGACCGATACGGCCTGCACCGATAATACCAACTTTAATCATTGTGATAACCGCCTTTCTCTGACTGCTATTGAACAATTTTTTGTTATCTATATTGTTCTTCTTGATTAACTTTATGTTTATTATAGCATGAAGTGCACCGTGTATTCTTCGTTTTTTTGGTGTAATTTTTTGAAAAGTACAGGGATGATTCAAGCGGGACGGAGGTGTGTGGAAACAGGACTATAAAATCTTGCTGTCATGATGGCGGGAATGCGAATTGATGTGATATTGATGGGAATTGATGGGGCTTGATAGAAATTGGAAGAAGCAGGCATATCAAAAGAGGCTGCCGATACGGCAGCCTCTTTTATGCGGGGGATTATAGGGGAATCAGAGCGTAGAGTCAACCCAGTCGCCTTCGTAGGCGCGGCGGTAGAGCTCGACGACCTCGTCCTTCGTGTATTTGCGCGGGCTCGTCAGGGCGCAGGCGTCCTTGAGGGCGTTGCCTGCCATGAGCTCGAAGTCCTCTGGCTTTACGCCGAGTTCCTTGAGCGTCTGCGGGATGCCGACTTCGCGGCTCAGGCGGCGGATGGCATTGATGCCCTTGTCGGCGGCATCATTCGTGCTGAGGCCGTCGATCATCTCGCCCATCGCGCGGGCGATGTCGCGGAAGCGGTTGAGGTTGCTGATGAGGTTGAACTCACAGACGTACGGCAGCAGGATGGCATTGCAGACGCCGTGCGGCAGATTGTAGAAACCGCCGAGCTGGTGAGCCATGGCGTGGACGTAGCCGAGCGAAGCGTTGTTGAACGCGATGCCTGCGAGGTACTGGCCATAGGCCATCTTGTCGCGGGCGTAGAGGTAATCGCCGTTGGCGACGGCTTTCGGCAGGTACTTCTGGATCATGTTGATGGCCTGCAGGGCGGCGGCATCCGTCAGCGGGTTGGCGGCGGAGGAGACGTATGCCTCGATGGCGTGCGTCAGAGCGTCCATGCCCGTTGCGGCCGTGAGGCGCGGCGGCATGCCCTTCATGAGAACCGGGTCGTTGATGGCGATCTGCGGCGTGACGCGCCAGTCGAGGATGGCCATCTTGACCTTGCGGCGCGTGTCCGTGATGATACAGAAACGCGTGATCTCGGAGGCCGTGCCAGCCGTTGTGTTGATGGCCATCAGCGGCACCATCTTGTTCTTGGAGATGTCGATGCCCTCGTAGTCGTAGATCTCGCCGCCGTTGGCCGCAATGAGGCCGATGGCCTTCGCGCAGTCGTGCGAAGAACCGCCGCCGAGAGAGATGATGGAGTCGCAGCCCTGCTCCTTGAAGGCCGCCACGCCAGCCACGACGTTCTTGTCTGTCGGGTTCGGTTCAGCGCCGCCGAAGATGTACGTCGGCAGCCCCTCATCTTCGAGGATCTTCTTGACCTGGTCGGCCATGCCGGATTTTGCAAGAAAGGCATCCGTGACGATCATCGGATGCGTGCCGTCTAGGCTCTTCATGAGCTTGCCGGCTTCATTGACGGCACCTTCACCAAATACATTGCGGGTCGGCAGGAAATAATACGTTAACGACATGGGGAAGACCTCCTTACAGAATTCTTGTTTTTATCCATTTCTTTCTTGATTTGATGTCTTTATTATAGTATGAAATTGAATATAAGTATAATACTAGATATTTTATCTAAGACATAATCTAAAATATATGATAAAATAGAGATATATCATGAATACTGTGCATGTATTTCTTACATATCAAAGGATACTGCCATTTTAGCGATTTTGTTCTAAAAATCACATATATCATGATTTGCAAAATTACTTATTGATTTCATAGGATAATTCTTATACTAGGAGGAATTCGCTTGGAGATCCGTCATTTTCATTATATCCGGACCATTTATGAGATGGGCTCTATCTCGCGTGCGGCAGAGAAACTCTATATCTCGCAGCCCTCGCTCTCGCAGCTCTTGAAGAGTGTCGAAAAAAAGGTCGGTGCGCCGCTCTTCGATCGTAGCTTGAAGCCGCTGCGCCCGACGACCATTGGGCAGAAGTACTTGAAGACGGCACAGCAGATCATGGAGCTTGACACAGAGTTCCGCCGCTATGTCGAGGATGAGCTCGGCTGCGCGCAGGGGAACCTCGTCGTCGGCAGTTCGCCGTTCCGCAGTACGTACTTCCTCGCGTCATTCCTGCCGAAATTCCAGGCGGAATATCCGGGAATCCGCCTGCAGCTGGCGGAGCACACCTCGAAGCGTTTGGAGGAATCGGTGCTCTCTGGTGACGTCGACCTCATCATCGCGACACAGCCGGTCGATGAGGATGCCTTCTCGTTTGCAGAGCTCTATTCGGAGGAGATGGTTCTCGTCCTGCCGGCCAATCATGAACTGTCCAAGAAGTACCATCTGCCGCAGGACTGCCATGGCACGCTGCCGCTCCTGCCAATCGGTCTCCTGAAAGACACGCCGTTCATTCAGATGCACAGCGAGCAGAAGCTCCATCAACAGCTTCTCTCACTGTGCGCGGAAGCCGGCTTTGTCCCGCAGATCTACTTGCAGACACGCAGCATGGAGACGGCCCTGACACTGGCGTCTGCGGGCCTCGGCGCGACGCTGCTGCCGATGACGCTCCTGCGCGCCTTCCAGCCGGAGACGCGACCGTGTTATGCGGCGCTGCCGACGCGCCCACGCCGCCATGCACTCGTCGCCTGGCGCAAAAAGGCGTATTTGTCGCATGCGGCGCGCGCCTTTATTGACTTGCTCGTCAATTACTGCCGCGACAAAGGCGATCGCGTATAGATAAAATGCCCAGGCATGATGCCTGGGCTTTTCTATGTGAGGATAGCCGATTCCGGCCGTTTATTTTACAGCGACACAGTGCTTGGTGTCGATTTCCTGGACTTTCTTGACGCGGCGGCGGTATTTTTCGGCGGTCAGAGGATCGGTGTGCATCCAGGTCTTGACGATTTCCATGGCGATGGCCGGGCCGATGATCTTGCCGCCGAGGCAGAGGACGTTGCTGTCGTTATGCTGGCGGGCGAGGGCGGCGCAGAACGGATCCTGGCAGACGACGGCGAAGATGCCGCGCAGCTTGTTGGCGATCATCGCGCTGCCGTAGCCGACGCCGTCGACAAAGATGCCGCGGTCGCATTCACCCTTTGCGACGGAGAGTGCAGCCGGGTAGACGAAGTCCGACAGGTCACAGGACTCTTCGTCGTACGTGCCGAAATCCTTGACTTCATGGCCTTCGCTCTCAAGATACGCCTTGATCTCGTTCTTGAGTTTTGTGCCGGCATGGTCATTTGCCATTGCAATCTTCATGATGATTCCTCCTGTTCATCGCTTCAAAGCTCTGCTCTCTTCCATTATTATAGCAGATGATGGCAGATGGAGGCAGGGGCGGACAACAAAAAAGGCTTTCGATTTCTCGAAAGCCTGATGTTCCAGATGGAGCTGATTATAGGACTTGAACCTACGACCTGCTCATTACGAATGAGCTGCTCTACCAACTGAGCTAAATCAGCAAAATATGGAGCTGATTA
>NZ_JNKR01000044.1 GCF_000702905.1 Mitsuokella jalaludinii DSM 13811
ACATACATATCGCTGTGTGCCATCTTTACGATGACCATTGCGAACCACATGGATACAGCCACAAAGAGGGCATACACGACCATTTGCAAAGCGTTCCTTTGCTACGAAATCTTCAATATTCAAAGACTTTACAAAGGCAGGACTTAAAAGCATTGTTTTAAGGCTTTCCTGCTCTGCGACAGTCAACTTACCGATAATATCTAATGCGTCTTTGATAGTAGGCATATCCAATTACCTCCTTCGGTGGTACTGTTTCTTACTATTATTATACGATATTTCTCGTCAAAAATCAACCATTTGTTGTGACAGAGCCTTAGAAAAAACTCTTGCTCTTAGGTGGTTCGCGCTACTTGTTGCCAGCAATAAAAGCCGCGCATGATTTAGGTGTATATGTCATTATGTGCGATTATTTACCGCATAACTATGCACACCAATTCGCTGATGAGTATCATAATGTCAGTATTATCGATAAAGAAGCTGTTCTAGAGTTGGCTCAAAAGTTGCATATCGATGGTATCATGTCCTATGCAACAGATCCTGGCGTTGCTACAGCTGCTTATGTAGCTGAGAAAATGCATCTTCCTGGTAACAATCCATATGAGTCGGTTGCTATCCTGCAGAACAAGGGTAGATTCCGCCACTTCCTACAGGAACATGGATTCAATGTTCCCAAAATGAAGACTTTTCGTGATTGGAACGAGGTAAAAATGTCATTGACAGATATTGAAAATGCTCCTCAGTATATCATGGATATCACCCCTGCAAAATTAGAACTAGGATATGCTTCTCAGTACGATTATATTTCTATGTTGCAGGATTTCAAGCGAGAAATGAGTGCAAATCGCTTATATCAAGATGAAATTTGATTTAGGAGGAACTGTTATGTCAAAAATTTTAGTTACGCGGTCTTCGATGCCGCCGATGGATGAGTATGTGAATGAAATTAAGGACATTTGGGACAGCCGCTGGCTGACGAATATGGGTGTGAAGCACAAGGAACTGCAGGCAGGTCTGCGTGAGTATCTTGGTGTGGAGAACATCGATTTGTTCACGAATGGCCATATGGCGCTGGAGCTTTCACTGCAGGCGATGAATCTGCAGGGGGAGGTCATCACGACGCCGTTCACGTTTGCTTCGACGACGCATGCGATTGTCCGCAATGGCCTGACGCCGGTCTTCTGTGATATCAATCCGCAGGACTTCACGATGGACGTGGATAAACTCGAGTCGCTGATCACGGATCGCACGTGTGCCATCATGCCGGTGCATGTCTATGGCAATGTCTGCAATGTCGAGGAGATCGAGCGGATTGCCAACAAATACGAGCTGAAGGTCATCTATGATGCAGCGCATACATTTGGCGTCAAGTATAAAGGCAAGAGCACGGCTTCTTTTGGTGATGTTTCTTGCTTTAGTTTCCACGCGACAAAGGTCTTCCATTCGATTGAGGGTGGTGCTGCTTGCTTCCGCGATGCGGAATTTGGCAAGAAGCTTTACGGTCTGAAGAATTTCGGCATTCGCGGCCCGGAGACGGTGGATGCTGTCGGTGCCAATGCCAAGATGAATGAGTTCTGCGCGGCGATGGGTATCTGTAACCTGCGACATGTCGATGAGGAAATCGCGAAACGCGGCAAGGCTGTGGCCCGCTACCGCGAGCGCCTTGGCGATGTCGACGGCCTGCAGCTCAATCCCATCCAGAAGGATGTCAAGCCGAACTATGCATATTTCCCTGTGATCTTTGACGAGAAGATCTTTGGGGCAACGCGCAATGAGGTCATGGAAGCCCTGGCCGCACACGACATCGGCGCGCGCAAGTACTTCTACCCGCTGACGAATACCTTTGAGTGCTTCCATAACATGTTCGATGTCAACGAGACACCAGTTGCCCTGCATATGAGCCGCCACGTCCTGACCCTGCCGCTCTATGCAGATCTGAGTGTTGAGGATGTCGACCGGATCTGTGATATCGTGTTGAGCTTGAAAAAGTGATTGGTATAGAAAATCTAGGGGATATTCTCCTAGATTTTTCTGCTTATTTTTGATGATTGCATAGTTTATGTAATGAGAGGGAGATGGCTTTGGGAGAGCAGTGTATACCAAAAAAGAAAATTCGTTCATCGAATATCGAGTTGATGCGTATTGTGTTGATGATAATCATCATTATGCATCATTATGTCGTGAATTCTGGTATTATGGATGGTGTAAATCTTAGTGATTTATCGGTGAATGTTGTTTTCCTACAATACTGGGGTATGTGGGGGAAGATGGCAATCAATGCGTATGTCATGGTAAGTGGTTTCTTCTTATGTACTTCGTCGCTCACTTGGCAGAAGTATATGAAGCTGCTCTTAGAAATCTTATTCTATCAATTTGTACTCTATGGTATTTTGATTCTTCTTGGATATGCGACATTAGCACCAAAAGAGCTTTTCAAGACAATCTTTGCCTTATTTTATGGTGCAGGGCATAGCTTTGTGTCATCTTTTATGCTGTTCTATCTCTTTGTTCCTTACTTGAATAAATTACTTGATTCTATCAAGAATAAAAGGGGGGGGTGGAACGTTTACTCGTTCTGTTATTCGTCGTGAATACGATTACGGTTACCTTCTTTAAGAGTAATACGTTCAATGAAATCACATGGTATATGAATATCTATTTCGTTGGTGCATATTTGCGGCTATATGCCGATGATTGGTCGAAGCGACTGTCATTTTCAGTCAAGTGGCTTTTGATTTTTGTAGCACTTTCATTCCTCAGTATTGCATTGCTGGATGTTGTAGGCATGCGACTGCACAAAGGTTGGGCATTTTCGTATTACTTTATGATTGATTCGAGTAAAATTTTGGCCTTCTTTGTGAGTATAGGTGTGTTCCTATTTTTTAAGAACTTGCCAATGCGCCATAGCCATTTTATCAATGTGGTGGCGAAGACAACATTTGGCGTTTTACTCATTCATGCACATAGTGATGCGATGCGGACACTTCTGTGGAAGCACCTAGCTGATGTACCATCGCTGCTTCATGCTTCGACGCCAGTATTAGTTCTTCATGCAATGATCTGGGCACCGCTTGTTTTTATCGTATGTAGTGCACTAGATTATTTGCGCATCTGCTATCTAGAGCCGCCTGTGATGAACTATATCTATAAGAACAGTGATGCAATAGAGACTCGTACCAATCGAATGATATTGAAGCTGCGGATGATGGGAAAGAGAATTAGAGAATTATAGGAGAATGAATGATTCAAAATTAGGGGGGAGTTTTTTGGCTACCAATAAACGCATTCAATCATTAGAGGGGCTCCGTGGCATCATGATTTTTTTGATTGTCCTGAGCCATATGGAGTTTTTGAAGTACTGCAATTTCGGACATGCTTATGAGCTGTACTGGCATAATCCGACGATTGCAGTGGATTACTTTTTTATGCTCTCTGGCTTTGGCATGATGTTCAGCTTCTTGAAGCATGGCGGAATGTCTGGCCCGGGAGGGGCAGATGTACGCTTGATATCGCTGGGCTTCGCCAAGGCAAAGATACGGAAATTGTATCTGCTTTACGTCGTCACGATGCTGGCGATGGTGCCGATGGTATTCGTGCATGGATGGCTGCATGGTAAGAACCTGCTCATGAACTTTGGCACAATAACGGCGAAACTTGCAATTTGCGCGCCCCTTGTTCAATCTGCTTTCGGCACGACACATCTGTCACATGCATTCAATGGCGTCTGTTGGTTCTTCTCGACCTTGGCGCTGATCTATCTCGTCAGCCCGTGGCTGATGAAGCGCGTCGCGGGATGGCATCATGTGTGGTGGTCTATTGCATTCCTTCCTGTATTCATGATTGTGATATGTGCTGTCCTCGGCATGGTGGATGCGCATGTGAGTTTCTTCGATGATCTTGCGTATGGTTCGCCGTATATGCGCGTCTGGTTTGTCATCTATGGCATGGTTCTGGCGCGGATCATCTTTGCATGGCGGATGAACGGCACGGTGCCAGAATGGATGCCATCGGCAGAGATCGTTGTTGCGCTCGCTTGCATTGCTTGGTTTTTCCTGCGGAATACGTTCGTGGAGATGGAGACGGCCAGCGCACTTCGTCGATTCGTGGATGTCCTGCTCTGTGGAGGATTGCTCTTCACGCTTTCGTTTGAGCGGGGACGTGTCTCACGCCTGTTGGAGCGGCCAGGGTTCCTGCGCCTTGGACATCTGGCGATGTACGTCTATCTGATTCATTATCCGCTGCGCCTGTATTGGGAATCCATTGTGCTCAAACGTGTGATGGGAAATCAGATGAGTGATGCGCTCGGATTAGTCAGTGTTGTCATCATCGTGGCCGTGACAATGGTGCTGGCCGTGTTGTGGGATAAACGGCAGATGATGCGGTAAGATTTAGAAGGAGTAAAAGTGGCATGGGTAAAAATATATTGTTAGTTATTGGCAATGGATTTGATCGTGCACATAGTATGAATACAAGCTATTCAGATATACTAAAGTTTATCTGGACAAGGATTTATACAAATCATATAAATAATACATCAATAGATTATCTAAATAATCGGTATCCTTCCAAACCTGTGATTCAACCCCCGCCACAACATATACGAGATAAATTTATAAGTGAATGGAAGCGTTATCTGGACGGACCAAGGGAAGAACCAGGTAAGACTAGCGAAATTTTGGAAAAGTCACGACAAGAGTTGGAGAATCTGAGAAAAGAATATAAAGATAAAATACACCGAGCAATTCGTGATAATACTGATAATCTGATTCGTTTTATTACAGATTATACATTGAAGTTCGGTAATATATGGTTATCGTACTTTACAAAAGTAGCGGATAATCGTGACAGAAGGCTAGGAAATGGCTGGATTGACTTTGAGGAAGAGATTGGCCGCGTAGTAAGGACCATAGAAAATTCATTATTGAATCGAACTAAAGCTGAAGATATGTATATATCTGAAAGTTTGATTGATGTAATTGGCGATGTTCTATCTAATGATGTTGAATTGAAGGAACATTTATTGCCAATCGTTAAGTTCGATTTTCTGGTATTTTCTCTATGGATGGAAGAAGCGCTTAAGGTGGAAGATGGGCGCTCAGACAGCAGAGAAAAAATAAAAATGATAGAAGAAGAAGCACCTAATATAGAAGGAGTTATCTCCTATAATTACACACATACTCCAAATCTATATAATCTAGGTGATAAGGTACGGTTTATACATGGAGAGCTGGGTCGTCATAATCTAGTATTAGGAACATCAGAAACATTAGAGGATGAATTAGCAGATGAATTTGTTGAATGTGCCTATTTCAAAAAGAAGTATCAGCTGATTCGATATCGTCTAGGGAATAAGTTTAAAACAGTGTTTTCTAACAGTCAAGATGATAAGTGGGATGCCATAATATATGGACACTCATTGACACCTGCTGATAAATATTCGCTAGGGTGGTTATTTACAGAAAACAATAATGGTTTGTTTGCAGCACATATCGAGACAATTAAGATTTGCTATTATGATGACCTTTCATATGACCAGCAGATTGCTAATTTGATTGCCCTAATAGGGCAAGAAAATGCATTAAAATATGTTTCAGAAGGACGGATAGTATTCCAGCCAATGTCTTAACTGCTTGGCAGACAGACAGTAAGAAATTGAGTAGTGTACTCAAACTTCGCACACCTAAAACCCTTGTGAGATAAGGATTTATCAGGATTTCAGGTATGCATCATCGTCACATCATGCAAACTGTTTCAGACACTTTTCCCATAGAGCGGGCAGTTTTGCCACGAACAGATTGAGCAGCTGGTTAATCTGCTCTTCGTCAAGAATCTCTGCTTCTTGAGCGCAGTCCATCAGCAGGCTCAGCAATGCGGCCAAAGCATCCAGATAACGCAAGTCTTCCAGCTCATCTATTGTCAGGTAAAAGAGCTCGCCAAGGCTCCGCTCATCTGTGTTGGTAGTGTCAAGATTCTTTCGCAAATTCATTTCATCCGCCAGTAAATATCAGCATCAAATGTATGGATTTTCCTCGTCAGCTGGCTGCTCAATTTCCATCTTGAATAGATGTTCCATGTCCATATAGCGCTTCGAGCCCCATTCTGAGGTGGCAACATGGCGAAGTCTGGCACAGACGAGCATCAGCGCACTGTTGCCGTCAGGAAATGTACCAATGGCCCTTGTACGGCGGCGTATCTCGCTATTCTCGACCGAGCATTCACGGCGTTTGTAGCGTTCGATGATGGCCGTCTCGAACTGGATGCCCTTGAGTTTGGGCACGCGCAGCTTGACTTCACCGGAAGTCGTGCCGAAATTCCGCTCGTAATGACCGGAACGGTAGCCCTTACGGTCTCCCGTCCGCTCATACTTGCCAGCACGGACAAGCTCGTCCGCCTCATGGTCGAGTCGAGCAGAGCATTCAGCGTTTCTTGGTAGTGTCAAGATTCTTTCGCAAATTCATTTCATCCGCCAGTAAATATCGGCATCAGATGTATGGATTTTCCTCGTCAGCTGGCTGCTCAATTTCCATCTTGAATAGATGCTCCATGTCCA
>NZ_JNKR01000045.1 GCF_000702905.1 Mitsuokella jalaludinii DSM 13811
TTGCGCATGACCTTCTGGAAGATGAAATTGTCCGCGATGGTCAGATCCTCCCAGGCCTTCAGCGCATCCGTTCGATTCGTCTTGTCCATTGGCATGCCCCCTCTTGAATCGTTTTTCTCACTTATTATTATAAGCCAATGCCCAATCCGGTGACAAGTAAAAGCCACATAGACACAAAGATACCGGCGCATGAGCAGTACGCCGGTATCTTTGCTGTGTATTATATCTTAGGAGAGCTTTGCGCCTCATATCGAGGTGCTAACGAAAGCCTATAGATAATATAGCATAACTGATAATGAATATCAAGAGCATATGCGAAAATTTTTCTCAACACCAAAAGAAGCCCCGGTTCTGCTCAACCGGGGCTTCCTTTCGTTTTCATCGCTAGCAATGAAAGCTCTCCTGGATTGTATTCTACCACAGCGGGTCAAATCTGTCTTGTGACTCAGTCGCGATTTGGGACAGTCCGACGGATCAAGATGTGTCCGACTACTACAGCTGTTCCACAAATGATGCTATAATAAATCTAAGACATTACGAATGGTTTGGTGGTGATCATATGGAAACGGACAAGTCTCTCTTGTCGGAGGAGGATATCAAGCATCGCTACATCACGCCGGCGCTGGAGCGGGTCTGGAATCCGTCGGACATCCGCATGGAGCTGCCGATCACGGCGGGGCGGGTCAATATCCGGGGGAATCTGGAGGTGCGCGAGCGGCCGAAGTTTGCCGACTATGTACTCTACACGCAGTCGGGCCATCCGCTGGCGATCGTCGAGGCGAAAGACAACAAGCACACTGTCTCTTACGGCCTGCAGCAGGCCAAGGCGTATGCCGAGATGATGGACGTCAAATTCGCCTACAGTTCGAACGGCGACGCTTTTACAGAGTTCGACTATCTGACGGGTGTCGAGCGCGAGCTGCCGCTCGACGCGTTCCCGAGTCCGGCGGAGCTCATCGCGCTCCTCAAGGAAGAGGGCCATCTGACGGATGCGCAGGTCAAGGTCCTCGAGCAGCCCTTCTATGTGTCGGAGGACACGTTTGCGCCGCGCTACTATCAGCAAGTCGCCGTCGACCGTACGCTCGATGCGATTGCCCGCGGGAAGACCCGCCTGTTGCTCGTCATGGCGACGGGCACGGGCAAGACGTACACGGCCTTCCAGATCATCTACCGGCTGCGCAAGGCGGGCCTCGGGAAGAAGATCCTCTACCTGGCTGACCGCAACATCCTCGTCGACCAGTCCATCCAGCAGGATTTCCGGCCGCTCGCCAGCGTCATCCACAAGGTCAACTACGCGGCCGACGACCGCACGACGATCACATCGTACGAGGTCTACTTCTCGCTCTACCAGCAGCTCTTCGGCGAGAACGACGAGGAGCGCTTCCGCTAACTTTTCCGGCCTGACTTCTTCGACCTCATCGTCGTCGACGAGTGTCACCGCGGCTCGGCCAAGGCCGACAGTCGGTGGCGCAAGATCCTCGACTACTTCAACGCGGCTGTCCAGATCGGCATGACGGCCACGCCGAAAGAGACGGCCTACGTCTCGAACATCGATTACTTCGGTGATCCCGTCTACACCTACAGTCTGCGGCAGGGCATCGACGACGGCTTCCTCGCGCCGTTCCGCGTCATCAACGTGCAGACGAACATCGGCAATGGCTGGTGTCCGTGCAAGGGCCAGCTCGACTTCTTCGGCAAGGAAATCGAGGACCGCATCTACAATAACACCGACTACGACTACAATATCGTCCTCGAAGACCGCATCCGCGAAGTCGCTGCGCGCATCACCTACTACCTGCGCCACACCGACCGCATGGCCAAGACCATCGTCTTCTGCGCCGACGAGGCCGCCGCCGAGCGCATGCGCCATGCCCTGGCCCAGCAGAACAACGACATGATGCAGAAGTATCCGAACTACGTCGTGCGCATCACGGGCAGCGACCCCTACGGCAAGAGCCAGCTCGACTACTTCATCTCCGTCGCCTCGCCGACGCCCGTCATCGCAACGACGTCGCAGCTGCTCTCGACCGGTGTCGACTGCAAGATGGTGCGGCTCATCGCGCTCGACGAGAACATCACCTCGATGACGATGTTCAAGCAGATCATCGGCCGCGGCACGCGCCTGCGCTACGATGAGGGCAAGCGCAGCTTCGTCATCATGGACTTCCGCGGCGTCACGCGACTCTTCGCCGACCCCGACTGGGACGGCCCCATCATCGAGGACCCGGGCTTTGAGTCGGGCGAGGGAGGAGACGGCAAGCCGACTGGCGACGGCCCCGGCGGTGGCGGTGGTGGCGGCGACCCTGCGCCCAAGCCCTTTGTGCGCGCCGACGGCTGCAAGGTCTACACCGTGCAGGAGACGATTGCCGTCTACGACGCAGGCGGCAAGCTCCTGAAGCAGGAGAACATCATCGACTACACCAAGGAGAACATCCTCGGCCAGTTCGGCGACCTCCATGCCTTCATCCACGAGTGGAACGCCGCCGAGAAGAAGCAGGCCATCGCCGATGTGCTCGCGAAGCGCGGCGTCGACCTCGACAAGCTCAAGCAGGCGATGAAGATGGACGACGTCGACGACTTCGACTTCATCTGCCACGTCGCCTACGACCAGAAGCCCCTGACGCGCCGCGAGCGCGCCGAGGGCGTCAAGCGCCGCGACTTCTTGAGCCGCTACAGCGGTGCAGCGCGCGAGGTCCTCGAGACACTGCTCGAGAGCTACAAGGACCTCGGCATCAAGAACATCGAGAAGGCGGACGTGCTGCGCATGAAAGACTTCCAGAAATTCGGCACCCCGGGGCGCATCGGCAAGCTCTTCAACGGCAAGAAAGGCTATGAAGAAGCCGTGCGCGCCCTCGAACAAGAACTATACAAGGCAGGTTAACACAACATGGCAACAAATCTAGGCGGACTCGTCAAAAGGCTTCAGGACATCATGCGCAACGACCCCGGCATCAACGGCGACGCCCAGCGCATCGAGCAGATTATCTGGGCGCTCTTCCTCAAGGTCTACGACGCCAAGGAAGAGGACTGGGAAATGGATGAAGATGACTACCAATCCATCATCCCCGAGCCCTACCGCTGGCGGAACTGGGCCCACGACGACGGCAGCGGCACGGCCCGCACGGGCGAAGAGCTCTTGGACTTCGTCACGGAGCTCTTCAGCACACTCAAGAATCTCCCGATTACCCCTGACATGCCCAAGAAGAAGCGCATTGTCAAGACGATGTTCGAGGAGACGAACCAGTACATGAAGGACGGCGTGCTGCTGCGCCAGGTCATCAACGTCATCGACGCCATCGACCTCGAGAGCTACGACGATATGCACGCCCTCGGCGACATCTACGAGACGATCCTCAAGGAACTCCAGTCGGCAGGCCGCGCCGGTGAATTCTACACGCCGCGCGCCGTCACCGACTTCATGGCCGACCGCATCGAGCCGCATCTCGGCGAGCAGATGGCCGATTTCGCCTGCGGCACCGGCGGCTTCCTCGTCAGCTGGCTGCGCGAGCTCGAGAAGCAGATCAGGACGCCGGACGACCAGGCACTCTGGAACGACTCCGTCTACGGTATCGAGAAGAAGCAGTTCCCTTACATGCTCGCCATCACGAACCTCTTGCTGCACGGCATCGACAACCCCAACATCGACCACGGCAACAGCCTGCTCCACGACGTCCTCGACTACACGGAGTGCGACAAATTCGACAAAATCCTCATGAATCCGCCGTACGGCGGCAGCGAGAAGAAAGACGTCATGAGCCACTTCCCCGACGACCTCGCAGACAGCGAGACGGCCGACCTCTTCATGAGCGTTATCCTCTACCGCCTCAAAGCGAATGGCCGCGCGGCTGTCGTCCTGCCCGACGGCTTCCTCTTCGGCACCGACAATACGAAAGTCAACATCAAGAAGAAGCTCATGGCCGAGTGCGACCTGCACACTATCATAAGACTGCCCGGCAGCGTCTTCGCGCCCTACACGAGCATCACGACGAACATCCTCTTCTTCGACCGCACCCACCCGACCGAGAAGACATGGTTCTATCGCCTCGACATGCCCGAGGGCTACAAGCACTTCAGCAAGACAAAGCCCATGCGCCTCGAGCACTTCGACCCCGTCAAAGCCTGGTGGGACGACCGTCAGGAAATCCTCGAGGGCGACTTTCCCAAGGCCAAGTGCTACACCGCCGACGAGATCGCCGCAGGCGGCTACAACCTCGACCTCTGCGGTTTCCCGCACGAAGAAGAAGAGATCCTCGAGCCCATGGAGCTCATCCAGAAGTATCAGGAACAGCGCAAATCCCTCAACGACGATATCGACAAAATCCTCGCCCGCATCACCGCCAAACTGGAGGAAAACGCATGAACGCACAAGACCTAAAAAGCAGCATCCTCCAGCGCGCCATCGAAGGCAAACTCGTGCCACAGCTCAAGGAAGAGGGCACGGCGAAAGAGCTCTTGGCCGAAATCCGCTCCGAAAAAGCACGGCTCATCAAAGAAAAGAAAATCAAGAAGAGCAAGCCACTGCCAGAGATAACGGACGCGGAAAAGCCATTTGATATCCCCGATAGCTGGGAGTGGGTGAGGCTGAAGGATTTAGGCCAATTCAGCAGTGGAAAAACACCATCGAAACAAGTTCCGTCCAATTGGGAAAATGGAATAGTCAATTGGTTCACCTCGAAAGATATCAAGTCGGACTATCTTAGCAAGTCGCAGATATTGATTTCAGAAGAAGCTGCTAAGGGGTTACAGCTATATCCAGTAGGAACACTATTGATGGTTGTACGAAGTGGCATACTGAAGCGACTATTCCCGGTATCATTGCTCAAGGCTCCGGGAACAATCAACCAGGACATAAAAGCCTTTCAGATTTATGATGAAAGACTCTCAATGTATCTTTTTTTGTGTCTGAAAGGTTTGTCGCCGTATATTTTAAAGCAGTTTCGCAAACAAGTTACGACAGTCGACAGCTTACGCTTTGAAGATTTTTCAATCATGCCGATCCCCATGCCGCCATTAGCTGAATCACAGCGCATCCTTGACAGGGTAGCGGAACTCCAGCCCGATATCGACGCCTACGACAAAGCCCAGACCAAGCTCCGCACCATCGAGCAGCGCTTCCCCGACGCCATGAAAAAGAGCCTGCTCCAGTACGCCATCGAAGGCAAACTCGTGCCGCAGCGCAAGGAAGAAGGCACGGCCAAAGACCTACTCGTCAAGATTCGCGCCGAGAAAGCGCAGCTCATCAAAGAAAAGAAAATCAAGAAAACCAAGCCACTGCCCGCCATCACCGACGACGAAAAGCCCTTCGATATCCCCGACAGCTGGGAGTGGGCTAGATTTGGTGATATCAGCATTAACATGGATAGTGAACGCATACCATTGTCTGTAACGCAACGAAGAAAATTAGATAAAATCTATGACTATTACGGAGCCTCTGGCATCATAGATAAAGTTGATCAATATCTTTTTGACAGACCATTGATGCTTATTGGTGAAGATGGAGCAAATTTGTTAGCTAGGACAAAGCCAATTGCTTTTATTGCTCGTGGTAAATATTGGGTCAATAATCATGCGCATGTGATTGACTTTCCAAATGGAATCGATATGAAATACATGACATTTTACATGAATGCAATTAATTTAGCTGCTTATGTTACAGGAACAGCTCAACCTAAAATGAATCAGGCAAGAATGAATAGTATCCTTATTGCTATCCCTCCACTTGCCGAGCAGCACCGCATCGTCGCCAAGCTCGAAGAACTCCTGCCGCTCTGCCAACATCTCACTGCTAATCCATGACTGTCTTCGTATCTGCAACAATCATAATAGTAAGTACCCAAACAAAAAGCGCTATCGGAAAGGATATAACGATAGCACTTTTCAGTGGTGAATTTTTAATTTGGTTGCCTAGGATCTATTGCACTTAGATTGTAAATCTATCGTGCAAATCAAAAACTGTGAATATGTTGATTACTTTTTATTGATGTGATGCTTATTGCAATTTGATTGGAGAAACATCACCTAAACTATCAATCGGAAGCAATACTAGAGGTACTGTCAATATTCTTTCGCAAAATCATGAACCGCATCCTCGTTGCAATTAGTCAAGGATGGTCTCGGCATCACATCCATATAGATGCTTCATGTCCATATATTTTTTTGCGCCCCATTGGGAACTCACGACATGACGTAATCTGGCGCAGACGAGCATCAACGCACTCTCTCCATCAGGGAAGGTGCCAATGACGCGCGTCCGGCGACGAATCTCCCGGTTGAGGCGTTCTATGGTGTTGTTGGTACGGATTTTCTTCCAGTGTTCTTCCGGAAAGTCCATGTACGTCAAGGTCTCAGCAATGCCATCCAGCAGCTTGTCGGCTGCCTTGTTCAGCTTCATCCTGCGG
>NZ_JNKR01000046.1 GCF_000702905.1 Mitsuokella jalaludinii DSM 13811
AAGCACTCTCGGGGCAGCCGCATCTTTCGGTCACGCCAGATCGCGGAAAGGAATTCTCGAAACATGCTCAACTCAGCAAGGAACTGAAGCGTGTGACGTTCTACTTTCCTGCTCCGCACCATCCATGGGAGCGCGGGACCAACGAGAATACCAATGGGCTTCTGCGGGAGTTCTTCCCGAAAGGCAAGGACATCACGGATACGCCAGAGGATTACATCCAACGGAAGTACCATGAGTTGAACCTGCGCCCTAGGAAGTGCCTTGGCTACAAAACACCATATGAGGTCTATTTCTCAAAGGTGTTGCACTTAGCTTGACAATTCGCCATAAATAACGCCTTTAGATGTTAAAACTGGTGAGAAGCCGCTCTGCGGCTTCTTGATGCCTTTGGCTGTTGTACTTACTCTGAAATAATTTCTCGAATATACTCTTGAGCTCAATAAGGTCGGCTTATTTACTAAAACCTTATGTATGATACTTAGGGCTGTGTTATCTCGCACAAAGTACTTGAACTCATTCAGAGGTCGAGTTTGTTCAGAAACAGTTTCTCCATCCTTCATATTCTTTATATTACAATCACCTTTATAATCCCGTTCCCAGAGGAAATAGCAAATTCCTCCGGCAATATTAACACCGGGGAAACAATCGGCGCTATTTGGGATGTCAACGAGCTGACTTATATGTTGTTGCTGAAGCATGGCCTCTCGAAAATCATCCAAGCCTTTACCCCCTGCATACCAACGTGCTGGAATAATCAAGGTCATGTATCTCGGATTAAGTTTAATTGCCTGTTTAACAAAATATTGATAAATTGGCGATGCACTTGCTGCATTGCCTCCGTCATTCAACTGATACGGCGGATTTGAAATTATCACATCAAATTTCATATTGAATATTTCCTCCGGATGTAATGTATGTATAAACTCATAGGCATGAGACTCCATTCCTTCTCGAGCGATGTCATTTAGATCGCCATTCTCAGCCGTACCACAATAGATGCACTTTTTGTTCTTCCAAGTATGCTTGATCTTATGGAAAATGATGTTACCTTCCACATTATCAAACCGAGTGATTGAAAACGGACTGTTCGGATACTTCGAGCAGTAAACCGACCTTCTAGACAACAATGAAGTAAGCTCTGTGATGGCAATACCATAGAGCTGGTTCTTGAATATCCAGTCGCATCGTTCCTGCAAGTTTGGGATTTTATCAGCAAGTCCTGCGATAAGCCGCTTGGCGATTTCCCGGAGAAACACACCGGATTTGCATGCCGGATCGAGAAACTTCGTCTTCGGATCCCTGAACAGCTCTTGCGGCAGCATGTCAAGCATCTTGTTAGCAACATCAGGAGGCGTAAAAACTTCATCATTCGACAGATCAGCGAGGCAGGACAGGACGTCCGGTTTGTATACGCTTGTAAATAAATCAGGATTCAGCGACATATTGTACCTCCCAGTAATCTACGGATGGGAACTCTCTGATCGGTGCCGGCGTCCATCCGTGTGTCTCGGCGTCGTAATCCCATCCTTGTTTCTTCTTCTCAGACAGTACATCCATAAAACTCATCTGGCCATCATCTTCAAACTTTTCTGGTTCTTCATCACGCATCAATGCATCGAGAGTAAAATCTCTGCGCCGCATTCGGAAACCCACGGTGAAATCCCATTGTGCAAAGACAATCGGTTTTCCGTTGCTCTGCATCAATGTAAGTGCATCTCCGCATAGAATGTTCTTCCGCAGGATATAACGAGCCGCATCCCGTATTTCATCGCTTGCTTCTTTCTTCACCTGTGTGGAGTACGCCTTGTCCCAAATCTCAAAGAGCCGCTTCCGGCATTCCTCGATATTATCTTCCTGAATATCAATTCCATAGATACTGGTCAGAGCCAAGAAGGCGTTCTTTGTATATTCAGAATTGTTCTTTTTATATTGTCGTTTAACTCGTGCAAGCTTCCGCCGGAGAATTTCCGCGAGAAAGTTTCCATCACCACACGCAGGCTCCAGAAACCGACTCTCGATCCGGTCGGTCTCACTTTTTACGAGATCGAGCATGGCATTTACTTCCCTCTCATTCGTAAAGACCTCACCGTGTTCAGCGACACGTTCTTTTGATTTTATTTGTCGTGGCATATGTCATTATCTCTTTTCTTCTTCATCATTAATCCTGTCGGCTGGTTCTTCTTCCATCACAAACTCCATGATGTCGCCGACATCGCAGTTCAATGCGTTACATATCCGCAGTAAAACATCAGTATTCACATTTGCGCCTTTTCCAAGTTTCGCTATGGAAGTCGCGCTGACTCCACTCATTTCTCGAAGTTCCTTCTTCTTGATATTGCGGTCAATTAACAGCTTGAATAACTTGTTGTAGCTAAAGCGCATGTCCAATGCCTCCGTCATCTTCCACCCTTCTATATGTAATGACTATTACTTCACATCATTTAAGAAGCCGTATCTCTTTCCCGGCCCGTCAACCTTCTCGAATGTAGTGACTGTTGCTCCACTGCTCTCATAATCGAGATGAGGTATGTGATTCAGGTTCTCAATAATAATCAACTGTCCCTCATCCTGATGATTCATGAAATATTGGTACAATCCGGTCCTCATGCTTTCCGGCATATCATCATCAACACCATCATCGAAACCGTGTAACGGCATATCGATGATAAATGTATGCGGATCGAACTTGGCAAAATTAGCCAGATACTTCCTTATCATCAGAATCATTACCGTGTTGAGATAAGACCTGTATCCTTTGCCGTGGCTTGTACCCTTGTCCTCGCCGTTTACCATGATGTCGAACTGTGAAAAGTTGACTGTTTCCCTCAACAGCTCTGAGTAATGGCATTCTTTGAGTATCGTCTGAGCATATTCCGACATGGTGGGGACAAAATCATCGCTGAAGTATTCCTTGGGATGATACTCAGTTGTTGTATCGTTTTTCTTCTCGTTCTCAATGGCGTCCAAATCACTTCCAAAATCCTCTGAGTATGAATCAATCAAACTCATTTCTGTCGTGATTCTCAGATAGGCCTTATACGGCTTGAAATCGAGCTTTACAACATCATCTGACAGTCCCTCTGAACGCCGCTTAATCATCTGCGCAAGGATATTTGCACAGGCCTTGCCAACTTCATAGGATTCAACATCAAATCCAAACTCCAAAAGCTTATCGCCGATATGGTCAAGCGCGTCCATTGAGTATGTTTCTACGAATCCTGCGAATGTCTCCTCGGAAAGTCGTGGAACAATCTGCGCGGCTTTTCGCTGCGAGATAAGACGTCTGCCACTGTAGTAAGCCTCCAGTGTTGATTTTCCAAGGCCATATAGAGGATTCGGTTCCGCTTTCTCTAACGCCTCACCGTCAAGGATGGCATCAATAAGTATGACAACGAATTTGCCAGCGTTAGCTTTTTCTTCATAGTTGTCATGCATGAGTTTTGCAAAATCACAGAACTTCACAACGCGCTCCTCCTTTCTCCATGTAGGCAATTATGTAGGCAGATGTAGGCAAGCGTACGAGTTTCAAAATGCCGATTTTGCACAATTAGGTTACTGATCAAGAGTTGCCCGGTAACACCTAATCACTGAAGCAAAGAGCACAAAGTAATTGTATCACGTACTTACGCAAAAATCTATTTAATTATGCGAACGCGAAACAATTATTTACTTCTTGTCTGTTTGGTGACAGCACAGAAGTGCATTCACAAAACATCACGCCCTGAGCAAGGCGTTAAAAGGCTCACCGCCATAGCCGTTCACCCCGGTGCACAGAGGTAACCCGAACGGCTATAAAGATCAAAACTGAGACAGCACCATCACAGTCATCGAAGGAAATAAAAGCGATGCTGTCGGGAGACGCACACTGCAGGTGAACGGCAAATACATCCGTGGCTACGGTGTGCCGAAGTATAGCTCCGGCTCCTATGATTTCACTTCAGCCACTCCTTCAAAGACCGTGGATGAACTGGCGCAGGAAGTGCTGGACGGCAAATGGGGAAACGGAACTGACCGCAAAGAACGCCTCACCGCTGCCGGATATGACTATTCTGCCGTACAGGCAAAGGTCAATGCTCTGGCGAAAAAACAGGAATCCGCTCCGGTCTACTACACCGTAAAAAGCGGTGATACCCTCTCCGGGATTGCAAGGAAGTACGGCACCACGGGTTCCGCAATCCAGAAGCTCACCCCGACACTTATCAAAAAACGTCAACCTCATCCTGACCGGCTGGAAGATCAGAGTGAAATAGAATACGGGTGCGTTAACATCTTTACTGATGATAGCGCACCCGACATTTAGTTTTGCTTATTTTTTCATTAAGCTCGCTCCGGCATTCCACGCCTTTCCGACCTGTTCTCCGGAAACATAATAGCCGTGCTGGAATTGGTCAAAGATCAGTGCCTGTAGCTTAGACGGATCAACTTTGCCGTTCTCAGATAACACTCTTTCCTCGGCAGCCGTATTGATGATCTTTCCAACGATACAGTAGAAGCTCTCGGTTTCGCTCACCTCTGCCAGTTCACATTCCATGACAACGGGGAATTCATCGATGATGGGTGCATTAACGAATTCGCTCTTTACTGCTGTATAACCGGTGCGTTCAAACTTATCGTTCATTTTATTGCCTGTAGCAATTCCAAAGAAGTCAGCAACATCCATGTGCTCCTTATCGGCAAGTGCTACAGTGAAAGCCTTTGTCTTCAGAAGATTCTGCGTGGTCTTGTGCTCCTCATCAATAAACAGAGCAATTCTGTCCTCATTGCAGATCATACCCCATGCTGCGTTCATGACGTTCACTTTTCCATTCTCGTCGTATGCCGCTACCATCAAAACGGGCATCGGATACACTGCCTGTACTACGCCAAGATTTTTCTTCATTATGATTGTCCACCTTTCATGTTATTGAATTGAGTTACCAAGGGCATACGCCTCTTGAAGTTCTTTTTTGCCATCTGTGTCACCGGGCTGGGTTACATATCCACAGAGAATTTTTCCGAGGCTCCTCCATCCGATATGCTTTTCAAGATGATCATACCAGTGCTCGCTTTCCTCAAATCCAGCGCCCTCTGCAGCCATAATCAGGACAGATTCCTTTTTAGGATTTCTGCAGTTTGGATCACTTTCAGCAATTGCGAACAGTCGATCAAATGCGTTCTTCAAAAATCCAGAAATAAACCAGTAGTATAACGGCGAAGCAAGAACCACCACATCCGCTTCCTTATATAGTGGATATATCTTCTCCATGTCATCTCTCTGTGAACACGGATGCTCCGAATCTTTACCACCACCCCAGCAGCCAATGCATCCGTTGATTTTCATTCTGGATAACTGAAACTCTGTAACTTTGTTCCCAGCTTCTTCTGCACCCTTCTTAAATTCAGCTGTGAGTGCAGATGTGTTTCCTTTTGGACGCGGGCTTCCGTTAAGGATAATTATATTTTTTGCCATAGCGCACCTCCTGCATCGTTCTTGACTTCTTCAGCAAGACAATGTATATTATACAAGTACATAAATTATTTTCAAGTACCTACATATAAGTAAGGTACTTACTTCGAGGTAAGTTATTATGAAAAACGACATAGCCAATGCAGATTTTGAGACAACCGGGTACAGTTATACCCTTTCTCTTATAGCAGGAAAGTATAAGCCCATAATTCTTTACTGTTTGATGGAATATGAGCCAGTCCGCTTCAATGAAATGCAGCGATATTTGAAGAAGGTCGCTGATAAGACTTTAAGCCAGAATCTAAAGGAACTCGAAGCCGACGATCTCATCATCCGCAATGTCTATCCGCAGATTCCTCCCAAAGTCGAATACTCCTTGACAGAGCGCGGTCATTCCCTTGTAAAAGTGCTCGACAAGCTCTGTGACTGGGGAAATGAAAACCGAAAATAACTGAATATCCAATCTGCATGCCTGCGAGTGTTCTTCGGAATGCCCGCAGGCTTTTTTTATTGATGGATTTACAATCTAAGTGCAACAGCTCCTAGACAACCAAATAAAAATGACACATAGACTTCTTTGCTATAATGGTGTTTGAAGAGAACTACCTATAACAAAAGGAGAGCCTATGTGCCACTACGCACATCTTACACCATTTGAGCGAGAAAAGATACTCTTTTTTCTTGCTGAGGGCAAATCCATCACGGAGATTGCCCATCTGATGAAGCGCAAGAACATCGTGGCAAGTTCGTCATATCGCCCCCCATCGAAGAGCGTCCTGCCAGTGCAGCGAACCGTTCCGTCCGTGGTCACTGGGAAGCGGATACTGTGGTGGGCAAGCAAGGAAAGGCATGGGCCTTTTACGGGAGTTCTTCCCGAAGGGCAAAGACATCACAGATACGCCAGAG
>NZ_JNKR01000047.1 GCF_000702905.1 Mitsuokella jalaludinii DSM 13811
ATTCTCGACCGAGCATTCACGGCGTTTGTAGCGTTCGATGATGGCCGTCTCGAACTGGATGCCCTTGAGTTTGGGCACGCGCAGCTTGACTTCACCGGAAGTCGTGCCGAAATTCCGCTCGTAATGACCGGAACGGTAGCCCTTACGGTCTCCCGTCCGCTCATACTTGCCAGCACGGACAAGCTCGTCCGCCTCATGGTCGAGCAGGGCATTCAGTGTTTCTTCTACGCTGTCGCGTACAAGATCCTTTAAATTATTCTTTATAAGATCCTCGTTAAGTTGTATAATGTTACCAGACATGGTCTATTTTTTATGAAATTGAATTTGCGAAATATATTTTACCTTATCGAATATAGCACGTATACGACCGAAGATTGCTGAGATAATCCCTCTATTTAGCAGTACTAAACAACTAATCCCCATCCAGATTGGATGGGGATTAGTTTATTTTCACTAACCAGTTTGTTTAAATTTTACTTATCCGCCAAAAGCGCCTGCAGATTTTTTATTTCTTCCTGGGATAGCGTAATACCCTTGCCCATCTTTGCATATTCTAGCGCCCATTCGCGGATATCGAATTTAGGCTCACGGCCATTCCATGATACCAGGTTCAACTCTTTACGCCAGCCTTTGGCACTTTCGGATAAAACGCCGATATGTTGTGTGATTTCAAACTTGATTTCAGCCATCAGTCTGTCTCCTTCAAATATATTTCCGCAATATGCCTTCTATTTCAGCAGTATCAAAGGCAACATCAGAATACCACTCGCCATATTCGCCCAGGTCATTGACTGCCTTACACCAGTTTGCTAGCGCCAGACGCTTAGCCCGATTCTGGGCAGAATCCTGTCCTTTGATTTCCAATACCAGTGTTTTGCCGTTATCGAGCTTGATAAGGAAATCGGGAACGTATTGACGGACAACACCTTCGTGAGTATAGATGATATTGAATCCTAAGTGGTCATTCTTAGCATAAGCACAGACATGATCATTGTGCTCCAAAACATATGAAGACGTATTCTCCCAACCACTATCAAGAACCACATGACTGATTTGTGACTTTTTGGTAGGCCAAGTTGGTTTTCCCGTGTACCAGTTAGGCATATCTGATGTACTACGAATACGCTTAGATGCATAAACCGGCACAATGCGGTCAGTCTGTTCGATGCTGATATACTGCCAAAGATGCTGAACTATATTCGTCATGTTCAGCTTGTAAATAACTCGGCGCCGTAAATCATCGGTGTAAAACAGCGATGGCTCTATCCAAATACGGTCGGATTTTAAGAAACCTTCGACCAATTTGATGATTTGCCCCAACATTGCCAGCTTAGTGTTCTCGTCCTTCCAGCCGGCCTTCATCATATCGTAGACCTTGCCAGCAGCCTTAAATATGATAGTCTGCAAACGTGCTTCCTGATCAATCTTCTCTAAGTCGATATCTGTAACCTGCTGCAGATCCGCATACCCATCGAGAACAGGGGACATCTCTGCGCTAAAACGTGTATCACTAGCATCCAATGTCAATACAGGTACATCAGCAGGATTCAATGATAACATTGGCTTATATTCACGGTCAAAGCGCAGGATATTGGGCCATTCAATGCTATATTCATTTCGTTCCGGCATAGCATAAATCATCGTCTTCGGTTTAGTTGGCTTATCCGCTCCAGTACCATCTTCTGCAGGCAGGAACGTGAACGGAATACCGAAAATATTGACGTATTCTGGTGTAAACAGACCGGTTTCTTCATCCACATCGTAAGAACGGCGTCGCAGGCCGCGGCCAATAACCTGTTCACACAACAGCTGACTTGAGAAAGCTCGTAAGCCCATAATATGCGTAACAGTATTAGCATCCCAGCCTTCAGAAAGCATACCTACCGAGATGACATTACGAATTTTCTCACCAGGCTTGCCTATCTTGCCCACTGTATCAACCATTTCGCGCAGTTCGTCGCCGGCCTTACCTTCAGCCTTCAGTACCTTTGAATCAATCTGCACAGTATATTCTTCTTCACAAAGCTCTGGTACATCGATATCATCATGGTCAAACGCATATTTAATACGAGCTGCCGTTTCCGTTCGATTGGCTACGGTTATCATCACGGGTGGAACATTGAATTGCTGTTCCTGCCAAGATTTATATGTTTTTTGCCAATCACGCCCCAGAAGTAAATATGCTTGATTAAGCAGGCTGGGCAGCGGAATTTCCGGGCCAACAGCCTGATTGATATCGGCCTTGACTTCCTCTTGCGCATAAATATGGTAGAGCTTGGACTTCATCGTCTTAGCATCCACTTTGGCATCATCACGCACCACAATACGCGGCGTCTTAACTAAGCCGGCTTCGACACCATCATTTAGGCCAAAATCGCTAACAATCCACTCAAATAGTGCTTCTTCACCATTTTTCTTACCAGACGGCGCAAACGGAGTAGCAGAGAAATCATAGCAGCAGAGGATATTCCTGGTTTTATGAATACGATCAAGACCACTCACCCAAACAGTAGCTTCGTCTTCACTCTCCTTGAAATCCTTTTTCTCTTGTCCTTTAAGGTCTGTTTTCCCCTTATTTTCCGGATTCTTTCGCCATGCATGATGGGCTTCATCGTTAATGACCAGCAAATTACGGGCATTAGCCATTTCGCCCAGCACTTCACGCGTATAGGCTTCATCGCTTTTGGCGCCGCGCTTATCAACAGACTTCTTCTTTGCCAGCTGCTCATCAGTTTCCCAGGCCATAGACTGCCAGTTAACGATCTTAACATGGCCTTGATACAATTTATCCTTCAAACCATCAGGAACTACAGCAAAGACATCATAATAATTGCCTTCCCCTAAAGCTAGCACCTGTAGACGGCTTTTAACGGTAAGACCGGGAGCCACAATGAGTACATTCTTCGTAAAACGTTTATCCTGAGGATATACCGCCTTATTGCATACCTGCCATGCAATAAGCATGGCCATGACAGCCGTTTTTCCGCCACCGGTACAAAGTTTTGTACAAAGACGGCGGAAATCACCACCATCCCCCGGCACATCACAGCCTACACGATCACTAGCCGGAGCCTCTGTAAGCCAAATAAGGGTTTCGATAGCATCCAACTGACAAAAGAAGAACGGATACCGTCGCATTTCTTGATTTTCCCAGTGCATCAGGAGATCACGAGTAACGCCAGTTACTCCTGGGAACCCCAGTTCACGCCATGCTTTAACACGGGGACGGATACGGTTTACCAGTGGCAAAGGAACGAACTGTCCAACATCATTATACTGGTTACTCCCTTGCCCCATGATAAAGTAGCCCGCCTGTCTGCGCCCGGGCTCTTTATGAAAGGTTTGGCCGTTATCATCATGCAGCCAATGATACTTCGGTTCCTCGTAAGCAGAGTTAATTATCAGGTGGTCGATTCCATCAGCCATTATCTTCACCCACCTTCAGTACTTTCATGGACTCAATACCACGATCATCGATAATTTTTACAGCGACCTTTTTCTGGCCAGGCTTAATCTTAAACGGCAATGATACATTGCCTGCATATTGCTCTATTGCCTCCTGATCCAGTTCTGCTTTAAGTGTTTTAGCCAGTTTATGCCATCCGCCTGACTTTCCTCCCAACGGGAAGAATATCTGCTCTGGTTCTATACAACTGCCATCATAATCTTCATCCAGCATCCACATCGCAATATTATTTGCGCTACCAGACTTCACTTTACCAGTTTTCGGATCATAATAATCAAAACCATTTACCCTGACCTTATAGACATCCTTTGTACGACCATCATGGATAAGCTCAACGTCTGGCTGGCCAATGAAGAAGAAGCTCTGGTTGGAGGAACGTTTCTTCTTTAAATCGCTCGTCATCAGGTCAGTATTCATCTGCACGGCAAAAATCTGCATATCCGGCCATTTCGTTTCTTCTATAAGCTTGGTAGCCTCTGGATCAAACTGATATGCCGCAATAATGATAATCTGGGGAGTTGGCCGCATAGACTGAACTTCATCAAAAATATCCTCTACCCGGCCTGCATCCAGAACCTTTGTTTCACTGCCAAAATGAATAGCAGCCTTACGGGGATTATCCTCCTTAGTCTCACCTACAGCTTGGACATAAGCAAAGGTTGCTGGCGCCGCCTCTACTCTGGTAAATTCCAATTTCTCGCCTGCTTTACCGATAACGCCAGTGGCCAGTATTTCCTCGCGGTATTCATCCTGCTTGGCAGTCATGTCCGATACAGTATCCGAAGCCTCACCATCTATTTGCTTGACTGTGATAGCTGGCAGAGACTCCACTGTGAATGGCCCCGTCACCCGTACCTTAGTTTTGTCAATCTCCGGTTGGTCATACAACGTTTCAGTAGCAGGAGGCTCATCATTTGCAATAGATTTCAATGTTATATGCGGCACCGTCTTGTAGACAAAGCCGCTATCCACGCCTTGCTCAGGCTGGGCCAACTTGTAATAGTCATAAGTAGATGTCATCAGCCGTTGCTTTGCCAGATCTATAGCTACACGAGATGTATCGCAAGTAATCCAACGGCGTCCCCATTGTTCAGCTACACAAGCTGTTGTTCCACTGCCACAAGTTATATCCATAACCAAATCGCCAGGATCCGTACACATAAGCATGCAGCGTTGAATTATTTT
This sequence comes from Mitsuokella jalaludinii DSM 13811, assembly GCF_000702905.1. Lineage (GTDB taxonomy): Bacteria > Bacillota > Negativicutes > Selenomonadales > Selenomonadaceae > Mitsuokella > Mitsuokella jalaludinii. The sequence continues at coordinate 4,652 of NZ_JNKR01000047.1, forward strand.
ATCATTTGTTTGGACCACATATATCATGTTATTGACTTTTCCTGCAGTATCTTCCCATAAATTGGTGATTTCTATGACCGGATAATCTGTGATATAAAATTTATAGCCATATCCTTTTGGGGTTTTGACCAATCTATTTTCATCTCTAAGCCTTGTCATTTGCTCAAGATTTCCACGCCATACATACCCTTGCTTTGGGACAAAATCCTCACCGTCGATAGAAAAAGGAAATCTTTTATCTCCATCATCACCTCTCTCTATTACTTTATCTACACGAAAAACATCCGCTTTTTCTCTTGTCCCAATGATATTTCTTTTTTCATCAGTAGTTAATGGTCTGACTTCTCCGTTCTTAAATTCTCCCCATAACGCTAACTTACGAGGATCTTCTGTTGACCCTTCTATTCCTGTTCTTTCCGTATATAATTTGTGTACCTTTTTATTAATTTTATTTATATCTTTACAGTACCATAATAAATAGTTAAATGAATTTCTTATTATTTTTGCATTTGGTGTACCTTTTTTCCAAACAATAGTAGCACATTCATTTTCTGGCCCAAAAATCTCATCGCAAACTTCCCTAATATGATGGACATTTGCATCACTTATTTGTATAAACACGCTGCCATTATCTGCTAAAAGTTCCCTAGCCAAGAGCAGACGATCCCGTAAATAGCTTAAATATGAATGAATCCCCAACTCCCAGGTATCTCGGAACGCTGTAATCATCTCAGGCTCCTGGGAAAGGTCAGTATCCTTACCATCCTTGACATCTCTTTGGTTAACAAACGGCTGAAAATTAGAGCCATACTTTATCCCATAAGGTGGATCGAAGTAGACCATCTGGACTTTACCGGCCATACCTTCCTTCTGTAAAAGCGAATTCATAATCACCAGACTATCGCCGGCAATCAGACGGTTCGTCCAGTCCACACCATGCTTATAGAACTGTAAATCCTGCTGGCGTGCCCGCATAGTATCCAACGGCGTCAGATTCGGGAACAGCGATATCTGATTTGCTTGATAATCGCCAGAAGTAGCCTTCATTACTTTGCGCAATATCTTATGCGGCTTAATGGACTCATGAATATGGATAGAACTGGTTGGCACTTCAAAGCTGGTGCCTTCCTGCTTACCTGCCCACTGTAACGTCGGATCGATATGCGGGTCATAGGCATACTTAGTCGTTTCTTCCTTCACCCGGTCATAACGGGCATACCCTGCCTTTGGATTATTCGCCCTCTTATGGCCGCTATGCTCATAAGCATCGACCGTGCGCATCTTTGCTATTTCTTTTTCCGTCAGCATTTTCTTTTTCTTACGTGGCATAATATCTTCCTCCGTAAAGTCTAATCCGATGGATTTACAATCTAAGTGCAACAGTTCCTAGACAACCAAATTAAAATGACACATAGACTTCTTTGCTATAATGGTGTTTGAAGAGAACTACCTATAACAAAAGGAGAGCCTATGTGCCACTACACACATCTTACACCATTTGAGCAAGAAAAGATACTCTTTTTTCTTGCTGAGGGCACATCCATCACGGAGATTGCCCGTCTGCTGAAGCGCAGCAAGTCGACCATCTCGCGTGAGCTTCGCCGCAATGCGGCTCCTGTTGACCAGCCCATGCCATATTGCCCATTGACTGCACAAGCACTCTACAAGCAACGCAGGGAAGCCTGTCATCCGCATAAGCGCCTTGAGC
>NZ_JNKR01000048.1 GCF_000702905.1 Mitsuokella jalaludinii DSM 13811
GAGACCTTGACGTACATGGACTTTCCGGAAGAACACTGGAAGAAAATCCGTACCAACAACACCATAGAACGCCTCAACCGGGAGATTCGTCGCCGGACGCGCGTCATTGGCACCTTCCCTGATGGAGAGAGTGCGTTGATGCTCGTCTGCGCCAGATTACGTCATGTCGTGAGTTCCCAATGGGGCGCAAAAAAATATATGGACATGAAGCATCTATATGGATGTGATGCCGAGACCATCCTTGACTAATTGCAACGAGGATGCGGTTCATGATTTTGCGAAAGAATATTGACAGTACCGGAATACACAGTCCACATCATATCGGACGTGGATATTTCCGATTAAGCCCACATTGAATCCATAAAAATAGGGTTGTCACATCTTGTTATCCAGAAAGGATAGCAAGTGATGTGACAACCCCTATTTTCTGTTCACATTTTGACACAACAGGTAAGCCGCGTTCAGTCATTACGCTTTATTGAACTTGTCCTTGCCTTGTCCACAGCGCGGGCATTTCCAGTCAGCGGGCAAATCCTCGAAGGCCGTCCCTGCGGGGATGCCGTGTTCCGGATCACCGATGGCCGGGTCATAGACCTGCCCGCAGATGGAGCAGACGTATTTGCCCGTGGCTTCCTTCACCGCGATTTCCTCAGGCGGGATGCTCTTAGGCGGATGGTCAAGGTCGATGACCTTCTTGGCTTCCAGATTCTCATAGCCAAGAGGCGTGTGCGTCGAGCAGTAAACGGTCGGGTTATTCCGCACGAACTCCCGCACCTTGTTCAAGGTATCTCTGGCGGCCGCTTTGTCCTCGTAGACCACAGAAAGCTTATTTTCATAGAGGGCTTCATCCGTGTAAGTCACATCGCCGTGCATCATGTAGAACAGGCCATCTGCCTCGGCAACGATGATGCTGTTGCCCGTCGTATGTCCTTTGGCCGGGAGCAGGTAGACTCCCTCGGCAATCTTCTCGGAAGCGGGGAAATTGTGGTAAGGACCATCCTTGTACTGCACACCTATCACATTATCCCCCTGGTATTCCGTAGCTGCCTTTTCTTCCGGAGACATATAGATTTTTGTCTGTGGGAAACTCCGCAGTTCGCCTGTGTGGTCGGCATGCTTGTGGGTGACGAGGATCTTCGTCACCTGCTCCGGCTGATAGCCAAGCTCCTTCAAGGCCGATACATAGTCCTTGATGCGGCTGCCGAGGTAAATCTGCGTCTTTTCATCCACCACCATATCCGGTGCTTCCAGCGGCATTCCGGTATCCACTAGGTTGACGCAGCTTGGCACATATCATGCGATTGAGATTGGCATCATCCTCAGCCACTAGAACGGAAAACACCTTTTCGCCCCCTCTATTTTTGCTCAGTATATCCTATTATGCAATTACGGCCTCAGTATGACATTTCCTGCCCATTTTGAAACTTTCACACATCCTTAATCTTTTAAGACAAGAAATGACCGCCTAGTCCCAGACTGCGCGGTCATTTCTTGATGAATGATAGGGCAACCGTCTACGGCGGCCCCTTTTTCTATGACAATCCTCTCGTGTGGCAATGAAGATACAAGATGGCTCACACTTCCCCTGACCACATTCACCGCTTCGCGGTCCCCCTTCTCCAGCGGAGAAGGCTTTGGTTTCGTTGAACCTTGTCGATTGTGAGACACTGCTAGGGAAAGTTGCCTTCCCCAGGTGGGAAAGGTGCCGAGCTTGCGAGGTGACAAGGTGAAAGGAGGCTTTGGCTTGTTTACTCGTCCTTAGACCATGTACTTGATCCCAGAAGCAGTTTAGTGCCATCATTTCTAGTTGCGTTATTCATCGCATTTGTATCGCCGTAATTAAGTTTTTGATTCTGTACCGTAGTAGCATCACCGCGATAGTAATACGATGTGTAGCTTCCACCACCATTCGATACGATGCGCACGCCGACCCAGCCGCTATCCTGCTCGATATTCATCTCGTACATCTTAAGTGTGGTGGCCCCCCAAAGACCTGTAAAATTGCGATATGAATGGCCATTGACTCTGACCTTGTCCGCCTGATTCTTTTGCGCACCACTTGAACCACCATCTACATAATCGCCATTTTTATTTTTCTCCTGCTGGACATCGATTTCTATCCAATGCCCTGCATCCATGTCAATATTCCCCTTCTTAATTGCCTCTTTTAATGCAAGTTCCAATCGGTCCTGCATGCGCTGCTGCTTGGCCTCATTCGAACCATTGATTGCGTTGCTAATCGCTTCAGAGACATCAAAGTATGCCTTCCCCACTGCATCTGCCAGACCTCCGTTAGCGAATATTGCTGCACCGATGCCGACGATAAAGGCGAGGATCAGGGCGTATTCGACGATCCCCTGGGCTTTCTCATTCCATTTCTTCTGTTTATCATTTTGCCGATGTTCCATAACTCTCACCTGCACTTATCACAAAAACTCTCTGTTCTCACTCTTCATTATAAGTGATGGACATGAGAAAAGCCAGCTAAAAGTAGCTGGCTCATAGAAGAGAGAATGTGTGATTGTGGGGTTCAGAGGCCGAGCAGGGCGTCGAGCTTGGCTTTGTCGAAACTCACGACAAAGTCCTTGCCGTTGACCGTCGTGACAGGCACGATGAGGTCGCCGGAGATCTTGTAGCATTCGTCGCGGTCGGCATCGCTGAGCTCGATGTTGTGCTCTTCATAGGCGATGCCCTTCGATTTGAGATACTTCTTAACCTTGTCGCACCAGGGGCACTGCGTGATAGAGTAGACTTTTACCATGATGATTCCTCCTATACAGAAATAATGACGAGATATTCTTGTTAACCACTTACAGAGATTCGATGTACTTTTCGGCGAGCAAGGCGGCTGTCGTGCCGTCGGCCGCTGCTGTTGTCAGCTGGCGGATCTCCTTCTCGCGCACATCGCCGGCAGCGAAGACGCCGGGGAGATTCGTGCGGCAGTCCTCACCAGCGAGGATACGGCCGCTCTCCGTCATCTTGACCTGTCCCTCGAAGAGGTGGGTGTTCGGCACGACGCCGATGTTGACGAAGATGGCATCGACGGGCAGCTCGCGCTCCTCACCCTTTGCCTTGTCGTAGATGGTGATGCTCGTCAGGCGGCCTTCACCGTGCAGAGCGCGGATTTCCGTCTCGAGCAGCACTTTGACCTTCGGATTGGCGAAGAGCTTGTCCTGCGATGCCTTGTCGGCGCGCAGCTTCGAGCGATGGATGAGGTAGAGCTCCTTGGCATACTTCGTCAGGAAGTTCGCCGCATCGACTGCGGCATTGCCGCCGCCCATGACGGAGATAACCTTGTCCTGATACATGTGGCCGTCGCAGAGCTCACAGTAGTGGACGCCGCGGCCGCTATACTTCGCCTCTTCCTTGAGCGGCAGCTTGCGGCGCTCCATGCCGGAAGTGATGATGACGACCTTGGCCTCGTAGATATAGCTCTGCGTCTCGACAATCTTCGTCTTGCCCATGAGGTCGACGCGCTCGATCATGTCGAACTCATCGACTTCGGCACCAGCTGCTTCGGCCTGCTGTTGGACGGTCGTCATCAGGTCGCTGCCGCTGACCTTCGTGAAGCCCGGGTAATTCTCGATACCGACGGCGTTGGCGATCTGCCCGCCGACGATGGCATTCTCGAGCACGAGCGTCGAGAGATTCGAACGCCCTGCGTAGAGCGCTGCCGTAAGGCCGGCCATGCCGGCACCGATGATGATGACATCTTTTGTCTTGCGTTCCTTCGTCATACTATCCCTCCGTTATCTGTCTTCCGCATGTCGCTGCCGTGCGGAGCGGCTCTCTTGCTTTCTGACCTCAGTATAGCAGATGTTGCGGCCACCTTCTGTTACTGAGTTACAGTGACAAAAAGATTTCCTGCATCTTGGCTTCCCTTGACTTTTCGCTCCATCTATACTATGATAAAAGCAGTATATAAATACATATTTGTTTACTATACATTAATCTGGAAAGAGGCGATCTCATGCCCGGAATCAGACCAGCCCCAGGCGAAATCCCACAGAAAGCAATGGCCTACATCCTCCAAGGCCTCTGCACCATTAGCTACGGCGAGATGGTCCTCGTCGCGCAGGACGGCGTCCTCATGCAGGTCGAATGGAGCGAGAAAAAGCGCCTCGACTGCTGGCACGACACCGAAGATGCAAAGCCCCCCTACCCCGAGCGCGTCCTCACGGAGCTCGCCGCGCGCATCCGCAAGGAATTCCGCCTGCTGCAGTACGGCAGGCTCGTGCTCGTCATCCGCAAGGGACGCCTCATGCAGATCGAACGCACAGAAAAACAGCGCTTCACCGGCCTTGACGGCGAGGGCATCTGATTCAAGATGTCCTGCCGCAGGCGGGAAGCGCTGCTTTTTTGTCGCAGGATACATTCAACGGTCTTCGTGCTTCTCCTTGGTCAGCCAGCGGGACGTGCGGAGTTTTTTTATTGTCTCGAGTCGGTCCTGATAGATGTCCTCGATGACGAGCTTGCAGATGACGATGAAGGGCACTGCGAGGAACATGCCGGCCGGGCCGAGCACTTCGCCGCCTAAGATGATGCCGAGGATGATGGCGATTGGATGCAGATTCAGGGACTTGCCGATCAGCGTCGGATAGACGAGATTGTGGTTGACCTGTGTCAAGATCAAATAGAAGCCTGCCGTCTGGACGGCCACCCACGGGTCGACAGTCGCCGTCAGCAGGATACCGAAGATCGAGGCGACAGTCGGGCCGAGCACCGGCACAAACTCGCTGATGCCGGATACCATCGCGAAGACCGAGGCGTAAGGCAGGCTTCGCGAGGTGTAGTAGAGGAAGACGATGACGGCCGTCAGGCTGCAGATGACGAGTTGGCTGCAGATGTACGTGCGCAGAGCTGAGAGGATGCGGTTGAAGAGCGCGAGCACTCGGCTGTAGTCGCGCTGCGGGAAGAGGCTCGCGAGATAGATCTTGATATCATTGCCGTCCTTGAGCAGGTAGAAGGTGACAAAGATGATGATGACCATGTCGATGAACTTGCTGAAGATTGAGAGCAGGATCGTCAGCGATGATTTCAGCGCATCAATGCTTGCCGCCTTGAGCTCGAGCCAGAACTGCTCGAATTCATCCGTCAGGTAGACATTGTCGTGAATCAGAGGCGCCTGTTGCAGTTTCTCCGTGATCTGCGGGAAATCCGTGACGAACCGCGTGAACGTCGGGATGAACGTACTCGAGACGAGCAGCAGCAGCCCGCCGCAGACGGTGAGAAAGCCAATGAGCACGATTGCCGCCGCGAGCCCGCGGTTCATCCGGGACTCGAGCCGGTCGACGAGCGGCGTCAAGAGCAGCTGTAAGAGCAGCGAAATGAAGATGATGAACGCCAGCTGCGGCAGGAACCAGAACGCCGACAAGAGGATCGTGAACGTCACGCCGAGCAGGATGGACGTCCGATAAGTCTTTAAACGCATAAGAAACTCCTAACCATAGAAGATGTACATAGGATACCTGTCCTGATTATACCACAGAGCGAACAGAAGAGAAAGAAAGGGACTGCCGTGCGGACGGCAGTCCCTTTCTTTCTCAAAAGACGGCCGCCCGCGAGCTTCTGCTGCTGTGCAGAGGCAGTCTTTTCGTGTAGTTCTGGAGTTACTTGATGACCATGACTGGAATCGGGGATTCTTCGACGACTTTCTGGCTGACACTGCCGATCAGTGCGCCCTTGAAGAGGCCGAGGCCGCGGCTGCCCATGATGATGAGGTCACTGTGCTCTTCGGTGGCTACGCGCATGATGGCTTTCGGGATGTTGCCCGTCTCAACGTGCTTGGAGGCCTTGATGTCGTCCGGCAGTTTCTCCCAAATGCGATCGAAGACGATGTGGCTCGGGATGTCTTTGTTGATGTTGCTGGCGACGTAGACGAAATCGAGGTCGGCTTTGCATTTCTCGGCGAAGAAGATTGCCTCATCGACGGCCTTGCAGCCGTTGACGGAACCGTCGACTGGTACTAAGATTTTCTGGATTCTGCCCATATTAACCCCTCCTATGCGAAGATGAATGATTTTCTGATTATATGGAGTATTTCGTTCTCACCTGGTGAAAATCCTGCTTTTCATCTGGCTTTTTCTTGCGCTACGAACATATTTTTTCTATCTCATGGCAGCCTGAAGAAATTTTTTCGAAAAAGGTGTTGACAGGAGTGTGGATTCTTCGTATAATATTTCTTGTGACTACGGGATGTGGCACAGTTTGGTAGCGCGCATCGTTCGGGACGATGAGGCCGCAGGTTCGAATCCTGTCATCCCGACCATTGAATG
>NZ_JNKR01000049.1 GCF_000702905.1 Mitsuokella jalaludinii DSM 13811
TGTAGAGCGCTTGCGCGGTCAACGGGCAGTACGACATAGGCTGGTCCGCAGGGGCCGCATTGCGGAGAAGCTCACGCGAGATGGTCGACTTGCTCCGGTTCAGCAGATGGGCAATCTCCGTGATGGATTTGCCCTCAGCAAGAAAAAAGAGTATCTTTTCTCGCTCAAATGGTGTAAGATGTGTGTAGTGGCACATAGGCTCTCCTTTTGTTATAGGTAGTTCTCTTCAAACACCATTATAGCAAAGAAGTCTATGTGTCATTTTAATTTGGTTGTCTAGGAGCTGTTGCACTTAGATTGTAAATCCATCACTAAAATCCTAACATGTCACTGTCAATCATGTACTTCAGGAATCATGATACTTTCAGAGAATCGATATGATAACATATTTTCATCGCCTGTCTTATCTCATTATAAAAGGGTTAACATATCTTTTTATCGAAAATAACGAAATAACAAGAATACTATGATGAAAGGAGATGCACCCTATGAGAAAAATTCACATGATGACACCATTGCTCCTTGTTCTATGCATGCTTATCATGATGCCTCTTGCCAGCGCTAAGATGGTTCAAGTCTCTGATCTTGGGGCCTACCGCTTTGTCGAGCGCATGAATTTCTTTGCCAAGGCACTGGATCCACCTGTATCAATAGACGAGCCACTCCATGTTGGCATGATGCGGCCTGACAGTCCCTATGACATTTACGCCACAGGACAAAAATACGCTGTACTTTCTCTATTTTGCAATCAAGCCGGATATGTGTCGAAAATAACGATTCAAACCCCGTTAAATACAAAAGAAGGGTGGCATAATGCTACTAGGCTATGCGCACTTGCAGTAGCAGCCATTGGTGCTTCCAAAAGTGAATTTGAAGTCTTGTTCAATAAACGTCTCGCTAGCAGGCATTCCTCCGATGTCTGGTGTGCTGCCGCCAATCGCCGAATTATCTTGCAAACCTATCCGTTCAAAAGCACAGCTGTCCTACGTATCACCGCTTATGACCAATGATTTCCTCCATACGCGACAAGAACAGGCCAGGGATATTCCCCGGCCTGTTCTTGTTGTATGAAACACACGCCATGCCGAATCCTTTATTGTGATAAAGGAAATTCACCGGGTGAATTTTTTATTCACCTAAGGGCGTCTTCTCAGTTTCGCTTAATATGCCTTATCTCCAGACAGCCTGCATGTTATAATAGATATTGATAACATGCACATGGAGGAGTGAATGATATGGTGTCTGAGGCACGTCGTATAGAAAAACGTTCCATAGGTGCCAATCCTCATCGTAGACCGCATACTCTATGCTATTGCAAAAAGCCGGAAAAGAATAAGGGGAGGCTGCTATGAAATCTACACCATCATATGACCATACAGATCCATTGAGCATCGAATCGTATGGAAAAAAGATGATTGGCCAGACGTTCCGCTCCATCTACGAACAGTCAATCCAATCAGGAATCATCCGCACAGCGCAGGAAGATACGGCTGCCTATGTGACCAAGCATGAAGACAAGAACTACAAAGGCGGCATCGGCAACCTCGTCGAGGAATGCTGGTTCGGCTACAGGGCCAACAGCGATGCCGAAGCAGACTTCCCCGAAGCTGGTGTTGAACTGAAGGTCACACCGTATGTCAAGAATAAGAAGGGCTTCCGCGCCAAGGAGCGCCTCGTCCTCACGATGATCAACTACATGGAAATCGTCAAGGAACGAGACTTCGAGCACAGCCACCTATGGGAGAAGGCACAGCTCATGCTGCTAGTCTGGTACCTGCATGTGAAAGGCATCAGCGATATGGACAGCACGGTCGATTTCGTACAGCTCTTCACACCTCCAGCAGAAGATCTAAAAATCATACAGAACGACTATCAGAAGATTGTCGCCAAGATAAAGGCGGGCAAGGCTCACGAGCTCTCAGAAGGTGATACCTTGTATCTCGGTGCATGCACAAAGGGCTCAAATTCCAAGCTACGACGTCAGCAGCCGTTCAGCGATGAGCCAGCCAAGCCGCGTGCATTCTCGTTCAAGAATAGCTATATGACCTATGTACTGCTGCACTACATCATGCCTGGCAGGCAGACATACGAGCCAATCGTCAAGTACGGCAAGGTCGATGACTTCGAAAACTTTGTTGAGTCGCGCATCGATGCCTATCGCGGCATGAGTGAGAGCGCACTGCGGAAACGCTTCAATCTGCCCCACCCCTCGAAAAGCATCTACGCACAGATTGTGTTCCGCATCCTTGGTGTCAGAGGGAATCATTGCGAAGAATTCGAGAAGGCTGGTATCGTCGTGAAGACCATCCGCATCCAGAAGAATGGGAAGATGAAAGAGTGCATGTCGTTCCCTGCCTTCCGCTTCCAAGAGCTTGCAGAAGAAACATGGGATGACAGCGCCTTCGGCAATTACTTGCGTGATACGCGCTTCTTCTTCGTCGTGTTCCGAGAAGATGCAGATGGCGAATATCACCTGTCTGGGTGCAAGTTCTGGAATATGCCGTACAAGGACTTAGAATATGGCGTACGAAAAGTCTGGCAAGAAACACACGATATCATAAAAGAAGGACGACTCGTCCTTACACCAGATAATCGCGGACGGCTCAGCAATAACCTACCGAATGCATCTGACAGTCCCATCGCCCATGTCAGGCCGCACGGCCAGACACGTGAGGATACCTATCCCCTGCCAAAAGGTACACATCTCACCGTGCGCGATACCGGGACAGGTCGCGGCACTTGGCCAAATACGACCATTTTCACGAAACAGTGCTTCTGGCTGAACAACAGCTATATCCTCCAGCAGCTCAGAGATGTCATCCACTGACGAATCACTATGCGCCTCTGACTATCAAAAACCGCGGAGAACCATGACCCATATCATGGTTCTCCGCGGTTTACTGTATGCGTCCATATCTTTGTCAGTCCTCACGGTCAATGATCTGACCGAGAGTCTTCCCCATGCGCTCGATGCAGCCGGTGACGAGGGCGTTACCCATGCAGAAGTACTGGAAGCGGTCGCTCATGCCAGTGTCAGTCCAATGTTCCGGGAAGCCTTGGATCTTATTGGCCTCGTTCGGCGTCAGGAGACGTAGGCGCCCAGTATCCAGGTCCTTTACGACATGGGTGCTGCGGTTCGTCGTCCCCTCGCTGGTCAGCATCGTACGGGCCGGACGGTCAACCGGATCTGGGAAGGCGATTGGCCCTTCCGAGAAAGTGTACTTATGACCTGTCTTCGAGGTCCGCTCAATCTTCTTGGCCCCTTTCAGATACTTCCACTTCTCGATGTCATCCCCAAGATAATACTTCTCGGGGACATCGTGATCCATGATATCGCGCAGGAGCTTGTGCGGACCATGGTAGTCCGGCTCTGCTTTGACCGTCGCGATGTGGCCGTCTGACATATAGCCTGCCGTCTCGAACGGGAAAGCAAAGTTCTGCGTAATCTCAAGCAGGTCATGCGTCTCGAGGTCCTTCTTGGATGCAATCACGTTCGGTTTCAGCGGAAAAGTACGAGCAAAGAAGCCATCCGTGTTGAGCATCGCGAGCGGATCATGACCAGCCATCTGCTGGCCGTATACCGTATCGTTGCGATACGCGAAGATGAACGTGCGGCGGCGACGCTGCACGAATCCATAGTCGGCGGCATTGACGACGCGCCACTCCACACTGTAGCCGAGGTCCCAGAACGAAGCGAGGATGATACCGAAGTCACGACCGCGCTGTTTGGCCGGCGACTTCAGCAGGCGATCGACATTCTCAAGCAGGACGAACGGCGGCTGCTTGGCTTTGAGCGTATCGTAAATCTGCCACCAGAGAACGCCCTTCTTGCCCTCGATGCCCTTGGCCCCCGTCGCAGCGACTGAATAGTCTTGGCAGGGGAAACCACCGACAAGAAGCGTGTGATCTGGGATGGTCACCTTGTCAATCAGCCCGATATCCACATTGACATGTGTATCCTCCTTGCCGAAGTGCGCACAATAGCAGTCAAAGGCATCCTGTCGGGCGCGGCTGGGCTCCCACTGGTTCGCCCATACCGTGTCCCAGTCCTTTGAAGCTCGCTCGAGCCCGACGCGGAATCCGCCGACACCAGCGAACAGTTCACAAACAGTCTTGTCCATCGTTTCAATCTCCCTTGCTCGTTCACCCCTTCAATGGGTACGTACTGGCCTATCGGCCGGAATAGTGTTACCATTATATCATAGAACGACCAGAAGATCAACCCTTGGCCATGGTGCTCCATAGCCATAGAATCTCACAGATGGATTGAGGCGATGAGTATGTCACAGACGACAGATAAAAGGACCGGCACGGTCAGTCGGACGAAGAAGCCGTTGACAAAAGCACAGCGCAGCCACATCATGTCAAAGATCCGTGGCAAGGATACAAAGCCGGAAGTCCGTCTGCGCAAAGCCCTCTGGCATAAGGGGCTCCGCTACCGCAAAAACTACCGTCGCCTGCCAGGAACTCCGGACATCGCACTGACACGACAGAAAATTGCCATCTTCGTCGATGGCGACTTCTGGCATGCACGCGGCCATGAAGAGCATCCGGGCGAGCAGGTCAAGCACAACCGCGAGTACTGGGTCCGCCATCTGACACGCAACGTCGAGAAAGCTAAAGAGGTCAATGACGCGCTGACCGAACAGGGATGGCTCGTCCTGCGCTTCTGGGAGAGCGACATCAATAAAAGTCTATCAAGAATATTGAAACAAATCTATCAGTACCTCTGACAAAACACGTACGATATACATTGCTACGTTATCAATTAAGATATATAAATTTGTTATAAGTACAAAATACAAAAACTTTAGAACAAAAAGAGGATTTATCTATATTTATATAGAAATATTAGTATAATGGTATTGCTTCCTGCTAGCAAATTGAGTCCTGACTCAGTATAATAATGTAAAGTTGCTATGCTAATAATACACAGCAATAATACATAAAAACTTTGCAAATGTATTAATTCACTAGATTCTATAATAGTATATACATTCAATATAAGCTATTTTATTAGGACTAAATAAAATTATTTGATTTGAAAATCCTTGTTGAAAATTCATATTTTAAAGGAGATGTTTGTATGAGATAAGGTAAAATATATTTCGCAAATTCAATTTCATAAAAAATAGACATAGTCTATTGCCGCTAGTACAATTAAGTTACCACACAAAATTCGTAAGGAGGCAATAGACCATGTCTGGTAACATTATACAACTTAACGAGGATCTTATAAAGAATAATTTAAAGGATCTCGTACGTGACAGCGTAGAAGAAACGCTGAATGCCCTGCTCGACCACGAGGCGGACGAACTCGTCCGTGCTGGTAAGTATGAGCGAACGGGAGACCGTAAGGGCTACCGTTCCGGTCATTACGAGCGGAATTTCGGCACGA
>NZ_JNKR01000050.1 GCF_000702905.1 Mitsuokella jalaludinii DSM 13811
TCACGCAGCTACTATATGAGCACACTTGGCAACATGAGCAAGGAAGTAGTCGCAAAATACATCCAGAATCAGTATTCCAAGTGACTACCGTTGCGGCCATTCCTCTCCTGACTGAAGTGAGAAGATTCCTGGCCGCATTTTAACCTAAGCCGCCAGAAGTCCTCCACCTCTTAGGTGGGTGATGAAGGCGGGCATGGCGAATTTATGTAAGTAATTGAGCCATACCATTGCTCTGTAGATAGTTATGTAGTATAATCAGTCGTAGATGAGAAAGGATTGATTATACTATGAAATTGGATAGTAATAACCATTCAGTATTCTTACTCTATTACCATCTCGTTTTGGTGGTAAAGTATCGCCGCAAAGTATTCTCTGACCAAATGAGCCAATACGCTAAAGATATTTTTGTCCGCATTGGTTCATCGTATAACATAACGTTGGAGGAATGGAATCACGACCAAGACCATGTTCATATCATGTTTCGCGCTCATCCCAATACAGAACTATCAAAATTCATCAATGCTTATAAAAGTGCCAGCTCTAGGCTGATCAAAAAAGATTTTCCAGAGGTTAGGCATAAATTGTGGAAAGAAATGTTTTGGTCAAGAAGTTATTGCCTGCTGACAACAGGCGGTGCTCCTATTGAGACAACACGAAAATACATAGAACATCAAGGCAGGTGAGATTATAGTGAATAAGGCATACCGATACAGGCTCTGCCCGACAACTGAACAAAAGATTATGTTTGCCAAGACTTTCGGCTGTGCCAGATTCATCTATAACAAGATGCTTGGAGATCGTCTTGATTACTATAAGGAAACAGGCAAGAGGCTGAACAATACACCTGCACAGTACAAGAAAGAATTTCCTTGGCTGAAAGAGGTTGACAGCCTTGCTCTCGCCAATGCCCAAATAAACCTGAACAAGGCATATAACAACTTTTGGAGCAATAGGAAGCATTTTGGCAAGCCACGCTTCAAGTCGAAAAAAACAGGTCATGCTTCATATTCTACGAACAACCAACATGGCTCTGTAAGAATCGAGGGAAACAAGGTCAAACTGCCTAAAACAGGCTGGGTAAAGCTGTGTCTGCATCGTCCATTGATGGAGAATAGCACCATAAAGACTGTAACCATAAGTAAAACACCGTCCGGAAAATACTATATCAGTATTTTGGTTGAGTATGAAAACCAAATACTTTCCATCATACCGAAGAATTTTCTTGGATTGGATTTTGCTATGCACGGTCTGTATGTTGCTTCCGATGAGGACAATGCCGATTATCCAAATTTCTTACGGAAAGCCGAAAAGAGATTGGTCAAGGCACAAAGAAAACTCTCTAAGAGACAAAAAGGGAGCCGTAACAGGAATAAGCAAAGACTGCGTGTGGCTGTACTCCATGAGAAAATTGCTAATCAACGCCGTGACTTCCTGCATAAGAAAGCTCGCTATCTTGCAGACCGCTATGATGCGATTGGCATAGAGGATATTAGCGTAAAAGCCATGGCGAAGCGAAAGAAGGATGGCAAGTTCAGCTTTGGTAAATCCATATCCGACAATGGCTGGAGCATGTTCACAAGTATGCTGGAATACAAACTTGCATGGCAGGGTAAGCAACTTATCAAGATAGACAAACGGTATCCAAGCAGTCAGCTATGCCATGTTTGTGGCTACCAGAACAATAACACCAAAGACTTATCTGTGCGGGAATGGGATTGCCCTAAGTGTGGCAGTCATCATAACCGTGACAAGAACGCTGCAATAAACATTAGAGAAGAAGCTAGGCGAATATCTGCCTAGCGTAACTCATAAAGTACCGTGGGTCGCACGGGAATCTACGCCTGTGGAGAGAGTGTAAGTCGCCATAACTCTTCGGAGTTAGCGGTGCTGTTCTCGCCGAAGCAGGAAGCTCCCGCCTCTATAGGCGGGGGTATGTTCACTTGAAGAATCCGTACTGGCTAATGGAACAAATGGAAAAATGACAGAACTGTCCAATTTAGGGGGGCAAAATCCCCACCGAGGGGGTGCAAATGCACCCCTTTTCTTTTTCTTAAAGCCTTGTCCCGTGCGGCTTCCGAGGAATACTTGCTTAACGATAGGCAGGGGGCAAGGGGGTTCATTCGGTAGGTATGACCTGTCTTTTCAATGAAGATTAGCTTGTTTTCATAATGTATCACGCTTTCTGAAAACGCATTTGTGATCCTTTGATGAGTAGCAGGCATTACAGGAAACGCATTGGGATACAATGGTCGAATCGGCTTTCATCTTATTCGGCAGATCCGGTTCTCTGAGAAGCGGTCTGGAAAGGGAGATGAATGCGATATCTGTTTGATTCAGGACAGATTCCATCCCATCCAGGCTCCGGAAACCGCCGACTACGATGACAGGACAGCTGACCCTTTTGGCAACCTTTGCTGCGACAGGAACAAAGTATCCTTCCTTCACATGGGCTTTGATACTGCCGACAGACGGCCTGTTTCCGCTGACCTCGATAGAGTCGATGCCGGCCTGATCGAGAAGCTGGCAGATAGCCAGACATTCTGGCTCTTCTATTCCACCGTGGGTAAAATCGCTGCTGTTGATCTTGATGGTAATATGAAGCTTTGGAGCCGCCTTGCGGATGCCGTTCATAATATCCAGAAGGATATGGGAGCGGTTTTCCGTTGATCCGCCATATTCATCGGTACGATGGTTGACTGCGGGACTGATAAAACGGCTCAGGAAGAAGAAGTGGGCAGCATGGATCTGTACGCCATCAAAGCCCGCTTTTTCGGCCCGGATGGCGGCATCGATGAACTGCCGGATTACATACTGTATCTCATCGGAAGTCATATCATCTGGTTCGACTTGCATAAAGCGTCCTTTGACTTCCCGATAGTATGCTCCAAGGGCAAGCTCTGTGATAACAGGGATTCCTTCTGCGTGGATGATATCCGTCAGTTTTTTATACTGTGGAATGAGGGAGTCATCACACAGCCGCATCATGCCGCCATAGTAGTAGTCATGCAGCGCGACGCTGGTACAGCCTGTAATGATGGCACCGACTCCGCCTTTTGCCAGTTCTTTGTATATTTCGTATGCTGTTTCTGGCACGTTGCCATCGGGGTTGGCAATGCCTACCCAGGTAGCGGAGCGGATGAGGCGATTTTTTAGGGGGATATTCTTCAGGGCAGCAGATTCAAATATTTTCTTCATGATGAAACCTCTCCTTCAAAGTTGATTTTTGTGTATATGTTTATTATAATTAGATACGCAGATAAAACAAGAAGGAAGAATATTCTTTGCTACTATAAAATATATAGTAATGGATAGTTAGGGAGGTTTGCAATGGCTAAGAAACCGTTACCGAAAGAAAAAAACATTTATGAAACAGATTGTCCCATTCTCTATGCGATGAAACTGGTTGGGCAGAAGTGGAAACTTCCGATTCTGTGGTATATCGCTGATGCAGAAAATCAGACACTCCGGTACCGCGAACTGGAGAGAAAAGTCGTAGGCATTACAGCCACCATGTTGACGAAATGCCTCAGGGAACTGGAACAGGACAAGTTCATCACAAGGAAGCAGTACAGTACGGTACCGCCAACGGTTGAGTATTCACTGGCAGAACGGGGAAAGACATTGATTCCTGCACTAGAGCCATTGTATCAATGGGCTGACGTTCAAATGAAGAGAGAAAACAAAATTCAAACATCTGACAGTCCCTCATAAACAACACAGCCCATGCTTGTCTAATAGCAGATCTTTACGAATCATGAACTATGGTTTTTGATGGACAGGCCTGGAAGACGAACCGGAAGGCGGCGCCTGCTGCCGCGTCTGCTTCGTCCAGCGCATGAAGGCGACGGCTGAAAAGATGGAGGAATTAGGTTATGATTATTTCACGACGACTCTGACCGTCAGCCCCCATAAGAACTCACAGGTCATCAATGAAGTCGGTCGGGACATCGAAGACCAATACGGCTACGCTTATTTGCCGACGGATTTCAAGAAAAACAACGGCTTCCTTACATTGACGAAAATGACCGAAGCCTACCACCTCTACCGCCGGCCCTATTGCGGTTGCATTTTCGGTGCCCGCGACCAGGGCCTGGATTTGGAAAAAATTCGCCAAGATGCAGAAGCCTTTTTGGCCAAACAGGAATCGACCGTAGGGAGATAATAGCTGGAGGAAGGTAAAAAAGAACCTCTCATGACACAATGCAGATGGTCTGGCAACCACTAGATTTGCAATCTTTTGTTTTACATATTGACAAATCGAAATCTATCTCCAGCATTACCGGATCATCAACATCCTGCTGGCCCTGACTTTGCTGGAATGCATCTGGAGTATGCTGTGCGTGTGACGTTCGTATGGAGTTGGACTGAGGAGCGGACCTGTGGTACGCTATAGTCAGATGGCGGGAAACCCATCCTGTCATGAGGTCAAGATGGTGTGAATGATGAGAGGGGTAATCGTATGTTTCGCAAGATGAGACGATTTAAGCAGCAGCTTCCGGCGGAGGAATGCGTGGCGATCCTGAAGCGGGAGAAGCGCGGGGTGCTGTCGGTGCTCGGGGATGACGGGTATCCCTACGGGGTGCCGCTCGACCATTACTACGATGAGGCGAGCGGCAAGCTCTACTTCCACTGCGCGAAGGCGGGGCACAAGCTCGATGCGATCCGCGCCTGCGACAAGGTGTCGTACTGCATCACGGGCGAGGGGCGCCATGAGGACGGCGTGGAGTGGTCGCTGACATTCCGCAGCATCATCGTCTTTGGCCGCATGCGCGTGCTGGAGGACGAGGAAGCTTCGCTGCGCCTGGCGCGGCTGCTCGGCGAGAAGTTCACGGATGATGCGGCGTACCTCGACAACGAGGTAAAGCACGCCGGGCCGCGCATGCTCATGCTCGAATTGACGCCGGAGCACATCACGGGCAAGCGCGTCAATGAGTCGTGAGCCGTGATGATGTGACGCATGCCGTCGGACTGACGGACGATACGCGGCGGTTTGTGCCGTGATGGCATAACAGAGCGGATATCATGAAGGACGGGCGGCCTGCCAGATGGCGGGCCGCTTTTTGTATATAGAAAACCCCTGGTTAGACCAGGGGCTCGATAAAGCTTTAGCGATGAGTCTTTAAAGGATTTAATAAACCTCCCTTGAAGTATGAAGTTGCGGTCCGTCAACTGCAACCAATACGACAAAGGAGGTATATCGTAATGAAAGATCACGATGTACATAGTTTATCACATACAAAATGGGAGTGTAAATATCATATTGTATTTGCCCCTAAATACAGAAGAAAGGTCTTTTATGGTCAGAAGCGGTACGAGATTGGTCAAATCTTAAGGGAACTGTGT
>NZ_JNKR01000051.1 GCF_000702905.1 Mitsuokella jalaludinii DSM 13811
CCGCAGGATGAAGCTGAACAAGGCAGCCGACAAGCTGCTGGATGGCATTGCTGAGACCTTGACGTACATGGACTTTCCGGAAGAACACTGGAAGAAAATCCGTACCAACAACACCATAGAACGCCTCAACCGGGAGATTCGTCGCCGGACGCGCGTCATTGGCACCTTCCCTGATGGAGAGAGTGCGTTGATGCTCGTCTGCGCCAGATTACGTCATGTCGTGAGTTCCCAATGGGGCGCAAAAAAATATATGGACATGAAGCATCTATATGGATGTGATGCCGAGACCATCCTTGACTAATTGCAACGAGGATGCGGTTCATGATTTTGCGAAAGAATATTGACAGTACCTCCACGCGCGGCGGCACCTCTGCATAGACCGTGCGGCTCACGATGCCCTCGCGCTCGAGCGACTTGAGCTGCGACGACAGCGTCGCATGCGTGATGCCCAGCTCGCGCTCGAGCTCATTGAAGCGCCGCGTGCCCTGACTCAGCTCATGCAGCACGAGAATCGCCCACTTCCCCTGCAGGATCTTCTGCGACGTCACGAACGGGCAGATGCCAAATAAGTCTTTCGCCATGATATTCCTCCAATACGCAAGTACTTGATACCTAGTCAAGCAAAATTACCGTTACTGAAAACTTATAAAAAGCCACATCCTGTTGATGAAAAACTGACTTTTATGTTTCGTTCCTCGTTCATCGCATCCGTTTTTGCCCTCCCGAAGGACAAGCTACTTACGTTTGATATAATGCTTCGGAGGCTTTGACATGACACTCCTTGCTCTCGCAAGGAAGTAAGTCTGTTCCCGACTAACGAATCGGTACTTATCTACATGGACTTCTTTCTATCAGCTTGCAGATGTCATTTGCTCTACGTCCCCATAACATTTGAGATTCAGTGCTGCTTGGAAGTCACGATCGATTACATTGCCACATACAGGACAAACGTACATCCTCTCCGACAGGTTCAAGTCTTTCTTTACATGGCCACAGATGACACAAGTTTTGGAACTCGGATACCATCTATCTGCTATGATAACAGATATCTTGGCCCAATGTGCCTTGTATTCAATCTGTCTGCGGAATTCATAAAGACTCTGTTCCTGGATCTTCTCGGATAAATATCGATTCTTCATCATGCCACGGATATTCAAGTCTTCGAGACATACAAAGCTTGGTTTTCGCTTTATGATTGCCGTCGTACTCTGATGCACATGGTTCTGACGAATATTTGCCAGTCTGTGATTGATCCGTAAAAGCTGTTTTTCACTTTTTATAAGGTTGCTCGTTTTGCAGTAACGATCTCCTTTCTTATTCATTTGGTATTTTCGAGATACCTGACGCTGCAACCTGCGTCTTTTCTTCTTGAGTCTTCTTATTGCACGGGTCTTGTTGATATTCCTGACCTTAGTGGCGTCAGAGAGTACCGCCAAGTCCTTAATGCCTAAATCAATGCCAATCCCTTCTGAGCGAGTATATCGACGTTTCCTATAAGCAAAAGACAGCCCGCGCAAAGGTTTCAATTTCCGAGCGGTCTGTATCCCTACCGACAGCCACCAGCGCTCCCCATCGAACGCAATCCGTGGATTCGTGTATTTCGCCAGGACAGGAATCCTATTCCTTTCGGCAAGTCGAATCCAGTTAAGCCGCTGACGGTTCTTCCGCCTGCTTCCTGCAAGGCTTTCTAGTTTGACATGTGTCTCTGTGAACTGGATCTTGACATTGTCCTGATAGAAACGGAAGTCTCCGTTCTTCTTACTCCTGAACTTGGGATGACCGTTCATGTCATAGACGGTTAAACTCTTGCCAATGCGGTTACAATGCGCAATTTTCTTTGAAGTGTACTTGATGTAGCCAGGCTGCTTCTGCTTGCGGAAGAAGTTCTTGTAGGCAATGCACAAGTCTTTGATGGCCTGCTTCGTGACGTTGTTCGATACATCCTGCAACCACTTGTTTTCCTCTGCATGGCGCAGAACCGTGAACTCTTTACGAAGCGCGCTGTCCGTCTGGATTTTGTGTCCCTCAAAGAAATGATCCATCTGCTTGTTCAGTGCCCAATTATAAGCATATCTTGCAGCACCAGCAAATTGAAATAGCTTAGTCTTCTGTTTGTTATTCGGCAACAGCTGTACTCGGATTGACTTTATCATCTGAATCATCTCCTGCCAACTCTTGAATCATCTTCTTTGCCTGATGCGCTCGTTTTCCTTGAAGTTTGCAACTGAATACTGTGATGATTTGCACCAAATCTTCCACCAGTTCCTGCTGTTCACTTTCCCGAGTCGTATCAACAATCTCGATTTTACATCCATGGATTGTGGCAATTGTTTCAAGAAGCTCAAAGCCAAAGCGTAAGAGCCTGTCCTTATAAAGGACAACAACTTTCTCGACTTGATTGACTTCTATCCTGCGAATCAGCTCTTGCAGCCCCTCCTTCGTATAATTGATTCCAGAGCCTATATCTGTGATGATTTCAAATGGATTTCCTTGCGCGTACAGGTAGGTTCTCAAATTCTCTACTTGTCGTTCAAGATCATCCTTTTGCTTGCGGCTTGATACCCTGCAATATCCGATGACTTTTCTGGGCGCGAACTGAATCCCTGTCACAGCACACAATTGCTCTTCTGAATAGTAGCGGTAGCCATTCGTCGAAGTATGATGAGGATGAAGCCGGCCGCTTCTATCCCAGTTTCTAAGAGTTTGTGGGGTGACCCCGATGATTTTAGCAAATTTATTGATTGTATAGTACTTCAATGGTATCACCTCAATACTATTTTACCAATAAATTGTTTTTTAAGCAAGGCTATTTATACTTTTTTACAACTTTATTTTGACTGTCAGCGGCCTTCTTGTCAACATTCTACACGATTTCTATAATATAGACAAGGGAGTTAGTACAGAAACGATACCTTTATAGGAAATACAACGAGAAAAGAGGAATCCCCATGAAAAAGATGCCCGCTGTTTTCGTCGGACACGGCAGCCCGATGATCGCACTCGACCACAATGAATTGACCGACACCTACAACCGCCTCGGAAAGCGCATCCTCGAGGAATTCGGCAAGCCCAAGGCTATCTTGATGATCTCCGCGCACTGGTACACCCACGGCACCCTCGTGCAGAGCGCCGCAAAGCCGCGCCAGGTCTACGACATGTACGGCTTCCCGCCGGAGCTCTACGAACTCAAGTACGAGCCGACCGGCTGCGCAGACCTCACGCGCGACGTCACGGACCTGCTCGGCGCAGACGTCGAAATCGACGACAGCTGGGGCATCGACCACGGCGCCTGGAGCATCCTCGTCCACATCTTCCCCAAGGCCGACATCCCCGTCGTCCAGCTCTCCGTCAACGGCGACATCACCGAGCACGCCGCCTACAAGCTCGGCCAAAAGCTCGCCAGCCTGCGCGAGAAGGGCTACCTCATCATGGGCAGCGGCAACGTCGTCCACAACCTGCGCCGCGTCGAATGGGAGAACGAGCACGGAAATCCCGCCGCCGACCGCTTCGATGAAGCCATAAAAGCAGCCATCGAGCAGCGCGATGACGAAGCCGTCATCGACTACCACCGCCACCCCGACGCCGACTACGCCGTCCCGACCCTCGACCACTTCCTCCCCCTCCTCTACATCCTCGGCGCCTCCAAAGGCGAGACGCCCTATATCTTCAACAACGTCCGCAACCTCGGCTCCATGGCCCTGACCGGCTACGCCTTCGGCCTTTGAGTCTACTCCTCTGGAGAAGTTGCCGAGCCTGTGAGGAGGATGAGGTTTTCCTCTTGCCGCCTCTGACAGAATGACGTATACTGAAAATGCCAAAAGAGTGTCTAATATGGCACCAAGCAAGCCCCCATCTGGAGTGATGACCGGATGGGGGCTTTGCGTTCATTGACATGTTTAAAGGAATTGATTCCAGTAGCGGAATGATAGAATCAATACGATTAAGTGCATAAAATTATATATATTGATACAAAACAAGAAGGATTTTTCAAATCTTTATCGAATTCGTAGATTTAGAGAAGTTTCCTATGATTTTTATAATAAGGGAAAGGAATGATTATCTATGAATTCACACCACTATATAGCAAAAGTTGTATCACTCTTGCTTTCTGTATGCTTGATTGCTGTAATCGCTGGTTGTGGCGGCCCCAAAAAAGTCACAAATCAACAAATGACCCTACAGTTATCGTACGGAGATCGCACTGGCAGTTATACTGGTGAAGTAAATGAACAAAATGAACCAAACGGAAAAGGAAAGTTCGTCACCAAGAACTCCCAGGGACATGAATGGATTTATGAGGGTGAATTCAAAAATGGTCATTTCGAAGGAAAAGGAAAGACTACTTGGACAAATACGAAGATTTATAACGAAGGTACATACAAAAATGATAGGTTGAATGGACAAGGAAAAGCAACATTATCGCAACACGGTAACTTAAAAGAGTATGAAGGAAATTTTGTAGCTGGAATCCCCATGAAAGCTGATTTCATTGGCTTGAATGAAGATGCCAATTATGCTGATTGGACCTATCGCGTGACATCTGTAAAGACACAAAATTCTGCTGGAAATATTCAAGCTAACGGTCAGTTTTTGATTGTTACATTAGATGAAACGAATAATGGAACTGAACCGCGCCAGCCAGGAGCAGGAGAAGTACAATATTTCTTTAAAGTGATTGATATCAGTAATGGTAAAGAATATAGACCAAATGATCAAGCAATGCTTGGAATTCGCATGGCAAACAAATCATTTAATTCTCCTTGGTATTTATCTCAGGTTAGTCCGGGAACAAGCGTCAAGGGTGTTATCTTCGCTTTCGATATCGCAAAAGATACTGACATCAGTAATCTAGAAAGATAAGGTATAATATCTTTCGCAAAATAGAATAAAGACATGGACCTCGTCCTCTGTTACAATTAAGTCGCCAAACAAAAACGCAAAGGAGACGAGATCCATGTCTGACAACATTATACAATTAAATGAGCAAGTAATCAAAGCCGAATTGAAAGATCTGGTCAAGCAGAGCGTCGAAGAGACGCTGAACAACCTGCTGGACCAAGAAGCCGCTGAGTTGACCAACGCTTCTAAGTATGAGCGCACGGAGCAGCGCAAGGGCTATCGTTCCGGCCATTACACGCGGAACCTGCACACCA
>NZ_JNKR01000052.1 GCF_000702905.1 Mitsuokella jalaludinii DSM 13811
ACGAATTTTGTGTGGTAACTTAATTGTACTAGCGGCAATAGACTATGTCTATTTTTTATGAAATTGAATTTGCGAAATATATTTTACCTTATCGAATATTTTGAATCCGAATCCCAGCGCAATCCGGATCACTCCGCGAAGTTCCTATGGAACGCGAAGATGCGTTTTGGAAAAACCTTCACATCCTATGAACTTGCCAAGGCTATGGATATGAAGCGTGTTCTCATTCTGACATTCAAACCGGCTGTTGAAGAGTCATGGGAAACCGACCTGTTGAGCCATATGGATTTTGAAGGCTGGCAGTTTTATTCGCGCGAAGTCTCTCAGGAAACTGGGATTCGTCCAGAGGACCTAGATCAGACGAAGCCCATCGTCTGCTTTGGTTCATTTCAGGATTTTCTCGGTACAAATGCTGCAGGTGGTATCAAGGCCAAGAATGAATGGGTTCATACGACGAACTGGGATCTAGTCATCTTCGACGAGTACCACTTCGGCGCGTGGCGTGAAAACGCAAAGCATCTGTTTGAGAAAGAGGACGAGGACAGCTACGACGAGCTGGATATCGATAAGTACAAGAAGGATGAGGCAGACAATGCCGTCAACGAGGATTTTCTCCCAATCACAACGAAGTATTATCTCTTCCTGTCCGGCACACCTTTCCGCGCGCTGAACACTGGCGAGTTTATGGAAGATCAGATCTTCTCATGGACTTATTCGGATGAGCAGAACGCAAAAGAGAACTGGGATGATAGCCAAGGGCCTAACCTATACGCATCCATGCCTCAGATCGTTTTGATGACTTATCGGATTCCGGATGAGATTCGCCGTATTGCTTATAATGAAGACTTTAATGAATTTGATTTGAACGTATTCTTTGCAGCAAAACCGGAGGTAGAGGGACACCCGGAGACAGCTCAGTTCGTGTACAAGGATTATGTTCAGAAATGGCTATCCCTTATTCGAGGTGCCTATTTGCCGTCTTCAGTTGATAATCTGAAGCTCGGTCAGAACGCCAAGCCGGTTATGCCATATTCCGATGCTCGGATGCTGTCGGTGTTGAATCACACACTTTGGTTCCTGCCGAATGTGGCATCCTGCTATGCTATGGCAAATCTGCTGCATGAGAAGCAGAATGTGTTCTACCACGACTACACGATCAATGTCTGTGCCGGAACGGCGGCGGGCGTAGGACTTGCTGCACTTGAGCCTGTACGTGAGTCAATGGACCCACCGACGGAGACAAAGACCATCACGCTTTCATGTGGAAAGCTTACGACCGGTGTGACCATTAAGCCGTGGACTGGCATCTTTATGTTGCGTAATCTCTCCTCGCCGGAGACCTATTTTCAGGCAGCATTCAGGGTTCAGTCTCCGTGGACAATCAAGAAAGAGGATGGCAGCGAGGAGATTCTTAAAGAGAACTGCTACATCTTCGATTTTGCTCTTGACCGTGCCCTGCGTCAGATTTCCGATTATAGCTGCAGACTCAATATCTCCGAATCAAATCCGGAGAAGAAGGTCGCTGACTTCATTCATTTCCTGCCGGTACTCGCATTCGATGGCAGCACGATGACTGCTGTTTCCGCGTCGGATATTCTTGATATCACGATGGCCGGAACATCCGCTACGCTTCTTGCAAGACGTTGGGAATCCGCTCTCCTTGTGAACGTGGACAATGAAACGCTCCAGAGGCTTCTAGACAGCGAAGAAGCTATGAAAGCCATTATGAACATCGAAGGCTTCCGCAGTCTGAATAAAGACATCGAGACGATTATCAATAAATCCAATGCCGTCAAGAAGGCTAAAGCTGAAAAGGGCGACGACATGACGTCGAAGGAAAAGAAGCAGCTTTCTAAGGAGGAGAAGGAATATAAGAGCAAACGCAAAGAAATTCAAGAGAAGCTCATCAAGTTTGCTACCAGAATTCCGATCTTCATGTACCTGACGGACTTCCGTGAGTACAGCCTGAAAGATGTTATCACGCAGTTTGAACCAGGACTCTTCAAGAAAGTAACCGGTCTTACGGTCGAGGACTTTGAACTGCTTGTTTCACTGGGTATCTTTAATGATTCACTAATGAACAGTGCAGTCTATAACTTCAAACGCTATGAAGACGCTTCTCTTGAATATACCGGAATCAGTAAACATGCCGAAGATGAGAACGTCGGTCTGTTCAGTACCGTCATTTCAAAAGACGAGTATAAAGACATGGCATCGGCCCAGACTGCTTCCATGCAGGAGAATCCGTTCAAGAAGACTGTCATCATCGAACAGCCTGCGCCTAAGCCTGCACCTGCAAAGCTCAAAGTCGTACCAATCAATCAGGAAAATCCTGTTCCAGGACTTCATAGAGACTCCCAGGTGGCGGAAAATCCTGCTCCTTATGGAGAGCAGAAACCGAAGTTCACGGAGATCGATCTGTCTAAATTCCGTGTCGGCACTATCGTTACACACAAGAGATATGGAGAAGGCAAGGTTGCCGGGATCAAATCTGGCAAGGTGATGGTGTCCTTTGATGTGGCAAATAAGACATTCCTTTTCCCGGACGCTATCGAGAGGGGCTTCCTCACTGTGAAGGAATGGTAAAACGCAAATGCAGTAATCGCCTGCTAACGGGTGCAAAAAGGAGAAAGGCTAATGCAAGCTCATAACAGTAGTATCGAGGGATTTTTATGCGCTCAGTGAACTGTATTCGTTGTACCCGTATATCAGAGAAACTGTGATTGGAAAGAGGTAAACTGTAAACAGTTGTTTCAGGGCATTTGCCACGCAAAAACGCAAAAATGAAATGGAGAAATAATTATGAGTTCACACGTAATAAGACATGATAATATTATCCCTTTAGTAACGCGTCAAAGCATAGCAAGCAGATATCATAGGGTTACGAAAGCTATAAATCAAGAGTTTTGGAATTCTACGAGTGAAACCATACATAGTCTCTATGTTGGTTCTTATGGAAGAAACACAGCAATAAATACAAGCGACATAGATATACTTATTGCAATTCCGGAAGATGAATATAATCGATACTCATATTCTAAAGGGAATGGGCAATCTCGACTTTTGCAGGCTGTGAAGAATGCGATTGAAACTCCTTATTCAAGAAGCGATATTAGGGCAGATGGTCAGGTTGTTAAAATTGCCTTTTCTGATGGAATGAAATTTGAGGTGTTACCAGCGTTTCCACAGACAAGTTGGAGTGGTAATGTTTCATACAAATATCCAGATACTAATATGGGAGGAAACTGGAGAACAACAGATCCTAAGTCTGAGCAAAAAGCAATGAAGGAAAAGAACAGCTCATCTAATGGGCTATTGTGTGCCACTTGTAAGCACATAAGAACGATCAGAGATGATTCTTATTCGAGCTATCATCTGTCCGGAATTTTAATTGATTCCTTTGTATATGTTGCGATGGGGGGATGGCATTTTACGGATGGAGATAGCAATTTCTCAAGCCAACCAAGATCGTATGAACAGGCATTGCTTGATTATTATAATCATATTTCATGCAACGGAATATTTGCGCCAAGTCTATCTGCTCCCGGAAGTGGAATGCCGATTGATACTACAAAGGGATGGGATGTCCTTGGCAAGATCCTAAATAACATGGCATAGGGCGTAGTAAAAATGAAAAGTGATAAAAGCTATAGGGCACGATTAAAAAATCAAATAAAGGATGCCTGTGGAAAAGTTATCTACACATACACTGCGCATCACAAATTAGCTGATCGATTTGAGAAAGAAAATAAGTATTTGAAGAATGCACAGATTATATTGACCGTACTTTCTTCTTGCGGATTTTTTGCCAGCATTATAACAAACAAGGTCATATTGACTTGGGTAGGTGGAATTGCTGCTGTATTGTCTTTATGTCTAAATCTATACGCCAAGGAATATAAGATTCAAAATGAAGTAAGTCAGCATAGAAATGCAGCAAAGATAAGGTAAAATATATTTCGCAAATTCAATTTCATAAAAAATAGACATAGTCTATTGCCGCTAGTACAATTAAGTTACCACACAAAATTCGTAAGGAGGCAATAGACCATGTCTGGTAACATTATACAACTTAACGAGGATCTTATAAAGAATAATTTAAAGGATCTCGTACGTGACAGCGTAGAAGAAACGCTGAATGCCCTGCTCGAC
>NZ_JNKR01000053.1 GCF_000702905.1 Mitsuokella jalaludinii DSM 13811
TCCTGGAACATATTCCATTTATTTCCTCCGATTAAACAAATTTCCTCAAATATGCTATAATTATGCTGTCATGCAATCCATCATCAAAATCAAGGGGATTGCCATCATATTTATTTTTTGAGGGGGAATCACGATGAAAGAGAAGAACGCCTTTATCTTCTTCAACTGCGATGAGGAGAAGAGCCAGAAATCCATGAACGTATTCTACAACAAAGAGATCTTCCGCGATCTGAAGGTCTCCCGCAAGGCTCTCTTCGCCAAGATTGAAGAGGAACTCGCCGCAGGACGCATCCATGCCAAAGAAGAGGATATCCCGGCCATCCGCGATGCCATCCTGAACGGCAACCCGACCGATGCCAGTGCTTACATCCAGTACGGCACGATCCTTTCCTTTCCGATTGTCTGAGCTGACTGAACACATCTCGTCAGAGCTGCTCCGCTCGGAACGCAAAAAGCGTCACTCCCACACGGAAGTGACGCTTTTTTATGGTCTGTTTTTCTTATCGGTCCGTTCATACGTTGACATCGCTGAGGCGGCTGACGACCGTATCCGCCAGGGACAGGTCCTGCGCCCCAGAATGCGGGCTTCGGAAGCCGATGCAGCGCATGCCCGCGCGCTTAGCCGCCAGCACACCTGCCGCCGTATCCTCGAGGACGAGGCAGTCCTTCGGAGGCACACCGAGGCGTTCGGCGCTCAACAAGTAGATGGCTGGGTCCGGTTTACTCTTGGGCAATGTACTGCCCGAGATGACTGAGCGGAAATACGACCGAATCTTGAAGGCATCGAGCACCGTGTCCATGACGCGCTCCCACGACGATGTCGCCAGTGCCAGAGGGATGCCCTCATCGTAGAGATGGCGGATGAGCTCCACCGCTCCTTCAATCGGTGCGATCGTGCCGCTCTGCAGCACTTCGAGGTAGTGTTCGTGCTTGTAGCGCACGAGGTCTTCCACGCGCAGGTCCTTGCGGCCCTCTTTTGCGATGACCTCGCCGAAAATCTCATCGCTCGTGCGCCCCATGTAATGGATGAGGTCTGCTTCATCAAATGGCAGGTCGAAGTGATGGAACGTGTCCATCTTCACGCGCGAATGGATGGGCTCGCTGTCGATGATGACGCCATCCATGTCAAAGATAAATGCTGCCGGCTTCAATCTCATTCCCCCTAAAGAAATATCTGCCTCTATTATAGCAGAAATATCAGAAGCTCGCCTGGAAGACGAGGTTCATGAGGAACAAGAAGCCGAGGCCGTAGCTCAGGGCATGCAGCTCACGCGAGCGGCCGTTCATGAGCTTCAAGAGCGGGTAGGCCGTGAAACCGAAGGCCAGGCCCGTCGAGATGCTGCCGGAAAGCGGGATCAGCACGACGACGAGAAAGGCGGGGAACCACTCTGAGAAATCCTGAAAGTCCATGTGCTGGAGCTGCTGCATCATCATCGCACCCGTGATGATGATGACGGGGGAAATGGCCGCCTGCGGCACGTACGAGAGCAGCGGGATGAAGAACAGCGATACCGCGAAGAGAACCGCCGCCGTGAGGGCCATGAGACCCGTGCGGCCACCACTCGCGATGCCGGCTGCGCTCTCTGCCGCTGCGACAGTCGGGCTCGTACCGAGCAGGCTCGAGATGATGGTCGTCACGGCCGAGCCGCGGAACGTACGCGAGAACTTGGAACGGTCCGGCAGGATGCCTTCGAGCAGTCCCATCGTCTCAAAGATCATGATCATCGACATCGAGAAGACCGAGAGCAGGAACGGGATGCTCAACGCATTGTGGAAGTCTGCCTGCAACAAGAGCTGCGGGTAGTCGTAGATATGCGCGAAATCGAGGTCTAAGGGCGTCGGGTCCTTAATGCCAAAAACCTGTGCCACCGCCGTCGTCACGAGGATGGCGATGAAGAAACTCCCCGTCACACCGCGCAGGTAGAGGGCCAGGCTCAGGACAAGGCCGAAGAGCGCCAAGAGCGCCATCGGGTTCGTCAGCGAGCCGAGCTCAATGATGGAGTTCGCGCCCGAGCGGATCAGCTGTGCCTTCTCGAGGCCAATCTCGACGAGGAACAGACCGATGCCAGCCGTGATTGCACACTTGAGCGAGTTGGGCACAGCATGCGCGATGCGGTCGCGCCACTTCGTGCAGGCGACGTAGGCGAAAATCAGGCCGGATACGAGCGAGATGGCGATGGCCTCCTGCCAGGAGAGCCCCATCTGGACGCAGACGGTGTAGGTGAAGAAGGCATTGATGCCCATGCCGGGTGTCAGGACAATCGGGGCATCTGCCACAAACGCCATGATCAGGCAGCCGATGATGGACGAGAAGATTGTCGCAAAGACTGAGAGTTCCGCGGGCATCCCCGCATCGGCCAGGATGATGGGGTTGACGACAATGATGTATGAGATGGCAAAGAAGGCCGTGATGCCCGCCAAAATCTCCCTCTGCCATAAGCGGCGGTCCTTAAGGACCCCCTCGAATAAAGCCTGCATGCTCTTTCCTCCTGAATCATCTTGATTTGACTTTATACATCTAGTTTAGCGAAAATGAGCCAATATAAAAAGGACAGGGGTCCATGCTGGCCAAATATTTTTTTGTAAAGAGTCAGAAAGTTTTCGCCAGCGCGATTTTAGGCTATAATAGAGAAAAGTACCATGAATAACAGGACTGAGAAGAAGCTATCATCATGCAGATAAAGGAGAGATTTCATTGAAGCTGGAACAAGTGATTGAATTCATGCCAGAGAGCATCCGAGCCAAGATCAGCCATCGCACCTTCCGGCCCGGTGAGTTCGTCGTGCGCAAAGGAGAACGCGCCGACCACGTCTACATCCTGACCAAGGGCACAACCCGCGTCAGCAATGAATTCGCCAGTGGGCAGCGCTACACCTTCGCTCACCAGACCGTCCCCGACCTCATCGGCGACCTCGAGGTTCTCGCCGGACAGGAGTACTTCTCGGCCACCAACGAAGCCGTGACGGAATGTGAAGTCATCGCCATGACGGCCGACACGTTCAAGAAGTGGATGCGCCGCGACAACCATTTCGCCTGTGCCATCGCCCAGCTGCTCGCCTCCAAGATGTACCCGACCTCCAACGAGAACGGCCAGATCAAATTCCAGCCGAGCATCCAGCGCCTGCAGGAATACCTCGTCAAGCGACTCGACCTCGCACCGTCCGAGCAGTTCGTCCTGCACACGAGCCGCCAGCAGATTGCCGACGATATCGGCACGAGTGTCAAGACGGTCAACCGCGGCGTCAGCAAGCTGCGCGATGCCGGGCTCATCACCCTGCTCCACGGCAAGATTGCCATCAGCGTCGCGCAGCAGGAGAAACTGCGCACTCTCAAGCTGGAGGATGAATGAGGCAAAACCAAAACATAAAAAGCGGCTGCAACACCTCGCTATAGGATGTTGCAGTCGCTTTTCATGCTGTCCCGTATCTTATTCTCTTATTTTGCCTCAGCTGGAAGTTCGGACGTGCAGTGCGGGCAGCGCGTCGCATCATCTGCGATTTCCTGACGGCAGTACGGGCAGAGGCGCGCAGCCTTTGCCTCTTTTTTCGGCATCAGGCGGTTGACCTGCTTGATCAGCAGGAAAATCGCAAATGCAACGATGAGGAAATCGACGACAGCCTTGAGGAACGAGCCGTAGGCAATGACCGGCAGACCGGCGTCACGCGCTTCGGTGAGCGTCGCAGCCGGCGTGCTCGAAAGGTTCAGGAACAGATTGGAAAAATCCACGCGACCGAGCAGAAGGCCGATGGGCGGCATCAGGATGTCATTGACGAACGACGTGACGATCTTGCCAAAGGCAGCACCGATGATGATACCGACGGCCATGTCCAGGACATTGCCGCGCATGATGAATTTCTTGAATTCCTCGATCATAAAAATCCTCCTCACAATACAAGCGAACGATAAGAATAGACCGATTTCATTTTAACACAGGTCCGCTCCAAAACATATAGTCGTGCACAAAAAAGAGCTCCGCCTCAGCGGAGCTCCTGCTTAACCGGCAACTTCCTATCCTCCCAGTCCGTCTCCAGACAAGTACTTTCGGCCTCTGAATGCTTAACTACTGTGTTCGGTATGGGAACAGG
>NZ_JNKR01000054.1 GCF_000702905.1 Mitsuokella jalaludinii DSM 13811
GACCGACAAGCGCTTTTAAGCGCAGCTGGTAAGCAGAGGCCTTATAAGGCCGTAAATATAAAACCCCCGGCTATGCCGGGGGATATTTATTTTATAGGCCTGTCTTATGCGCCGACGACCGTGTTGAGGTCCTTGACGAGCTGGTCGACATCGATGCCGTGTGCCATCGCGCCCTGCTCGATGTTCTCAAAGTGTGCAGCAGCGCAGCCAAGGCAGCCCATGCCAGCGTTGACGAATACGTCAACCGTGTCCGGGTACTTCTGGACGACTTCAAGGATGCTCATGTCTTTCGTGATTGCCATAATGAAAATTCCTCCTGTGGAACAATATAAAATCGCTGTGATTTACGTCACATATACGTGGATGGGGTATATTACCGCCAAGAGGATTATACCACATTTTCGAGAAATGCACTAGATAGCCAAAAACTTTTCCACTTTTTTCCAGAATCTGTGGTATGATAGATGCGAGTAACACGGACAGAAGCAGGAGGAAGATTTGATGAAGCGTTCATGGCGTTTGCTGGGACTGGTGTTGGTGGCAGTCGTCTGCCTCGCGGCGGTGGTTCTCTTGCGGCCGACGGTCGGCCACGAGGCTGAGATGGCAGGGAGCATAGATGACACGCAGGCGACGAGCACGGCACAGGAGACGGACACGGGCGAGGATGGCCCGCAGATCCTCGTGCTCAACTACCACAAGGTCAGCGATGAATTCCTGTCGCTTGCCGTCGCACCGGCCGACTTCGACTGGCAGATGCGCTACCTCAAGGAGCACGGCTATCACGCGATCACGCCCGACGAGCTCTACGACGCGCTCGAGGGCACGGGCCAGCTGCCCGACAATCCCGTCCTGATCACCTTCGACGACGGCTACCAGGACAACTACGACAACGCCTACCCGATCCTCAGGAAGTACGGCCTCAAGGGCACGGTCTTTGTCGTCACGAGCTTCCTCGGCACGCGCAAAGGCTACCTGACCTGGGACGAGTGCCGCGAGATGGAGAAGAACGGCATGACCGTCGCTTCGCACACCGTCGACCACAAGTCGATGACCGACCTGACGAACGACCAGCTGCGCGCCGAACTCGTCGAGTCGAAGAAGAAGGCCGAAGCCGAGCTCGGCCATGAGGTCAAGTACATGGCCTACCCGACGGGTGCCTACAACCTCCACATCGCCCAGCTCGTGCGCGAGGCCGGCTACAAGGCCGCCTTTACCATCAAGTACGGCGGCGTCAGCCGCAAGAGCAACATCTACGCCCTCGAGCGCGTGCCTATCTTCCACACAGAGAAGACGAACCGCGACTTCATCGAGCGTATCCATTACACTCCGCAGTTCGAGAGTTTCGGCTGGACGAAGCACTGAGCACACAGGTGTTTGCACAAAAAGTACATAAATAAGAAATGTTTTCCAGAAACAGGATGTTTTTCTTTTATAAATCGGTAAATTTAACCCGATGCTAAAGAAAAGCATCCTGTTTTTTATACAATAGAATGTGAGGTAAATCACTGAGCAAGACGTCATGCCTCTGGCGTAACGAATAAAGGGGAAAGGAATCATGAAGAACACACATAAACACAGAAAAACAATGACCTGGCAGTCGAAATCTGCCGCCATTGCCATCGCTATCATGGCCATGTCGCTGCACAGCAGCGTGCAGGCCATGCCGGAGCAGGGCAAGGTCGTCGCCGGGCAGGGTGAGATTGCACGTCCTGATGAAAAGACGATGGTCATCAACCAGAAGACAGACCGCCTCGCTCTCGACTGGCAGAAATTCAACATCGCCAAGGACGAAAAGGTCCACTTCGACCAGAACAGCAAGAGCGCTATCGCCCTCAACCGCGTCGTAGGAGACGGCCGGTCCATCATCGACGGCTCGCTCTCGGCTAAAGGTCATGTCTTCGTCATCAACCCGAACGGCGTGCTCTTCGGCAAGAACAGCAGCGTCGACGTCGGCGGCCTCGTCGCCTCGACGGCCAACGTGACCGATGACGACATGCGTAACTTCGCGCAGGGCAAGGGCGACCTCGGCCTGCAGATTGCAGCTGGCAGGGAGGCCAGCGTGATCAACGCCGGCACCATCAAAGCCGAGGGCGGCCTTGTCGCCCTGCACGCGACAAATGTCGAGAACACGGGGTCATCGCGAATGAGGGCGGCCAGACTGTCCTCGCCGCAGCAAAGAACCTCAGCCTCGCAGCCGACACGGCGGGCAAGCTCAACTTCACGGTAAACGGCAGCCTCGCGAACGCCAAGGCCCTCAACAGCGGCACGCTCCAGAATGACGGCGGCTACCTCGTCATGACGGCCAAGAGCGCCGGCGACCTCATGAGCACTGTCGTCAACAACACGGGCGTCATCGAGGCCAAGACCCTGCACGCGAACGACAAGGGCGAGATCCTGCTCGACGGCGGCGAAAGCGGCCAGGTCGAAGTCAGCGGCACCCTCGACGCCTCCGGCAAAGAAGCAGGCCAGAGCGCAGGCAGCATCAAAGTCATCGGCCAGAAAACTGTCGTCAATGATGGAACCAATCTCTTGGCCCGCGGCGCCATCGACGGCGGCAAGATCGAAACCTCCGGCGATGTGCTGAACCTCGGCAACAATCTCAATATCGATGCCAAGGGCGAACGCGGCAAGGCAGGCGAGTGGCTGCTCGACCCGCTTAACGTGTACATTGCGGACAATGACCCGACTACAGCGTATGATGCAGCAAAGATTGATATAAAAAAATATGAGTCGGATAACAGTCTGTCTAGCAATACTTCTATTAACTATCACGATCCCACTAGTAAGGAAACGGCCGATGCATCTGCTGTAAGTTCGGCAATTACTTGGATTAAGACAAAAACCATTACAGACTTACTGAACAAAGGAACGGATGTTACCATCCAGGCTATAGCGACTAATGGTGTGGCCAATATCACGGTCAATTCTCCCATTAAAAAGGAAGCAGGAACAGATGCGACCTTTACGCTGGATGCTATGCGCAATATCACTATCAATAAAGCCATTACCTCGACTAGTGGAAAGCTGAACGTATTGTTGAATTCAGATACCGATGGCAACAAGATTGGTGCTGTTATTATCAATGCTGATATTGATACAAATGGCGGGGTAGTGTCAAGATTCTTTCGCAAATTCATTTCATCCGCCAGTAAATATCGGCATCAGATGTATGGATTTTCCTCGTCAGCTGGCTGCTCAATT
>NZ_JNKR01000055.1 GCF_000702905.1 Mitsuokella jalaludinii DSM 13811
AAATTGAGCAGCCAGCTGACGAGGAAAATCCATACATCTGATGCCGATATTTACTGGCGGATGAAATGAATTTGCGAAAGAATCTTGACACTACCGCAGCAAATGTGTTGTGGGGTATTCGAGAAGAGTATATTTCCTTATTAGTTGATTTTGAAGTGCTTGAAGATAGTGAGATACAAAAACAGAGAGATGTTCTTTGTAATAAAGTTTCAGAAGTCAATAATAATTATCCTGCAACTGATAGGAAAAGCTACAGGGCTGCGCAGAAGGCTTTGCAAAAGGAAGAAGAACAGACTTTTAAGGAGAACGAGGTTGATTCCATTTTGCCTAATGGAATTGATAAGTGAATAATCGAAAGGGGTGAGTTATATGGTACTCCCTGAAAATTTGATGAACTTGATTCGTCAGGGTGAAGGACTGACCGTCGAATTCAAAAAATCGACAACAGATATCACGAAAGATGTCTACGATACCGTTTGTTCTTTTTCTAATCGGGGGGCGGTCATATTTTCTTTGGTGTAAAAGATAACGGCACGATTCTTGGTGTTGATAAAGACTGCGTTGAGCAGTTGAGCAAATGAAGAAAAATTTTGTTACAACGATCAACAATGAGAGCAAAATGTATCCGCCTCTATATCTGACTCCGGAGGAATACGAGATATATGGGCGTACTGTTCTTTACGTCTATGTTCCGGTTGGGAAAACCGTTTATCGCAATGCAGGCAGAATATTTGACCGTAATAATGAGTCTGACATCGATATTACTGATAATGCGGACATGGTTTTCAACCTTTATGCCCGTAAGCAAAGCACCTATTTTGTGAATAAGGTCTACCCTGCCATCCCGGTTTCAAGTCTTCACCATGATCTTATGGATCGGGCAAGGAGAATGACGAGAGTGAATACTGAGCACCATCCGTGGGTTGACATGACGGATGAGGAAATGCTCAGAAGTTGTGGACTCATACTTGAGGATCCGGAAACAAAGAAGGTATCACACTTGCGGCAATCCTACTCTTCGGCACAGATAACCGTATTATGTCCGTGTTACCTCAGCATAAGACAGATGCTATTTTCAGAGTGTTCAATGTTGATCGTTATGATGACAGGGATGTGGTGATCACAAACCTGATTGAAAGCTATGATCGTCTGATGGAATTTGGGAAGAAGCATCTAAATGATGTATTCACTCTGGATGGCATCCAGAGAGTAAGTGCCAGAGACAAAGTCCTGCGTGAGATTATCTCAAATCTGCTTATGCATCGTGATTTTTCCAGCGGATATGTACCAAAGCTTGTTATTGAACGGGATAAGATCACAACAGAAAATGCCAACCTTGCGCATGGACACGGAAACCTGAATCTGAAAACTTTCGGGCCATTCGCAAAGAATCCGCCGATAGCAAAAGTGTTCAGGGAGATCGGCCTTGCTGACGAGCTGGGAAGCGGTATGCGAAACAGCTATAAGTACACAAAGATGTATTCCGGCGGGGAGCCAACCTTTACGGAAGCAGATGTTTTTACGACAGTGAGTCCCCTTTCTGAGGCGGCAACGGCAACAGTCGGGCCGACTGCAGAACTTGATTCAAGGGAACAAGATAAGGAGCAAGTAAAGGAACAAGATAAGGAGTAAGTCACGATACAAGATCTTATTCAATTTTGCTCCATACCTCGCAGCAGGAAAGAAATGCAAGAGTTTATGGGGCTGGCCGGCAGAAGAAACTTTTCGGAAAGATATATTAAGCCTTTGCTTAATGCAGGAAAAATCGAAATGACGATACCTGATAAACCGAATAGTAAGAACCCCAAATATAAAAAGTGAACTTTGAAGTCAAAAATTAAAAATTGACATGAAAAAACGGACAATGAAGAATCGCCGATAATACGGCATATCTTCATTATGAAAGAAGATGCTCAAATCAAGTCAGGAGAGAGGTGGCCGCTCGCTCCGCATCGAGGCCGTTTAGCTCCGCAAAGCCGGCCGTTGGCCGGCGCTCCATGCAATTAGCACAAGGAGTTATCGAAATGACAATTTCCGACAAAACTAACAGCCGAAATCAGAGGTACAGGAGAAAGTAACTTGATCGGTGAACGACCAAGATAAGCGACTAAGATACCGACCAAGTTAACGGGAGACTGGGTTGAGACCTTGATCATAAACCGATTGAGCAGGGGAGAGCAGGTCGAGACGATGGCATCCCTCCTGCCTGCCGTATTATAGGTAGGAAAAGCATGTGGACATATTTCCGCAAACGGAGAACCAATGTAAAAACGCTGCTTTTCAGCTTTGAGCAGTTCCCGCGAACGGACGGAAATGTGCCCGGGAACCAGACATTCAGGTGCTTGTCTCGTGCCATGTGGAGTGCGTAGCATGGATGTCACGGGTTAAGGATTGATTTCCGAAAAAAGTGCTGTATTCCAGAATGTTTCTGGCATCAGGCTGTTGACGGCAAAACGTGAAATTGACCGTGAAAACGCTCCGCAGAACATATTAAAGGGGGTGATATAAAGGATAATGGCAGGTCGTGACTGTGAGATAGATGTCGGAATGGTAACTCAGGAATCATGTCGGAGGAGATAGGGGAATATCTTTTGGCACATTCAGGGAAGCGATTTACGGCAGCACTCGGGTCTCCGGTTTGCAGCAGACAGAGAAACAACAGAAGTAGAAACGAACACGTTGGTTGGTATCCCATAAAGGAGGGGACAGTAATGAAACAATATGTAGTTGATGCATTTACGGATTCTGTGTTTCATGGCAATCAGGCAGCTGTTTGCGTACTGGATCAGTGGCCGGATGATGAACTGATGATGAACATAACCAGAGAGAACAATTTTTCGGAGACAGCTTTTACTGTCCGGGAAGGTGATAAATGGCACTTGCGCTGGTTTACACCGGGTGGAGAAATCGATTTGTGCGGTCATGCCACGCTTGGAACCGCCTATGTTCTGTTCCACTTTTATGAAAAGGATGCGGACAGACTTGTCTTTACGACGATCTCCGGTGATTTGATTGTAAGATGGATTTACAATCTAAGTGCAACAGCTCCTAGACAACCAAATTAAAATGACACATAGACTTCTTTGCTATAATGGTGTTTGAAGAGAACTAC
>NZ_JNKR01000056.1 GCF_000702905.1 Mitsuokella jalaludinii DSM 13811
GGGAAACGGCGTCACAAGAAAGGCAGCGAAGAACGTCGTGGCAAGTTCGTCATATCGCACCCCATCGAAGAGCGTCCTGCCAGTGCAGCGAACAAAACACCAATGGCCTTTTACGGGAGTTCTTCCCGAAAGGCAAGGACATCACGGATACGCCAGAGGATTACATTCAACGGAATTCGCCTCCTATTACCTGGATTCCTTATTCTCGCCGATTGCAGCGGCTTTTGCGGTACAAATTAGGGCGAAATGAGGCTCGGATTGTTGTTTACTAAAGTAGATTCGACGGGATTGGCAAAACTCCTGCCTGCCATCCCCGTCAATCTCCTGCAACAAAAATCCGCCTGACGGTCATCATCGGGGATGACGGTCAGGCGGATTTTTCTCAGCGCTGCAGGTACTGCTTGCGCATGAGAAAGTAGAACGGCACGGCGATCAAGAGGCCGCCGAGGCCGAAGAGGATCTTGTGGAGGTCGGCCTGGACGAGGAGCCAGAGGCTGACGAGGACGGCGATGACGGGTATGACGGGACCAAACGGCACGGGCAGGGTGCTCGGGTGCTCCGGGTCGCGCCTGCGCAGGACGAGGATGGCCAGGCAGGTCGGCACGTACTGGGCGAAGCGCGAGACGACGCTGATGGCGGCCAAGGTCGTGAAGCTGCCCGACAGGGCGATGAGGATGCCGACGAGGGTCGCGAAGAGGATGGCCACGTACGGCGTGTGGAAGCGGTTGTAGCGCGAGAAGATTGGCGGCAGCATGTGGTCGTCGGCGATGGCGACGATGACGCGCGGCGTCAGGAAGGACGAGGCCAGGTTGATGCCGCCGATGGAGACGAGCGTACCGGCGGTGACGAGCAGGCCGCCGCCCGTGCCGAGGAAGACGGCAGCTGCCGTCGCGATCGGCGTCTTCGTCTCGGCGAGGTCCGGGCCGAGCACGCCGATGGACACGGTCATGATGAGGAAGTAGAAGGCAGAGACGAGCAGCATGACGACGACGATGGCGCGCGGGATGTTGCGCCTCGGGTCATCCATATCCTCCGCGGCCTCGGCGATGGCCTCGAAGCCCGTGAAGGCGTAGAAGATCAGGAGCGCGGCCGCGCCGAACGAGAGAGCCCGCGGCAGATACCGAGGATGGGCAGGCCGCGCCGCCTGGCCGCTGCGATGAGCAGCCGGTCAAATGTGTCGCGCACGGGCAGCGTGCTGCCGAGCTTCTCGTGCGGTTCCTCACCCCAGAGCAGCGGGTCGACGTCCCAGCCACCTGAGATGACCAGGCCGTCAACGGCCTCGATCTGCGCCTCGACGATATCTTCCTCATCCGTCACAGGCAGGATCATCGGCACGCCGCCCGCCGAGGCGACAGCCTGCACATAGTCGTCGTTGACGTATGACTTCCCGTATCCCGGGAATATCCCGCCCTCCATGAACATCAGGTTGCCCCCGATGCCGATCCGTTTCTTGCGATGACTCGCTCTCGTATCTTTGCACTCCGTACGCATAACGCCCCTCTTCCTCCCCATCACGCAACATGCATTGTTTACATATTTATATAATAGGTATTGTCATTCATGATTGACAGTGTAACAACTTTACATCGTTCTGTCAAGAAAGAATTTGATGAACGCAAAGAGCCGCCCCAAAAGGGCGGCTCATACAGGCAGCCATCATCCGGCAAGCACCCAGATGACGGCGATGACGAGTGCGGGAAGGAAGTTGGCGACGCGCACGTGCGGCAGGCCGAAGAGGTTCGTGCCGACGCAGAAGATCAGGATGTCGCCGACGGCACTGAGGCTCTTGAGGGCGGCGGGCGTCATGATGGGCTCGAGGAAGCCTGCGGCCAGGAAGATGGCACCCTGAAAGATGCCGACGGACAGGGCCGAGAAGATACAGCCCTTGCCGAGCGTCGCCGTCATGATCATGACGATGACGGCATCGAGGACCGTCTTGGCGAAGAGCACGGACGGATCGCCGAGCAGGCGGTCGTTGATGGAGCCGATGACGGCCATCGCGCCGATGCAGACGGTCAATGAGGCGGTGACGAAGCCGTCGACGAAGCGCGTGTCGCCGCTGCTGCCCGTCTTCCGGCGCAGCCAGATGCCAAACTTCTCCATGCGGTCCTCGATGTTGATGGCTTCGCCGATGAGGGCGCCGCCGATGAGGCTCGCGAGCATGCAGTTCGTGCCGACAAGCGCAAGGCCGCCGCCATCAAGCGCGAGCATCTCCTTGACCGCGCCCGTCAGGCCGAGGAAGATGACGGCAACGGCGCAAGCCATCATGAGCGTCTTCTGGAAGCGCTCAGAGATCAAGCGCCCGCAGCCGAGTCCCAGCATCCCTCCTGCGACAATGCCCGCGACATTTGCTAAAATACCGATTCCTGGAAACAAAACATCACACCTTTCTCAATGACCACTCATCGCTTCTGCCGCCCCTTGTCCTTGTACATCTCCCGGTCGACCTTGGTGATGATGGCATCGATATCCGAGATGGGCGTCATGCACGTGAGGTGGCCGAGCGCGA
Source organism: Mitsuokella jalaludinii DSM 13811 (assembly GCF_000702905.1). Lineage (GTDB taxonomy): Bacteria > Bacillota > Negativicutes > Selenomonadales > Selenomonadaceae > Mitsuokella > Mitsuokella jalaludinii. Next base: position 2,510 of record NZ_JNKR01000056.1, read on the forward strand.
CGCTGACGTTGTTCGCGCGAAACGCATCGCGCAGCGACTGGATGATGGCCGCCGTTTTTTGCCCGTCGGCATGCTCGACGATCATGAGGAATTCGTCGCCGCCCATGCGGAAGACATGGCCCTCACCCGCGCCCTGCTGTGCCCTCTGCATGATGCGGGCCACGGTCTTGATGAGCACATCGCCCGCCTCGTGGCCATGCACATCGTTCATGCGCTTGAGGCCGTTGACATCGCCGAAGACGAAGGCGCACGAGATGCCCTTGGGCAGATTGGTCAACTACCCGCGACTGAAGTCGCGAGCTTGAGGGAATCTTTCGATACCTCAATTTGCTTAGATAGGCCAGGCTTACTGCATTCGCAGTCTTG
>NZ_JNKR01000057.1 GCF_000702905.1 Mitsuokella jalaludinii DSM 13811
CCCGAGAACTGATCATCGAAGAGCATGCCAGCCGTCTCCGTGGAGAAGAACGGCATCTTGCCGAGCTTGACCTGGAAGTTCTTGTAGTCGCCCTGTGCCCAAACGCGTTTTACCGTCAGATCTGACGTCTCGTCTTTGCTCGGGTCCATGAATGCATCGATACGAGCCTTGACATGCCAGTTCTTGTTGACCTCAGCGCTCGGCTCGAGGCGGAAGTTGAGCTGATCTTTGTTCTGCTTTTTCGTAGAACCATCTTTTTGCTCATAGCGCTGGCTCCAGTAACGGTAACGAGCCTGGCCGTTCCACTTGACCATATCGGCATTGCGCTCGAGGTTGCTGACGCGGACGCCGAGGTTGTTAAGCTCATCGGAGAACTCTGCTGCGAGTTTGTCGATCAGAGCCTTGTCCGATGCCGAAACATCCGTTCTTGCCATAGCCTTGGCGATCATCTGAGCCATCTCATAGCGCGTGATGTTCTGCTGGCCGCGGAACGTCGTGTCGCCGTAGCCCTCGATGACGCCGTCAGCTGCGAGCTGGGTTACAGCATCGTAAGCCCAATGGTCAGCCGGTACATCAGAGAACGGGTTTGCTGCTGCAAACGTCGTGCTGGCTGCGCCAACGACGAGAGCCGTCGTCAGAGCGGATACAAGAGTCTTCTTCATGAGAAACTCCTCCTTCTATATGATTAAGAAGTGATTTTCTCAAAGCCGATCCAATCGCGACGCAGAGTATCCATGTTTCCTCTAGCTGTCGCTTTTTTGAACGCGCTTTGATTAAATTCAGTGTACCATACCCGGCTGCCCTCCGCAATAGGCTTACTAAAGAAAATTCTAAGAATTAACAATTTATCGTAGAAACTTCTCTAGAAAATAACAACAAAGCAGCATCCGTGGGAGCAAGCGGTTTACGCACAACGAGAGCAGCGCCCCCAAAGGGACGCTGCTCTCGTTCATTTGATTCATATAGAGAGAAGTGGAATTCGCGTGTATCAGAAGTGGAATTCGACGCGGCCGAAGAGCTTCTCGGCATCCTTGCCGTTGTCGATGTTCTCGCCGTTGAAGTACTTGACGCTTGCGACGGTGTTCTTGAAGAGTGTGTAGTCCGTGCCGACTTCCCAGCCCTTCGTGCCGGCCCAGGCGCCGTCGTACGACGGATCAAGGGCTACGTTCTGGCCGAGGTAACGGTAAGCGGCATAGGCGCCCCAGGTGCCCTTGTTCGCAGGCTCTGCGCCCTTGTAGTCGAGCTCGACCGTGCCGGCCTTCTTGTAGTCGTCGGCCTTCGTGTTCTCGGCATAGGCGCCGCCGAGGGCGACGTTCTTGTCGAACGCGTAGTGGAGGTTTGCGCTCCAGATGTCGGCATTGTCTTCATCCTGCGTGGACTTGTAGCTCTTGCCCATCGCCGTGAAGGCATCGCTGTTCAGATGATGGTAGCCAGCGCCGATGCTAAGCTTGTCCTTTCCGTACTGCAAGCCGACGCTTTGCATATTGGCCGTATCATCTTTTGCCTTAGCAGCCGCGTTGATGGAATCGTTGTTTGTATCGCCATCGAGGTCGAAGCGGCCTGCCTGCAGCGTGACCTTGAGGTCCTTGCCCGTCGTGATGGCGGCGCCGGAGATCTCGTCATCGAAGAGCAGGTTGCTGTCGAGCTGCATCGGCAGCTTGCCGACCTTGATGTTGGTCGTGCCGTACTGGCCATCCGCCCAGAGGCGCTGCAGCGTCACATTCGTATCCTGCTCATCACCATGTTTACCATTCGGGTCGGTGCTGTCCTTGGCAAGGTCCGTGGACGCATCGAGGCGGGCGTTGACATGCCAGTGATTGTTGACCTCAGCCGACGGCTCGAGGCGCAGCAGCAGTTCATCGTCGTTGCTCTTGCTGTCAGCTTTGGATTTGTCACGCGTGCTCGTATAGGTGTAGCGGGCCTCGCCGTTCCATTTCACCTTGTCGGCATTGCGCTCGAGGTTGCTGACGCGGACGCCGAGCGTATTGAGCTCATCAGAGAACTCAGCGGCGAGCTTGTCAATGAGGGCCTTGTCCGAAGCGGAGACGTCAGTCTTGGCCATGGCCTTGGCGACCATCTGCGCCATCTCGTAGCGCGTGATGTTCTGGTTGCCCTTGAACGTCGTGTCACCGTAGCCTTCGATGACGCCGTCGGCTGCGAGCTGGGATACAGCGTCGTATGCCCAGTGGTCAGCCGGCACATCGGAGAACGGGTTCGTTGCGGCAAATGTCGTGGATGCAGCGCCAACTACGAGCGCCGTCGTGAGTGCAGATACAAGAGTCTTTTTCATGATGAATTCCTCCCATCTTCCTTCTATGGCTCCTCGCCGATTAATAGAAGGCATCGAGTGAATTAAGTGGGAAGAGAACTGGGAGAATCGCGAGTCTCCATGTTTCCTCTGACGTCCCTGTCCCTTTCCTTTTGACACCATCATTATATTACTTGACTGAGTCAATTACAATTACACAGCTATTAGAAGTCCATTACACTTCAGTTAGAATAGTTTACTCACTCAACTATCAATACCATTGAGAATCCGCGCATGAAAAAAGCCTTCCACTGACAGTTGCCAGTGGAAGGCTTTGATCTGCGATTGCGTCTGAAAGCGACCGCTGCGCGTTATCAGAACCAGAAGTTCACGCGGCCGAAGAGCAGCTCTGCGTCTCTGTCGTTGTCCAGCTGCTTGCCGTTGAAGTAGTAAGCGGCAGCCG
>NZ_JNKR01000058.1 GCF_000702905.1 Mitsuokella jalaludinii DSM 13811
TGAGTTGAACCTGCGCCCTAGGAAGTGCCTTGGCTACAAAACACCATATGAGGTCTATTTCTCAAAGGTGTTGCACTTAGCTTGACAATTCGCCTGCATGATAAATTATTTTCAGCAACATCTTGCATTATACTTAAAGAAGTATTAGACTATTACAAGCTAAGTGTTTACCGATGTTACATTTTAGGTGATGTATATATGAAAAAACGGCTTATTTGTAAGCTCCCTGTTTCTTTACCCGCTAAAGATTGTGTATTAAAAAGTCTATATCACTCATTGGGGATTTTTACTGCTTTACTTCTGATTTTTATCTTATTCTTTAAAAGCCCAATTCTTGATATAGGTCATATGACAGTCCTTCGACTCATACGCAGCATGATTTTCACTTGGATTGTCTGTGGTTTTTTATATACTATACTAGGAACTAGAAAACTCAAAGATTCTACTTTAAGAAGTAAGTGGGTAGCTTGCTTGTCTTGGACCGGAATCTGGGCCGGAATTTATACTATTGTTTTTTCACAAGTTCCTGATTTATTACAACATGATATTGGTAACTACTATCTCGTTCCATGTTTGTTTTTTTCGGTTTCTCTTATTGTAACAATCAGTATATCCCAAATCCATAATTTTATCCGAAAAGTTTTATCTTTTGCTTATTCCGTATTTATTTTTCTTATGTTGTTATCCCCGATATTTTATGCATTTTATTTTATGATATACGGGCAAGAATTTGATGAATATGCATTATTATCGGTTATAGCAACGAATCCAGATGAAATTATAAACTATTTAACAGCTACTTTTTCAAGCATTCAACTCATTCTTATATTGATTTCCCTATTTTTACTATTTACAGTAATATACATAATCACATTAAAAACAACAGCTAGGCGTCACTCATTAGATTTCAAAAATAGAACAACTATTATTTTTACTATACTATCTTTCTTTTTCTTTTTCAATTATATTATAACAGTTTTCCCTATTGATCAAGCACTACATCTACGTCGTCTAAATGGCCCTATGAATGCCTTTATACAGTTACAAAACAATATTGAACAAAACAACAATAACTTAATAATTGAAACACCTAATACTCTAGCTAGTAAAAAAACTCCTGGCTCTATAATCATTGTGATTGGTGAAAGTGCTAATCGAGACATGATGTCGGCTTTCACGCCTTCATACAACAAAAATACAACACCTTGGGAAAAATCAGTACGTGATGATCAGAACTTCATATTTTTTGATAACTCATTTGCTAGTTTCCCAAATACAGTCATGGCTGTTACACAAGCACTGACTTCATCTAACCAGTATAACAATATTCCATTAAAGGATTCTATCGACCTCTTAGATGTAGCACGTAAGGCTGGCTATCATACTTATTGGCTATCACTTCAGAATAAGAGTACTGTCTCTGATGCTGGAATCACTGTCATTGCCAATCGAGCAGATACGATAAAATGGTTGCATGGCTATGATGAGACAATCCTATCTGAGCTAAAAAACATTCCTTCTTCGGATAACAATTTCATCATTATCCATTTGAACGGAAGCCATTTCCGTTATGACAGACGCGTACCGCAAGAGTTTATCGAGAAAAATAACTTACCAACCGAATCGAAAACAGATTGGTACAATGCATCACTACAATATACTGACTACGTATTAAAAGAAATCTATCAGTACGGAAAAGAAAATCTTCACATGCAGGCTCTGGTCTATTTCTCAGATCATGGTGAGAATATGGAATACACACATACTTCATCACCATTTTACTTTGATATGGTTCATATCCCCTTCTGGATTTATTTGTCACCAGAGTACCAGGCAGCTTACCCAGGCACCTACCAATCTTCACGTAATAACAAAAAAGAAATCTTTACAAACGATTTGATGTTTGAAAGCATTTCTGGAATTCTACATGCCGAGTCGAATTCTTATCAACCAGAATACGACATAACATCATCGAGATATAATCTATCAAGCGACCACGCCTTAACCTTACACGGCAAAAAATATATACGAGACGACATAAAGTAAGTGAAATGGCCATCATGAAGATGGCCATTTTTAAATTCCTAGCTTATAGCGGATCTTCAATATACCATACCAAAACATGCCAGTAAGATAATCTCCTATATAACCTTTTTCTTTACGATACCGTCCCCAGTATTTAAAATCATGGTAATTCTCTGGTTTCTTTACTGGACGTATGTTCGTGATTGTCGGCCACGGTGATAATGTATTATATTTACGCCATTGCTCATCAAAAGATGATACTACCATCTGCCATGGTTTACGACGGCCAGTCCAATGAACAATGACACTATGTCCCCGATCATATTC
>NZ_JNKR01000059.1 GCF_000702905.1 Mitsuokella jalaludinii DSM 13811
ACAGGGTTCACTGTTGTATTTTTGCCGTTAGATAAGGTGGTATGTTTACCTGCTTCGGTTGCTACTGCATGCAGTTGGCTACCGTTTACTGCGTCAGTAGAATCTGTAGAAATTTTGCCGTCTGCTACGCCGGAAATCTTGCCGGTATTGTCAATGGTAACCTTATTATTAAACTTGATGCCATCATTTGCAAAGCTAATGCTGCCTGCGCCTTCACCTTCGCCGGTGATGGATTGAATGCCAGTCAATTGTTTTTTCAGCGTAACGCTAACTTTATTACCATCATTGCCTACTTGAATGTTAGCATCGCCATCAAATTCAACTGTAGCGCCAGGTTTTACATCAGATGCATTGCCATTTTGAGTTTTCAGCTTCCAACCTTGGCTTGCGCTAGCAGCAGCTTCACTTACCTTCTTCAGCTGTGCAACGTTAACAGCGTCGGTATCAGCAGTACCTGCTGCTACATTGGTAATCTGACGAGTAATTTTTTTACCCTCTACAGAACTGCCTACAGAAACAGCACCAGCATTGGCTTTCCAAGTAAGGCCGTCTGCACCTTCAGGAGCAAAAGCACCAACAACACCGGCTTCTGCTGCTCTATCAGCAACTGATGACGTACCCAAAGCGACACCACCATATACATTAGCTGTGGCAGCACCTCCCAAAGCAACAGCATTTTCTGCAGTTGCTTGTGATGAAGTTCCTATTGCCGTGGCAAATCGGCCTTCAGCTGTGGCAGCACCTCCCAAAGCAACAGTATTTTCTGCAGTTGCTTGTGATAAACTTCCTATTGCCGTGGCAAATTGGCCTTCAGCTTTGGCATACCCACCACCAATAGCAGTAGAATAATCTCCCCATGAACCACTTCCATACCCAATAGCAGTTGACATTTCACCAGACTTTCTCCATTCACCCGGATGCTGTTCATTCCAATCTGCATCTACGTTCGTCATCGCACCAAGTGCGGTAGAATAGTTACCAGTTGCATGTGCTTGTTGACCTACAGCTGTCGCTGAGACTCCAGTGGAATGGATATCATCACCAATTGCCACACTATACTGGCTATTAGCTGTTGTATCATTACCAATTGCGATGCTGTCACCGCCAGTAGCTTTTGTTTCACCGCCAATGGCAATGCTATCTAACGCTGTAGCTTCTGCCTTAACTCCAATCGCCGTGGAAGATTCTCCTGTAGCTTTCGTTTGATCACCAAGCGCAACAGACCTCATTCCTGTAGTTGCCTCTTTGCCAAGAGCAATTGACGATGAGCCTACGGTACCAGCGTTGGTGCTATGAAGTGACTTATTCTTATCATTATCTTGGTAGACTACTGCGACATCGTCAGACTTCGCATACTCGGACAAATCCACAGAAATCTTATTCTTATCATCAATCCTTACATTCTTTCCGGCACTGTATGTAGTATCTGTTGCACTAATGGTACCATCATCTGCTATTGTAACGTTTTCTCCTGCTTTATATGTTTTTCCTGCTTTTATATCATAAGATTGTCCATTAATAGTTAATCCTGTGGCTTTTCCGCTATTATCTGTATTTGCCGTAACAACAGAGCCTGTCTGAAATGTTTGAGATTCGTTTCCAACTGCAACAGTTACTGCTGTATCTTGACCATTCTTACCACCGTTTCCAGTTAAAGCAATACTATTTGTAACGCTAGTATTATCATTACGTATCAAGGAAATTGTTCCATTATTCATGGTTACCTTTTGAATCCCCTGATTGTAAAGTAGGGTGTCATTATCAACTAATTTATCGACAACTTTATTAATGTCCCCAATCGTCAATGTTGTATTATACGTCAACTCACCACATTCAGCTGTATGTCCATGAACCCAACTACCAGGACGATCATGTTTTAAATTAGGATCATTTAACATCGTGGTTTCACCTGTTGTATTGTCAAATAAAATAGTTTCTTTTGACTCTTTTACCCCTGTATCTGTTACATCAGCAGCATATATAACGCCTGTCCCGATAGTTAACATAGTTGCTGCCATAACAGCCGCTACAGATGCAGCTTTTATACGGCTTGAACCCGTTTGATGATTTTTAGCAAATTCCGAAGCTACAACATAGCAATTTCTTGCTTTATTCCACACGACTTTGTATATGGCTCTGTCACAACAAATGGTTGATTTTTGACGAGAAATATCGTATAATAATAGTAAGAAACAGTACCACCGAAGGAGGTAATTGGATATGCC
>NZ_JNKR01000060.1 GCF_000702905.1 Mitsuokella jalaludinii DSM 13811
TGTATAATTGAGACATCACGTAGCACCTCTCGTGTTTGGTTTGTGGTGAATCTATTATACACCAGCAGGGACTACGTGATTTTATTATGTCTCAAGAGCTGTAAACTGCTGGTTCTTATTTATCAAAATTTATTATCTGTCCATCATCCGGTACAGCTACCTGTTTGCCTAACTTTCTGCTATGGACAAAGTCGCGCATATTCTTGCGTGATACTGTGCAATGGTTAATGGCATCCATATGCACCGCTACAATTTTGGCCTTTGGCATTCTCGTTGCCGCTCTGCCTACATCTTCTGTACCCATAATAATGGAATCATTGTAGCAGATGGACTTAGCATAACCAGTATTCATAATTAGAATATCGGGCTGACGATTTTGTAGCGTTTTATCAACCCGGGCCGTCCAGACCGTATCGCCCATCAGGTAAGTAGTTTTTTCACCGGGAGCAGCAAAGACCACGCCCATACTTTCTCCGAGCAGTACGCTATAAGCGGGATTGGCATACATCTCTTCCGTACCATGCGTGCCTTCTACTCTGGTCAGGCGCACCCCTTGGAACTCGATATCCCGATTCAGCACCTGAACATTGCGGAAACCTTCCTTGCGAATTTCAGTAGCGTCCTTATCATCCTGCACAAATACAGGAATATCTTTGTTGATGAACTGCTGAGCTACTTCATCCCAATGGTCAAGATGGGTATGCGTGACAATTAACGCATCAACATTCTTTAATACATCCTCCTTTGATTCGGGCAAGTCCATCTTGGGATTGCGCACCTCACTGTTGAAAGAACCAGCAAAGCCTTCATAACGGCCTTTTTCTGCCAGCATGGGATCTATCAAAAATACCGTATCGTTGTACGCCAATTTGCCCGTAGCATTGCGTACATGCTGGTAAGAAACCTGTGCAAAGGCATTGCCCGTCATCATCGTCATTCCCAAGAATGCAGCTATTAAAGTTTTTCTCCATTTCATTTCATTTCCTCCTCTGAAGCATAATTTAATTTACATTGTGATTATACTTTGCTAGAATTTTATTTACGATACAGAATTTCAAGAGATGCAGACAAATCACTTGAAATTTTCAAGTTTTCAAGTTAGGAGCATTGCCATGAATTTTTTACCTGCCAACAACAAAAAAATTGACAAAACTGACCATGAAATCCTCAGCATTCTGCATAAAGAGGCCAGAATTTCCATGACTGAACTGGGAAAACGCGTTCATTTAACCAGTCAGGCGGTCAAGAATCGTCTTGACCGCCTGACTGGTTTGGGCGTTGTCCATCACTATACCGTGAATGTCAACTGCCCCATATATGGTTATAAAACACATGCCCTTATAAAAATAACCCCACACAGCGGTTTTATGAAGTCCCTGTTGGATTATCTTACTCAGTGCCACAGCCATATCAACCACTGTTATCAGATAACTGGTGCTCAAACACTATCCATCGACAGTTATTTTACGGACGAGGCCGAATTGCAGGAATTTATTGACACAATCCAAAAATGGGGGGATTATGAAATCGAATTGGTATTAAGGGACATCTTACTCTCTGAAGGTGATGAATGATTTTTTCTGTAACAGACACACTCACTATCTGCAGACATAAGATTTTGTGTGGTTTCCGTCAGGCTTTCTCAAACACCAAGGCCGACAGTGATACCATCATCAAGTGTTTTCAAATTATTATTTCTTTATACAGCAGTTTACAGCTTTTAAGCCGCTTGTTCATCGCCCCAGGACAAGGCCTGCAAGGCTTTGAGCAGAGCGCTTGAATTTATGCTACTTTTGGCTTTGGACACCAAAGTGGGGTGAATTGTCAAGCTAAGTGCAACACCTTTGAGAAGTAGACCTCATATGGTGTTTTATAACCAAGGCACTTCCTAGGGCGCAAGTTCAGCTCATGGTACTTCCTTTGGATGTACTCCTCTGGTGTATCCGTGAGGTCCTTGCCCTTCGGGAAGAACTCCCGCAGAAGCCCATTGGTATTCTCGTTGGTCCCGCGTTCCCATGGATGGTGCGGAGCAGGAAAGTAGAACGTCACACGCTT
>NZ_JNKR01000061.1 GCF_000702905.1 Mitsuokella jalaludinii DSM 13811
GGTGACGATGACATTTTTCAGGCCTCGATTGACAAGACTCTTAGCTGCGGCTTCCACCTCATCAAGTGTCGAGACTGGCATCTCTGTCAAGATGGCTAACTCTGTTTCGTTTGGCATGAAGAAGTCACATTGGCAGGCTTTGTCTATACGCAGTTCCTTTGTTGCTGGTGCAGGATTTAATAACACTGGGATTCCGTGCCTTTTACCAAAGTCGATAGCGTAATATACGGTTTCCAGAGAAATCTCTAACTGCAGGATGATCAGCTGGCAGTTCTTGAGATCTTCTTCAGCGTCATCGATGTCTTTGGGGAGCAGGTATTTATTGGCTCCTTTAATAATCAGGATGCTGTTCTGTCCGCTTTTGTCTACAAAAATCGGTGCAACGCCGCTAGATACACCCTGGACTTTTTGAACGTATTTTGTATCAATGCCAGCATTCTTGAAATTGGCGATGGTATTATCTGCGAAAACGTCATCACCAACTTTTGTCATCATCAATACATCGGCACCGTATTTTGCAGCTGCAACTGCCTGATTGGCTCCTTTTCCGCCGCAGCCCATGGAAAAATCAGGTGCTTCCAGTGTTTCGCCCAGTACAGGCATGCGTGTGATATATGAAGTCAGGTCAACCATATTCGACCCGATTACAGCTATTTTCATGGGGAATACTTCCTTTCGCAATGATGTTATTTCAGGCCCGTCAGAACTGTGAAGGTCTTCTTCTCATTTGGTTTCAAGTAGAGAAGAGTACCAGCTTTCTTAGCTGCGAGGAATCCTTCCGGACGGCAAGTAGCAGGCAGGACAAAGGCTGCTACCTGAAGGTCGTCGTTCTTCATGATCCAGCGGGTAGCACTGGTGAAGTCTTTTGTGGAGAAATCCGTACGGAAGCCGTATCCTTTAGGGGAATCAATCTCTACCGTGACATCTGGGGCGTACTGGTCGATATGGTCTGCCATAAAGACAATCTCAGGATCGTACATGTCAGGCTGGTCAAGAACCTCTAAGCTGCGGCCCTCTTTCTGCAACTTTTTAATTTCTTCATTGTATGCAAGCCATTTTTCAGTTGGATGAACATGCGAGGGGATGGATTCGCGCAGTTTAAATGCTGTAGCAGGGATGTTAGAGGAAATGCGTCCCTGATCAACGTAGGCGTAGTTCATATGGCACATGTACTGCAAAGGCATTTCTGTACATGTGAGGTTCGTGACTTCCATGTGGATAGTAAAGCGAGTGGCATCTTTTTTCAGGGAGACACTTGGCTGCGCAATATAATGATAACCGAAGCCTTGGCAGTATTCATATTTGCTGACGAGCGAAACTGAGTCATCGCTTATCTCAAGCCATGCTTCATCCATCTTAGCACAAGAGAACTCACCATGCATTGGATGTGTATCTTCAGGTCCTGGGCAGCCATTAGCTAATAATCCGGAATGGAAAGCAAAACAGCCGTACGTATCAACAATGCATGTGGCAGGTTTTGGCTCTTTGAAAATATTCTTGAGACGCAAACTGATGCCATTGAATTCAGCATCCCAGATGATTTGTCCCATATAAGGAAGCAATTCTACGTATCCCTTGGAGTTAGCAATCTTTACGGATTCAATTCCAGATGGATAGCGGAATAACGTGACTTTGAAGTCATCATTCTCGATTATATCTGTATGATTTTCTTTAAAATAAGATTTATTCAGATAAATTTTACTAGAAATAGACATGGAAATGACCTCCTAAGTGAATCCATTGCGAATCAATCTACAAGCATGGAATTTCTTTATGCAGGTGCTGTGCACAGTCTTATGCTTCTTTTGCCTCTGCACGATACTTCTGGAAGAAGTAAATGCCGACATAGAGGAAGCAGAAGAAGTTGACAATGAACGAGAACTGCATGGATCCGGTTATATCAGAGACATAACCTTGGATTGCCGGAACGATGGCACCGCCGATGATGGACATGACCAGGACAGCGCCAGCCGTAGCTGTGTACTTTTTATCGACAGTTTTGAGCGTTTCAC
>NZ_JNKR01000062.1 GCF_000702905.1 Mitsuokella jalaludinii DSM 13811
CGACGCATCCGTCTGCTTCGACAGGAACTGCCGGAACAGGCAACGCACCGACGAAGCTGACTCCAGAGCCAGCTGAGCGATGAGGAGCCACGCCAGCAGATAGCGCGTCGGCCTCGTCGCAGCTGGGAACAAAGAAGAAAAAATCGTCAGGAGTCTACCAATCACGGAGTTCTCGGTGTATAATGAAGTCATCGCATAGCCTTTCTCTTGGGTGTTAGTGTGGTTTAGCGATTTCATTATACACCATCAGGAGGCTATGCAATTTTATTGTGCTTCAAAAAGCTGTAAACTGCTGCAGATGGATTCCTGACATAGCTGAGATATTCACACCAACTTTTTCGGAGTGGTCCTTTATCCCAAATTATTGTCAAGTGAACAATTTGGTCGGACAGGAACAGAAAGTAGCGTCTGCAATCAACAAGCTGAAATCCATCTACAATATCAGCATAGGCGTTACGGACTTGAGCCAGACACTCACAATCGATGAAGTGACCGATATTTTTATCCGAATCAATTCGCAGGGCGTCGTTTTGTCGCAGGCTGACTTTGCCATGTCGAAGATTTCAGCCGATGATTTTTACGGCGGGAATGATACCAGAAAGATGATTGATTATTTCTACCATTTTATGCGGAGTCCGGTGGACTATGATGCAATCGCCGCCAACGATACAGAATTTGTCGAATCTGGTGGAATGCAGAAAATAAAATGGGTTGTCAATGAGACAGAGGACATCTATGTCCCAGATTATACTGATGTACTGCGGGTTTCCTTTACGCACAAGTTCATGCGAGGAAAGATTGCAGATCTGGTCAGTCTTTTATCTGGCCGTGATTTTGAGACGAGAGAGAATCTGGAAAGCATCGCAGAAGATTCATTTCATAAGCTTCGTCAAGGCGTAGAGAATTTTGTAAACGAAACTAACTTCAAGCGCTACATCATGATTGTCAAGTCTACTGGGATTATTGATACATCGCTCGTCCGTTCACAGAACGTGCTGAATTTCGGATATATCTTGTATCTCACGTTGAGGGACAGAGGCATGAACGCCGCGCTAATCGAGAAGCTGGTGCGCAAGTGGATTGTTCTTTCCATGCTGACGGGGCGTTATTCTAGCTCACCTGAATCCGCGATGGACTACGATATCAAGCGCTTTACAGAAATGAATCCCGAAAAGTTTGTTGCAACTACGGAAGAAGGCGAGATGTCGGATGCCTTCTGGAATACGGTGCTTGTCCAGAGATTGGATACTTCCGTATCCAGCAGCCCGTACTTCTTGTTGTTCCTGATGGCACAGGTGAAAGCGGGCTCCCGAGGTTTTCTGTCTGAGCAGATCGATGTATCATCGCTGATTCAGCAGTGTGGCGACATTCACCATATTTTCCCGAAGAGGTATCTTCAGAAGAACGGCATCAACAACCGCAGGGACTACAATCAGATTGCTAATTACGTCTATACGCAGTCGGAAATCAACATCAAGATCAAGAATGATGCACCATGCGTGTACATGGCAAAAATGAAGGAGCAAATTGCCAACGGCGAGTTGCAGTATGGTGGAATCACCGATGCAGATGACCTCAAGAAAAACCTTGCCGAAAACTGTGTGCCAGAGGAGTTCATGAACATGGATAGCAATGATTACAAGGCCTTCCTTGAGAAGCGGCGCATTCTGATGGCAGGATTTATTCGCAGGTTTTATGAGAGCTTGGGGTGATTGTATTGAGCAAAAAAAGTCCATTTGAAGAAGAATATGGCATCTGGATGACAGAGGATGAGTTGAAGAAATATAGAAATATGGGCGAGCTGACTCAAGGACTATATGAGGAAGGATTTCGAAGAGGCTTTGAAGAGGGGAATGAGAGAATTCGGGCAGATTATTTAAAAGGCTATGTCACAACAAACAGTTGATAAATAGCCATTTTTATAGGGGAGTATCAGAACTCCCCTACAAACTGTTATTTGCAGTTATCTATAC
>NZ_JNKR01000063.1 GCF_000702905.1 Mitsuokella jalaludinii DSM 13811
TTAAGCAAATGGTGCGGTCGATGGGACTTGAACCCATACGTCTTGTGAACACTACCCCCTCAAAGTAGCGCGTCTGCCAATTCCGCCACGACCGCATGATACAATATGAAGATTTTTGATGGTGCGGTCGAGAGGACTTGAACCTCCATGATGTTGCCATCACTAGCGCCTGAAGCTAGCGCGTCTGCCATTCCGCCACGACCGCGTAATATGAAAATGAGAGGTATTGATACAATTGGTGGTGCCGAGGACCGGAATCGAACCGGTACGGTTGTTTCCAACCGACGGATTTTAAGTCCGTTGCGTCTGCCAGTTCCGCCACCCCGGCAGTATCAAATTGCTGACTAATGGAGCGGGTGATGGGAATCGAACCCACGTGATCAGCTTGGAAGGCTGGAGCTCTACCATTGAGCTACACCCGCATAATGCAAAGTGGAGCTGGCGAGAGGAATTGAACCCCCAACCTGCTGATTACAAGTCAGCTGCTCTACCAATTGAGCTACACCAGCTTGAAAAATGGTGCCTCAGAGCGGAATCGAACCACTGACACGGGGATTTTCAGTCCCCTGCTCTACCGACTGAGCTACCGAGGCATTTCACAAGTTAGATAATATTATAACACATTACTGTGCAATAAACAAGTGGCGACCCGAATGGGACTTGAACCCATGACCTCCGCCGTGACAGGGCGGCATTCTAACCAACTAAACTACCGGGCCGTATAAAATCAGGTTTTAATGGTGGGCGATAACAGGATCGAACTGCTGACATCTTGCTTGTAAGGCAAGCGCTCTCCCAGCTGAGCTAATCGCCCATAAAATGGTGACCCACCACGGAATCGAACCGTGAACCTACTGATTAAGAGTCAGTTGCTCTGCCAGTTGAGCTAGTGAGTCATGATGATGGTGACGCCAATGGGATTCGAACCCATGAACCCGCCGTGAAAGGGCGGTGTCTTAACCGCTTGACGATGGCGCCAAGAAAAAATCAAGTGGACCTTTATATAAAATGGTGGCTCACCCGGGATTCGAACCCGGGACACCCTGATTAAAAGTCAGGTGCTCTGCCAACTGAGCTAGTGAACCGCACTGGCTGGGGTAGTTGGACTCGAACCAACGAATGCGGGAGTCAAAGTCCCGTGCCTTAACCGACTTGGCTATACCCCAATCACCCCAGGGGTTTGTAAAATTGGCTCCTCGAGCAGGATTCGAACCTGCGACAGCCTGATTAACAGTCAGGTGCTCTACCGGCTGAGCTATCGAGGAATGAAACCGGCAACTTCCTATCCTCCCAGTCCGTCTCCAGACAAGTACTTTCGGCCTCTGAATGCTTAACTACTGTGTTCGGTATGGGAACAGGTGGAACCATTCAGGCATCATCACCGGATATTCTATTTGAATGCTTGCACATTCAAAACTATACAGAAGAAATTACTCTGCGAACACTCCAGTTCTCTAGTTAAGCCCTCGACATATTAGTAGTAGTCAGCTTCATGCCTTGCAGCACTTCCACATCTACCCTATCAACCTTGTCTTCTTCAAGGTGTCTTACTAGCTTGTGCTATGAGATACTTCATCTCGGGACGGGCTTCACGCTTAGATGCTTTCAGCGTTTATCC
>NZ_JNKR01000064.1 GCF_000702905.1 Mitsuokella jalaludinii DSM 13811
TGGGTTCTCATGGATCCATGTGGATCAACAAAGAAGGAAAGCATCTCGTAAAGCCCTTCAAAGTCAATGCCATCGATACGTCTGGTGCTGGAGACGCCTATATTGGATGCTTTGCTTGCTGCTATGTACAATCCGGCGATATCCTCGCATCCATGAAGACAGCGAGTGCATTCGCTGCACTCAGCGTCACAAAACGTGGCACACAAAAATCGTATCCGGAAAAAGATGATGTGGTAAAACTGCTTAACGCATAACAAGAAGACTCTCCGTCCCCCTCGGAGAGTCTTTTTTTGTGAGCACTATATAAATTTGAACCTTTGGATGCATCCGATATATAATAGATGATGAGCTTGGCAGTACAGCTAACGATATACGAGGAGATGATGACATGGAGCAGGATAAGGACCGATTGAGCATCAATGTTGCAAAATTGTATTATGAATCCGATATGAGCCAGCAGAAAATAGCCAATGAACTAGGGATTTCAAGGCCCTCTGTCTCGAGATTATTGCAATACGCCAAAGAACATGGCTTTGTACAGATAAGGATTATCGATCCTACCGAACGAGGCCTTTCTTTGGCAGATGAACTGTGTAAAAAATACAATTTGAAGACTGTAAAGATTGCTAACGTTCCTCTCAATAAAAACGATGAAATCAAAAAGGCAATTGGGCTGAAAGCCGCCGAATATTTATATGAAATTGTCAAAGATAATGATATCATCGGCATAGGCTGGGGATCCTCGCTCTATCAAATGGCCTTGCATCTAAAGTCAAAACCTGTCAAAAAAGTACAGGTTGTACAGCTAAAAGGTGGTATCAGTTACTCGAAGCTCAATACATATGCACATGAAATCATTACTCTTGTTGCTAAAGCTTTCTCTACTACAGGAATATTCTTACCCATCCCTGTCATGTTCGACAATACTGAAGTAAAACGCTTGGTCGAACAGGATAAATATGTAAAGAACATCCTCGACATGGGAAGACGAGCTAATATCGCTGTTGTAACAGTGGGTCCAGCATCAGATGAATCCATTCTGTTCCATCTCGGATATTACATCAACGAAAATGATCGCGAACTCCTTAGTCAGAAAGCTGCCGGTGATCTTTGCTCTCGATTTTATGATGATAATGGAAAAATCGTAGATGAAGAACTCAACAACCGCACTGCCGGCATACAGCTTGACGAATTTCAAAAAAAGGAAACGCGTATCCTAGTTGCCGGTAGCAAAGAAAAGCTCCGGGCCATCCATGCAGCGCTCAAAGCCGGTTATATGAATGTACTGATTACCGATCAGTATACGGCCCTTGCTTTAAAAGAAATGAACTGAACAAGCAATGTCATCATCTGCTATAACAGAATCTTATATCCAAGGTACTCGGCCGCCTGGCATTTGAAATTCCATTTGAGGTAATCGAATAGACGAAACAAACGAGGGAATATTTCATATGAAATATTCCCTCGTTTTATAATAGCGAACTAATCCACCTCAATGCGCAGTTTTGAACT
>NZ_JNKR01000065.1 GCF_000702905.1 Mitsuokella jalaludinii DSM 13811
TCGTCTCCTTTGCGTTTTTGTTTGGCGACTTAATTGTAACAGAGGACGAGGTCCATGTCTTTATTCTATTTTGCGAAAGATATTATACCTTATCGAAATATGATGGTGCGAAAACTCAGTATTTTAGTCATGCTAATGCTCGTTATCATGACATCAACTGTATTTGCGAATATTCCTGATAGTATGGATGTGGAAACTGCTAAAACACGTTCACAGGAAACCCTGCTAATCAATTCAATAGAGGGAACTCCATATTATGTATTTATCATCAGCGATAATGCAAAATATGTATCTAACTATCTTTTCGAAAAAAATGGGATTTTTGCCGGTGATTTTTACCCTTACCTTGCACGCGTAGGAGATGATACGGCCTTCTTGCAGAAGGGGATAGGTCCTTTTCCTACGTTAGACAAAGACAGCGATACTTTAAATGGATGCTTTGTTATTACTAGCAACACAGGAATGCCGGATATTTTAGAGAATATATCTAGAGCAAGTGGAGGCGGTGGGTATGCTGCATCGTTTTTTGCAATAAAAGATAATAAATTAAAAGAAATACAATTTATGGATCAACATAGACGAATCCATAGAAAATATATGTCTATGGATGCTCGTGAAAAAAATGGTGCTAGATATTTAGACGATGGCACGTTCTATCTACACACGTGGACAAATGCATGGCCCGATATGGGTACGTATAAAATGGTCTATATGTTTGATTACAAGAATCTGATTATGATAAGAGCATATGGATATAAAAAAGGACCTCATGATGATGACTATCATGAGACGGATGTCACGGTGTGAATACATCAACGGAAAACATGGATCTACAAGGATTTCTTGCTAGATCCATGTTTTTCTATACGTTGTAAGCTATTGTGCAGAATAGCAGTGAAATACTATTTTATGTCATACTCGTAAAATAAATCTTGCAATTCAATTAATTTTATGATAACATAATGTTAATGATAGATAAGGTATAATATCTTTCGCAAAATAGAATAAAGACATGGACCTCGTCCTCTGTTACAATTAAGTCGCCAAACAAAAACGCAAAGGAGACG
>NZ_JNKR01000066.1 GCF_000702905.1 Mitsuokella jalaludinii DSM 13811
GTAGTTCTCTTCAAACACCATTATAGCAAAGAAGTCTATGTGTCATTTTAATTTGGTTGTCTAGGAGCTGTTGCACTTAGATTGTAAATCCATCATATAAAGACATCTGCTTTGGATGATAAAGATAAGATATTAAATGAATACAAGGTTATTATGACCTATGCCATGTCAGGAGGAAATAAGCCAGGATCAGATGGTAAATACATGGTTACCTCTTCTGTTAAAGTTTTGAAACCGGGTGAAGCTTGCTCTGAAACCTATTTGATTATCGATCATTTTAAGGACGCTCAGAAAGCTGAGAATCTTAGAAGTTACATTATGACTAAATTCTTCAGATTCCTTTTGCTGCAAGCATTAACGTCTATCCATATTACGAAGGACAAGTTTTGCTTTGTGCCGGTTGCGAATTATGAAGAAGTATGGAACGACCGAAAGCTTTATGAAACATACCACCTTACAAATGATGAGATTGAAGTAATTGAGTCATCAATAAAGGAATTAGAGGGAGATGACAACTGATGCCAGATATATTTGATCAATATGTTCACCCAAAGACAGAAGTCAAGCCGATCATCTATGCCTACTCTGATACTCGCTTCCCAGGCTGCCTAAAGGTAGGATACACTGATAGACCAATCGAAGTGCGTATGCATGAGCATTATCCTACGCTGACGCCGGGGCAGTCATACAAGGTGGAGCTTGTTGAATCTGCTCTAAATGCTGACGGTGCCATCTTCATGGATCATGATGTCCATCGGATGCTTGAAGCACACGGCTTTCACGCTCAAAAATCGCCGGATGGTAAGAAAAGCGAATGGTATAAGTGTTCTACCGATGATGTGAAGGCCGCCATCCTTGCGGTGAAGACTTCGTCGGCAAACCTCGAGAACAGGACGCAGAACTTTCAAATGCGTCCGGAACAGGCTCGTGCCGTCCGGATGACAAAAGAATATTTGGTAGTGTCAAGATTCTTTCGCAAATTCATTTCATCCGCCAGTAAATATCGGCATCAGATGTATGGATTTTCCTCGTCAGCTGGCTGCTCAAT